>NZ_JBIDDK010000014.1:0-186892 GCF_043205095.1 Micromonospora sp. NPDC047557 | reverse complement strand
ACCAACCCCGAGTACTCCACCACCGCATTCCTCAAGGGCCTCAAGCAGGTCGACGGCTGGCAGGACATGCCCCTGACCCAGGCCGCGCAGACCGTGCAGGTCTCCGCGTACCCGGACGCCTACGCCCAGTGGGAGCAGCAGGCCACCGACCTCGTTGGCCAGCACTGGAACAGCTGACCCACCGCACGAACCGACCGATGGCCGGCACCCGAGAACGGGTGCCGGCCATCGGCATATCCAGCCCCGGCTCGGGTCAGAACAGGACGGTGGCGAGTGTGCCGACCGGTTGGAAGCCGCAGCGCTCGTACACCCGACGAGCCGGCAGGTTGAAGTCGTTGACGTACAGGCTGACCGTGGGGGCGACCCGGAGCAGCGCGTCGCGTACGACGGCGGCCATCGCGGCGGCGGCGATGCCGCGGCCCCGCCACTCCGGCGCGACCCAGACGCCCTGGACCTGGGCGGTCCGTTTGGTCACCACGGCCAACTCCGCCTTGAACACGACCTTGCCGTCGACGAACCGGGCGTACGCGCGGCCGGCGCGGACCAGGTCGTTGACCCTGCGGCGGTAACTGCGGCCGGCGTCCTCGGCGAGCGGGGAGACACCGACCTCCTCGGTGTACATGGCGACCGCCGCCGGAAAGAGCCGGTCGACCTCGCCGGAGCGGACGCGGCGTACCTCCGGATCCGCCGGTACGGCCGGCAGCGCGTCGGTGGCCAGCAGCGGCTGGTTGGGGCGGACGTCGCGGGCCGGGCCCCACGTGTCGGAGAGCCGGTCCCAGAGGCCGAGGACGGCGTCGGCACGGCCGACGATCGAGGAGCAGAGCCGCTCCTCCCCGGCGAGCAGGTCGGCGAAGGCGGACACGGCGGCGTCGCTGGCGAGCACCGGTGTCAGGTTGCCGCCGAGCCAGCACAGCGATTCGAGGTTGCGCCGGGCGCCGTACCCCAGGATGCGCCCTTCGGCCCGCCACCAGGACAGGCCGCGCGCGGCGATGCGCTCGGCGACCTGCGCGCCCGCGAACGGGTCACGGTCGAGGAGGCGCTCGACCGCGCGGCGCTCCGATTCCCCCAGTTGCCGTACCGGCACCGTCAGCACGACTACCAGCCTGCCAGATCGACCCCCCGCCCCGCCGGCCGAGTGGCGAGCCCGCCGTCAGACGGTCAGCGGCTCAGCGACCGGGCTGGTCGGACGGGTCCGCTCGGCCCACCGGACAACCGGGGGCACGAGGGCACCGAGCAGGAGGAACAGCCCGCCCAGCGTGAGCCATCCCGGTACGCCCCAACCGAGGGCGAGGCTGGTCACCACGACGGGCGCCAGCATCTTGCCCAGCTCGTAACCCATGCCGTACGTCCCCTGGTACTGCCCCTGCGCGTCGGCGGGCGCCAGCCCGAAGGAGATCCCCCATCCGGCGGCGGAGTGCCACAGCTCCCCGATCACGTGCGCCAGCGACCCGCAGCAGAGCAGGCCGATGGCACCCGGTGTAGGAAGCGCGCCGCTGGCGGCGAACAGTACGCAGGCCAGGGCGATGACGACCCCCGCCCGGCGGGACGCGCGGGCGGCCCCGGGCAGGGTGACGGCGCTGCGTGCCGCGCGTACCTGCAGGAGCACCACCAGCGCGGTGTTGACAAGCGTCAACACCGAGATCATCCAGGCCGGTGCGGTGGTGTGCCGGGCGATCCACAACGGCAGAGCGAGGGTCAGCAGACTGAAGTGCATGGACATCAGCCCGTCCAGCAGGGTGAAGGCGAGGAACGGGCGGTCCCGTAGGGCGACCAGCCGGGGTCCTCGCGTCGGGGCGGCGACGGGTGCGACGGTGGGCAGCCGGACGGAGATCGCCGCTGCGGCCAGCGACGCCGCCGCCGTGGTCAGGATCAGCGCGAGGTAGCCGGCGCGGGTGTCGGCGGCGATGGCGAAGCCGCCGAGGACGGCGCCGACGGAGATCCCGACGTTGGTCGTGGCCCGCAGGTAGGCGCGGGTGTGCACCCGCTGGTCGGCCGGGATCGCGCCGGCGATGAGCGCTCCCCGGGCGCCGCGGTCGACCGCGTCGGCGAGCGCCGTGGCGGCGCCGACCAGCAGGAAAGCGGGGAACGACCGGACGGTGATCAGCCCGGCGGTCAGGACGCCGGCCGCGATCAGCCCGCCGACCTGTGCGCCGCGCGGCCCGACGCGGTCGGCCAGGTAGCCGCTCGGCGCGCTCGCGAGCACGCCGACGAGCGCCGAGATGGTCAGGCCGACACCCACCTGGGTGGCCGAGAGGCCGACCGAGCGGGTGAGGAAGAGCGCGCTGGCGACCAGCCACAGGCCTCGCCCGACGGTCTTGACCAGGGTGCCGAGGGTGAGGATCCGGGCCGGGCCGGGCGGTGGGAGCAGGCGCATGCCCGACACCTTAACAAGACGTACGTACGGTTTGTAAATACGAGCTTGTCGGCGATGCATTGCCGATATATCGTTGATGCATCAGCGACAGTACGCAGAGAGGAAGAACCTCATGAGGTTCCATCGACAGCACCACCCGATGCACGAGGCCCGGATGCGGGGGTTCGGCTTCCCGCCGGTCCCGCCCGGCCCGCACGGCCACGGCCACGAACACGGCGGCCCCTGGGGCGGACGCGGTCGCGGACGGGGCAGGGGTCGACGCCCCAACGTCCGTGGCGCGGTGTTGGCCCTGCTCACCGAGCGGCCGATGCACGGCTACGAGATGATCCAGGAGATCGACTCCCGCACCGGCGGCGCCTGGCGGCCCAGCCCGGGTTCGATCTACCCCACCCTTCAGCTCCTGGAGGACGAGGGTGTGATCGCCGCCAGCACCGAGGAGTCCAGCGGTGGGCGCAAGCGGTTCACGGTCACCGAGGCCGGGCAGGCGGAGGCCACCGCGGCTGCGCAGACCCCGGCATGGGCGGACGTCGCCCAGGGCACCGTGAGCAGTTGGCACGACATCCGCGACTCCGGCGCGCAGGCGATGAACGCCCTGCGCCAGGTGATGATGAACGGCACCGACGACCAGCGTGAGCGGGCCGCCCAGGTGCTCGACGAGACCCGGCGCAAGCTGTACGCGATCCTCGCCGAATCCGAGTGAGATGCGCCAGAACGGATGCGGGCCGCTCCCCGAGGGGGAACGGCCCGCGTTCTTCGAACTGACTCAGTGCACGGTGACGGTCGGGCCGGTGACCAGCCCGCGCAGCTCCTCGGGAAGCTCGGCGCCCATCTCGTCGGCGATGCGCAGCGCCTCCTCGATCAGCGTCTCCACGATCTGCGCCTCGGGCACCGTCTTGACGACCTGGCCCTTGACGAAGATCTGGCCCTTGCCGTTGCCGGAGGCGACGCCGAGGTCGGCCTCGCGGGCCTCGCCCGGGCCGTTCACGACGCAGCCCATGACGGCGACCCGCAGCGGCACCGGCAGCCCCTCCAGGCCGGCGGTGACCTCCTCGGCGAGTTTGTAGACGTCCACCTGGGCCCGCCCGCAGGACGGGCAGGAGACGATCTCCAGACCGCGCTCGCGCAGGCCGAGCGACTCCAGGATCTGGTTGCCGACCTTGATCTCCTCGACCGGCGGGGCGGACAGCGACACCCGGATCGTGTCGCCGATGCCCTCGGCGAGCAGGGCGCCGAACGCGACCGCGGACTTGATGGTGCCCTGGAAGGCCGGCCCGGCCTCGGTGACGCCGAGGTGCAGCGGGTAGTCGCACTGCTCGGCGAGCTGCCGGTACGCGCGGATCATCACGACCGGGTCGTTGTGCTTGACCGAGATCTTGATGTCGCGGAAGCCGTGCTCCTCGAACAGCGAGCACTCCCACAGCGCCGACTCGACGAGCGCCTCGGCGGTGGCCTTGCCGTACTTGGTCAGCAGCCGCTTGTCCAGCGAGCCCGCGTTGACGCCGATCCGGATCGGCACCCCCGCATCCCCAGCGGCGCGAGCGATCTCCTTGACCTTGTCGTCGAACTGCCGGATGTTGCCCGGGTTGACCCGGACGGCCGCGCAGCCGGCGTCGATCGCGGCGAAGACGTACTTGGGCTGGAAGTGGATGTCGGCGATCACCGGAATCTGCGACTTCTTGGCGATCGCGGGCAGCGCCTCGACGTCGTCCTGGGACGGCACCGCCACCCGGACGATCTGGCAGCCGGACGCGGTCAGCTCGGCGATCTGCTGCAGGGTCGCGTTGACGTCGGAGGTGAGGGTCGTGGTCATCGACTGCACGGACACCGGCGCACCGCCGCCAACGGGCACCGAACCGACCATGATCTGGCGGCTGGCCCGGCGGGGAGCGAGCGGCGGGGGCGGCACGGCGGGCATACCGAGACTGATAGCGGTCACTTCAGGCACTCACCTTGAGAAGAGCGTGATGGGGTTGACCACGTCCGCGGCGATGGTGAGCAGCGTGAACGCGCCACCGATCAGGATCACCGCGTACGTGAAGGGCATCAGTTTGAGGTAGTCGACCCGGCCCGGGTCGGCCCGGCCGATCCGCGCGTAGACCCAGGAGCGGGCCCGTTCGAACCAGGCGATGGCGATGTGGCCGCCGTCCACCGGGAGAAGCGGCAGCAGGTTGAACACCCCGATGAAGAAGTTCAGCGACACGAAGAGCATGAAGAAGACCAGCCAGGCGTTGTTCTGCACGGCCTCCCCGCCGAGCCGGCTGGCGCCGACCACGCTGATCGGGGTGTCCACGTCCCGCTCGCCGCCGGTGAGGGCGGTCCACAGGGCGGGGACCTTCTGCGGGATGCGCTGCAACGCCTGCGCGGTGCCGACGGCCAGTTGGCCGGTGAAGTCGGCGGTGGCCCCGAAGGCGCCGACCGGCCCGTACGTCACGCGGGTGGGGGTGCTGGGCACGAGGCCAACGCCGAGCGCGGCCACCGGCGCGGCGGCGCCCTTCGGGTCGTCCAGGGGCGGACGCTGGGTCTGCGCGAGCACCGTGCTGGTGCTGCCCGCCTGCCCGTCGCGGACGTACTCGATCCGCGTGGTGTCGCCCGGCTTGAGACTGCGCAGCGTGGTCAGCAGATCGCCGTAGTTGCCGATCGGGGTGCCGTTGATCGAGGTGATCCGGTCGCCGTCGCGCAGTTGGGCCTGAGCGGCCGGGCTGGCCGCGTCGGCGGGGGTGCACGCCCGCACCGCGTTCTCCGGCACCACGCAGTCGCTGAGCTGGATGACCGCCGGCTCCTTGCGGGCCTGCGCGTCCGTGGTCGGGAAGTCCGGGTTGGGCAGGCCGGCGGAGACGGCGAGGATCCAGATGGTGATCAGCGCGAGCGCGAAGTGCGTGATCGACCCGGCGGCCATCACGATCGTGCGCTTCCACACCGGGTAGCGCCACATCACCCGCGACTCGTCGCCCGGCTCGACGTCGTCGTCCTGCGGCGTCATCCCGACGATCTTGCAGAAGCCGCCGAGCGGGATGCCCTTGACGCCGTACTCGGTCTCACCCCGCCGGAACGACCAGATGGTGGGGCCGAAGCCGACGAAGTACTTGGTGACCTTCATCCCGAACATCTTGGCGGTCAGCAGGTGCCCCGCCTCGTGCAGACTGACCGAGATGAGGATGGCCAGGGCGAAGAGGACCACCCCGAGCAGGTACGACATCAAGCTCCTTCCACCGAACCCGCGATGATCTCCTGCGCGTGCGCGCGCGCCCACGATTCGGCCGCGAGCACGTCCTCGACGGTACCTGGTTCGGCGAAGTCCGGAGCGTCCTCCAACACGCGTTCGAGGGTGTCGACGATGCCGAGGAACGGCAGTCGGCCCGCCACGAACGCCGCCACGCACTCCTCGTTGGCCGCGTTGTAGATCGCCGGGCGGCAGCGCCCGGCCTCCCCGGCGGCCTTGGCCAGGGCCACGGCCGGGAACGCCTCGTCGTCGAGCGGCGCGAACTCCCAGGTGTGCGCGACCGTCCAGTCGACGGCGGCGGCGGCCTCGGGCACCCGGTCCGGCCAGCCGATGCCCAGGGCGATCGGCAGCCGCATGTCCGGTGGGCTGGCCTGAGCGATCGTCGATCCGTCGACGAACTCGACCATCGAGTGGATCACCGACTGCGGGTGCACCATCACGGTGATGTCGGCGTACGGCACGTCGAACAGCTCGTGCGCCTCGATCACCTCAAGCGCCTTGTTGACCATGGTGGCGGAGTTGATCGTGACGACCGGCCCCATGTTCCACGTCGGGTGCGCGAGCGCCTGCTCGGGTGTGACCTGCGTCAACTCGTCGCGTCGCCGACCCCGGAACGGGCCACCGCTGGCCGTGACGATCAGCCGCCGCACCTCGCCGCGCGACCCGGACCGCAGACACTGGGCCAACGCCGAGTGCTCCGAGTCGACCGGCACGATCTGCCCCGGCCGCGTCACCGCGGCCTTGACCAGCGGGCCGCCGGCAACCAGCGACTCCTTGTTGGCCAACGCGAGAGTACGACCACCGCGAAGAGCGGCCAGCGTAGGAGCGAGGCCCAGCGAGCCGACCACGCCGTTGAGCACGACGTCGCACGGCCACTGCGCCAACTCGGTCATGGCATCCGGCCCAGCCACGATCTTGGGAAGTTTGAAGTCGCCGGTGGCCCAGCCCCGCCGGCTCGCCTCGGCGTAGAACGCGAGTTGCAGGTCCTGCGCGGCGGACGCCTTGGCCACCCCGACCGCCTCGACGCCCAGTTCCAGGGCCTGCGCGGCGAGCAACTCGACGTTGCCACCGCCGGCGCCGAGCGCCACCACCCGGAACCGGTCCGGGTTGCGCCGGACGATGTCGATGGCCTGCGTGCCGATCGAACCGGTGGACCCGAGCAGAACAAGGTCGCGGGGGGAAGTCACGAGGCCATTCTCCCCCACCGCCGCTGTACGCCCGCTGGGAGCCTCAGCCGGCCCCGCCCGCCGCTTCCGGCCATGATCGACTCCAGATCGCCGATCTCGGGGTATCCGCAGCTCTCGGATACCCCCACATCGCCGAAACCGTGTCGGTCAAGAGGTGCCAGGCTCTTCTGGGACCGCCTCCTCGCCGAGCAGGTCGCCCGGATCGATGGAGAACTTGAACGGCTCCCGCATGACGAAGCGCGTCCCGGCCGCAGCGGCGGCCACCGGCCGGTACTCCCCCTCGGTCAGCTCGTACAACGCGATCGTGGGCACCCGATTGCGCAGGTCGACCCGGAGGAAGAACGGCACGCCGGCGGCGGCGTACTCACGCGGGCGGTCGATGATGTCCTTGCGCCGGTGCCCGGGAGAGACAATCTCACCGAGGAGCACGGCGTGGTCGATGTTCATTGTCGTTCGACCGCCACCCGGCGCATCGAGGATGACGATGTCCGGGATGAACAGGTCCTGGCCCGAGACGATGTTCGTCTCAAGGTAGAGCCACAGCTTGGCCCGGCGGGCTGCCTGCTTGAGGTGGAACGCGAGGTCCAACTCCGCGTCCTGATGGTCGTACCCGGCATGTGGTGTCACGATCACGCTTCCGCTCAGGACCTCAACCTTGGGGCCGTTGGTCTCCGGCAACAGGTCGAGGGCGAGCTGCGCGGTCCACGGCTCGTCGTGCCACCGCAGCACGTCGAACGACGGCTCGGTGTGCTGCGGCGCCGGCTCCGGCGTAAAAGCTGCCTGGGCCATCCGGGCTCACCCCCTCAGCGGACCATCTTGCTCAGGTCAGCCTAGCCACCGCAGCCCGCGCAGCGCGGCATCGCACACCGAGTCCGCCACCGATCAGCTGCTGCACCCCGCACGGCAGAACAGATCTTGGACAGTTTCCGTTCCGCCCCTAACGGAAACTGTCCAAGATCTGCGGCTTGGCAAAGCGCGGTCATCGCGAGGGTTGGCTGACCACCGTGAACTCGATGAAGGCGGCCCAGGCCGAGGGAGCGAAGGTCAGCACCGGCCCTTGCCGGTCCTTGCTGTCGCGCACGCCGACCAGGTGCGACAGGTTGGTGGCCACCTCCACACACGTGGAGCCCCCGTTGTCGCTGCGGGTGGACGTGCGCCACACCGCATCGGTCAGGTCCATGACTTCGCCAGCTCCCGTACGAGATCCCGTGAGGCCCGCCGGGGCAACGCCTCGCCCCGCAGGCTCTCCCATCTGCGCCGAAGGTTATCAACGTCCTCCGGGCGGTCGGTGACGTGCGCGCGCACCGCGGTGTCGAGGTGCGCGACCTCACCGCTGTCCGGTGTCCGGGCCAGGATGAACGGGCCCGCCAACCCGGCATGCATGCCCGCCTCGGCCGGCACCACGTAGAGGTCCACGTGGGGCTGCTCGGTGATCTGGAGCAGGTGCTCGAACTGCGCCACCATCACGGCCGGGGCACCGATCGCCCGCCGCAGCACCGCCTCGTCGACCACCGCCACGAACTCCGGCGGGTGCTCCCGGCTCAGCACCGACTGCCGGTCCATGCGTGAGCCCACCCGTTGCTCGACCTCCGGCTCCCGCAGCATCCCCCCGCCGCGCAGCACTGCCCGGGCGTACGCCTCGGTCTGCAGGAGGCCGGGGATCAACGACGGCTCGAACCAGCGGATCATGGTCGCCTCCCGTTCGACGGTGATCCACTCACGCAACCAAGGCGGAGCGGCGTCGGCCCGGACCAGGGTGAGCAGCCGCTCGAACAGCCCACCTGCCTCCAATATCCCGTCCACCCGGGCGATGAAGTCCTGCGAGGGAGTGCGGTGACCGATCTCCACCATCCCCACCAGCGACGACGAGTAGCTGATGCGCTGCGCCAAGTCCTCCTGGCTCAGCCCGCGTTCCCGGCGAGCCCGTCGCAGCTCAGCCCCGAGGAACTCCAGCGTCGACGCCGGGCCGTTGTCCATCACACCTCCACCACATCTCGCCCACCAGTCACCACCGGCCATCACCGCGTCTCGGCGGATCGGCACACCCGGCGCTGAGGGCGCTCACCACCTTCCGACGGTAGTCGCGTCCACAGCAGAGTGTGAACAGGCGCGAGGAAGGTGGGCGCAATGGGCAAGCAGGTCGGGTTGGTGCCGCTGACACCGAGGCATCGCCGCAACTGGGCACGGTGGGGTCGGTACTGCACCTGTGGGCTGCGCTGGCCCTGTCCGGACCGGCCGCGTGGTGCGGCCCGACCAGTGTGGCCCTGCCGGTGGACGCGATGACCGCGCCACGGTGGGTCATCCACCTGCCGACCACGCTGACCAGCCTCGACGAGGTCACCGCCCTGGCTGTGGCGCTAAGCGACTCGCTCGGTCACCTCGCCGTCGTCGACTTCGGGGAGACGACGCTCAGCGAGGAGGACGCGCAGTTCCTCCGTACCCGAGTGTTCTGCGACGCCCTGCTCGGCGGCGCGGGCCGGTGCCGGCGTCCCGACGCCCACGACGGCCCCTGCGGGCTGGCCCGTCACCGCGGCTGACCCGACGCCGACCATGACCGACCGTCATGATCATGCGCCTGATCGACGGATGGCCCGGGCTGTCCTGCTCCGCGAGCATCAGCGGCGATCACGGTCAAACACGGAGGGGACCACATGAACCAGAAGCTTCAGGCGCGCGCGTTCGAGCGGGTGGCGTCGATCCTGCAACCCGGGGAACAGCCGGTCACCGCGACCCGGGCGATGGTCGGCAGTTTCTCGGCCGGCCGACTCGGGACGGTCGTCTCGCAAGGACTGATCACCGCGGGCGCCGGGGCGGTGGGCCACGCTCTGGCGCGGACCAAGAAGCAGTTCGTCGTCCTCACCGACCGGCGGCTGATCTTCCTGCCGCAGACCTTCCTCGGCGGGCCCGGCACTGGTGTGCTCGCCGAGGTGCCCCGGGAACACGTCGCGCTCGCCGAGGCGAAGATGGGCATCGTGAGCCTGCTGCGCCTCGCCTTCGGCGCCGCTGGAGACGGCGTCACCCTTACCTTCCCCCGGGTGGACAAGAAGAACGCCGAGGCCCTCGCCGCGGCCCTGGCGCCGGCGCCGACCGCCTGACCAGGCCGCGCTGATCAACTCGGGTTCATGGAAGTCGGGGTGTCCGCGGGCCGCGGACACCCCGATTTCAGTGAAAGCGTGTTGATCAGGCGATGGGTGGAACGGCCGGGGACCGCCGGAGCGGCCCCCGACCGGGACTAGCCCCCGTTGATGACGAACTGGGAGCCCGGCTGGATGACGATGTTGCCGTCGGCCGAGTTGGTGATTGTCACGTTCGTCAGGTTGGCGTTGCCGCGCGCGCCGCTCATCGCGAGGATGCCGGCACCGTTGGTGGACTTGTCGATGCGCACGTTGGTGATGGCGACGTTCGGCATGTTGCCGCCGCCGTTCTTGAACTGGATGCCGTCGTACGTCGAATCGATGATGTCGGTGTCGCGGATGGTGACGCCGACGATGTCCCGGGTCGACGGGAAGAGCGTGATGGCGCCGAACTCCTGGTCCTCGTTCCAGAACGCGCCGCCGGTGCGGTAGAGCCCGTTGTTGGCGATCACCGTCGTTCCGGAGAAGGGCAACGGGTCGTGGTCGGTCGCCAGCATGATGCCCGGGTAGTTCGCGGTGTCGTAGACCAGGTTGTTCTCGATCGAGTTGTCGTAGCCGCCGTAGATGGCGATGCCGTTGGCCCGCCAGGGCAGCTGGACGGTGTTGTTGACGAAGTGGTTGTCGTGGGCGATGTCGACGCTGCGGTCCTTGACGTACGGGTTGGCCCAGACGGCTAGCGCGTCGTCGCCGGTGGTGCGGAAGGACGAGTTGAACACCCGCGAGTTGCGCGTGCCGTTGCTGAAGTTGATGCCGTCGGCGTACGTGTCGCGGATCCGCATGCCGGTGAACTCCAGCCCGTCGGCCGGGCCCCACAGCTCAGGGATGTTGTCGTAGTCGCGGCCCACCCAGACACCCACGTTGGCGTGCTCGATCCAGACGTTGCTGATCTTCGTGCCGGCGCCGAAGCGACCGTTCAGACCGACGCCACCCTCGGCGTTGCCGTCACCGCCGCGGATCCGGCCCGAGCCGAAGATGGCGATGTCGGAGATCTGGGTGTTCTTGTCGATGTCGAAGCCGAAGTTGCCCTCATGCGGGTGGTTGATGCCGCCCACCACGTTCTGCGGCTCGGTCAGTGTGTAGAGCTGCGAGTGCCACATGCCGGCGCCCCGGATCGTGACGTTGCTGATGCCGACCTGGTTGTACATGCCCCGGTTCTGCGGGTCGTCGGTCAGGATCTTCTGCTCCTGCCGCCACTGCCCGGCGGGGATCCAGACGCAGCCGATGACACCGTTCTGGTCGTCGGTCACGGCCCGCTGGATGGCGGCGGTGTCGTCGAGCCCGTCGTTCGGAACCGCGCCGTACGTGGTGATCGAGGTGCAGCCGGCGGGCTGGCTCGCCGGCGGGGCCACCTGCTCCAGGTCGATCATGTCGATGACGTAGAACGAGGCGGTGTCACCCGAGTCGCGCTGCAACTTGAACCGGGTGCCGGCCGGGTACGACTGCGACAGCAGCGCGTTCGACTCGTCGAACAGCCGTCGGGCGTCGGCCTGCGGGGTGTTGGTCAGCGCCTCCGGCCCGTCGGTGTTGCCGTAGAGCCAGCTGTGCTTCGACGACAGGGTCAACTTCCGGGAGAAGACGTCGTTGACGTAGAGGCTGATGGTCGCCTCGATGCCACCGCCACCGGGAGCGTCCGGGATGGAGTTGCGCACCACGATGGAGTTGGCCTGGTTGGCCGAGGTGAACTCGACGAACTGGCCGGTGCTGGTGAGCCGTACCGACTTGCGGCCGGAGGACTCGCTGGCGAAGTTGGTGTGCCCGAAGGTGCGCAGCGGGTCGGTCTCCAGCAGCGTGCCCTGGTAACGGCCGGCCTCGGCCTCGTAGGAGACGTACGGGACGGCGGCCCCGCGGCCGACCACTATCGACTGGCTGAACGCGTTGTTGCTCTCGTTGGTCTCGGTGACCACGTTTGTCGCGTCGGCGGTGGCGGTGATGGTGGCGCCGCCGCTGGTGGCGGTCCAGCTGCCGGTGACGGCCACGGTGGCCGTCGCGCCCGCGGCGATCGAGGCGGTGCTGGTGTTGAGCGTGGTGCTGCCCACCACCAGTCGGGTGACGGTGGTCGCGCCGGTCGCGGTGGTGCCCCGGTTGCGGACCGTCACGGTGAAGGTGACGGACGCCCCGACGGCCGGGTTCGGCGGGTTCGAGGCGATGCTGAGCACCTGGAGGTCCGGCCCCGGTGCCTGCGCGACCACCAGCGGCGACGCCGCCGTGAGGCTGTTGTTGCCGTTGTTCTGCTCGACGATCGTGTTCGTCGGGTCGACCACCGCCGAGACGGCGTAACTGCCCATCGGCCGCGTACCGGCGTTGAACGACACGGTGGTCGAGCCGCCCGCGGCGAGCGCGCCCACCGTGGCGCTGCCGACGACCGCGCCGGCCAGGCTGAAGTTGACAGTGGTCGCGCCGGCGGACGCCGACCCGATGTTCTGCACGACGGCCGAGAGGGTGACCGCGCTGGCCTCGGTGGGCGACGTGGGTGACCAGGTCACCGAGCTGACGACCAGGTCCGGGTTGGGTGCCGGGGTGCCGCACACCTCCAGCTCGGCCACCTGGCCGGACGGGGCGCCGGTGTTGCCGGTGAACCGCAACTGCACGTCCGCGGTGGTCGCGGTGACCGGGATCGTCACCACGTTGGCGCCCTGGACGAACTGGTAGGCCGCCGCCGACACCAGGCTGGTGTACGCCGACGACGCCTGGTCGCGGCCGAGGACCTGGATGGTCTGGGTACGGGTGCCCCAGGCCGGGTCGGGGTTGAGCTTGACGGTGACGCCGGAGATCGAGTGGTTCGCGCCCAGCGCCACGGTCAGGTTCTGCGGGTAGCTCGCCGCGCCCTCCCAGTAGGTGGTGAGCTGCCCGTCGTTCGCCTTGTCCGGGGTGAAGCTGAAGGTGGAGCCGCTCGCCGTCATGCTCTTGCCCGCCGCCACGTTGGTGCAGGCCGGTGGGTTGCTGCCGGTGCGGGTGACGGTGTTGCTGGTGCCGGAGAGGTTGCCAGCGCCGTCGCGGGCACGGACGTAGTACGACACGGTCGCCGTCGCGGGCTGGGTGTCCTGATAGGTGAGGACGGTGCCCAGCGTCGCGATCAGGCTGCCGCCCCGGTAGACGTTGTAGCCGGCCAGGCCGCTGCCACCGGAGTCGGTCGACGCGCCCCAGGTGAGCGTGATCGTGCTGCCCGACGTGCTCTGCGAGAGCGTCCCCGGCACGCTCGGCGCGGTGGTGTCACCACTGCCGGTACGGGTGACCGTGTTGCTGTTGCCGGAGAGGTTGCCGGCGGCGTCGCGAGCACGGACGTAGTAGGACACCGTCGCCGTGGCCGGCTGGGTGTCCGTGAAGGTGGTCACGTTCCCGACGGACTGGAGGAACGCGCCGTTGCGGTAGATGTCGTAGCCGGCGACGCCGCTGCCGCCCGCGTTGTCGGTGGACGCGACCCAGTTGAGGGTGATGGTGGTGCCCGACTGGGTGTACGAGAGGTTGCCCGGGACGCTCGGCGCGGTGGTGTCCGGGGTGGTCGTGCCGCTGCCGTACACCTCCAGCTCGGAGAGCTGCCCGGCCGGCCAGCCGCTGTTGGCGGTGACGGTGATCCGCACGTAGCGGGTGGTGGACGCGCTGAAGGTGATCGTGACGGTGCTGCCGCTCGCCGGGTTGAAGGTGTACGTCTGCGACCCGACCAGGTCGGTGAACGACGAACCGGTGGCGCTGCCCTGCACGCTCAACGTCTGCGTACGGGTCCCCCAGCCGGAGGTCGGCAGCTTCAGCACGACCTGGTTGACCGACTGCGACGAGCCGAGATCGACCTGCACCCACTGGGGAAACGAGTTGTTGAGGCTCTCCCAGTAGCTGCCCGCGTTGCCGTCGACGACCTTCGACGAGTCGTAGACGTCGGCGTGGCCGCTCTCCTGGGTGGGACGACCCTGGGCGAGGTTGGTGGCGGCCGGGGCGAAGGCGCTGCCCGACGCGGCGGCCGGGGCGGCGGGGCGGGCGGCGCCGGCCGGGCTCGCGACCGCCGTCGCCCCCGCCGTGGCCATCAGCGTGGCCACGGCCATGGCCGCCACCATCCTGAAGAGATTCGTTCGTCTCATCACTGTCCTTGTCGTCGGGGGACGGTCGCCGCGGTGGCGTGACCACGGGGGTGGGGGTGCGGCGGTGCAGCGCCGGCCCGCGGGAGTGGGCCGGTGTCGAGAGAGACGGGGGGCGGTACGGACGGCGCGAGGCACGACCAGCAACGGGCCACAGGGAGGCCCGTTGAATCTTCCGGATGCGTGCTCGGAATCGTGCACGTCTTTGTCGAAATCTTGCGTTACTTTGGCCAAAGGTTACTGACGTGCTACGGGAGCGTCAACACTTCGACCCCCGTGACTATTGATGGGCTTGTCTGCCCGATCAGGTATCTGGTGCCGCCAGGACGAAGGTCTCCAACAGCTCCCCGCCGTACCAGTCGGTGCGCTGACCCACGTGCGCCATGCCGAGTCGCCGGCAGACCGCCATCGACGGCTCGTTGCCCGGCGACACCACCGCGTAGATCTCCCGGGTGCCGGCGGCGAACTCCCGCGCCACGACGGCACGTGCCGCCTCGGTGGCGTAGCCGTGACCCCACGAGTCCGGGTGCAGGTGCCACCCCGTCTCGATGTCCCTGGTACGCACCGCCTCGTCCCGACCCGGCAGTGGTTTGAGCAGCGCCGTGCCGACCACCTGACCGGTCTCGCGTACCTCGACCGCCCAGGTGCCGTACCGGCCACCGTCGTCGGCGTGCCGGTCCTGCCAGATCCGCAGCCGCTCGACGGCCTGGGCCGGGTCGGTCATCGGCATGCCCGGCGACACCGCCAACCAGCGGGTGATCTCCGGGCGGGAGTAGATGTCGTAGATGCGGGCCAGATCGGCCGGATCGTCGGTCCAATCGCGCAGGATGAGACGTTCGGTGGTGAGAACAGTCATGACCGGCGATCTTAAGGAGTGACCGCACCGAGGACAGGGAAGGTAGACCCGGTGGGCAACGGATGGCAGCGCGCGAAGCGGATCACCAGCGCCGCGTTCCGTCCGGTGCGCGGGCGGGACCTGTCGCTGCACGCCGCCGCCATCACCTTCTACGGGGCGATCGCCGTGGTCCCGGTGGCGCTGTTGGCCCTCTGGCTCACCGCGCTGATCGCGGGAGCCGATCGGGTACGCCGACTCACGTCGTACGCCGTGGAGGCCCTGCCGACGGCGATCGGCGCGCCCCGGGCGGTGGCCGCGCTTGTCGACGCCGGGGTGGAGTTGACCCCGGTGCTGGCCCTTGCCTCGCTGCTGCCCGCGTCGCTGTACGGCGAGGGGCTGCGCCGGGCGTTCGTGTCGGTGGCGGCCCCGCGCAGCGACGAGCACCTGGTCGGTTGGCGAGGTCGGGTGCTGCTGCTGCCGCTGCTCGCACCGGCGCCCGCGCTGCTGCTGTCGATCCTGCTGGCGCTCCCGGTCACCACCCGCCTGGTCACCCAGGGCGGCTGGGTCGGCGCTCTGGGCGTGGTGCTGTCGTTCCTGGCAGTGTGGCTGGTGCTCACACCGGTGCTGGTGTGGGTGTTCCGGGTGGTGGGGCCGGCATCGCCGGACTGGCTCTCCACCCTCGGGATCGGGTCGTTCACCGCGGCGAACCTCTCCGGGTTCCTGCACGGCTTCGTGCTCTTCGCGTCCCTGCCGCTGGATCTGGGCGTGCCGTTCGGCGGCTTCGACGAGATCGGCGCCGGCGTGGCCGTGCTCCTGTGGCTGTACCTGTTCCACGTGATCGTCCTGGCCGGCTATTCCGCCACCCTGGCCCTCTCCCGCTGGCGCGCCCAACGCACCCCTTCGCAACGCGGGGTGGGCTGACCCGGCGGGGCGGTGGGGCTAGGCTGCGGCGGCATGAGCAGTGAACTTCCCGGCCGGACCGACGTCGTGATCGTCGGTGCCGGGCACAACGGTCTGGTCTCCGCCATCCTGCTGGCCCGCGCCGGCCTGGACGTCCTGGTGCTGGAGGCGGCCGACGTGATCGGCGGCGCGACCCGCACCGAGAACCCGTTCCCGAAGGTGCCGGGGCTGCGCCACTCCACCGGGTCGTACCTGCTCGGGCTCATGCCGCCGGAGCTGCTCGCCACCCTCGACGTGCGGATCCCGGTGCTGCGCCGCGACCCGCACTACTTCCTGCCCACCCCCGGCGGCCTCGGCTCGCCGTACCTGCTCTTCGGCAGCGACACCGCCGCCACCCGGGCACAGCTCGCCGAGTTCTTCTCCCCCGCCGACGTGGCCGCCGACGACGCCATGCAGGCCGAGCTGGCCGCGCTGCGCGAGGACCTCGCCCCGGCCTGGCTGGCCGAGCCGCTGACCGTCGAGGAGACCGCCGAGCGGCACGTCCGCCCGGCGCTGCGGCAGGTCTTCGTCGACCTCGTCCGGGGCTCGGTCGCGGACTACCTGGCCCGGTTCGAGTTCCGCTCCGAACTGCTGGTCAGCATGTACGCGGTCACCGACGGGCTCTCCGGCCTCAACGCCGGCCCGGACGACCCCGGGACCGGCCACAACTTCCTCGTGCACAACATGTGCCGGCTGCCCGGCTCGGGCGGCACCTGGATGATCGCCGAGGGCGGGATGGGCACCGTCTCTGGCACGTTCGCCGACGCCGCGCGCGCCGCCGGAGCGACAATCCTGACCGGTACGCCGGTGCGCGCGGTGACCCTCGACGGCGGCGCGGCCAGCGGAGTCGTGCTGGCCGACGGTCGAGAGGTCGCAGCGAGGGTGGTGCTCGGCGCGTGTGACCCGTACCGGCTGATGGACCTGGTGCCCGACGGCGCGCTCCCGGCGCGACTCGGCGATCAGATGGCGGCGGTCCGCCGCCCCGGCACCACCCTCAAGCTCAACCTGGCGCTCAGCGGCCTGCCGCAGTTCTCCTGCCTGCCGGCGGGTACGCCGAGCCCGTTCGGCTCGACCATCCACCTGCTGCCCGGCTCCGCGTCGCTGGTCGGCGGCGACGCCACCTCGCCGATGACCGCGCTGCGGGACATGTGGGCGGACGTGCAGGCCGGGCGGCTGCCGGCGGAGCCGACCATCGAGTGGTACCTGCACACCACAGTCGACCCGTCACTCTCCGACGCCGCCGGGCACCACTCGTCGGCGCTGTTCGTCCAGTCGGTCCCCTACGAGCTGGCCGGCACCACCTGGGACGCGGAGCTGCCCGGCTACGTCGACCGGCTCGTCGAGATCGTCGAGCGGTACGCGCCGGGCACCGCCGACCTGATCGCCGACGCGGTGCCGCTGCCCCCGCCGGGCATCGAGAAGCACTTCGGCATCACCGGCGGTCACATCCACCACGTCGACAACACCGTCTCGTTCACCGACCGCATGCCGTACGCCACCGGCATCGACGGCGTGTACGCGGGCAGCGCCGGCTGCCACCCGGCGGGCAGCGTCATCGGCGCCGCCGGCCACAACGCCGCCCAGCGGATCCTCAGCGACCTCGGCCGCTGACCTCGTCGCCGACCTCGGCGGCGAAGCGGGGCAGGTCGCCGGGGCGGCGGATGAGGGAGAGGCCGACGAGCAGCAGGTACAGGACGAGGCTGAGGATCGGGTCGACGAAGACGAAGGCGAAGGCGGTCAGGTAGAGCAGCGGACGCACCAGCAGTCGCCGGGAAACCGCCCGGGCCAGCTCGGGGTCCAGGTCCGGGTGGAGCAGTTCGCGCCGGCGGGCCCACCACCAGCTCAGGTTGAAGAACAGCGACTCGCCGAGCACGGTGCCGAGGTAGAGAGCAGCGGTCAGCCGCTGCTCGGTCGCACTGCCGCGCAGGTTGTCCGACAGCAGGTCGGCGGTGAACGGAATCGCGGCCACGAAGAGCAGCACGAGCAGGTTGAACACCACCAGCGGCTGGTCGACCCGGACCACGTACCGCCACATGTTGTGATGGCCGAGCCAGATCTGGCCGGCGATCCCGAAGGTGATCACGTAGGCGAGGTAGGACGGCCAGGCGTGGGCGAGGGCGTCCGGCAGTTCCCTCCCGCCGGCCCGGGCCGGGCCGTTCTGGAGCAGCTCGACGGCCATCACGGTCAGCACGACCGCGAAGACGCCGTCGCTGAACGTCTCCACCCGGGCGGCGTCGCGGGCCATCTCCCGGCCGCGCCCGTACCGGTACTCACGCTTCCGCGCGTCCGCCCCCGCCACGCCCGCCCCGCTCTCGACGATGTCCGGTTACTTCCGGACTGCGGCTTTCACCGCATACCACTGCATCGTGGCGCATCGAACGGCCGCGCGGACGCGGATCGGGCCCGCGGCCGGGCGCCACCTCGGGCGCCCGGCCGGTTCGTCAGCTCAACGCCTCCCCGGCCGGGGCCGGGGTCTCCGCGTCGACGCGGTGGGCACGGACCTTGTGGCCGACGCTGGTCAGGCAGCGGCCGCTGGGCAGGTCGAAGCGCCAACCGTGCAGCTGGCAGGTGAGCTGATCACCCTCGACGATGCCGAACCGGGTCAGGTCCGCCTTGAGGTGCGGGCAGCGCCGCTGCACCACCCAGTCGCCCAGCGTGATGTCCTCGGCGTCGGTGGTGCGCTCGTGCTCGTCGTACCAACCCTCGGCGTACTGGAGGCGCTCCTCGGAGAGGCACTTGAAGAACGCGTAGACGAACTCGTTGTACTGGCCGATCCGGGCCGCCGAGAACCGGCAGGACAGGAAGAGCGAGTTGACCCAGTCCACCTCGTCGATGAAGAGCAGGTGCTCGATCAGCGACCGCTCGGTCCGGAAGCGGTAGCGGACCTTCTCGTCCGCGTACGGCCGGACCTCCTTGCCCGGGAAGTCCACCACGATGGATTCAATGGTCTCCCCGCCCGAGTCGTCGGTGCCCACCAGGTCGAAGCGGACCGGGCCGCCGACCCCCTTGGCCAGGTAGATCGACTCGTCGAGCAGCGGCTCGATGCGGCGCTTCATCTCGCCGAGCACGTCCACCTCGGGGTGCCGCCAGGACGCCTTCTCCGCCTCGATGATCGGGCGCTTGCGCTCCCGCATCTCCTCCAGGTGGGCGACCTTGTTCGCGAAGAACTCCTGCACCGGCACCGGGTGGGTGGTGCTCGCGCCCTCGGTGGTGACCTCGGCGACGCTGCCCGGCAGCAGCACGATGCCGTTGGTGCCGCCGACCTTCGCGTACTCGCTCAGGAAGACCGACTGGTCCGGGAAGATGTTGCCCTCATCGCCGTGGATGTCGTTGAACTGCCACAGCGCGTCGTCGAGGAAGCACGGCGGGCCGGCGATCGGGAAGACGTGGTCGGCCTTCAGGTCGTCGATGTAGCGCCACGTCCGGTCGAACTGCCGGTCGCGCTTCTGCTTGCCGAACGCGGTCTTGGCCGCCTGCGGCAGCTCGTAGACCATCGGATACCAGATCGCGCCGGAGAACTGGAGCAGGTGCGCGTGCACGTGGCCCAGCTCGGCGAAGACACTCAGGTCGGTCGGGCGGGCGTCGTTCTGGTTCAGCAGCCGCACACCGTCGTACTCGACCCAGAGCGAGGAGTCACCG
The DNA here is from genome assembly GCF_043205095.1 of Micromonospora sp. NPDC047557. NCBI lineage: Bacteria > Bacillati > Actinomycetota > Actinomycetes > Micromonosporales > Micromonosporaceae > Micromonospora > Micromonospora sp. NPDC047557. The sequence continues at coordinate 167,497 of NZ_JBIDDK010000014.1, read as the reverse complement.
ATCGGGCCGTCGGTGGGGCTGGTCAGCGCCTGGATCATGATCTTCAGGCCGCCGTCCAGCTCCACGACCTGCTCGTTGGGCGCCTTGAGGAACTTCGTGAAGCCCAGCGCCCGGAACTCGTCCTCCATCTCCGAGGTGGGGAACTCGGGGAGCAGGACGGTGGCGTCCTTCGAGACGAAGTCCCGCAGGTGCTTCGCGTCGAAGTGGTCCCGGTGCAGGTGGGAGACGTACAGGTAGTCGACCTGGCCCAGCGTCTCCCAGTCGAGCAGGGAATTGTCCGGGAAGGGAAACCACGAGGCGAAGTAGGCCGGGTTGACCCACGGGTCGCACAGGATGCTGCCCGCGGCCGTGTCGATCCGCATGCTGGCGTGCCCGGTTCCGGTCACTCGCACCGCACAGTCCCCCTCAAACAGACAATCAGGTGTACGCCAAACGCTACCGGAGGGAGTCTGACCGCCACCCCGCGACGCCCGTAGTGCCGTCCGGCCTGGGCGGGCAGGGCCAGAAGGCGGGGAAACCCCCACCGCACCGCCCCCGGCGGGAGGCGTGCCAGACTAACCAAAGATCCGATCGCGAGGGAAGGACCGACAGTGGCAGGAAGCGAGCCGGTAACGTCGCCGGACCAGCACAAGCCCGGGCACCGCAAGTCGGGGCGCATCGGCGCCGTGCTGTCCGCGCTGGCGCTGGTCGTCATGGCGTTCTGCGGCAACCACGAGGGCAGGGTCGAGGACATCTGGCTGGTCGGCCTGGCCGCGCTGCTGCTGGTCATCGTGATCGGCGACGCTGTGCTGCGGCGCAACGGCCTGCGCTCCTGACCCGACCGGCCGCCGGACGACCGGCCGACGTACGCCGAGGGCCCGCCCCCATCCGGGGACGGGCCCTCGTTGGCGTACGTGTCGGGGTCAGCGCCCGAAGAGGATGTCCTGCACGTCCTTGAGGGCGGCGTCGACCTCGGCCTCGAAGTAGCCGCCGGGCACCAGGCCGAACCGGAGCGTGTCCAGATCCTTCGGGTCGACAGGCATCGGGTTGCGGCGCTGCATGCCGCCGAGCAGGGTCTCGAAGAACCGGTCCACCTGGTCCGGGTCGTACCCGCTGCCGAACCGGCGCACCTGGAAGCTGCGGCGGATCTGGTCGACCCGGTACAGGTCGCTGCCGGGCGGGCCGGCCATCGGCGGGCCGCCCATCGGCGGCCCGGCCATCGGCGGGCCGGCCACGGCGGGCGGACCCGCCATCGGCGGGCCACCGAGGCCCTGCTGCGGCATCGGGGGCGGGCCGGCCGGGCCACGGCGCATGTCGCGCAGGTCCCGTTCGGGCATCCGGATCTCGGCGGTCATGTCGGCGCGACCGTGCCGACCGGCCTCGAAGCCGTCGAAGCGCGGCTCCTCCGGCGGGTAGCCGCCACCGGGTCCACGCTGGTCGTCGGGCGGGCCGTAGCCGCCGGGCATGCGCTGGTCGTCGGGCGGACCGTAGCCGCCGGGCATGCGCTGCTCGTCGGGCGGGCCGTAGCCACCCGGACCGGCGGGCAGACCGCGCTGCGGGACGCCGGGGCCACCCATCGGACCGCCGGGCCCCATCGGGCCGGGGCCGCCGGGGCCGCGCTGCGCGTCGTAGCCGCCGCGGGGGGCGTCGTACCCGCCGGCGAAGGCGCCGGTGGGCTCGTCGTACCGGCCGTAGCGGTCGGCGGGCGGACCGGCCTGCGCGGGCATCGGCCGGGGCGGCATCGGCGCAACCATGCCCCCACGGTCGTCGCGCAGCGGCGGGCCCATCCGATCCGGCGGGCCCAACCGGTCACCCATCCGAGGGTCGCCGCCGCGCCCGGCGCTCGTGCGCTCCTCCAGCTCGGCCAGCTGCCGCTCGACCCGGTCCAGGTGCAGGTCGACCTGCCACTCGTCGTAGCCGTTGAACCGGACCCGGAAGACGACGTCGTGGACCTCCTGGGAGGCCACCGGCGCACCCACCTGCCGGCCGTCGAGCGTCGCCTCGACCCGGTCGAGGAAGGCATCCACCTCGTCGACCTTGTATCCCCGGCGGAGCGCCTTGCGCCGGAAACGCTGACCCTGACTCGCCACTATGTCTCCTGGTCTCGTTCGCCACGCCCGGTCACGCCGGTGCCTCTCCGGCGCGGTCGGTGAAGGTGTCGGTGTCCTCGGCGGCGGCGAGCTGGCCACACGCGCCGTCGATCTCGCGACCCCGGGTGTCCCGTACGGTGGTGGAGACTCCCGCGTCACGCAAGCGCCGGACGAACTCCCGCTCGACCGGCTTCGGGCTCGCGTCCCAGCGGCTGCCCGGCGTCGGATTGAGCGGGATGAGGTTCACATGCGCCAACTTGCCGGCCAACAGCCGCCCGAGCAGGTCAGCTCGCCACGGCTGGTCGTTCACGTCCTTGATCATTGCGTATTCGATGGACACGCGACGGCCCGTCCGGGCGGCATAATCCCACGCTGCGTCCAGCACCTCGGCTACCTTCCAGCGCTGGTTTACCGGCACGAGTTCGTCGCGCAGATCATCATCGGGCGCGTGCAGCGACAACGCAAGGGTCACAGAGAGGTCTTCGCTGGCCAGTCGGCGGATGGCCGGAACCAGGCCGACCGTGGAAACGGTGATGTGCCGCTGGGAGAGGCCCAGGCCCTCCGGAGCGGGGCTGACCAGCCGACGGATCGCCGCGATGACCCGGTTGTAGTTGGCCAGCGGCTCGCCCATGCCCATGAACACGACGTGCGACAGCCGCGGCGGTGAGCCGGCGACGGCGCCCGAGGCCGCCACCCCGGCCAGGTAGACCGCCTGGTCGACGATCTCCGCCGTGGACAGGTTGCGGGTCAGCCCGGCCTGGCCGGTGGCGCAGAACGGGCAGGCCATGCCGCAGCCCGCCTGGCTGGAGATGCAGACCGTGACGCGGTCCGGGTAGCCCATCAGCACGCTCTCCACCAGCGCGCCGTCGTGCAGCTTCCAGAGCGCCTTGCGGGTCGCGCCGTCGTCACAGGCCAGCTCGCGCACCGGAGTGAGCAGCGTGGGCAGCAGCTGGTCGGCCAGCCGCTCACGCGTCGCCGCCGGGAGATCGGTCATCGCCTGCGGGTCGCGAACCAGCCGCCCGAAGTAGTGGTTGGAGATCTGCTTGGCACGGAACGCGGGCTCACCCAACCCGGCGACCAACGCCTGGCGGCCGGCCAGGTCCAGGTCGGCGAGGTGCTGCGGCGGCATGGAGGCCCGGCGTGCGGCAGGGGCTTCCGAAATGGCGGGGATCAACGGCAGGCTCGTCATGGCTGGTCCAGTGTGTCACGCCTCCGGCGCCGGGCACCCCTCCGGAGGTATGGAACCGCTCCCGGCCAGCGGTCGCAAACGCTCGGGCCACGGTGATCCATGCCTCACCCCGCCATCGGCACGAAGATCGCCAACAGCAGGTACGCGGTCGGCACCGCGAACAGGATCGAGTCCAGCCGGTCCATCAGGCCACCGTGCCCGGGCAGCAGGTTGCTCATGTCCTTGACGCCGAGGTCCCGCTTGATCATCGATTCGGCGAGATCGCCGAGGACCGCCGCACAGGAGACGGCCACCCCGAACACGGCACCCCACCACGGGGCCACCTCGAACATCAGCCACAGCAGCAGGGCACTGCCCAGCGCCGCCGCGGTGACCGAGCCGGCGAAACCCTCCCAGGACTTCTTGGGGCTGATCGACGGGGCCATCGGGTGGCGGCCGAAGGAGACGCCGGCCGCGTACCCGCCGGTGTCGGAGAGGACCACCGCGATCAGCGTGGCCAGGATGCGCAGCCGGCCGTCGTCGGGGGCGGCCGCCAGCAACGCCGCGAAACCGCCGAGGAACGGCACGTAGACCGCGATCAGGGTGGCCGCGGTGAGATCCCGCTGGAAGCCGGCCGGGCCGTCGCCCAACCGCCAGACCATCGTGCCCAGCACGGTGACCAGAAGGCCCAGGCTGAGCGCGTCCGGGCCGGCGAACCACGCCAGCCCGATGGTCAGCACACCACCGGCGAGCAGCGGCACCAGCGGCGGGTGGGCGCCGCTGCGGCGGACCGCCCGGGCCATCTCCCAGATGCCGACCGCGATGGCGGCGGCGATCACCGGCAGGAACGCCAGCGGGTAGAAGACCAGCGGAACCACGATCAGCGCGCCGAGGCCGAGCCCGACCCCGATCGCCGCCGGCAGGTTCCGGCCGGCCCGCCCGGTGCCCACCTGCTGGGTCGCCGGCCGGTCGAGGCTGGCCCGTCGCCGGCCCCTCGGCCGCCGGCCGCTCGGCGGCTCCGGCTCGGTCACCGGATCGTCGTCCGGCAGGATCTCGGCGCCGATGGGCGCGAGCTGCGCGGTCGGGTAACCGGCATCGTCGTCGAAGCGCGGCGGAACGTCCCGGTCGTCGAAGCGGGATGGGACGTCATGATCGTCGAAGCGCGGCGGGACGTCCCGGTCGTCGAAGCGGGACGGCGCGTCCCGGTCGTCGTAGCGCTGGCCGGCGCCGGGGTCGGCATAACGTGGCGAAGCGTCACCCGCTGGCGGGCGGTCGCCGTAGCGGCCGGGGCGACCCCGGTCGTCGTACCGGTCGGGCTGGTTGCCGTCGTCGTAGCGGTCCCGGTCGTCGAAACGGTCGCGCCGATCCCGGTCGTCGAAGCGGTCCCGGTCGTCCGGGCGGACCGTCCGGCCGCGCTCGTCGTACGGGTCCGCCGGGTACGGGTCGGCCGGGTACGGATCGGCGTACGGGCGGCTGCGGGGCTCGGCGTACAACTCGGGCCCGCCGGCCGGACGGCGGCTCCACTGGCCCGCCTCAAGCTCCTGCTCGGGCCAGGGCAGGGCTGCCGGGCGCTCGGGCCGGTCCCAGCCGCGCGGCTCGTCGGTGTAGGGGTCGGGGTGGGACATCACGCACCGCAACGCGGGCCGAGTACCACCACATGACGCAAGACCACAAGCATCCCCTACACGCGCGACGGTGTTCCTCCGGCTCGACCGCCTCGACGGTCGGTCGATTCCCGGTATGCACCGCCCGGTGGCCGGGAATCCTGCCGAGCCTACTGCACCCGCCGCCGGGGCGAGGCGGACGATGGCGCCCCCTGACCGCCGGGGCCCCCGCGGGGGTCGCGGTGGGCGAGATCCGGCGAGTCGCCGCGCTGCCACCACGGCGGCGGCCGCACGGCCGGCCCGAGAACCGCGCCCGCACGAGCACCCGCGGTGCATCGACGCCTATCCGACCGAGCATCCGGGCGAACAGGGGATGACCCGCGCTACCCGTCGGTGGTCGGCTGTCGGTGTGCCGGCGGCCGCCGGCGGTTTCCACCACAGCAGCGGGGAGGAACGTTCGTGCGCAGAATCAGCCTGACGGTGTTGACGATGGTCGCCCTCGTCCTGACGGCGGCCCCACCGGCCACCGCGGCGACGCGGAACGCCAGCATCAGGATCGATCACCGCACCAGCGAGATCTACCTGTACGACGGGAGTCCCGACGGCACCGGGCCGGCGTTCCCGGCCGCCACCGCCCGGGGGGAGGTGCGCAACTGCCCGACCGGCGTCTACTTCCTGTCGGCGTCGCTGACCCAGGACGGCCTGCCGACCTACTGGGCCACCGGCGGCCTCGGTGCCGGCGAGATCGTCTGCGACGGCGGCACCGCCAGCATCTCGATGGGCTTCTACCGGGGCGGCCCGGTGCTGCACCCGGGTCGGGCCACCGTGCGCTTCGAGCTGCACGACGCGTACGTCGGAACGAGCCTGACCGAGACGACCCGTACCGTCCGGATCCCCCGCTGACGCGCAGACGGCACGAGGCCCGTCCCCGGATCGGGGGCGGGCCTCACGTCGGCTGCTCACCCGGCGGACGCCGGGTCGGGCCTCAGACCTCCAGCAGCTCGGTCTCCTTGTGCTTGACCAGGTCGTCGATGCTGGCGACGTAGCGCTGCGTCAGGTCGTCCAGCTCCTTCTCGGCGCGGCGACCGTCGTCCTCGCCGGCCTCGCCGTCCTTGACGATCCGGTCCAGCTCCTCCTTGGCACGGCGGCGGACGTTGCGGATGGCCACCTTGGCCTCCTCGCCCTTGTGCCGGGCCACCTTGATCATGTCGCGGCGGCGCTCCTCGGTCATCTGCGGGAGCAGGATGCGCAGCTGGTTGCCCTCGTTGTTCGGGTTCACCCCGAGGTCCGAGTCGCGGATCGCCTTCTCCATCGCGTTGATCTGCGAGTTGTCGTACGGCTTGATGATGGCCATCCGCGGCTCGGGAACCGCGATGGACGCCATCTGCGTCAGCGGAGTCGGCGTGCCGTAGTAGTCGATGATGACCTTGGAGAACATGGCGGCGTTGGCGCGACCGGTACGGATGGCGCCGAACTCCTCCTTGGCGTGCTCAACCGCACGCTCCATCTTCTCCTCGGCCTCGAGGAGGGTGTCGTCGATCACCGGTCTCCTCGCCTCCTTCTGTGCTCGTCGTGGGCCTTGCTGAAAGTCGTCAGACCGCTGCTGCCGTCGCCACCGGCGGGGCTCAGGCGGTGATCAGGGTGCCGATCTTCTCGCCACCCACCGCGCGGATGATGGTGTCGTCACCCTGCGCGCCGAAGACCAGCATCGGCAGGCCGTTCTCCATGCAGAGGCTGAACGCCGCGGCGTCGGCCACCCGCAGGTTGCGGCGCAGCACCTCGGAGAAGGTGATCGAGTCGAGCTTGCTGGCGGTGGGGTCGATCCGGGGGTCGGCGGTGTAGACGCCGTCCACGCCGTTCTTGCTCATCAGCACCACGTCGGCCCGGATCTCCAGCGCCCGCTGGGCGGCCACGGTGTCGGTGGAGAAGTACGGCATCCCGGCGCCGGCGCCGAAGATGACCACGCGGCCCTTCTCCAGGTGCCGGATCGCCCGCAGCGGGATGTACGGCTCGGCGACCTGGGCCATGGTGATCGCGCTCTGCACCCGGGTCTCGATGCCCTCCTTCTCCAGGAAGTCCTGGAGGGCGAGGCAGTTCATCACGGTGCCGAGCATGCCCATGTAGTCGGCGCGCGCCCGGTCCATGCCGCGCTTCTGCAGCTCCGCGCCGCGGAAGAAGTTGCCGCCGCCAACCACGACGGAGACCTGTACGCCGCGGCGGACCACGGTGGCGATCTGTCGGGCGATGGCCTGGACGACGTCCGGGTCGACGCCGATCGCGCCGCCACCGAACACCTCACCCGAGAGCTTCAGCACCACCCGGCGGGCCCGTCCCGGCGGCGGCGCCGTCGGATCGTCCACCGCCAGCGTCCGATCACTCACAACCTGCGTCATCCGCCCCGCCTTCCCCCACGCGCACGCCCCGCGCGACGCGTTACCGCGAACCTGCCGCTGCCGACCCTATGTGACGAGGAGGCCGCGGTGCCTGTCACGTACACCGGCGGCCTCCTCGTCGACGTCTTGCGCCTCCGGGCGCGCGCGGCGCCCGGTGGCGGTTCAGGCCTGGCCGACCTCGAACCGCACGAAGCGGGTGACCTCGATGCCGGCCTCGGCCAGCACCTGCTTCACCGTCTTCTTGTTGTCAGCCACGGATGACTGCTCGATCAGGACGTAGTCCTTAAAGAAGGAGTTCACCCGACCCTCGACGATCTTCGGCAGGGCCGCCTCGGGCTTGTTCTCCTCGCGGGCGGTCTGCTCGGCGATGCGCCGCTCGGACTCGACGACCTCGGCCGGAACCTCGTCCCGGGTGAGGTACTTCGGCCGCATCGCGGCGATCTGCATGGCGACACCACGGGCGTCAGCGTCGCCCGCTTCGTCCGACTTGCCGGTGTACGACACCAGCACGCCGACGGCCGGCGGCAGGTCCTGCGCCTTGCGGTGCAGGTAGACCGCGGTGGTGCCCTCGACCTTGGCGAACCGGTTGAGCACCAGCTTCTCGCCGATCTTGGCGGACTGCTCCTGGACCAGGTCCGCGACGACCTTGCCGTCCAGCTCGGAGGCGAGCAGCTCCTCGGCGTTGGTCACGCCGGAACGCTCGCCGTGCTCCACCAGCTGCTGGGCCAGCGCGATGAACGACTCGGTCTTGGCGACGAAGTCGGTCTCGCAGTTGAGCTCGAGCAGCGCCTTGCCGGAGTGGGCGACCAGGCCGTTGGCGGCCGTACGGCCGGCCCGCTTGCCGACGTCCTTGGCGCCCTTGACGCGCAGGATCTCGATGGCCTTGTCGAAGTCGCCCTCGGCCTCGGTCAGCGCCTTCTTGCTGTCCATCATGCCGGCGCCGGTGAGGTCGCGGAGCTTCTTGACGTCCGCGGCGGTGATTTGGGACATGGCTCTCTCTTCGGTGTTGAGACGGCGTGTGGATGGTCAGAGGTGCCGGTTACCCGGATCCGGGCGGATCGTGCCCGGCGTACCGCCGCTGCCCGCCGTCTTCGAAAAACGGACGGACGGGCAGCGACGGTGCGGGGTCACTCCGCGGTGGCGGCCGCCGGCTGCTCGGTGGCGGCCTGCGCCGGCTGCTCCGCGGCGGGCTGCTCGGCGGCGGCAGCGGCGGGCTGCTCGGCCGGGGCGGCCGACTCGTCGGCCTTCTTCGGCTCCAGCAGCTCGCGCTCCCACTCGGCCAGCGGCTCGTCGCTCGCGACACCCTCGGGCTTCTCGTCCCCACCCCGGCGACGACCGGAACGCGCGATCAGACCGTCCGCGACGGCGGCCGCGACCACCCGGGTCAGCAGCTCGGCGGAGCGGATGGCGTCGTCGTTGCCCGGGATCGGGAAGTCGACCTCGTCCGGGTCGCAGTTGGTGTCGAGAACGGCGATCACCGGGATGCCCAGCTTGCGGGCCTCGTCGACGGCGATGTGCTCCTTCTTGGTGTCGACGATCCAGACCGCGGCCGGCAGCTTCTGCATGTCCCGCAGACCACCCAGCGTGCGGGTCAGCTTGATCTTCTCGCGGGAGAGCTGCAGGGTCTCCTTCTTGGTGTAACCGGCGGCGGTGCCGCTGAGGTCACCCAGGCCCTCCAGCTCCTTCATCCGCTGGAGCCGCTTGTACACCGTCTGGAAGTTGGTCAGCATGCCACCGAGCCAGCGGTGGTTGACGTACGGCTGACCGACCCGGGTCGCCTGCTCGGCGATGGCCTCCTGGGCCTGCTTCTTGGTGCCGACGAAGAGGATGCTGCCACCCTCGGCGACGGTCCCACGCACGAACTCGTACGCCTTCTCGATGTATTCGAGAGTCTGGCGCAGGTCGATGATGTAGATGCCGTTGCGCTCGGTCATGATGAAGCGCTTCATCTTCGGGTTCCAGCGCCGGGTCTGGTGCCCGAAGTGGACACCGCTCTCCAGCAGCTGACGCATGGTCACGACGGCCATGGTTGGGGTACTCCTCAAGATCCCTGGTTGTCACGCCCGGCCGGTGGTCGGGCGTCCTGGCGCCTGGTCGCCGGCCCATGGTGGGCCCGATCAAGATCGGGACCAGGGAGGCCGTCGCTTCACGACGATTCGTGAAGAGGGCGCGCGAGGTCGACCGCGCGAGGCGGTCGCCAGTTGGCCAGTGTACGCCCCTCCCCCGCCCGACGACCTCCGGGTGCGCGCGGGCGGGCTGCCGGGCCGGGCTGGGCGGCCGGGCCGGGGCGGCCGGGGTCGGGCGGGCCGGGCGGGGATCAGCCGGCGGCGAGGGCGGCGGCGACGAAGAGCACCAGGCCGACGGTCAGGTAGGCCGTGGGAGGGCGCAGCCAGCCCCGTCCGCTGTCGGAGAGCGCCAGTCCGCCCGTTCTGAGCCCGTACAGCCCCGATGCGAAGATCGGCAGCCCGGCGACCAGGCAGATACCCACCACGACGTTGCCAGCGTCCAGCGGGTCGCCGGTCACGCCCGCCAGCAGCACCCGCAGCGCGGGGACCTCGAAGATCAACGCCAGCAGGGCGAAGAGCGCGGCCAACGCCGGGCGACGGGTCCGGTAGACACCGTCGGCCGGCTGGGGGTACACCGGCGGCTCGCCGGCGGGCAGGTCGGGCCGCGGGCCGATCCCCGGCATCGGGCCGGTCGGCATCTCCAGCGGGTGCGGCTGCTCCCCGCCGGCCCGGGTCGGCTCGATGATCGGATATCCGGCGAGCGGTGCGGGCCGCGCCTGGTCGGCGAGCACACCGGCCGCTGGCCCGACGTCTCGGGCGGCCGCTGACCCTGCGTCTCGGGCGGCCTCCGGCGTGGCGTCGCGCGCCACCTCGGGCGTGGCCGGGCTCAGCGACTCTCGTGCGGCTCGGCGGCCGGGCAGCTCCCCGGAGATCTCCGAAGGGTCCCGATCCGCCCTGCGCGAGCGGGTCGCCCGGTAACCGTCCCCGTCCGTACGCGCGTCACCCAGCGGGTCGACCGCGCCGAAGCGTCCGGAGTCGGCCTCGCCGCTGCCGAACATCCCCGCTTGGGCGTCGATGGCGCCGAACCGCCCGGAGTCCGACTCGGGCGGGCCACCGAAGCGGCCCGCATCCACCGCGCTCAGACGGCCCGAGTCCGACTCGGCCGGACCGCCGAAGCGGCCCGCGTCCACCGCGCCGAAGCGGCCCGAGCCCGGTTCCGGGGTTGCGCCGAAGCGCGTCGGATCCGGCTCCCGGCGTCGGCCGACGCCGGTGTCCTCGACGGATCGACCATCTTCGCCGCCGCGCTGCTCGGGGATCTCGCTGTCCCGGTATCGCGGCTCACCCGCACCGCGCCACTCGGAATCGCCGTAACCGCGACCCCGCTCGTCGGGATACCAGCGCGACTCCTGATCTTCCGGAAAGCTCCGTCGTCCGTCCACGTCAGGCACCGTATGCGACCGGCCACGCCCGCGCCATTTCGGCCCGGCCGGCCGCCATCGATCAGCGGGGAGGCGTGCGGCACCGCGTCCGGGTCCGGGTCGCCGCGTAGCACAGCGCGGGCTTGATCGTCCGGTTGTCCACAGGACACCCGTCGTCCACAGCCGGGCCGTCACGGGGTCGCGACGCGCGCACTCGGACGGGCAGCGTCGCGGCCATGACGAAGCGGAACCAGGCGGTCGGCGCGTACGGCGAGCGGTGCGCCGCCCGGCACCTGAGCGAGGCGGGGCTACGCCCGATCGTCCGAAACTGGCGCTGCCCGCAGGGCGAGATCGACATCATCGCCTGGGACGGGCCGGTGCTCGCGTTCTGCGAGGTGAAGACGCGTCGGGGCGACGTGTTCGGCACACCGGCCGAGGCTGTCGTCCCGGCCAAGGCCCGTCGCCTGCGCGGGCTCGCCGCGATCTGGCTCGCCGAGACCGGCACGAGCGCCGACGAGGTGCGGTTCGACGTGCTGTCGGTACGACTGCCCGCGGCCGGTCCCGCGCAGGTCGATCACCTCAAGGGCGCGTTCTGAGATGCGCCCCCGACGGATCGGTGACGCGTCATGAGCTACGCGAAGGTGCTCTGCGTGGGGCTGGTCGGCGTCACCGGCCACCTCGTCGAGGTCGAGGCGGACCTGGCCGCCGGCCTGCCGGCCGTGGTGATCTCCGGCCTGCCGGACACGGCCCTGCACGAGGCCCGCGACCGGGTCCGGGCCGCCGTGGTCAACTCCGGCCAACGCTGGCCGAACCGGCGGATCACGCTGAACCTGCTGCCGGCCACGCTGCCGAAGTTCGGCTCGGCGTTCGATCTGGCCATCGCCGCCGCGCTGCTGGGCGGCTCGGGTGAGCTACCGCTGCTTCCGCTGGAGGGGGTCGTGGTCCTCGGCGAGTTGGGACTGGACGGGACGGTCCGGCCGGTGCGCGGGGTGCTGCCGATGGTCGCCGCCGCGGCCAAGGCCGGCGTCGAGCGGGTCATCGTGCCGACCGGCAACGCCGCCGAGGCCGCGGTCATCCCCGGCGTACGGGTGCGGGCGGTGGACACCCTGCACCGGCTGGTCGCCTTCGTGCGCGACGGCAGCCCGCTGATCGAACCACCGCCGGACGCCCCGGCACCGGTTCCCGGCGGCCCCGACCTCGCCGAGGTCGCCGGGCAGGAGCTGGGCCGGCGGGCCCTGGAGGTCGCCGCGGCGGGTGGGCACCACATCGCGCTGCTCGGCCCTCCGGGCGCCGGCAAGACGATGCTGGCCGAGCGGCTGCCGTCACTCCTGCCCGAGCTGGACGACGACGCGGCGCTCGAGGTGACCGCGCTGCACTCGGTCGCCGGGCTGCTGCCACCGGGTGGTCAACTGCTGCGCCGCCCGCCGTTCCAGGCACCGCACCACACGGCGACGGTCCCGTCCCTCGTCGGCGGCGGTTCCGGGCTGGCCCGCCCCGGCGCGGTGTCGCTGGCCCACCGCGGGGTGCTCTTCCTGGACGAGGCGCCGGAGTTCAGCAAGGGTGCGCTGGAGGCGCTGCGCCAGCCACTGGAGAACGGTCGCATCCAGCTGAGCCGCAGCGGGGGCGGCACCGAGTACCCGGCCCGGACCCAACTGGTGCTGGCAGCCAATCCGTGCCCGTGCGCGAAGCCGTCCGGCGACGCGTACTGCGAGTGCTCGCCGCTGGTCCGCCGTCGCTACCTGGGCCGCCTCTCCGGGCCGCTGCTCGACCGGATCGACGTGCAGGTGCGGCTGATGCCCGTACGGGCGGCGGAGCTGATGGCGTCCGTCGGCGACGCCGAGTCCTCGGCCACGGTCGCCGCCCGCGTCGCGGCGGCCCGCCGCGCGGCGGCCACCCGCTGGGCCGGCCTCGGGAGGCGACTCAACGCCGAGGTGGACGGCCCGCTCCTGCGCCGCCCGCCGTGGCGGCTACCGGCGCTGGTCACCGCCGAGCTGCGCGGCCGACTCGACTCCGGCTCGCTGTCGGCGCGGGGCTTCGACCGGGTGATCCGGATGGCCTGGACCATCGCGGACCTGGACGGCCGGGACCGGCCGGACCGCGACGACGTACGAGAGGCGATCCAACTACGGACAGGGGAGGCGGCATGAGCGCCGACGAGGAGAGCAGGCTGGCCCGGGTGGCGCTGACCTGGTTGGCCGAGCCGGGCACCCGGGCGGTGCACCAGCTGGTCGACCGACTCGGTCCGGTGGCGACACTGGATCTGTTGCTCGACGGCGGCAGCCCTGACGGCTGGCTGCACAGCACGGTGGCCGCCCGGTCGGCCGCCGGTGACGCGCGGGCGGTCGCCGCCGAGGCGTTGGAGAGGGCCGACCGGCTCGGTGCCCGCCTGGTCACCCCCGACGACGCGGAGTGGCCGGCCCGGGTGGCCGGCCTGAAGACGCTCCGGCTGCCGGACGCCACCCGCCGGGTGGACGGTGAGACCGCGCCGCCGCTCTGCTTCTGGGTACGCGGAGCCTGGCCGCTGGGCGAGGCGCTGGAGCGCTCGGTGGCAGTGGTCGGCGCGCGGGCGGCCACCGGTTACGGCCAGCACGTCGCCACGGAACTGGGGTACGGGCTGGCCGAGCGGGACTGGACCGTGGTCTCCGGCGGCGCGTTCGGCATCGACGCCGCAGCCCACCGGGGTGCCCTCAACGCGGGCGGGTTGACCGTCGCGGTGCTGGCCTGCGGGGTGGACCGGCCGTATCCGATGGGCAACACCGCGCTCTTCGACCGGATCGCCGACACGGGGCTGCTGGTCAGCGAGTGGCCACCCGGCGCCGAACCGCTACGCCCCCGGTTCCTGATCCGCAACCGGGTCATCGCCGGGGGCACCCTCGGCACCGTCGTGGTGGAGGCGTCGGCGCGCAGCGGCGCGACGCAGACCGCCCGACGGGCCATCCACACCGGACGGGTCGCGATGGTCGTGCCCGGGCCGGTGACCTCGGCGATGTCCGTCGGCGCACACGAGTTGCTCCGCGAGTGCTCCAAGGTGCGGCTGGTCACCGGGGTGGCGCACGTGCTCGAGGAGGTGGGCCGGATCGGCGCGGACCTGGCCCCGCTGGCCCGTGGCCCGCAACGGCCTGCCGACGCGTTGGACGACGACGCCCGGTCCCTGCTGGAGGCGTTGCCCCGCCGGGGCATACGGGGTGTGGACGCGCTCGCCGCCCGCGCCGGTCTGAACGTGCGTACCGCGCTGCGCAAGCTGTCGTTGCTGGAGGAGCTGTCCATGGTGGTGCGACGCGACGACGGCTACGCCCTCGCCCCGGCCACCACACCGAAGGGCCGCGGATAAGCAACGAACCGGCGGTGACGCTCGGTCACCTCCGTGAAGGCGGATGCGGTGGTAAGCGGTATACCTCAGAGTCATATTCATACCTCTGAGGTATACCGCTCAACAGCACATCGACACGACGGGCAGCCACAGCGGGCGACCAGCCCCTTCGCCGCAGCCCCAGCCCCGTCTTGAGTGAGGACTTATTCGTCTAGGCGAAAGCTGTCGTTGCTCTGCACCAGCGTGGCGAACGCCGCGCGGCTCTCGGCCGTACGCTGGTGTCGTGCCAACTGTCAGTGGGGGTGCAGCCATCGCGACGCCGCCATCGGCGCGGCGGCCGTGAGCCGGTCCACCCGGGGCACCCGGGCCATCCACCAGGAGCTGCCGCCGGCGCTGCGGGACGCGGTCGACGACTTCGCCGAACACCTCTCCCGGGTCCGCAACCGCTCGGCGCATACCGTCCGCGCGTACGTCACCGATCTGGTCTCGTTGCTCGACCATGCGGTCCGGATGGGCTGCGTCGACCTCGCCGACCTGGACCTGTCGGTGCTGCGTAGCTGGTTGGCGCGGCAACGCACCACGGGCGCGGCCCGCACGTCGTTGGCGAGGAGGGCCGCCTCGGCACGGGCGTTCAGCGCGTGGGCGCACCGCGCCGGGCTGCTCCCCGCCGACGTGGGCGCCGCACTGGCCAGCCCTCGTGCCCACCGGGAGCTGCCCAGCGTCCTGCGCGCCGACCAGGCCGCCGCCCTGGTGGAGGCACCGGCCCGGCAGCCGACGACGGCACCCACCACGACCACGACCGAAGCCACGACGGTTGCGGCGCCGGACTCAGCCGCCACCGAGGCGGTGCTGTTGCGCGACCGGGTTCTGCTGGAGCTGCTCTACGCCACCGGAGTGCGGGTCAGCGAGGCGTGCGGGCTGGACGTCGGGGACGTCGACCACGGCCGCCGGGTGATCCGGGTGTTCGGCAAGGGCGGTCGGGAACGCTCGGTGCCGTACGGGGTACCCGCGCAGCGGGCGTTGGACGAGTGGTTGCGCCGAGGCCGGCCGCTGTTGGCGGCTGCCCGCTCCGGCGACGCGCTGCTGCTCGGGGCTCGCGGTGGCCGGCTCAACCCGACGACCGCGCGACAGATCGTCGGCGGGTACGCCGAGACGGCCGGCCTTCCCCGGACCAGCCCGCACGGGCTGCGCCACTCCGCCGCCACCCATCTGTTGGAGGGCGGGGCCGACCTGCGCGCCGTGCAGGAGCTGCTCGGCCACTCGTCGCTGGCCAGCACGCAGATCTACACCCACGTCTCGGTGGAACGGCTGCGCGCCGCCTACCGACAGGCACATCCCCGCGCCTGATCAAGGGCCGAGAGGCCGGACCGCTCGACGGTTACGATCATCGGGTGAGCGTCCCGCAGCCCCCCGAGCCGATCCCGGGCGCCCGCCTGCTGTTCTCCCTGGACCCGGCGGTCAGCCATCTCAACCACGGATCGTTCGGCGCGGTGCCGATCGGCGTGCAGCGAGCCCAGCAGCGGCTGCGCGACGAGATGGAGGCCAACCCGCTGCGCTTCTTCACCCAGGGGCTCGTCGACCGGATCGCGCACACCCGCCGGCACCTCGCCGGGTTCCTGGGCGCCGACCCGGACGGCAGCGCGCTGATCGGCAACACCACCACCGGCGTCGCCGTGGTGCTCCAGTCGGTGGGCCTGCAACCCGGTGACGAGGTGCTCAGCACCGACCACGGGTACGGGGCGGTGAGCCTGGCCATCCAGCGGGAGTGCCGGCGCACCGGCGCGGTCAGCCGCGTCCTGCCGATCCCGCTGGCCGCCACCGACGAAGAGATCGTGCAGACCATCCGGGCCGGCCTGCGCCCGGGGCGGACGCGGCTGCTCGTCGTCGACCAGCTCACCTCCGCCACCGCCAGGCTCTTTCCGATCGCCGCCATCGTCGGGGTGACCCACGAGGGCGGGGTGCCGGTCCTGGTGGACGCGGCACACGCCCCCGGGATGCTGGCCACCACGGTCGCCAGCATCGGCGCGGACTTCTGGGCGGGCAACCTGCACAAGTGGGGGTACGCCCCGCGCGGCACCGCCCTGCTGGCGGTCGCCCCACAGTGGCGGGAGCGGATCGAGCCGCTGGTGGTCTCGTGGGAACAGGAAGCCGGCTTCCCGGCCCGGGTCGAATGGCAGGCCACCCTCGACTACACCTCCTGGCTGGCCGCCCCGGCCGGACTGTTCACGCTGCGCAGCCTCGGCGTCGACCGGGTACGGGCGCACAACGCCGCGCTCGCCGCGTACGGTCAGCGGGTCGTGGGGGACGCGCTGGGGGTGGCCCCCGCCGATCTGCCCGACCCCGGCGGACCGGGGGTTGCTCTACGCCTCATTCCGCTGCCGCCCGGCACGGGCACCACGATCGACGCGGCGCGGGCGTTGCAGGCGCGGATCGGCGAGCGGCTCGCCATCGAGGTCGCGGTGATGAGCTGGAACGGTCGCGGATGGCTGCGGCTGACCGGTCAGGTCTACAACGCCGCCGACGAGTACGAACGGCTGGCCGTGCGGCTGCCGGCACTGCTCGCCCAGCGCTGACCGTCGCCCGCCCGACCGAGCGGAGGCGGACGCACCGGGAGCAGTCGCACCGGGCCGAGGCCGAGCAGGGCCAGCGGGTCGAGATACTCCTCGCCCCGCCGCAGGCCCCAGTGCAGGCACGCCTCGGCCGGGCAACCCGGATGCCCGGGCAGCAGTTCGCCCAGCGGCGTGCCGGCGGTGACCGCCTGGCCGGCGCGTACGACGGGTTGGACCGGCTCGTGGGTGGTCCGCAGCCCGCCGGCGTGCCCCACGGTGACCACCGGTCGACCGGCCACCAGGCCGGCGAAGAGCACGGTGCCCGGCCCGGCGCTGCGGACCACCGCTCCGGCCGGCGCGGCCAGGTCGACGCCGCGGTGGCCAGGCAACCACGGTCGGGGCGGCGGGTCGAACCGGCGCACCGGACGAGGTGGTCCGTCGACCGGCCAGCGGAACCGCTCGGCGGGCGCTGAATCGGCGGGCGGGTCGGCCGCGACCGGCACGGTCGGCGTCGGTGGTTGGCCGGGCACCGCTGCGACCAGCACCACCAGGCCGCAGAGCTGGACGGTCAGTGCGAGCGGGAGCCCTGCGCAGAGCAGCAGCGTGCGGCGAATCGAATCGACGGATGGCGGTCGCATGACGGCAGCCTCCGGCCGAGGCCGACTCGTCCGCCAGCCCGGCCGACGAAGCTGTGGACAACCGGAGGTGCTGTGGACGACCACCGAACGGCTCGATGATCTGTTATGCGAACGCTGTCCCCGGCCCGAGGCCAACCGGCCCAGGTCACCACCACCGGGCCGCCACAAAGGGCCTAGGCTGGGCCGCGTACGGCGGGTGCCGCCGTCTGCACCGGGGAGGCATCGCATGACCACCGTCGATGACCGGACGCCGAGGGCGGCCGACGTGAGCGGCCCGTCGCGGCTCGCCGAGCCCGACGAGGCGATCAGTGCCGACGAGTTGCAGCTCGCCGCCCGCAACCACGGCCTTCCGCTGGAGGCGCTGCGATACGACGTCACCCCGGCCGGGCTGCACTATCTGCTGATCCACTACGACATTCCCGACCTGGATCCGGCGGCGCACGCGCTGACAATCGGGGGCGCGGTGGACCGCCCGCTGACCGTCACCCTCGCCGACCTACGCGAGCGGCCACGGGTCACCCACCGGGTCACGATGGAGTGCGCCGGCAACGGCCGGGCTCTGCTGCACCCCCGGCCGGTGAGCCAGCCCTGGCTGGTCGAGGCGGTCGGCAACGCCGAGTGGACCGGCACCCCCCTCGCGCCGCTGCTGCGCGAGGCGGGCCTGGGCGCGGACGCGGTCGACGTGGTCTTCACCGGCGCCGACCACGGGGTCGAGCGCGGGGTCGAGCAGGACTACCAGCGGGCGCTGCCGGTGCCCGACGCGCTGCGCGAGGAGGTGCTGCTGGCGTACGAGATGAACGCCGCTCCCCTGCTGCCGCAGCACGGCGCGCCGCTGCGGCTGATCGTGCCGGGCTGGTACGGGATGGCGCACGTGAAGTGGCTGCACTCGATCGAGGTCCGGACGGAGCCGTTCGAGGGCTACCAGAACGCGGTGGCGTACCGGCTGCGTCGCGACGCCGACGACCCGGGCGTGCCGGTCACCCGGATCGAGCCACGCGCGCTGGTCCGCCCACCGGGCTTTCCCGACTTCATGACGCGCCGCCGGGTGCTGCCGCCGGGACCGTGCACTCTGGACGGTCGGGCCTGGTCGGGGCACGCCCCGGTGGTCGCGGTCGAGGTGAGCGTCGACGGCGGGGCGAGCTGGGCGCCGGCCGAGCTGGACCCGGCGACGGGCGGGGAGTTCGCCTGGCGGCGGTGGCGGCACGAGTGGACGGCGACGCCGGGCCGGTACGTGCTCAGCGCGCGGGCGACCGACGCGTCCGGGCGGACCCAGCCGGTCGAGCAGCCGTGGAACCGTGGCGGCTTCGCCAACAACCTGGTGCAGCGCGTCGAGGTCGTGGTGCCGGCCGAGTGACCGGCACGGCGGGCCGCGCCACGGATGGGGGGACCGTGGCGAGGCCGAGGGTCGTCAGCCGCCGAAGCCGGAGTCGGCGGGCAGCGAGATGTCGGGCTTCTCCAGCTCTTCGACGTTGACGTCCTTGAAAGTCATCACTCGGACGTTCTTCACGAAGCGGGCTGGACGATACATGTCCCACACCCAGGCGTCGTGCATCTCGACCTCGAAGTAGACCTCGCCGTCGGAGTTACGCACGTGCAGGTCGACCTGGTTGGCCAGGTAGAACCGGCGTTCCGTCTCCACCACGTAGGAGAACTGGCGGACAATGTCGCGGTACTCCCGGTAGAGCTGCAGCTCCATCTCGGTCTCGTACTTTTCGAGATCTTCCGCGCTCATCGCACTCCGCCTTCCATGACCACATCTTCCCCCACCGGCGCCGGAGGCCGAGGCTGCTCGCCCAACGCCACGCCGACGGTACCCCCTGACGCCCAGGAGCGCTCCATCGGCTCGTCCGACGCCGGGCCGACGGGCCGTCGGGCGCGCGGCGGTCGGCCGTCGCGGCCGGAGACTGCGGCGACATTGATGTACGAGAACCGGTGCTCCCGGCACGGCCCGTGCTCCCGCAGCGCCGCGCTGTGCTCCGGGGTGATGTAGCCCTTGTGCTCGGCGAAGCCGTACGCCGGGAACACCCCGTCCAGCTCCACCATGATCCGGTCCCGGGTGACCTTGGCGAGCACGCTGGCCGCCGCCACGCACGCCGCCACCCGGTCGCCCTTCCACACCGCCAGCCCCGGCACGCCGAGGCCGTCCACGCCGAAGCCGTCGGTCAGCACGTACTCCGGTCGGGTGGTGAGCGAGGCGAGCGCCCGGCGCATCGCGGCCAGGTTGCACACGTGCAGCCCTCGGGCGTCGACCTCGTCAGCCGGAATGACCACCACGGCGTACGCCAGGGCGCGGTCCACGACCTCGGCGTACACCCGCTCCCGGCTGGCCGGGGTGAGCAGCTTGGAGTCGGCCAGCCCGTCGATCTCGCCGCGTCGCCCCTCCGGCAGCACCGCCGCGGCGGCGACCAGTGGGCCGGCGCACGCGCCCCGGCCGGCTTCGTCGGCGCCGGCCACGTGCCGGAACCCGCGCCGTTGCAGCGCCCGTTCCAGCGCGTAGAGGCCGGCCTCCCGGCGCACGACGGTGCGCGGCGGGGTCAGCACGACGCCTCGACGGCCGGCGGCAGGAGCCGGGCCAGCAGGTCCGGCAGCTCGGGCGGGTAGTACCGGTCGCCGCTGGCGGCCAGCTCGGCCGGCAGCCACCAGCGGTGACCGGCGATGCTGCGCTGCTCGACGTCGTTGAAGCCGACGGTGTCGACCTCCCACGACGGCACCCGGAGCAGGAAGAAATCCTGCTCCTGGCGGTACCAGTCGCCGTCGAACGGAAACTCGGTCGTGTCGGACCAGACGGGCTCGCCCAGCTCGGCGGGATCGACCCGCAGCCCGGTCTCCTCGGCCAACTCCCGCGCCGCGCCGGTCGACGGGGACTCCGCCTCGTCGAGCCCGCCGCCGGGAGTGAACCAGTAGCGGTGCTCCGGGCGGGCCGGGTCGAAGCCCTGAAACAGCAGGACCCGGCCGGCCGCGTCGACGAGCAGCACACGCGCCGCGCGTCGAGGGGTGTAGACGGTCACCGCACCAGCCTGCCAGACGTGCGGCCGATCGCCCATGCCCCCGCCGGTTCTACGGCTTTCCGATGCTGTCGAACTGATCGGGTACCGTCAGCCAGGTGGCCCGGTTGACGGGCCAGAAGACCGTGAACGCCCGCCCGACCACCTCGCCCTCGGGAATCGTGGCCTCGGTGATGTTCTGGTTGGACTGCTGCCAGTGCTCCAGCGAGTCACCCGAGGCCGACCGGTGGTCGCCCATCACCCACAGCCGCCCCTTCGGCACGGTGATGTCGAACTCCTGGTCGGCCGGCTTGTCGCGGACCCCGTCGATCGAGAAGATGTACGGCTCGTCGAGCGACTTGCCGTTGATCATCAGCCGTTCCTGTGCGTCGCAGCAGACCACGTGGTCGCCGCCGACGCCGATCACCCGCTTGATGAAGTCCTCACCGTCGGGGTTGCCGCTCCACTCGGTGGGCGCCTTGAAGACGATCACCTCGCCGCGGTGCGGTGATCGGAAGTCGTAGACCAGCTTGTTGACCAACACCCGGTCATCGATCTTGAGAGTGTTCTCCATGGACGGAGAGGGGATGAAGAAGGTCTGCAGCACGAAGGCGCGGACCAGCACCGCGACCAGGATCGCCACACCCAGCAGGATCGGCAGCTCCTTCCAGAAGGAGCTGCGGGGCTTGTCGGTCTGCTCGTCAATCACGCCAAGGAGCCTACGTTGCCGGGCCGGACGGCACCGTCCGGAACGCGCGGGAACCCCTCAGCGCGGCCATCAACGGGAGAATCAGCAGCACACCGCCCTGCGGGGACGGACGGACCGGGGGCGCCCCGGAGGAGGCGGCAGCCGGCGCGGCCACGTCGTCGAAGGTCGAGGGCACCGACAGCGCGGCCCAGCGCGACGACGGCCAGACCACCATGAACGCCCGGCCGACCACGTTGTCGATCGGCACCGGCCCCTGGCAGCGCGCGTCCTGGGAGACCTCGCGGTGATCGCCCATCACAAAGATCTGACCCGGGGGTACGACCACCTCGTCGAAGCGTCGGGAGCGGCACTCCTGCGGATTCGGTGGCAGATCCAGCGGGGAGTCGCGCAGCACGTACGGTTCGTCGAGCGGGGTCCCGTTCACGGTGACCCGACCCTGGGAGTCGCAGCACTTCACCCGGTCACCGGGCAGGCCGATCACCCGTTTGATGAAGTCCTTCTCGCCGGGACGGCTCACCCCGACCAGGTCTCCGACGGTGCGGGCGACCTTGCCGGCGAACCCGGGCTGCGGCTGATCGTCGACCTGCGGCGCCCAGCGGTCGGTGCCCCGGAACACCACCACCTCGCCGCGCACCGGGTCACGGACGTCGTAGACGACCTTGTTGACCAGCACCCGGTCGCCGACCAGGAGGGTGTCCTCCATCGAACCGGACGGGATGAAGAACGCCTGGAGCAGGAAGGTGCGGATCAGCACCGCGAGGCAGAACGCGACCACCAGCAGCAGTGGAAGCTCCTGCCAGAGCGGCATCTGCCGGCGGCCGCGGCGCACCCGCCGGCGCCACGGATCGACGGTGCCGTCCTCGTCAAGCGTCTGCACCACGCCACTCCCCGGTCCGCAGAAACACCACCGCCCGGGAGCCTCGTCGAGGCTCCACGGGCGGTCGTGGACAGCTGCCCGCCACGAAGGCGGGGCCGCCGTCTGGCTGCGCCCGTACGACCAGGGTAGTGCGGTCTGGCCGGTACGGCATACGCGCAGCTCAGGCGGCGTGGCGAGCGGGAAGTCAGCTGGGCTGCTTCTCCCGCTTCTCCTTGATCTTGGCCTTCTTGCCGCGCAGCTCGCGCAGGTAGTAGAGCTTGGCGCGACGCACGTCACCGCGGGTCACGACCTCGATCCGGTCGATGCCCGGGCCGTTGAGCGGGTAGGTCCGCTCGACGCCGACACCGAAGCTGACCTTGCGGACCGAGAAGGTCTCGCGCAGACCGTCACCCTGGCGGCGGATCACGACGCCCTGGAAGATCTGGACACGGGACCGGTTGCCCTCGACGACCCGCGCGTGCACCTTGACGGTGTCACCGGCACGGAAGTCGGGAAGGTCGGTCCGCTTCGACTGGGCGTCAAGGGCGTCCAGGATGTTCATCGCTGCGTCCTCGTAAGGCTCACGGCGCACCGTCACTCGGTGCGCGGGTGGGTGATTCTGATTCCCGGGTGGTGATCGGCGGACCGACCCCGGTCGGGGATCCTCGCAGCCGCCCACGGGCGCGGACGGATGCGGCAACCCCCCTACTTTGCCACATCTCCCGGCGGTGGCTGAAATCCGGCCTGCTCCAGCGCCGCGATGTCCCGTTTGTCGAGCCGCTCGGGCGGCAGCGCGGCCAGCAGGTCCGGGCGCTGGGCCGCGGTCCGCAGCAGCCCCTCCTCGCGCCGCCAGCGCGCGATCTTGCCGTGGTCGCCGGAGCGGAGCACCTCCGGGACGTCGTGCCCGCGCCAGCTCGGCGGCTTCGTGTAGATCGGAGCCTCCAGCAGCCCGTGCGCGTGTGACTCCTCGTCCAGCGAGCCGGCGTTGCCCAGCACCCCGGGCAGCAGCCGGGTGACCGCCTCCAGGATCACCAGCACCGCGACCTCGCCGCCGAAGAGGACGTAGTCGCCGAGCGACACCTCGGTGACCGGCATCCGGGTGGCGGCGTGCGCCAGGACCCGCTGGTCGATCCCCTCGTACCGGCCGCAGGCGAAGAGCAGGTGCGGCTCGGCGGCCAGCTCGTGGGCCATGGCCTGGCTGAACGGCACGCCGGCCGGCGACGGCACGAGCAGCCGGGGCGGCGGGGCCTCGGCCGGTGCGAGCGCGTCCAGCGCCGCACCCCACGGCTCGGGCTTCATCACCATGCCCGGGCCGCCGCCGTAGGGGGTGTCGTCGACCGTGCGGTGCACGTCGTGGGTCCAGGTCCGCAGGTCGTGCACGGCGAGCTGGAGTACGCCGTTGGCTCGGGCACGGCCGATCAGCGACAGGTCCAGCGGGGCGAAGTACTCCGGGAAGATCGACACGACGTCGACGCGCATGGGGGGTGGCCCTAAAGATCGAGCAGTCCGGCCGGCGGGTCGACGATCACGCGTCCACCGGCCAGGTCGACCTCCGGGACGATCGCCCGGACGAACGGGATCAGCGCGGTACGCCCCTCAGGTCGCCGCAGCACCAGCAGGTCGGATGACGGCGCGTGGTCGATCCGGGCCACCTCGCCCAGCCGCTCGCCGGCCGGGGTGACCACGGCCAGACCCACCAACTGGTGGTCGTGGAACTCCTCCGGGTCCTCCGGAGGCTCCACGTCGGCGCTGTCCACCACGAGCAGGGTTCCGCGCAGCGCCTCGGCGGTGTTGCGGTCCAGGATGCCGTCGAACGCGATCAGCACCCGGCCCTGATGGAAGCGGGCTTCCTCGATGGTCAGCTCCGCCGGAATCCGGAACGGCACTCCGGGCTCATCGGTGGCTGGCGGGGGTGTCGCCCCCGGCTCAGTGCGCAGCACTGCACCGGGGGCGAACCGTGCTTCGGGTTCGTCGGTCCGCACTTCCACGGTGACCTCACCGCGGACGCCGTGCGGCTTGCCGATCCTTCCGACGACGAGCTGCATCAGTACGAGTCGACGATGTCGACGCGTACTCCGCGCCCGCCGATGGAGCCGATCACCTGACGCAGCGCCTTGGCGGTCCGGCCGGACCGCCCGATCACCGTGCCGAGGTCCTCGGGGTGCACGCGGACTTCCAGCCGCTTGCCCCGACGGGAATCGACCATCCGGACCCGGACGTCGTCCGGGTGGTCGACGATGCCCTTGACCAGGTGCTCCAACGCCGGACGCAGAGGCATGTCAGGCCTGCTCACCGGCGTCGGCAGCGGCAGCCGGGGCCTCGGCAGCGGGGGCCTCGGCAGCGGGGGCCTCGGCCGGAGCCTCGGTCGCCGGAGCCTCAGCCTTCGGAGCCTCGGCAGCCTTGGCGGCCTTCTTGGCCGGCTTGGCCGGGGTCTCCGGGGCCAGCCCGGCGGCCGCCTTGGCCTCAGCCTCGTACGCCGCCTTGCGGTCGGCCTTCTCGGCGGCGACCTTCAACGGCGGCGGGGCCGGCAGGCCCTTGTACTTCTGCCAGTCACCGGTCAGCTCCAGCAGCCGCTGCACCGCCTCGCTCGGCTGAGCGCCGACGGACAGCCAGTACTGGACCCGCTCCGACTTGACCTCGATGATCGAGGGGTCTTCCTTGGGCTGGTAAACCCCGACGAACTCGATCGCCCGGCCGTCGCGCTTGGTGCGCGAGTCGGCGATGACGATGCGGTACTGCGGGTTGCGGATCTTGCCCATCCGCAGGAGCCGGATCTTTACGGCCACAGTTGTTTCGCTCCTGTTGCGATCTCACCAGCCCGCTGTGGGCGGTGTGCGTGGGTGAGCGCCGACCGGACCCGTGGGGTTGGGCCGGAGACAACTCGGTGGACTGGCGACGTGCCCGGGTTAGAGGGCGCCGGACGCGCGCCGGATACCAGCGACCTATTCTGCCAGATCCGACGCCGATCTCTCGCATCGGACCCGGACACTGCGTCACCGGTGACCCGGAACACCTCTCAGCGCACCGGCGGACGGTCCCACCCGGGCGGAAGTTCGTCCGGTACGTCCCATTCCGCCGGCGGGGTGAAATCGCACCAGGTGCCGTCGAACGGGAACTCACCCGCCTCGGCGAGCGCGATCACCCGCTCGCCCTCGGCGCGGACCGCCTTCTCGTCCGTCACCCAGTACTCGGCCGGGAAGGCGAGCCGCTCGACGAACTCGTCCTCGTCCTTCCACTGCCAGGTGCGGTCCGCGGCGACCAGCACGTCCAGATCCTGGTCGATCACGTCGACGCCGGCCACCACCCCGTCGTCCCAGCGCACGCCGGGCTCCTCCAGATTGACGTACCAGTGGCTGAACCGGCCCGCCGCGTCGCGGAACCACCAGACGGAGTGCGCCGCCCCGGTGGGCAGGAACTTCAACAGCGGTGGCCCGTTCCAGCGCACCTGCGCGAGCTGGTAGGTCGGCGTGATCCAGTCGGCGAACGGCAGCCCTCGCATGGTCAGGCCGACCTCGTTCACCTCGTGGGCCACCGGCGAGCCCTTCGCGATCCAGAGCAGCAGCCCTCGCTCGTCGTCGAGGACGACCCGTGCCGGCCGGACCCACCCGATCCGGCCCCGCCGCACGTTCCGGTGCAGGATCAGCCGACCTGCTCCGAACTCCACCGCCGCGTCTCCGGACCTCAGTAGGCGCGCGCGAGGATGGCGACCAGGTCGGGCTCGTCCTCCGAGTCCGGCACCGAGCCGTCGGCGCGCAGCAGACAACGAACCGTCACGCCCTGGCCGTTCGCCTCGGCCTCGCCGGCCACGCCGACCGCCGACCACGGCACCTTGGCCCAGCCGGTGGCCGCCGCCTCGATCGCCTCGGCCAGCGTCGACACCTCGACGGTGCGCGACTGGCGGTGCGCGAGGGCCTGGTCGTGCAGCACCTGCTGATCGGCCTCCAGCGCGGCGAGGACCGCGCCGACCACGTCGGCCACCGGCGTCGGGGACTTCGACCCGTCGGTACGGCGGACCACCGTCGCGTTGCCGACGGCCAGGTCGCGAGGGCCGACCTCGACGCGTACCGGATAGCCGCGCAGCTCGGCGTCGACGGCCCGGCGGCCGAACGCGGTGTCGGTCCGGTCGTCGAGCGCGACCCGGACACCGGCGTCGCGCAGGCCGTCGCGCAGCTTGGCCGCCGCCTCGGCGACGCCCTCGCCGTCCTTGACGATCATGATGTACGCCTGGATGGGCGCCAGCCTCGGCGGCACCCGCAGGCCGTTGTCGTCGCCGTGCGCCATGATCAGCCCGCCGAGCATCCGGGTCGACGTGCCCCAGGAGGTCGTCCAGGCGTGCTCGCGACCGCCCTCCTTGGCGGAGTAGCTGATGTCGAACGCCTTGGCGAAGTTCTGGCCCAGCTCGTGGCTGGTGCCCAACTGCAACGCCTTGCCGTCACCCATCATGCCTTCGCAGGTGTACGTGGCGGTGGCCCCGGCGAAGCGCTCACGGGCCGTCTTCAGGCCCACCACCACCGGAATGCCGAGCACGTTGACCATCAGGTCCTCGTACGCCTCGTGCAGGATCCGCCGCGCGTAGGCGCGGGCGTCCTCGCGGGTGGCGTGCGCGGTGTGCCCCTCCTGCCAGAGGAACTCGCTGGTCCGCAGAAAGATCCGCGGGCGCAGCTCCCACCGGACCACGTTGGCCCACTGGTTGAGCAGCAGCGGCAGGTCCCGGTACGAGTCGATCCACTTGGCCATGAACTCGCCGATCACCGTCTCGCTGGTGGGGCGTACCACCACCGGCTCGGCGAGCTGCTTGCCGCCACCGTGGGTGACGACCGCCAGCTCCGGCGAGAAACCCTCGACGTGCTGGGCCTCGCGCTTCAGGTAGCTCTCCGGGATGAACAGCGGGAAGTACGCGTTCTCCGCGCCGGCCGCCTTGATCCGGGCGTCCATCTCGGCCTGCATCCGCTCCCAGATGGCGTAGCCGGCCGGGCGGATGACCATGGTGCCGCGGACCGGGCCGTTGTCGGCCAGCTTCGCCTTGGCGATCAGGTCCTGGTACCAGCGGGGGAAGTCCTCCGCACGGGGAGTGAGCACGCGTGCCATGACCGCACATCCTATGCGCCACGCGGGGCCCCGCCGCGCCCGGGAGGCGCCGCGCCGCGCGACGTGCCCTCCGCGCGGCGGCAGGGCCCGGCACCGGCCGGGCCAACGACATGCGCTGGGCAGGCGCTGAGCGGAGCCCACGGCGGATACCGGTCCGGTCGACGGCACGCTTCCGGACAGGTCCCGCAGCGCGCGCTGGGCGGGTCGGCGGGTCGCCCGTAGAATTCGACCACCATGACTGCGACGACCGACTCACCACGCCAGCGACTGCGGGACACGATCGTGGACGCTGCCCGCGCGCGGACCATCGCCGCCGGCTGGGACGCGGTCCGCATGGGTGGCGTGGCCACCACGGCGGGGGTCAGTCGGCAGACCGTCTACAACGAGTTCGGCAGCAAGGCGGGTCTCGCCGAGGCGCTCGCCCGGCGCGAGGTGGACCGGTTCGTCGGCGACGTCCGAGAGGCGTTGCTCGCGCACGGCGCCGACGTACGGGCCGGCGCGTACGCCGCGATCGCCCACACCCTCGCCACGGCGGCCGACAACCCGCTGGTCAAGGCCATCCTCACCAGCGCCCGGGGCGGCTCAGACGAACTGCTTCCGTACCTCACCACCCGGGCCGAGGTGGTCCTCTCCGAGGCGTCCAGCGCGCTGATCGAGTGGGCCGGCGACCACCTGCCGGGAGTGGACCAGGAAGCGTTGGCCTTCGCCGCCGACACGATCGTCCGCCTGGTGGTGAGCCACATCGTGCTCCCCCGCTCCCCGATCGACCAGACCGCCACGGCCCTGGCCGACCTGGCCGTGCACCTCTTCACCGCCGCCGCCACCCGCCCACCCCGCTGACCCTCCACCCCGCGCCCCACGCCTTGCGCCCCGCGCCCCGCGCCCCGCGCCAAGATCCGCACAACATCGGTGATGTTGCTGCCTCCGGCGAGCGTGAGGCAGCAACATCAGGGAAGTTGCGCGGATCTTCCCTCGTCGACCTCTGCCCCCGGCGAGATCGTGCTCGATCCCGGTTGTAGTGGCATCCCCACGGCGCCGAGGCCCCTACTTCCTGGATCGAGCCCGATCTTGCGGTGGGCGCGGCACACGGCCCGGCGCGGCGTGACCCGGCGGGGGCGTGAGGTGGCGCGGCGCGGCGCCGGGTCAGCGGAGGACTCGGCCGCGCAGGATCGTGCGGGACGGAGCACGAACGACGCGTAGGTCGCGACGGGGATCCTCGGGGTAGACGGTCAGGTCGGCGAGGCCGCCCTCGACCAGGCCGGGGAAGCCGAGCCATTCGCGGGCGCCCCAGGACGCGGCGGCGAGCACGTCGATCGGCGCCATGCCGGCGCGCTCGTGCAGCAGCAGCATCTCCTCGGCGGCCAGCCCGTGGTCGATGCCACCACCGGCGTCGGTGCCCACGTAGATCGGCACGCCCGCCTCGTGCGCGGCCCGCACCACCTCCGGGAAGCGGTCGCGCAGCGCGAGCATGTGCTCGGCGTAGCCGGGGAACTTGCCCCGCGCCTGCTCGGCGATGCCCCCGAAGGTAGCGATGTTGATCATTGTGGGCACCAGCGCGGTGCCCTGGCGGGCCATCTCGTCGATCAGGTCGAGGCTCAGCCCGGTGCCGTGCTCCACCGAGTCCACCCCGGCCCGCACCATGATCTCGACGGCCGACTCGGAGAAGGTGTGCACCGCGGCGCGTACCCCGGCGTCGTGCGCGGCCCGTACGGCGGCGGTGAGGGTGTCGGCGTCCCAGGCTGGCGCGAGATCGCCCACGCCCCGGTCGATCCAGTCACCGACAAGCTTCACCCAGCCGTTGCCGGCTCGGGCCTGCGCGGCCACCGTCGCGGCCACCTCGGCCGCGCCGACCTCGACGCCGATGTCACGCAGGTAGCGCTTCGGGGGCGCGACGTGCCGGCCGGCGCGGGCCAGTCGCGGCAGGTCCGGTTCGTCGTCGAGTTCGGGGTACGGGTACGGCGAACCCGCGTCACGGATCGCCAGTACACCGACGTCCCGGTCCACGCGGGCAAGCTCGCGGGCCTGGTCGAGGGAGGTGATCGGGGCACCACCGCGGGCGATGCCGATGTGGCAGTGCGCGTCGACCAGCCCCGGGAGGACGAACCCGCCGTCGACGACCGTCTCCGCCCCGGGCACCGGGGTGAAGGTCACCCGGTCGCCGACCAGCCAGAGATCCCGGACCTCGTCGTCGGGGAGCAGCACGCCGCGCACATGAAGAGCCATGCGCACAGTCCTACCCGATCACTCCCCGTCGGAGGCGAGCAGGTCGTTCCTCCGGGAGGTCAGCGCGCACGCCGTCACCGACACGCGTCAGCGCGGGCCCTTGTCGCCACCCTTGCCGAGCTTGTTGAAGTCGATCTTCGGGAGCTTGAAGCCGGGCGGCAGGCCCTGGCCGCCGGCGAGGTCGTTCGGGTCCATCCCCGGCGGGAGCTGCGGCATGCCACCCGGGAAGCCGGCCGGCATGCCGGCGCCCGTACGCGGACGACCGCCGCCCTTGGTGCCCTTGCGCTTGTTCTTGGGGGACTTCGTCGCCTTGCGTCGGCCACCGCCGGGCAGGCCCATCATGCCGCCCATCTGCTTCATCATCTTCTGCGCGTCGGCGAAGCGGTTGAGCAGCTGGTTGACGTCCATCACGGTGACCCCGGAGCCGTTGGCGATGCGCGCCCGGCGGGAACCGTTGATGATCTTCGGGTTGGTGCGCTCGCCCGGGGTCATCGACCGGATGATCGCGGTGACCCGGTCGAAGTGGCTGTCGTCCAGCTCGGCGAGCTGGTCCTTCATCTGCCCCATGCCCGGCATCATGGCCAGCACGTTGGCGATCGGGCCCATCCGCCGCACCGCGATGAGCTGGTCGAGGAAGTCGTCCAGGGTGAACTGCTCGCCGCCCATCAGCTTGGCGGTCATCTTCTCCTTCTGATCCGAGTCGAAGGCCTGCTCGGCCTGCTCGATCAGAGTGAGGACGTCGCCCATGCCGAGGATCCGGCTCGCCATCCGGTCGGGGTGGAAGACGTCGAAGTCCTCCAGCTTCTCGCCGGTGGACGCGAACAGGATCGGCTGCCCGGTCACCTCGCGCACGGAGAGCGCGGCGCCACCACGGGCGTCGCCGTCGAGCTTGGAGAGCACCACACCGGTGATGCCGACGCCGTCGCGGAACGCCTCGGCGGTGCGGACGGCGTCCTGACCGACCATCGCGTCGATGACGAAGATGACCTCGTCCGGCGAGACGGCGTCGCGGATGTCGGCGGCCTGCTGCATCATCTCGGCGTCGATACCGAGACGGCCGGCGGTGTCGACGATGACGATGTCACGGGCCGCGCGCTTCGCGTGCTCGATCGACGCGCGGGCCACCTGCACCGGGTCACCGGTGCCGTTGCCGGGCTCCGGGGCGTACACCTCGACGCCGGCCCGGCCACCGAGCACCTGGAGCTGCCCGACGGCGTTGGGGCGCTGGAGGTCGGCGGCGACCAGCAGCGGCTGGTGCCCCTGGGCCTTGAGCCAGCGGGCCAGCTTGCCGGCCAGGGTGGTCTTACCGGAGCCCTGGAGGCCGGCCAGCATGATCACCGTAGGCGGCTGCTTGGCGAACTGGAGCCGCCGCCCCTCGCCGCCGAGCACGTTGATCAGCTCTTCGTTGACGATCTTGATGATCTGCTGGGCGGGGTTGAGCGCCTGGGAGACCTCGGCGCTGCGGGCGCGCTCCTTGACGGCCGCGATGAAGCCCTTGACCACCGGCAGCGCGACGTCCGCCTCCAGCAGCGCGAGGCGGATCTCGCGCGCGGTGGCGTCGATGTCGGCGTCGGTGAGCCGCCCCTTGCCGCGGAGCTTGGTGAAGATCCCGGACAGGCGGTCACTCAAGGTGTCAAACACACGAACATCCCGTTTGTCAGTGTTCCGGCGGGCACAACGCGGCCGGCACTGCGGAGTCCGGCCACCGCTAGGGTAACCGCCCAGCCGCGGGGTTGCTTCCGCCCGGCCCGGCCCGCTTCCCAGGCATCACCCCGACACCAGACCCGACTGGTACGCGAAGACGACGAGCTGGGCCCGGTCCCGGGCTCCCAGCTTGCCCATCGCCCGGCTGACGTGGGTCCGAGCGGTCGCCGGGCTGACCACCAACCGGGCGGCGATCTCCTCGTTGTTCAGTCCCTCACCGACCAGGCCGACGACCTGGCGCTCCCGGTCGGTGAGGCTGTCCAGCCGCGGGTGCGGACGGGGTGCCCTCGACGGCCGGGTGGCGAACTCCCGCACCACCCGCCGGGTCACCGACGGGGACAGCAGCGCCTCTCCCTCGGCCACCAGCCGGATGGCGCGCAGCAGCTCCGGCGGCCGGGTGTCCTTGGTGAGGAACCCACTCGCGCCGTGCCGCAGCGCGTCGAAGACGTACTCGTCCAGCTCGAAGGTGGTGAGCACCACCACCCTCGTGCCGGTCAGCTCGGGGTCGGCGACGATCCGGCGGGTCGCCTCGATCCCGTCGATACCGGGCATCCGGATGTCCATCAGCACCACGTCCGGCCGGACCTGGCGGGCCAGCTCCACCGCCCGCAGCCCGTCGGCCGCCTCACCGGCGAGCGCCAGGTCGTCCTCGCTCTCCACAAGCGCGCGCAGTCCGAGGCGGACCAGATCCTGGTCGTCGGCGATCAGCACCCGGATCACGCGGGCGGCTCCAGGGGCAGCCGGGCCCAGACGCGGAACCCGCCGTCCGGGCGCGGTCCGATGGTCAGCCGCCCGCCGAGCGCGGCCACCCGCTCCCGCATACCGGCCAGACCATGCCCTGCGGGCTGGCCGTCGGCCGCGTCGAACGGGCCGGCGGCGACACCGACGCCCCGGTCGGTGACCTCGACTGTCACCTCGTCGGCCCGGTAGCCGACGGTCACCTCCGCGCTGGTCACCCCGGCGTGCCGCAGCACGTTGGTCAGCGCCTCCTGCACCACCCGGTACGCGGCCAGGTCCACCGCCGCCGGCAGCTCCCGAGGGTCGCCGTCACGGCGCAGGTCAACGGCGAGACCGGCACCGGCCAACCGGTCGCACAGCGCCGGGAGCCGGGCCAGCCCCGGCACCGGTTCGCGCTCCGCGCCTCGGCGCACCGCGCCCAGCGTGACCCGGAGTTCGTCCAGCGCCTCCCGACTGGTGCGACCGATCGCGGTCAGCGCGACCTCCGCCTGCTCCGGCCGTTTCGGCAGCAGATGGAGGGCGATCTCCGCCTGCATGCTGATCGCGGCCAGCCCGTGCCCCACCACGTCGTGCACCTCCTGAGCGATGCGCAGCCGCTCCTCGTCGGCCTGCCGCCGGGCCTGCTCGGCACGATCACGGGCCTGCTCGGCGCGGCTGCGGGCGGCGGCCTCGCGGTTGACCCGCACGACCACGCCCACCGCGAACGGTACGACCACCCAGGCCGACGCTGGCAGCACTCCGAACCAACCCGGCGCCGGCCCCCGGTTGACGAAGACGTGCGCCACCAACAGGACGAACGCGCCACCGGCGGCGAGCGCCGCCGGACGCACCGGCAGTCGCACCGCCACGGTGTACACGGCGAGCAGGAACGCGAGCAGGATCGGCCCGTACGGGTAGCCGAGCACCAGGTACGTCGAGGTGGCCACGGTGACCACGACGAGGGTCGCCACCGGGGCTCGCCGCCGGAGCAGCAGGGCGAGCGCGGCGAGCGTGATCAGTGCCCGACAGACGGCATCCACCGGCCTGGACTCCGGCTGGTTGTCGCCGGCCAGGTCGGTGGCGAGCACCGCGAACACGAGCAGCGCCAAGGCGAGCACGGCGTCAGCCGCCACCCCCTGCCACCTGGTCCATCGCATGGCCGCCATTCTGCCCGCGGCGACGCCACCAGGCGTGCGTCCGCAAGCGGCACCGCAGCTACGCCCTCGGACGTACCCGCCGCCCCCTACCGGGGCACCCCCGACGCCCGCAGCCGACGGAGCACGCGGCCGACGGGTCGCGACCAACGCCGACGCCTGGCGGGTCGCGGCATAACGCCTAGGAGAGCGATATACCTCTGAGTCATATTTATGACCCAGAGGTATATCGCTTGTGAGCGACATGGGCCCGGCGCGCGCGGCCCTGCCGCACCGCCTGGCACGCGGCCCTGCCGCACCGACCTGGCACGCGGCCCTGCCGCACCGACCTGGCACGCGGCCCTGCCGCGGTCAGACGGCGGCGAGGACGGCGGCCTCCAGGCGGGCCCGGGTGGCGTCGTCCGGCCAGCCACCCACCAGGTAGAAGGAGTCGACCACGTCGGCGCCGAGGGTGGAGATGCGCGCGGCGCGGACCAGGGCGCCCGCCTCGTCGAGCGCGCAGGCGACCCGGTAGAGCAGCCCGGCGGCGTCGGCCGCGCGAAGTTCGAGCAGCACGGCGTCGGTGGCGGCCTCGCGGTGCCAGACGACCCGGGGAGCGGCGCCGCTGCCCCGGGCGGCGAGCGCACGGCCGCGCAGCCGTTGGGTGACGGACACGTCGCCGGCGACCGCGCGACGTAGGTCGGCGCGCAGCGGGACCGGATCGGCCGGCAGGCCGTAGCGGGGTTGCACCCGGCACTCGACCAGGGCCCGGCCGTCGACCACGGAGGCGTCCGCGGAGAGCACCTCCAGTCGGTGCAGGGCCAGGCAGCCGGCCACCGTGGCGAGCAGTCCCCGCCGGTCGGCGGCGGCCACCGCCACCCGGTCCCCGGTGAGGTGGACGACCGGCAACGGCCCGGCCAGCAGCGCCGGGTCCGGCGCGGGTGGCTCGGGCAGCACACCGGTGTCCAGGGCGGTGCGGACGCGGGCGACCAGCTCGGCGACCAGTCGTCCCTTCCAGTCCGACCAGGCGGCCGGGCCGGTGGCCGCGGCGTCCGCGCGGACCAGCGCGTGCAGCAGGTCGAGCGTGCCGGTGTCCCCCACCGCCTCGGCGACCGACGCGATGGTCACCGGGTCGGCGAGGTCCCGGCGGGTGGCCACGTCGGGCAGGAGCAGGTGCAGCCGGACCAGCGTGCCGATCAGCTCGACCTCCGGGGCGGGCAGCCCGACCCGGGTCGCCACCGTCTCGGCGAGCGGCACCCCGACGGTGCTGTGGTCACCGGGCAGGCCCTTGCCGATGTCGTGCAGCAGGGCGCCGAGCAGCAGCAGGTCGGGGCGGTCCACCTCGCGGGCGTGCCGGCTGGCCTCGTGGGCGGCCTGCACGAGATGCCGGTCCAGGGTGTAGCGGTGCACCGGGTTGTGCTGGGGCAGGCTGCGCAGTCGGGTCCACTCGGGCAGCCAGCCGTCCACCAGCCCGTACCGGTCGCAGGTCTCCCAGGCCGGCACCAGGCCGGGACCGGCGCCCAGCAGCGTGGTCAACGCGGCCCGGGCCTCGGCCGGCCAGGGCGCGGGCAGCGGGGGGCAGTACGCCGCCAGCCACTCGCAGGTGGCCCGCGCGATCGGCAACCGGGTCGTGGCCGCCGCGGCGGCCACCCGCAGCGACAGGCTCGGGTCGGGGCGCGCGCCGATCGCCGTGCGGGCCAGCACCAGCTCCCCGTCGTGCTCGACCACGTCCCGGGCCACGGGCCGGCGGACGGGACCGCCGTTCCCGCCCCGGGAGCGGCCGGAGCGCAGCCGGTCGGCGGCGCGGAAGGCGTCGTCGAGGGCGTGGCTGACCGTGCGCGCGTCCCCGGCCACCCGACGCAGGAGGGCGTCGCCGTCCTCCACAGCGAGCAGCGCGGCGACGCCCTCGCGTTCCTGGGCGACCAGCCGGTCGACCCGGCGACCGACCTGCTGGTGCAGGGCGTCGCGGGTGTCCAGCAGGCGCAGGTGGGCGGCGCGGACGGCGGGGCGCAGCGCGTCGGTGATCCCCGCAGCGGAGATGGCGCGCAGCAGCCCCACGTCGCGCAGCCCGCCGGCGGCCTCCTTCAGGTCGCCTTCGAGGAGGAAGGCCAGCTCGCCGTGCGCCTGCCAGCGGGCGACGGTGACCTCCCGCAGGCCCGGGAGCTGCCGGACGGCGGTACGCCGCCAGTGATCGGCGGCGGTGCGGATCAGGGCGTCGGCGAGCGCCTGGTCGCCGACCACCAGGCGGGCGTCGAGCAGCCCGAGGGCGACCTTGACGTCGTCCTGGGCCACCGAGAGAGCCTCGGAGACGGTCCGCACCGAGTGGTCCAGGCGCAGGCCGGCGTCCCAGATCGGGTACCAGACCGAGGCCGCCAGTTCGTCCGTGCCGGGCACTCCGGCGTGCAGCAGCACCAGGTCGAGGTCGCCGTAGGGGGCGCACTGCCGCCGCCCCAACCCCCCGACGGCTATCAGCGCGACCCCGTCGCGCGCCGGCAGCAACCCGCGCAGAAACTCGTCGTACGCGGCCGCCCGGGCCCGGCGGGCGGCCTCCCCGATCCCCCCGGGTACGCCGACGACCTCGTTGATCAAGAGGTTCGCGTCGCCGTCACCGGCGTGCCCTGACGCGTTCTTCTTGATCAACGAGGTCATGTCGGCGTGGCCCGGATCAGAGGGCGTCGAGGCCGCGCTCGCCGGTACGCACCCGGACGACCTCCTCGACACCGGTGACCCACACCTTGCCGTCGCCGATCTTGCCCGTGCGGGCGGCGCCGACGATGGCGTCCACGATCTTTTCCACGTCGATCTCGTCGGTGAGCACCTCGACCCGGATCTTGGGCAGGAACTCGACCGTGTACTCGGCACCCCGGTAGACCTCGGTGTGCCCCTTCTGCCGTCCGTACCCCTGGACCTCGCTGACGGTCAGCCCGGCCACGCCCAGGGCGTGCAGAGCCTCTTTCACCGCGTCCAGCTGGTACGGCTTGATGACCGCGGTCACCAGCTTCATGTCCAACCCCTCCATCCCAGGAACGTTAACCGGCGACCTTGGCGCTGACCGGCTCGGTGGACTCGGTCTCCGCAGCGGCGCTGCTCGGCGCTCCGCCACCAGGGGTGCCGATGCCGGCCATCGCGAACGCGCCACCCGTGCCGCTGCCGGACGGGGACAGGTCGTAGCTGCTCTCGGCGTGCTCGGCGATGTCGATGCCCTCGACTTCGGCCTCGTTCTTGACGCGGAAGCCGATCGTCTTCTCGATCGCGAAGGCGATCACCCAGGCGATGCCGAACGACCACGCGGTGACGATCAGACCGGCCAGGGCCTGCCGGCCGAGCTGGGTGACCCCGCCGCCGTAGAAGAGACCGTCGGAGGCGCCCACCACGTCGCTGATCGCGGCGTTTACCGAGTTGGTGGCGAACAGACCGAGCCAGAGCGAGCCGATCCAGCCACCGACGAAGTGCACGCCGACCACGTCGAGCGAGTCGTCGTAGCCGAGCCGGTACTTGAGGCTGACCGCGAGCGCACACACGACCCCGGCGACGATGCCAAGCAGGACGGCCGCCCACGGGGCGATGAAGCCACAGGCCGGGGTGATGGCGACCAAGCCGGCGATGGCGCCGGACGAGGCACCGACCATCGTCGGCTTACGGTCCTTGATCCACTCGACAGCGATCCAGCCGAGCACTGCGGCCGCGGTGGCGAGCTGGGTGTTGATGAAGGCGAGGCCGGCGACCCCGTCGACGGTCAGCTCCGAGCCGGCGTTGAACCCGAACCACCCGAACCACAGCAGACCGGCGCCAAGCGCGACGAGCGGGATGTTGTGCGGCTTCATGCCCTCGCGGGGCCAGCCGAGCCGCTTGCCGAGCACCAGCGCCACGGCCAGGGCCGCCGCACCGGCGTTGATGTGCACCGCGGTGCCACCGGCGAAGTCCAGCGCCTTGATGTGGCCGTCACCGCCACCGATGAAGCCGCCGCCCCACACCCAGTGGGCGACCGGGAAGTAGACCAGGGTGGCCCAGCCGAACGCGAACAGCAGCCAGCCGGCGATCTTGGCCCGGTCGGCGATGGCGCCGCTGATCAGCGCCACGGTGATCACGGCGAAGACCATCTGGAACGCCAGGAACACGTAGAGCGGAATGCCGATACCGCTGGGGTTCTCCGCCGTGGCGCCCCACAGGTCGGACTCGGCGAGGAAGGTCTTGGTACCGAGGTACGTGCTCGGGTCACCGATGATGCCGTGCTGATCGGTGCCGAAGGCGACGCTGAAGCCGTAGAACCACCACAGAACAGAGATGAGCCCGATCGCTGTGAAGCTCATCATCATCATGTTGAGTACGCCCTTGGCCCGGTTGAGGCCGCCGTAGAACAGCGCCAGTCCGGGGGTCATGAGCAGCACGAGCGCGGTCGAAACCAGCAGCCACGTGGTATTGGCGCCGTCGATCGTCGGTGCTTCAGGCACGCTGGCCTCCTAAAGGTGAAGTCCTCCTTCGCGGCTTTCCGGGGCAGCGTCGCCCGTAGGCCGGTTGCGCGGAAGCTTTGTTGCCGGCTGTTTCACCCAGGGTCCCGTGCGGGTTTCCAATTCGTGACGGGTTGTTTCGTACGTGTCACGGAGTCCGCACAGCCGTCGGCATGGACGGTGGTGGATCACCCGGACGGCGTACGTCGATGGCTGACCGGTCGGCCCCATCGACCGGCCCGCTCACCGGGACCGGCCGAGCAGCGCCGGATCGGCGCTCAGCGGAGGGCGTTCTCCAGGGCGTGCCGCTCGTAGTCGAGCAGCCGCAGGTCGCGCATCGGCCGCCGCAGGTGCCCCTTGTGCACGATCCGGACGAACGCCGGCTCACCGGCGGCGGCCATCCGCCGGATGCCCTCGACGTGGTCCACGATCCGCTTGCGGATGGTGCGGATCAGCCGGTGCCGGTCCCGTGGGATCAACCCGTACGCGTCGGCGAAGAGGCGCAGCCGGCGCGGCCGGTCCGGATGCTTCCAGCCCAGCGTGATCGAGTCCCGGTCGGCGAAGATCGGCACCCACGTCCACGCCGCGTACGCCACGTCGTAGATCCGGGCGCCGGGCGAGGCGAGGTCGAAGTCGATCAGCCCGAGCGTGCCGTCCGGCCGCCAGATCACGTTGTGCGGCGCGGCGTCGTGGTGGCAGATCACCTCGGTGTCCGGTGGCGGAGGCCCGAACGAGCGCCAGACCGCCCCCGGTGGCGGGGCGAAGCCGTACTGCGCGTCGTGGAACATCCGCAGCATGGTGGCGACGGTGACCAGCGCCTCGTCGGTCACCCAGTGCGGGGCGAGCGGGTACTCCCCGCACTCCCCCTCCAGGTACGACAGCACCTCCCGGTTGCGCTCGTCCATCCCGAGCGCCCGGGGGGCGCCGGTGAACCCGACGTACTCCAGGTGGCGCAGCAGGGCGTGCACGGACGGGGTCCACGGCCCGGCGTTACGACGGACCGTGTCACCGACCCGGACCACGGTGCTCACGTTGCCGCCGTGCAGCGGGATCTCCTGCGAAGTCACGTACGGTCTCCCGAGGCGCTGCGAAGGGTGGCCGGGGTCGCGCCAGCCCGCGTACGCGCGATCGTCAGTGGTCACCCGAGACTACGCGTCCCGTCCGGCCGGCTCGGTGCCCAGCAGCGCGTCGACGAACTGCGCCGGGTCGAACGGGGCGAGATCGTCCTTGCCCTCACCGAGGCCGACGAGCTTCACCGGGATGCCGAGCTTGCGCTGCACGGCGATCACGATGCCGCCCTTCGCGGTGCCGTCGAGCTTGGTCAGCACCACACCTGTCACGTTGACGACCTCGGTGAACACCCGGGCCTGCTCCAGACCGTTCTGGCCGGTCGTGGCGTCGAGGATGAGCAGCGTCTCGTCGATCGGCCCCTGCTTCTCCACCACGCGCTTGACCTTGCCCAGCTCGTCCATCAGGCCGACCTTGTTCTGCAGGCGGCCGGCGGTGTCGATGAGCACGGTGTCCACGCCGGTGTCGATACCCCGGCGGACCGCGTCGAACGCGACGCTGGCCGGGTCGGCCGCCTCCGGGCCGCGGACGGTCTCCGCACCGACCCGTTCGCCCCAGGTCTGCAACTGGTCGGCGGCGGCGGCCCGGAAGGTGTCGGCGGCGCCGAGCAGCACGGTCCGGCCGTCGGCGACCAGCACCCGGGCGATCTTGCCGCAGGTGGTGGTCTTGCCGGCGCCGTTGACGCCGACGACCAGCACCACCGCCGGCACGCCGTCCTTCGGGGCGGTCCGCAGCGAGCGGTCCATGCCGGGGTCGAGGGCGTTGACCAGTTCGGCCGCGAGCAGCGCGCGCAGTTCACCAGGCGAGCGGGTGCCCAGCACCCGGGTCCGCTCGCGCAGCCGGTCGACGATCTCGCGGGTCGCGTCGACGCCCACGTCGGCGGTGATCAGGCTGTCCTCGATCTCCTCCCAGACGTCCTCGTCGAGGTGGTCGCGGGCGAGCAGGCCGAGCAGTCCCTTGCCGAAGATGTTCTGCGAACGCGACAGCCGCGAGCGGAGCCGGACCAGGCGGCCGGCGGTCGGCTCGGGCACCTCCACGGTCGGGGCGGGCGCCTCGATGACCGGTGGCGGCTCGACCAGGACACCGGTGGACAGATCGGACTCCGGTGCCTCGACGGGCGGGCCGGCGAGATCCTCTTCGGCGCGGGTGTCGACCTCGGTGCGCGGAAGCGGGGGCTCGGGCCGCCGCCGCAAGCGCGGCACGACCAGCCCGACTGTGCCGGCGATCAGCACACCGAGCAGGACCAGAGCGAGGACGAGATATTCGGCCATGCCGGAATCCTGTCAGATGCCGGCGACGGCGTCCCAGCCACCGCACCCGGCCGGCCCCACGAACCGGCGGTAGGCTCGCCGCATGCCCGCCGCACACCTGCTGATCGGCCCACTTCTGCGGCGAGTGGTCGACACCCGGGCGACGATCTGGGTGGAGACCGCCGCGCCCGCCGTGGTCACCGTCCGCACGGCCGACGGCGCCACCGGCACCGCACCCACCTTCTCGGCGTACGACCACCACTACGCCCTCGTCGTGGTGGAGGGGCTCACCCCGGACAGCGCGACGACCTACGAGGTGCTGGTCGACGACGAGGTGGTCTGGCCGGTGGAAAGCAGCGGCTTTCCGCCCAGCGTGATCCGTACGCGGGCGGTCGACGATCTGGACCAGCCGGTCAATCTGATCTTCGGCTCCTGTCGGGAGACCACCCAGCACGCCACCACCCGCAAGCTGCCGCCGGACGCCCTGGACGCGTACGCCCGTCGGTTGATGGCCGACCCCGCGTCGAACGCGCTGCCCGACCTGCTGGTGCTGCTCGGTGACCAGGTCTACGCCGACGAAACCTCCCCGACCGTGCGGCGACTGCTGCGCCGGCGCCGGCGCCGGCCCAAGGGCGCCCCGGCCGACCAGGTGGTGAGCTTCGACGAGTACACCAAGCTGTATCTGGAGTCGTGGCGCGATCCGGAGATCCGCTGGCTGCTCTCCACCGTGCCGAGCGTGATGATCTTCGACGACCACGAGATCATCGACGACTGGAACACCTCCGCGTCGTGGCGTGCCGAGATGCGCGAACAGCCGTGGTGGGCCGAACGGATCGGCAGCGGGCTGGCCTCGTACTGGGTCTACCAGCACCTGGGCAACCTCTCCCCGGACGAGATCGCCGCCGACCCGCTCTTCGCCAAGGTCGCCGCCGCGGAGGACGCCACCGGCGTGCTGCGCGATTTCGGGCACCGGGTCGACCAGGAGTCCGACCTGGCGCACGACACCGAGCGCTGGCGCGCGGTGCAGTACCAGTGGAGCTACGCGATCGACCTGGGGCGCACCCGGCTGGTCATGCTGGACAACCGGTGCAGCCGGGTGCTCGAGCCGGGCAGCCGGGCGATGCTGCCGCCGGGTGAGTGGTCGTGGTTCCTCGACCAGGCGCACGGGGTCTACGACCACCTGGTGGTGGGCGCGTCGCTGCCCTGGCTGCTGCCGCAGGGCATCCATCACATCGAGGCGTGGAACGAGAAGCTGGCCGACTCGCGCCGGCCGTGGGTCGCCCGGGGGGCCGAGAAGCTGCGCCGGGCACTCGACCTGGAGCACTGGGCGGCGTTCCGACGCTCCTTCGAGGCGCTCGGGGAGACCTTCGCCCGGATCGGCACCGGCACCCCGAGGCAGTCCGGCGCCCGGGTCGGTGCCGGGCCGGCGTACGCCCCACCGGCGTCGATCAGCGTGCTCTCCGGGGACGTGCACCACTCGTACGTGGCCCGGGCCCGGTTCGCCGACCCGACGGTGGTCACCCCGGTGCACCAGCTCACCTGCTCGCCGATCCACAACCAGGTGCCGGCCGGCATCCGTCCGCTGATGCGGCTGGGCTGGTCGTCCGGGCCAGCGGGCGCCACGCGGGCGCTGGCCCGCTCCGCGGGTGTCCGACGCCCTGGGGTGCGCTGGCGCAAGCTGGCCGGTCCCTACTTCGGCAATGCCGTCGCCACCCTGACCCACCGCGGCCGGCGGGCCGAGGTGACCATCGAGGGCACCACGAGCGACGGGCACCTCCGTCCGGTGATGAGCCGCCGCCTGTCCGGCGACGACTGACCGGGCCTCGCCGTACTCTCTAGCCCGTGGACGAGCACCTGCCGGAGCCGATCCGGGCTGTCGAGCACGAGCTGACCGCGTTGCTGCGCCGAGGACGGGCGGTTTCGTGGGAAATCGCCCGGGAGGTGCACCCGACCCTCGAACCGAACACGTACGGGCTGCTGCTCTGGTTACGGCGCAGTGGATCGATCCGGTTGACCGAGCTGGCGGCGCGGCTCGGCGTGGGCAAGGGGACGCTGAGCCGGCAGATCAACGGGCTGGAAGCGCTCGGTCTGGTGCACCGCGACCCCGACCCGAGTGACCGGCGAGCGGCGCAGATCAGCCTCACCGAGGAGGGCCAGCGCCGGTTCGACGTCGCCCGGTCCGCCCGCCTGGGCGAGTTCCTGCGTGCCCTGGACAACTGGCCGGCCCGGGACGTCGAGGAGTTCGCCCGGCTGCTCGGCCGGTTCAACGATTCCTGGAGATGACCTCCGACGGTGGGGAATGCGGCCACCGTCCGCCCAGTTGTTGCTTGAGGCAACGAAAACGTACGGTTGCTTCAGGCAACTCCCAGGCGGGACCCGCCGTGCGGCCCGCCGCCCACCACCTCAACTCCGCTCGGAGGCAGTAAACGATGAGCCAGGCGACAGCGTCCCGGGCGCCCGCCGTCGACATGACCCACCGGCAGATCCTGGAGGCTCTCTCCGGCCTGCTGCTGGGCATGTTCGTCGCGATCCTCTCCTCCACGGTCGTCTCGAACGCGCTGCCGCGCATCATCACCGAGCTGCACGGCGGCCAGTCCGCGTACACCTGGGTGGTTACCTCGGCTCTGCTCGCGATCACCGCGACCACCCCCATCTGGGGCAAACTCGCCGACCTGACCAGTAAGAAGACACTGGTCCAGCTCGCCCTGGCGATCTACGTCCTCGGGTCGGTGCTGGCCGGCGCCGCCCAGGGCACCGGCGAGCTGATCGCGTGCCGGGTGCTCCAGGGCGTCGGCGCCGGCGGCCTCACCGCCCTGGCGCAGGTGATCATGGCGACGATGATCGCGCCGCGCGAGCGGGGCCGCTACAGCGGCTACCTCGGCGCCGTGATGGCCGTCGGCACGATCGGCGGACCGCTGATCGGCGGCGTGATCGTCGACACCTCGTGGCTCGGCTGGCGCTGGTGCTTCTACGTCGGCGTGCCGTTCGCCATCGCCGCGCTTGTCGTGCTCCAGAAGACCCTGAAACTGCCGGTGGTCAAGCGCAAGGCGCAGATCGACTGGTGGGGCGCCACCCTGATCACCGCGGCCGTGTCGGTGCTGCTGATCTGGGTCTCCCTCGCCGGCGACCAGTTCGCCTGGGCCTCCTGGCAGACCGCCGCCATGGTCCTCGGCGCTCTGCTCCTCGGCGCGCTCGCCATCCGGGTGGAGACCCGGGCCGCCGAGCCGATGATCCCGCCGCGGCTGTTCCGCAACCGCACGATCAGCCTCGCCGTCGTCGCCAGCATCGCGGTGGGCGTGGGCATGTTCGGCGCGTCGATCTTCCTGGGCCAGTACTTCCAGATCAGCCGGGGCGAGTCCCCGACCATGTCCGGCCTGATGACCCTGCCAATGATCCTCGGCCTGCTGGTCGCCTCGACCGTGGGTGGACGCATCATCACGAGGACCGGCCGCTGGAAGCGGTTCCTGGTGCTCGGCTCGGCGCTGCTCACCGTCGGCTTCGCGCTCATGGGCACGCTGCGCGCGGACACCAGCTACAC
This sequence comes from Micromonospora sp. NPDC047557, assembly GCF_043205095.1. NCBI lineage: Bacteria > Bacillati > Actinomycetota > Actinomycetes > Micromonosporales > Micromonosporaceae > Micromonospora > Micromonospora sp. NPDC047557. Next base: position 124,624 of record NZ_JBIDDK010000014.1, on the reverse strand, counting down.
CCTGCTCAGCGTCTACATGGTGCTGATCGGCGTCGGCCTGGGCCTGACCATGCAGAACCTCGTCCTCGCCGTGCAGAACACCGTCGACCCGCACGAGCTGGGTGCCGCCAGCTCGGTGGTGGCGTTCTTCCGCAGCCTGGGCGGCGCGATCGGCGTCTCGGCCCTCGGCGCGGTGCTCGCCCACAAGGTCAAGGACTACACCGCCGACGGACTGGCCCAGCTCGGCATCCGGGCGTCCAGCTCCGGCAGCGGCGGGACCCTGCCCGACGTGCACACCCTGCCCGGCCCGCTGCGAGCGGTGGTGGAGAGCGCGTACGGCCACGGCGCCGGTGACATCTTCCTGGCCGCGGCTCCCTTCGCGCTGATCGCGCTGATCGCGGTGAGCTTCATCAAGGAGGTGCCGCTGCGGCAGCACAACGGCAGCCCGGTTTCCGATGCGGTCGACGGGGAATCGAACCTCGTCTCCGGCGCGGTCCGGACCGGCGAGCAGAGGTGAGGTAGAGCCATGAGCGTGGGAGCGCCGGACCGCGAGGAGTACGGCCCTCGGATCAGCCCGCTGCCCTTCGAGCGGGGCACGGACGGGCCGCGGGTGGTCATGGTGGGGGTGGACGGCACCCGTACCTCCGGGCGGGCCGGCGCCTACGCCGCCGGGCTTGCCCGCCGGCAGGGCGCCGCCCTGGTGGTGGTCTTCGTCAGCTCGGCGAGCGGGCTCACCGCCCTGGTGCCCGGCATGGACGCCGGCGCGGTCCAGCGCACGTACGACGAGTTGGCCGACGAGCTGCGCCGGGAGTGCCGGCGGGGGGCCGAGCAGTTGGGCATCCCGGTGACCTTCCTGTGCCGGCGCGGCGACGCGTACGCCGAGCTGTGCGCGGCGGCCGACGAGTTCCAGGCCGACATGGTGGTGGTGGGCGCGTCCGAGCAGGCCGGTCACCGGCTGGTCGGCTCGGTCGCGACCCGGCTGGTCCGCAAGGGTCACTGGCCCGTCGTCGTGGTGCCCTGATTAACCCGTCGCGGACTGTCAGGCGTGCCGGGCAAGATGCGCGCCATGACGTGGACCGCACCGGAGATCACCCGGACACCCGAACCGTACGTCGGCGATGAGCGCACCATGCTCGACGGCTGGCTCGACTACCACCGGCAGACACTGCTGCTCAAGTGCGCAGGTCTCACCGAGGAGCAGTTGCGCACCCCGAGCGTCGAGCCGTCCGGGCTGACCCTGCTCGGCCTCGTCCGCCACCTCGCCGAGGTGGAGGCGTGGTGGTTCCGGGAGAACTTCGCCGGTGAGCGGGTCGACTACCCCTACTTCACGCCGGAGAACCCGGACGCCGACCACGACGTGAGCAACGCCGACGCCGAGGCGGACTTCGCCATTTTCCACCGCGAGGTGGCGCTTGCCCGCGAGGCCGCCGCCGGCCGTTCCCTGGACGAGACCTTCGTCGAGGTCAGCGGGAAGAAGCGCACCTTCAACCTGCGCTGGGTGTACGTGCACATGATCGAGGAGTACGCCCGGCACAACGGCCACGCCGACCTGATCCGGGAACGCATCGACGGCGTCACCGGCGATTGAGCGGCCTCAGTAGTTGAGGGCCGCCCGCAGGTAGCGCAGGTCGGCGTGGCCGCCCCAGCGGTGCGCCGACAGCCCGGCGGCCCGGGCGCCCCGCACGGCCCAGTCCTCGTCGTCGACGAAGAGCACCCGGGCCGGCGGGGTGGCCAGCGCCTGGCAGGCGGCCTGGAAGTACTCCGGCGTCGGCTTGTGCACCCCGAGCGTGGACGAGTTGACCACCACGTCGAACTCGCCGACCAGGCCGAGCGCGGCGAGGTCGGCGTCGAGCAGGTCGGTGGCGTTGGTGCCCAGCCCCACCCGGATGCCCGCGGCGCGGACCTCCCGGACGAACGCCAGCACCTCCTGGTCGACCTCTCCCCGGTAGCTCTGCCACTGCTCCACGGCGGCGCGGGCCCGTTGGGGGCTGCCCACCGACTCGGTCAGGGCGTCCGCCACGCTGCTCACCCACTCGGCGTGACTGACCTGGCCGGTGAGCACCGGCTGGAGCCGCCCCCACTGCATGGCGATGTCGCCGAGCACCCCCTCGGCGAGGCCGTACTCCCGCTCGACTTCGGCGGCCACCGCCGGGTCCCACCGGCGCAGTACGCCGTCGAAGTCCAGCAGGAGCGCCGTCGCGCGTTCCCGAGCCACTACCCGTTCTCCTCGCCGCGGCCGGGCCGCTGGTCGTCCTCGTCGGCCCGGTTGAGCCTTTGACTGATCACCTGGGTGACCCCGCTGCGCATGGTCACCCCGTAGAGCGCGTCGGCGATCTCCATCGTCCGCTTCTGGTGCGTGATGACGATCAGCTGGCTCTTCTCCCGCAACTGTGCCAGCAACGTGATCAGCCGGCCCAGGTTCACGTCGTCCAGGGCCGCCTCCACCTCGTCCATGATGTAGAACGGGCTGGGCCGGGCGCGGAAGATCGCCACCAGCATGGCCACCGCGGTCAGCGACCGCTCGCCACCGGAGAGCAGAGACAGCCGCTTGATCTTCTTGCCCGGCGGGCGGGCCTCGACCTCGACGCCGGTGGTGAGCAGGTCCTCGGGGTCGGTGAGGATCAGCCGACCCTCGCCGCCGGGGAAGAGCACCGTGAACACCTGCTCGAACTCCCGGGCCGTGTCCTCGAACGCGCTGGCGAAGACCTCCAGGATCCGCTCGTCCACGTCCTTCACGACGGTGAGCAGGTCCCGCCGGGTGGCCTTGAGGTCCTCCAACTGCTCGGAGAGGAACTTGAAGCGTTCCTCCAGCGCGGCGAACTCCTCCAACGCGAGCGGGTTGACCTTGCCGAGCAGGGCCAGTTCGCGTTCCGCCTTGGCGGCCCGCTTCTCCTGCACCGGCCGCTCGTAGCGGACCGGCTCGGGCACCGGCAGACCGTCGCGCTCGGCCGCCGCCACGTCCGCCTGGGTGGGCGGAACGGGCTGGGTCGGGCCGTACTCGGCGACCAGCGTCTCCACGTCCAGCCCGAAGTCCTCGGCGGCCTTCGCCTCCAACTGCTCGATGCGCAGGCGCTGCTCCGCACGGGCCACCTCGTCGCGGTGCACCTGGCTGGTCAGCCGCTCCAGCTCCGCGCCGAGCCGCTTGGCTGCCCCGCGTACCTCCTGGAGCTCGGCCTCGCGGGCGGCGCGCTCGCGCGCGACGGCGTCACGGTGCTCCTCGGCCGCCGCGATCGACGTGGTGAGCCGGGTGAGCGCCTCCCGGGCGCCGCCGACGACGGCCCGGGCGATGCCCGCGCCCCGGGTGCGCGCGGCCCGCCGGGCCGCCGCGCGTTCGCGGGCGGCCCGCTCCGCGGTGGCCTGCCGGGCGAGGGAGTCGGCCCGGCCGGCGATCGAGGAGACCCGCTCCTCGGCGGTACGCACGGCGAGCCGGACCTCCATCTCGTTCTGCCGGGCCTGCGGCACCATGGCAGCGAGCTGGTCCCGCTCCTCGGTGGAGGGCTCGGCGTCGACCGGGGTCTCCTCGGCCAGCCGCAGCCGCTCCTCCAGTTCGTCGAGCGTCGCGAGGTCCCGCTGTCGGGCCGCCTCGGCGCGGGCCCGGGACTCACCCAGCCGGTCGGTCTCCGCCTTGGCCGAGCGGGCGGCCGCGCCCAGCTCGGCGAGCCGGCGGGCGGCGGCGTTGCGGTGGCTCTCGGCTTCGCGCTTCTCGGCGGCGGCGTGCTGCACGGCCTCCTTGGCGGCGGCCACCTCGGCACGCGCCTCGACGAGCTGGTCGCGCAACTCGGCGCCGGCCTGTTCGGCGGCGAGCCGGTTGGTGCGGGCCTCCTCGACGGCCGCCTGCACCTCGATGTAGCTGGGCGCCTTGGCCGACCCGCCGGCCGCCGCGTACGCCCCGACCACGTCCCCGTCCGGGGTGACGGCCCGCAGCTCGGGGTTGCCGGCGACCAGCTCGGCCGCGGCGGCGAGATCGTCGACCAGCGCCACGTCGCGTAGCGCCCGGTGCACCGCCGGACGAATGTCGGGCGCGCACTCCACCAGGTCGGGGGCCCAGCGGGCGCCGTCGGGCAGCTTCGGGCGCAGCGCGTCGGCGGAGCCGGTCATGCCGGGCCCCGCCGGGCTGCCGACCAGCAGGCCGGCGCGACCGGCGTCGGAGATCTTCAGCAGCCGCATCGCCTCGACGGCCTCGTCCACGCCGCTGATGGCCACGGCGTCGGCGAGCCCGCCGAGCGCGGCGGCCAGTGCGGCCTCGTGCCCCGGCGCGACGGTGAGCAGCCCGGCGAGACTACCGAGCAGGCCGGGTACGTCGCCGGCGCGGGCGAGCAGCGCTCCCGCGCCGTCCTTGCGCCGCAGCCCCAGGGCGAGCGCCTCCTCGCGGGCCTTCCAGGTGGCGGCGTCCTTCTCGGCGGCCCGCTCGGCGTCGGTCAGCGACCGGACGGTTGCCTGCGCCCGGTCCTGGACGGCGACCGCCTCGGCGTGCCGGGCGTCCAGGTCGGCGTTGTCCCGGTCCGCCTCGGTGGACTGCGCGGCCACCGCGTCCAGGTCGGCCTGCGCCTGCTCGGCGCGGCCCAGCGCGTCGGCGTGCGCGACGGCGAGGCGTTCGATCTCCTCACCGGCGCTCGTGGTCCGGGCTCGCGCCGAGTTGACCTGGCCGGTGAGCCGGGCCATGCCCTCGCGCCGGTCGGCGATGGCCTTGGCGGCGGCCACCAGCTCCCGCTCGGCGGCGGCGAGCTGCCGTTCCAGCTCCTGGCGGTGCTCGACCGCCTCGGCCAGCCGGATCTGGTCGTCGGTGAGCGCCGCGCGCAGCTCCTCCTCCTGCTCGCGGACGCGTTCCGCCTCGGCCTCCAGCTGGTCCGGGTCGCGGCCGGGCCGCTCGTCGTCGCCGGTGGCGCTGAGGTGCCGCAACCGCTCGCGAGCCAGTTGCTCGATCGAGCGGAAGCGTTCCTGCAGGGCGGACAGCTTGTACCAGGTATCCTGCGCGGCGGCGAGCAGCGGCGCGTCCTCGGCGAGGGCGCCCTCCAACTCGCCGAGCCGGCCCTGCACCTCGGTGTGCTCGCCCTCGATCTGCTCGCGTCGCTCCCGCAACGCGGTCTCGTCGGCGATCTCCCGGTCCAGCGTGGTCCGCAGCGTGGCCAGGTCGTCAGCGAGCAGTCGCAACCGGGCGTCGCGCAGGTTGGCCTGGATGGCGGCGGCGCGGCGGGCCACCTCCGCCTGCCGGCCCAGCGGCTTGAGCTGACGGCGTAGCTCGGCCGTGAGGTCGGTGAGCCGGTTGAGGTTCACCTGCATCGCGTCGAGCTTGCGCAGCGCCTTTTCCTTGCGCTTGCGGTGCTTGAGGACGCCGGCCGCCTCCTCGATGAACGACCGGCGGTCCTCTGGCTTGGCGTGCAGCATGCCGTCGAGCCGGCCCTGACCGACGATGATGTGCATCTCCCGGCCGATGCCGGAGTCCGACAGCAGCTCCTGGATGTCGAGCAGGCGGCAGGAGTTGCCGTTGATCTCGTACTCGCTCTCGCCGGAGCGGAACATCCGGCGGGTGATGGAGACCTCGGTGTACTCGATGGGCAGCGCGCCGTCGGTGTTGTCGATGGTGAGGGTGACCTCGGCGCGGCCCAGCGGCGCACGGCCTGCGGTGCCGGCGAAGATGACGTCCTCCATCTTGCCGCCGCGCAGCGCCTTGGCGCCCTGCTCGCCGAGCACCCAGGCGATGGCGTCGACGACGTTGGACTTGCCGGAGCCGTTCGGGCCCACCACGCAGGTGATCCCGGGCTCCAGCTTCAACGTCGTGGCGGAGGCGAAGGATTTGAAGCCCTTCACCGTCAGGCTCTTGAGATACACCTACTCGATCCTCGTCCGGTGGCCGCCGTACCGTCGCCGGCTGCGCGGACCTGGGTGAACCCGCAGACTAACCCGATGGCGGGACGGACCCGGCACGCGACCCGCCCCGGGTCGTCCCGGCGGGCGGCGCGGACCGCGACCGCGGGCCGACCGCGCCTGTGTAACGGCGGGGCCGAGAAAGACAAACAACGCTCATGATCGGCCCGCCGCTCGGCGTGTTTCGGTGAAACTGTGCTGCGGTTATCACGGAGCCGGTTACAAGATCACAAATGGTCGGGCACGAAAGGTGCCGGACAGCGTTGCGCGCCGGCACAGAGGTGTCGGCGCGCATTTTTGCGGTGGTGCTGCGATTCAGTTTTCCGCCCCGAAGATCAGGTCAGCGCCGGCTCGGCGAGACGGAGCAGGTCGTCCGCTTCCGCCGCAGCCGCCGCGAGCCGATCATTGTCGGCACGCAGACGCGTGATCTCGAACTCCAGTGCCTGAACCCTGGCACGCAGTCGGGTGACCTCGTCGAGCAGACGCCGGTCGGGCGCTGCACCTACGTGGCCGTAGAGGGCCTTCGCCATGCTGACTCCTTGATATGCGCTGCCGGAAAGGCCGGCCAACGCGCGCCCAATTTTGTACGCGGCTGTCATTCCAGGTGTATCTGGGCATGACCGGGCGCGACTGGCGACACCTATATATTGAGCCGCAAACCCCTCCTTCGTCAAGTTCTCGCAGGCCGTAGATCATCTCTACGTCGACCTGTCCACTTGTCGGGGGGCTGCCGCAAGGCACGGACACGCTCTGTCCGGACTCCTTTACTGTACGCCCGGATTCGGGGAAGTCACCGCCTTGGCGTCCGACTTCCTCTTAACTCTTCCTTAGCCACGTTGCCGCAGGTCGCGGGCGAGTCGTAGCGTCACCCCGGCCCGCAACCGACCCCGTGGAGGCAGAGCCGTGTACGGCTGGACCGACCCGATGGACCCGAACGGCGCCCCCCGGCGCGCCGAGCGGCCGACCGACGAGCCGGACTGGCTGCGTGACCGTCCGGAGCCCCGCTCGACCTACCTGTTCGGCGACGACCCCGACCAGCCCGGCGACGAGTGGCACCGCGAGGCGCCCACCGCCCGCTGGCAGCCCGCGCCCGTGGAGGCACCGACCACCGAATGGCCGGGCCCCGGACGAGGTGACGAAGCGACCGGCGGCTGGCACGACGACGCCCGGCCCATCGAGGCCGCCGACGGCTGGCGAACCGAGTACGACACGGCGACCACCGGCGGCGGGAACACGGAGGCCGCCGGCAACGGGCGGACCGGCAGCGGACGGCACCGCTCGCCCCGGCGCTGGCGTCGTCCGCTGATGATCGGCGGCGCCGCCGCGGCAGCCACCCTCGTGGTGAGCGTTGGCGTCGGCGCGCTCGCGATGCCCGGCGGGAACGGCCCGGCCGACGACCCCACCGCCGTCGACGACACCGTCGCCGCGGCGCCCGCGGTGCCGACGGACGAGCCGGCGGGTGACGCCCTGGTCGCGCCCTCCCCGACCAGCTCGCCCAGCCCGGCACGGCCGAGCCCGTCGCCGAGCAAGGTGGTCAAGCCCACCCCGGCTGCGTCGCGGACCACCGCCACGTCCCGGCGCAGCGCCGAGCGCAGCAAGGCCCCGAGCAGCACCAGCGGCTCCGGCGGCGGCAGCGGCACCGTCAGCTCCCAGGCCCAGGAGGTGGTGGACCTGGTCAACGCCGAGCGGGCCAAGGCCGGCTGCAAGGCGCTGAGCGTCGACGACAAGCTGATGACCGCCGCGCAGCGGCACAGCCAGGACCAGGCCGACCACCAGAACATGTCGCACACCGGCAGCGACGGCAGCAACGCGGGCGTTCGGCTGGACCGCGTCGGCTACGCCTGGCGCACCTACGGCGAGAACGTGGCGTGGAACCAGAAGACGCCGGCCGCCGTGATGGACGCCTGGATGAACAGCTCCGGGCACCGGGCCAACATCCTCAACTGCGCGTTCACCGAGATCGGCGTCGGCATCGCCAGCAGCAACGGACCGTACTGGACCCAGGTCTTCGCGGCGCCGCGCTGAGGGCGCGTCGTCCGCGCCCCCGCGCTCGTTGGACCCGGTGAGGCACGCCGGACCGGACGTGGGGGCGGCGTGCCGGTGTGGGCGGCGACCAGCCGTCCAGGACCCGGGAGCTGCCGATGCGGATCCGGCTGCGGCGACGTGCCGTCGCACGCCCGCTGCGCCGGATCGTGTCGGCCGGCGTCGCGCTTCTCCTGGTGGTGCCGGCGTACGGGTGCCGGCGCGAGCTGATCCCGCCGGGCGCGCCCACCCCGTGGCCGGCCACCCAGGCCCGTCACTGGCAGTGGCAGTGGCAACTCGACGGTCCGCTCGACCCGACGGTGGACGCCGACGTCTTCCTGCTCGACCCGGTGGCCACCACCGCCGCGCAGACGGCCGAACTACGCGCCCGTGACCGGCGGCTGATCTGCCAGGTGCCCGTCGGCTCGCTGCGCTCGACCGACCCGGACGCCAGCCGGGTGCCCGCCGCCGTGCAGGGCGCGGCCGGCCCACAGCCCGGCAGCCGGTGGCTGGACGTACGGGGGTGGGACGCGTTGGCGCCGGTGCTGGCCGACCGGTTCCGGCTGTGCCGGGGCAAGGGCTTCGGCGCGGTGGCCCTCTCCGACGCCGACGGGTACGCCCACCGCAGCGGCTTCCCCCTCGGCTTCGACGACCAACTGCTGTTCAACCGCCGACTGGCCCAGCTGGCCCGCACGCTGGACCTCTCCCCCGGGCTGGTCAACGACGTGCCGCAGCTCGCGGCGCTGGCACCGGACTTCGACTTCGTGGTCAACGAGGAGTGCGTCCGGCTGGACCAGTGCGCCAAGCTGCTGCCGTTCGTGGACGCGGGCAAGCCGGTCTTCCACGTCGAGTACACCGGGTCGACCGACGACTTCTGCGTCACCACTGTCGGCTACGGCTTCGCGTCGATACGCAAGGACCGGGCGTTGGACGCCTGGCGGGAACCCTGCGCGCTGCCGTGACGCCGGATCGGTGCCCCCGTTCCCGGTCGCGAACGGGGGCACCTCGGCTCAGGAGACGGGCACCAGCTCCGGCGCGGGCGCCGGCGGGTCGGTGGGCTCGGGCGCCGGGCGTCGCCGCAGGAACCGCGGGGCCCACCAGTTCGCGTCACCGAGCATGGTCATCAGGGCGGGCAGCACCACTCCCCGGATGATCGTGGCGTCCAGCAGGATCGCCGCCGCCAGGCCGATGCCGAGCTGCTTCATGTCGATCGTGCTCAGCGTGGCGAAGATCGAGAACACTCCGACCATGACGATCGCCGCGCTGGTCACCACCCCGGCCGACGACGTGATGCCGTACGACACCGCGTCGCGGTTGGACATGCCGGCCCGGACCCCCTCGCGGATCCGGCTCACCACGAAGACGTGGTAGTCCATCGAGAGGCCGAAGAGCACCACGAACAGGAACAGCGGCAGCCAGGAGACGATCGCGCCCATCGAGGTGAAGCCGAGCAGCCCCTCGGCCCACTCCCCCTGGAAGACCAGCACCAGCAACCCGTACGCGGCGCCGGCGGAGAGCAGGTTCAACGCGATCGAGCTGGCCGCCACCACCACCGAACGGAAGGTGAAGGCCATGACCAGGAACGTGAGCACCAGCACGAAGCCCATCACCAGCGGCAGCTTGTCGCGGACGTGCGCGGCGTAGTCCTCGCTGTCGGCCACGCTGCCGCCGACCGCGTACTCGATCCCGGGGATCCCCCGCAGCTCGGCCGGGGCCAGGTCGGCCCGCAGCTTCTCCAGCGACCGCACCGACCGGTCGTCCCGGCTGGCGTACGGGGTGGCGACGTCCAGCACCGACACCCGCCGGTCGGCCGACACCTTGATCTTCGGGCCGTCCGCCTCGGTGGGGGCGAACAACGGGTCACCGCCGGCGCGGGCGGCGAGGTCGGTGAGGGCCGCGTTGACCCGGTCGGCCTGCTCGGCCGGCGCCCGGACGGCCACCACGTGGCTGGTGCCGGTGCTCGGGAAAGCCGCGGTGAGCCGGTCGTACGCCTGCATGGCCGGCGTGGTGCGCGGCAGGTCCTCCATTCCGGGGAACTTCAGCTTCATGCCGAGCGCCGGCGCGGCCAGCGCGAGCAGCAGGCCGACCGAGATGACGAGCGTCGCCACCGGGGCGCGCAGCGCGGGCCGGAGCACCGCCGGCCAGAGCCGGGGCGTACGCGGCTCGCCGTGCCGGCCGGTGCGCGGCGCGGTGAGGCGCCACAGCAGCGGCACCCGGGGCCGGTCGACCCAGCGGCCCAGCCGGGCCAGCAGGGCCGGCAGCACGGTCAGCGAGCCGGTCACCGCGACGGCGACCACCAGGATCGAGCCGACGGCCAGGGACGAGAAGACGACGTCACCGGCGAGGAACAGGCCGGCCATCGCGATGATCACGGCGACCCCGGAGACCACCACGGCGTGCCCGGAGGTCTCCGCGGCGATCTCCACCGCGTCCAGGCCGGAACGGCCCTTGGCCCGTTCCTCCCGCTCCCGGCGGATGTAGAACAGCGAGTAGTCGACCCCGACCGCCATGCCGATCAGCAGGATCACCGGTGCCGTGGTGTCGGTGGCCGGCACGAGGTGCGAGGCGAGGGTGGACAGGCCCATCGCGGCGGCGACCGAGGAGAGCGCCAGCAGCACCGGCACGCTTGCCGCGATCAACGCGCCGAACGCGATGATCAGGATGGCCAGGGTGACCGGCAGGCTCAGCAGCTCGGCGCGCTCGAAGTCCTTGCCCAGGGTGTCGTCGAGCGCCTGGCCGATCGACGGCCCGCCAACCTGCTCGACGCGCAACTGCGGGTGCGCGCCCTGCACGGTGGCGGTGGCGTCGCGCAGCGGCTGCACCCGGTCCGACGCGGTCTCCGGGTCACCGGACATGGTGATCGGCAGCAGCAGCGCGGACCCGTCCCGCGCGGTGACCGGCGGGCCGACCTCGGCGACCCCGGTGACCGTCCGCAGCCGGGCGGCCGCGTCGTCGGCGGCCGCCTTCGCCGCCGCCGGGTCCAGGGCGCCACCCCGGGAGGTGATCAGGACGTTGTCCACGGCCGGGTCGTCGAAGGCCCCGTCGTCCACGATGATGCTGGCCCGTCCGGCCTCGCCGATCGCCTGGTCCCCGTTGGTGGCCTCGGTGAGGCCGGCGGCGTTGCCACCGACGAAACACACCGCCACGAACACGACCCACAACGCGATCGCCCGCCACGGATGCTCGGCGCTCCACCGCGCCATCCGCACCGTCACCGGTCTGTTGCCCATCTCGCGTCCCCCTGTCACGTCGACCCCCTGTCAACGGTGCTGACGTTAGGGACGTGACGAGGCGGTCACATCGGGGAACGGCCCCCGTCCACCCCGGAGTCGGTCCGCCGGGGACGGCGGGCCCGCCGGACGGGCATCAACCCGCGATTCGGGCGTACGCCGGGGTGTGGCCCGGAGCGTCCGGCCGCGACCCGCCGGTGCCGACCCGGAGCCGACTCCGGGTCATCCCCGAAGGGCACCCCGAGGCCGGGGCTGGCAGCGCGGGCAGCTGTACGAGGAACGGTTCATGAACGACTCGCGGCGGATCGGCGCTCCGCACCGCCGGCACGGCTCGCCCTCGCGGCCGTAGGCGTTCAGCGCCCGGTCGAAGTAACCGCTCTCGCCGTTGACGTTGACGTAGAGGGCGTCGAAGCTGGTGCCGCCCTCCTTGATCGCCTCAGCGAGCACGTCGCGGACGTGACCGAGCAGACGCTGCGCGGCCGGGCCGGTCAGCGCGTCGGTCGGGCGGGCGCCGTGCAGCCCGGCGCGCCAGAGCGCCTCGTCGGCGTAGATGTTGCCCACACCGGAGATCAGCGTCTGGTCGAGCAGGGCCCGTTTCACCTCGGTCCGCCGGCGGCGCAGCGCGGCGACGAACGCCGCGTCGGAGAACTCGGGGTCCATCGGGTCGCGCGCGATGTGCGCGATCTCCGCGGGGAGGTCCGCGCCACCCTCGCTGACCGCGAGCCCGCCGAACGTGCGCTGGTCGACGAAGCGCAGCTCGGGCCCGTCGTCGGCGAACCGGAACCGCACCCGCAGGTGGGTCTCGTCGGGGGTGCCGGGCGGCTGGAGCAGCAACTGACCCGACATGCCGAGGTGCCCGATCACCGCGTCGCCGCTGTCCAGCGGGAGCCACAGGTACTTGCCGCGCCGGCGCACGTCCACGATGGTCCGGCCGGCGAGCACGTCGGCGAAGTGCGCGCCGCCGGGGACGTGCCGCCGGACGGCGCGCGGGTGCCGGACCTCGACCGAGGCGATCCGCCGGCCGGTGACCCACTGGGCCAGCCCCTGCCGGACGGTCTCCACCTCGGGCAGCTCAGGCACGACGTACGCCCGTCTCGTGGCCACCCGGGGCGCAGGTCGGGGCCTCGGCGTCGCGGGCCTCGGTCGGGCCGCCGCCGTTGGCGGACGTCGGCCGCTCGGGCGGAGTCTGCTGCTCCGCCACGTCGGCGGGCATGACCTGCGCCCGGTGGTCGGCCACCTCGGCCCGGGCCGCCTGCTCGGCGCTGTCCAGCGGCCCGAACGACTCGTCCTGGTTGGACCCGTTCTGCTGGTCCTGCTGGGCGTTCTGCTCGTGCTGCTCCGTGAGCATCCGCCAGGCCGCCTCGGCGGCCCGCTGCTCGGCCTCCTTCTTGCTGCGCCCCTCCGCGCCGCCGTACCGGTTGCCGGCCACCACCACCCAGGCGGTGAACGTCTTGAGGTGGTCCGGTCCGGTGCCCTCGATCCGGTACTCGGGTACGCCGAGACCGAGCGCGGCGGTCAACTCCTGGAGGCTGGTCTTCCAGTCCAGGGCGGCGCCCCGACCGGCCGACTCGGCCATCAGCGGGTCGAAGAGCCGGTGGATCACGATCCCGGCGGTGTCCAGCCCGTACTGGAGGTAGATGGCACCGAGCAGCGCCTCCAGGGTGTCGGCGAGGATGCTCGCCTTGTCCCGGCCACCGGTGGTCTCCTCGCCCTTGCCGAGCAGCAGGTACGCGCCGAGGCCGTCCGGGCCCAGACCACGGGCCACGTCGGCGAGCGCCCGCATGTTGACCACGCTCGCCCGCAGCTTCGCCAACTGCCCCTCGGGCAGGTCCGGGTGGTTGTGGAACAGCGCCGTGGTGATCACGACGCCGAGAACCGAGTCGCCGAGGAACTCCAGCCGCTCGTTCGTCGGCAGGCCACCGTTCTCGTACGCGTACGAGCGGTGGGTCAGCGCGCGTTCCAGCAGGTCCGGCTCCAGGCTGACGCCGAACGCGGCTTCCAGGTGACCGACGGACGCCCGCCGCCGCTTGTCGTTGCTCATGATGTGCGTACCTCGGTGTCGGTGGAGCGGTCGGTGCGGTCCGTCGCGGCGTCGCCGTCGAGCAACGCGGAGACCAGTTCGGTGGCACGCCGTCGCCACAGGTGGGCGGCGAGAGCGATGCCGGAGGCGACGTCGTCGGCGCGGGCGGAGCCGTGACAGACGACCACCGTCCCGGCGACGCCGAGCAGGGCGGCGGCCCGGGGCGCGCCGCCGACGACGGGCGGGCCGCCGGCCATCGCGTACGCACCCTCGATCGCCTTGAGCAGCACGTTACCGGTGAAGCCGTCGGTGACCACCACATCGGCGCGCGCGCCGAGAGTCACGTCGTACCCCTCGACCAGGCCGACGTAGCGGGCCTCGCAGGGCAGCGGCTCGACGGCGAGCAGGGGGTCGGTGGCGCGGCGTACCCGGTCGCCCTTGCCGGCCTCGGTGCCGACCGAGAGCAGGCCGACCCGCGGCGCGACGACCGAGTGGGCCACCGCGGCGTACGCGGCGCCGAGCACGGCGTGCCGGGCCAGGGTGGCGGGCCGGGGCTCCAGCGAACCGCCGACGTCGAGCAGCACCACCGGCCCGGCGACCGCGGGCAGGGTGGCGACCAGGGCGGGTTGACGGATCTCCGGCCAGCGCCCGAGCCCGAGCACGGCGGCGGTGACCGTGGCGCCGGTCGCGCCGGCCGAGACGAGGGCGTCGGCGGTGCCGTCGCGGACGGCGGTGACGGCGGCCCGGACGGTGCTCTCCGAGCGGGCGGCGCTGGGATGGTCTGCCATGCCGACGGCGGCGCGGACCGGTCGGACCGTGATCCGGGCCCGCTCGGGCGGGGCGAGGGCAGCGATCAGCGCGTCGGCGACCTCGGTCGGGCCGACGAGCAGCAGGTGCAGGTCGGGGTCGGCGCGCACGGCCCGCAGAGCGCCGTCAACCACGACGGCGGGAGCGTCGTCCCCGCCGAGGAGGTCAACGGCGATCCGCGCGGTGCCCGGCTCCACCGGAACACCGGCCGGGTTGGGCCGGCCGGCGTCGGAGGGAGCCGGGGCACCGGGCGAATGCCAGGGTGCGCGCGCCGCCCGACCTGGGGTCGGGGGCGTCACTCGGCGTCCAGGTCAGACCTCGAGAACCTGGCGGCCGTTGTAGGTGCCGCAGACGGAGCAGGCGGCGTGCGGCAGCTTCGGGGACTTGCACTGCGGGCACGCGACGGTCGCGACCACGGTCGCCTTCCAGTTCGCCCGGCGGGACCGGGTGTTGCTGCGCGACATCTTGCGCTTGGGGACGGCCACGGTTCTTACTCCTCTGTACGGGTCAGTTGCGTCAGGCCCGCCCAACGCGGGTCGATCTGCTGGTGACTGTGGTCGGCCGGCAGATCGTCCCAGTGCGCCCCGCATTCGGGGCACAGTCCAGGGCAGTCCTCCCGGCAGAGCGGGTTGGTCGGCAGCGTGAGCACCAACGCGTCCCGCAGCGCCGGCTCCAGGTCGATCAGATCGCCCTGCATCCGGCCCACCTCGTCCTCGTCGGTCGTGGCGTCCGTGGTGCTGTTCTCGTACGCGTACAGCTCCTGGATCGTCACGGCCATCGATTCGTTGATCTCGCGCAGGCAACGCCCGCACTCGCCCCGGATGGGACCGGTGATGGTCCCGGAGACGAGCACACCCTCGGACACCGACTGCAACCTCAGATCGAGGTTGAGGTCCGCGCCCTCCGGCACGCCGATCAACTCCACACCGAGGTCCGCCGGTGCCGGCACGACCCGCTGGACCTCACGCAACGCGCCAGGGCGACGCGGCAGGTCCCTCGTGTCGAGGACCAGCGGCGACCTGGGGTCGAGTGTCGATGGCGAGTGCTTGGGCATAGTCAGACTCCGGCCGGTGAGAGGCCGACAAAAAAGGTTACCTGGGCGACCGCCGGACCGTCGAACCGGGGGGACGCCTCTGGCGAGAATGTCGGCTGGTGAGGTGCCGCTCAGAAGGGTAGCGGGCGTTCCGCCTCATCCCCACCGAAGGTGCCGATCTCCCGCAGCGCGTGCATCTTGTCGCGGCCCCGCTCTATCGAGGCGAGGGCCCGGGTGAGGAACTGCTCGAAGTTGGCCAGCGCCGTGTCGACGTAGTCGTCGACCTCCTCGCGCAGGCGCTGCGCCTCGGCGCGGGCCTCGGCGATGATCCGGGCGCCCTCGTGCTCGGCCGACACGGTGATCTCGTTCACCGAGACGAGGCGGGCGTGTTCTGCCTCACCCTCGCTGATGATCCGGTCCGCCTCGCGCTTGCCGGCGTCCATGATCTTGTCGCGCTCCTCCAGGAGCGCGGCGGCTCGACGCAGGTCGGCGGGGAGGTCGGCGCGCATCTCGTCCAGGGCGGCGATCATCTCGCCCCGGTCGACCATGCAGTTGTTGCGCGACATCGGGACGGAGCGCGCCTGCTCCACCATGGCGATCAGTTCGTCGATGCGATCGAGCGGGTCCACCGGTACCTCACTCCTGTCGTTCGTCGGCCGACCTCCATGATGCGGGCCACGGCCGGGTTCCTGCTCGACCAATCATGTCGTGCCCGCCCCACCGCCGCCCCACTCACCCCAACCCGGCGAGTCGCGACATGGTCACTCCCCGCCCCCGCGCTCCGGGTCAGGGGCGGGGGCCCAGGCGGGACTGGAGGGCCTCGCGGACCGGGTCCGGGACGTGGGCGGAGATGTCGCCACCCCACTTGGCCACGTCCTTGACGAGGCTGGAGGAGAGGAACGAGTAGAGCGGGTTGGTCGGCATGAAGAGCGTCTCGACCCCGGCCAGCCCGATGTTCATCTGGGCCATCTGCAACTCGTAGTCGAAGTCGCTGACCGCCCGCAGCCCCTTGATCAGCACGCTCGCCTGCTGGGCGCGGCAGAAGTCGACGAGCAGCCCCCGGAAGGACTCGACACGTACGTTGCCGTACGAGGCGGTCACCTCGCGGAGCATCTCGATCCGCTCCTCGACGGTGAACAGGCCGCTCTTCGACTGGTTCATCAGCACGCCGACGATCACCTCATCGAACAGCCGGCTGGCACGGCCGATGATGTCGAGGTGTCCGTTGGTGACCGGGTCGAACGAGCCGGGACACACCGCACGTCTCATGATCGGCGACCGTACCAAAGGGTGGTCTCGCCGTACCGGCGACTGCGCTCGGGGGTGATCCCCTCCACCCACTCGAACTGCCTGGTGCGGCGGGACCGCTCCACCACCACCAGCGCGTCGGGCGCCAGCCAGCCGCCGTCGACAAGCGTCGTCAGCAGCGCGGTGATCTCCGCGTCCGGCACGGCGTAGGGCGGGTCGGCGAAGACCACGTCGTACGGGCCGCCGTCCGGGCCGGCGGCCAGCACGGTCGCCACCTTGCCGACGACCAGCCGTACGGCCGGGCCGGCCCCCAGGGTCGCCACGTTCTCCCGGATCACCCGGGCCGCCCGCGGATCGGACTCGACAAGCAGCACGTGTCGGGCGCCCCGGGACAGCGCCTCCAGCCCGACCGCGCCGGAACCGGCGTACAGGTCGGCGAAGCGGGCGCCGTCGAGGTCGACCTCGGACTCGACGGCGCTGAACAGCGCCTCCCGGACCCGGTCGGACGTGGGTCGGGTGCCGGCGCCGGGCGGCGCGGCGATCCGCCGGCCACCGAGCGTCCCGGCCACGATCCGGGTCACCGTCTCCTCCTGCTCATGGCCCCGACGCTACGCGATCGCCATTGGGTCCGATCAACACGGGCCGTATCGATGATCGACGGAAATGATCACTCCTCGTATATCAATGATCTCGCATCGATAACATCATTCTTAGCGGTACCTGAAGGCTGTAAGAGACGCGTCGATCTCGCTAGGGTCTGCCGGGTGCCGGTGGCGACCCGCCGGCCCACGGCTCGGGAGGGCGCCTCTCCGATCGGACGTGCAGTGACCGTCCACTGTCAGTCCCGTGCCACACCCCTGACGCTTCAGCACTCCAGGAGTACCCGTGATCCGTCCCAAGCTGTCGCTCCGGCGACCGCTGGCCGTCCTGGGAGCCGCCCTCATCGGCCTCACCGGGGTCGCCGCGGTGGCCACCCCAGCCAGCGCACACCACACCGAGATCAGCGCCACCGCCAACTGTGACCGGCAGACCGGCGAGCGCGTGATCACGTGGAAGGTGAAGAACAGCGAGACCAACAAGGACGCGACGCTTCAGAAGGTGACCTCCGACCCGGGCACCCCGGTGACCTCCCTGGTTAAGGGAGCGAAGGAAGCTAAGCCGCTGCAGGGCCTGGTCATCCCCCAGGGGTCCTCCATGCTGGCCACCCAGCGCGTGCCCAGCAACACCACCACGGCACGCCTCCAGGTGTACGCGGAGTGGATCAAGGAAGGTCAGGAGACCAAGAACCACACCGCCAACGGCGAGATCAACCTCGCTGCGGACAAGTCCTGCACGCCGGCGCCGAAGTGCGTCGAGGTCGACAAGGCCAAGTACAGCCACACCTTCGACGGCCCGAAGGGCACCGCCACCGTCAAGCTCGACGGTGACCTGCCGCTCTGCGGCGACGGCAAGCAGTACTTCACGCTGGTGTCCTACTTCGCGCCGCGGCCGCAGTTCGCCACTCCGCAGTACGTGTTCGGCACGCCGGACAGCGACTTCGTCAGCGCCAAGCAGACCGAGATCACGCTGAACGTCGAGATCCCGGACTGCCACACCCAGGTCGACCTCATCTGGGGCGACAAGGACCAGGTCATCGACGAGATCGTCGACGGCGGCAAGCGCTACGACAACAAGAAGCTGGGCTCGCCGGGCGCTCCGGGCAACCGGTCCAAGGGCCCGCAGGGCTGGTACAACGGCGGCAGCAAGAGCTGCGTCACCCCGGCCTCGACCTTCGCGTCCAAGTGCGACGGTTCGGTCGCCGTGTCGCTGAGCAACGACGGCAAGATCAGCAAGTACGCCGTCGAGTTCGAGGTCAAGGGCGAGAACGGCTTCACCAAGAAGGTCTCCGTTGCCCCCGGCAAGGCCGACACCAGCATCGTGGTGCCCGCCGCCGACGCCGGCAAGATCGAGGTTCTGGTCGACGGCAAGGTCATCGAGAACGGCACGTACTCGTGGACGCGTCCCGAGGACTGCCCGCTGCCGGCCGTCACCACCAAGGCCGACTGCAAGGAGTTCGCCCTCACCGTCACCAACCCCGAGGGTGGCCTGCCGGTGAAGACCACCTTCACCTACGGCGACAAGACCGAGACCCGTACGGTCGCGGCCGGCGCGTCGGAGACGGTGACCTTCAAGGCCGGCAAGGACAAGACGGCGATCGTCGCCCTGCCGGACATGGACCTGGAGCTGGAAGCCATCTACACGCCGGAGGGCAACTGCGGCGGTAGCGGTGGCGGCGGCAGCGACGAGCCGGGCCTCCCGGTCACCGGTGCGGCCGCGGGCGGCATCGCCGCCGGCGCGATCGCCCTGCTGATCGCGGGCGCGGTCCTGTTCGTCATCGCTCGGCGGCGTCGGGTGACCTTCACCGCCTGACGATCTGAGTAGCCCCACGGGCGCGTCGACCACCTGGTCGGCGCGCCCGTGGCGTCTCTGCGTCCTCTTCGGAGCGACACCACGCACGAACCCGTCGGTGACCGAACGACCACCATCCGCCAATCAATGATCACGAATTGATGACATTGCCGGATGGCAATGATCTGAACTCCCCTCATTCATGACCCGTCAGTACAGTCACCCACTGTCCCCGCCTCGCGCGGGAACACCCCAGCGTCGCGCGACCCCCCGGTGAGCAGACGACCCGTCCGGCCGTCCCGCCTCCCGGCCTCCCGCACGCGACCCGTTCCCCCTCACCAGGAGCCTGTGTGAACTCTCCCAAGTCTCCGTTGCGGCGCGTCGCGGCCATCGCCGCGGGTGCGCTGATCGGACTCGCCGGTGTCGGCGTTCTCGCGTCCCCCGCGAGCGCCCACTACACCAACACCTCCGGCCAGGCCGTCTGCGACACCACCACCGGCGAGTGGGTGGTGAGCTGGAAGGTCGAGAGCGTCTACCACCTCTCGTCGACCAGCTTCAAGCTGCACAGCGTCCAGCTGACGCCCGCCGGCACCACCGTCACCAACATCGTGCGGACCGAGGGCAACACCTACCCGCACCTCGTCAACACGCCGCTCACCGGCGTACAGCGCGTGCCCGGGTCGGCGACCGAGGCCACCCTCGCGGTGAAGGCCAAGTGGAACGACGGCTACAAGGAGACCACCGCGCGCACCGGCACGGTGACGTTCCGGGGCACCTGCGTGAAGGACGAGCCGCCGACCACCCCGTCGCCCGAGCCGACTCAGCCCACCCCCACGCCGACCCCGACGGTGACCACCCCGCCGACGACGCCGCCGGCCGTCACCGTCCCCACCGCCAGCTTCGCCTCCGACTGCGAGGGCGCGGTTACGGTGACGCTGGCCAACGGCGCCGACGCCACGAGCGACGCCAAGATCACCGTCAAGGCCAAGGGCTTCGACAAGACGTACACCGTCCAGCCTGGCGGCAGCAAGAACGACATCGTCGTACCGGCCAAGGCCGGCGAGATCACCGTCAGCGAGGGTGACAAGCCGATCGGCAAGCCCTACACCTGGGCGAGCCCCGAGGACTGCGTGAAGCCGGGCGAGCCCCAGGCCGGTTACGAGTCCACCTGCGACAAGCTGGTCTTCGGCTTCGCCAACCCGGAGGACGGCAAGGCCTTCGAGGTGACCCTCACCCCGAACAAGGGCGAGGCGCAGACGCGGACCGTGGAGCCGGGCAAGACCGTTTTCGTCGAGTTCAAGGCGTTCGAGGGTCTGACCGTCACGCCGGCCGCCGACGGCCTCGACGACACCAGCCCGATCGCGTGGGAGAAGCCGGCCACCTGTAACGCGGGTCAGGGTGGTGGCGACAAGGACGAGCCGGCGCTGCCGCTGACTGGCGCCGCGACCGGCGGGATCATCGCCGGTGCCGTCGCCCTGCTGGCCGCGGGTGTGGCGCTGTTCGTGGTCGCCCGCCGTCGTCGGGTGCGCTTCACCGCCTGAGTAGAACCGCAGTAGCCCGAGGGCGCGTCGACCACCCGGTCGACGCGCCCTCGGTCGTTTCCGGTTACGGCTGATTGACTCGGGATCACCGAAACGGGGTCTCCCTAGGCCGGGAAACCGGATGGGATCAGCGGGCAGCGCTCAGCCCTTCTCCAGGTACTCCGCGCGGTCCTCGTCGACGAGCGCGGCGACCGACGCGGCCAGCGCCGGGTTGCGGGTCAGCTCCGGGTCCTCCTCGACCAGGGTGATCGCCTCGGCGCGGGCGTCGCGGATCAGCTCGGTGTCGCGCTTCAGGGACAGCAGCCGCAGGTGCGAGCGGTGCCCGGACTGGGTGGCGCCCAGCACGTCGCCCTCGCGGCGCTGCTCCAGATCCAGTTCGGCGAGCTTGAAGCCGTCGCTGGTGGACGCCACGGCGTCCAGCCGTTCCCGCGCCGACGAGCCCTCGGCGGCCTCGCTGACCAGCAGGCAGAGCCCGGCGGCGGCACCCCGGCCGACCCGACCGCGCAGCTGGTGCAGTTGGGAGACACCGAAACGGCCGGCGTCCAGCACGATCATCACGGTGGCGTTCGGCACGTCGACGCCGACCTCGATCACCGTGGTCGCGACCAGCACGTCCAGGTCACCGGCCGCGAAGGAGCGCATCACCGCGTCCTTCTCGTCGGCGGGCAGCCGGCCGTGCAGGACCCCGATCCGCAGCCCGTGCAACGGCCCCTCGGCCAGCAGCGGGGCCACCTCGGTCACGGCGAGGGGCGGCCGGCGGCCGTTGTCGTCCTCGGGTGGCGGCTCCTCGTCGGACGTCGGGCCGTCACCGATTCGCGGGCACACCACGTACGCCTGGTGGCCGGCGGCCACCTCCTCGCGCAGCCGCCGCCACGCCCGGTCGAGGAAGGCCGGCTTCTCGGCGGCCGGCACCACGTGCGAGGCGATCGGCGACCGGCCCCGGGGCAGCTGGGAGAGGGTGGACACCTCCAGGTCGCCGTAGACGGTCATCGCCACCGTGCGCGGGATCGGGGTGGCCGTCATCACCAGCGTGTGCGGTGGCTGGTCGGCCTTGGCGCGCAGCGCGTCGCGCTGCTCCACGCCGAAGCGGTGCTGCTCGTCGACCACCACGAGGCCCAGGTCGGCGAAGTCGACGCCCTCGTAGAGCAGCGCGTGGGTGCCGAGCACGATGCCGGCGTTGCCGCTGGCCACCTCGCCGAGCGCCCGTCGGCGGGCCGCCGCGCCCAGCGACCCGGTGACCAGCTCCACCCGGGTGGCGTGCTCGGCGGAATCCAGCTCACCAGCCCGCCCGAGGGGCCCGAGCAGGTCGAGCATGCCGCGATAGTGCTGGGCGGCCAGCACCTCGGTGGGGGCCAGCAGCGCGGCCTGCCCGCCCGCGTCGACCACCTGGAGCATGGCCCGCAGCGCGACCACCGTCTTGCCCGAGCCGACCTCGCCCTGCAACAGCCGGTGCATCGGATGCGCGGCCGCCAGGTCGGTGGCGATCTCCACGCCGACCTCGCGCTGACCGGCCGTCAGCTCGTACGGCAACCGCGCGTCGAAGGCGTCCAGCAGCCCACCGGCGCGTGGTGGGCGGGGCCGGGCCGGCCAGTCGGCGGCCCGGTGCTTGCGCTGCACCAGCGTCAGCTGGACGGCGAACGCCTCGTCCCACTTGAGTCGTCGCCGCGCCCGGTGCAGCGCCTCCTTCGTGGACGGCCGGTGGATCTCCCGCAGCGCGGGGCCCAGGTCGACGAGGTTGCGGCTGGCGCGGACGGAGGACGGCAGCGGATCCTCCGGCGGGGTGAAGGTGTCCAGCACAACCCGTACGCAGCGGGCGATCACCCAGGTCGGGACGGCCGCCGCCGCCGGGTACACGGGGATCAGCGCGCCGGCGAACTCCTCGATCTCGTCGCTGACCGCCGCCTCGCCCTCGCCGCCCTCGCCGAGCAGCACGTACTCCGGGCCGTTGAGCTGACGTTTGCTCCGGAACTCGGTGACCTTGCCGGCGAACAGCCCCCACCGGCCCGGACGCAGCTCCCGTTCGCGCCACGCCTGGTTGCCGAAGAACGTCAGCGTCAGCAGGCCGCCGGAGCCGTCGCCGACGGTCACCTCCAGCAGGTTGCCCCGGCGCTGGCGCATCGGCCGTACGGCGGTGCGCTGCACCTGGGCCAGCACGGTGACCTGCTCACCGACGTCCAGCGACCGGATGTCGGTGTGCTCGCCGCGCTCGTCGTAGCGACGCGGGAAGTGGTAGATCAGGTCACCCGCGGTGTGCAGGTCGAGGTGGGCTGCCAACGCCTTGGCCGTCTTGTCCCCGACGAGCTTCTTCAACGGGGTGTCCACCGTGGCCGGCTCGCTCATTCGACCCCCACCAGGAGCGGATAGAACGGCTGGCCGCCCGGGTACGCCTGCACCTCGACGAACGGCCAGCGCCGCGCGACGTGCGCGCGGACTGCATCGGTGAGCCCGGCGGGGGCGTCCACCCCGGCCAGCAGGGTGACCAGCTCCCCGCCACCGCCGAGCATCCGGTCGACCACGGCGGCGCAGGTGTCGGTGAGGTCGGTGCCGATCAGGTGCACCTCCCCCTCGACAAGCGCCAGCACGTCACCGGGGCGGCAGGGGCCGGCGACCGTCAGCGCCTCCCGGCTGGCGTGGCAGACCTCGGCGTAGCGGCAGGCGCCGGCCGCCTCGGCCATCGCGATCACGTCGTCCTCGAAGCGGCGGGTGCCGTCGCGGACCGCCAGGGCCGCGAGGGCCTGCACCGGCGACCGGGTCGGCACCACGCTCACCTTGATGCCGTGCCGGTGCGCCTCGCGGGCCGCCGCGCTCGCGACCGCCTCCGTGTTGGGGTCGTTGGGCAGCACCACCACCCGGGCCGCCCGGGTGCTGCGCACGGCGTCCAGCAGCTCACCCGTGGACGGGTTGCCGGGCACCACCGTCGCGCCCTCGGCGGCGAACAGCTCCGCGATCCCGCGGCCGGTGGCCACCACCACGGCGGCCCGACCGTCCTCGGTCGGGCCTGCGGACGGCTCCGGCTGGTCGGCGAAGCGGGTCACCGAGATCCGGTACGGGCGGCCGGCGGCGACCCCCGCCTCGACCGCCGCGCCCACGTCGTTGACGTGCACGTGCACGTTCCAGGTGCCGCCCGGCTCGCGCCCGTCGCCGACGACGACAAGCGAGTCACCCAGCGCCTCCAGGGTCCGGCGCAGCACGGCCACCGCGTCGGCGGGGGCGTCGAGCAGGAACTGCACCTCGTAGGCGTACTCCTCGGAGCCGGTCTCCCGCGCGACGGTGGCCGCCGGGCGGGCGGTTCGCGGCGGCGGCGCGAGCCGGGTGGCGCTCTCCCCGGTGAGCACCTCGACCAGGGCGTCGAGCAGGACGCAGAGCCCCCGCCCGCCCGCGTCGACGACCCCCGCGCGGGCCAGGGCCGGCAGTTGCTCGGGCGTACGGGCCAGGGCCTCGGCCGCCGCCCGCGCCGCGCCGCGGGCCACCGCGGGCAGGTCGTCGCCGCTCACCTGCTCGGCCCCTGTGGCGGCCGCGGCGACGACGGTGAGCAGGGTGCCCTCCACGGGACGGCCGACCGCCGTGTACGCGGCGGCGGTCGCGGCCCGCAGCGCGACGGCCAGGGCCCGCCCGCGCACCACCGGCACGGTCACGACGGCGTCGGCGAAGCCGCGCAGGATCTGCGAGAGGATGACCCCCGAGTTGCCCCGGGCGCCGAGCAGCGCGCCCTGGGCCATCAGCCGCAGCGCGTGCCCGTGGGCGGTGGAGCCGCTGTCGGGGAGAGTGTCCAGGTCCATCGACAGGGCCTGCTGGGCCGAGGTGAGGGTGAGCACCAGGTTGGTGCCGGTGTCACCGTCGGGCACCGGATAGACGTTGAGCTCGTCGATCTCGCCCTGGTGGCGCTTGAGGGCGGCCAGCCCGCTCGCACACCAGCGGCGGACCGCGGCGGCGTCGAGGGTGTCCAGCACGGCCAGAAGCCTACTGTTGCGCACCGACACGCGTCGGACTCGTCCGGCGTGTCCGTCCGCGCCCGGTCCGACGGCGCTCCCGGGCCGGGTCGACGCCTCCGGTACGGTTGCCGCCGGGCCGGCCCACCGGCCCACCAGCAGGCCCGGGCCGGGCCGTGCACGACCGCCCGACCGGGCCGGTTGGCCGGGTCGGCGGGTCATCGGGTAACCTGACCAGGTTGCCCGGGCAGCGCCTGCCGGCGACCTCATGAACGTTTCAATCCCAGGAGTATCCCGTGGCTAGCGTGTGCGACGTCTGTGGCAAGGGACCGGGCTTCGGCCACAACGTGTCCCACTCGCACCGGCGGACCAACCGCCGCTGGAACCCGAACATCCAGTCGGTGCGTACCCCGGCCGGTGGCGGCAACACCAAGAAGTTGCAGGTCTGCACCTCGTGCATCAAGGCCGGCAAGGTCACCCGCGCCTGACGCGGCAGCACCAACTCTTCTCGTTCGGCTCAGCCGGCGGCCCCCTGCGGTCCGCCGGCTCTGTCGTGTCCGCGCCCGGGTGGGCGCCGGCCGCTCAGAGCGTGCGGCCGAAGGAGACGCAGCCCTCCGCGTCCTTGTAGAAGCCGAAGTTCGGGATCCGGTCATAACCGGCGGACGCGTACATGGCAATCGCCTCGGGCTGTTTGTCGCCGCACTCCAGGACCATCCGCTTGCGGCCCTGCTCGCGGGCCGAGCGCTCGACGGCCGCGAGGACCGTCCGCGCCACGCCGCGACCACGGGCCGCCGGGGCGGTGTACATCCGCTTCAGCTCGGCGGTGTCCGCACCGTGGCTGCGCCAGCCACCGCAGCCGACCGGCTCACCGGCCAGGTAGGCGACGAGGAACGCGCCGTCCGGCGGCTCGAACTCGCTCGCGGCGACCGGGGTGTCGTCGCCGGTGCCTCCGTAGCGGGCGCCGAGGTCGGCCAGCGCGGCCCGGATCAACTGCTGCGCCACCGGCGCGTCGAACCGCACCAGCCGGATCTCGATCTCACTCACGGTGTCCAGGATACGGCGGGCGCGCGGCGTCACCGGAAGTGGTCCCAGCCCCGGGGCCCGTCGTAGGCGCCGCCGTCGACAGTCACTCCGGCACCCTCCGTGACCAGGCCGATGGGCCGCCACTCCGGCGGCAACGCCACCGTCGCGGGGAAGGTCGCGGCCAGCGCGTGGTCCTCGCCACCGGCCAGAATCCAGGTGTACGGGTCGACGCCGAGCGCCCGCGCGGCGTCGGCCATCTGCCGGGGCACCTCGAACGCGTCGCGGCGCACATCGATCGCCACACCACTGGCCTGCGCCACGTGCCCGAGATCGGCGAGGAGCCCGTCCGAGACGTCGATCATCGAGGTCGCGCCGAGCTGGGCGGCCTGCGGCCCGGCCGGGTAGGCGACCTCCGGCCGTCGGTACGCCTCGACCAGCAGCCGGGGGGTGCGGAAGCCCCGGCTGAGCACGGTCAGCCCGGCCGCCGCGTACCCGATCCGGCCGGCCAGGGCCAGCACGTCCCCGGGGCGGGCGCCGGAGCGCACCACCGGCGCCCGGCCGCCGAGGTCACCCAGCGCGGTGACCGCGATGGTCAGGGTGGGGCTCGCCGACATGTCGCCGCCGACCACGCTCGCGCCGACCGTGGCGGCCTCCGCGGCCAATCCGTCGGCCAGGCCCTCCGCCCAGCTCGCCTGGAGGTCTGCGGGCATGCAGAGGGCGACCAGCAGGGCGGTCGGGGTGGCGCCCATCGCCACGACGTCGGCCAGGTTGGCCGCCGCGGCCCGGTGACCGACGTCACGCGCCGAGCACCAGTCCCGCCGGAAGTGCCGCCCGTCGACAAGCACGTCCGTGCAGGCGACCACCCGGGCGTCCGGCGCGGCCACCACCGCCGCGTCGTCGCCCGGGCCGAGCAGGGTCGTCGGGCCCATCGCCAACCGGGCGGTGATCCGCCCGATCAGCCCGAACTCGCCGATCCCGGCCACGCTGGCGCCACCGCCGGCGTTCGGCCCGTACTGCCCGGCACCGCCGCGCTCGCTCACCGCTGCTCCTTGACCACCGATAGGGATCAGACCTGGTCCGTAAGGTAGTTTCACCCTTCGGGCCGCTCCCGGGCGGCGACGGACGGAGGTCGAGTCGTGGTACAGGCGTACATCCTCATCCAGACCGAGGTCGGCCGCGCACGTGACGTGGCGGGTCTCATCGCGGACATCGCCGGCGTGGTACGCGTCGACGCCGTCACCGGGCCGTACGACGTGGTCGTCCTCACCGAGGCGAACACCGTCGACGAGCTCGGCAAACTCATCGTCAGCAAGGTGCAGATGGTGCCCGGCATCACGCGCACCCTCACGTGTTCGGTGGTGCGGCTGTAAGTGGACGAGATGACGACCTCCTCGGCTGCTCTGGACGACGACGGGAAGCACGAGCCGGCTGACGGGACGCGTGAGCCGGTCGACGGGACGCCCGAGCCGGCTGACGGTATCCGCGACAGCGCCGACCCGGGCGCCGACGCGCCGGCCGGCCGGGACCGGACCATCCGGGGCGCCGCCCTGCTGGCTACGTTGATCGCGCTGCCGATCACGCTGCTGGTGGCCGTGCTGGCCTTCGCCAAGCTCGCCCCGGACACGCCCGCCGCCGCGCCGAGCCCCTCGGCGAGCAGCGCACGGGCGCAATCCACCGCTCCGGTCGAGATGGCCGCCCCGGCGCTGGCCGAGCGTCCGGCCACGGTCTGCCGCGCGCTGCTCTCCCAGCTGCCGCAGACCATCCGTGACCTGGCTCAGCGCCCGGTCACGGCGGGCCCGGAGCAGAACGCCGCGTACGGCGACCCCGCGCTCACCGTGGCCTGCGGGGGCGCCGCGCCGACCGTCCCGGCCACCGACGAGGTCTGGACGGTCAACCGGGTCTGCTGGCACCCGGTGGAGGAGACCGACGGGACCGTGCTCACCACCGCCGACCGGGAGACGCCGGTCACCGTCCGCGTACCACGCTCGTACGAGCAGCCGCTGCAGTGGGTTTCGCCGATCTCCAGCGCGATCGTGGCGTCGGTGCCCTCGGGCGGCGCCATCCCCGCCGGCTGCCAGCGCTGATCCGCTGACGCGCGGCCCGTACGGCGGGCCGCGCGTCGAGGTCGGTTGCTTAGTGCAGGCCGACGCCGCGCCGCTGGGCGGTACGGATCAGCCGGTTGACCAGCTTGGGGTACTCCAGGCCGGAGGCCGCCCACATCCGGGGGAACATCGACGTCGGGGTGAACCCGGGCATCGTGTTGATCTCGTTGAGGTAGACGTCCAGCTCGGGGGTGACGAAGAAGTCGGCCCGGGCCAGGCCGGCGCAGTCCAGCGCGGTGAACGCGCGGACGGCGTACTCCTGCACCTGGCGGGTCACCCGGTCCGGCAGGCCGGCCGGGATGTCGTACTCGCAGGAGTCGTCGAGGTACTTGGCCTCGAAGTCGTAGAAGTCGTGGTCGGCGACGACCCGCACCTCGGCCAGCACGGACGCCTCGGGGGCACCGCCTGCCTCGCCCTCCAGCACGCCGCACTCGATCTCGCGGCCGACGATCGCGGCCTCGATGATGACCTTCGGGTCGAACTGCCGGGCGGTGGCGACCGCCGTGTCCAGCTCGGCCCAGTCGGTGACGCGGGTGATGCCGAACGACGAGCCGGCGCGGGACGGCTTGACGAAGACCGGCAGGCCGAGCCGCTCCTTGTCCTGCTCGCTCAGCGTCATCCCGTTGCGCAGCACCGCGTACGCGCCGACCGGGATGCCCTCGACCGCGCAGAGCTTCTTGGTGAACTCCTTGTCCATGGCGGCGGCGGAGGCGAACACGTTCGCCCCCACGTAGGGGATGCCGGCCATCTCCAGCATGCCCTGGATGGTGCCGTCCTCGCCGTACGTGCCGTGCAGGACCGGGAAGACCACGTCCACGTCGGCCAGCGCCCGGGGGCCCTCGGTCGGGTCGAGCACCATCAGCCCGTTCCCGGTCGGGTCGGCGCGCAGCACGATGTCCTCGCCGGACTCGGCGGTGATCTCCGGAAGCTGGCGGGCGTTGATGGCGAGCTGGGCGGGGTCCCCGCTGGTCAGCACCCACTGGCCGGCGCGGGTGATGCCCACCGGCACCACCTCGTACTCGTCCGGGTCGAGGGCTGCGAACACGCTGCCGGCGCTGACGCAGGAGATGCCGTGTTCCGGGCTGCGGCCGCCGAAGACGATCGCCACGCGGGTCTTGCCTGGGGTGGTCACTCCGGTCACCTCTTCGTACGCGACTGCGGCTGGTCGTGCTCGCCGGTGGCGCTCACCCGGTTGACCTTACTGTGCGTGGCGATCAGGCGCGGCGATACCCGGCGAGCCCCGAAGCGACACGGCAATCGGTCAACAGAGCATATACGGTGCGTGACGGAATGTTCGAGGCTGGTCAGTCCCCGGCGTGCCGGCGGCCGACCGCGATCACCTTCACCCGCTGCCGCCCGGCCCGCACCATGCCCAGCGCCATGAAGGCTCCGGCGATCCGGTCGGCGGCCTCCCTGCTGCTGGCGCCGACCACCTGGCGGCGGCGCTCGGGAGCGACGCGTTCGTTGCGGTCGATGCCCTCGACGGGACGTACGTCGGTGAGAACGACCAGAAAGCGGGTCATCGCCGACCCTCGTGCTGCGGGGCGAGAGACTTCGAACCGGTATGCACGTCGTCTCCTTCCGGCGGGCCAAAACGGGCGGCACGCGGCGATCGGGTACGGGGGAGAAACCCGATCGCCGCGCGCCCTATCCCCTCCGGTCGCTCACCACCGCCGTCGCCACGACAACCGGCGGTGAGGACGCGATGACAGATTGACACGTCTACAGCCATGAATGCAACTCTCATGGACCTTCTCTCATGTACCCGTTCCCATAAATGTGTGCGACCATCGATGCATGGCCCCGAAGACCGCCCGCGCCCGCCGACTCGGCATCGCCCTGCGTCAATACCGGGAAGCCGCCGGGCTGACGCTGGAGACCGCCGCGGATGAGATCAACAGCACCCGCAGCACCCTCTCCCGCTATGAGAACGCCCAGACGCTGATCAGCCCGGCCACCGTGCGCGCCCTGCTCACCTCGTACGGAGTGGGTTCCGAGGAGGTGGCCGCCGCGGTGCAGCTCGCCAAGGACGCCCGCAAGCCGGGCTGGTGGGTGTCGTACTCGTACCTGCTCGACCCACGCACCATCGACTTCATCGCCCTGGAGGCGGAGGCCACCGCCATCGCCAACTTCGAGCCCTCGGTGGTGCCCGGCCTGCTGCAGACCGCGGACTACGTCCGCGGCGTGATGCGCGGCGGCCCGCACACCCTCGGCGACGAGCTGGTGGAGCAGCGGGTCAAGATCCGACTTGACCGCCAGGTGCGGCTCACCGCCGACACCCCACCCATCCTCGACGCCATCATCGACGAGGGCGCGCTGCTGCGCCCGGTCGGTGACCAGTCGGTGATGAACGGCCAGCTACGGCACCTCGTCAAGATGGCCGAACTGCCGAACATCACCGTCCAGGTGATCCCGCTCTCCGCCGGTTACCACCGGGGCACCCGGGGCTCGCTGCACATCCTGGAGTTCGCCGATCCGGAGGACCCCATCATCGCGTCGGTGGAGACGGTCGCCGGTCAGATGATCCTCGACCGCGCGGGTGAGACGCGTACCTGCACCAAGATCATGGAGCATCTGCGCAGCGTGGCGCTCAGCCCGGCGGACAGCCGGGCGATGCTTCTGTCAGTCCTGAAGGGACGGTAGGACCGATGACACCGACGATCACAGCGGCGTTGGCCACGGCGGCGTGGCGCAAGAGCAGCCGCAGCGGCGATGAGGGCGCCTGCGTGGAGGTGGCCACGATCCCCCAGCTGGTGGCCGTCCGCGACTCCAAGGACCCGGCCGGTCCGGCCCTGCTGTTCCCCCCGGCGGCCTGGGCGGCCTTCGCCCAGGCCCCGCCGCGCCGCTGACCGGAGGGCGACCGCAACCACCCCGCCCCGCTGACCCGGGCCCGCACCGCCCGGTCAGCGGGGCGCGGGCGGGGAGGGGACGAGCGGGGACTCAGGCGACCAGCGGGCGGGGCTCCGGCACGGCGCGCAGCGCCTCCAGGGCGGCGATCGCCACACCCCTGGCACCGGCCATGTCGCGGTCCGGAACCAGCGCGAAGGTGGCCACCGCGGCCTGCTCCTCCCGGAGGACGGTGTGCTCGCGGACCGTCGCCAGGAACCAGTCGCGGAACTCCGGCGCCGCCTCCACCACCCCGCCCCCCACGAAGTACGCGTGGGGATCGGTGAAGTTGGCCGCCACGGTGAACAGGCGGCCCAGCGCCATCGCCTGCTGGGTGAAGAGATCCCGGGCCAGCGCGTCACCCCGCTCGCCGTAGCCCCGCACGAGCTTCGCCGCCCGCGCCGCCGGCTCGGCGGCCAGCGGGTGGTCGGGGTGGCGGGTCAGCCAGTACGGCAGCAGGTTGCGCTCGATGCCGGTCAGCGAGGCGACGCTCTCGACGTCGCCGGTGAAGCCGCAGGCGCAGGTGGGCTCCGGCTGCCCCGGGCCGAGCAGCCCGTTCAGCGGGATGTGCACGTGACCCAACTCGCCGGCCATGCCGGCGGCGCCGGCGATCACCTTGCCGCTCTCCACCACCCCGCCGCCGAGGCCCGTACCGACGATGGCCGAGACCGACGATCGCGTCATCGCCTCGTCGCCGAAGTACACGTGGTGGGCGTAGAGCGCGGCGGCGTTACCGTCGTTGTGGTAGATCACCGGCAGGCCGAGCCGCCGCTGGAGCGCGCCCCGCACGTCGAAGCCACGCCAGGCCGGCTGGGAGAAGTTGGTCGAGCCGCGCGACGAGATGACGCCGGTGGCGCTGGCCGGGCCGGGCGTGTCCAAGCCGACCGCCCGAACCAGGTCACGAGGGACGCCGGTCTGCGCCAGCGCCCCGTCCAGCGCCCGGGCCAGCGCTTCGATCGCCGCGTCCGGCCCGTCGCGCACCTCGCTCGGGATCTCCAGCAGCCCGTCCACCAGGAACCGGCCGTCCACCGTCAGGACGGTGGCGTTGTTGCTGGTGCCGCCGTTGTCCAGGCCGACGACCACCGGCACACCTGCGCTGCCCACCGCAACCGCCTCCCGCCCTCATGAGTGTGAGCCGAGGCTAGTGCCAACCCCGCTCCCCCGCCACGCCCGCCCACTCAAACCGGGGTCGCGGGTACCAGCCGAGCTCCGGTGACATCCGGAGTTGCTGTCCCCGGTGCCCCGGACTGCTGTCGCGCGTCCTTTGCTCTGCTTCACTCCACGCAACACAAATCGGCCGCGAGTGTTGCGCCGGTTGAAGCAGAGCAAAGGACGCGAACAAGTGGGTCGGTCGACCAGGCATCTCCGCCGCAGCGCTGATGGGGGGCGGATCAGCCTGGGCGGCGGGCTGTCACCGCCGTGGCGTCCAGGTCCTCGTCGTGTCGTACGGTCGGCACCAGTCCGGCTGCGTCGAACGCCGCGCACAGTGCGTCGGTCTGCCTTTCGCCGGCCTCGACGACCAGGTGTCCACCGGGCGTCAGCCACTGCGCCGCGTCGACGCCCACGCGGCGCAGCACGGTGAGCCCGTCCGGCCCGCCGTCGAGGGCCACCGGGGCCTCGTGCAGCCGCGCCTCCGGCGGCATCAGCGCCACCGCCTCGGTCGGCACGTACGGGGCGTTGGCCACCACCAGGTCGAGCCGCCCCCGCCAGTGCGCCGGCAGCGGAGCGAACAGGTCACCCTCGTACACCTCGGCGGGCAGTCCGGCGAGGTTGCGGCGGGCGCAGGCCACGGCGGCCGGGTCGATGTCGGCGGCGGCCAACCAGCGGGGCGCGAGCCGGCGGGCCAGCGCGACGGTGGTGGCCCCGGAGCCGCAGCAGAGGTCGACCACTGCCGGCGCCGGGCCGGTCAGCTCGACGGCCGCCTCGACAAGCAGGGCCGTCCGGCCGCGCGGGACGAAGACTCCCGCGTCGACGGCGATCCGCAGACCGCAGAACTCGGCCCAGCCGAGCAGGTACTCCAGCGGCTCGCCGGCGACGCGACGGGCGGTCAGGTCGGCAAGCGTCGCCGGGGAGTCCGCGGCGGCCAGCAACAGCTCGGCCTCGTCCTCGGCGTAGACGCAGCCGGCGGCGCGCAGCCGGGCCACCAGGATGGTCCGGTCGGTGAAGGACGGCTCTGCCACGAAGCTCAGGCCGGCCCGGCGGCGTCCAGGGCGGCGGCGATGTCGGCCACCAGGTCGGGGGTGTCCTCCACACCGCAGGAGAGCCGGACGAAGCCGGGGGCGGTGTCGTCCCCCCACTGTGCCCGCCGGTCCGCCGTGGTGTGCAGACCGCCGAACGAGGTGGCGGCCGCCACCAGCCGGGCGGCCTCGACGAAGCGGGCCACCCGGTCGGCGTCACCCAGGTCGAACGAGAGCACCCCGGGCATCCGGCGCATCTGCGCCGAGGCCACCGCGTACGCGGGGTCGTCCGGCAGCCCCGGCCAGCGCAGACCGGTCACGTCCGGCCGGCCCGCCAGCAGGTCGGCGACGGCTGCGGCGTTCGCGCTCTGCCGGGCCAGCCGCAGGTCGAGGGTCGCCAGCGACCGGTGCGCCAACCAGGCGTCGAACGCTCCCGGAACCGAACCGGTGCCGGTACGCCAGAGCGTCACCGCCTCGATCACCTCGGCGGAACGGCTGGCCAGGTAGCCCAGCAGCAGGTCGGAGTGGCCGGTGAGCGCCTTCGTGCCGGAGGCCACCACCAGGTCGGCGCCGAGGTCCAGGGGGCGCTGCCCGAGCGGGGTGGCGGTGGTGTTGTCGACCGCGAGCAGGGCGCCGGCGGAGTGTGCCCGCTCCGCCAGGGCGGCCACGTCGACCACGTCCAGACCCGGGTTGGCCGGGGTCTCCACCAGCACCAGCCGGACGCCCTCGAAGGACGGGTACGGCCCCACGGTCGGCACGAAGACCACCCGTACGCCGATCGTCTCCAGCACGGCGGTGGCGAACGCCCGGACGGGGAAGTAGCCGTCGGAGGGCAGCATGACGGTGTCCCCCGGGCGCAGCAGGGTGAGCAGCGTCCCGGTGATGGCTGCCTGACCGCTGGCGAAGACCCGACAGTCGCCGCCCTCCAACTCGCCCACGGCGGCCTCCAACAGCCGCCGGGTCGGGTTGTCGGGGCGACCGTAGCCGTTCGGCGACGTGCCCTGGCCCTGCCACGGGTCGAGGTGGTACGGCGCGGCGAAGACCGGGCCCGGCAGGAACGCATCACCCGGCGCCGGCTCGGGCAGGCCGGCGCGCACGCAGCGGGTGCCGTCTCCCAGTTCGCTCATCGCGTCCTCACTCGTACGACTCGGGCTTGGCGGTCCGGCTCATCAGGGTGTCCACGGCGAGGCGCGGGTCCATCCCCTCGTGGCAGATCCGTTCGACCTGCTCGGTGATCGGCATCTCCACCCCGTGCGCCCGCGCCAGATCGCGGATCGCGAGGCAGCTCTTGACGCCCTCGGCGGTCTGTCGGGTCGCGGCCTGGGCCTGCTCCAGCGTCTCGCCCCGGCCCAGGTGCTCTCCGAAGGTGCGGTTTCGGGCCAGCGGGGACGAGCAGGACGCGACGAGGTCGCCCATGCCCGCCAGGCCGGCGAAGGTGATCGGGTCCGCCCCGAGGGCCACACCCAGGCGGGCCGTCTCGGCCAGCCCTCGGGTCATCAACATGGCCCGGGTGTTGTCGCCGAAGCCCATCGCGGTGGCGATGCCGTACGACAGCGCGATCACGTTCTTGACCGCGCCGCCCAGCTCGCAGCCGATCACGTCGTCGTTGGTGTACGGCCGCAGGTACGGCGTCCGGATCGACGACTGCACGAGCGTGGCGCGGTCGGCGTTGGTGCCGGCGACCACCGTGGCGGCCGGCTGCTCGGCGGCGATCTCGGGGGCGAGGTTCGGGCCGGAGACCACCACCACCCGATCGGCGGCCACCCCGGCGGTCTCGACGATGACCTCGCTCATCCGCTTGGTGGTGCCGAGTTCGATGCCCTTCATCAGCGACACCAGGGTGGCGTCCGGGTGCAGGTGCCCGGCCCACTCGGCGAGGTTGCCGCGCAGGGTCTGCGAGGGCACGGCCAGCACCACCACCTCGGCGCCGCTGATCGCCTCGGCGGCGTCGGTGGTTGCGGTGACCCGGGCCGGCAGCAGCAGGTCCGGGAGGTACTCCGGGTTGCGACGCTCGGCGCGGATGCTCTCGGCCACCGGGGCGCGGCGGGCCCACACGGTCACGTCCCGTCCCGCGTCGGCAAGGATCTTGGCGAAGGCGGTGCCCCAGGAGCCGGCGCCCAGCACCGCGACGTGGCCGCTCATGCCGCTTCACCGGGGTGGCGCTCGACGGACGGTCGGGCCGGCCGTTCCCACAGCGGCGGCGGGGTGCCACCACGGATCTCGACGAGCATGTCCCGCAGCCGCAGCATGATGGCGTCCGTCATCTCCTCGAGGGTCTCCCGGGTCGGTGGGGCGCCCGCCCAGCGGCTCAGGTCGACCGGCTCGCCGGCCACCACGGTCACCGGGATCCGGGGGCGGGGGTTCAGCCGGCTGGTCCGCGGGTCGAAGATCCGCTCCGGACCCCACATCACCAGCGGCACCACCGGGGCGCCGGTGGCCAGCGCCAGCCGGGCAGCGCCGGTCTTGGCCTTCATCGGCCACAGGTCCGGCTGTCGGGTGGTGGTGCCCTCCGGGTAGATCACCACCGCGCCGCCCTCGTCGAGCGCGGCGACCGACTTGTCCAGCGAGCGGACCGCGTCCACGCTGCCGCGCTCGACCGGGATCTGCCGACAGCGGTGCAGGATCCAGCCGATCACCGGCACCCGGAACACGCTGGCCTTGCCCAGGTACTGCGGCCACCGCCCCGAGTCGTAGATGAAGTGCGCGGAGACCAACGGGTCGGCGTGCGAGATGTGGTTGGCGACGATGATCATTCCGCCGTCCTTGGCGAGGTGTTCCTGGCCGCGCCAGGTCCGCCGGGTCCAGACGGTCATCACCGGCTTCACCAGCCCCACGGCGAACCGTTGCCAGAACCCCAGCCTCCGCCGTGCCACTGTGCCTCCTCGTCGCGCCCCGACCCACCGCGAGCCCCACCCGCGACACCCGCAGCGGAAATCATGCCTGCTCGCCCCCGGTACGGCCAGCGAGGGTCCCGTCGTCCGGCTGGCAGGATTGCGGACGTGAGTCAGCCGAGGTGGGCCGTGGTGGTGCCGGTGAAGCGTCTGACCGCGGCCAAGAGCAGGCTGCGGGGCGCGCTG
Organism: Micromonospora sp. NPDC047557; assembly: GCF_043205095.1. Classification (NCBI taxonomy): domain Bacteria; kingdom Bacillati; phylum Actinomycetota; class Actinomycetes; order Micromonosporales; family Micromonosporaceae; genus Micromonospora; species Micromonospora sp. NPDC047557. Next base: position 89,297 of record NZ_JBIDDK010000014.1, on the reverse strand, counting down.
CCCGGCGTACCGCATGAGGAGCTGGCGCTGGCGCTGGCGGCCGACACGCTCCGCGCGGTGCTGGCCTGCCCGGCGGTCGCCGAGGCCCTGGTGGTGACCGACGACACCCGGGTGGCGGCCGCGGCGCGGGCCGCCGGGGCGCGGACCGTGCCTGACGTGCCGGACGCCGGCCTGAACGCCGCGTTCCGGAACGGCGCTGCACAGATCCGCGGGCGGTGGGTGGCCGGGCTGACCGCCGACCTGCCGGCGCTGCGCCCGGCCGAGCTGGCCGACGCGCTGCTCGCGGCCCAGCGCGACACCGAGGGGGTACGCCGGTTCGTGGCGGACGCCCCCGGCGGTGGCACGGTGCTGCTCGCCGCGCCGTCGGGCGTCGATCTCGACCCACGGTTCGGGGTCGGCTCGGCGGCGGCGCACGCCGCGAGTGGGGCGCTGCCGCTGACCGGCGACTGGCCCAGCCTGCGGCGGGACGTGGACACCGCCGAGGACCTGGCCGCCGCCGCCCGGCTGGGGCTGGGCCCGCGCACCGCGGCGCTGCTCGCCGCCAACTGCCCGGCGCGCTGAACGAGCTGAACCGCCGGCTGCCCGGCGCGCTGAACGAGCTGACCTCGCCGGTGTACGGTGCGAGCATGCAGGGCACGGTGGCCAGTTACGACGCGGCGACACGCAGCGGTGTCCTGCTGCTCGACGACGGCACCGAGCTGCGTTTTCCCGCCCGGGCGTTCGACGCCTCCGGCCTGCGGTTGCTCCGGCTCGGCCAGCGGGTGCGCATCGACACCGATCCCGACGGCGAGGTCGTCCGGGTGACATTGCCGACGATGAACTGAGCTGGCGGGGCCAAGTTCATTTTGCGTTAACTCTAATCGGGTGATTATGAGCGGGTGAGCACCCCTCGCGAGCATCCGGTCACCCCTCCCGCCACCGACCTCCGCAACGGCGCCCGCGTTCGCGGCACCGACGGCCGTTTCCGCCCGTCCCGGGCCGAACGGGCCGGCGCCGCCCGCGCCGACACACTCGCCGACGACCCGGGCGCGGCGTCCTCCGGGCTCGACGAGGTCATCGAACCCGGCGTGCCCACGGAGACGGACGGCCCGGCAACCGGCGCGGCCCTGCCCGGCACCTCCGGCGGCCTCGCCACCGGCCTCTCCGCAGGCGGTGCGGGGGACGACGAGCCACCGGCTGCTCCCCCGCTGCCGGAGGACCGCTTCCTCAACCGGGAGCTGTCCTGGCTCGACTTCAACGCGCGGGTACTCACCCTCGCCGAGGACCAGCGCACCCCCCTGCTGGAGCGGGCCAAGTTCCTGGCGATCTTCGCCAGCAACCTCGACGAGTTCTACATGGTGCGGATCGCCGGCCTGAAGCGGCGGCTCTCCGCCGGCCTGCCGGTGCGCGGCGGGGACCGGCTGCCCCTGCGCACCCAGCTGGAGCTGATCGCCGAACGGACCGCCGAGCTGGTCGCCCGGCACGCCGCCTGCTTCGTCGACGACGTCCTGCCCCGGCTGGCCGAGGAGGGCATCCGCATACTGCGCTGGGGTGACCTGGGCGACCCCGAGCGGGAGCGGCTGCGCACCTACTTCCGGGAGCACATCTTCCCGGTGCTCACTCCCCTCGCGGTGGACCCGGCGCACCCGTTCCCGTACATCTCCGGGCGGTCGTTGAACCTGGCGGTGGCGGTCCGCGACCCGGACGGCGGGTCCGAGCTGTTCGCGCGGGTGAAGGTGCCCAACAACGTCCCGCGCTTCGTGCGGGTCGACCGCGACCAGCCGGGCGTGCGGATGCTGCCGGTGGAGGACCTGATCTCGGTGCACCTGGGTCAGCTGTTCAGCGGCATGCAGGTGGTCGAGTGCCACCTGTTCCGGGTCACCCGCAACGCCGAGGTGGAGGTCGACGAGGACCGCGACGAGGATCTGCTCCAGGCCCTCGAACGGGAGCTGGCCCGCCGCCGGTTCGGCCCGCCGGTCCGCCTGGAGGTCGCCGCGTCGATCTCCGACCACATGTTGGAGCTGCTCGTCCGCGAGTTGGACATGGACGACCAGGACGTGCTGCGGGTGCCCGGCCTGCTGGACCTGTCCGCGCTGTGGCAGGTGTACGGCGAGGCCGACCGCCCCGATCTCAAGGACCCGCCGTTCGTGCCGGCCACGCATCCCCGGCTCGCCGAGGGCGAGGTGCCGCGCAGCGTCTTCTCCACCCTGCGCGACGGGGACATCCTGGTGCACCACCCGTACCACTCGTTCGCCACCAGCGTGCAGCGCTTCATCGAGCAGGCCGCCGCCGACCCCAACGTGCTGGCCATCAAGCAGACCCTCTACCGGACCAGCGGTGACTCGCCGATCGTGGACGCGCTCGTCGACGCGGCCGCCGCCGGCAAGCAGGTGGTGGTGCTGGTCGAGGTGAAGGCACGCTTCGACGAGGTGGCCAACATCGGCTGGGCCCGCACCCTGGAACGCGCCGGCTGCCACGTGGTGTACGGCCTGGTGGGGCTCAAGACGCACTGCAAGACCGCCCTGGTGGTCCGGCAGGAGGGCAACCAGATCCGCCGGTACTGCCACATCGGCACCGGCAACTACCACCCGAAGACCGCCCGCCTGTACGAGGACTTCGGCATGCTCACCGCCGACCCGGAGATCGGGGCGGACCTCACCGACCTGTTCAACGTGCTGACCGGGTACAGCCGGCAGACCGCGTACCGGCGGCTGCTGGTCGCCCCGCAGGGCATCCGCAGCGGCCTCATCGAACGCATCGAACGGGAGATCGCGCACGTCCGGTTGGGCATGCCCGGCCTGGTCCAGTTCAAGGTCAACTCGCTGGTCGACGAGGGCGTGACCGACGCGCTGTACCGGGCGTCCCAGGCCGGCGTGCACGTCGACCTGCTCATCCGGGGCATGTGCACGCTGCGTCCGGGGGTGCCGGGGCTGTCGGACAACATCCGGGTCCGCTCGATCCTCGGCCGGTTCCTGGAGCACTCCCGGGTCTTCCGCTTCGGCAACAACGGCGAGGCCGAGTTCTGGATGGGCTCAGCGGACCTGATGCACCGCAACCTGGACCGGCGGGTGGAGGCGCTGGTGCAGGTGAGCGATCCGGTCGCCCGCGCCGAGCTGGACTACGTGCTGACCGCCGCGATGAGCCCGGACGTGGACGCGTTCGAGCTGGCCGGCGACGGCAGCTGGACGCGGCGTACCGGCGGCGACGACGCGGCCCGGGTGCACCTGCAGGATCTGCTGCTGCGCCGCGTCGGTGGCACGGCCGGCTGACCGTTCGCGGCATAGGCTGAGCTGATGGTCGAGGAGGAGCAGAAGTACGAGGTGGACGACACCTTCGTGCTGCCGGACCTGTCCGCCACGTTTGCGGCCGACGGCCGGGTCCGGGCGCTGCCGCCGGTGACGCTCGTCGCCCGCTACCTCGACACGGTCGACCTGCGACTGGCCCGTGCCGGGGCGTCCCTGCGCCACCGCGAGGGTGACGAGCTGCCGTGGACGGTGAAGCTGCCCACCGGCACGCCCGGCGTCCGGCACGAGATCTCCCGCCCCGGGCCGGTCGGGCAGCCGCCGCCGGAGCTGGTCGAGCTGGTCACCGCCCTGCACCGGGGCGCGCCGCTGGCGCCGGTGACGGTGGTACGCACCGTCCGGCACGCCCACGAGGTGTGCGACGGGGCCGGCACGGTGCTCGCCGAGGTGGTGGACGACCGGGTGACCGTCCTCGACGACACCGGCGCCACCACCGGCGCGTTCCGCGAGGTGGAGGTGGAGCGCAAGGCCGGCGACCGCACGCTGCTGGAACGGATCGGCGCGGTGCTGCGCGAGGCCGGGGCCCGGGCCGGCTCGTTCACCCCGAAGCACGTACGGGCGCTGGGGACGGTGGCGCAGGCCGAACCCGACCTGGTGGGGCCGGGCGGACTGACGGCCGACCCGACCGCCGGGGAGATGGTCACCGAGGCGGTCCGCAAGGAGGTGCGCCGGCTGTTGGCGCACGACCCGCTGGTACGGCTGCGCACCTCGGCCGACGGCGGCGACAGCGCCGTACACCAGATGCGGGTGGCCTGTCGGCGGCTGCGCAGCGACCTGCGCACCTTCCGGCCGTTAGTGCGCCGCAGCTGGGCGCGGCCGCTGCGCGACGAGCTGCGCTGGCTGGCCGGGGTGCTCGGCGGGGCGCGCGACGCCGAGGTGCTCCGCGACCGACTGCGGCGCACCGCAACCGCCGACCCGCTCAGCCCGCTCGACACGGGCGCGGTGGACCGACTGGACGAGGCGCTCGCGCAGCGGCAGCGGCAGGCGCTCGCCGCCATCGACGAGGCGCTGCGCTCGCCGCGTTACCTGGCCCTGGTGGACGCCCTGGTGCTGGCCGCCCGCGCGCCCCGGCTCACCCGACGGGCGGCCACCCCGGCGGCGCGGACGCTACCGAAGCTGGTGGCCCGCCCGTGGCGGCAGCTCACCGGCTCCGACGGCGTGGACGGGCTCGACCCGCTGGCCCCCGACGACCGCTGGCACGCCGTCCGCAAGGAGGGCAAGCAGGCCCGCTACGCGGTCACCGCCGTGGTCCCGGCCGTCGGCAAGGACGCGCGGCGGCTGGCCCGCGCGTTGGCCCGCGTCCAGGACGTGCTCGGCGAACACCAGGACGCCGCGGTGGCCGCCGAGACCTGGCTCGCCCTCGCCGCCGACCGACCGGCCGACCACGAGCTGGCGGTCACCGCCGGGCGGCTGGCCGAGCGGGAACGCGACACGGTCCGCCTGATGCGGGCCCGGTTCCCCGCCGCGTGGCACCGGGCCACCCGGCGACGGCGGACCAGATGGTTGCCGTGACGGGCATCCGGGCTGCCGGCGGGGTCTGCTGGCGACCGACCGCCGACGGCGTACGGGTCTGTGTCGTGCACCGCCCGCGCTACGGGGACTGGACGCTGCCCAAGGGCAAGCTCGAACCGGGCGAGCATCCACTGGTCGCGGCGGTCCGGGAGGTGGCCGAGGAAGCCGACGTGCGGGGCGTACCGCAGGTGCGGCTGCCGTCGGTGCGCTACCGCAGCGAGGGGCAGGCCAAGCTTGTCGACTACTGGTCGATGCTCGCGGTCGCCGAGGGCGGTTTCCAGCCGGGCACCGAGGTCGACGACATCCGGTGGCTGGCCGTGGACGACGCGATCCGCCTGGTCAGCTATCCGCACGACGCCGAGGTGCTGGCCGCGTTCGCCGCGCTGCCGCAGGTGACCGCGACGGTCGCGCTGGTTCGGCACGGGCACGCCGGTAAGCGGGCCACCTGGACCGGCCCGGACACCGCCCGCCCGCTCGATCGCGAGGGGTGGGCCCAGGCGTACGCGCTGGCGCCGCTGATCGCCCTGGTGCGCCCGGCCCGGCTCCTGTCGGCCTCGCCGCGCCGCTGCGTGCAGACCCTGGACCCGGCCGCCGCGTTGCTCGACCTGCCCATCGAGATCTGCGGCGACCTGGACGAGCCGCAGCCGGGTCAGCAACAGGACGAGCGGGCGCTGGCCACCGCCGCCCAACTGCTGGAGCTGGCCTGCGCCGGCGGGCAGGTGGCCGTGTGCAGCCAGGGCAAGGTGCTGCCGGGCGCGTTGGAGCAGTTGACCGGCCGCGCCGACGAGGACTTCACCACCCCGAAGGGCGGCGGCTGGCTGCTCGCCTTCAGCGGCGAGCGGCTGCTCGCCGCCGACCGCCTGTGAGGCCCGCCCGGCGCTTCGGCGGTTGACCCACTTCAGGTCGCCGACGTGGCGGTGTCCGGCCAGCCAGATACCGCAGCATCGGCGATCCCGGCGGGGTCAGCGGGACGGCAAGGTGAGGGTCACCGCCACCGGCAGGTGGTCGCTGGCCTCGCCGCGCGGCGCGACCGGATTCGTCGCCGTCAGGCCGGGCGAGACGAAGACGTGGTCGATCTGCTGGCGTGGATCGTCGGCCGGGCTCGTCGCCAGCGGACGGGCGACCGTCAACGCGTCGACCAGCCCGGCCGCGGTGAACTGCTCGAAAGCCTCGTCCCCCGGCTCGGTGTTCAGGTCGCCGGCCACCACGAGCGGCCGGCCGGCCGCGTACCCGGTGGCGAAGTCGGCCACCGCGCGAGCCTGCGCCACCGGGCCCGCGTCGGGTGGCGGTTGCAGGTGGGTGCTCACCACGGCGGCTCGGACACCGTCGCCGAGGTCCAGGGTGACGGCGAGAGCCTGCGCTCCGGTGGGCGCCCCGACCGACGGCAGCGGCCGGGACCGTGGGTCGGTGACCGGCCACCGACTGAGCACCGCGTCACCCCAGACCGGGTCGGCGGCAGGCCCGAACACGTACGGCATGCCGAGCCGGTCGGACAGCAGGTCCAGCGTGTCGTGGCCGCCGTTGAGCAGCCAGCCCCGGTCCACCTCGCTGAGCAGCACCACATCGGGCCGCTGCCGGCCGATCGCCGCGGTCAGCCCGGCCAGGTCGAACCGGCCGTCCAGCCCGAAACCCATCCGGATGTTGTACGCCACCACTGTCAACCGCTCCGGCGGACCCTCCCGGTTGCTCGCCACCGCCACCTCGTCGGCGAGCAGCGGCGCGAGCAGAGCCAGCGCGGCGACCCCGCCGGCGGTCCGCAGCGGCGGAAGCGGGCCGGGACGCCGCTGGCCGGACGGACGGGCCGCCAGGGCCACGGCGGCGACCACCCCGGCCACCACCACCGGTACCACCGCGTTCGGGTAGCCCAGGTCGTAGGCGGAGTAGTAAGCCACCGCCCCCAGCACGAAGAGCAGCATTCCGGCGGCGACGGCGTACCCCCGACGGGCCGCCGTTCGGCGGGTGTCGTCCGTGCCCGGCGCGCCCTCATCGCCGGCACCGTCGGCGGCGGCGTGGGCGCTGCCGTCAGCGTCGTCGGTGGCGGCGTGGGCGGTGCCGTCGGCGCGACCCGGAGCGTCGGTGAGGGCGAGGCAGGCGCCGAGTCCGACGGCGGTGAGCAGGACGGCCGCGACGAGCAGGTCGCCACGGTCGAGGGCGAAGAGCACCACGCCCACCAGCAGGGCCGCCGGCCCGAGCGGTCGGCCCCACCCCCGGGTCGGGCCCGCCAGCGCGGCCAGCAGGAACCCGGCGACCGCCACCGGCACCGGCGCCAGGCCGAACAGCGGTGAGCGAGCGACGTCGCCACCCGCGACCAGGTACGACATCCCGGCCTGGGCCAGGGCCGGCGCGAGAGCCACCATGCCGGTCAGCAACAGCACCGGCCCGGCCAGCAGCCACGATCGGGCGCCACCGGGGCCGGGCGGCGCGGCGGGCAGCATCGTGCCGAGCAGGAACAGCACCGCCGCGACGGCGCTGAGCAGCCAGGCCACCCAGCCGCCCCGCCAGACGAGGTCGTAGGTGTCCAGCAGCGCGTGGGTGGCGGCGTTGACCGCCAGCCCCAGTGCCAGTCCCGGCACCGGACGGTCGGTGCCTCCGGCGACACCCACCAACCAGACCAGACCGGCGAGCAGACCGGCGGTGGCCAACCAGAGCTGCGGACGGCCGCCGGGGGCGCTGGTGAGCGCGAGCCGGGCCACGGCGAGCAGCACGGCGGCGACGACGGTGACGCGGCGGGCGCCCACCCGCCGGACCAGAGCCGGCGCGGCCATCGCCAGGACGAACCAGCCGAGCGCGAACGCGCCCATCAACTCGGCCGGGGTGGACGCGGCCTGCCCGAAGATGGTGATGATGCCGGGCAGCCAGATGCGCAGCACGTCGATGAGCACAATGACGCCCAGCGCGAGCGATCCGGTGGTGAGCTGGCGGTAGCGCACCGGCGCCCCATTTCGTCGGCGGACCGGTCCGCAAGGGGGGCCGGCACGGCGATTCTGCGCGTCCGGCTCGGCCGGGTCAACGGTCCGGCACGCGCAAAGGGCGCCCACCGCGAGGGTGGACGCCCTTTGGGCGAGCAGTTGGTCAGCGCCTGCTGGCCGCCTTCTTGGCCGGAGCCTTCTTCGCCGGCGCCTTCTTGGCCGCCGTGCTCTTGCTCGCCGCCGCGGTGGTCTTCTTCGCCGCGGTGGACTTGGTCGCCGCGGCGCTCTTCTTCGCCGGGGCGGTCTTCTTGCTGGCGGCCGTCTTGGTCGCCGTGGTGGTCTTGCTCGCCTTGGCCGGGGCGGTCTTCTTGCTGGCGGCCGTCTTGGTCGCCGTGGTGGTCTTGCTCGCCTTGGCCGGGGCGGTCTTCTTGCTGGCCGCCTTGGTGGCGGTGGCCTTGGTGCCCGCCGCCTTGGTGCCGGCGGTCTTGGCCGTGGTGGCGGCGGTCTTCTTCGCCGCCACCGTGGCCTTCGGCACCTTGCCGCTGGCCACCATCTCCTTGAACCCGGCGCCGGGGCGGAAGGTCGGGACGGACGTCTTCTTGACCTTCACCGCCTCGCCGGTACGCGGGTTGCGCGCTGTTCGTGCGCCACGCACACGCTTTTCGAATGCTCCGAATCCAGTGATCGCCACCTTCTCGCCCTTGGTGACCGCCGCCTGGACCTCAGTGAGGACCGCGTCGAGCGCGGCCGTCGCCGTCTTCCGGTCCCCCAGGCGAACGGCGAGCGCCTCGATGAGCTCGGCCTTGTTCACGACTTCCTCCCGATTGTGCAACTGACTCGACGCGAGCCATTCTGCGCGCACCGTATGCCCTGTAGTGCCTGGACACAAACATTCGGCGGAAAAAAGCCCTTGTGTCGTAACGGATTCGCCCCCACCGGTTGGACCGGTGAGGGCGAAATCCGCTGTGCGGGTGGACGTACGGCTATGCCACCGAGGGCAGGAACGGCAGTCGAGACGCCTCGTAGGAGGCGATGTCATCGGCGTGCCGGAGGGTGAGTCCAATGTCGTCCAGGCCCTCCAACAGCCGCCACCGGCTGAAGTCGTCCAGCGGGAACGACCAGGTCGCGTCCCCGGCCCGGAGCTGTCGGGCGGTCAGATCGACGGTCACCGGAGTGGTCGGGTCGGCCTCGACGAGATCCCACAACTCCTCGACGGCTTTCAATTCCAACTCGACCGGCAGCAGGCCCTCCTTGAGTGCGTTGCCACGGAAGATGTCACCAAAGCGCGGGGCCACCACGGCGCGGAAGCCCCAGTCCCGTAGCGCCCAGACGGCGTGCTCCCGGGAGGAGCCGGTGCCGAACTCGGGACCGGCGATGAGGATCGACGCGCCGGAATAGGATTCATCGTTGAGCACGAATGCCGGGTCTTCCCGCCAGGCGTTGAACAGCCCGTCGGCGAAGCCGGTGCGGGTCACCCTCTTGAGGTACACGGCCGGGATGATCTGATCCGTGTCCACGTTGGACCGGCGCAGCGGCACGGCGGTGCCGGTGTGGGTGGTGAACTTGTCCATCTCCTGAAGTCCCTTCTACAGATCGGCGGGGGCGGCCAGCCGCCCGACCACGGCGGTGGCGGCGGCGACCGGCGGGGAGACCAGGTGGGTACGACCGCCCCGGCCCTGCCGGCCCTCGAAGTTGCGGTTGGAGGTGGACGCGGAGCGCTCGCCGGGCTTGAGCGTGTCGGGGTTCATGCCCAGGCACATCGAGCAGCCGGCGAACCGCCACTCGGCGCCGGCGTCGGCGAAGACCTTGTCCAGCCCCTCGGCCTCGGCGGCCTCCCGGACGGCGGCGGAGCCGGGCACCACGAGCATCCGGACGGAGTCGGCGACCCGGTGGCCCCGCAGCACGTCAGCCGCGGCCCGCAGATCCTCCAGGCGGCCGTTCGTGCAGGAACCCACGAAGACCACGTCGATGGGCAGCTCCCGCAGCGGGGTGCCGGGGCGCAGATCCATGTACTCCAGCGCACGGCGGGCGGCAGCGCGCTCCGAGTCGGTGGTGAACTCCTCCGGGTCGGGCACCGGCGCGCTCAACGGCGCGCCCTGCCCGGGGTTGGTGCCCCACGTGACGAACGGCGTGATCCGGCTGGCGTCCAGGGTGACCTCGGCGTCGAAGCGCGCGCCCTCGTCGGTGGGCAGCGTCCGCCACCAGGTGAGCGCCGCGTCCCAGTCGGCGCCCTGCGGCGCGTTCGGCCGACCCTTGAGGTACGCGAAGGTCGTCTCGTCCGGCGCGATCATGCCGGCCTTGGCACCCCACTCGATGGACATGTTGGCGATGGTCATCCGCCCCTCCATGGAGAGGGCCTGGATGGCGTCGCCGCGGTACTCGACGATGTGCCCGCGCCCACCACCGGTGCCGACCTGGGCGATCAGCGCGAGCACCAGGTCCTTGGCGGTGACGCCGGGGGCGAGCTGGCCGGTGACGTTGACGGCCATGGTCTTCGGCCGGCTCTGCGGCAGCGTCTGGGTGGCCAGCACGTGCTCCACCTCGCTGGTGCCGATGCCGAAGGCGAGCGCGCCGAACGCGCCGTGGGTGGCGGTGTGCGAGTCGCCACACACGATCGTCATGCCGGGCTGGGTGACCCCGAGCTGCGGGCCGATGACGTGCACGATGCCCTGGTTCTCGTCGCCGAGCGGGTGCAGCCGCACGCCGAACTCGGCGCAGTTGCGGCGCAGCGTCTCGATCTGCGTACGCGATGTCGGGTCCGCGATGGTGAGCAGGTCACCGCGGCGGAGCCGGAACGCCGGATCGGCGTACCCGGTCGGGGTGTTGTGGTCCTCGGTCGCGAGGGTCAGGTCGGTACGGCGCACCCGGCGCCCGGCGAGCCGCAGCCCGTCGAACGCCTGCGGGCTGGTCACCTCGTGCAGCAGGTGCAGGTCGATGAAGAGCAGGTCCGGCTCACCAGCGGCGGACCGTACGACGTGCGCGTCCCAGACCTTCTCGGCCAGGGTCCTCGGCTCAGGAGTGACTCCCACCATCTGGACATCCTAAATTCTGGGAGGTAAGTTTCGGCTTGTGGGACACAGTATGAGCGGTGTCGGCGTTCTCGACAAGGCGGTGGTCATCCTGGCCGCCTGTGTCGACGGCGCCAGCCTTGCCGAACTCGTTGAACGCACGAAGCTGCCCCGGGCCACCGCGCACCGGCTGGCACAGGCACTGGAGATCCATCGGATGCTGGTCCGGGACACCCAGGGGCGCTGGCGTCCCGGGCCCCGGCTGGGCGAGCTGGCAAACGCCGCTCCGGACGTCCTGCTGACCGCCGCTGAGCCGCTGCTGGCCGCGCTACGCGACGCCACCGGCGAGAGCGCGCAGCTCTACCTGCGCCGCGCCGACGAGCGGATCTGCGTGGCGGCGGCGGAGCGCGCCAGCGGCCTGCGGGACACCGTTCCGGTCGGCTCGGTGCTGCCGATGACGGCCGGCTCGGCGGCCCAGATCCTGCTCGCCTGGGAGCCGCCGGAGGCGGTGATGCCGCTGCTGCCGCGCAGCAAGTTCACCGGCCGCACCCTGGCCGAGGTCCGCCGCCGCGGCTGGGCGCAGAGCGTGGCCGAACGGGAGGCCGGTGTGGCGAGCGTCTCCGCCCCGATCCGCGACCGCACCGGCCGCGTGATCGCCTCGGTCAGCATCTCGGGCCCGATCGAACGTCTGGGCCGCCGCCCCGGCGAACGCCACGCCATGGCCGTCGTCAGAGCCGGCCAACGCCTCTCCGGCCTCTAACCCCCACCCCAGCCCTCGCCCCACCTTGCCTGCGTTGATCATGAAATTATTGCCCGGACACGCCGTGGCGGAGGGCAATAACTTCATGATCAACGGGGAGTTGGGAGGCCGGGGCGAGGGCCGGGCCGGGCGGGTGGGGGTGGGGGTGGGAACGGGAAAGGCTCACCTCGCGGAGCGAGGTGAGCCTTTGATCTGTAGCCCCGACCGGATTCGAACCGGCGCTACCGCCTTGAGAGGGCGGCGTCCTGGGCCGCTAGACGACGGGGCCAGAACTTCCTGTTCACCGCCCTCACAGGCGGTGCCGCTGTAGTCTAGCGGCACCGTCCGGTGGGGCGAGCGTGGGGTCTGGGCACCGTGGACGGCCGTGCGCACCAACGAAACAACCCGCCCCACCGAGGTGAGACGGGTTGTGCACAGATGTAGCCCCGACCGGATTCGAACCGGCGCTACCGCCTTGAGAGGGCGGCGTCCTGGGCCGCTAGACGACGGGGCCAGAACCACTTTCGCTCCCCCACCCTCGCGGGCGGAGGAGCTGCACTCTACCAGAGGCCACTCTCCGCCCCTTCAGGGGCGGAGTCGAACTCCGTCAGAATCCAGCGTCCGGGATTCTCGCGAATCCCAGCTGCGCTGGGGTACCAGGACTCGAACCTAGACTAACTGAACCAGAATCAGTCGGGCTGCCAATTACCCCATACCCCATTGGCCCCTTGCGGCGCCGGGAGTGAACATTACCCTCCCGGTGCCGACAGGCCAAATCCGATCCCCCCGAACCACCCGTGAGCTGCGGAAACAGGGGCATCGGACGGATCAGGCGACGGGAACCACCGGGTTGCTGAGCTCGCCGATGCCCTCGATCCGCACGGTGACCGTATCCCCCTCGACGAGAGGGCTAACCCCCGCCGGAGTGCCGGTGAGCACCACGTCGCCGGGCAGCAGGGTCATCACGTGCGAGATGTACGACACCAGGCCGGCCACGTCGAAGACCATGTCCTTCGTCCGGCCGAGCTGGCGCACCTCCATCTCGTCGGGGTTGCGACCCACCTCACAGCGGATCTCCAGGTCGGAGACGTCCAGCCCGGTGGTGATCCACGGACCGATCGGGCAGAACGAGTCGAAGCCCTTGGCGCGGGTCCACTGCCCGTCCGAGCGCTGCAGGTCCCGGGCGGTCACGTCGTTGGCGCAGGTGTAGCCGAAGATGGCACGTTCGGCGGCGGCCCGGTCGGCCCGGCGGGCGCCCGGCGCGCCGATCACGACCGCCAACTCCGCCTCGTGCTCGACCTGCTTGGAGAAGATCGGCAACCGGATGGCGTCCCGGGGACCGATCACCGAGGTGGACGGCTTGAGGAAGAGCAACGGCTCCTTGGGCACCTCGTTGCCGAGCTCGGCGGCGTGGTCGGCGTAGTTGCGGCCCACGCAGACCACCTTGCTGGGCAGGATCGGCGAGAGCAGCCGGACGTCGGAGAGGGCCCAGCGGGCCCCACTGAAGGAGAGTTGGCCGAACGGGTGACCCTCGATCTCGGCGATGGTCAGGCCCTGCGGCCCGGCCTCCGGTTCGCCCTCGACGGCTCCGAACGACATTCCCTTGGCATGAGCGAAACGAGCGATACGCACTCGGCCAATCTAGCCCCGCCGGCCCGTTCACCGGCCACAACGGCCCGCCGGGTGTGCGCAACCCGTCAGCGTCGCGGCACCTTAGCGCAGGTCTGGGCCGCCGGGGCGGGTTTCTCGACTTCGTACCCGCACGGAGGGCGCGCACCCCTAGCGTCGGCTCCGGAGGTTCGTTCGTATGCCTGCATCGACACGACACCACAGAGCCCTCGCGGTGTTCGTACACTGCCTCGGCATCCTCGCCGCCGTGCCGGCCCTGCCCGCGGCGGCCCCGGAGGCGGCGGTCGCGCAACGACCAGCGGCCGCCACGCCACAACCAGCCGCGCCCGTGCCACGACCAGCCGCGCCGACGCCACGTCCGACGGCACCAGCGCCCGGAGCGACGGCGGTGACGCCGCCCGCGTCCGTCAGCCCGTCGCCGCCGGCGGTGGCGGTGGCCGCGCGGGTGCCCGTGGCGGCGAGCGCGGAGCCCACCCCGCCCTCGGCGCCACCGGCGGTGGCACCGCCGTCGCGGGTGCCGATGTCCGCGCCCCCGCCTCCGGTCACGGTGGCGGTCGCGTCGGAGAGCAGCCCGGCACCGCGGTACCGGATCCACGTCCGCAATGTGGGCAACTCGCCGCTCGACACGACGGTGCGCCAGGAGTTGCCGTCCGGGTCGTCGCCCACCGCGATCAGCGGGGGCGGGCGGTCCAGCCGCTCCGCCGGGTCCACGGCCGAGGTGACCTGGCGGTTGCGGCTGCCCGCGCACAGCACCACCACGCTGGGCACCGCGCTGACCGCGGTCGCGCCGGGGCAGCCGCTGGCGGCGCCGGCCTGCGCGTTCACGAGTGACGGCAGCCGGCCGTACGACTGCGCCACCGCCACCTGGCAGGGGGCCGCAGCTCCGGCGGCCAAGGTCACCGAGGCGCCGCCCTGGCGGCGGTATCCGGTGCTGCTGGCCGGGTTGGGCGTTCTGCTGCTGCTCGGCGCCCTCGTGGCGTGGGTGTGGCGTCGACGGCGCGGACGGCGCGGGCGGCGGGTGACCGCCGCCGCCCTGGCCACCAACGCGACGCCGGACGATGGACGCGGGACGGTCTATCCACGTCCGGCGACTCCCGGCCCGCGCCGACGTCGGCGTACGCCGCCGGTCTGGCTGCTGGTCGGCGCGGCGGTGGTGGTGCTGGCGGGCGTGATCGGCACGGCCGGTTGGACGGCGACCCGGCAGGTGTCGTCGATCGACACCCAGAAGCAGCCGACCAGCGGGGCGTGGATGGGCACCGGGGTCTCCGGGCCGGTGGGCGTGCCGCTGAAGGAGTCCGCGTTCGAGTTCACCGTCTACCGGATGACCTGTGGCGCGGCGGACGCGGCCAGCGGGACCGGCGCGGCACCCGCCGGGAGTCGGCGCTGCCAGGCCACCGTTGGTGTGCGCAACGTCACCGGCACCCAGCAACCCTGGCACGGCCAGCTGCAACGCGCCTACCTGCCGGGTGGCCGCTGGGTGAGCACGGACGAGCCGGCCACCCGGGCGGCCAACCTGGGTCGGGACGTCTTCGCCAACCCGGTGGCCGCGGGCAGTCGGGTGGTGCTCCCGCTGGTGTTCACCGTGGATGGGAGGGACCCGCCCCAGCAGCTGGAGCTGCGCAGCGGCGTGTTCTCCGCCGGCGTCCGGGTGCACATGCCCTGACCGGCGGCGGGGCGGCGGTCGTACCCTGGGGTCCGTGACCGCCGCCCTCGCCCCCGCCGTGCTCGACGTGGCGGCCTGGCATGAGCGCCGCCGGGCCCACGAGGAGCGGGTGGACGGGTGGCTGACGCCGCACCTGGCCCGCCGACGTCGGGGTGAGCGGCACCCGGTGGCCGACTTTCTGTTCACGTACTACTCGCACCGGCCGGCGCAGCTGCGCCGCTGGCACCCGGGCGCGGGGGTCGAGCTGCGCGACGCGGACCCGGCCGAGTTCGGCCGGGACTACCGCGCCACCGCCGCCGGGGTCACCCTCGACACCGAGGCGGTACGCGGGCGGCGCGGCGAGTCGATCGCGTGGATCCGCTCGCTGTTGGCGGCCACGGCCGGACGACCGGCGCACTTCGGCTGCTTCGGGATGCACGAGTGGGCGATGGTGTACCGGCAGACCCGCGAGGAACTGCGGCACAACGCCTGGCCGTTGCGGTTGGATCCGGAGCGGACCGCCGCGGTCGTCGAGGAGCGCGGGGTGCGGTGCAGCCACTTCGACGCGTTCCGGTTCTTCACCCCGCCGGCCCGGCCGTTGAACCTGCTCACCCCGACCCGGGAGACGCAGCACGCGCACGAGCAGCCGGGCTGTCTGCACGCCAACATGGATCTCTACAAGTGGGCGTACAAGCTGTCGCCGCTGGTGCCCTCCGAGCTGGTCGCGGACTGTTTCGAGCTGGCCCGGGAGATCCGCACGTTGGACATGCGGGCCAGCCCGTACGACCTGGCGGCGCTCGGTCACCCGCCGGTACGGGTGGAGACCGCCGAGGGCCGGGCGGAGTACGCGGCGGCGCAGCGCGGGTTCGCCGACCGTGCGGCTGTGTTGCGCGACCGGCTGCTGGCCGCCGTCCCCGCCTGACGATCGACGGCCCCGTGCGGCTGGGCGGCCGGCCCGGCGTCAGCGTGAGCGGGCTCGCAGGCCGTCGAGGAGCAGCGCGACCACCGCGGCCAGATCGTCGTCGAGGCCGGGCTCGTTCCACTCCGTCCGGTGCGACGGGTGGTGGAACCGGGCGGTGGCCTGCAACAGCGCACGGCCGGCCACCGCCGGGTCCGGCACGGTGAAGTCGCCGGCGGCCACTCCGTCCGCGACGATCAGGCTGAGCTGACCGGCGAGAACCTCCAGGTGGTTGGCGACCGCCCCCTCGGAGAGCGTGGCGAGCTGGTGGAAGTTGTCGAACAGCTCCGGGTCCTCCCGGGCCATCCGCCGCTTGGTGCCGCTCAGCTCGGCCAGCCACCGACGCAACCGCTGGGGGGCCGAATCGGTGCCGGTGGCGACGTCGATCAGCGGGGTGGAGACCCGGGCCAGCCAGCGTTCGGCCACCGCCTCGCGCAGCGCGGCCTTGCTGGCGAAGTGCCGGTAGACGCTGCCGTGGCTGACGCCCAGCGCGCGCGCGACGTCCAGCACGGTGGCCTTCGCCGGGCCGTACCGGCGCAGCACCTCCTCGGCGGTGTCGAGGATGCGGTCGGCGGTCAGGGCGGTGGTGTCGCTCATCGTCCCAGCCTCCCTGACCGCGCCGCCGGGGGGGGGGGGGGGGGGGGGGGGGGGGGGGGGGGGGGCGCGCGGGGGGGGGGCGGGCGGGGGGCGGGGGGGCGCGCGGCGGGGGGCGGGGCCGGCGGGGGGGGGCGCGGGCGGGCGCGGGGGGGGGGGCGGGGGGGGGGGGGGGGGGGGGGGGGGGTGGGGGGGGGGGGGGGGGGGGGGCCGCCCCCCCCCCCCGCGCGCGCGGCCGCCCCCCCCCCCCCCCCCCCCCCCCCCCCCCCCCCCCCCCCCCCGACTCGCTTCCGCTTGTCCCATCAGTCGAGGTTGAACCACCAGTCAGGGCACGGTCCGCACCGCGAGGGCTCGCGGGACTGGGCCACCACGTCGTCAGCCAGTCGAGGTCGTCGGGGCTGATCGGTTCGCCGATCGTCTCCACGCCGCTGTCGGAGTCGACCAGTACATATCGCCAGCCGTCGCCGGTGTGCACCGCCACGTCCAGCGGGACGTTGTCCAACCATTCGGTAGCGATCAACAGTCCGTTGATCTCGTCGGGGATCTCAGCGGCCCAGTTGATCTCTTCGGGCAGGTTCTCCGGGCGGTGGGCGTACTCGACTGCTGTGAAGCGGATGCGTTCCGCGAGCGGCGGACGATCGGCGACCAACGGCGGATCGTCGGGCGACCGACGGACGGAGGCCGTGGAAGTCAGGGTTTCCGGGGAGCCCGCCCACGCAGGGATCAAGCCTGACCGCCCGGAGTGGGTGGGCTCCCCGGAAACCCCCACCGCAACCCCGACGGGGGGTGCCGCTGCGACGAGCCTGAGCAGGCTGTGCAGGAGTTCCCCTCGCCCAGCCCCGACGTCGACCACGTCGAGCCGCGCAGGGTGGCCGAGAGCTGCGTCGACCTGCGAGAGAAGGCGCAGCAGCGCGGTGGCGAAGGCGGGGGAGGCGTGCACGCTGGTCCGGAAGTGGGCGGCTGGTCCAGCGCCGGCCACGAAGAAGCCGTCCGGCCCGTAGAGGGCGTGGCTCATCGCGTCCCGCCAGGGGATCGACATCAGCTCACTCCGGGTTCAGGAGGCGTCACCGTGCCGACCCTACGGCCATCCGATGGTGCGACGACTTCCGATCCCCGCCGGGTCGGCTTCGTGGTTCAGGCCCGGAAGTAGTGCCCCGCGTCCAGGTCGGCGATCAGGTCGGGGTGGGCGGGGTTCCAGTCCAGCAGTTCGCGGGTGATGGCGGACGACGTCGGGTTGTCCAACTGCACGAACGATCCGAGGAAGCCGAAGTGGTCGTTGGCCTCGTCGGGACTGATGCTCCGGACCGGGATGTCGAGGTTGCGGCCGACGGCCTCGGCGATCTGCCGGAAGGGGACTCCCGCGTCGCCGACAGCGTGCAGGCGCGCACCGGCCGGGGCCTTTTCCAGGGCGAGTCGGTAGAGCTCGGCCGCGTCGAGCGTGTGCACCGCCGGCCAGCGGTTGGCCCCCTCGCCGACGTACGCGGCGTACCCGTGCTGCCGGGCCGCCGCGATGATCGTGGTGATGAAGCCGACGTGGTCCAGCGAGCTGTGCACGATGGGGAGCCGGACGACGGAGGAGCGCACGCCGCGGGCGGCGAGGCCGGTCACGAAGTTGTCCGCGTCGATCCGGTAGCCGCCGTTGGGGAAGGTGTCGTGTTCGGTGCCGGGTCGGCCGACGATGCCGCTCAGCACGAGCATGGCCGTCCCGCCCGTGCCGACCAGGGGCTTGCCGGAGCCGGCCAGACCGTCGGCGAGTGCCGTGAGAGCCGCCAGGTCGACCTCGGCGGCGCCGGCCAGGTCGCCGGTGACCAGGAGGTCGTGGCGGAACGCCAGGTGGACCACCCCGTCGGAGCCGGCCGCCTCTTCCCGGAGCACGTCGAGGTCGGACAGGTCGCCGCGGTGTGCCCGGGCGCCGAGCTTCTCGATCGCGGCGGCGGACGTGTCGGAGCGGGCCAGGCCGACGACGTCGTGTCCGGCGGAGATCAGTTTCGGTACGACCGCGGAGCCGAGGTGGCCGGAGGCACCGGTGACGAATACGCGCATGGTGGTTCCTTTGTGAGGTGGTCATGTCGCCTTGTGACATCACCGTACCGCACGATGTCGCGATGTGACATGCCTCGGTCGGAAAGAATGTCGCAGCGTGACATCGGATACCATCGCCGCATGTCCCGCTGGCAACCCGACGCGCGTGGCCGCCTGGAGGCGGCCGCCTTCGAGCTGTTCCGCGAGCGCGGCTTCGACCAGACGACGGTCGCCGACATCGCCGCCCGAGCCGGGCTCGACAAGCGCACCTTCTACCGACTCTTCGGCGACAAACGCGAGGCGCTCTTCAGTGGCGGCGAGCAGTTGGAGGAGGTTCTGGTCAAGGCGGTGGCCGAGACGGACGCCGGGCCGTTCGAGGCGGTCGTCGCCGCCTTCCGCCAGGTGGCGGAGCAGATCTTCACCGACCGCCTCGAGCTGGTCCGGATGCGCCAGTCGATCATCGCCAGTAGTCCCGAGTTGCAGGAGCGTGAGCTGCGCAAGACGAGCTCGCTGACGGCCGCGGTCGCCGCCGCTCTGCGTGCCAAGGGCCTCAGCGAGACGACCGCCGCCCTGGCGACCGAGTCCGGTGTGATGGTCTTCCGGGTGGCGCTCGCCCGCTGGGTCGCACCCGAGAGCGATGGCGGCTCGTTCGCCGACCTGATCGCCGAGGTGGCCACCGAACTACGCGCGATCACGTCGGCCCCGGGCTGAGCCCGACCGGTCAGCGCCGAGGCCCTTGCTTCGGCGGTGAACGTTTTCACACATCCTGTCTCGCTCTGTGGCGCGGGCGCATACTTGCGATCGACCGGTACCCCTTCTCGAGGACTGGATCGTCGTCATGAGCGCACCGCTGCGCCCGCGTCCGGCCGCCCAGCTTGGGCCTGCCGCACCGCGGGATTCCGCCGTCACCGGCGCCCCAACCTCCCGTCTGCTCACGGTCGGCGTCGTCGGCGCCGGTCGGGTCGGTGCCGTCCTGGGCGCCGCGCTCGCCGCCGCCGGCCACCGGGTGGTGGCTGTCGCCGGTAACTCCGGGACCAGCCGCGCGCGGCTCGCCCTGCTGCTGCCCGAGGTGCCCCGCACCCCGGTCACCTCCGTGGCCCGCGCCGCCGCCGACCTGCTGCTGATCGCGGTGCCGGACGACGCGCTGGCCGGAGTGATCGCCGACCTCGCCGACCGGGGTGCCCTGCACCCGGGCCAGGTGGTCGCGCACACCTCGGGCGCGCACGGTCTCGCCGTGCTGGCGCCGGCCGCCGCGGTCGGCGCCCGGCCGCTGGCCCTGCACCCCGCCATGACCTTCACCGGTACGCCGGACGATCTGCCCCGGCTGGTCGGCATCTCGTACGGGGTGACCGCCCCGGCGGACCTGCGCCCGCTGGCCGCCCGGCTGGTCACCGACCTCGGTGGCGTGCCGGAGTGGGTGGCCGAGGCGGACCGCCCGCTGTACCACGCCGCGCTCGCGCACGGCGCGAACCACCTGGTGACCCTGGTGAACGAGGCGACCGACCGGCTGCGCGACGCCGGCGTGGCTCGCCCGGAGAAGGTGCTCGCCCCACTGCTGCGGGCCGCCCTGGAGAACGCGCTGCGCCTCGGCGACGACGCGCTGACCGGTCCGGTTTCCCGGGGCGACGCGGGCACGGTCGAGCGGCACCTGGCCCGGCTGGCCGCCACCGCGCCGGAGTCGGTCCCCGCGTACCTGGCGTTGGCCCGGCGTACCGCCGACCGGGCGATCGCCGCCGGCCGTCTGCGACCGGTGGACGCGCAGCCGCTGCTCGGTGTGCTCGCCGGGACGAGCCGGGAGGTGGCGGCATGACGCAGCTTGTCCACACGCGCGCCGAGTTGGCCGAGGCCCGGGCCGCGTTGAAGGGCACCGTCGGCGTGGTGATGACCATGGGCGCCCTGCACTCCGGGCACGAGACGCTGCTGCGCGCGGCCCGGGACCAGGCCGATCACGTGCTGGTGACGATCTTCGTGAACCCGCTGCAGTTCGGGCCGAACGAGGACTTCGACCGCTATCCGCGCACCCTCGACGCCGACCTGGAGGTGTGCCGGCGGGCCGGCGCCGACCTCGTCTTCGCGCCGTCGGTGGCCGACATGTATCCGGACGGCCAGCCCCGGGTGCGCCTCGACCCGGGTCCGCTCGGCGGGGAGCTGGAGGGCGCGAGCCGCCCCGGCTTCTTCCACGGCGTGCTCACCGTGGTCCTGAAGCTGCTCCAACTCACCCGTGGAGACCTGGCCTTCTTCGGCGAGAAGGACTATCAGCAGCTCACCCTGGTGCGGCGGATGGCCCGGGACCTGGACGTCCCGGTCGAGGTGATCGGCGTACCGACCGTTCGGGAGCCGGACGGGTTGGCGCTGTCCAGCCGCAACCGTTACCTGAGCGAGCCCGAGCGGGCGGCGGCGCTGAGCCTGTCCGCCGCGCTGCGGGCCGGGGCCCGGGCCGCCGACGACGGCCTGGACGCGGGGGAGGTGCTGTCCGCCGCGCACGCCGCGTTCGGCGCCGGTACGCCCGGCGCTCAGCTCGACTACCTGGTGCTCACCGACCCCGAGCTGGAGCCGGGGCCGGTGTCCGGGCCGGCCCGGCTGGTGATCGCCGCCTGGGTCGGCGCCACCCGGTTGATCGACAACGCGGCGATCCACCTCGCCCCTCGTCCCTGACCCGGCCGCACCCACCACCACTTCATTCGCGAAAGGCGAGCCCGATGCTGCGGACCATGCTCAAGTCGAAGATCCACCGGGCCACGGTGACCCAGGCCGACCTGCACTACGTCGGCTCGGTGACGGTGGACGAGGACCTGCTCGACGCCGCCGACCTGCTCCCCGGGGAGCAGGTCGCGATCGTGGACATCACCAACGGCGCCCGGCTGGAGACGTACGTCATCCCGGGCGAGCGGGGCAGCGGCGTGATCGGCATCAACGGCGCCGCCGCGCACCTCGTGCACCCCGGTGACCTGGTCATCCTGATCTCGTACGGGCAGATGGACGACGCCGAGGCCCGGTCGTACCGGCCGCGGGTGGTGCACGTCGACGCCGACAACCGGGTCGTCGAGCTGGGGGCGAACCCGGCGGTGGCGGCCCCGGGCACGGCCGGCGACCCGATGCCCAACCCGTTCGCCGTGTCCGGAGTCTGATCTCGCGCGAGTCGATTCCGGTCTGTCACCGGAAGGTCATTTGCGGTTACCCTGGGCACGCTGGCGGAAGCCGGTAGGTGGCTGGGGGAGGCCGCGATGCGCCGTGCCATGACGACCCTGTTCGCCACTGCCGTCACGGCAGTGTTGCTGGTCGGCTGCGCCGGGTCCGGTGGTCTGGACGGTGACCTGACCGACGACTGGGCGGCGCTGCCACCGGCCATGGCGTTCACGCCGGCCGTCGGGGTGTGTCAGGCCGCTGACTTCGTCGAGGTGGTCACGCTGGCCGCCTACCAACCCATGGACTGCGCCGGCCCGCACCGGGTGGAGACCGTGCACGTGGGGGCGTTCCCGGCCCAGCGGGCTGCCGCCCCGGCCACCGGGTCGGTGGAGCTGCGCGGCGCGTTCACGGAGTGCGACACGAGGGCCTCGGCGTACGTGGGCGACGACTGGCGGGCCGGGCGACTGCGGCTGTCGGTGGCGCTGCCCTCCGGGCCGGGCTGGGCAGCCGGTTCCCGCTGGTACCGGTGCGACCTGACCGAGCTGACGACGGTCGAGGCGGCGGCCACGGTGGTGGTCCGGTCGGGCAGCCTGCGGGACGCCTTGAAGGGGGCCTCCGGGCTGCGGTTGGGCTGCCAGCAGACCCGCGCCGGGGCGGGCCGGGGCGTGCAGACGCTGGTCCCGGTGGAGTGCGGCGGCCGGCACGACGCCGAGTTCGTCGGGGTGTGGCGTGCGCCGGACCGGCCGTACCCGGCCAAGGATGCCGACTGGGCGCCCCTCTACACCGGCTGCCGCACGGTCCTCGGCCGCTTTGTCGGCGTACCGGACGACTCCGACCTGCGGTTCCGCAGCGGCGTTGTGGTGCGCCCGCCCGGTGCGGGGCGTTGGCGGGTCGGTGACCGGGGGGTCCGCTGTTACCTGTGGCTGAGCGACCGTACGGTGACCGCGTCGTTGAAGGGCGCGGGCCCGGCTGGGCTGCCGGTGCGGACGAAGTGAGCGCGGCCGACCGCTCGGCGCGGCACGGTCCGCGCCGGACGTGGTAGCCCAAACCACTCGTTGAGCCCCCGCCTCCCTCGGCGAGGATCGTTCGGGTTGACTGGTGGGATGGACGTTCCGACGGTCGACCTGCCGGCCCTGCCCAGACTGCTGGCCGCGCCCGAGCCCGGCTGGGTGGAGACCACCGACGTGATCGTGGTGGGCTCCGGGGTGGCGGGGTTGACCGCTGCGTTGCACCTGCGCGAGGCGGGCCTGCACGTCACGGTCGTCACCAAGGTCAACATTGACGACGGCTCGACCCGGTGGGCGCAGGGTGGCATCGCCGCCGTGCTCGACCCGACGGACACCCCGGCGGCGCACGCCCGGGACACCGAGATCGCCGGGGTGGGGCTCTGCGACCCGGCGGCGGTCCGGGTGCTCGTCGAGGAGGGGCCGACCCGGCTGCGGGAGCTGATGCGGATCGGGGCCGAGTTCGATCGCCACCCCGACGGTTCGTTGATGCTGACCCGCGAGGGTGGGCACCGCGCGGACCGGATCGTGCACGCGGGCGGGGACGCGACCGGCGCCGAGGTGCAGCGGGCCCTGCACGCGGCGGTGCAGCGCGACCCGTGGATCCGGTTGGTCGAGCACGCCCTGGTGCTGGACCTGCTGCGGGCGCCCGGCGACGGCCCGGACGGGCTCGGTCCGGCCTGCGGAATCACCCTGCACGTGCTCGGTGAGGGCAGCGAGGACGGCGTCGGGGCGCTGCTGGCCCGGGCGGTGGTGCTGGCCACCGGCGGGATGGGCCAGATCTTCGCGGCCACCACCAACCCGGCGGTCTCCACCGGCGACGGAGTGGCGCTGGCGATGCGGGCCGGCGCGGCGGTGACCGACGTGGAGTTCGTCCAGTTCCACCCGACCGCCCTGATCACCCCGCCGGGCGCGGGGGTGCCCGGCGCCGGGCACGCGCAGCAGCCGCTGGTCTCCGAGGCGCTGCGCGGCGAGGGCGCGTACCTGGTGGACTCCGACGGCAAGCGGTTCATGGTGGGCCAGCACGAGCTGGCCGAGTTGGCCCCCCGGGACGTGGTGGCCAAGGGCATCCACCGGGTGCTGCTGGCCACCGGTGCGGACCATGTCTTTCTCGACGCCCGCCATCTGGGCGGCGACTTTCTGGCCGGGCGGTTCCCGACCATCGTGGCGTCCTGCCTGGCGATCGGCGTGGACCCGGCAACCGATCCGATCCCGGTCGCCCCGGCTGCGCACTACGCCTCCGGCGGCGTCCGCACCGACCTGCGCGGCCGCACGTCGATCCCCGGCCTGTACGCCTGTGGCGAGGTCGCCTGCACAGGTGTGCACGGCGCGAACCGGCTGGCCAGCAACTCGCTGCTGGAGGGGCTGGTGTTCTCCCGGCGGATCGCCGACGACATCGCGGCCGGCCTGCCCGAGCAGGCCCAACCGGCGGACGTCGGCGCGTGGCGCGGCGGTGCGGGCTGGGTCCTGCCGGCCGGGGTGACGCCGACGCTCCAGCAGGCGATGACCCGGGGCGCCGGGGTGCTCCGGTCCGCGGCGACGCTGGCGGAGACGGCCGGGACGCTGACCGAGCTGGGCGCCGCCCGGGGCCGACCGCGGACCGCCGACTGGGAGGCGACCAACCTGCTCACGGTGGCGTCGACGCTGGTCGCGGCGGCGTACGCCCGCGGTGAGACCCGGGGTTGCCACTGGCGGGAGGACTTCCCGACGGCCGACGAACGGTGGCTGGGCCATCTGGTCGGGTCGGTCGGGGCGCAGGGCCTGGTGACGGAGCAGTGGGAGGGGAACTCGTGATCGAGTCGACGGAGGCGGCGTTGCGGGCGACCGGGCTGGACCCGGAGCAGGTGCGGCAGGTGATCGAGACCGCGCTGGTCGAGGATCTGGGGCCGGATTTCCTCGACGTCACCAGCGTGGCGACCATTCCGGCCGAGCAGACCGACACCGCCGACCTGGTGGCCCGCGCCGACGGCGTGGTGGCCGGGCTGGCCGTGGCCGCCGCCGTGTTCGAGCTGGTGGGCGAGGTGACCGGCTTCGGTCGTACCGTCGAGGTGTCGGTGCTGGCCCGCGACGGTGAGCGGGTGGCCCGCGGCGACGTGCTGGCGACGGTGACCGGCCCGACCCGGCTGCTGCTGACGGCCGAGCGGACGGCGCTCAACCTGCTCTGCCGGATGTCCGGGGTGGCCACCCACACGCGTGCCTGGGCGGACGCCTTGGCCGGCACGAAGGCGATGGTGCTGGACACCCGCAAGACGACGCCGGGCCTGCGGGCGCTGGAGAAGTACGCGGTGCGGGCCGGTGGGGGCACCAACAAGCGGATGGGCCTCTACGACGTGGCCATGATCAAGGACAACCACAAGCTGGCGGCCGGGGGCATCACGGCGGCGTACCGGCGGGTCCGGGAGGCGTTTCCGGAGGTCCCGGTGCAGGTCGAGGTGACCACGGTCGCCGAGGCGGTGGAGGCGGTGGAGGCGGGCGCCGATTTCCTGCTCTGCGACAACATGACCCCGGAGGTGCTGGCCGAGGCGGTGACCGCGGTGGGCGACCGGGCGGAGCTGGAGGCGACCGGCGGGCTGACCCTGGAGGTGGCGGCCCGGTACGCGGCCACCGGCGTGGACTTCCTCTCGGTGGGCGCGTTGACCCACTCGTCGCCGATCCTGGACATCGCGCTGGACCTGCGTACCGAGTAGCCGGGCACCCGCCGGCCTCAGACGGTGGACAGCGAGGTGGCGGCCAGGGCGAAGATCACCCGGCTCTCGGTGTCCTGCCGGCCGTCGAGGCCGTACTTGGCCCGGAAGAGTTCCAGCACCCGGTTGTAGATCTCGGGCGGCAGCTCGTCGGCCTCTCCGATGGCGAAGACCTCGCCGGCCGCCTCGGGCCGGTCCAACACCACGGTCAGCCCGGCCATCCCGTGCCGGGCCACGTTGCGCACCAGGTCGGTGCCGGCGATGTACCAGTCGCCGTCGGAGCGTACGTAGAGCGCGTCGCAGGTCTCTAGGTCCTGATCGGCCTGGCGCAGGCACAGCCGCAGGGTCAGGCAGGCCGCCAGATCCTCCAGCGGCGCGGTCTCCCACAGCTCGGCGAACCGGTCGTCGACGAACTCGCCGAGCGGGGTGGAGACGAACGCCTCGATCTGCTGGGTGTCGAAGGTGCTGCCCTGCACCGGGAAGAACGAGATGAACGCCTTGCCGTCCCAGCGGTACATCTGCACCGAGGGGGCCGCGCTGTAGACCCGGACCTGGAGCCGGGCCCGGGCCGACTCGGGCAGCTCCTCGCTGAGCCGGGCCAGGTGCCACAGGTTGTTGAGAATGGCCACCGAGGCGTCCCGCCGGCGCAGCTCCTCGCCCCGCAGGCGGACCGCCGGGGAGTCCGGGTCGAGCAGCAGCACCTTGACGGCGGCGCCGTTGGCGAGCGCGGAGCGCAGCGCGGCCACGAACCGGGCCGCGTACGGGCCCTCCAGCATGCTGGTCCAGGTCTCCAGGATCGCCACGATCTCCCGGGACTGGGCGACCCGCTCGATCAGCGCGTCCCGGTCCAGTCGCGGGTGCTCGATGATGCTGACCGTCTGGAGTTCCCGAAAGAGCGGGTTGAGCACGACGTAGGTCAGCAGCGTCATGATCAGCGCGGCGCCGATGTTGAGGTAGAGGTCGCCGGCGAAGCTGCCGCTCTCCCGCAGGGACGCCCGCCACGCCTGCACGATCATCCAGACCGCGCCACCGGCGAGCGCCACCAGCACCAGCACGTGGCGGCGGCGTCGGCGCAGGGTGTTACGACCCCGCATCCACCACGTCCCCGACATGTCCGCTCCCCGTCCGGCCGCGCCGTGGATTGACCCATGCTCATGTCGCGATACGACCAGAGTACGGTCCAACGGCCGGTCCGCGCCCGCCCGTACGGTCGTTGTCTAGGCTGCGTGCGTGCTGCTCTGCATCGACATCGGAAACACCAACACCGTGCTGGCGACCTTCGACGGCGACAAGCTGGTGCATTCCTGGCGGATCAAGACCGATGCCCGCTCGACGGCGGACGAGCTGGGCCTGATGTTCCGGGGCCTGCTCGCCGGGGACAACGTCGAGATCACCGGCGTGGCCGCCTGCTCCACGGTGCCGGCCGCGCTGCGGTCCCTGCGGACCATGCTCGGCCGCTACTACGCCGACCTGCCGAGCGTGATCGTCGAGCCGGGCGTGCGGACCGGGGTGCAACTGGCGATCGACAATCCGAAGGAGGTGGGCGCCGACCGGGTGGTGAACACGCTCGCCGCGTTCACCCTCTACGGCGGGCCGTCGATCGTGGTGGACTTCGGCACCACCACCAACTTCGACGTGATCAGCGGCCGGGGCGAGTTCCTGGGTGGGGCCTTCGCCCCGGGCATCGAGATCTCCTTCGACGCGCTGGCCGCCCGCGCGGCCCAGCTGCGCAAGGTCGAGGCCACCAAGCCCCGCTCGGTGATCGGCAAGAACACCGTGGAGTGCCTCCAGGCCGGTCTCTACTTCGGGTTCGCCGGGCAGGTGGACCGGATCGTCGAGCGGATGACCGAGGAGTTGGGCGAGGTGAAGGCGGTGATCGCCACCGGCGGTCTCGCCTCCCTGGTGATCAACGAGTGCAGCACCATCACCCACCACGAGCCGATGATCACGCTGATCGGCCTGCGGATGGTCTACGACCGCAACCTGTGAACCCCGGCCGCCGCCGGGGCCGGCCTCCGTGCGGGGCTTCAGCGCCGCCGGGCCCGCAGCACGATCGTGCGGTACGGCAGGTCGACGGTTTCCCGGCCGGCCAGCTCGGGATGGCCCGCGAACAGGTCGCGCAGTTCCCGGTCGATGCGTGCGCGCCGCTCGGGTGAGGCGGTGAGCCAGTACGAACGGGTGTGCAGCATCGCGATCACCTCGTCGGGTGTGAGCGTCGTGTGGTGCGTGAACTCGCCCAGCTCGACAGGTGTGAACGCGGAGCCGAAGTCCTCGTACCGTCCGACGACGTCGCCGGCGTTGTCACCGAGGTGGGCGATCCGACCCAGCTCGGCCACCCACGCGACCCGTTCGTCCCGCAGGTTCCAGATCGGGGCGAACGTCCCGTCCCGCCGGAGCACGCGTGCGATCTCGGCGTGCGCCCGCTCCCGGTCGAACCAGTGGTACGCCTGCCCCACCACCACGGCGTCCGCGACCCCGTCGGGCAGCGGCACCGACTCGGCGCCGCCGGCCAGCGCGGTGACGCCAGGGGTGGCGGCGTCCAGTTGAGCGCGCATCTTGGCGTCCGGCTCGACCGAGGTCACCTGGTGGCCGAGGGCGAGCACTCCCCGGGTGAGGATGCCGGTGCCGGCGCCCAGGTCGACGACCTGGGCGGCATCGCCCAGACCGTCGAGCGCCCACCGCACGGCTGCCACCGGATAGCGGGGTCGAAACCGGTCGTAGTCGGCCGCCGCCGCGCCGAACGAGAGGGCCTGAGTGTGATCCGCCATGGCGGGCAGGTTATCCGGTAACGACCACCTGAGGGCTTGAGTACGCTCGGGCCTGACCCCGCCGACAATCCTTCGTTGAGGAAGCGTGCCGTGACCGAGCAGAACGCCGTGCCAGTTGACCCCGCCGACGACCTTCCCGAGCAGATGAAGGTCCGCCGGGAGAAGCGGGACCGGATGCTCGCCGAGGGCGTGGAGCCGTACCCGATCGGTTTTCCGCGGACCAGCACGCTCGCCGAGATCCGCGCGAAGTACGCGGATCTGCCCACCGACACCGCCACCGGCGACGAGGTCTCGGTCACCGGCCGGGTGATCTTCGTACGCAACACCGGCAAGCTCTGCTTCGCCACCCTGCGCGACGGCGACGGCACCGAGTTGCAGGCCATGCTCTCCCTGGACCGGGTCGGTCCGGAGCGGCTGGAGGCCTGGAAGCGCCTGGTCGACCTGGGCGACCACGTCGGCGTGACCGGTGAGGTGATCACCAGCCGCCGGGGCGAGCTGTCCGTGCTGGCGCAGCGGTGGGAGATGACCGCCAAGGCCCTGCGGCCGCTGCCGGTGGCCCACAAGCCGCTCTCCGAGGAGGCTCGGGTCCGGCAGCGCTACGTCGATCTGATCGTCCGGCCGCAGGCCCGGCAGATGGTCCGCACCCGGGCGGCGGCGGTGCGTAGCCTGCGCGATTCACTGCACGGCCAGGGGTTCATCGAGGTGGAAACTCCGATGCTGCAACTCCTGCACGGCGGCGCGGCGGCCCGACCCTTCGTGACCCACAGCAATGCGTTGAGCACCGATCTGTATCTGCGAATCGCTCCGGAACTGTTTTTGAAGCGCGCGGTCGTTGGTGGTGTGGACCGCGTCTTCGAGATCAACCGCAACTTCCGTAATGAGGGCGTCGACTCCTCGCACTCACCAGAGTTCGCGATGCTGGAGACGTACCAGGCGTACGGCGACTACGACACGATGGCCGAGTTGACCCGCAATCTCGTGCAACAGGCGGCGATCGCGGTCAGCGGCTCGACGGTGGTGACCCATGCCGACGGGCGGGAGTTCGACCTGGGCGGCGAGTGGCGATCGGTGACCCTGTTCGGGGTCCTTTCCGAGGCGCTCGGCGAGGAGGTCACGGTCCGCACCGAACGTTCCCGGCTGGTGGAGTACGCGGACAAGGTGGGATTGGCCGTGGACCCGAAGTGGGGCCCGGGCAAGCTCGCCGAGGAACTGTTCGAGGAACTGGTCGTCCCCGGCCTGCAGGCGCCCACCTTCGTACGCGACTACCCGGAGGAGACCAGCCCGCTCACCCGGGCGCACCGCAGCGAGCCGGGGCTGGCCGAAAAGTGGGACCTCTACGTTCTCGGCTTCGAGCTGGGCACCGCGTACTCCGAGCTGGTCGACCCGGTGGTGCAGCGGGAACGGCTGGTGGCCCAGGCGCAGCTGGCCGCCCGCGGCGACGACGAGGCGATGCGTCTGGACGAGGACTTTCTCCGGGCCATGGAGTACGGAATGCCGCCGGCCGGGGGTATGGGAATGGGAATCGACCGGCTGTTGATGGCCCTGACCGGCCTCGGAATTCGGGAAACGATCCTCTTCCCGTTGGTCCGCCCGGAGTAGTCGTCCGCCAACTCCCAGCGAGTCGTAACGGCATCCTATTGACGGGGCGAGCAGCACGGGGGTTATTGTGCTCTCGTTAGCAGGAGCGCCCTGCTCGAAAGGAATGTGGGACGTGGCCAAGCAGATCATTCACAAGCTGGTCGATGACCTGGACGGTGGGGACGCTGACGAGACCGTCAAGTTCGCGCTCGACGGTGTTCAGTATGAGATCGACCTGTCCGGCGCCAACGCCGCGAAATTGCGCGACGTATTCGCGCCGTACGTCGGTGCCGGCACCAAGGTGGGTCGCGGTGGCGTGGTGATCGGTGGGCGGGCAGCCCGCGGTCGCGGTGGCGCCACCGCCGACCGGGAGCAGAACAAGGCGATCCGGGAGTGGGCCAAGAAGGCCGGCAAGGACATCTCGGACCGGGGCCGTATCCCGCAGGAGATCGTCGACGAGTACCACGCCAAGCGCTGATCCGTTCAGCTGACCGGTGGCAGCCGCCACCGCAGGGCGACACCGACGCCGGGCCGGAGCATTCTCCGGGCCGGCGTCGCCGTATCCGTGCCCGGACGAGCCACTCGGAATGTTTCCCGGGTCGACCGGCGTTGTCCACAGGCGGTGGAGTAACTATCCACAACCTGTGGACAACTTCCCGAAAGGGTCGGGTCCGGCCAGTCCGCAGGCTGCCAGATCGGCGCTCGCTTTCTGCGATCCGCCCCTGGAGGCCGTCGGAGACCCTCTCCGGGCCCTGCGGAGCCTTCCGTGGGGTCGGTCGGATTTCGCTCTGCGCGTAGCGCCAGGGGTACCGGAACACCTCCTGAGCGCGGACGGTTGTGCAAAACGACGTGGAACTGACCCAGACCGGAGAGACACGACCTCAGCTGAGTCGGTCAGCGACGATAGAGTAAGGAGGCACGGACGCCCGTCCTGGACGTTCGTGCACCGGCCCCGCCAAGATCTAGACCATCAAGGCGCACGGCACGTGAGGAGCACGAGGGCATGTTCGAGCGGTTCACCGACCGAGCGCGACGGGTTGTCGTCCTGGCCCAAGAAGAGGCCCGGATGCTCAACCACAACTACATCGGTACGGAACACATCCTGCTGGGCCTGATCCACGAAGGTGAAGGCGTCGCGGCAAAGGCCCTGGAGAGCCTCGGCATCTCCCTGGAGGGCGTCCGCCAGCAGGTCGAGGAGATCATCGGCCAGGGCCAGCAGGCGCCGAGCGGGCACATCCCGTTCACGCCGCGGGCCAAGAAGGTGCTGGAGCTGTCGCTGCGCGAGGCGCTGCAGCTCGGCCACAACTACATCGGCACGGAGCACATCCTGCTCGGTCTGATCCGCGAGGGTGAGGGCGTCGCCGCCCAGGTGCTGGTCAAGCTCGGCGCCGACCTCAACCGGGTCCGCCAGCAGGTGATCCAGCTGCTCTCCGGCTACCAGGGCAAGGAGCCCGCCGCGGCGGGTGCCGCGCCGGGTGAGGCCGCGCCGTCGACCAGCCTCGTGCTGGACCAGTTCGGCCGCAACCTGACCCAGGCCGCCCGCGAGGGCAAGCTCGACCCGGTCATCGGGCGCGAGAAGGAAATCGAGCGGGTCATGCAGGTGCTCTCCCGCCGTACCAAGAACAACCCGGTCCTGATCGGTGAGCCCGGCGTCGGTAAGACCGCCGTGGTGGAGGGGCTTTCCCAGAAGATCATCAAGGGCGAGGTGCCCGAGACTCTCAAGGACAAGCAGCTCTACACGCTCGACCTCGGTGCGCTGGTCGCCGGTTCCCGCTACCGCGGTGACTTCGAGGAGCGCCTCAAGAAGGTGCTCAAGGAGATCCGCACCCGCGGCGACATCATCCTGTTCATCGACGAGATCCACACCCTGGTGGGTGCGGGTGCCGCCGAGGGCGCGATCGACGCCGCGAGCATCCTCAAGCCGATGCTGGCCCGTGGTGAGCTGCAGACCATCGGCGCCACCACCCTGGACGAGTACCGCAAGCACCTGGAGAAGGACGCCGCTCTCGAGCGCCGGTTCCAGCCGATCCAGGTGGGTGAGCCGTCGCTGGCGCACACCATCGAGATCCTCAAGGGCCTGCGCGACCGGTACGAGGCGCACCACCGGGTGAGCATCACCGACGCCGCTCTGGTGGCTGCGGCGACGCTGGCCGACCGGTACATCTCCGACCGCTTCCTGCCGGACAAGGCGATCGACCTGATCGACGAGGCCGGCGCCCGGATGCGGATCCGCCGGATGACCGCGCCGCCAGACCTGCGTGACTTCGACGAGCGCATCGCCCAGGTGCGTCGCGACAAGGAGTCCGCGATCGACGCGCAGGACTTCGAGCGCGCAGCCCAGCTGCGCGACAAGGAGAAGCAGCTCCTCGGCCAGAAGGCGCAGCGGGAGAAGGAGTGGAAGGCCGGTGACCTGGACGTCGTCAGCGAGGTTGACGACGAGCAGATCGCCGAGGTGCTCGGCAACTGGACGGGTATCCCGGTCTACAAGCTGACCGAGGAGGAGACCTCGCGCCTGCTGCGCATGGAGGACGAGCTGCACAAGCGCGTCATCGGCCAGGAGGACGCGGTCAAGGCGGTCTCGAAGGCGATCCGGCGTACCCGGGCCGGCCTGAAGGACCCGAAGCGCCCGTCGGGCTCGTTCATCTTCGCCGGCCCGTCCGGTGTCGGTAAGACCGAGCTGTCCAAGGCGCTCGCCGAGTTCCTCTTCGGCAGCGAGGACGCCCTCATTCAGCTGGACATGTCCGAGTTCCACGACCGGTACACGGTGTCCCGCCTCGTGGGTGCTCCTCCCGGCTACGTCGGCTACGACGAGGGCGGGCAGCTGACCGAGAAGGTACGGCGTCGGCCGTTCTCGGTGGTCCTCTTCGACGAGATCGAGAAGGCCCACCCGGACGTGTTCAACACGCTCCTGCAGATCCTCGAGGACGGTCGGCTCACCGACGGTCAGGGTCGGATCGTGGACTTCAAGAACACGGTCATCATCCTGACCACCAACCTGGGCACCCGCGACGTGGCCAAGGCGGTGTCGCTCGGCTTCCAGGCGTCGGAGGACTCCGAGTCCAACTACGACCGGATGAAGCAGAAGGTCAACGACGAGCTCAAGCAGCACTTCCGGCCTGAGTTCCTCAACCGGATCGACGACACCATCGTCTTCCACCAGCTGCGCCAGAACGAGATCCTCTCGATCGTGGACATCATGATCCAGCGGATCGAGGGCCAGCTGCGCAACAAGGACATGGGTCTGGAGCTGACCGACAACGCCAAGAAGTACCTGGCGGCGAAGGGCTTCGACCCGGTGCTCGGTGCCCGTCCGCTTCGTCGCACGATTCAGCGCGACATCGAGGACAACCTCTCCGAGCGGATCCTCTTCAACGAGCTGACCCCCGGTCAGATCGTCGTGGTGGACTGCGAGGGCGACCCGAACGACATCGACAAGTCGAAGCTCGTCTTCCGGGGCGCGGAGAAGCCAGTCGAGGTTCCGGACGCCGTTCCGGCCGACCTCGGTGGCACCGCCGCCGGCACCGCTGCGGCGAGTGCCGACGAGTAGCACGACCAGCAGCAAGGGGCGGGGCCCCGGTGGCGCAAGCCACCGGGGCCCCGCCTTTTCGTCGTCGGGGGCACTGGTCCGCTAGGTGCCGGACGACAGGCAGGCATCTCTGTGTCGCAGGCTTTGCTCTGCTTCAGCGGACGCAACACCACGTGTCCGTTATCCGGACACCGAGTGTTGCGTGGGTTGAAGCAGAGCAAAGGTGACCAAAGCACTCCTGCGAACCGGCGGCCGGTTCGCAGGGGTGTCAGGCGTTCAGGTCGGCGGTTGGTGCGGACGGGCCGTCGCCGGCGAGCCGGAACGAGTCGGTGCCGACCGGTTCCACCAGCCCGTCCTGTACGAGGCCGGCCAACGCCCGGGCGCGCTGCACGTCGTCGGTCCAGACCTGGTCGAGGCGCTGGTGCGGGACCGGTCCGGTGGTCTCCCGGAGCACCCCGAGCAGCAGTCCGCGTACCTGCCGGTCGGTGCCCGCGTACCGCTGGGGACGGCGGGTCGGGCCGGTCGCCGGCTCCTGCCCGGAGGCCCGCCAGGCGCAGACCGACTCGACCGGGCAGGCCGTGCAGCGTGGTGAGCGGGCCGTGCAGAGCACCGCCCCCAGCTCCATGAACGCGGCGCTGGCCAGTGCCGCGGCGGCGGGCTCGGCCGGCAGCAGTTCCTCGGTGGCGACCAGGTCGGCGGGTCGGGTGACCGGTCCGGCGTCCGGTTCACCGGCCACGGCGCGACTGACCACCCGCCGTACGTTGGTGTCGACCACCGGATGGCGCTGCCCGTACGCGAACGCGGCCACCGCACGCGCCGTGTAGGTGCCCACGCCGGGCAGCGCCAGCAACTGCTCCAGCCGGTCCGGCACCTGACCGCCGTGCCGGTCCACGATCGCGACCGCGCACTCCCGCAGTCGGACCGCCCGGCGGGGATAGCCGAGACGCCCCCACATCCGGATCGCCTCGGCCGGGGTGTCGGCCGCCAGCGCGGCCGGGTCGGGCCAGCGGGCCAACCAGGCGTGCCAGGCCGGCACCACCCGGACGACCGGGGTCTGCTGGAGCATGACCTCGCTGACCAGGATGGCCCACGGGCTGACCCCGGGTTCCCGCCACGGCAGGTCACGGGCGTGCTGCTGGAACCATCGGCTGACCAGGGTGGCGAAATCGGGTTGAGTCATGGCGCCGTCGATGATGTCACGCGGCCCGGTCCCGCTGGATGGGCGGCTCGGGCGGGGTGTCGCGGTGGCGATGGGCGGATCGGGCAGAATGCGCGGATGAACGAGCTCGCGATCACCGTCATCGGTCGGGACCGGCCGGGCATCGTGGCCGATGTCGCCGAGGTGCTGGCCCGACTGGGCGCCAACCTCACCGACAGCACGATGACCCGGCTGCGGGGGCATTTCGCGATGACCCTCATCTGCACCGGCCCGGACGCCGCCGGGGTGGAGGCGGCGCTGGCGCCGCTGGCCGCCGAGGGTCAGCTGCTGGCGACCGTACGCGCGGTCACGCCCGACGGTGAGGTGGCCCCGGCCGGCGAGCCGTATGTGCTGGCGGTGCACGGGTCGGACCGGATGGGCATCGTCGCGGCGATGACCCGGGTGCTGGTGGACGCCGGTGGAAACGTGACCGACCTGAGCACCCGGTTGGCGGGTTCGCTCTACGTGGTGTTGGCCGAGGTCGAGTTGCCGGCGGGGGTCGCCGAGGCGGTGACCGGACGGCTGCACCGGACGGCCGCCGAGTTGGGGGTCGAGGTCACCCTCCGGCCGGCAGACCCGGATCTGCTGTGAGCGACGGGCGGGGCGGGCCGGACGCCGGCCGGGACGTCGAGGCGTACGCCGGTCTGGGGGACTGGACGCCGGAGTCGCTGGCCGTGGCGGGTGAGGTGCGGGCCGTCGTCTCGGCCCCGCACCCGGTGTTGAGCCGGCCCGGGGACGATGTCGATCCGACGGCCGAGGAGACGGTCCGGCTGGCCGCCGACCTGGTCGCCACGATGCGGGTCTCGCCGGGCTGCGTGGGGTTGGCGGCGCCGCAGGTCGGTGTGGCTGCCCGGGTCTTCGCCGTCGACGTGACCGGGCATCCGAAGGCGGTCACCGTGCACGGCACCTTCGTGCTCTGCAACGCCCGGGTGGTCGAGGCGACCCGCTGGAAGCCGGGCCGGGAGGGGTGCATGTCGGTGCCGGACCTGACCGGGGATGTGAAGCGGGCCAGTCGGCTGGTGGTGGAGGGTGACCTGCCGGGCACCGGCGCGGCGGTCCGGTTGGTGACGGACGGCTTCGAGGCGCGGGCGTTGCAGCACGAGATCGACCACTGCGCGGGGCTGCTCTTCCTGGATCGGGTGGCCGGCGCGCACGCCGTCTACCAGCGCAAGGTCTACCTCTGAGCGGGCGACGGAACGTCGACGCGTCCGTCCTCAGTGGAGTATCGCCGCGCTGCCCTGGTGGCGCTCCGGCGCGTCGTGACGTGCGGGTGGGCGCCGCGCGGCTACGGTGGGGGGCATCATGCGTCTGACGGTCGGCCCCCTGCCACCCGCCGTGTACTGGCGGCGTCGCGCCGTCGTACTCGGAGCGGGGCTTCTCTTCCTGATTGTCCTGCTCTACTCCTGCACCGGCTCGGGCCGCTCCGGCGGTCGACCGAACGCGGGGGCGAGCCCGACGTCCACTCCGACGTCCACGGCGAGTCCCGGGCCGGGTGGTCCGCTGTTGAGCCCGCAGACCGGGGCACCGTCGGCGTCCGGGTCCGCCGATCCGAATGCCCCGGACCGGTCGGCCGGTCCGAACGCCACGGACCCGAGCCCCGAGACCACCAGCAACGACCCGTCGCTGGGCTCGGCCGGGTCGGTCGACGACGGCACCTGCACCGACGCGGAGATCAGCGTGACCTCGGTGGCGCGGCCCACCTCGGTGCAGCGCGGCGCGGTGGTGGACCTGCAACTGAAGATCAAGAACACCTCGGAGCGGACGTGCAGCCGCAACGTCGGCGCCGACCTGCAGGAGATCTTCATCAAAGCCGGTGCCGAGAAGGTGTGGTCCTCGGACACCTGCGGCAAGGTCCAGGGCTCGGATGTGCAGTCGTTCACGCCCGGGTTCGAGCGCTCCTACCAGGTGGGCTGGAACGGGCGGGACACCACCCGCTGCGATGGCGCAGGGCTCGCCGCCGGCCCCTTCGCGCCGGCCGGGGCGTACCAGGTGTTCTCGCGGGTCGGCACCAAGTACAGCGCACCCGTGAAGATCACCATCACCGGCTGAGTCGGGTCAGACGTACCGCTCCAGGATGGATGCTTCGGCGAGCCGGGACAGGCCCTCCCGGACGCCCCGGGCCCGCGCGTCGCCCACGCCCTCGACGGCCTGCAGGTCCTCCACCGTCGCGCCCAGCAGCCGCTGAAGGCTGCCGAAGTGCAGCACCAGGCGGTCGACCACGGCCACCGGCAGACGCGGCACCTTGGCCAGCAGTCGGAAGCCACGCGGGCTGACGGCGGCGTCCAGCGCGTCCGATGCGGCCGGGTAGCCGATGGCCTTGGCGACCGACACCAGGTCGATCAGCTCGGTGGCGCCGAGCAGGTCCAGCTCGACCAGCGCCTCGTCCAGCGTGCGGGACTTGCGGCCGACCGGGAGGTAGTCCCGGATGACCAGGGTGCGGTCGGCGTCGACGCCGGCCATCAGCTCGTCGAGCTGGAGGGCGAGCAGTCGCCCGTCGGTGCCCAGTTCGACGACGTAACCGGCGATCTCGTCGGCGATCCGGCGGACCATCTCCAGCCGCTGCACCACGGCCACCGCGTCCCGCACGGTGACCAGATCCTCGATCTCGAGCGCGGAGAGCGTGCCGGAGACCTCGTCCAGCCGCAGCTTGTACCGCTCCAGGGTGGCCAGCGCCTGGTTGGCCCGGGACAGGATCGCCGCCGAGTCGTCAAGCACGTGCCGCTGGCCGTTGACGTAGAGGCTGATGATCCGCATGGACTGGCTGACCGAGATCACCGGGTAACCGGTCTGCCGGGCTACCCGCTCGGCGGTGCGGTGCCGGGTGCCCGACTCCTCCGTCGGGATGGACGGGTCGGGCATCAGGTGCACGGCAGCCCGGACGATGCGGGTGCCGTCGCTGGAGAGCACCACGGCCCCGTCCATCTTGCACAGCTCCCGGACCCGGGTCGCGGAGAACTCGACGTCCAGCGGGAAGCCGCCGGTGCAGAGACCCTCGACGACCTTGTCGTAGCCGAGCACGATGAGCGCGCCGGTGCGCCCCCGCAGGATGCGCTCCAACCCGTCCCGCAGCGCGGTGCCGGGTGCCATCAGGGCGAGGTTCGCCCGCAGCGGATCGCCGGCGCTCCCGGCAGCGGTGGTCACGCTCACGCTGATCGGGCGGGCTGGCGAGCCCACGGCGCCGGTGCGGGCCTGGGGCGGCGCGCCGGCAGGCTTGGTGGTATCGCGGTCGATCGGCACGGGCACAGTCTACGGACTGCCGTGCGGTGGGTGCTGTCGTGGTTACTGTGATGTGTCACGATGCCGCCGTTCCAACCGTTTCCACTTGCGCCGATGCTGTCCGGTATCGCCGTCCGCGTCGACACGCTGGGTCACTCGGCGGACGCGCGAGCCGCATGGTGCAGCGCCGAGCGGACGTCAGTGACCTCGGTCACCCGCATCCCGTCGGGCCCGGCACCCGTGCTGGCCGGGCCACAGCCCGGCGGGACCAGCGCCACCTTGAACCCCAGGCGGGCCGCCTCGGCCAGCCGGCGCGGCACCGCTCCGACCCGGCGCACCTCGCCGGTCAACCCCACCTCACCGATCGCCACGAGGTGCGGCGCGATCGCCAGGTTGAGCCCGCCGGAGGCGACCGCCAGCGCGACGGCCAGGTCGGCCGCCGGCTCCACCACCCGGATGCCGCCCACGGTGGCCGCGAAGACCTCGCGATCGTGCAGGGTCAACCGCTCGGTGCGCCGTTGCAGGACCGCGAGCACCATCGCCAGGCGCGCGGAGTCGAGGCCGGAGACCGTACGACGGGGTGAGCCGGCCACCGTCGCGCCGATCAGGGCCTGCACCTCGGTGACGAGGGCCCGCCGCCCCTCCATGGCCACGGTCACGCAGGTGCCGGGCACGGGTTCCGCGTAACGGGTGAGGAACAGCCCGGACGGATCGGCCAGGCTGCTGATGCCGCCCTCGTGCATCTCGAAGCAGCCCACCTCGTCGGCCGCGCCGAACCGGTTCTTGACGCCGCGCACCAGCCGCAGGGAGGAGTGCTTGTCGCCCTCGAAGTGCAGCACCACGTCGACCAGGTGCTCCAGCACCCGGGGCCCGGCCACCTGGCCGTCCTTGGTGACGTGGCCGACCAGCACGGTGGCGATGCCACGCTCCTTGGCGACCGAGACCAGCGCGGCGGTGACCGCGCGTACCTGCGTCACGCCACCGGGCACGCCCTCGGTGCCGGTGGTCGAGATGGTCTGCACCGAGTCGAGCACCAGCAGGCCGGGCTTGACCGCGTCGAGGTGCCCGAGCACCGAGGCCAGGTCGCTCTCGGCCGCCAGGTAGAGCTGGTCGTGCAGGGTGCCCATCCGCTCCGCACGCAGCCGGACCTGGCTGACCGACTCTTCCCCGCTGACCACCAGGGAAGGGCTGCCGGCGCCCACCGCCCACTGCTGTGCCACATCGAGCAGCAGGGTCGACTTGCCCACGCCGGGCTCGCCGGCGAGCAGCACCACCGCCCCGGGCACCAGCCCACCGCCGAGCACCCGGTCGAGCTCACTCACGCCGGTGGGACGGGCGCGGGCCGGAGCGGCGCTGATGGTGGCGATCGGCCGGGCCGGCTCGGCCGGCAGCCGTGAGCTCACCACCCGACCGGAGACGGTCGGGCCGGTCACCGTGGACTCCACCACCGAACCCCACTCGCCGCACTCCGGGCAGCGACCCACCCACTTGGGCGGCTGATGCCCGCAGGCGTCGCACTCGTACGCCGGACGCGGCTCACGGGTGGCGGACCGGCCGCGGGCGGCACCGGCCGTGCCGGCACGGCCAGAGGTCGATCGGGAGGTGGTCACACCAGGACGCTAGCCCTCTCGTACGACGAAAACACCCCGGCGTGGTGGTTCCCACGCCGGGGTGTTCGTCGATGTCGGGGTCGGGTCAGCCGTGCGTGGCGCCGCCCTCGCCGCCCTCGTGGCCGCCCTCACGCTCGATGATCGGCGAGGGGGGCGCGGCCGGCGTGAGCGGGACGGCGATCGGCGCCTGGCCGGTGACCGTGTTGCCGTTGCCGAAGTCGAAGGTCACGACGACGTTCTGGCCGGAGCGCAGCGCCTCGGTCAAGCCGACCAGCCGCAGCTGCGTGGTGGCCTCCGAGTTGAGCTGGAGGTAGCTCAGCGGAGCCAGCTCGATCCGGGCGGGCTGGCCCGGCGCGGCCGCGCTCGCCGAACCCGACGCCCGCGCCGACTCCGGGGCGGACGGCGTCGCCGACGACGAACCGGTCTCGGACGGGGTCGCCGACGGGCTGGCCGTGCGGGACTCGGGCGCCGACGGGGTGGCGGACGCCGACTCGGAGGCCGACGGCGTCGGGCTCGCCGAGCCACCCGAGATCAACACCTCGCGCGCGCTCTGGGTGGTGACGGTGACCGTCACGGTGCTCTTCGAGTCGTTGTAGATCACGGCGTTGAGCGGGGCGTCCTGGCCGGCCCGGTAACCCTCGGTGCCCGGGTAGGTGACCAGCAGACCACGCACCGAGTAGGCGCCGTTGGGGGTCGTGAGGCTGACGCCCTGGACCGACGGCTCCTTCAAAGCCGTCTCGGCGACCTGACCGGCGCCGCATCCGGACGCGAGCAGGCTGGTAGCCGCCGCCATCCCGGACAGCAGCAGGGCCGCCCGCCGGGATCCCCTGATCGAGCGCGTCACGTCGGTCCTCCTCGTTACGATCCCCACCCGGCCGCACGCCGGGCACGGTGGCCATACCCGCGCAGACCGCGCTCCAGGGTAGTTGGAGCTGATCGAGGCCCGCACGGGGACCCGGCAATGCCACCGTCCCGGGTGCCCCTCACACCACCCGACCGCTCGCCACCAGCAGAACGACGTCGATGAGGGCCACCAGCATGACCGCCCGGAAGGCGGACACCGGCCGCCGGCCGGCCCGGGCCGCCGAGCGCCCGGCGTACCAGCTCAGTGGCGGCACGACGGCGGCCGTGCCGACCGCCGCCAGCCCGAGGGCCGACGGCGGCCCGGGTGGCCCCAGGACCAGGATGGCGGTCGCGGCGAGGAGCAGGCCCGCCGCGGCTGCCCGGCTGCCCGCGGCGCCGAGGCGGTGCGGCAGGCCGCGTACCCCCGTCCGGGCGTCGTCGGCCAGGTCGGGCAGCACGTTGGCGAAGTGCGCGCCGGCCCCCAGGCAGGCCGCCGCCGCCAGCAGCCAGGCCGGCGGGGTCGGCTCGCCGGGCAGCGCCAGCACCACGAAGCCGGGCAGCGCGCCGAAGGACACCGCGTACGGCAGCACCGAGAAGACGGTGGCCTTGAGCGGCCAGTCGTAGAGCAGCGCGGAGACCAGGGCGACCGTGAGCCAGAGCGCCGCCGGAGGGTTCGTGGTCAGCGCCAGCAGCGGGCAGGCCAACGCGGCCACCGCCGCGGCCCAGGCCGTGACGCGCCGGCCCACCGCGCCGGCGGCGACCGGTTTGTCGGTACGCCCCACAGTGGCGTCCCGCTCGGCGTCCAACGCATCGTTGGTCCAGCCGACGGCGAGCTGGCTGGCGAGTACGGCGAGCACCACCGAGACGATTCCCGACGGCCGGTGGCCCACCCCCCAGGCCAGCAGACCGGACACCGTGGTCACTGCGGCGGCCGGTTCCGGATGGCTCGCTCTGACCAGCCCTAACACCCTCGACGACATAAGGGAAGTCTGGTCGTTACCGAGCAGTCGTGCCACGCTCGGTGCCATGCGAGACGTGGCTGCGGCCGCGGCGTCCACCGGTCCCCGGGTGCTGCCGCGCAACGACCCGCGCCAGTACGACGACCTGGCCGGCGAGTGGTGGCGGCCCGATGGCGCGTTCGCGATGCTGCACTGGCTGGCCGAGGCCCGCGCGGCGCTCGTGCCGCCGGCGACCCGCCCGGGTGCGGTCCTGGTCGATCTGGGCTGCGGCGCCGGACTGCTCGCGCCGCACCTCGCCGGCAAGGGATACCGGCACGTCGGTGTCGACCTGACCCGGTCGGCGCTGGTCCAGGCCGCCGGGCACGGGGTGCGCGTGGTCCAGGGTGACGTCACGGCGGTGCCGCTGCCGGACGGGTGTGCCGACGTCGTCTCCGCCGGTGAGCTGCTGGAACATGTGCCGGACTGGCCGCGCGCGGTGGCGGAGGCGTGCCGGCTGCTGCGCCCGGGCGGCCTGTTGGTGCTGGACACACTCAACGACACGGCGCTGGCCCGGCTGGTCGCGGTACGGATCGCCGAGCGGCTGCCGACGGTGCCGCGTGGCATCCACGATCCACAGTTGTTCGTGGACGCTCGCGCACTGGTGGCCGAGTGTGCCCGGCACGGTGTCGAGCTGCGCCTGCGCGGCATCCGTCCGCAGATCGGCGGTGTGGTCGCCTGGCTGGTGCGCCGGGCGCGCGCGGCGCGGACGCCGGGCGCGACGTCGACGGGGCGTGCCCCGCGCATCGTGCCGACCCGGTCCACCGCCGTGCTGTACCAGGGCCAGGGGGTCCGCAGAGGATAGTCGGCTCGTGGCGGGGTATGGGACGCCGAGAAGGGAGCGATATGACGGTGCATGCGCTTGAGGCGGCCCGCCGGTTGGCGCCGCGGTTCGCCGCGCGGGCGGCGGAGCACGACCGGGACGGCTCCTTTCCGGTCGACGACTTCCGCGACCTGCGGGACGCCGGCCTGTTCGGGCTGATGGTGCCCCGCGCGCTGGGTGGCCTGGGCGCCAGCTTCGCCGAGTACGCCGCAGTGGCCACCGAACTTGCCCGCGGCAATGGCGCGACCGCGCTGGTGTTCAACATGCACGCCTCGGTGACCGGCGCGCTGGGCGCGGTCACCGAGGAGTTGGCCGAGGCCCTGGGTGTGCCGGACGAGGCGTTGGCCGCCCGGGACCGCCTGCTCACCGCCGCCGCACAGGGCTCCTGGTACGCCGTCGCGATGAGCGAGCGCGGCGCCGGTGCCCGACTCTCCCAGTTGAGCACGGTCTACGAGCCGACCGACGAGGGGTGGCACCTCAAGGGCAGCAAGACCTTCTGCTCCGGGGCGGGGCACGCCGACGGCTACCTGGTGGCCGCGCGCAGCTCCGCCGACCAGTCGGTGGTGTCGCAGTTCCTGGTGCCGGCTGGTGACGGTCTGAGCGTCGAGCCGACCTGGGACGCCCTCGGCATGCGCGCCACCTCGTCGCACGACCTGCACCTGGACGTGACCGTGCCGGCCGACCGGCTGCTCGGCGGGGTGGAGGGGTTGGCGCTGGTGGTCGCCCAGCTGATGCCGCACTGGCTGGTGGCCAGTTACGCGGCCGTCTACGTGGGGGTGGCCCGGGCGGCGATCGACGCGGCGGCCGAGCATCTCAACGCCCGCAACCTGGCCGGCCTGCCGGCGGTGCGGGCGCGGCTGGGCCGGGCGGACGCGGCGACCGCGGCGGCCGAGCTGGTGGTGGCCGAGGCGGCCCGCCGGGTCGACGACGCCCCGGGGGACGCGGAGACCAACCGCTGGGTGTGGCGGGCGAAGCTGCTGGCCGGCACCACGGCCGCCGAGGTGGCGGCGTCGATGCTGGAGGCGGCGGGGACGTCGGCGACCCGGCGCGGTCATCCGTTGGAGCGGCTGTACCGGGACGCCCGCTGCGGCTCACTGCACCCGGCCACCTCGGACGTCTGCGCCGACTGGCTGGGCATCGCCGCTCTGGGCGGGGACCCGGACCGCGACGGATCGGCACCGCGTTGGTGAGCCCGCGCGGCGGTACACGTACGGGGGAAGGGCCGGCCGAGGTGGCCGGTGGGACGGCCAGGGGGAGGACAGCGTCTGACGAGAGGTGGGGATCGTGTCCGTACCAGTGATCGCGGGGCTCGGGACAGCGCAGCCGCCGTCCGCTTCGCAGGACGAGTTGTGGGAGGGCTTCTTCTCCCGGCACTTTTCCGGCACCACCCGGTCGTTGGCCCAGCGGATTTTCGCGAACTCGGGGGTGACCCGCCGCCAGGCCGCGGTCAACCCGCTGATCGAGGACGTCTCGGACTGGCCGACCGAGCGCAGGATGCGTCGCTACCAGGTGGAGGCGCTGCCGCTCGGCAAGGAGGCGGTGGGGCGTGCGCTGACGGCGGCCGGTCTGGACGCCAGCGACATCGGGCTGTTCATCGTCTGCTCCTGCACCGGGTACGCCACCCCGGGGCTGGACATCCTGCTCGCCCGCGACCTGGGCATGGCGCCGGACACGCAGCGGATGTTCGTCGGCCACATGGGCTGCTACGCGGCGCTTCCGGGGTTGGGCGCGGCGAGTGACTTCGTGACGGCCCGGGGCCGGCCGGCGCTGCTGCTCTGCGCGGAGCTGACCAGCCTGCACATCCAGCCGTCCACCGCCCGGGTGGACACCCAGCAGATCGTGTCGCACGCGCTCTTCTCGGACGCCGCGGTCGCCGCCGTGCTGGTGCCCGACGGCCGGGGGTACGCGTTGCGCGAGGTCACGTCGGTCACCGACACCTCGACCGCCGACCACATGACCTGGGACGTCACCGACGCGGGGTTCCGGATGGGGCTGTCGCCGAAGGTGCCGCAGGTCCTCTCCCGGCACGTTCGCGGGCTGGTGGACGACCTGTTGGCCCGGCACGGCGGGGTCAGCTCCGACGTGGACGGCTGGGCGGTGCACCCGGGTGGTCCCCGCATTCTCAACGTGGTCGAGCGGGAACTGGCCCTGCCGCCGGAGGCGTTGGCCGCGTCCCGGGCGACGCTCGACGAGCACGGCAACTGCTCGTCGCCGACCGTCCTGTTGATCCTGGACCGGTTGAGTCGTTCGACGCCGGCGCCCCAACGGGTCGTCATGCTGGCGTTCGGCCCCGGCCTCACCCTGTACGCCGCCCTGCTCGATCGACAGGACTGAGCGCCCCTCGACCACACCGGTACGCTCAACCACATGGATGCGGCGACGGACGACCGGCTGCGGTCGGCGGTGCTGGCCGGGGTGACCCTGGCCGCGCTGGCGGTCGGCGGCTGGTGGTGGCGTGCCGCCGCGCCCGCCCCGGTGGGCGTACCGAGCGCCGAGCCGAGCGTCAGCACGGAACTGGAACGTTTCCTGGCCAATGGCGTGCCCGAGGGACGGGTGACGCTGCAGGTGAATCCCGAGACGGGCGAGGCCGTCCGGGTGGAGGGCCGCCCCCCGCTGGTCGACCCGGAGACGGGCACGGTCATCGACCTCGGCGACGATCAGGGCGTGCTCTCTCCCGGGAGTGACCTGCCCTCGTTCCGGGCCACGATCTGGCGGGAGCAGCGGGAGCTCACCCCGGGCCAGGGGGTGACCCGGCAGTCGTCCGACGACGGCTCCCGCTTTCTGCTCCAGTACCGGTGCACCCGGCCCGGCACGATGGCGGTGACGAGCACCGGGGCCGAGATCGTCGGCCCGCCGCGCATCGACTGCGACGGCACGGTCGCCTCCGCCGAGGTGCTGCCCGGTGGCGGGCCGTTCCG
Organism: Micromonospora sp. NPDC047557; assembly: GCF_043205095.1. Taxonomy (NCBI): domain Bacteria; kingdom Bacillati; phylum Actinomycetota; class Actinomycetes; order Micromonosporales; family Micromonosporaceae; genus Micromonospora; species Micromonospora sp. NPDC047557. Next base: position 44,714 of record NZ_JBIDDK010000014.1, on the reverse strand, counting down.
GGTGTCCCTGTCGGCCGTCGGTGACAAGCCCATCGACGTCGAGGCGCAGCTCGTCGCGCTGCCCCCGCCGTAGGGGGACCGCTCAGCCGGCCAGGGCGCTCAGGTCGTCCTGGTACGCCTCGACCGGTCCCGGATCGGGCAGCACCCGGGTCACCACGCCGGTGCGGTCGACCAGCAGCGCGTTCGCGGCGCTGGAGCCCAGGAACGAGCGCAGCCCGCCAGCGGGGTCGGCCAGCGCTCGGACGCCGTTGACCGGCGGTGAGGTGGCGACAGCCCGTTGTTCGGTCACCGTGACGACGGTGACGCCGGCGGGCGCCGCCGCCACGGCCTCCGTGACGACGTCCGGGCAGCCGCAGTCGTCCACCAGGATGATCATGGCGGGCAGCAGGCCGCGCAGCGGCACCGGCGCCTGGCCGGCATCGACCAGGTCCAGCGCGGGCAGTGCCTGACCGGCGAGCGCCACGGGTGGCGTGGAGGGCGCCGGGGTGGGTCGGTCGGTGCCCCGGCCGGCGCGGGGCCAGGTCACGGCGACCAGGCCGGTCAGGGTGGTGAGCACCGCCACCAACAGGACCAGCAGCGGCAGGGCGAGGGCGCGGTGCCCGGTGTGGCGGCCGGCCGCCCGGCGCAGCTCGCGGCGCACCTCGGCGGCCTCGCTCGCCAGGGTCGAGGCGTCGTCCGGGACGACGATGCGGCCCCACTCGGGTGGCAGGTCGGGCAGGCCGTCGGGCGGCCCGTGGCCCTCTGCGTCCGGCTTGCCCATCGGACCCCCAGGAAGCGTCTCGAGAGCGGCGTGTGACTCGGACTCCAGCGTCCCGCACCGGGGGTACCTCCCGCTACACCTGGGCGCGTTTCCGCCGGGCGGGATACCATGGGGGAGCGCATAGCCCTTGATCTCGACGTTCTGTTCACCCGTATCGGGAAGTCATCCGTGCGTTACGGAGCGTGTTCGAACCATCGGTTTGACCGCCTGTCAAGCTGAAGAAAGACCTCTCACAGGGCCCCTGAGCTGCGCCAACGGTCAGGACATCGGTGAGACATCGTTGCCTGAGCGTGTTACCCTAGACACAGCGAAAGGGGTTTCGAACCTATGGTTTTCAGTGTCGGCGAGACCGTTGTTTACCCCCACCACGGGGCCGCACTCATCGAGGCAATCGAGACTCGGGTCATCAAGGGCGAGCCTAAGCAGTATCTCGTCCTGAGGGTCGCGCAGGGTGACCTGACGGTCCGGGTGCCGGCCGAGAACGCCGAGATCGTGGGCGTCCGTGAGGTGGTCGGCGAAGAGGGCCTCGGTAAGGTCTTCGACGTTCTCCGGGCTCCGCACACCGAGGAGCCGACCAACTGGTCGCGGCGTTACAAGGCCAACCTGGAAAAGCTGGCCTCCGGCAATCCGCTGAAGGTCGCCGAGGTCGTGCGTGACCTGTGGCGCCGGGAGCGGGAGCGGGGCCTCTCCGCAGGCGAGAAGCGGATGCTGGCCAAGGCCCGCGACATTCTCGTCGGCGAGGTCGCGCTGGCTGAGAAGAGCACCAAGGACGAGGCGGAGACGCTGCTCGACAAGGTCCTCACCGAGGCCTAGTCCGCACAGCATCGTCGTACCCACTTCGTAGCGAAGAAACCACCGAGGACCGCGACGTGACCGCGCAGCTCAACCCGCGCGGTGACGTCGCGGTCCTTGTGCCTGCGGCGGGTGCCGGCGTACGGCTCGGTCCCGGTCGACCCAAGGCGCTGCGCCTGCTCGCTGGCGAGCCGTTGCTGGTGCACGCCGTACGCCGGCTCGCCGCCGCCGCGTCGGTGCACACGATCGTGGTGGCCGCGCCCGCGGCTGAGGTGGCGGGTGTCCGTGAGCTGCTGGCTCCGGTGGCGCCGGTGATCGTGGTGCCCGGTGGCGCCGAGCGGCAGGCTTCGGTCGCCGCCGCGCTGGCAGCGGTGCCGGCCGGCCCGACGATCATCCTGGTGCACGATGCCGCCCGTGCGTTGACCCCGCCCGAATTGGTCGAATCGGTCGCCGCCGCGGTCCGGGGTGGCCGGGCCGCGGTGATTCCCGTCCTGCCGGTCGTCGACACGATCAAGGAGGTCGGTGCCGACGAGGTGGTGCTGGGCACCGTCGACCGAGCTGCCCTCCGGGCGGTGCAGACCCCGCAGGGCTTCCGCCGGTCCGTCCTGACCGCCGCGCACGCCGTAGCCGGCGACCCGCTCACCGACGACGCCGGCCTGGTCGAGAAGCAGGGCATCGCCGTGAGCTGCGTGCCCGGCTCGGAGTACGCCCTGAAGATCACCCGTCCGTTCGACCTGGCGTTGGCGGAGCACCTGCTCGCCGCCGCCGGCTGACGCGTAACCTCTGTTCATGATCGTTCCTCGGGTCGCCATCGGCACCGATGTGCACGCGTTCGAGCCGGGTCGGCCCTGCTGGGTCGCCGGCCTGCTCTGGCCCGACCAGGACGGTCTCGCCGGGCACTCGGACGCCGACGTCGCCGCCCACGCCGCCTGCAACGCGCTGCTCTCCGCCGCTGGCCTCGGTGATCTCGGTGCCGCCTTCGGGGTGGACCAGCCGGAGTGGTCCGGGGCGTCCGGCGTGGCGCTGCTGACCGAGACGGCCCGCCGGGTGCGGGCGGCCGGCCTGGAGATCGGGAACGTCTCCGTGCAGATCGTCGGCAACCGTCCCAAGATCGGCCGCCGTCGGGACGAGGCCCAGCAGGTGCTCTCCGACGCCGTCGGCGCCCCGGTCACCGTCTCCGCCGCGACCACCGACGGGCTCGGTTTCACCGGCCGGGAGGAAGGTCTGGCGGGCATCGCGGTGGCCCTGGTGTACGACGCGCCGGCCGCCTAGGCTCGCCGCGATGTCCACCGAACCCGCTCCCGACCAGTTCGCCGGCGACGGCTATCTCGAACGCGCTCAGCTCCTCGCCGAGCTGGGACGTCACGACGAGGCGGCCGGCGAGTTGACCGAAGGGCTCGCGCTCAAGCCCGCGGATTCGCAGGCCCTCACCATGCTGGCCCGGGTGCATCTCGCCGCCGACCGGCCGGTCGACGCGCTCGCCGCCGCCGACGCGGCCGTGGCCGCCGCGCCGCAGGCCCTGCCGGCGCTCGTCGTCCGAGCCATGGCACTTGTCGACCTGGGGCGCTACGCCGATGCGGCGACCACCGCCGACCGGCTGCTGGCGTTCGGGCCGACCGACGCGTACGCCCAGCGCAGCGCGGCGGCGATCCTGGCCGACTCGCGCAACGGGCAGCCGGCGCTGAACGCGGCCTGGCGTGGGGTTGAGCTGGCCCCGCAGGAGGCGCAGGCGCACCTGGTGCTCAGCCTGGTCGCGGCCCGGCTGGAGCTGTTCGACCTGGCCGAGCGGGCCTACCGGGAGGCGCTACGGCTCGATCCGCGCCTCACCGAGGCCGGGCACGACGTCGGTGTCCTGCACCTGGAGCAGCGCCGTTGGTCCGAGGCGTTGGAGCACGTGGCGGAAGCGGTGACGCTCGGCCCGAGCCGGATCGACTCCCCGCGGACCCTCGCGTACGGCCTGCACCGGCTGGTGCTCTATGGCGCGGGCTGGTCCCTGGTCGCCGCGGTGGTGGTGGCGTTCGCGGCCTCGACGAGCGACGGGTTCTCCCGTGTCCTGGCGGTGCTCGCGGCCCTCACCGGCGGCGTCGTGGTCTGGCAGCTCGCGGCGCGGCTGCCGGGGCTCACCCGGACCGTCCTGCCCGCCATGCTGCACGCGGACCGCACGATGGCCCTGGCGATCTACGCGGTAGCGGCCGCGCCGGCGCTGCTGCTCGTGTACGCGGTGGTCGGCTCGCCGTGGCCGCTGGTGCTGGCGATCGTCGCCACCGCGGTAGCCGAGTTCGCCATCTTCACCAGAACAACCTTCCGCTGACCCAACCTCCGGCAACACCACAACAGCTCAACAAGCGTCTGTCAGCTCGCCCAGGTCGGGTTTTCGCCGGAGCCCGCCCGCGTCGGGATCAAGCCTGACCGCCCAGAGCGGGCGGGCTCCGGCGAAAACCCCAAGGGCGACTAAACAGAACGCGCCCAAGTCCAGGCGTACCCCTCGTCCTCGCAGGCGCGCGCTGCGTCGCACAGGTCGAGGGGCCGGAAGGTGTCCACCATGACGGCCATCTCGTCGAAGTAGTCCGCGCCGATGGAGCGTTCGGCGGCGCCCGGCTGGGGGCCGTGGGTGAAGCCGGACGGGTGCAGTGAGATGGAGCCCTGCTCGATGCCGGAGCCGCGTCGGGCTTCGTAGTTCCCGCCCGTGTAGAAGAGCATCTCGTCGGAGTCGACGTTGTGGTGGTTGTACGGCACCGGGATCGAGTCCGGGTGGTAGTCGACCTTGCGGGGCACGAACGAGCAGATGACGAAGTTGGGGCCCTGGAAGGTCTGGTGCACGGGCGGGGGCTGGTGGATGCGGCCGGTGATCGGCTCGAAGTCGTGGATGGAGAACGCCCACGGGTAGAGGTGCCCGTCCCAGCCGACCACGTCGAACGGGTGGTTGGCGTACACGTAGCGGGTCCAGCCACGACGGTGGCGGACCAGCACCTCGACCTCCTCGCCGTCGACGAGCAGCGGGGCGTCCGGGCCGCGGACGTCGCGCTCGCAGTACGGCGAGTGCTCCAGGAACTGGCCGCGGACGGAGAGGTAGCGCTTGGGCGGGCCGATGTGCCCGGCCGCCTCGACGGTGAGCAGCCGCACGGGCTGGTCGCCGGTGGGCACCAGCCGGTGGATGGTCGAGGTGGGGATGATGACGTAGTCGCCGGCGACCGCGTCCAGCGCGCCGAAGGGCGACTCGACCCGCAGGCTGCCCGCCTCGACGTAGAGGCAGTGGTCGCCGGTGGCGTCGCGGAACAGCGGGGAGGGCCGGTCGGCGAGCACGTACCCGATGCGGACGTCGTCGTTGGCGAGCAGGTACTGCCGGCCGAGGATCGGGTCGGCGCCGCCCGCGTCGAGCTTGTGGGTGCGCAGGTGGCGCGGCTTGAGCGGCAGGTTCGGCGCCCGGGTGAACGTCGGCGGGGTGAACTCGTCGGCGGCCAGGATCGCGGTGGGGGCGTGCCGGTGGTAGAGCAGGGACGAGTCGGAGGAGAAGCCCTCCTGACCCATCAGTTCCTCGGCGTAGAGGCTGCCGTCGGGCTGGCGGAACTGGGTGTGGCGCTTGCGCGGCACCTCGCCGACGCTGCGGTAATACGGCATCTCGCCTCCCGATATATCCCGGCCGAAGGCGTCCGATAATCGGACGCTGTTGTCCGTTCCTCGTAGCGTCCCGTACATTCTTGTTCCGTGTCAACGCAGGTGCCCGCGCTCCTCGACGGCCTGGTGGACGACGCCGCCGTCTTCCCTCCGGGCAGCGCCGCGCTGCCCGACGCCCTGACCGCGCACCGCCGGCACCGCGCCGCCTGGTACGCCGACCTGGTGGGCCCGCTGCTCGTCCCCGCCTCGACCGTCGCGGCCGGCGAGCTGAACGGTCTCGTCGACCCGGCCGAGGGCCTGGTGATCGGGCTGATCGGTGACACCGGGACCGGTCGTCTGCCCTTCGCGCTGTCGTTCCTGGCACCCGACGGCGTGACCGCACGCCAGGTCGAGGTGGCCGTCGCCAAGCGGGGCGAGAACCCGCTGCCCGGCATCACCGAGCTGCTGCGGCTGACCGAGGACCTGCCGGACGTCGAGGCCGTGTACGCCGAGCTTCCGTTGACCTTCGGGCTGATGGGCGCGCTGGACGCGATCGCCGCCGCCCGCGCCGACGGTGTCCCGATCGCCGCCAAGTTCCGCACCGGCGGGTTGGCCGCCGAGCTGTTCCCCACCCCGGCCGAGCTGGCCGCCGTGATCTGCGCGTGCCGGGACCGGGACCTGCCGTTCAAGCTCACCGCCGGCCTGCACCAGGCCGTGCGTCACCTCGACCCGGAGACCGGGTTCACCCACCACGGGTACGCCAACGTGCTGGCCGCGACGCTCGCCGCCGCCGACGGGGCGAGTGTGCGGGTGGTCGCCGAGCTGCTGACCGCGCTCGACCCGCGCCCGCTGCTCGAACGCGCCAACGAACGGCTGGACGCGCCGCGCCCACTCTGGGTCGGCTTCGGCTCGTGCAGCATCCTGGAACCACTTACCGATCTGATCCGGCTGGGGCTGGTGAACGGGGGCACGACGCATGACCTGGGTGACCGGCGTTGACGGTTCGCCGTACGGGGTGACGAACCTGCCGTACGGGGTGTTCTCCTCGGGCGGGGGCCGGCCACGGATCGGCGTACGGATCGGGTCGTGGGTGTTCGACCTGGCCGGTGCCGAGACCGCCGAGCTGGTGCTGGCCGCGGGCGCGCTGTGCCGGCCGACCCTCAACGCCTTCATGGCGCTGGGGCGTCCGCAGTGGACGGCGGTGCGTCAGCGGATCGTCGAGCTGCTGACCGACCCGACGCACCGGCCGGCGGTCGAACCGCTGCTGGTGCCCCTGGCCGACGTGGAGCTGCTGCTTCCGTTCGAGGTGGCCGACTACGTCGACTTCTACTCCTCGGAGCACCACGCCTCGAACGTCGGGCAGATCTTCCGTCCCGGTCAGCCGCCGCTGCTGCCCAACTGGAAGCACCTGCCGATCGGCTACCACGGACGGGCCGGCACCGTCGTCGTCTCCGGTACGCCGGTGACCCGGCCCACCGGCCAGCGGGCGTCCGCCGAGGGGCCGGTCACCGGCCCGTCGGTACGCCTCGACATCGAGGCCGAGGTCGGCTTCGTGGTCGGGGTGCCCAGCCCGCTGGGCGCTCGGGTGTCCGTCGACGACTTCGCCGACCACGTCTTCGGAGTGGTGCTGGTCAACGACTGGTCGGCCCGCGACATCCAGGCGTGGGAGTACCAGCCGCTCGGCCCGTTCCTCGGCAAGTCCTTCGCCACCTCGGTCTCGGCGTGGGTGACGCCGTTGGACGCGCTGGCCGACGCCTTCGTGCCGGCTCCGGAGCAGGACCCGCCGGTCGTTGACTACCTGCGCGACGTGCCGCACCTGGGGCTCGACCTGCGGCTGGCGGTCGAGTGGAACGGCGAACGGGTCAGCGAGCCGCCGTTCGCCAGCATGTACTGGACCCCGGCCCAGCAGTTGGCGCACCTCACCGTCAACGGCGCGTCCCTGCGGACCGGCGACCTGTACGCCTCGGGTACCGTCTCCGGCCCGGACCGGTCCCAGGTCGGCTCCTTCCTGGAGCTGACGTGGGGCGGGGCCGAGCCCGCGAAGGTCGGCACCGAGAGCCGTACCTTCCTCGCCGACGGCGACACCGTCACCATCACCGCCACCGCGCCCGGCCCGGACGGCACGACAATCGCCCTCGGCGAGGTCACCGGAACGGTCCGCCCGGCCCACTGAGCCGGCCCGGCCCGCGGGCCCACGCCCGGCCCGCCTGCCACCTGGCTCGACTTCGTCCTTTGCTCTGCTTCACCCCACGCAACACCTGGGGCCGCTCGCTGTTGCGTCCGTTGAAGCAGAGCAAAGGGTCCGTCGGTTCACCTCGGCCCGCGTCGGAGCCGCCTGAGCGCCCGCCCGTCGGGCCGTCTCATCGATGAGACTCGTGATCGCACCGTCTGTGCGATCACCAAGCCTGGTTACCCCGTTGGTCACGCGGATCACGTCGCCCTGCCACCCGTACCGCCGGATCTCGCCCGGCCGCCGGGGGTGGGGCATCCCGACGCACACGGAGGTAACGACGATGCACGATCTCACCGGAGCGCTCTGGCGCACCAGCAGCCGCTCCAACGACCAAGGGCTCTGCGTGGAGGTGGCGGACAACCTGGTCGACGTCCTCGGTCTGGTCGCTCTCCGCGACTCCAAGGACCAGGCCGGACCCACGCTGGCCATCAGCCCGCCGGGGTGGACAGCGTTCATCGGCGCGATCAGGGGTGGTCGCTTCGATCGCTGACCGGCACGCCGGGCACCTGTCGACGATCGGTGCCAGGCGACCGCCGAAACGGACAACGGGGCCTCCGGGCGGTGGAAATTCCGCCCGGGGGCCCTCGTTGGGCCCTCACCGCGCGTACCGTCGACGACACGGGAGGGTGGCATGTCGACGGTGGCGGTTACCGGTTTCATCGAGGCGCACGCTGTCGATGTCTGGCGTCTGCTGACCGACCTGCCCGGCCGGGCCACCCGGCTGACCGCGGCCGGCCCGGTCGAGGTGCTGACCCCGGGCCCGTTCGGGCCGGGCACCGCCTGGCGTGAGGCGCGCGCCCAGCCGGGCGGCGGCACACTCACCGAGGAGTTCCTGGTGGTGGAGGCGCTCGCGCCGCAGCGGCTGGTGCTCTGTTCCTCCGGTGCCGGCGCGGACTACCGGATCACCTGGAGCCTGCGGCCGGTCCGGCGTCGCCGCCGCGCCCGCACGGCGATAACGGTCACCCAGGAAGCCGTGCCCACCGATCCGTACGGCCGGGTGGTGGCCCTGCTGCTCGGTGGCCTCGCCGCTCGGGCGGTCGAGGTGGCGCTCCGGCGTGATCTCGCCGACCTGGCCGTCGCGGCCGGCACCCTCGGCTCGGTCGAGGCCGCCTGACCCGCTCACCGCGGCCCGTCCAACCTGGCCGGGGTCCGGTCGGTTGCGCTGGGTAGGGTGCCGGGCGGAGGTGCGGCATGGGGTTCCCGAGAGGCCGGCGACGGCTCGTGCTGGGGGTGGCGGTGGTGCTGCTCGCCGTGGCAGCCGTCGCGGTCATCGTCCACCGGGTGCTCGCGCCGGCCGAGGTGAGCACACCGGCGCGCGGGGCATATCCGGCCGCGCCGCGACCGCCCGCCGGTGTGGTCGGTCGGCTGCCGGTCGCCCCGTTGATCGTGGATGGAAGGCTGCGGGTGTACGCCGCCCACCGCCAGGTCTACGCCGACCGACCGGTCGACGGGCGGCACCGGACCACGCCGTACTGGTCGTACCGGCGCTGGCCGGCGGAGCTGACCGGGGTGGTGGCGAGCGGCAGCACCGTGATCAGTCGCTGGTCAGACGGCCGGCTCGTCGCGCTCGACGCGTCCACCGGGCGGGTGCGGTGGCGGGCCGACGGCCCGGTGCCCGCTGCGAGCGCGGCGGTGATCCGGCGGACCGGGGCCGCCACGGTCTGGGACGCGCGCGGGCTGTTCCTCGCCGACTCGGCGGACGGCCGGACGGTGCTGACGGTCACCGGGAACACTCAGGCGAGCGGGGTGGAGGTGTCCAGTGGCCGGGAACTGTGGCGGACCGATCTGCCCGGCGCCTGCCGCAGCGACCTCGGCACCACGGCGACCGGGCAGTTGATCGGCCTGGACACCTGCGCCGGGCCGGCCCTCATCGAGTTCCGGGATGCCGCGACGGGTGTCGTGGGTGAGCGTTGGCGACCGCCAAGCGGCCCGGATCGGCTGGTGGTCACCCCGCTCGGATGTCGTACCGGCCGGTCGGGCTGCCTGGGCCTGCGGACGGCCGGCCCCGGGGACGCCGGTGGCCGCGGCTGGCTGCTGGGCGAAGGCGGGCCGCTGGCCGCGCCCGCGCTGGACCCGGCCGGGGCCACACTGGCCGGTGACCAGGCCGTCGCCGTCGTCGACGGGGTGGCGGTGGGCCGGTCGGCGCGAACGGGCGCCGAGCTGTGGCGTTTCGCCGGCCTGGGACCGGCGTGGGTGCTCGCGGTGCAGCCCGGCCGGGCGCATCTGCTGACCGAGGCCAACGAGCTGGTGACACTCGACCCGGGGACCGGTGCGCTGCTCTCCCGCTACACGCTCAACGTGGGCTCGGACGGCACGGGCTGGGCGCCCGGGGCGGTCTCCGCCGAGGACGGCTACGTCGCTGTGGAACGGCTGCGCGAGCCGGTCGACCCGAACGGCGACGACCAGCGCTACTACCTGACCTCCGAGGCGGTGATCCTGGCCGCCACCTGATCGGGGCACCGGACCATGAAACTTTCCCCCATTTCTGACCAGAAAAGGTACTTTTCTCACGGTTCAGGTTTCTGGTGAGAGGGGTCGACGCATGGGCAGCAGGGCAGCCAGATGGTGGGTCGGCGGCCTGCTCGCCGCCACCGCGAGCCTGGTGATCACGGTGCCGCCGGCGCTCATGTCGGACGACACGGCGGCGAGCGCGTTCGCCGCCGTGCGGGTCGCACCGTCGGACGACACGGGTGTCACCTTCGGGGTGGTGCCGGCCTCGCCGACCGTCACCCCGCCCACGCCCACGCCGACCCGGCATCCGCACACTCCGACGCCCAGCCACGGTGGAGAGCTGCCGGTGACCGGCTCGGGTGGGTCGGTTCTGCTCCTCGTCGCGCTCGGCCTGACCCTGCTGGTCGTCGGTTGGCTGGGCGCACGCCGCCGCCGACCCAGCTGACGCACGCCGGCGGGTGTCACCGTCCGGCCGGGACACGCTCGCGGGGCGCAGCGGCAGGGGAGCGGCGTGAGCGGCGGGACCGGCGCAGGAACACCGCGAGACCGGTGGCCAGCAGCAGTGCCGCGACGGTGGCCCCCAGCGTCCAGGGGGACAGCGCGCGGGAGACGACGGTGCCCTTGCGGCCGGCCTGGCCCGGGTCGGGGAATCGGATCTGTGCGGTCAGGCTCCGCTTCACCAGTCCGCTCTCCAGGTTCACCTCGGCTTTCCAGGGGCCGTTCGGCAGTTCGGCGGGAAACCGGGCGACGACCTGCCCGGCGCCGCCCGGGGGCAGGCTGACGCCCTCCCCGACCGGGAACGGGCCGGCCCGGCTGCCGGCCGGCCCGTCGCTCAGGGTTATCGCGCCGGTCAGGTCGATGGCACGGCCGCCGGTGTTGGTGACCTGGACGGTCAGCGACGGCACGCCCTCGGGGCCGCGGGCCGGTCGCAGGTCGCCGATCGAGAAGTCGGAAGCCGGTTCGCCGCCGGGACCGATGTCGAGATACATCCGGACGCCGACCCGGTGGATCTGCTCGACCTCGCCGTTCGCGCGGGGTTTCGAGGTGGTGGACGCCCAGAGCACCCCGTACCGCTCGCCCCGGGAGGCGGCCGGCGGCACGGTGATTGTGGCCCGGACCCGGGTCTCGCCCCACGGTTCCAGCTCTACGGCGCTGCGATCGAGCGTGGTCCAGGACGTCAGCTCGTTGGCCGCGCGACCCTCACCGAAAATGAACGCCGAACTCCCCAGGGTCGCCGCCGCCGGGTACACGTCGACGTGGCGCGGCTCGCCCGTCCGGTTGACGATCAGCAGTTGCCGCTTGATGGTGGTGCCCGGCGGTAGGTGGTCGACGATGTAGCGCAGCGCCCGCGGGTCGTCGCGGCGGTTGGTCGGGGCCTCCAGCAACCGGATCCCGATGCTGCCCTCGTCCGACCCCGCGTCCGGCTCGGCCGCGCCGGCCCGGGTCGACGAACCCGGACCGGCGAGGCAGAACAGAGCGAGCGCGACCGCGATGGCCGACCGCCCCCGGCGGCTACGCGACCGAATGTGTCACCGTGCCGGTGTAGACGCCCGCGATGCTGTCCAGCGGGACGTTGACCACGAGCGTGGGGTTCCAGTTGGCGGTGTTGCCGCCGGTGCCGCCACTGTGGGTGAACGCCGTGAGGGGGATGGTGCTGGACAGGGGTGCGGCAGCACCCGCGGTGGGCTGTCCCGGCGTGAAGGTGCCGTTACCGGTGGTCGGGGGGACGGCGCCCGCCGCCGGGCCGGACCAGTAGTCGATCTCTTCCGGAAGGACCGTCTCGGGTGGGGAGCCGGTGCCGGTCTGGAACACAGTCGCCGTCACCGAGGCGATCCAGGTCGCGTCGGCGGCGGCCCGGGAGTCGGTGACGGTCACCACGCCAAGCGGTCCGGTGATGGTGCCTCCGGGTGCGCCGGTGCCCAGGTCGGCGGTTGTCGGCGCGGCGATGTCGAGGGTGCCGGCGAGCACTTCGAAGGTCGTGGTCGTGGTGTCGGTGGGCGCTGCGGCGGCTGGTGCGGCGAGGAAGCCGACCATCGCGGCGGCGGCCGCTCCGGCGAGACAGATCTTGGCAGTACGCACTGTTCGTTACCCCGTTTTTCTCGAAGTGAGCCGGCGCGGGTCCACGCCGCACCGGCTACTTCGGAAGATAGGGCAAATGGCACGTGAAACCAGACAAACAGGTACTTATGTCACTGGTTGGTCACACAGTGCGCCGCTCAGGTCAGCGCGGCCTCCGCGGCGGCCAGGAACGCGTCGTTCTCGGCCGGAGTGCCGATGGTGACCCGTACGCCGTCCCCGGCGAACGGCCGGACGATCACCCCGCGCGCCTCGCACGCCTTGCCGAACGCCACGGCCCGGTCGCCCAGCGGCAGCCAGACGAAGTTGGCCTGGCTGGTCGGCACGTCGGGCACGAACTTGCGCAGCGCCTCGGTGACCCGGTCCCGCTCGGCGACGACAAGCGCGCAGCGGCGCTCCATCTCGCCGGCCTGCGTCAGCGCCGCGAGCGCGCCCGCCTGGGCGGCGGTGCTGGTGGAGAACGGCGTGACCACCTTGCGGATGGCCGCCGCCACCACCGGCTGGGCGACCAGCCAGCCGATCCGCAGCCCGGCCAGGCCCCACGCCTTGGACAGGGTGCGCAGCACCGCCACGTTCGGCCGGTCCAGGTAGTCCAGGCCGTCCGGCACCTCGGCGTCGGTGACGAACTCCCGGTACGCCTCGTCGATGACCACCAGCACGTCGTCCGGCACCGCGTCGAGGAACCGGTCCAGCTCGGCCCGGCGTACGGCCGTGCCGGTGGGGTTGTTCGGGTTGCAGACCAGGATCATCCGGGTCCGGTCGGTCACCGCCGCCGCCATGGCCGCCAGGTCGTGCCCGTGCCCGGCGTCGTTGGGCACCCGCACGCTTGTCGCGCCGCTGGTCGCCGCGATGATCGGGTACGCCTCGAACGACCGCCACGAGTAGAGCACCTCGTCACCGGGCAGGCAGGTGGCCCGGACGAGGTGCTCGGCGAGCGCCACCGACCCGCATCCGGTGGCGATCCGGTCCGCGTCCACGCCGTAGCGCTGTGCCAACGCGTCGCGCAGCGCGACCACGCCCATGTCCGGGTAGCGGTGCGAGGCCATGACCGCCTCGGTGACCGCCTCGACCACACCCGGCAGCGGCCCGTACGGCACCTCGTTGCTGGCCAGCTTGATGGCCTCCGGCAGACCCAGCTCGCGGGCCAGGTCGGCAGGACTGCGCCCCGGCACGTAGTTGGGCAGCGCGTCCAGGTCGGCGCGGGTCAGCCGCAGCGCGGGCTCGTGACGTCCGGAGTCGGTCATGGGGTGTCTCCCGAGGGCTGGGGGTGGTCGTCTGGGGCGGGGGAAGCGGCGGTGGCGGGGACCTCGACGACCACCGTCTGCGCGCGCTTGTCGTGCAGCGCCCGGCGCAGCGGGTGGTCGAAGAGCGGGGACAGCGAGTCGACCAGTTGCAGCAGCAGGCCGAGCCCGGCGCAGTACCAGAGCAGGGTGGGCAGGCCCAGTGTCGTCCACCGGGTCAGCGCCCGACCGAAGCCCAACGGCTGGTCGGCGGCGATCGGGACCGCCTTGATCCGCATCACCCGTTTGCCGATGGTCTGCCCGTTGGCCGCCATGGCGGGCACCTCGTACGCCAGCCACAGCGCGGTGGCGATCACCACGATCACCACCTGGAGGAGCCCGGTCTGCTCGCTGATCGGTGGCATCCCCTCGGTGGAGGTGTTGCCCTCCAGGCCCCGCCGGAACGCCTCCCGCCAGTACGGCATCAGCTCGTCCAGCCACCGCCAGACGAACCAGCCGTTGACCAGTACGTTCAGCGCAAACACGAGACCGAAGTCGATCAGCCGGGCGACGAGCCGGCGGCCGTAACCGGCCAACCTGAGCCCGTGCGGCCGAGGCTCGGGCGGTCGGCCGAGCCAGCCGGGGGGACCGCCGGGCGGGGCCCAGCCGGGCGGCACGCCCTGCGGCGTCCAGCCGGGCGGCGTGCCCGGTGGCGCCCAGCCGGGCGGGCCGGCCTGCGGGCCCCAACCCGGGGCGGCCTGCGGACCGTGCCCGGGTTGCGGGGCCGGCCCGGAGTGCGGGGGCCAGCCCGGCGCGGTGCTCACCGGTTGGGCAGTCGCGGGTGCGGCCGAGGCGACCGGTGCGGGCGGCGGCTCGATCGGCGGCGGCCCGTCCGGCGGGGTGGCGTCGACGGGAATGGGCGCGCCGAGCCAACCCTCGCCGTCCCAGTACCGCCGGGTCTCGGTGTCGGCGGGGTCGACATACCAGCCGGGTTGCACGCTCACGCCGACGCTCCGCTTCGCTGCGCGTCGGCGTGCGGCGCCACGCTGCTGGACCTGCTGGTTCGCTCGCTCACGAGGCCACCTTAACGACGATCGTTTCGGCGGCCTTGTCGTGGAGGCACTGCTGCCAGGGCTTGTCCCAGAGCTGCCAGAACCCGTCGAGGTAGCTGACCCCCGGCACCAGGCCGGCGAGTTGCTGCACCAGGTACCGCTTGGCGGCGGTCCAGCGGTCGAGGGTGCGGGTCGGATCGAGCGGCACGACCCGCAACTTCATGGTCTTCTTGCCGAGGGTCTGGCCGGTCCGGAACATCATCTCGACGTAGTACACGTACGAGAGCACGAGCGAAGCGGCGATGATCGCGAGGTCCAGCCACAGCAGGGGCAGCACGAGGTCGCTGTAGAAATCCGGCTCCGCCATGGTGCCGTCCGAGGCGACCTGGAAGAGGTCCGGCGCGATGACGACGAAGAAGTAGATCATCGCGGGCACGGTGAACACCAGGCCGACCACCATGAAGACCGCGCAGTCGATCAGGCCGGCCAGCAGCCGGTCGCTGAAGCTGGCCAGCGGCTGCCCGCCCGGGCTCAGCGTCGGCGGCGGGGCCATCGGCCGGGGTGGGCCGGGATACCACGGCGGTGGGCCGTAGCCGGGCGGCGCGTACTGCGGCGGCGCGGCGTACCCGGGTGGGGCGTATTGCGGCGGCACGGCGTACCCCTGGGGGATCTGTCCGGGCGGCGGCGCGACGCCGCCGGCGGCGGGCGGAGGCCCACCGACCGGCGGCGTCGGGTACGGCGGAGGCTGCGTCACGCTCGACAGTGTTACAGGTTGCCGCGGGCTTCCTGCTCCCGCTCGATGGCCTGGAAGAGGGCCTTGAAGTTGCCCTTGCCGAAGCCCAGCGAGCCGTGCCGCTCGATCAGCTCGAAAAAGACGGTCGGGCGGTCCTGCACCGGCTTGGTGAAGATCTGCAGCAGGTAGCCGTCCTCGTCCCGGTCGACGAGGATCTTGCGGGCCTTGAGCTCCTCGATCGGCACCCGCACGTTGCCGATGCGGGCGCGCAGCTCCGGGTCCTCGTAGTACGAGTCCGGGGTGTCCAGGAACTCCACGCCGGCCGCGCGCATCGCGTCGACGCTGGCCACGATGTCGTTGGTGGCGACGGCGATGTGCTGGGCGCCGGGCCCCTGGTAGAACTCCAGGTACTCGTCGATCTGCGACTTCTTACGCGCGATGGCCGGCTCGTTGAGCGGGAACTTCACCTTGCGGGTGCCGTTGGCCACGACCTTGCTCATCAGCGCCGAGTAGTCGGTGGCGATGTCGTCGCCGATGAACTCCGCCATGTTGGAGAAGCCCATCACCCGCTTGTAGAACTCGACCCACTCGTCCATCCGGCCCAGCTCCACGTTGCCGACCACGTGGTCGACGGCCTGGAAGAACCGCTTCGGCTGGATGCCGGCGTCGATCATCGGCTGCCGGTCCACGATCGGGCCGCGGGCCACGAAGCCGGGCAGGAACGGGCCGCGGTAGCGGGAGCGGTCGACCAGGGTGTGCCGGGTGTCGCCGTACGCCGCGATGGCCGCCATCCGGACGGTGCCGTTCTCGTCGCTCACCTCGTGGGGCTCGACGACGCCGGTGGCGCCCTGGGCGACGGCGTGCGCGTACGCGGCGTCGACGTCCGGCACCTCCAGCGCGATGTCGCTGACCCCGTCGCTGTGCTTCGCCACGTGCTCGGCGCCGTCGGCGTCCGGGCGGACCGCGCCGGTCAGCACGAACCGGGCCGAGCCGCTGGTCAGCACGTACTGGGCGTGGTCGCGGTAGCCCTGCTCAGGGCCCCGGTACGCCACGCAGGTCATGCCGAAGGCGGTGGAGTAGTAGTGCGCGGCCTGCTTGGCGTTGCCGACCAGGAAGTGCACGTGGTCGAGCCCACGGACGGGGAACGGGTCGTGGCTGATGTCGTGGTCGACAGCGCCGACGAGCCGGTCGACGTCGACGTCCTCGGTCGACTGGGGTCGGTCGATCGCCTGGGTCATGGTGGCCTCCCTCGCGTACCGGCCGGCCTCGTGGGCCGGTTCTTGACCGAAGGATCGCGGTGCGGGCGTCGAGTGGGCAACTGTCGGCGTAAATGCTGGTCAGGTTGTGCATTCGGTATGGTCAGAACCCATGAAGGGTGAGCAAGCTGTGCAGCTCGACGTGCTCGACGTGCGGTTGGTCGAACTGCTCGCCGAGGAGCCGCGGATCGGGGTGCTGGAGTGCTCCCGGCGGCTCGGCGTGGCCCGGGGCACCGTGCAGGCCCGGCTGGACAAGCTGGTCGACCGGGGTGTCATCGGTGGCTTCGGCCCGGAGATCTCGCCGGCCGCGATCGGGTTCGGGGTGACCAGCTTCGTCACGCTGGAGATCAGTCAACGGCAGGGCCACGACCCGGTCACCGCTCACCTCGCGGCGATCCCCGAGGTGCTGGAGGCGCACACCATCACCGGCTCCAGCGACCTGCTCTGCCGGATCGTGGCCCGCTCCAACACCGACCTGCAACGGGTCATCGACCAGATCGTCTCGTCCGCCGGCATCACCCGCGCGTCGACGATCATCGCGCTGGCGGAGCAGATCCCCTACCGCACGCTGCCCCTGGTGCGCAGCGCCGTCCGGGCCGAGGGACGAACACCCACGTAACACCTCCGGGCCCAGAAAGCGCGGCGACACGGCGGCGCGGGGCGTACGGAAGATCCGTGATCGTGGCTACGGTGTGCGGGTGGCGAAGGGGAGCGTGCGCGGTGGGCTGCTGCTCGGCCTCGCCGTGGTCGTCGCCCTCGCCGCCACCGGCGTGTGGAACCCGTTCCCCGGCCTGTGGGAGTGGGTGGACCGCAGCGAACCCATCTCCGAGCCGGACGTGGTCTGGCAGCAGCGGGTCGGCGGCACCCCGCGCAGCGTGACCATCGCCGGCGACGCCGTCGTGGTCGAGCAGCGCACCCGGGTGGAGGCCCGCAGCCTGGCCACCGGCGCCCAGCTCTGGGAACGCAGGGCGGACTGGTCGGCGGTCGCGGGCGGCGACCGCGACTCGGTCGTCGCCGTGGGCAAGCTCCTGGTCAAGGGGTACGAACTGCTCGACCCGACCACCGGGGCGACCCGGCGACGCGACGACGACGCCGTGGCCGTGTGGACGTACCGCAATCTGCTGCTGGACGCCCGCTGCACGGATGCCACCGACTGCACCCTGAGCGCGTGGGACCCCCGGGGCACCGCCCCACTGTGGACGGCCTTCCTGCCCGGCGTGCACAGCGGCCTGCTCGCCGACAACCCGGGCCTGCGCGGCACCCGCCGGTTCACCGCCACCCGCATCGACGACGGGGTGGCCGGGCCGGAGCCGGTGCCTCCGCTGCTCGGCTTCCCGGTCGACGGCCGGGTGCACGTCGTGGACACCGCCACCGGCCGGGTGCTGCAGAACGTCGAGCCGGGCCGGGACGAGCGGCTCTCCGTGGTGGGCGGCCGGATGCTGCGGATCGCCGCCCGATCCCAGGACGGCACCTGTTACTTCGCCATCTCGGCGCGGGATCCGGCGACGGGGCAGGAGGCGTGGCAGCGGGCCGGGGTCAACCTGCGCACCGCCGACACCGCCGGCTGCGTCCAGCGCGAGGACCCGCAGGGAGCGCGCAACGTCCTGATCGGCGTGGGTTCGGACGGCCGCGAGGCGGTCATCGACGGGTACGACGGGCGGCTGCTCTGGGTCGGCGAGGCGAGCACCAAGCTCGTCGCGGTCGACGACCGTTACGCGGTGTTCCGCTCCGCGGACAAGCGCTCGGTGGTGTCCCGTGAACTCGGCGCCGACCGGGTGCGGTGGACCCGCCCAGCCAGTGCCAAGGCCGGCGCCGCGCTCACCCCGTACGCGGCGGTGCTCGCCGACGAGAAGCCGTCGAGGTTGGTCGCCCTCGACCCGCGCAGCGCCCGGGAACTGGCCGTCCTGCGGACCTCCGCGAACGCCCTCGCCGTCGGGTCGCAGGGAATGATCATCGGTGAGGGGCGGGAGATCGGGTACGTCCGCTTCGGCGCCACCGGACGCGCCCCCGTCCCGCCTCCCGGCGACGGTGGCAACCCGGGCCCCGGCGGCACCGGCCCCGGGCGGGGCAACGACGGCGACGGCGACTGCGGGCCCAAGGGTGAGCTGTGTCCCGATCCCGACGGCGGCAAGGACGGCTGAGCGGGCGGGACGTCGGTGCGCGGAGCGCGGCGGACCTCGGGGGATGAGAGCGGCGTCCCAGACCCAGCCCGGCGGGTGGGAATGATCGACCGGTCTGCCCTAGGCTTGCCGCTCATGAGCAGTGCCGCCGCATTCTCGTACGCCCCTCTGCTGCCGACCGGTCCCGACCAGACGGACTATCGCCTGGTCACCGACGAGGGCGTGGACGTCGTACACGGCCCGGGGGGCCGTCGTTTCCTCACCGTGGAGCCGGCCGCGCTCACCGCGCTGACCGCCGAGGCGATGCACGACATCGCGCACTTCCTGCGCCCGGCGCACCTGGCCCAGCTCCGGGCGATCATCGACGACCCGGCCGCGTCGCCGAACGACCGGTTCGTCGCGCTGGACCTGCTGCGCAACGCCAACATCGCCGCCGGCGGCGTGCTGCCGATGTGCCAGGACACCGGCACCGCGATCGTGATGGGCAAGCGTGGCCGGCACGTGCTGACCGACGGCGCCGACGCCGAGGCCATCTCGCGGGGCGTCTACCAGGCGTACACGAGGCTCAACCTGCGCTACTCCCAGCTCGCCCCGCTGACCATGTGGGACGAGCGGAACACCGGCAGCAACCTGCCGGCCCAGGTGGAGTTGTACGCCGAGGACCCGGACGGGCACCCCGACGCGTACAAGTTCCTGTTCATGGCCAAGGGTGGCGGCTCGGCCAACAAGTCGTACCTCTACCAGGAGACCAAGGCGCTGCTCAACCCGACGCGGATGATGCAGTTCCTGGAGGAGAAGCTGCGGCTGATCGGCACGGCCGCCTGCCCGCCGTACCACCTGGCCATCGTCATCGGCGGCACCTCCGCCGAGTACGCGCTGAAGACCGCGAAGTACGCCTCCGCGAAGTACCTGGACGCTCTCCCGACGCAGGGTTCGATGAGCGCCCACGGCTTCCGGGACGTGGAGCTGGAGGCGGAGGTGCTGGAGCTGACCCGCAACTTCGGCATCGGCGCGCAGTTCGGCGGCCGGTACTTCTGCCACGACGTGCGGGTGGTCCGGCTGCCCCGGCACGGTGCCTCGTGCCCGGTGGCGATCGCCGTCTCCTGCTCGGCCGACCGGCAGGCCGTCGCCAAGATCACCCCGTCGGGCGTCTGGCTGGAGCGACTGGAGACCGACCCGGCACGGTTCCTGCCCGACGTCACCGACGACTCGCTCGACTCCGAGATGGTCGTCCGGGTCGATCTGAACCGGCCGATGGACGAGATCCGCGCCGAGCTGTCCAAGTATCCGGTGAAGACCCGACTGTCGCTGTCCGGGCCGCTGGTGGTGGCCCGCGACATCGCCCACGCCAAGATCGCCGAGCGGTTGGACGCCGGTGAGCCGATGCCGCAGTACCTGCGCGACCACGCGGTCTACTACGCCGGCCCGGCGAAGACCCCCGAGGGGTACGCGTCCGGCTCGTTCGGCCCGACCACAGCCGGGCGGATGGACGCGTACGTGGAGAAGTTCCAGGCCGCCGGTGGCTCGCAGGTGATGCTGGCCAAGGGCAACCGGTCCGGTCAGGTGACCCGCTCCTGCCAGCAGCACGGCGGCTTCTACCTCGGCTCGATCGGCGGCCCCGCGGCCCGCCTCGCCCAGGACTGCATCAAGCACGTCGAGGTGCTCGAATATCCGGAGCTGGGCATGGAGGCGGTCTGGAAGATCGAGGTGGAGGACTTTCCGGCCTTCATCGTGGTCGACGACAAGGGCAACGACTTCTTCGCCGAGGTCACCAAGCCGGTGCTCACCGTCGGCCGCCGCTGACTGACGCGTACGCGAAGGGGTGCCGGGCGAACTCGCCCGGCACCCCTTCGGTCGTCCGTGCTCTGCCGACATCGGTGCGCCCCGCCCCTGGGGTGGGAGGGCGCACCGCCCCCGTCGGATGTCGTCACCGACAACCCGGACCGAGTCTGCGGCGCACCGCACTCGATCCGCTCTCAGATCACTATCACCACAATGCGGCGATCCGTGATCGTCGGGCTACGCTGCTGGAAGTTGCGCCATCGACGCGGGGGAGCGAATGCGGTTCGGGATCCTGGGGCCTCTGCGCGTCGGCGGTGGCGAGTCCACCGTCACCGCTGGCCGGGACCGGGTCGTGCTCGCCATGCTGCTGCTCCGTGCCGGCCGGCTGGTGCCGATCGAGGAGCTGGTCGACGCGGTGTGGGAGGAGCGCCCGCCGGCGACCGCCCGGGCCCAGTTGCAGACCTGCGTCTCCCGGCTGCGTCGCCGGTTCACCGAGCTGGGGCTCGCCCCGGAAACCATCATCACCGATCCGGCCGGGTACGGCGTTCGCACCGCCCCGAGCGACCTGGATGCCGAGGTCTTCGCCCGTGGCGTCGAGGAGGCCCGGGCCGCCGCGGCGGCCGGTCGGCTGGCCAACGCGGGTGAGCGGTACCGCTCGGCCCTGGCACTCTGGCGCGGGCCGGCGCTCGGCGGTATCCCCAGCCGCAGTGTCCGTCGCCGCGCGCAGGCGCTCGATGAGCAGCGCCTCACCGCCCTGGAGGAGTGCGTCGACGTCGAGCTACGCCTCGGGCACGCCGCGGAGCTGATCGACGAGCTTGCCGAGAGCGTCGACAGGCACCCGCTGCGGGAGCGTCTGCGGGGCCAACTGATGGTGGCGCTGTCCTCGGTCGGCCGACAGGCGGACGCGCTCGCGGTCTACCGGGAGGGCCGGCGCTCCTACGCGGACGAACTCGGCATCGAGCCGGGCGCCGAGTTGCAGGCGCTGCATCAGCGCGTGCTCGCCGGCGACCTCGCCCTGGCCGGTCGGGAGATCCGACCGATCGCGCCGGTCCGCTCGCTGCCCCGGGCGATCGGTGACTTCACCGGCCGGCAGCAGACGCTGGCACGGCTGGCGAAGGACGTGGAGGCCGGCGCGCGGATCCAGCTCATCGACGGGATGGCCGGCAGCGGCAAGACCACGCTCGCGGTGCACCTCGCGACCGCCCTCGCGGACGACTACCCGGACGCCCAGCTCTACATCGACCTGCACGGGCACAGTGAGCGCACCCCGCTGACACCGTCCGCGGCGGTGGCCACGCTGCTGCGGCAGCTCGGTGTACCCGCCGAGCGGGTGCCGACCAACCAGGACGACCGGTTGGCGCTCTGGCGCACGGAGCTGGCCGGCCGGCGAGCCCTACTCGTGCTGGACAACGCGGCCACCGCCGACCAGGTGACTCCGCTGCTGCCCAACGGCTCGCACTGCCTGATCCTCATCACCAGCCGTCGCCGGTTGGTCGGTGTCGACGAGGGTCGACCGTCGTCGCTGCCCGTGCTCGACACCGACGAGGCCGTCGAGCTGCTGGGCCACGTGGTGGGTGTCGACCGTGTGGCGGCCGAGCCGGAGGCGGCCACCGAGGTCGTCCGCCGCTGCGGGCACCTGCCACTCGCCATTCGGCTGGCCGGTGCCCGGCTCGCGCATCGGCCCCGCTGGCGTATCGCCGACCTGGCCGAGAGGCTGACGAGCCGACCGGACCCGCTGGCCGAGTTCGAAGCGGGCGACCGGTCCGTCGGTCGGGCCTTCGCCCTGTCGTACGCCCAGGTGTCGCCGGCGGCGCAGCGCGCGTTCCGGCTGCTCGGCCTGCACCCGGGGGTACGGTTCGACACCCCGGTCGCCGCCGTCCTCGCCGAGCTGCCCCTGCCCGATGCGCAGGACCTGCTGGACGAGTTGGTCGACGCGCACCTGGTGGAGGAGGCAGAGCCGGGCCGGTACCGGCTGCACGACCTGGTCCGGGAGTACGCGCGGACCTTGGTGGCCGAGCCGGAGCGGGCGGTCGAGCGGCGGGACGGCATCGAGCGCCTGCTCGATCACCACCTGCACGTCGCCGCGGCGATCGCCCGCACGAGGGAACTCTCCTCGGCCCACTCGCTGATCGTGGTGGCCGAGCCGCTCCGCGCCGACCTGGTCTCGATCGCCGCCGAGCGGGGCGGCGCCTGGCTCGACGAGAACCTGCCGCTGTGGACGGCTCTGGTCCGGCTGGCGGAGACCGAGCGGTTGCTCGGGCAGTGCTGGCAGTTGGCGAGGGCCTGCTGGCACGCCCAGTTCGAGAGTGGTCGCCTGGACGAGTTGATCGAGACGCACTCCGCCGGCCTGCGTGCCGCCGAGGAGTTGGGCGACGACCGGGCGGTGGCGACGATGCTCAACTATCTCGCCTCGGCTCACTACCGGCTGGGCGATTTTTCCGAGTCGACCCGGCTGATGGAGAGGTCGCTCGGCATCTTCCGCCAGCTCGGTCTGCGCCGCGAGTACCGCAACACCCTCGGCAACCTGGGCACCTCGTACGCCGCGGACTTCCGGTTCCGCCGTGCCCAGGAGTGCTACGACGAGGCCCGGGCGCTGGCGACGCGGATGGGTGACAAGGGGGCGCTGGCGAACGAGCTCAACAACCTGTCGATGACCCTGCTGCTGTGGGGCCGCAACGACGAGGCGTTGCTGACCGCCCGACGGCACCTGGGGATCGCCCGCGAGGTCGGCGACCCGCGGCGGGTCAGCAACGCCCTCGGGCACCTCGGGATGATCCGGCATCGGATGGGTGACGCGGGACCGGCCGCCCGGTTGCTGCGGGCCGCGCTGCACATCAAGCGGCAGGTGGGCGCCCGGTTCGGTGAGGGTGAGGTGTTGAACGAGATCGGGATGATGGAACGGGAGGCCGGCCGCCCGGAGCGGGCCGCCGACCTGCACCGCGCGGCGCTCGTCGCGATGACCGAGGCGGGGGACCGCATCGCCCAGTGCGGCTCGCGTAACCTGCTGGCCCGGGCCATCCTGGACCAGGGCGACGTGACCAGCGCGCTCGACCTGTACCGCCGGGTGCTCGCCGACGCGACCCAGATAGGCGCCCGATACGAGCAGGGCCGCGCGCTGGAAGGGATGGGCCGCTGCCTGCGTACGACCGACCCGTCGGCGGCACGCGCGCACCTGACCCGGGCGCTGGCCCTGTTCCGCCAGGTCGAGTCGCCGGACCGGCACGAGGTGGAACGGCTGCTCGCCGAGCTGGGCTGACGGATCATCTGCGGGTCGGCCACGGGCGCGGCAGGATGGTACGCGTGACGACTCCAGAGACGACCGGTTACCGGATCGAACGCGACTCGATGGGCGAGGTGGAGGTGCCCGCCGAGGCGCTGTGGCGGGCGCAGACCCAGCGCGCGGTGCAGAACTTTCCGATCTCCGGACGGGGCATCGAACCGGCCCAGATCAAGGCCCTGGCCCAGATCAAGGGTGCCGCGGCCGAGGTCAACGGCGAGCTGGGCGTGATCGACGCCAACGTGGCCGCCGCGATCGCCGCCGCCGCCGCGCACGTCGCCGAAGGCGGGTACGACGACCAGTTCCCTGTCGACGTGTTCCAGACCGGTTCCGGAACGTCGTCCAACATGAACGCCAACGAGGTGATCGCCACCCTGGCGAGCCGCGAACTGGGCTCGGCCGTGCACCCGAACGACCACGTCAACGCCTCCCAGTCCAGCAACGACGTGTTCCCGTCCTCGATCCACCTGGCGGCCACCCAGTTCATCGCGGAGGATCTGCTGCCGTCGCTGACCCACCTCGCCGAAGCGCTGGAGGCCAAGGCGTCCGAGTTCGAGACGGTGGTGAAGGCGGGGCGTACGCACCTGATGGACGCCACCCCGGTCACCCTCGGGCAGGAGTTCGGCGGGTACGCCGCCCAGGTCCGCTACGGCATCGAGCGGTTGGAGGGCTCGCTGCCCCGGCTGGCCGAGCTGCCGTTGGGCGGCACGGCCGTGGGCACCGGGATCAACACCCCACTCGGCTTTGCCGCCGCCGTTATCGGCAAGCTGCGCGAGTCGACCGGGCTGCCGCTGTCCGAGGCGCGCAACCACTTCGAGGCGCAGGGCGCCCGCGACGCGCTGGTGGAGACCTCGGGGCAGTTGCGGACCATCGCCGTGGGTCTCTACAAGGTCGCGAACGACATTCGCTGGATGGGCTCCGGCCCCCGGGCCGGCCTGCGGGAGCTGCGCATCCCCGACCTCCAGCCCGGCTCGTCGATCATGCCCGGCAAGGTCAACCCGGTGGTGGCCGAGGCGATGCGGCAGGTCTGCGCCCAGGTGATCGGCAACGACGCGACAGTCGGTTTCGCCGGTTCACAGGGTGACTTCGAGCTGAACGTCATGCTGCCGGTGATGGGCCGGAACCTGCTGGAGTCGATCCGGCTGCTGGCTGCGGCGAGTCGGCTGTTCGCCGACCGCCTGGTGGCCGGCCTGGTCGCGGACGCCGAGGTCTGCCTGGCGTACGCCGAGGGGTCGCCGTCGATCGTCACCCCGCTGAACCGCTACCTCGGGTACGACGAGGCCGCCTCGATCGCCAAGGAGGCGCTGGCCAAGCAGGCGTCCATCCGGGAGGTCGTGATCTCCCGAGGTCACGTCGACTCGGGCAAGCTCACCGAGACCCAGCTCGACGAGGTGCTCGACCTGCTCCGGATGACCCACCCCTGACCGGCGGGTGCCCGCTCAGTGCGGGTCGCCGCGGTGCCGCTCTGCGCGTGTCGCCGCGGTGTCGCTCAGTGCGGGTCGCCCCGCGGTGCCGCTTTGCATGGGTCGCCGGGGTGCCGTTCAGTGCGGGTCGCCGCGCGGTGTCGCCCAGGCGAGGAACCGGGTGAAGAGGGCCCTCGGGTCCGGGCCGCCCTGGGGGTTGAGCCGATACAGGTCAGTGGCCGCGTCGTGCAGGACCGTGCACAGGTAGATGCTCAGGGCGATCTGGTCGTGGGCGTACTCCCGGCGGAGGGTGAGTCGGGCCACCGGGCACGGCCACGGCGCGGCGCAGACCCGGCAGAGCCAGAGTGGACGCAGCGGCAGGTGCGGTCGACGGGGCGCGGTCACGTGGTCGTCCGGGGCGGTCCGGCACATGGCGTGGGAGTCCTTTCGAGCTGACCCCTCTCTGATGTCACCTCCCCGCGGACCGTCTCGCTTCGGCCCCGACGTTGTCGAGATCATGGCCGATCGCACGATGACAGCCATCCGCCTCAACCGACCTCAATCCGCCTCAACCACCGCGACCCAGCGAGATCTTGGACAGTTTCCGTTAGCCGCTAACGGAAACTGTCCAAGATCTCAAAGCGTTCGCTTGGACGGCACCGAGATGGCGCGACGCTGCGCCAAGATCGCGCCGAATCGGGGTGCGATCGGTGTGGCCGGGCCGGTGTGGCCCGGTCGACGTGGCCTGGTCGGCGTGGTCGGATCGGCGTGCTCGGTTGGTGGGTCTGGTGGGTGGGGTGGGACCGCCCGGCACGGGGGATCGGGCGGTCCCGTACGACGCCGCCGGGCCCGGGGGACGGGGAGCGGTGCCGCACTTCACAGTCTGGTGATCGGGCGACTACGGTCGGAAGGGTTTGGCCGCGTCGTCACAGCCGTCCTGTTTCCGGTGGTGACGCCGCTGGCGGCCGGCTGGAGTTGATCGTCGACGGGGTGGAGAGGCGGCAGGTCATGGCCGATGGGCAGATGACGGCGGCGGCGTTCCTGGTCACGGAGCTGCGCCGGGCGCGCGTCCGCCGGGGCTGGAGTCAGGACGAACTGGCCAAGGCGGTCAACTACTCGCCGTCAATGGTCAGCGCGGTCGAGTTGGGGCAGCAGCCGCCCACCGGCAAGTACCTGGAACTCGTCGACCGTGCCCTGGACACCGGCGGCCTCTTCGGCCGCATGTCCACCGAGCTGGTCAGCATGGACCGGGCGCAGCCCTGGCTGCGCGGCTGGCAAACGATCTTCGCGCAGGCGCGCACGCTTCGGTGGTACGAGCCCCGCTACGTGCCGGGGCTCTTCCAGACCGAGGCCTACGCGCGAGCGGTCTTCGAGGCGGGCGGCCTGCTCACTCCCGAGGAGGTCGACCGGCGACTGACCGACCGGATGAATCGCCAGGACGTGCTGACCAGCGACCGTGCGCCGCAGATCGTGGCGGTGCTGGACGAGGCGGTGCTACGGCGGCGGGTCGGCGGACGGAAGGTGATGCCCGATCAATCACTGCACCTGGCCAGCATCGCCACCGGGCACCCGAGGGTCCGACTGCACGTGGTGCCGCGATCCGCCGAGGAGTATCCAGGGCTGGGCGGGCAGTTCGCGCTCGCCGCCCTGCCCGACGGCACCGAGGTGGCCTACCTGGACTGTCAGGTTCGCGGCCAGGAGCTGGACCAACCACAGGATCTGTTGCGGTTGCAGCGGGTCTGGGAAGTTACCCTGGGCGAAGCCCTGCCCCCGCAGGCGTCCATCGACTTCATGAACGAGGTGGCCGAGTCGTGGAGTTGACCGGCGCTCGCTGGCGCAAAAGCAGCCGTAGCAACCAGGACGCCAACTGCGTCGAGGTGGCTACGAACCTTGGGGGCGTGGTCGGGGTGCGAGACAGTAAGGACCCGGACGGGCCCGTGCTCGTGGTCGACGCGTACTCCTGGCGGCTCTTCGTGGTCGCGCCGCCGCGCTGACGCGACCGCCTGGCGCGCGACGGCGGTCGCGGGTAATCGGCTCGACGGTCTCCTGCGGCGGGCGCGATGATCCGGTCATGGATGGCGGTGACCTGGTTCCTCCCGGGACCGAGCGGCTGCGGTTTCGGCGGCTGACCATGGCCGACGTGGACGCGTTTGTCGAGTTGGACAGCGATCCCGAGGTGATGCGTTTCCTCACCGGCGGCGTCGCCACCCCGCGCGCCACCGTTCGGGACGAGCATCTGCCGAAGCTGCTCGCGCAGTACGACAGGCATCCCGGCCTCGGTCGGTGGGCGGCCCTCGATCGGGAGACCGGTGACTTCCTGGGCTGGTTCGCCCTCGACCCGTCGGAGGACGGCACCGAGGCCGAGCTGGGCTACCGGCTGCGCCGCTCGACGTGGGGGCGCGGCCTGGCCACCGAGGGGTCGCGGGCGCTGGTCCGGTACGCCTTCGACGTCGTGGGCGTGCGTCGGGTGTGGGCGCAGACGATGGCTGTCAACGAGCGGTCCCGGCGGGTGATGGTGAAGGCGGGGCTGCGCTATGCGCGCACGTTCCACCTCCAGTTCGACGACCCGATCCCGGGGACCGAGCACGGCGAGGTGGAGTACGAGCTACGGGCCGACGCCGCTCAGGGGCGGCCGGCGGCCCTGCGGGCCCGGTAGGCGGTCACCGCGGCACGGTTGCCGCAGCCGGCCTCGCAGAATCGTCGCGACCGGTTGCGGGACAGGTCGACGACGACGTTGTCGCAGTCCGGGTACTCGCAGATCCGCAACCGGCTCAGCTCGCCCATGCGGACCAGGTCGGCGATCGCCATCGCCGCCTCCACCGCCATCCGGGTGGCCAGCGGCGCGTCGCGGGGTACGGCATGCAGGTGGTACGGCTCGTCGTCGTGCTCGATGAGCTGCGGCAACGCCCGGTGCTCCAGCAGCAGGGCGTTGACAATGGCGACGACCTCCGACGGCTCGGCCTGCCAGATCCGGCGCAGCCGGGGCCGCAACTGCCGCACGGCACGCAGCTCGGCGTCGGTGTGCTCGTGCCGCCCGCTGTAGGCGTGCCGGGTGAAGAACGCGTCAAGCGCGGCGACGTCGGGCAGCAGCTCGCCGTCGCGGCCCGCGGTGTTGACCAACGCGGTGGCGGCGATCAACGAACATTCGGTGTCATGAGCGAATAGCAACTTGACTCCTGTCACGTCGGCCGCCTAGCGTCATGAGCACAAGGATAGTTTGCTCATGACACCGTGTCGTCCCCCGAGGAGCGCGAGATGCAGTCACGACCCACCGTCGGCGCCGCGCTGGCGCTGCTCTCCGCTGTCACGTTCGCCACCTCGGGCACCTTCGCGCGGTCGCTCATCGAAGCCGGCTGGTCGGCCGAGGCCGCAGTCATCGCCCGGGTCGGCGTGGCCGCCCTGGTGCTGGCGATCCCCGCCCTGCTGTCCCTGCGTGGCAGGTGGCACGTCCTGCGAAGCAACAGCGCGGCGGTCGTCATGTTCGGGCTGCTCGGGGTGGCGCTGGCGCAGGTGTGCTTCTTCAACGCCGTGCGCTACCTGCCAGTCGGCATCGCACTGCTGCTGGAGTACCTGGGCATCATCCTGGTCGTCGGCTGGATGTGGCTGCGGCACGGCCAGCGCCCCCGGCGGCTCACCGTGGCCGGTTCGGCCGCCGCCCTGTGCGGGCTGGCCTTCGTCCTGGACCTCACCGGTACCGCCGGCTTCCACCCGGTCGGCGTGCTGTGGGGACTGGGTGCCGCGTTCGGCCTGGCCGGCTACTTCGTGCTCGCCGGCCGGGTCGACCCCCGACTGCCCTCGGTCGCCATGGCCAGCGGCGGGATGGCCGTCGGCGCCGCCGTGCTGCTCCTCGTCGGGCTGACCGGTCTGCTGCCGCTGCGCGCCACGTTCGGCGACGTCACCTTCGCCGGGCACCGCACCACCTGGCTGCTACCCATCGTCGGGCTCACCCTGGTCGCCGCCGTGATCGCGTACCTCGCCGGCATCGCCGGCACCCGGATCCTCGGCCCCCGGCTGTCGTCGTTCGTCGGGCTGACCGAGGTGCTGTTCGCGGTGCTGATCGCCTGGCTGTTCCTCGACGAACTGCCGACCGCCTGGCAGCTCTTCGGCGGTGCGCTGATCGTCGCCGGGGTCGCCCTGGTGCGCCTCGACGAGCTGCGCGGTACGCCCGCGCCCGCCACCGGTGAGCCCGCGCTGGCGGCCAGCGCGCGGTGAGCTCGCGGCCGCCGCGCGGTGAGAGAGTGGGTGCCGTGCTGACCACCGTGGTGTTCGACGCCGACGAGACCCTGCTGGACCTGCGGCCGGCGGTGACCGCCGGGCTGGTGACCGTCCTTGACGAGATGCGGCGTCGTACGCCGGACGCCGCCGACGTGACGCTCGCCGAGCTGGAGTCCGACTGGGGAGCGGTCTTCGGCGAGCTGAGCGCCGCCCCGGTGCTGGAGATCCGCCGCGCCGCGCTGGCCCGGTCGCTGGCCCGCGCCGGGCTCGACAACCACCTCGACGAGATCGCCGCCCTCTTCTTCGCCCGCCGTTTCGCCCTCACCCGACCCTTCCCGGACGCCCCGCCGACCCTGGCCGCGCTGCGCACCCGGTACACGCTGGGCTTCGCCACCAACGGCAACAGCCGCGCCGAACGCTGCGGGCTCGCCGGGGAGTTCGCCTTCGAGGTGTACGCGCACGAGAACGGCCTGCCCAAGAAACCCGCCCCGGAGTTCTACGCGTCGGTGGTCGCGACCGCCGGAGTCCCCGCCGAGCAGATCGTGTACGTCGGCGACTCGTGGGAGCACGACGTGGTGGCACCCCGGCGGGCCGGCCTGCGGTCGGTGTGGCTGAACCGGCGCGGGCTGCCCCGCCCGGGCGGCTTCACCCCCGACGCGGAGGTGTCCACCCTGGCCGACCTGCCAGTGGTCCTGTCGAATCTGGCGGCGGGGTCGTCCGACCGGGTGGATGTGGGCATCGAGCTGGGCGGATGAAGGAGAGATTCACCGCCATAACGGACGTTCACCTGGCGTAAACCGGGCGGGTGTTGTGTGATGGCTGCCACGTCCCTCAACGAGAGGATCCGATGTGGTGAGCAAGCGCTTCACCGTCGGTGCCGTCGCGACCGCGGCAGCACTGGCACTTACGGCAGCGGGCCTGGGTGTACCGGCCAGCGCCGCGCCGAGCACCTCCCGCACCTTCACCGTCGTCGCCGAGGACGGCTTCGCCGCCGACACGGCCGTCGCTGCCATCCAGGCAGCCGGCGGCACTGTGGTGTCCCGTTCCGACGAGGTCGGCATGTTCCAGGTCACCAGTGATCGGGCCGACTTCGCCGCCAAGGCGACGGCAGCCCCGAGCCTGATCGGTGCCGCCGAGCAGAAGGCCATCGGCCGCAAGCCGAAGCTCGACCGGGTCGAGCAGGAGCACCTGATGGCGGCGTCGGTCGCAGCGGGTACCGCAGCCCGGCGGGGCGCAAAGATGGACCCGCTCGACGACAAGCTCTGGGGCCTGGAGATGATCCAGGCCGACAAGGCCCGCAAGGTCGAGCCCGGC
The DNA here is from genome assembly GCF_043205095.1 of Micromonospora sp. NPDC047557. NCBI lineage: Bacteria > Bacillati > Actinomycetota > Actinomycetes > Micromonosporales > Micromonosporaceae > Micromonospora > Micromonospora sp. NPDC047557. The sequence continues at coordinate 14,436 of NZ_JBIDDK010000014.1, read as the reverse complement.
GACCGCCGGGTGACCGTCGGCGTGCTGGACACCGGCGTCGACGCCAGCAATCCGGACATCGCGCCCAACTTCAACTGGGCGTTGTCGCGCAACTTCGCGCCCGACCGGACCGACGTGGACGGCCCGTGCGAGGTGCCGAGCTGCCTCGACGCGGTAGGCACCGACGACGGCGGGCACGGCACCCACGTGGCCGGCACCATCGGCGCGGCCGCCAACGGCTTCGGCCTCTCCGGTGTCGCCCCGAACGTCTCGCTTGTCGAGCTGAAGGGCGGCCAGGACTCCGGCTACTTCTTCCTCGACCCGGTCGTCAACGCGCTGGTCTACGCCGGGCGCTCCGGGATCGACGTGGTCAACATGTCGTTCTACGTCGACCCGTGGCTCTACAACTGCACCGCCAACCCGGCCGACTCCCCGGAGGCGCAGGCCGAGCAGCGGGCCATCATCAAGGCCATGAAGCGGGCGCTGGTCTTCGCCCACAACAAGGGCGTCACCCTGGTCGGCGCGCTCGGCAACAACCACGAGGACCTGGGCGCGCCGCGTACCGACACGTCCAGCCCGGACTACGGCGCCGACCCGTACCCGCGCCCGATCGACAACAACAGCTGCTGGGATCTGCCCACCGAGGGCCCGCACGTCATCGGTGTGTCGTCGGTCGGCCCGTCCGGCAAGAAGTCGGACTTCTCCAACTACGGCACCGAGCAGATCTCGGTCGCCGCGCCGGGCGGCTGGTTCCGCGATGGCTTCGGCACGGACACCTACCGTGCCGACGCCAACATGATCCTGTCGTCCTACCCGAAGCACGTGCTCCAGGAGGAGGGCTCGGTCGACGCCGACGGCAACATCGTTGCCGGGTTCGAGGAGTCCGTCTTCAAGCAGTGCAAGGCCAACGGTGAGTGCGGCTACTACACCTACCTCCAGGGCACCTCGATGGCGTCCCCGCACGCCGCCGGTGTCGCCGCGCTGATCGTCAGCCGGTACGGCAAGCCGCAGGGCCGGGGTGGCTTTGGCATGTCCCCGGACCTGGTCGAGCAGCACCTCTACCGCACGGCCGCCGAGCACGCCTGCCCGGAGCCGCGCCTCCAGCAGTACCGCAATGAGGGCCGGGACGAGACCTTCGACGCGTACTGCGCCGGTGGGGTCAACTTCAATGGCTTCTACGGGTACGGAATCGTCGACGCGTACGCGGCGGTGAAGACCCCGCTCAAGCCGAACGCCCGCCCGTAAGACACCACCGCGAGGCCCGGTCGACACTCGTCGACCGGGCCTCGTCGGCGTCCCGGCCTCCTCGTCGGCGTCCCGGGCTTGATCCACTCCAGGTCGCCGAAATGGCTGTATCAGATCGACGAGACACCCCCACATCGGCGAGCTGGAGTCGATCACGGCCTGGGGCGATCAGCGTCGCCAGCCGCGGGAGATCAGGGCCGACCGAACCTCGTTGAGCACGGCAGGGAACTCGTTCTGGAGCCGCCTGCTCGTCACGTGCAGCACCAACCAGCCCGCACCAACGAGAAGGTTGAGTCGTCGGCGGTCGCGGTGCAGTTGCTCGGGGTCGGCGTGCCATCGGCCGTCGTACTCCACCGCCACCCGGAACTCGGGCCAGGCCAGGTCGGGATGGAGCACGAGCCCTCCCGGCAGCCGGATCGGGTGCTGGGTGACCGGTCGGGGGAGCCCGCCCAGCACCAGACGCACCCGTAGCTGCGACTCGGGTGGTGACTGCGCGCCCGCATCGGCGACGTCGAAAATCCAGCACGCGCGTCGTCCGCCGGGCCGGTCGGCATTGGCGGCGGCGACAGCGGCCAGTGCCGCCCGGGTGGTCAGACCGGTCGCGAGCAACGAGTCGACGATTCCGACCGCGCCCAGCGGGTCCAACCAGACCGCCGTCTCCCATGCCGCAGATGCCGGATCGGTTCGGGGGAGAGCGGCACCGCTCCGCTCCCCGGGCAGTGCGTTGGTCGACGTGGACGTGGACGTGGACGTCGACGGTGGCGCTGGCGTCGGCGGTGACGCTGGCGTCCGCCGGGGCGGTGGCATCGGCGGTGACGGTGGCGTCGACGGCCGTGCGACGGGCAGGGCGTCCATCGCCCGGGCCGGCTGCCGCGCGATGGACAGAGCGGGGTTCGGCGTCGCAGCGGGATCGCCATTGACCACGTGCACGTGAAGGCCGCGTTGAGAGTCGACGCGGGCGGTCTTCGGCACCAGCACGTGCACGTCGTCGTCGAACCCGGCCGCGTGCTCGATGCCGTGCAGATAGGCCGACGAGGGCCCGGCGATCATCGCCTGCGACGGCAGCCGAAGGGTTGCGGCACGGCAGGCCAGCTCGTGTGTGCGTTCGAGGCGCGCGTCCGCGTACACGTCATGGCGAAGTCGGACCCACGACGAGCCGCGCAACTGGTGTCTGGTGATCAAGCCCTGTCGAATGACTGCGGAGCCACGAAAAACCTGCCAGGCAAGGGCCGGAGGTCGGTGCGGGTGCGGAGGCATGCGGCCAGCGTCCGACGCTCGAGGTGCCGGCCGATACCCCTGTGGACAGCGTCGGATGGTCGCCCTGCAGGTGCCTGTGGACAACCCCCAAGAACCTCACGGACGTGTTATACGGCGAGATCATCACCAGCTCGGCGTTGTGGCGCTGTCCAAGGCTTGAGATGACGCCATGTCGGCGATCTGGAGTCGATCAAGCCCCAGGCCAGGTGGCCGGGGGGGGGGGGTCAGCGGAGGGCGGCGGTGACGGCTGTGGCGGCGGCGAGCACCTGGGGGCCGATCAGGTCGACGTCCAGCGGGGCGAGCGCGACCACCCCGACGCTGGCCTCCAGACCTGGTACGCCGAGCACCGGCGCGGCCACCCCGTACGCCCCGGACTGCAGCTCCCCGCTGCTGCTCACCGGCTCCGCGGCGCCGCCCCGGCCGGCCAGGATCGCCCGACCCGCGGCGCCTCGGTCCAGGGGGTGCCGCGCCCCGGTCCGGTACGCGACGTGGAACGACGTCCAGCTCGGCTCGACCACCGCCAGGGCGACGCCCTCGCCGCCCTCCACCACTGTCAGGTGTGCCGTGGCGCCGGCCTGCTCGGCGAGCCGACGTAGCGCGGGCAGCGCCCCCTCGGCGAGCAGCGGCTGGGCGCGTCGGGCCAGGTGCAGCACCCCGGCGCCGAGGCGGAGCCGGCCGTCGCTGTCGCGGCGCAGCATGCCGTGCCCGGTCAGCGGGCCGACGAGCCGGTAGACGGCCGCCCGGCCGATGCCGAGTCGCGTCGCCACCTCGGTGACGGTCAACCCGGCCGGCGCGTCGGCGACCAGGTGCAGCAGCCGCAGACCCCGGTCGAGAGTCTGGGACGTCTCCCCGGCCCGGCCGGACCCCGCCGTCTCATCCACAGCACGCAGCGTACGACCCGGCACCGGCGGGCTCGGACAGGCGCGGACGGCTACCCTTGTACGGTGACGCTACGCCTGTATGACACCGCCACCCGATCGGTGCGGGACTTCGTCCCGCGGGAAGCCGGCAAGGTGGGGGTCTACCTGTGTGGTCTCACCCTCCAGGCGCCGCCGCACATCGGGCATCTTCGCTCCGGCGTCAACTATGACGTGCTGCGCCGCTGGTTGCTGGCCGCCGGCTACGAGGTCACGTTCATCCGCAACCTGACCGACATCGACGACAAGATCCTCGTCAAGGCGGGGGAGCGGGGTCGGCCGTTCTGGTCGATCGCGTACGCCAACGAGCTGGTCCTCGCCGAGTCGTACCGGGCGTTGAACGTGCTGGCGCCCACCTACGAGCCGCGCGCCACCGGGCACATTCCGGAGATGCACGAGCTGATCACGAAGTTGATCGCGGACGGGCACGCGTACCCGGCCACCGACGGCTCCGGCGACGTCTACTTCGACGTGGCGTCCTGGCCGGCGTACGGGTCGCTGTCGGGTCAGTCGCCGGACGCGATGCAGTCGGCGGGGGACGCCCCCGACCGGGGCAAGCGGGACCCGCGCGACTTCGCCCTCTGGAAGGGCGCCAAGCCGGACGAGCCGGCGGACGCGTACTGGCCGTCGCCGTGGGGGCTGGGCCGCCCGGGTTGGCACATCGAGTGCTCGGCGATGTGCTGGCGCTACCTCGGCCCGGAGTTCGACATCCACGGCGGTGGTCTGGACCTGACGTTCCCGCACCACGAGAACGAGATCGCCCAGTCCCAGGCGGCCGGGTTGCCGTTCGCCCGCTACTGGGTGCACCACGGGCTGCTCAGCATCGGCGGGGCCAAGATGGGCAAGTCCGCCGGCAACGCGCTCGACCTGGGGTACGTGGCCTCGCTCGGCGTGCGGCCGGTGGAGCTGCGCTACTACTACGCCGCCGCCCACTACCGCTCGGTGATCGACTACTCGGAGGACTCGCTGCGCGACGCGGCCACCGCGTACCGGCGGATCGAGGGTTTCGTGCAGCGGGCCGCCGAGCGGGTGGGCACCGGGCAGTTCGGTGAGCTGCCGGCCGGCTTCGTCGCAGCCATGGACGACGACCTCAACACCTCCGCCGCGCTGGCCGTGCTGCAACAGCACCTGCGCGACGGCAACACCGCGCTGAGCACCGGCGACGATGTGACCGTCCGCACCACCCTGGCCGCAGTACGGGCGATGCTGGATATCCTCGGCATCGACCCCTTCGACGAGGCCTGGACCGGTGGCGGCAGCTCGAACGACCTGCGCGCCGTGGTGGACTCGCTGATCGCGCTGGCCCTGGAGCAGCGCGCGCAGGCCCGGGGCCGCAAGGACTGGGCCGCCGCCGACGCGGTACGCGACCAGCTCAAGCTGGCCGGCGTGGTGGTCGAGGACACCCCCCAGGGCCCCCGTTGGACTATTGGAGAGCAGGACTGATGGCCGGCAACTCGCAGCGCCGTGGCCGGCGACTGACGCCGAAGGCGGGCGCCCCCAAGGGCTCCGGCGGCAAGAACAAGGACTCCCTCACGGGACGCGGGCGCACCCTGCCCGCCGACGAGCGACCCTGGCACAAGGGTTACTCGGGCACCGAGAAGCTGCCGCAGCGCACCGCCTGGAAGCAGGACAAGGAGCGCCGGGCGGCGGCCGAGGAGGGGCGTGCCCCGAAGATCGGTCAGCCGGGCAGCAAGGACACCACCTGGGGCAGGGGCGGTGGCCGGGGCGTACCGGCGAGTCGGGGTGGCGCCGCGGGGCGGGGTGGTCGGCCGACCGCCGGCCGGACCGGCCCCCGGGTCGCGCCGGGGCGCAAGTCCAACCCGTCCAAGGACACCCCGGAGCTGCTGGTCGGGCGCAACCCGGTGCTGGAGGCGCTGCGCGCCCAGGTGCCGGCGACAGCGCTCTACGTCGCCCAGGGCATCGACATGGACGACCGGATCAACGAGATCATCCGGACGGCCGCCGACCGGGGCATCGCCAACCTGGAGATCAGCCGCGCCGAGCTGGACCGGATGACCGGCGGCGTGCTGCACCAGGGCGTCGGGTTGCAGGTGCCGCCGTTTGCGTACCAGCCCTTCGAGGACATGGTCGCCGCGGCCCTGGAGCAGCAGGCGCCGCTCCTGGTGGCGCTGGACGGGGTCACCGACCCCCGCAACCTGGGCGCGGTGATCCGTTCGGCCGCCGCGTTCGGCGCGCAGGGTGTCTTCGTACCCGAGCGGCGGGCTGCCGGGATCACTGCGACCGCCTGGCGGACCAGCGCCGGCGCGGCCGCGCGGGTGCCGGTGGCGCAGGTCACCAACCTGACCCGGTCGCTTAAGGCGTGCCGGGACGCCGGCTTCATGGTGGTCGGCCTGGACGCCGATGGCGACACCGACCTGTACGACCTGGAGGCCGCTGTCGGGCCGCTGGTGGTGGTGGTCGGCTCCGAGGGGCGCGGGTTGTCCCGGCTGGTCGGCGAGACCTGCGACCTGACCGTGAGCATCCCGATGATCTCCGAGGTGGAGTCGCTCAACGCCAGCGTGGCCGCCGCGGTCACCCTCGCCGAGGTCGCCCGCCGCCGCTCGGTCGAGCTGTAACGACGTCGACGAGGCCCCCTCCCGCCCAGTGCGGGAGGGGGCCTCGTCGTCAGATCTGGTGGGTCCAGGCGACGAAGAGCAGCGCCCCGGCCACCGCGATCAGCAGCGTGGCCGGAATCAGCCACGCCGGAGCGCGCTCCCCGTCGAGACCTCGGGTCAGTCGCTGGTGCACGGCGGCGATGCCGATCAACGCGACCAGGGCGGCGGCGGCCATCGGCAGGCCGACGAGGAAGTGCGCCAGCCACGCGCCGGCCCGGGTCGGGCCACCCCAGGAGTGGTCGTACGGACCGCTGTCGACGATGCCGTACAGCATGCCGCGCAGCACCATCAGCAGCTCGACGCCGAGCGGCACGAGGGCCACGACGCCGAGCAGCAGACTGAGCAGCCCGTGGCCGAGCACCGCGACCGGGCCGGGCCGCCGGCCGGTTGCGGGCGTCGGCGGCGCTCCGAGCAGCCCGGTACGCAGGGTCCGCCACCGCGCGGCGGCGGCACCGGCCCCACCCACCGGGGCGGTCACCAGCGCGAGCAGGGCGACCGGCACCAGCGTCGCGCAGTAGACGAGGCTGCGGCCGGCCAGGCGGGCGGTCCGGTACGGCCGGGAACGGACGGTCGGGTGAGCGGTGGCGGTGGCGGACATGGCGTCTCCTCGGGTTGGGCGTGCCGCGACGCTACGGGCGCGGCCCGCCCCGCCGAGTCACCCCGCAGAGCCACATTGGTGCTGGCACCGCGGGGTGAGAAGCCGTCCCCGGGTACGACGAAAGGGGCGGCCCGCCGAAGCGGACCGCCCCTTTCCGGTACTTCGTTACGTCAGATCCGGCTGCCGGTGGCGGCGTGGAAGACGTGGCTGCGGCCGGTGCGCGGCTTGACGAACACGGTGTCGCCCATGTTCGGCATGGTGCGCCGGTCGGTGCGGACGACGAAGCGCTCCGAGTTGCCACCCAGCGCGGCGTGCCCGTAGACGTTGGCGTCCGAGCCGAGGTCCTCGACCAGCTCGACGACGACCGGCATGCCGCCCTCGGTCGGGCTGACCAGGTCGCAGTCCTCCGGGCGGAAGCCCACGGTCACCTTGCCGTCGCCACCCTCGGCGCGGGCCGCCGCGACCTGCTCGCGGGACAGCGGAATCTGCAGCTCGGCGAACTCGGCGCCCTGCTCGTTCAGCGGAACGGTCTTGATGTTCATGGCGGGGGAGCCCATGAAGCCGGCGACGAACACGTTGGCCGGGGTGTCGTACAGCGCCCGCGGGGTGTCCACCTGCTGGAGGACACCGTCGAGCAGCACGGCGACCCGGTGGCCCATGGTCATGGCCTCGACCTGGTCGTGCGTGACGTAGACCGTGGTGACACCCAGCTTGGCCTGGAGCGAGGCGATCTGGGTACGGGTCTGCACGCGCAGCTTGGCGTCGAGGTTCGACAGCGGCTCGTCCATGAGGAAGACCTGCGGCTCGCGGACGATCGCCCGGCCCATCGCGACACGCTGACGCTGACCACCGGAGAGCGCCTTCGGCTTGCGGCTGAGGAACTCCTCCAGCTGGAGCAGCCCGGCCGCCTCCTTGACCCGCCGGTCGATCTCCGACTTGGAGGTCTTACGCAGCTTGAGGGCGAACGCCATGTTCTCGTACACCGTCATGTGCGGGTAGAGGGCGTAGTTCTGGAAGACCATCGCGATGTCGCGGGCCTTCGGGGGCAGGTGGGTGACGTCGCGCTGGTCGATGTAGATCGAGCCGGCGTCGACGTCCTCCAGGCCGGCGAGCATCCGCAGGCTGGTGGACTTGCCACAACCGGAGGGGCCGACGAGAACGAGGAACTCGCCGTCGCCGATCTCGAGGTTGAGCTCGTTGACGGCGGGACGCTCGGTGCCCGGGTAGATCCGGGATGCCTTGGAATAGGTGACCGTAGCCATGGTGGTGCGCTTCCTTTCACCGGCAGGAACGTGCCGGACGATCCGAGTGAAGGAGCGACCGGCACGTACCCGTGCCGGTCAGCGGACGGCGGGTCGGCCGCGGGGGCGGCCGTGGTGTCGTCCGTGTCACTGCACCGTAAACGGGTTTCCCCGCGCTGCCAAGGCGAGCGGCCCGCGGAGGTGATCCATCGTCCACGCATTCCGGGCACTCGGGCACGGGCAGGTATCAATCGACGTCTCCTCGAGGCGTCGGGCGTCGGGTTGTTGACGTTTCCCATGCTCGGGAGCCCTCGCGATCGGGATATTCAGACGTCAGTCGCTATGCTGACCTCGACGCACGCGCCCCTGTAGCTCAGCTGGCCAGAGCACTCGCCTTGTAAGCGAGATGTCGCCGGTTCGATCCCGGCCGGGGGCTCCAAATATTTCGGCGGTCCGGCCGTCCCCCGACGGCTCGTCGGCAGGGGCATCGATGGTTGGCCACTCCTATAGTTCGGGTATCACCGACCGTCGAGGAGTCGCATGAGCCCGGTCGTCGCTATCGCCGGTAGTGCCCAGGCGGGTCGCTCCTACTCGCCCGCCGTCCGCGACCCGGAAGGTGCGGCTGCCGCGGCGGCCGAGCTGGGTGCGGCACTCGCCAACCAGGGCTGCCGCATCGTCGTGTACTCCGGAGATCCCGAGTACCTGGAACGGGACGTCGTACGCGGCTACATCCGTTCCGGCCGGGCGATGCCCGGGTCGATCCTGGTCCGTGGTCGGTACCAGCAGGACGTGGACTTCGAGGAGGTCCAACGGCACCCGGAGCTGTTCACCATCGTGCCCGAGTCGACCGACGACTGGGAGGTCAGCTTCTACCGGTCGCTGCTGATGGCCGACGCGTTGCTGCTGGTGGGCGGCGAACGCTCCACGTTCATCGCCGGGCTCATCGGACTGTCCCGGCGCATCCCGGTCGCGGCGGTCGCCGCGTTCGGCGGAGCCGCGGAGAAGGTCTGGCAGCGCCTCAGCACTGAGCGCGGCGTCGCCACCGAGGAGGAGGTGGCCCTGCTCGCCCGACCTTGGCAGCCGGGCGCCGCCGAGCCGATCGTCGCCGCGCTCTGCGCCCAGGTGCAGCGCCGCGCCGAGCAGGAACGCGCGTCCCGCGAGGCCGAACGGGTTGCCGGGCGGCGTACGGTGGCGGGCCTGGTCACCGCGCTGGTCCTCCTGCTGCTCGCCCTCGCCACGATTCCGCTGGCGTACGCCGCTCCGACCGGAGGGTGGCAGAACGTCGCGGTTCTGGTGGCTGCCCCGCTGTTCGCCTCGGTGTGGGGTGCGATCGTGCGCAACGCGTACGACGGCAGTGGCAACTGGCTGCGGGCGGCGGCGTTGGGCTCGGCCGCCGGTGTCATCGCCTTCCTGCTGTTCGTCGCGGCGCAGCTCTCCACCAACCCGGGCCTGCTCGACGGTGACGCGGCGCGGCAGTTGGTCTTCTTCGTCCTGGCCATCGGGTTCATCGGCGGGTTCACGTCCGAGGTCGTCTACGCCAAGCTGCGCGACCAGGACGTGACGCAGACGTCGGTCCTTCCGCCGGGCGGCCTGCGGTGAGCCGGGCCGTGGAGGAGTCCAACCGGGCGATGCTGCGTGCCCGCGACGCGATGGACCGGGCGTACGCCGAGCCGCTGGACATTCCCGCGTTGGCCCGGATCGCGCACGTCTCCGAGGCGCACTTCATCCGGACGTTCCGGGCCACCTTCGGCGAGACGCCACACCGCTACCTGCAACGCCGCCGCGTGGAGCGGGCCATGGCGCTGCTGGTGGAGACGGGCCGGGACGTGACCGACATCTGCTACGCGGTGGGCTTCGGCAGCCTGGGCACGTTCAGCCGGACGTTCCGGCAGATCGTGGGGGAGTCCCCGTCGGATTTCCGGCGTCGCCGCGCGGCGGCGGGCAACGTGCCGTCCTGCTTCACCAAGGCCTGGACGCGTCCCAGCAGTTTTGGATAAGCAGCAGGTCAGGGCCACCCTCTACGGTCGTGGCATGACGATGAACGCGATCAGCCGCTCTCAGATCTACGTCCTCGACCAGGACCAGGCGCTTGACTTTTACGTCAACAAGCTCGGCATGGAGGTCAACACCGATCAGGACCTCGGCTTCATGCGCTGGTTGACGGTGAACCTGCCCGGTGACCCGGAGCGCGAGATCCTGCTGGAGAAGCCGGGCCCGCCGGCCATGGACCCGGCGACGGCCGAGCAGGTGCGGGAGCTGCTCACCAAGGGTGCCCTGGGTGGGTACCTGTTCATGACCACCGACGACGCCCACAAGACCTACGAGGAGCTCGTGGCGAAGGGCGTCGAGATCACCGACGAGCCGACCGAGCGCCCGTACGGGATCGACTTCGGCATCCGCGACCCGTTCGGCAACAAGATCCGCATCGGCCAGATGTTCCCCCGGGCGTAGCGTCAAGATCAAGAAACCGGACGGCGCGGGCCAGTCCCGCGCCTTCCGGTGTGTTTGGGTGTACGGCATGCGTACGCGGTTGCTGTACCTGGCCCGGCACGGCGAGCAGGTCCTCACCGGGCACGCCGACGAGGACCTGACCGAGCCGGACACCGGCCTGTCCGAGCGCGGCCGGCGGCAGGCCACGCTGCTCGGTGAGCGCCTGCGGGACCGGTCGTTCACCGCCGTGCACCACGGGCCGCTGCGCAGGGCCGCGCAGACCGCCGAGGTGGTCGCCGCGGCACTGCCCGGCGTTCCGGTGTACGCCACGGAGCTGGCCGGTGACCACCTCCCCCACGACACGGACCCGGCCGGCCTGCCGTCGGCGTACGCCAATTTTCTGGCCGGATTTTCGACGGCCGAGCGGGCCGACGGGCCGCGAGTGACGGCGGCGGCGGTGCGGCGCTTCACGGGTCCGGTGGCCGCCGACGAGGGAGCGGCCGAGAGCGAGCCCGTTCGCGAGCTGGTGGTGACGCACACCTTCCTGATCGCCTGGCTGGTCCGGCATGCCCTCGACGCGCCGGAGCGGCGGTGGCTGGGTTTGAACCACCACAACGCGGGGTTGACCGTCATCCGGTACGGCCCGGCCGGGCCGCCGAACCTGATCACCGTCAACGACGTGGCGCACCTGCCGGCGGAGCTGCGCGGCACCGGCCTGCCCCCGGACTACCTGGTCTGAGCTGCCGGTCGGTCAGTCGGTGACCCGCAGCAGCAACTCGACGAGCGCACGGGTGGCCGGCGGCGGCGCGGGATCGGCGGGGCAGTCGACGTACCCGGTCTCGACGGTGCCGACGGTCAGGCGGTAGCTGAACGCGTCCGCGCAGCTCGTCGCGGTGGCCGTGCGGCGGGCCTCGGTGGTCAGCCGGGGGTCGGCCGCCAGACCGCGTAGCCGGCCGAGGTCGGCGGTGTCGAGTTTTCCGCTACGACGGCTGCCGGCCCGGTCCACCACCGTCCACCGGCCGTCCGGTTCGACTGTCACGTTGTCGCCGCGTCCGGCGAAGCCGCCCGAGCGGAACAGCGTCACCCGCCCGGCCGCGGCGTCGGTGGCACCCGGTCCAGGCGGCACGGGCCCGGTCGGCGCGGTGCCGGTCGGCGCGGTGCCGTTCGGAGTGGTCGGGTTCGCGGTCGCTGGCGGCGGGGTGCCGGTGGCCGCTGGTTGGTCGGCGGGGCTGCCGGCCCGGTCGGTGCCGGTGCAGCCGGCCAGGAGGGCGGCCAGGAGCGCGATCGTGACGCCGGTCGTCGAGGCGGGTCTCATGTCCGTCGGACGTGCCGTTGCCAGCGTTGGTTCCCTTGTCAAGGCCCTCATCCGTTCGGCCAGTCTCAATGTCTGGGAGCGGTCCAAGCCTTCTCTTTTCTTCAACACATGGCTATATCTACATGCGTGACTACCCCCGTCACACCCCTTTCTCCTTTCAGGAGGGCACGTGAAACGACCCCTCGCGGCCGTCAGCGCAGCGCTGCTCACCAGCGGCCTGCTGACCTGCGTCGCCACCGCGGCGCACGCCGCCCCACCCACCGCTCCCGCGCCGGACGCCTCCGCCGCGGCCCGAGCGGCGACCGTCCTGCGGACGAACCCCGGCGCTGTCCAGGGTTCGAGCGCCGAGTCCTACCAGGTGCGCAGCACCAGGGTGGACGCCTCCGGTGCGGCGCACACCCGCTACACCCGCACCTACCAGGGGCTTCGGGTGTACGGCGGTGACTTCGTCATCCACACCGCGCCGAACGGCACCTACGCCGGCAGTTCGGTCGCACTCGCCGCGCCGCTGGCCCTCACCACCAGGGCCCGGGTCACCGCCGACGCGGCGAAGAAGACGGCCCGCGCCGGGTTCAACGGCAAGGCCGAGACCGTGGGCACTCCGGAACTGTTCGTCGACGCCAGCTCCGGCAAGGGCCGGCTGGCCTGGGAGACGGTGGTCAGCGGCTGGCAGCCGGACGGGCAGACGCCGTCGCGGCTGCACGTGATCACCGACGCGACCTCCGGCGCGACCGTCGGGTCGTTCGACGAGATCGAGTCGGTCACCGGCAGCGGCCAGGGCATCTACACCGGCGCGGTGAGCATCGACACCACGCTCTCCGGCAGCACGTACCAGATGATCGACCCGGTGCGCGGCAACGGCCGCACCTGCGACATGAACAACGGCACCTCCACCTGCACCACCTTCACCGACGCCGACAACGCGTGGGGCACCGGCGCCAACTCCAACCGGCAGTCGGCCGCCGTGGACGCGCACTTCGGTGCCGCGAAGACGTTCGACTATTTCAAGAACGTGCACGGCCGCAACGGCATCTTCGGCAACGGCAGCGGTGTGCCCAGCCGCGTGCACTACGGCAACAACTACGTCAACGCGTTCTGGGACGGCGCCCAGATGACCTACGGTGACGGCTCCAGCAACTCCCGGCCGCTGGTCTCGCTGGACGTGGCCGGGCACGAGATGAGCCACGGCGTCACCGAGGCGCTGGCCGGCCTGGTCTACTCCGGTGAGGCCGGTGGCCTCAACGAGTCCACAAGCGACATCTTCGGCAACATGATGGAGTTCTACGCCGCCGCGCCGAGCGACCCGGGCGACTACCAGGTCGGCGAGAAGATCAACATCAACGGCAACGGTACGCCGCTGCGCTACATGTACAACCCGTCGCTGGACGGCGCGTCCGACAGCTGCTGGTCCACCAGCACGAAGAACAAGGACGTGCACTACTCCTCCGGCGTCGGCAACCACTTCTACTTCAACCTCGCCGAGGGCACCGGTGCCACCTCGTACGGCACCTCGCCGGTCTGCGGCTCCGCCCCGGCGGTGACCGGTATCGGCCGCGCCAAGGCGGAGAAGATCTGGTACCGGGCGCTGGACGTCTACTTCACCTCCAACACGTCGTACGTCAACACCAGCAACCCGGCGAACACGGCCCGCGCCTACAGCCTGCGGGCCGCGACCGACCTGTACGGCAGCTGCTCGACCGAGTACAAGGCCGTGCAGGCCGCCTGGACGGCCGTGAACGTGGCCGGCAACGACGCACCCTGCTCCACCGGCAACGACTTCTCCGTGTCGCTGTCGCCGACCGCCGGCTCGGTGAACCCGGGCAGCGCGGCCTCCACCACCGTGTCGACCGCTACCACCAGCGGTACGGCGCAGACCGTGACGTTCTCCGCGTCCGGCCTGCCCAGCGGGGCGAGCGCTGCGTTCAGCCCCGCCTCGGTGACCTCGGGCGGCTCGTCCACCCTCACCATCAGCACCTCGGCGAGCACCCCGCCCGGCACCTACTCGGTCACGGTGAACGGCGCGGGGTCGGTCACCCGCAGCGCCACCTACACGCTGACCGTGAACGGTACCGGGGGCGGCTGCACCGCGCCGGGGCAGAAGCTGGCCAACCCGGGCTTCGAGTCCGGCGGGACCGGCTGGACGGCCAGCTCCGGCGTGATCACCAACGACAGCAGCCAGGCGGCCCACGGCGGGTCGTACAAGGCGTGGCTGAACGGGTACGGGACCACCCACACCGACACGCTCGCCCAGTCGGTGGCCCTCCCGTCGGGCTGCTCGTCGTACACGGTCAGCTTCTGGCTGCACATCGACTCGGCCGAGACCACCACCACCGTGGCGTACGACAAGCTCACGGTGCAGGTGCTCAACTCGGGCGGGACGGTGCTGGCCACGCTGGCGACCTACTCGAACCTGAACAAGGCCACCGGCTACAGCCAGAAGTCCTTCTCCCTGGCCGCGTACGCCGGCCAGACCGTCAGCCTGAAGTTCACCGGCACCGAGGACTCCTCGTTGCAGACGTCCTTCGTGGTCGACGACACCGCTCTCAACGTCTCCTGATCTGACCGACACCCCGGACCCGGGGGGGGGGGGGGGGGGGGGGGGGGGGGGGGGGGGGGGGGGGGGGGGGGGGGGGGGGGGGGGGGGGGGGGCGGGGGGGGGGCCCGGGCGGGGGCGGGGGGGGGCCCGGGGGCGGGGGGGGGGGGGGCCCCCGGGGGGGGGGGGGGTGGGTGGGCGGGGGGGGGGCCCCCCCCCCCCCCCCGCCCCCCCCCCCGCCGCCCCGGGGGGGGGGCCCCCCCCCCCCCCCCCCCCCACCGCAACCCCGACGGGGGGTGCCGCTGC
>NZ_JBIDDK010000013.1:0-187436 GCF_043205095.1 Micromonospora sp. NPDC047557 | reverse complement strand
AAGGCTCGACCAATCCGGGGTATCAATCATAATTGGCACTGGCTTTACAAGCACCCTGTTGAGTTCTCAAAGAACAACCACACACCGATCAGAAGCTCCACATTCCGTGGAACCCCGTTTCGGGGCAACCGCTCAAACCTACTTGGTCGAACTTTCATTGTCAACCTCGTATCCGAGGCGATCAATCTGGTTCGTCCGGACCCACGATGACGCACGCCGTACCCGGCGGTCGCTTCTGTCGTGGGAAGCCGCAGACCGGCCGATCACCGCTTCGCGGCTCTCCGCCCGGCTCCTGCCGGCTTCAGAACTCTACCCGGCCGGCTTCGCGTTCGCAACCCCGTTTCCGGAGTGTCTCGCACCGCCCGATCCTCGGTCTCGCTCGGCGTTTCCGCCACGAGCCCGGTGCCCGTTCTCGGCCGGTTTGTCCGGCCTCCCCCGTGCAGAGAGAAAGTTACGCGGACCGCCGGAAGAAGGCAAATCAGGGTTCATCACTGGTTCTGTCGAGCGGATCGGCGCGGTCTGCCCCTGCGGTCGGCGACGCCGCGCGCGTCGGCGTGCCAGAGTGTCAGGCATGGATGAGTCCGGGCTGGGCGCCACGGTGTTTGCCGAGGAAGCACTGCTCGGCGTCCTCCTACCGTTCTGGCAACTGGTGATCGGCGCGGTCGTGCTGGTGGTCCTCGTGCTCTCGGTGGGACGGCTGGCCCGTCGGGGCAGATCCCGGATGACCACGGCTCTGCTGGTCACCGCAGTGGTCATCGCCGGCTTCGCGACGATCGGCGTCCTGCTGGAGGGCTGAGCGCTCAGAGCCGGCGGTTGGCCAGGCTGGGCAGCTCGGCCCGGATGGCAGCGAGGCGGGCGAGGTCCAGGTCGGCGACGGCAACCCCGGGGCCGTCCGGCAGTTGCGTGAGGACCGTCCCCCACGGGTCGACCACCATGCTGCGCCCGAAGCACGTGCGGCCGGGCTCGTGGTCGCCCGTCTGACCGGCGGCCGCCACGAAACACTGGTTCTCGATGGCGCGGGCCCGCAGCAGGACCTCCCAGTGGTCCCGCCCGGTGTGCAGCATGAACGCCGCCGGCACCACAAGCAGTTGGGCGCCGCCCTCGGTGGCGAGCCGCCGGTACAGCTCCGGGAAGCGCAGGTCGTAGCAGATCGACAGCCCGACCCGGAGACCCTCCACATCCACGACGACGGGTTGGACGCCGGGCGCGACGCTCTCCGACTCCCGGTAGGAGACCCGGCCCGGGATCTCCACGTCGTACAGATGGATCTTGCGGTAGCTCGCGGCCAGGCTGCCGGCGCGGTCGAAGACCAGCGACGTGTTCCAGGTGTGCTCCGGGTCCGGGCCGGCCTCGTGGAACGACCCGGCCAGCACCCACATGCCCAGCCGCCGGGCGACCCCCGCGAAGAAGCTGCCCACCTCGCCGTCGACCGGCTCCGGTTCGGGCAGGCCGGCCGCGGGGCCGAGATAGTCCACGTACTCCGGAAGGATGGCGAGGTCCGCGCCGCCGTCCGCGGCGCGTTCCAGCAGCACCTCGGCGGCGGCCAGGTTGGCCTTGCGGTCATCCCGGGCGTTGAGCTGGCAGACGGCGACGCGCATAGGCCCAGAGTACGGCCGGGACGGTCGGCGCGGACAGCGTCAGATGCTGGCCAGCACCAGCGCCCCCGCGGCGAAGCCGAGGCCGGCGATCTGGACCGGCCGCAGGCGTTCCCGGTCGACGGCGAGCGCGAGCAGCACCGTGCTGGCGGGGTAGAGGGCGGCGATCGCCGCCACGATGCTGAGGTGACCCCGCGCGGCGGCGGCCATGAAGAGCGCGTTGGCGGCGCTGTCGAGCAGACCGGCGACGGCCGCCCAACCCAGCACCCGCCGGTCGAGCCGGAGCCCCACCCCCGTGCTGGCGGCGAGGATCAGGCCGAAGGCGATCGAGCTGGCCCGGACCGCCGCCACCGGCCACATGCCGGCACTCTCGCTGGCCTGGCCGAGCAGTGTGAAGAAGACGCCGAAGAGCGCGCCGGCGGCGAGGGCCAGACCCACCAGCCGCGCGGGAGCGCCCGGACCGCGCCCCCCTTCGCCCAGGCTGACCAGGGCGATCGCCACCACGGCGAGGCCGGCGCCGGTGAGCGCCAGCGCTCCGGGAAAGCTCGATGTGAACAGGCCGGCGACGATCGGCACCACCGCGGCGGTGATCGCGGTGACCGGCGCCACCACCGCCATCATTCCGCCGGCGAGCGCCCGGTAGAGCAGCATGACGCCGCCAGCGCCGGCCACCCCGGCGAGCAGCCCCCAGGCAATGTCGGCGAGGGTCGGGGTCCCGGGCACCACCAGCACCAGAGCGACCAGCAGGGGGACGCTCAGAAGTTGGGAGACCACGGTCACCGCGATCGGGTCCGCCCGGCGGGACGCCTTGCCGCCGGAGAAGTCGGCGGTGCCGAAGGCAATCGCGGACACTGCGGCCAGGAGAATGGGTAGCATGCCACTGTCGTACCACAATAGTGACCGTGAAGGATAGTTTGATGACCGACGCAGGTGGTCGGGTGGGCGCGGTGACCGCCGCCGTCGCCCGGCAGGTACGGGAACTGCGCGCCGCCCGGGGCTGGTCCTTCGAGGAACTGGCCGGCCGCTCCGGGGTGAGCAAGGCGATGCTCGTGCAGATCGAGAGCGCCCGCACCAACCCCAGCGTCGGCACGCTGTGCCGGGTCGCTGACGCGTTCGGCGTCAACATCGCCCGACTGGTCGAGCCGGACGAGGAGCGGACGGTGCGGATCAGCTCCACGGCCGAGGCGCCCGTGCTCTGGCACGGAGAACACGGCGGCACCGGCCACCTGCTGAGCGGGCTGGGCGAGCCCGACCTGGTCGAGCTCTGGGACTGGCGGCTGGAGCCGGGGGACGGACACCGCTCCTCCGACCACCCGCGCGGCACCCGCGAGGTGCTGCACGTCCTCGCCGGCGCGGTGATCGTCCACGTCGACGGGCAGGATCACGCCGTCCGGGCCGGTGACACGATCGAGTTCCACGCCGACCGGGAGCACGGCTACCGCAACGATGCCGCGGAACCGGCCCGGCTGATGATGGTGACGGTCACCCCGTCGGGCGAGTGGGACCGCCGAACACGGTCACGCCGGCCGCGTCAGTAGCGAACGGCCGGCGTGGACGCGGGGAGGATCAGGCTGACTTCTCCTCGCGGTCCCGCCGGGCCCGACGCCCGGTGAACTCGCGCGGAACGATTGTCGGGTTGACGTTCTCCAGGACGACCTCGCGGGTGATCAGCACCCGGGCGGCGTCGGGGTTGCTCGGGACCTCGAACATCGCGGAGAGCAGAACCTCCTCGATGATGGCCCGCAGACCACGGGCACCCGTGCCCCGCAGCATCGCCTGGTCGGCGATCGCCTCCAACGCCGGCTCGTCGAACTCCAGCTCGACCCCGTCCAGCTCGAAGAGCCGCTGGTACTGCCGGACCAGCGCGTTGCGCGGCTCGGTGAGGATACGCACTAGGGCGCTGCGGTCCAGGCTGCGCACGTTGGTGATCACCGGAAGCCGGCCGACGAACTCGGGGATCAGGCCGAACTTGAGCATGTCTTCCGGCATGACCTGGCTGAAGATGTCATCGGTCGACCTGTCGGACACCGACCGGAGCCGTGCGCCGAAACCGGTGCCGCCCTGGCCGGTCCGGGACTCGATGATCTGATCCAGACCGGCGAACGCACCACCACAGATGAACAGCACGTTTGTGGTGTCGATCTGGATGAACTCCTGGTGCGGGTGCTTACGACCGCCCTGCGGCGGCACGTTGGCCACCGTGCCTTCCAGCATCTTGAGCAGCGCCTGCTGCACACCCTCGCCGGAGACGTCCCGTGTGATCGACGGATTCTCCGACTTGCGGGCGATCTTGTCGACCTCGTCGATGTAGATGATGCCGGTCTCGGCGCGCTTGATGTCGTAGTCCGCGGCCTGAATCAGCTTGAGGAGGATGTTCTCCACATCCTCACCGACGTAGCCCGCCTCGGTCAGCGCCGTGGCGTCGGCGATGGCGAACGGGACGTTCAACATCCGGGCGAGCGTCTGCGCCAGGTGGGTCTTGCCGCACCCGGTCGGCCCGAGCAGCAGGATGTTGGACTTGGCCAGCTCGACCGCGTCACTGCCGGAGCCCGGCGCGCCGGCCGCCTCGGCCTGGATGCGCTTGTAGTGGTTGTAGACCGCTACCGCGAGCGCTTTCTTGGCCTGATCCTGCCCGACGACGTAGTTGTCGAGGAACTGGCAGATCTCCATCGGCTTGGGAAGCTCTTCCCACTTCACCTCGCCGGACTCGGCCAGCTCCTCTTCGATGATCTCGTTACAGAGATCGATGCACTCGTCGCAGATGTAGACCCCAGGGCCCGCGATGAGCTTCTTCACCTGCTTCTGCGACTTGCCGCAGAAGGAGCATTTCAGTAGGTCGCCGCCGTCACCGATCCGTGCCACCTACGTTCTCCCTGCACTCATCGGCCGGAGACCCGGCCCTGACCTGCGGACGCTGCGCGCCGCCCGGCTTGGTTCGCCACACCGGCCCAACCGGCGAAGCGGTACGGACCCGACGTTACCCGCTGGCGGGACATTCTCCGACCCCCAAAACGGGTGTGTCAGAGGTCGGCCGGGAACCAACGCCCCGGCCAACCCCTGACCCGGTACTGACTCAGCTGGCCGCGTTGGCAGCCAGCAGACCCTTCTTGCGGCTGGTCAGGATCGTGTCCACCAGCCCGTACTCCTTGGACTCCTCGGCCGTCATGATCTTGTCACGGTCGATATCCTTGCGGACCTGCTCGATCGGCCGGTTGCAGTGGCGGGACAGCATGTCCTCCAGCTGCGTCCGCATCCGCAGGATCTCCCGAGCCTGGATCTCGATGTCCGAGCCCTGCCCGTAGCCACCCTCGGTGGCCGGCTGGTGGATGATGATCCGCGAGTTCGGCAGGGCCATCCGCTTACCCGGCGTACCCGCCGACAGCAGCACCGCCGCCGCGCTGGCGGCCTGACCGAGGCAGACCGTCGAGATGTCCGGACGGACGTACTGCATGGTGTCGTAGATCGCCGTCATCGCGGTGAACGAGCCACCCGGCGAGTTGATGTACATGATGATGTCGCGGTCCGGGTCGGTGCCCTCCAGCGTCAGTAGCTGGGCCATCACGTCGTTGGCCGACGCGTCGTCCACCTGGACACCGAGGAAGATGATCCGGTCCTCGAAGAGCTTGTTGTACGGGTTCGACTCCTTGACCCCGTACGACGTGCGCTCGACGAACGACGGCAGCACGTAGCGGTTGTGCACGGCCGCGAACTGGGGCGGCAAGCTCAGATCGGTCATCGTCAGCTCCTCAGCTCAGGGTCCCGGCGCCATCCGGAACCTGAGCGGCCCCGATGATCACCTTGTCGATGAAGCCGTAGTCCATGGCCTCCTGGGCGGTGAACCAACGGTCCCGGTCCGAGTCGGCCTCGATCTGCGACTGGCTCTGGCCGGTGTGGTGCGCGACGCGCTCCTGGAACATCCGCTTCGTGTAGAGCATCTGCTCCGCCTGGATGGCGATGTCGGACGCCGTGCCGCCCAGACCACCGGACGGCTGGTGCATCATGATCCGAGCGTGCGGCAGGGCGTAACGCTTGCCCTTGGTGCCCGCGCAGAGCAGCAGCTGACCCATCGAGGCAGCCATGCCCATCGCCACGGTCGACACGTCGTTGTCGATGAACTGCATGGTGTCGTAGATCGCCATGCCGGAGTAGACCGAGCCACCCGGCGAGTTGATCCACAGGTTGATGTCGCGGTCCGGGTCCTCCGCGGCGAGCAGCAGCAGCTGCGCGCAGATGCGGTTGGCGACCTGGTCGGTCACCTCACTGCCCAGGAAGATGATGCGTTCCTTGAGCAACCGGTTGTAGACCGAGTCGTCGAGGTTGCCAATGGAGTCGCCACCGCGCGCGTCAATCGCCCGGAGCGACTTCTTGGGGATGTGCATGTCGGTCATGGCAGCCCTTCGCTCTCCGTACCGTCTTTCCCGACACTAACCGCTGTACGGGGCGGCAGAGTCCCGGTCGGGGCACTGTTCGCTCTCAGCGCAGCTGTGTCAGGCGCACCCGCGGCGCGGGCGTCCGGGCGTACCCCGGAAAGGATTCGGCCGCCGTGCACCGCGCAGCGGCGGACGGCGGCCGCACCCGACGATCAGTGCTCGTGGTTGTGCTCCGCCTCGTTGGCGGCGCGCAGCGCGTCCAGGGTGACCTCGTTGCCGGCCGAGTCCTTGATCGTGATCCGCTCCATGACGGCCGCGAGCGCCTTGCCCCGCCGCACGTCACCGAAGACCGCGGCGGCCGCGCCGGAGCGCACCAGCTGGTCGTAGTACTGCTGCGGGGCCATTCCGGCGCGCTGCGCCCGGTGCACGATCTCGTGCCCGAACTCGTCGTCGGAGACCTGCACGTCCTCGGCGTCGGCCAGCGTGTCCAGCAGGAGCTGCACCTTGACGCCCTCGGTCGCCGCCTCGGTCAGCTCGGCGTCGATCTGCTCCTCGGTCTTCTCCTCGGCCGCCAGGTACTCCTCCAGCGAGGCGCCGATCCGCTCCAGCTGGTCGACCATCGCCTGCTTGCGGCTCGCGACCTCCTCGCTGACGACACCCTCCGGCGCCGGCACCTCGGCGGCCTCGACCAGCTGCGCCAGCGCCTTGTCCCGGGCCGCGTAGATCTGCTCGACCTGCTTGCCCTGCGTGACCCGCGCCCGCAGGTCGCCGCGCAGCTCCTCGATCGTGTCGAACTCGCTGGCCATCTGGGCGAACTCGTCGTTCAGCTCCGGCAGCTCCTTCTCCTTGACCGTGCGCACGGTCACCGCCACGTCGGCGTCCCGGCCGGCGAAGTCGCCGCCGACCAACTGGGTGGTGAAGGTGGTGCTGTCGCCGGCGGCGAGACCGACCACGGCCTCGTCCAGGCCCGGCAGGAGCTGCTTGCTGCCCACCTCGTGGGAGATGTTGCTGGCCTGGCCGCCCGGCACGTCCTCGCCGTCGACGGTGGCGTTCAGGTCGATCTGCACGTAGTCGCCCTCGGCGGCGGCGCGCTCGACGGTCTTGAGGGTGGCGAACCGCTCGCGCAGGTTCTTCACCTGCTCGTCGATCTCGCTCTCGTCGATCTGCAGCTCGTCGACGGTCACCTCGATGGTGCTCGCGTCGGGCAGCGTGATCTCCGGACGGACGTCGACCTCGGCGGTGAAGTTCAGCGAGTCACCGTCGTTGAACTCGGTGATCTCGACCTCGGGGCGTCCCAGCGTCTTCAGGTCGTGCTCGCGCACCGCGGCGAGGATGTTCTCCGGGATGGCGTCCTGGACCGCCTCGTTGAGGACGGTGCCCCGGCCCACCCGCTGGTCGATCACCGCGGTCGGCACCTTGCCCCGGCGGAAGCCCGGGACCTGGACCTGCGAACCGATCTCCCGGTACGCCTTCTTGAGGCTCGGCTCGAGCTCGACGAACGGCACCTCGATGGCGAGCCGCACGCGCGTCGGGCTCAGAGTCTCGACGGTGCTCTTCACAGGCGTACTCCTTGACGGATCTTGGTTTTGATTCTGGGCCTTCGATTGGCCCATCGAGTGTAGGCGAGCCGGCGGGGCCGGCCCGCAGCGCCCGGGGCGACCCGGACGCGGACGACAGTCGGGGTGGCGGGATTTGAACCCACGGCCCCTCGCTCCCAAAGCGAGTGCGCTACCAAGCTGCGCCACACCCCGTGGCGACGTGCAGTCTATGCCGTCGTCGCGCCTCAGGCGGTGCCGGGGCGTCCCCCACTCGGACATATTGTCCCGAAGAGCCCATTCTCCCCCGTTCCACCGTCATGCGCGGGCCGCGGCGTGCGCGGCCGCCCGGGGCGCCATCACTGGATCCGCGCAACTTCCGGGAAAGAGTGGCCTCCCGGCGCGCGGAGGCCACTACATCCCGGAAGTTGTGCGGATCTTGGCGGCGTGCGGACGCGGCGCCGCCACGACGCGACACCGCAGGGCGGTGGCGCGGCTGCGCGCCGGGCACGAGCATTGGGTACGCTGTCGGCGCGTCCCGTTTCGGCGGGGCCGAGCGCGGGCGTAGCTCAATGGCAGAGCTTCAGTCTTCCAAACTGACGGTGCGGGTTCGATTCCCGTCGCCCGCTCCACGCACGAGGAGCCCCGGTAGTCCGCATGATCGCGGCACCCGGGCCACCCGGCGAGGTGTGCCTCGCTCGGTGAACCCGGCGCCGATCACCTGGCCGCGGCGGAACGAGTATCCAGCAAGCCAGCCTTGATGGCGTAGAGGACGAACTCGGCGGCGTTGGCCGCCGCTGCGTGGCGGTGCGTATCGGACTTGGTGGCGTCACCCCAGTCGGAGATGCCCCGAACCGCGATCCAGTCCACCTTGTGCTCGTACGCGACACCGTTGAGCAGGTGCGATTCCATATCGCCGGCGGCTGCGTCCGGTTGTCTCCGCCGCAGGTCCGCTTTTGCCTTGTCGGACCGGTAGAGCGTCGTCGAGCCGACGATCGGTCCGAGGTGCACGGCGGGTCCGGACCAGCTGTCCGCCATCGTCGCCATGACGCCGAGGAGTGCCGCGGACGGACTCGGCCGGCCGCCACGGTCGTATCGTTGCGGCTCGCCGTCAACGTCAGCGACGGCCTGGTACGCCAGATCACGCGCCTGCGTGGACACCACGATGTCGCCGAGACGTTGCTCGTCACGAAGGCCGAAGCAGGTGCCGACGAGCACGAGGTAGTGCGGACGCCACTGCCGGATGATGCTGGCCGCCACCTGCGCCACACCGGCCGCGGAGTTCGGTTCACCGACCGCGGTCGCGAGCATCAGCTCCGTGCCGGCCAGGGCACCGAGCCGGAAGACGGTATGCGGAGGACGAGGTTCCGGGTACGGCTCCAGCCCGTGGTTGCGAACCACCTCCAACGTGGCCCGCTGCTCGGCCAGGGTGGCGGCCAGGAGCAGGACCTTGGGGCGGGCGTGGACGTCGTTCGTCGCCTTCTCGAATCGTGCGTTCATCCGGTCCGCGGCACGCCAGACCTGGCTCAACGCCACACCTGCCACCGGGATCGTCATGATCGACATCAGGCTCACCACCCACCCCAGGAGCGTCGAGCCGGGGGTTTCGGGGCGCAGGTCCTGCGGATCGGACAGCAGCAACCGTTGACCGAGCCACCGCAGCGCCTCGCCGTACTCGTCTGGGCGTCCCGCGCACCGGTCCACGCAGCCCTTGCGCTCCTGGTCCGCCACCACGTACGCGAGCATCAGCACGACGGCGCCGCCACCGAAGACGTACCAGAGGAAGAAGTTCGCCGTGTTGAACGTCCTCAGCGGGTGACCCGGCAGCTGGTCCCGTGGTTCGAGGACCACCACGTCGGTGCCGCCCGGAAAGAGGGTGTTGACCCGCCGCTGGCGGGGCAGGGCCCGTCGCATCGCCTCGGTGGTGACCCCGCTGATCCTGCAGACCAGGACCTCGGTGATGAGCACTTCAGCGGGGTGGCCGCCCTGCGGTCCGCTCGCGGCGCGCACCCGCTTGTCGACCAGTCGGCTGAGCCGGTCCGAGACCTCCCGCATCAGCTCGGCCGCACGGTCGGCGTCCACCTCGTGGCACAGCGGCATGGACCACTGCCGGGCGGGTAACGACTCGGCAGCGAGTTCGCCCTGACGGCGGCGGCGGAACGTCCGGACGATGCCGCGTGTCCCAGCGACGATTCCGCTCAGCATGCAGACCGTGAGGTACACCGTGCCGAGCAGCACGAGCGTGATCGCGGTCTTCCACAGGTGCAGGGGTACGCAGGCGAGCGCCGCGAGCACCGCCAGAGCCGGTGGCCCCGCGAAGCAGAGCGTCTCCCACCGGCGGTCGAGGATGCGCAGCAGAAGGAGCCGCGGACCACCGGCGGTGTACGGCTCGTCCATCGACAGCGGAGGCTTCAGCAGGGCGAACGAGTCCGGGCCGCGCCACACCAGCCGACCCTCGCGGGCGGCGATGGCCAGCCCCACGCTCAACGGGCCGCGCTCGCGGATGAGCCCCATCGTGCCGCGCGGACGAACCGTGGCGTACGCCTGCCGGCCGTGCTCCGCTCGCCGTACCGATCGGGCGGCCTGTCGGCAGGACCCGAACGACAGGCGGCGGGGGTCGTCGAGGAACGCGCCGGTCACAGCACACGCTCGACGGCCGACGTGGCGAAGCCCTGAATGAGGAATCGCAGGTGGTCGAACAGCGGTCCCGCGCTGCGGGCGTACGAGTAGTGGGGCATGTCGCAGCGCTCCAGGTTCCGGCCCGCTCCGGGCGGTGCCATCAGGTAGGGCGAAGCCAGGATGAGAGCGTGCGGCGCGTCGAGGTCGGTGGCGAGGCAGGCCATGCCGGGATAGCCGGAAGTTTGGAGCACCTCCAGCCGCTCGGCCAACCCGCCGTGCCGTTGCTTGAACTGGCGTAGGTAGGTGAGCGCCTCCCTGGTCTTGCCCGCGAGATCCTCATCGCGCTGCTCGGACAGCAACCGCGTCGCGTCAGAGTCCGGGTCCATGAGTACGCAGCGGTACCTGCCACCGCGTTCCAGGAAGCTGAGGACCGCGTCGCGGAAGTACGCCGGGCGTTCGGTGGTGATCAGGTAGCGCGAGGAGGTGCGCAGCGAGGTGCCGAGGTCCACCACCTCGGTGGTCGCGGCCTGGACCATCCGGGCCTTCTCCACCTGACTGGGGCGCTCGGCGTAGGCGTTCACCGGAACTCCTCCGGCGAGCCCTCGCTCGGCCAGCCACACCGGCAACGCGCTGCCCCTGCCGCCGCCGACCAGCAGGTGGATGGCACGGCCCTCGAACTCTCCGACCGGCTCGAAGAGCGCGGCGTACGGGCCGGCAACCCGAGCGACGTCTCCGGAGATCGCCGCGCTGTCCGGTGGGGTGGCCTTCTCAAGGTGCGCGACGAAGTTGATGTCCGGCGAGTAGATCCGACCTTCGTCCCCCGCGCCGCGGTACCTGATCGCGCCCCGGTGGGCCGCGACCCGCAACCGAAGCGTGCCCTTGATGCCCAGCCGACTGAACTCGTCCCGCAGGTGCGGCAGGTCGAGGGTCAGCAGGCTGTTGACATATTCGAGCGTGACATCGCGGGCGACGCTCTCCTCGTCGTCGTACACGATCAGGAATCCGCCATCCCCGGCCCAGCGCCACACCCGTGCGTACGCGACCCGGCGTTGCTCGCCGATCGAGGACAGTCGCTCGGAGACCTTGCGGTTGAGGAGATCGAATGCCTGCCCCGCGATGTCCCGAGGATTATTCGCAACGATGTTCGAGTGCCCGGCGGCATCCACGAAGATCAAGAAGACATTCTCGTACGTTCGGTCGGCCTGAAAGGTATCCATCGTCACTTACGCATCCGATCCGCTCTGGTCCAGAATTCTGGACGTCGGCACATTCGACAACTCTGCCGGAAAACGATGAGAACAACTACAGGGGGAGACCGGAATGCGGCACCGGGAGGCATTGTCGACCGGCCGGGCCACGTCCCGCCAACCGGGTAGCCGGGACACCGATGGCCGTCCGTCACCCGCAGCGGGTACGTTCCTCGCCCATATAGCTCCGGCCGACCGGGACCGACTGGCCCGTATTGCGACGACCAAACAGCATGGCGCCCGGACCGATCTCTTCCACCAGGGCGATCCGTCCCGGTACGTGATGATTCTGCTCAGTGGCTGGATAAAGGTCACGTCGGTCTCCCGTGACGGCCAGGAGGCACTGCTCGCCCTACGAGGGCCGGGAGACATCATCGGTGACCTCGCCGCCATCGACGGGGGCGTCCGGTCCGGAACCGTCACCACGCTCACCGACCTCCAGGCGTACGTCATCGACGGCAAGCAGTTCCTCGACCTGGCGGTCAACCAGCCCGGTCTCGCCCTCGGCCTGCTGAAGCATCTCGCCCGAGGGCTCCGGCAGTCCGACGTCAAACGGCTGGAGTACGTCTCCGCCAGCAGCTTCAGCCGGCTCGCCGGCCTGCTGACGAGCCTCGCCGACGTCCACGGTCGGCACACTGCCGAGGGCATCGTGATTGACCTACCTCTCTCCCAGCGGGAGCTCGCCACCGCCGCGGCGACATCCCGCGAGGCAGTCGCGCGAGCGATGCGGGCACTACGCGACCGGGACATCGTCCGAACAGGACGGCGCGAGATCCTCATCGTGCAACCCGCGGTCCTGCGGGCATTGCACGGATCGACGTCCGGGGCTCCGTCGGGCGGCTGAGCACTGCCAGCGCCCCTGTCACAGCACTGTCCCAACCAGACAGAGGCCGCTGGCGGCAAGAGTGACGATCGCGCCACGGACCAGGCAGTACTTGCTCGCGAGTCGGGCACTCGTCCACTTCAGCTCGGCTATGGCACTGCCCAGCGGCTGGATCGCGGTCTGGTGCAACGCCTCGGCCAGATCCTCGTGACGCAGCACGTCGCCGAAGTACGAGACGTGCCGCGCGGGCGAGACACCACCAAGCCGGGGCAGCAGGGCAAGCGCCGACATCGCCACTGCGGCACACCAGAGCAGACATGCGGTCAGCCACAACCAGCCAGCCGTCAGGGTGCCGAGTTCGACACCCGGCAGGGCGGCGAGCCCGCCTGCCGCGGCGGCTCCCGCAACGCCGAGCGTCTGCGTCGCCTTCAGATCGGCCCGGCGCAGCTCATGCCGGTTGTCGGCCAACAGTTGACGCGCGTACCCCAGCGTCCGCTCATCGTCCCGATGGCCAGGGCACTGGCTATCCGTAGCAACCATGCCGCTGAGCGTGCGCCCGTTTCGCGCGAAGGGCCGCGTCGGACTACACCTCCGGAACGTGTCATTTGACGCAGTCCCCGGATGAAATCGGCGCGAACATTAATCCATGAATCGTCGGTATACGGTGCTGCTCGACGCACCGGACAGTCCGCACTTCGCCGCAGCCCGCCACCGGGCTCCCTCGCCCGGGTGGCGCTACCCACCGTCCGGGCGAACGACCCTGTCGACCTAGCCCCACGCCTCATGCGTTCGGTAGCGCCGAATTCCCCGCCAGGGCATGACCACTCGACCGAAAATGCGGGCACGAGTCACCATCGACCGACAATTTCGACCAGGCATCGAAATGCTTGTTTCCACTGTAGACAGCCATCCAGGTCGGACCCCTAGGCTATTTCTCGCCACCGACGACTTCCCGAGCTCGGTCAACCACATCTGTCGCAATTCCGATTGACTTCCGAAAGGCATCGGCTATGCGTTATAAGGTCACACGAGCCGTCGCCGATGGCCGGGTGATACCCGGTCGGGCCCTTCTCGATGACGTCCCCGCGCCAACCCGTACGCCGCTGTGGCGCCGACTGCTGCGGCCGCTGCTGGCCACCCTGCTCGTCCTGGGGCTCCTGGGGTTCTGCGCTCTGCAGATTCGAAAGCAGCTCGGTCCGCCGGGCAGCCTCGACCAGGCGGTACTCGAGGGAACCCGAAGGGTGACCGGGCCGGTCTGCATCGACGAGGCGCAGGACGTGTCCGGCTCGATGGAGCGATACACGGCGCTGCGCGAACAGGCCGTCGAACAGTTGTTCCTGTTCGCCCATCGGGAGCTGCGCCCGACCGACCAGCTCGCCGAAGCGGTGTTCAGTGGCACCGCCGGAGTGACCCTGCCACCAACGTCACTGCACACCATGCCCGCCCGCCAACGCGCTCCCGAACCTGGCGACGGCACCTTGCTGGCACCTGCGGTCCGCGCCCTGACCGATGCGGACGAGAGGGCGGATCGCGAGTGCGCGGCGCGGGCTCTCGTGGCCATCAGCGATGGCGAGGTGTTCGACGATCCGGCCGACCTTCGTGCCGCACTCGTCGACGCCGCCTACACGCGGGTGTACCTGGTGGTGCCGGGATCGGTAGGCGGTCGACCCGAGGTGTTCAAGGGCGACGTCCTTGGTGGCGCGCTGGTGCGCCGGTTCAGCGACGCGGAGCGGCTCGGCGTCATCTTCGGCGAGATCGCCGCCGAACTCACCGGCGAGCGCCTCGAACAACGACAGGTCGAGACCGGTCGAGCCTGAGCACGGACGAGAAGCCCCCACCGCCCACTCGAAGGAGCCCTTCCGATGGCACGTCAGACGCACGCCCTGTCCCACCCGCACTGGGACCGCCAGCCGGCGGCCCCGATCCCGTACCGCGTGACGGCTCGTCTCGCCGACTGGTGGAACGGCCGACAGGACGCCCGGGCCGGGCTGCCCGCCGTGGACCCCGCACCATCCGGCGCGACGGATCCACACCGCGAACCTCCCCCGTTGGCGTACGCGCACGACGGCCGTTCCGTCGCCTTCACCCCGCACCTGGAGAAGCTCCGCCGGATGGCCAACGACGCCATCAACCACGAACTGGTCCAACTGCAGCAGGAACTCGCTGAGCCGGCATACCAACTCGCGCGTACGGAGGCGCAGGCCGTCGAGAGCGAGCGGGCCCTGGCAGCAGCCACCCAGGCGCTCACCGCACTCAAGGCACCCGACGAGGCCGAACTGTCGGCGCGACGGGCCGGCGAGCAGAGCACCCACGACTCGGTGATCCGCAAGCGCCGGCTGGCGCCCCACCTCGAACGGAAGGCCCGGTTGGAAGCCGCCCGCCGGGACGCCGAGGAGCAGGTGGTCCGTCTCCGGCAGACGCAGGCGGAGCTGCGGGAACGGATCCAGCGGAGCCGACTGGTCGCGGCCGCCCGGGCTCGCCGGATCCACGAGCACTCCTGGCGGCGCATCGGCAGCTACTGGCAACGCCTCGTCCGCAAGCACCCCGTCGGCGACCAACTCAACCGCACGCTGCGGCCGGGTGGACCAGAGATTCCGGCCTGGGCCGAGCCAGCGGCGGAGGCCCTACCGGTGACGGCCACCGCCTGACGACCCGAATCGACCGATGTACGAATTGAGAGGGCTATGAAACGTCTGCTGAACAGTGTGGCCGGAGCGGTCCGGGGGATCTTCCAGCGGCGCCCGTCCACCCCCCGAGGACACACGCGCAACGGCCAGGAAACCGGCCCGATGCGGATCGACGCACCCAAGCCCGTGGACCCCGACCCGCAGTACGAGCGGGACGCTCACCTCAGCCGTGAGCAGGTCTCCCGCCTGGTGGCGGAGATGGCGCCGCGTGGGACCGACGAGGGCACCGGGCACGTCCTGGACAACATGATCAATTACTGGGCGGACGGCTGGCTCGCGGACATCGAGACCGAACGTCTGAACGCGCTCACCGTCGTCGACGCCCTGGTCGGACAGGTCGCGCCAAAGGAGCATCGGCGCCGCCTGACCTGCGACGCCGCGATGGAGCAGCTTCGGCTGGCCCAGGAGAACCACGACCTGATCCGCGACCTGCTCGCCCCCGCACCACGAACCGAGGAGGGTTGAGATGACGACCGCAACCACACCCGGTGTGGAAAGCCGCCCTTCCCGCAGCAGCATGCCCGGCGGCCGCCACCTCGACACCACGGTGGTCACCGGTCGCGCGGGCAGCCGGCTCGCCAACGTCGCGGAGAGCGTCGCCCTGCTGCTGGCCGCCGGCGCGGACGTCGCGGCCTTCTACAGTGCCCTGGCCGATGGGCTCAACGCACCGACCTACCTGCTGTTCCTCCTGGTCGCCGGCTTCACCGCAGTCGCGCTGCTGCTCGCGCACGGATCTGGCCGGATCTTCCGGGACCTGGACCAGGGCGCACCGGGTGCTCGCCGGCTGGCGCTCTCCGTCTGCCTCGTCGGCTGGGCCCTGCTGGGCGTGGCCGCCTTCCTCGCACGGCTACTGCTGGCCGAGGAGGCCAGCGGCGGCAGCTTCGGCACGCCCACCAGCGCGCAGACGGATTCGGGCGCGGTGCTCGTGATGGCGATCCTGTTCCTCGCGCTCTATCTGGCCACCGGAGCAGCTGCCGCGCTCGTCGCCTACTGGAACCACAACTCGCTGTCGCACGCGTACGCGCGGAGCATCCGCACCTTGGCCCGGGCGCGCAAGGTCGCGGCGAAGCAGTTGGAGGCACACGAGAAGGCCCTGTCCCCGCATCGACAGCGGTACAACGAGTGGTTCCGTACCGAGGCCGCACACGCGGCAGCGAACGCCAAGCGGCTCGCCCTCGCCGAGGAGCTCAAGCAGCTCGCCCGCCAACGGATGGCGGCAGCCGCGCAGGATCCGGCGACGACCGAGGGGCTCTTCGACGGGCAGCGCTACCCCGATCCGTCGCCGTCGCCGTACCGCGGACCCCGGTCGTACCGGCCCAGGTCCGGTCGCGACGAGGGAGCACCGGAGGGCGAGAACGTTCCCGGAGGCGGCGCCCCCGAAGGCAGGGGCCTGTCTGTCGGGGATCCGACCAGACGGAACGACGTGACCGCTCGCGGCACCAGGACTCCAACCATCCCCGTCGACCGCAACTCCTACGAACACCGGAGCTGACCAGTGCCAATCATCACCGCTCCCCGTGCCCTGGCTCGAAGCACCGGGCCGGCCCGGACAGCCATCCTCACGGCTCTCCTGTTGGGGGCCACCGCACTCGTCGGGTGCGACGACGACGCCATCGCGGAGAAGCCCGTCGACGCCGGGTGCCTACCCTCGGGCGTGGCCATGTCCCTCGCGGTCGGAGCCCGGGCGAACAGCCCGACACCCGCTCTTCCGCGCACGGTCGAGGAGCTGGCCCGCAGTGCGGCCCGCAACGGAAAGGCCGTCTCCGTGGTGCAGGTCGATGGGCGCGTCGACATCGACCGGGGGCCCCAGGTCTTCGACAGTAAGGCGCAGAACCCCAAGAAGTACGCCAAGGATCTGGACCGGTGGATCGGCGGCCTGCACCAGTGGGTGGCCGACATGCGGGCCGACGAAGCCGAGGCCGACGTACTGAAATCACTCGACGTCGCCGCCGCGCAGGTCGAGGCGGGCGGCACTGTGGTTCTGCTGGATTCGGGTCTGCAGACCACCGCGCCCCTGGACTTTCGCGCCAAGGGGATGCTGGACGCGAACCCAGCCGAGGTTGTCGAGTTTCTGCGGGGATCTGATTCCCTGCCCAACCTGACCGAGCGCAACGTGCTGCTGGTGGGGCTGGGGGACACGGCCCCGCCACAGCCCGAGCTGGACGTGGCCCGCCGCCGACACGTCGTCGAGATCTGGACCGCCATCGTCAAGGCCAGCGGTGCGGCCTGCGTGGAGTTGCGCGAGATGTCGCCCGGCGCGCAGCGGACCGTCGACGCGCCGGCGGTCGGTCTGGTACCAGTCGCCGCGCTGCCGGTGTTCACGCCCTGTGGGGAGACGGTCCTGGCCGACGCCGGAACGGTCGGTTTCCTTCCCGACTCGGACGAGTTCCGCGACCCGGCGGCCGCCCGCGCGACCCTCGCCGAACTCGGCAAGCTGCTCCGCTCCGGCAACTCCTCGGTCGAACTGATCGGCACGACCTCGTCCAGCGGCACCGAAAAGGGCCGCCTGGCGCTGTCCCGGGCTCGCGCTCGGGCAGTCAAAGCGGTGCTGGAGGAATTCGGCGTGCCGGGTGGGCGGATCACCAGTCGAGGCGTGGGCGACAAGTGGCCGGGCCGCGTCCCGGATCGCGCGCCCAACGGCGACCTGTCGCCCGGGCCGGCGGCGCGGAACCGTTCCGTGGTCGTACGGATCAGCTGCGGCTGACCCTCCGGAGACCACATCCGAGGGCCCAGGTGGACCGCGGGATCGCGGCGCCTGGGCCCTCGGCGGAAGCATTTCCACCTTGACAGGTGTCGATCCGTGCACTGGTGTAAGGACCACACGCATCGACGTCCGTCACAGGAGGGCACATGATCGTCCGACGACGGTGGACGGCTGCCGCCACCACAGCGATCCTGATCAGCGCGGCGCTGTCCCATCCCGGCTCCGCTGCGGCGGCACCCGCCCCAGCAGCCACACCGATCACCCTGGCCGCGACCGAGACCGCTCTGGTCCGGGTGCAGTTGCGTGATCAGGCCCAGCTCGACAGGTTGGTCGCCGCCGGCGCCGACCTGGCCAACCGGCCCCGGGCGCGGGACGGGCGGATCCTCGCCGACCTGGTGCTGACCGGCGCGCAGCTCGCCGACCTGACCGCCCAGGGCGCCACCGCCACCCAGATCGTGCAGCGGGCCGGCGACGGCAGCCGGAACTTCGCCGACAGCGTTCGCGCGGCGCAGGCCCGTACCGCCGCCGGGCTGCGCGCCCCGGCCGCTGGACAGCGCACCACCGCCGCCGTCGGGGTCGACACGCTCGCGGTGCAGCAGGCGTACTGGTGGACCACCGGTGGGCAGACGTTCCTGCAGGCGCAGGTGGCCACCACCGCCACCGACGACCCGGACGTGGAGATCACCGTCAGTTGGCGAACCGCCAACGGCGCCACCGGATCGTTCCCGCTCTACCGGTTCGAGGACTCGGG
Organism: Micromonospora sp. NPDC047557; assembly: GCF_043205095.1. Lineage (NCBI taxonomy): Bacteria > Bacillati > Actinomycetota > Actinomycetes > Micromonosporales > Micromonosporaceae > Micromonospora > Micromonospora sp. NPDC047557. The sequence continues at coordinate 169,105 of NZ_JBIDDK010000013.1, read as the reverse complement.
CGAGTACCAGTACCACTACAACCTCCCCCAGCCGGTGCCGAGCCGGCCCGTCCAGCTGACCGCCACCTCCAGCCTCGGCGGAGTCAGCCGGGCGGTCACGCCGGCGCTGTGGCCGAACGCCGCCCCGCCGCCGCTGCCCGCCGGCTACCAGAAGGACTTCATCGACGCGTACCTGACGCCGGTGGACATCCAGGCGCGGATCAAGCGACTGGCCCGCCAGTACCGGGACCTGGTGGACGTCATCGACCTGCCGAACAAGACCCAGGGGTACCGCCGCACCGCGGTCGCGTACCTGGGTGACCCGGCCGTCGCCGCCCTGGTGGTCGAGTCGGTCCGCTTCGGTGACCAGGGCATGAACGGTGTGCAGGTGCGCACGGTCGACCCGGGCAGGCCCAACCGGCCGCTGACCGTCGGCTACCGGGACCGCGTCCTCACGGTCACGCTCGCCACCGACGCGGCCGGCAAGACGGTGAGCACCACCGACGACGTCGCCGCGGCCATCAACGCCCGGCAGGCGAACCGGTTCCGGGCCACCGTCGAGGACGGCTCGACCGGGCTGCCGATGCCGGTCGCCGGTCCGGTCCGCCTCGACGACGGCCTCCAGGGCACCGAGGTGCCGGCGAAGCCGTGGACGGTGCAGGCGCTGCGCCTCGGCGTGCACCGCGACGGCTCCCGAGTCGGCGTGCTGGCGTACTCCCAGGAACACGCCCGGGAGTGGGCCACCCCGCTGGTGACGCTGGAGTTCGCCGAGCGGATGCTGGCCAACGCCCGTACCGACCCGGCCACCCGGGAACTGCTGGAGCAGGTCGACGTCTTCGTCATCCCGACGGTCAACCCGGACGGGGCGAACTACTCGTTCAACGACTACAACTTCCAGCGCAAGAACCTGGTCAACCACTGCACCGGGCCGGCCCGCGACCCGCGCTACCGCACCTCGTGGGGCGTCGACGTCAACCGCAACTACACCGTCGGGTCGTACTTCGACGGGTACGTGGGAGCCAGCGCCAACTGTCTCTCCGGCAACTACGCGGGCACGGCGGAGCTGTCCGAGTCCGAGAGCGGCAACGTCATCGCGCTGGCCAAGGCCCACCCGAACATCAGGTTCGCGATGAACGTGCACTCCTACGGCGGGTACTTCATGTGGCCGCCGGGGGCGTACCGGGCCGACGGTCGGATCACCCTGCCCCGACCGTCGATCGACGAGTCGACGCTGTTCCTCAACAGCGCGCGGCGCATCGTCGGCGCAATCGCCCAGGAGCGCGGCACGGTCACCTGGCCGTCGCAGACCGGCCCGGTCGCCGACGTGCTCTACTCCGCGGCCGGCAACTCGGCCGACCAGCTCTACTACGAGCTGGGCATCTTCGCCTGGGACTTCGAGGTCGGCAACGACCGCTGGAACCCGGCCACCGGCGAGTGGGAGGGCGTCGGCTTCCAGCCGCCGTTCGACGAGGCGCACGGCGAGTCCCAGGAGTACGCGGGTGGCCTTGTCGAACTGGTCCGGGTGGCCCGCGACCACGCCGCCGCCGAGGCGGTCACCGGCTGACCCACCGGCGGTGCCGTGTCGCAGGGTCGACGCGGCACCGCCGGACCGGCCGACCAACGCGGGTGACCGACGTCGCCCGCCGGACGCGACATTCCGGCCGTTTCGGGCTCCCGGCCGGCGGGTAGGGCAGACACATGGACACCAACACCAACGCCCACCTGGTCGGCGGCCCCCGCGACGGCAGCACCCACGACACCGGCGGCGACGCCCTCGTCGAGGTGGAGATCGACGGCATGATGCACCGCTACATCAAGACCACCAAGCAGCACGACGACGGCCGACCGCTCTACAACTACGACGGGATGGTCGACCCGGACGGCGGCGAGCCCGGCGTCGAGGACCCGGCCGCCCGGGTCGCCTCGCCCCGGGCCGACGCCGAGGGTCACGGCGGCAATCGCTGACCACAGCGGTTCGGGCGCACCCGAACGACGGACGCGCCGGCCGGCCACGGATGAACCGTGGCCGGCCGGGTAAGCAGCGGCCTTGCCTGGTGGGGAGACGACCGGGTGCACGGGCGGGCGGGGCTATGCCGGCCCGTCCGTGCATGCCTCGTCACACGTTCGAGGTGATCCAGTTCCAGGCCGAGACGACCCACTCGGTCTGCTGCAACCAGGCCACGCCGAGACCGACGAGGAAGACAGCTGTGGCCAGGTGGGCGCCCCGCGCGCTGCGTCGAACCCGCCCGAGCTGCCGCTCCAGCACCAACCGACCGATCACCCGGGCCAGCGCGAACAGGCCGACCGCCACCAGCAGGCTCAACACGAGCACCAGCAGCGGGCCGGACAGATCGCCCCCACCGGAGAGCGCCCAGATCCCCCAGCAGACGAACGCGAACAGGCCACCCGCCGCGCTCCACTCGCCGCCGCGACGTAACTGGGCCAGGCGCCAGCTCAACGGCCGGCGCGCCGCCGGCTCCCCGGGCCAGCCCGTACCGGTCGGCTCCTGTTCCACCACCGGAAACGGTTCGGTCCGTGGGTTACGCGGCTGACCCACCGGCGCCACACCCCGGCGGAACCCGTCCCGCTGCGGCGGCACCCCGACGCCGGCCTGCGGTGGGACCTCCACGGTTCGCTCCGCCCACGGCTGCGTCTGGTCTGCCATCTCGTCCTCCCCCTGACCGGCGGCAGCCCCGAATTCGAGGGTAGCCAGCCGGCGAACCCGACCGGCGGCACGATCACCGCCCGAATCCGAGGGTAGCCAGCCGGCAAATCGGTCGCCGACCGCCGTCCGGCGCGAACCCGGCACGACGTGCCGAATTCCACACCTGGCGAGGTACGGTCGGCTGATGGGTGATCCGGAGCGACGCAGGCGACGGCTGCGCCACCAGTCCGACTCCGACCCGGCCGGGCGCGGCGCCGACGGTTCGACGGTCAGCACGGCCGGCGTACACGACGGCGTGGAGTCGCCGCCGCGGCGTCGAGGGCCCGGCGGCGACGACCGCGACGGCGAGCGGGGTTTACGGGGGCTGGTCGGCTCCGGCTCGTCCCAGGTGGGGCTGAGCGCCGCGCTGCGGGCCCGGGACGCCGCCCGGCCCACCGACGACGACCTTGCCGAGGCGGAGGCCCGGGTGGTCGTCGTCCGCCGCAACTGGGTGCCCCGCGAGGAGCTGCCCCGCTCGCCGCGCTGAGGCCGGCGGCCCGGGTCAGGGCAGGTCGGGCAGTTCCCGGGTCTGCTCGTACGTGGCGACCTGGATGATCCGGCGGGCGTGCCGCTCGTTGCCGGAGAACGGCGTGTTCAGGAACGCCTCGACGATGCCGGTGGCCTCGTCCAGGGTGTGCTGGCGGGCGCCCACCGCGACGACGTTCGCGTCGTTGTGCTGGCGGGCGAGCTGAGCCGTCTCGACGCTCCAGGCCAGCGCGGCGCGTACGCCGACGACCTTGTTCGCGGCGATCTGCTCGCCGTTGCCGGACCCGCCGATGACCACCCCCAGGGAGGTCTCGTCGGCCACCACCCGGTCACCCGTGTGCAGGCAGAACGTCGGGTAGTCGTCGTCCGGGTCGTAGCTGTGCGGGCCGACGTCGACCACGTCGTACCCCTGCTTGGCCAGGTGATTGGCCAGGTGCACCTTCAACTCGAAACCGGCGTGGTCGGATCCCAGGTAGACGCGCATACCGGGCAGTCTGTCAGGCCGCGCTCTCCGACGCCGCAGGGGCGGCGTCGGAGAGCAGGGTTCGTCACACGGTCGGGCGGATGGTCAGTCAGCGCGGCAGTTCGGCGACCACCAGGCCGCCGCGCGCCTTCGGGGTGAACCAGGTGCTCTTGCGGGGCATCTTCTCCCGGGCCAGGTTCACCGCGACGAAGTCCGCCACGGTTACCGGCGCGATGAGGACGGCCAGCTCGGCCCGCCCGGCGTCGACCTCTTCGGTGAGCCAGCTCGCCGGGTAGTCACCGCCCACGTAGGTGATCCGCTTGTCGCCCGGATCCAACCCCAGGGCGTCGCGCAGCAGCAGCCGCTCGACCAGGGCGTGATCCAGGTTCTCCAGGCGGGCGTCGGCGGTGGCGGGCAGGCGCACCGCGTACCCCTGGCCGGCCAGCCGGAGGTGGACGGTGCCGCCGGCCGCCGGGACCTCGACCGGGCCGTCGATCGGCTCGACCTCGGCCCCCGCCGCGCGCAACCGGTCGAGGAGCTCGGCCGGCGTGGTGGTCAGCTCGCTGACCAGCCGGTTGTACGGCTGGATGGCCACCGACGCGGGGGTGGTGACCACGGCCAGGAAGCGCGACAACCCGCCGGTCTGGGCGGCCAGGCTGCGGTGGTTGCCGTCGGCGACGACCAGCTCGCCGGCACCGGCGAGAGCGGTCAGCGCGTCCTGCTCCGGGCCGGGGCCGACGAGCCAGATGGCGTGGGTGCGCCCCGCCTGGTCGGTGTCGGTCGCGGCGGGCACTCCGGCCGCGTCGGTCGCCGCCGCGAGCGCGGCGTGCAGCTCATCGCCGCTCCCGGTCTGCAGCAGGAGTACGGGTGAGAGCAGGTGACCCAGCGCGTCGGCCAGCGCGACACGCTCGCGCACCTTGGCGATGAAGACGTCCTCGTTGCGGATGACCAGGCCCGGCTCGTCGGCCCGGGTGGAGATCTGGTCGGTGTCCACCATCGCGAACAGCCCGTACGCCGGCTCCTCGCCCGGGGCGCTGATCCGGTACAGCACGATGACCTGCTCGGCGGGGGTGTAGCTGCCGTCGGCCTTGGCCTCGGCGAGGCGGGCCACCGAGTCCGGCAGCGCGTCGAGGAACGACTTGCCCAGGCTGCCCGGGGCCCGATGCGGCATCTCGATGCCGAGGGCACTGTGCGGGTTCGCCTCGATGATCGCGGTGATCTCCGCGTCGTCGGCGAACTCGTCGTAGTTCTGCGCGCCGGTGCCGCCAGTGGTGATCCAGGCCCGGGCGATCGGATGTACGACCGTCATGCCCACTGACGCTACCGGCGGCGACGTCGTCGGCGACGGGGACCCGCGCGGCGTCCACCAGATGAAAGTGCCGGGCCCGGACGCGATGTCAGCCGGCGCGGCCGGACGCGCCGTTGTGCCGCCGGTGTCGGCCCCCCGCGACCGGCCCGGCATTGCCGCGCCGGCCGTTCGCGACGGGCCCGGTGATGGCGTTGCGCCGGGGTGCGGCCGGCGGTCCCGGCACGGGACGCGGTTCCGGCGGTGGCGCCGGAACGGGTCGCGGGTTCGGCGGCGGCGTCGGCACGGGACGCGGGGCGGTGGGTGCCGGCGGGGGCGGGGCGGGCTCGGCCGGCGCGGCCGCCACCACGACCGGTTCCACGGCCGACGGTACGACCGGCTCCGGCGCCACCGGCGTCGACACGACGGGCGTCACCAGCGCCGGTGTGACCGGTGCGGGATGTGCCGCTGTGACCGGTGCGGGCGTCAGCCGTGAGGTGACCGGCACCCGGGCCACGCCGACCACGATGGGCGGGGCGAGCAGGTCCGCCACGTGGGCGGGGAGGTCGGGGCGGACCGTCGGCCAGCGGGAGTCGTCGACCGACCAGTACGCCGCGCCGGGAGTCTCGATCACCCCCTGTCGGGTCAACTGATCGTCACCGGACGCACGGTGCTTGGCCATCGGGATTGCCTCCACGAGCTGCGGGGTGCGGCCCTGCGGGTCGCTGCGGCGGACACCGAGGGAAACGACACCGCCCGCCCAGCGGTGACGCTGTGCCCGCGAGGCGTACCCACCACCGGCGTGGCGCGCCCCCGCCCGGTCCCACGAGCTGGGGACCGGACGGGGGCGCGTGGCGGTCGCGGTCAGTCGAAGATCGGGGACTGCTCGCGGGTGCGCTTCAGCTCGTAGAAGCCCGGGGTGCCGGCGACCAGGAGGACGCCGTCCCAGAGCCGGCCGGCGGCCTCGCCCTTCGGCCGCGGCGTGATCACCGGGCCGAAGAACGCGATCGGGCTGCCGTCCGGGCCGGGCGCGTGCACGACCGGGGTGCCGACGTCCTGCCCGACGGGGCGCATGCCGGCCTCGTGGCTGGCCCGCAGCGCCTCGTCGTACTCGGTGCTGTCGGCGGCGGCGGCCAGCACCGGGTCCAGGCCGGCCTCGGTCAGCGCGGCGACGTAGAGCTCCGGCCCGAGCTGCTCCTTACCGAGGTGGATGCGGGTGCCCAGCGCGGTGTAGAGCTTGCGCAGCGCGTCGCTGCCGTAGCGCTGTTCGGCGGCGATGCACACCCGCACCGGGCCCCAGCCGTTGTCCATCAGTTCCCGGTACTGCTCTGGCAGGTCCCGGCCCTCGTTGAGCACGGACAGGCTCATGACGTGGTAGCGGATGTCCACTTCGCGGACCTGCTCGACCTCCAGCAGCCAGCGGGACGTGATCCACGCCCACGGGCAAATCGGGTCGAACCACATGTCGGCGGTGACACGATCGGTCACGGTGAGGTCCCTTCGCGACGGGTGACGCCGGCAGTCCGGCGTCTCACCTCGATCCTCACCCCACGGCCCATCGACCGGCACCCGAATGAGAGCGTGACCTCGCCCACCGCCGGCTGCCCGTACGTGGAAGACTCGGATCGGGCCGGACGTCACGAGCGGTCGGCAGACGGGCGCCGCCGGGCGTACGGCGAGACGTGGGATGGAGACGAACAGTGCCGGGAGTGCGTAACCTGACGCAGGTCGAGGCGACCGAGCGGGCACGCCTGCTCGAGGTGACCGGGTACGACATCAGTCTGGACCTGTCGACCGCCGTGCTGGCGGCCGACGGCCGCACGTTCTCCTCGACGACCGAGGTCCGGTTCCGCTGCGCCGAACCGGGGGCGAGCACGTTCATCGAGGTGGCCGCCGAGTCGGTGCGCTCTGCCACCCTGAACGGCGCCCCAGTGGACCTGTCCGACTGGTCGGCTGAGAAGGGCCTGACCCTGTCCGGGCTGGACAGCGAGAACACCCTGGTCGTCGACGCGGACTTCGCCTACTCCAACAGCGGGCAGGGACTGCACCGCACGGTCGACCCGGTGGACGGCGAGACGTACCTCTACAGCCAGTTCGAGACAGCCGACGCGCAGCGCGTGTTCGCCTGCTTCGACCAGCCCGACCTGAAGAGCGTCTACACCTGGCACGCCACCGTCCCGGAGCACTGGCGGGTGGTGTCCAACATGCCGGTGCAGCGCGAGGAACCGGCCGGCGAAGGGCTCAAGACCCTCCACTTCACCGAGTCGCCGCGGATGAGCACGTACATCACGGCGCTGTGCGCCGGCCCGTACCACGAGGTGCGCGACAGCCACGACGGCATCGACCTGGGCGTGTTCTCCCGGGCGTCGATGGCTCAATACCTGGACTCCGACGATCTGTTCCTCATCACCAAGCAGGGCTTCGACTTCTTCCACGAGAAGTTCGGCGTGCGCTACCCGCTGCCCAAGTACGACCAGCTGTGGGTGCCCGACTTCAATGCCGGCGCGATGGAGAACTTCGGCTGCGTGACGCACGCCGAGTCGCACTACCTGTTCCGCTCCCAGGTCACCGACTTCGAGTACGAGCAGCGGGCCAACACGATCCTGCACGAGCTGGCCCACATGTGGTTCGGCGACCTGGTCACCATGCGCTGGTGGAACGACCTGTGGCTCAACGAGTCGTTCGCCGAGTGGGCCAGCCACTGGTGCAACACCAACGCCACCCGGTTCACCGAGGCGTGGACGACGTTCCTGTCCATCCGGAAGAACTGGGGCTACCGGCAGGACCAGCTCTCCTCCACGCACCCGGTCTACACCGAGATGCCGGACATGGAGGCCGTCGAGGTCAACTTCGACGGCATCACCTACGCCAAGGGCGCGAGCGTGCTCAAGCAGCTCGTCGCGTACGTGGGTGAGGAGCCGTTCGTGGCCGGGCTGCGGGCGTACTTCGGCAAGCACGCCTGGGGCAACGCCACCTTCGACGACCTGCTGACCGAGCTGGAGGCGGCCTCGGGCCGGGAGCTTCGCAAGTTCGCCGCGCAGTGGCTGGAGACCGCCCAGGTCAACACGCTGCGGCCGGAGGTGACCATCGGCGCCGACGGCACGTACGAGCAGGTGGTCGTCCGGCAGGAGGCGCCGGCGGCGTACCCGACGCTGCGCACCCACCGGATCGGCGTGGGCCTGTACGACCTGACCGACGGACGGCTGGTCCGCCGCGAACGGTACGAGGTGGACGTGACCGGCGAGCGGACCGACCTCGCCGACCTGCGCGGCGTTCGGGCCGCCGACGTGCTGCTGCTCAACGACGACGACCTGAGCTACACCAAGCTGCGCCTCGACGACCGGTCGATGGCCACGGTGGTGCAGCACATCGGCGGCTTCGACTCGTCGCTGGCCCGCGCCCTCTGCTGGACGGCCGCGTGGGACATGACCCGAGACGCCGAGCTGGCGACCCGCGACTACGTGGCGCTGGTGCTGGCCGGGCTGGCCGCGGAGACCGACATCAACCTGGTGACCGCCACCCTGCGCCAGGCCACCACCGCGCTCACCCTCTACGCCGACCCCGCGTGGGCGGCCACCGGCTGGGCGGGGCTGGCTCGCACGGCGAAGGACGCGCTCGCCTCCGCCGAGCCGGGCAGCGGCTTCCAGCTGGCCTGGGCCCGGGCGTACACCTCGGCCGCCCGGTCCGAAGAGGACCTGGCCACGCTGCGGGGCTGGCTGGACGGCACCGGCGTGCCGACCGGGCTGACCGTGGACACCGAGCTGCGCTGGACGGTGCTCGGGGCGCTGGTGGCCAACGGCGCGGCCGGTGCCGCCGAGATCGAGGCGGAGCTGGCCGGCGACCGCACCGCCAGCGGCGAGCGGGAGGCCGCGTACGCGCACGCGCTGGTGCCGACGGCGGAGAACAAGGCGGCCGTGTGGGCGCTGCTGACCGGCCCGGACGCGCTGCCGAATTGGCGACACCGGGCGCTGTTGCAGGGCTTCGCCCACCCGGCGCAGGTCGAGCTGGTCGCCCCGTACCGGGAGAAGTACTTCGCGGCGGTCGGCCAGGTGTGGGCCACGCGGGACAGCGAGCCGGCGCAGGAGTTCGCCCAGTTGGCGTACCCGACCTACCTGGTGGACGACGACACCGTGGCGGCCACCGACGCGTGGCTGGCCGGTGACGGCAACCCCGGCCCGCTGCGTCGACTGGTCGCCGAGGGCCGCGACGGTGTGGTGCGGGCGCTCAAGGCCCGCGCGAAGGACGCCCAGCAGAGCTGAACGCGACGAAGCCCGACCTGCCGTGCGGCGGGTCGGGCTTCGACGTACGAGGAAGGGCTCAGCCCTTGCCGGCGTGGCTGGCGAGCTGGTCGAGGCCGTTGATGATGCCGCCGGCCAGGTCGCCGCCGCTGAACGCGCCGGCCATGGAGAGCGCGGCCAGCTTGGCGTACGTGTCGGGGATACGCTTGCGGGCGTACCGCCCGGTGACGATCTCCAGCTGGCGCTGGTTGGGCGACACGGCGATCAGCACCGACTTGTCGGGGTCGGCGAGCTGGCGGTGCAGCCGCTGGGCGTGCTCACGGATCGGCTCGTCGAGGCCGCCGACGAACACCGAGAAGACCAGGCCGGTGCCCTGGTCGGCCAGGCGCAGGGCCTCGTCGATGCGCAGCAGTTGGCGGGTCGAGAACGGCCCGTCCAGCACCTCGGGCGGATTCTCCGTCCCGGTCTGCTTCTCACCAACGGTCACTTGCGCCTCCGGTTCCACCGGCCGGCGCCTCGACGCTGGCCTGCTCTAGCTTGTGGCTGGTCAGCGCGGGCGCCTGCGCCCCCGCGGTCAGCGCGGTGCCGGCCGAGTCGGCCAGCTGCTCCGGGCGGCCCAGGAACCAGACCGGAGTGAAGTCGAAGGGCCGGCCCGGCCGGTAGCGCTTGGCGCCACCGCCACCGCCGGTGGCACTCCCGCGACTACCGGCGTACGACAGGCCGGCGATGACCAGCACCGCGGCCACCGGGATGCCGACGAAGACCAGCAACGTCTCGGTAACAGACAATCCCAACGCCCCCAGGCGGAAGAAGGACCTCGAACAATCGGGTCGGATGGACGATCATGATGGTGACCGGCCAACTCCGTCACCATTCACGTTAGCGGAGTCGACGGCCCGCCAGATTGCGGGGTGCCGATCCCATCCGTCACTGGCGTGCTCCAGTTGCGCAGCGGTCGCGATGAGCCGCGCGTCGTCGCCGTACCGGCCGGTGAGGAGCACCCCGACGGGCAGGCCGTCGGCGGTGACGCCCACCGGCAGGGACACGGAGGGATCGCCGGTGACGTTGAAGATGGCGCAGTAGGGCGAGAAGCGGCGTTGTCTGTCGAAATCGGCCGCCGGGTCGCCGTCGGCGGTGAACCAGCCGACGGGTGCCTGGGGTGCGGCCAGGGTGGGGCAGAGCAGCAGGTCGCAGCCGGCGGTGCGGGCGGCGCCGAGACGTACCTGCGCCTGCAGCTCGCCGAGGGTGGCGGCCAGCGCGCCCGCGGAGACGCTGGCGCCCCGAGCCCGCAGCAGTTGGGTCAGCGGCAGCAGCTCCGCCTCGCGGTGCGGGGGCACGGGGGCGAGTGCCAGCACGTACCAGATGATCTCGAACAGCGGCCACGCCTGGGGCCCGAGCGGCGGCGGCACCTCGACCACCTCGTGGCCGGCGGTGGTGAGCAGGGCGGCGGCCCGGTCGACGGCGGCCACGCAGTCGGGGTGCACCGGCTCGTCGGCGAGCATCGGCGTGGTGAACCGGCCGATCCGCAGCCGGCCGGGCTCGGCCCGGCGGGCGGCGGCCAGGTACCCACCGGGCGGCGCGGGCGGCGGCAGGTAGGGCTCGCCCGGCACCGGCACGGCCATGACGTCGAGCAGCGCGGAGACGTCGGCGACGGTCCGCCCGAGCGGACCGCTGGTGGGCAGCCCGAACGCGCCGGAGCCGAGCGGCCCGCCGGAGACCACGCCACGACTGGGCTTGTAGCCGATCAGGCCGCAGAGCGACGCCGGGATGCGCAGGGAGCCGCCGCCGTCGGACCCCTGGGCGATCGGCACCAGCCCGGCCGCGACCGCCGCCGCCGCGCCGCCGCTGGACCCACCGGCTGTGTACGCGAGCTGCCACGGATTGCGGGCCGGCGGTGCGACACGGCCCTCCGAGTAGAGCGAGCAGCCCAGCTCGGAGGTGGTCGTCTTGCCGAGGCTGACCAGGCCGGCGGCCTTGATGAACCGGACCACGTCGGCGTCGACCGGCGGGACGAAGTCGGCGAACGCCGCCGAGCCGAAGGTGGTGCGTACCCCGGCGGTGAGGGTGAGGTCCTTGATCGCGGTCGGCACGCCGTGCAGCGGGCCGCGCCGATCAGCGGGCGCGGCGTCTGCGGCGAGGGCGGCCGCACGGGCCAGCTCCGGGGTGACGGTGACGAACGCGCCCACCGTGTCACCGAGCGCGTCGACCCGGCGCAGGTGGTGCTCGACCAGCTCGACGCTGGACAGCTCGCCGCGGGCGATGGCGGCGGCCTGCTCCAGCGCCGTCAGGTCGTGCGGCTCGGCCATGCCCTCATCCTGCCCGCTGGGAGCGGCTGTCAGCGGACCGACACGGCGTCGGCGTCGGACTGCGGTCGACCGCACCACCCTGCCGGCGTCCTTTGCTCTGCTTCAACAGAGGCAACAGCCGATGTCCGATTATCGGACACGTGGTGTTGCGTGGATTGAAGCAGAGCAAAGGCAACAGAACAGGTCCGTCGGCCCGTCGCAGCCGTCCGTCGTGCGAGGGCGCTACCAGGGGTACGCCGTCAGCGCCGCCCGTGCAGGAAGCGCAGGGCGTTGGTGGATCGGAGCTTGTCGCGCTGGGCGTCGGTGAGGAAGTCGGCAGCGTCGACGACCGCACCGGCCGGGCGCTCCCCCAGCGGGTACGGGTAGTCGCTGCCGACCAGCACCCGGTCCTCCCCCATCGTGTCGACCAGCAGCCGCAGCGCGGGCGGCGCGAAGACCACCGAGTCGACGCTGAACCGGTCGACGTAGCTGCTGGGCGGGGCGACGGACGCGCCCCGAACCAGGTCCCCACGTCGGTGCCAGGCGTTGTCGGCGCGGCCGAGCCAGAATGGGAAGCTGCCGCCCCCGTGCGCGAAGCAGATCCGCAGCGACTCGGGCACCCGGTCGAAGACGCCGCCCAGGATCATCGCCAGCACCGACAGGTGCGTCTCGGCGGGCATCCCGGTGAGCCACCGGGCCATCCAGCGGTCCAGACGCGGGCCGTCCGGCATGTCCCACGGGTGGACGAAGACGGGCGCACCCACCTCGGCACAGTGCTGAAGGAAGGTGACCACGCCGGCGTCGTCCAGGTCCCGGTCGCCGACGTGGTTGCCGATCTCCACGCCGACGTGCCCGGCGGCCAGGCTGCGATCCAACTCCGCGCAGGCGGCGTCCGGGTCCTGCAGGGGCACCTGGCAGAACGGCACCAGCCGGTCACCGCCGGCCGCGGTGACCTTCAGGGTGAGGTCGTTGAAGATCCGGGCGACCTTCACCGCCTGGTCGGCCGGACGGTCGTAGCTGAAGAAGACGGGCGTCGGCGACACCACCTGCACGGCCACGCCGTCGGCGTTCATGTCGGCCAGCCGCGTCGGGGCGTCCCAGCACTCGGCGCCGACCGGACGGAACTCCGTCTCCCCCACCATGATCATGGCGGCGCGCTCGGAGTCGACCCGCAACCAGGGCCAGCCGGACCCGCCGCACGCCGCGCCGAGATCCGGCCATCCCTTCGGTACGACGTGCGTGTGCACGTCGACGACACCAGCGGGCATCAGCCCTTGCCCGGGTGCAGAGTGCCGCAGTTGGCGCAGGTGCGGGCCTGCTCGTCTGCGTAGAACGCCTGGAACACCGGCGGCAGGTCGGCCGCGATGTCGCGGACCTGCAACTCCACCTCGTGCACTTTGTGCCCGCACTCGGGGCAGTACCACTGGAACGTCTCCAGCGTGCCCTCCTCGCGGACCCGCTCGACGACCACACCGATCGAGCCGGCCTCCGGCCGCTGCGGCGAGTGCGGGGTGTTGCGCGGCAGCATCCACATCTGACCCTCGCGCACGTGCACCGTACGCGGACCCTCGGGGGTCATCAGGTTGATGTGCATGTTGCCCTTGACCTGGTAGAAGAACTCCTCGTACGGGTCCACGTGGAAGTCGGTGCGCTGGTTGGGCCCGCCCACCACCATCACGATGAAGTCGTCCCCGCCGGGGAACATCTCCTTGTTGCCCACCGGCGGCTTCAGCAGGTGCTGGTTCTCCGCGATCCAGCCCGGAAAGCTGAACGGCTCGGCGATCTCACTCACGACTGACCTCCCGAGGGAAGAAGGGCCACGGCCTGGATCTCGATGAGCAGGTGCGGGTGCGGCAACTGGTGCACCGCCACCGTGGTGCGGGTCGGTCCGGACGCGTCGAAGAACTCCGCCCACACCTCGTTGTAACCACCGAAGTCGTTCATGTTGACCAGGTACGTGGTCACCTGGACGAGGTCAGTGAGGTCCGCGCCGACCGAGCGCAGCAGATCGCCGATGTTCTCGATCACGGCCCGCGTCTGCACCCGGATGTCGAGGTTCGTCGTGCCGAACGCGTCGACCTCGACACCGGCGAAGCTGTTGTCCGGCCGTCGCGACGACGTACCGGAGACGAAGACGAACCCACCCGCCACCTTGACGTGCGGAAAAGCCCCCCGCGGCACGGCCTTCCCGGCCACCACCCGAGCGCCGTCGACACTCACGACGCAGCCCGCAGAGACGCCGTTCCGAGCTTCTCGACGACCGCGCGGACATGGGCACCGGGACGCAACGGCACCGCGGCGGTGGCCGCGCCGGCCAGGAAGACCCAGCCGGACTGCAACCGCACCCCGTGTCGGCCGGCCAGCCGGATGCCCTCGTCGAGCGCCCGGCGCGGATCGCCGAGGATCGCCGCCGTCGAGCCGACCTGGGCCACCCGCCCGTCGATCTCCAGCAGCACGCCCAGGTTGTCGAGGCCCGACGGCACCGGCGACCACGGCCCGACCACGAACGCGGCGGCGGAGGTGTTGTCGGCGATGACGTCCGGCAGCGAGAAGCGGAAATCCGCGTACCGGGAGTCGATCAGCTCAATGGCCGGGGCGACCGCGCGGACCGCCGTGGCGAAGTCGCCGACCGGCTCGCCCGGCTCCGGCAGCCGGTCCAGCAGGAACGCCACCTCCGGCTCGACCCGGGGATGGATGTACGCCGCCGGGTCCACGGAACTGCCGTCGGGCACCCGCATCGCGTCGGTGAGCCGCCCCCAGATCACCTCGTCCACGCCGACCTGCGCCATCTTCGCCCTGCTGGTCAACCCCATCTTCAGCCCGACCAGCCGCTCGCCGCATTCCAGTCGGCGCTGCACCAGCGCGGCCTGCACGCCGTACGCGGTGTCCACGTCGAGACCGGTCTCGGCGGCGAGCTGACCGATCGCGGTGGCCGTGTCGGCCGCCGCGCCGAGCTTGTCGGCGATCCCCGTGATGTCCACGCCGATCATGACTGCTCCCCCTTGCCGGCCAGGTCGAGTGCCACGTCGACGATCATGTCCTCCTGGCCGCCGACCATCCGACGGCGGCCCAGCTCGACCAGGATCGACCGGACGTCGACGCCGTAGCGGTCCGAGGCCCGCTCGGCGTGGCGCAGAAAGCTGGAGTAGACGCCCGCGTACCCCAGGGAGAGCGTTTCCCGGTCGACCTGGACCGGCCGGTCCTGCAGTGGGCGGACGATGTCGTCGGCGGCGTCCATCAGCGCGAACACGTCGCAACCGTGCTTCCAGCCGTGCAGCTCGGCGACCGCCACGAAGACCTCCAGCGGTGCGTTGCCGGCGCCCGCGCCCATGCCGGCGAGGGAGGCGTCGACGCGCACGGTCCGCCCGGACGGCGAGCCGAGCGGCCCGGCGCCGAGGATGCGGCCGTGCTCGACGGCGAGCACGCTGTTGGCCACCCCGAGCGACAGGTTGTGGTGGGCGTGGATGCCGATCTGCGTCTCCGGGTCGAGGACCTGCCGGTACGCGTCGACCCGCTGCGCCACGTCGGACATCAGCAGCCGGCCGCCGGAGTCGGTGACGTAGACGCAGTGCGCCCCGTACGACTCCATGAGCTTGGCCTGCCCGGCCAGCCCGGCCGCGTCGTTCATGTGCGACATCATCAGGAACCCGGAGACGTCCATGCCGTTCTCCCGGGCCCAGGAGATGTGCTGGGCGGAGATGTCCGCCTCGGTGCAGTGCGTGGCGATGCGGACGCTTGTCACGCCGAGCGCCTTCGCCGCCCGCAGGTCGGCGATGGTGCCGATGCCGGGCAGCAGCAGGGTGGTGAGCTTCGCGTTCGTCAGCACCTCCGCGGCGGCGGAGATCCACTCGGCGTCGCTGGCCGCGCCGTGGCCGTAGTTGACGCTGGAACCGGCGAGCCCGTCGCCGTGCGCCACCTCGATGGCGGCCACCCCGGCGGCGTCCAGGGCGGCGGCGATGGTGCGCACCTGCTCGACTGTGTACCGGTGGGCGATGGCGTGCATGCCGTCGCGCAGCGTCACGTCCTGGATGTACAGGTCCGTCATGCCGGGACTCCCTTGGCCCGAAGCGCCACCAGCCGCTCCGCGGTGCGCAGCGCGGCGGAGGTCATGATGTCCAGGTTCCCGGCGTACGCCGGCAGGTAGTGGCCCGCCCCGGACACCTCCAGGTAGACCGACACCTGCAACGCGGCGAGCTGCCGCCCGAGCGTCGGCACGTACGCCTCGACGCGGTCGAACTGCACATCCTGCTTGAGCCGGTAACCCGGGACGTACTCCTGGACCGTCGCCACCATGTCCGCCACCGAGGCGGCGATGGCGGCGGTGTCGGCGTCGACGTCCGGGCAGAGGCAGTAGACGGTGTCCCGCATGAGCAGCGGCGGGTCCGCCGGGTTCAGCACGATGATCGCCTTGCCCCGCTCCGCCCCGCCGACCACCTCGATGGCGCGAGCGGTGGTCTCGGTGAACTCGTCGATGTTGGCCCGGGTGCCCGGCCCGGCGGACTTCGACGCGATCGACGCGACGATCTCCCCGTACGCCACCGGGGTGACCCGGCGGACCGCGGCGACGATCGGCACGGTGGCCTGCCCACCGCAGGTCACCATGTTGACGTTCGGTTCGTGCAGGTGCTCGTCGAGGTTGACCGGCGGCACCACGTACGGGCCGAGCGCGGCCGGGGTCAGGTCGACCACCGTCCGGCCGTGCGCGCGCAGCACCTCGTCGTGGCGTCGGTGCGCGCCCGCCGAGGTGGCGTCGAAGACCAGCCCGACGTCGGCGAACTCGGGCATCGCGACCAGCCCGTCCACGCCGTCGGCCGTGGTGGCGACGCCGAGGCGGCGGGCCCGGGCCAGGCCGTCGGAGGCCGGGTCGATGCCGGCCATCGCCACCATCCGCAGGCTGTCGCTCAGCCGCAACACCTTGATCATCAGGTCGGTGCCGATGTTGCCCGACCCGAGCACTGCCACTCCGACGCTCACGCTGACTCCCCTCGGGTGAAGGCCGTCCGTACCGAGCCGAGGCCGGAGATCCGGGCCTCGTACGCGGCGCCCGGGGTGACCGGCACCATCGGGCCGAGCGCCCCGGAGAGCACCACGTCCCCGGCGCGCAGCGGGTCACCGGCGCGGGCGAGGGTGCTCGCCAGCCAGTGCAGGGCGTGCAGCGGGTTGCCCAGGCAGGCCGCGCCCGCGCCCACCGAGACCGGCTCACCCGCGTGCTCCAGCACCATCCCGCACAGCCGCAGGTCGACGTCGGCGAGGCGGCGCGGCGTGGTGCCGAGCACGAAGAGCCCGCTGGAGGCGTTGTCGGCGACCGTGTCCACGATGGAGATGTCCCAGCCCGCGATCCGCGAGTCGACGATTTCGATCGCCGGCAGCACGTGGTCGACGGCGCGGATCAGGTCGACTGTCGTGATCTGCGGATCCGCGAGATCCTTGTCGAGCACGAACGCGACCTCCGCCTCGACCCGCGGCTGGAGCAGCCGGTCGATCGGCACCTCGACCCCGTCGCCGACCGCCATCGCGTCGGTCAGCATCCCGAAGTCCGGCTGGAACACCCCGAAGGTCTCCTGCACCGCCCGGGAGGTCAACCCGATCTTCGCGCCGACCCGGCGTTCGCCGCGGCCCTGCCAGGCCCGCGCCTGGAGCTGCTGCACGCGGTACGCGGACTCGACGTCGCCCTCGGGCAGCAGCCGCCCGCGCAGCGGCGGGCACGGCTTGCCGGTGCTGCGGGCCTCGGCCAGCTCCCGGTTGGCGGCCTCGATGTCGGCTTCCATGCCCGCTCCCTCGCTACGGCTCACGACAGGTCCACGCAGACGTTGGTGAGTTCGGAGTAGAAGTTCAACGAGTGCACGCCGCCCTCGCGGCCGATGCCGGACGCCTTCACCCCACCGAAGGGCGTGCGCAGGTCCCGCAGGAACCAGGTGTTGACCCAGACGATGCCGGCGTCCAGCCGGACCCCGGCCCGGTGCGCGACGCCCACGTCCCGGGTCCACACGGTCGCCGCCAGGCCGTACTCGGTGCCGTTGGCCAGGGCGTACGCCTCGTCCTCGGTGTCGAACGGCGCCACGTGCACGACCGGGCCGAAGATCTCCTCCCGGTTGGTGCGGGCGTCCGGCCCGAGGCCGGTGAGCACGGTCGGCTGCACGTACGACCCGCCGTCGCGGGCGTCACCGAAGGTGGGCGTGCCGCCACCGGTGAGCACCTCGGCGCCCTCGGCGCGGGCCAGCTCGTACGCGCCGAGCACCTTCGCCCGGTGCTGCGGGGAGATGAGCGGCATGGTGGCGGTGGCCTCGTCGGTCGGCCAGCCGTACGCCAGCTCGCCGGCCCGCTTCGCCAGCCGGGCGGTGAACTCCTCGAAGACCGGACGCTGCACGTAGATGCGCTCGGTGCACAGGCACACCTGCCCGCCGTTGGTGAAGCTGGAACGCATCGAGCCGGCCACCGCGGCGTCCAGGTCGGCGTCGGCGAAGACCAGGCCGGCGTTCTTGCCGCCCAGCTCGAAGCTCACCGCCTTCACGCCGTCGGCGGCGGCCCGCATGATCGCGCCGCCGGTGGCCGACTCGCCGGTGAAGGTGATCGCGTCGACGCCCGGGTGGCGGGTGAGGAACTCGCCGGCCGAGTCCGGTCCGAAGCCGTGCACAAGGTTGAACACCCCGTCCGGTACGCCGGCGGCGGCCATCACCTCGGCGAGCAGCGTCGCCGAGGCGGGCGTCTCCTCGCTGGGCTTGACCACGACGGCGTTGCCGCAGGCGAGCGCCGGGGCGACCTTCCAGGTGAGCAGCAGCAGCGGCAGGTTCCACGGCACGATGACCGCGACCACGCCGACCGGCTTGCGGACGGCGTAGTTCAGCGCCCGGCCGCCGGTCGAGGTGACCGTGGTGAACGACTCGGTGGGCGCGGTCGCCACGATCTCCGCGAACGCCCGGAAGTTCGCCGCGCCGCGCGGGATGTCCAGCGTGCGGGCCTGGGCGATGGACTTGCCGGTGTCCGCGACCTCGGCGGTGACCAGATCGTCGAAGCGACGTTCCAGCTCGTCCGCGACGCGGCGCAGCACCTCGGCGCGTTCCCGCTCCCCCATCCGGCCCCACGGCCCGCGCAGCGCCGCGCGGGCGGCGGCCACCGCGTCGTCCACCGTGGACCGTGCCGCCTCGACCACCTCGAAGACCGGCTCGCCGGTCACCGGGCTGACCTTGGTGAACGTCGACCCGCCGTCGACGAACTCGCCGCCGACGAAGTTGCGCAGCCGCGACGGTCCGGCCGGCGCGCGGCCGGTCATCAGCGTGGCGTCCCAGGTGCCCGTCATGCGCGCCTCCCTCGGCTCAGTGCAGCGCCGATCACGCCGACCAGCAGCAGCGCGGCCCCGCCCGCGACCGCGCCGAGCACCCGGTGCTGCCGGCGGACCCGGCGGCGCACCTCGGCGTACGGGGTGGTGGAGAAGGACACCAGCTCGTACTGGGAAACGTACCGGCCGGGCAGTGCCCGCTCCAGAGCGTGCTCCACCCGCCGCCGGGTCTGGAACACCGGCGAGGCGACCTTGTCGCGCATCTCCACGAAGTTGGTCAGCGCCATCTGCGCGATGGCCTCGGCGTTCTCCTGCCGGCGGCGCTGGAACAGCGGCAACGCCGCCGACCACTCGTCGGCACACTCGTCGAGGCAGCGGTCCAGTTCGACGACGTCCTCGAAGGCGCAGTTGGCGCCCTGGCCGTAGAACGGCACGATGGCGTGGGCCGCGTCGCCGAGCAGGCCGACAGTTCCGTTGACCTGCCAGGGGGCGCTGCGCACCGTGCCGAGCACGCCCACCGGGTTGTGCTGGTAGTCGTCGACCAGGTTCGGGGCCAGCGGGACCACGTCCGGGTAGTGCTCGGTGAAGTGCCGTTCGATCTGGGCCGGGCTGGTCAGCGACGCGAAGCTGCCGTCACCGTCGTTGGGCCAGAACAGCGTGCAGGTGAAGGACCGGTCCGGGTTCGGCAGCGCGATCATCATCGAGGTGCCCCGCGGCCAGATGTGCAGCGCCGCCGGGTCCAGGGCGAAGTCGTCGCCCAGCGGCGGAATCGTCAGCTCCTTGTAGCCGTAGTCGAGGAAGTCCACGCTCTCGCGCAACAGCCCGTGCGCCAGCAGTTGTCCGCGTACCGCGGAGCCGGCGCCGTCGGCGCCCAACACGACCGACGCCTTCGCGCCAACCGTGCCCTGCGGGGTGTCGAAGCTCAGGGTGCCGTCGGCCGGATCGAGCCCGACGAGCCGGTGGTCGAAGACGATCCGGACCCCGGGCAGCGCGGCGGCCGCGTCCAGCAGGGCGTTGTTGAGTGCGCCCCGGCTGATCGAGTTGATCGCCCGGTCACCGGCCGCGCTGTACGACTGGAACTGCGGCTGCCCCTCGACCGGGTGGATCATCCGGCCGCGCATGGGCAGCGCGTCGGTCATCACCTGCTCGGCCAGGCCGATCCGGCGCAGCGCGTCCAACCCGCGCTCGGAGAGCGCCAGGTTGATCGAGCGTCCCCGCTCGGCCGCGCCGGCACGCGGGTCCGGCCGACGCTCGTAGAGGGCGACCGGGTAGCCGCGCCGGGCCAGGAAGCAGGCGGCCAGGCAGCCCGCCAGGCCGGCGCCGATGATCGCGATCTCGTCGCGCCGGGCGGTCACTGGTTCACCTGCCCCACGGTGGCGGCGAGCGCGGCGGCGGCCCGCCAACAGTCGAGGTACGTGGAGTAGAGCGGCACCGGGGCGAAGCGGACGATGTCCGGCTCCCGGGCGTCGGCGATGACGCCGTGCTCGTGCCGCAGTCGCTTGGTCAGCTCGGCGGCGTTGCCGGCGCCGACGCGTACCGACAGCTGGCAACCCCGGCGGGCCGGATCACGCGGGGTGACCACGCGCAGCGGCCGGTCGGCGGTGACCTCGTCGAGGAGAGACTCCAGCCAACCGGTGAGTCGGAGGCTGCGCGCGCGCAGCGCCGGCATGCCGACCACGTCGAACAGCTCCAGCGAGGTCCGCACCGGGCCCATCGCGAAGATCGGCGGGTTGGAGATCTGCCAGGCCTCCACGGTGGACGGCGGCCGGGACACCGGCGTCATCTCGAACCGGGTCGCCGCCGCGGTGCTCCACCAACCCTCGAAGCGCGGCAGGTCGGGATCGCCGAGGTGCCGCTCGTGCACGAAGACGCCGGCAAGCGCGCCCGGCCCCGAGTTCAGGTACTTGTAGGAGCACCAGGCGGCGAAGTCGACGTCCCAGTCGTGCAGGGCCAGCGGCACGTTGCCCACGGCGTGTGCCAGGTCCCAGCCGACCACCGCGCCGGCCGCCCGACCGGCCGCCGTGATCGCGGGGATGTCCAGCAGCTCGCCGGTGAGGTAGTTGACCCCGCCCAGCAGCACCAGTGCCACCCGGTCACCCTCGGCGGCCAGGTAGCCGGTGACGTCCTCGGTGCGCAGCGCGTCCTCGCCGGCACGCGGGCGCAGCCGGACCACCGTGTCGTCCGGGTCCAGCCCGTGGAAGCGGGCCTGGCTGCGCACCGCGTAACTGTCCGAGGGGAACGCGCTGTCCTCGATGACGATGCGGGTGCGGACGCCGGCCGGGCGGTAGAAGCTCACCATCAGCAGGTGCAGGTTGACCGTGAGCGAGTTCATCACCACGGCCTCCGCGGGCCGGGCGCCGACCAGTCGGGCGGCCGGGCCCGTCAACAGCTCGTGGTACGGCAGCCAGGCGCGTTCCGCCTCCAGGTGCCCCTCGACGCCGAGCCGCCCCCAGGCGTCCAGGTCGGCGAGGAGCTCGTCGCGGGTGGCCCGGGGTTGCAGGCCGAGCGAGTTGCCGGCGAGGTACGCCGACTCGGGGTGGTCGCCGCCGTCGGCGGCCGGCACGTGGAAGAGGTGTCGGAGGCCCGGGTCGGCCTGGTCGAGGCGGTGGGCCTCGCTTTCTGGGGTGTGCATGTCTCGCTCTCCGGTCACATCGCGGTGCGGGCCGACCACAGCTCCGGGAAGACCACCCGGGCCATGCTGCGCTGCAACCACGCCAGCCCGGCGGAGCCGCCGCTGCCGACCTTGGCGCCCATTGTCCGCTGCACCGCCTTGACGTGGTTCCACCTCCAGTCGCCGAACTCCTCGGCGACGCCGCTCAGCGCCTCGCCGAGCAGCCGCAGGTGGTTGTCCGGACCGCCGTCGGCGTAGATCCGCACCCAGGCCGCCTCGACCTCCGGCTGCGGGTCGTGCTCGACCGCCACGTCCCGGTTCAACAGATCGGCGGGGAGGTCGAAGCCGCGCCGAGCCAGCAGCGCGACCACGTCGTCCCAGAGGCTCGGGGCGGCCAGCGCGGCGCTGAGCGCGGCGTGCACCTCGACCTGGCGGCGGAACGGCCGGATCAGCGCCGGGTCGCGCAGCCCGAGCAGGAACTCGAGGTGCCGGTACATCGCCGACTGGAAGCCGGAGCCCTCGCCGAGCAGGTTGCGGAACCGGTTGAAGTCGGCCGGGGTCATCCAGCGCAGGCCCTGCCAGGCGGCGTTGAGCCCTTCCAGGTGCAGGGTGGCGCGGCGCAGCGGGGCCAGCGCGTCCCAGATCCGGTCGGCGCGCAACAGACGCTGGGTCTCGCGCAGCTCGTGGCAGGTCAGCCCGAAGTACAGCTCCATGATCTGGCTGACCATGAGGAAGGACATCTCGCCGGGGTCGTCGCTGAGGGGCTGCTGCAACTGGTGCAGGGCGGTGGCCCGCACGTACGCGTCGTAGGGCACCAACTCGGCGAACTCCAGCGTCGGCTCGCCGCCGTTGCGCGCGGCGCGGGCTGCCCGCTGGCGCGGGGTCACCGGTCGTACCGTGGCGACGCGGTTCGGCGCCCGCCGGTCCGTCTGATCCACCAGTCGTCTCCCTTCCCCCGAAGCTGCCGACGCCATGATCTCGCGGCTGGATCGGGCTGCGGAATGCCGGATCAACGGCACTTGTCGGCCTGACCTGACGAACCAAAGGCAGCTGGGCGAATCCGGTTCACGAAAGTAAGGTTCGAGCGTGGACGACATGGACTGGGCGCTGCTGCGCGAGTTGCAGGCCGACGCCCGGCTCTCCTTCAGCGAGTTGTCCCGCCGGGTGCACCTGTCCCCACCAGCGGTCGCCGAGCGGGTCCGCCGGCTGGAGGAGGCCGGGGTGATCACTGGCTACCACGCCCACGTGGACCTGACCCGGGCCGGCCGTACGGTGGTCGCCCTGATCCGGATGTCCTGTTACGGCGCGCGGTGCATCCTGCACGACCCGGAGGTGTCCGGCTGGCCGGAGATTCTCCAGATCCACCGGATCACCGGCGACGCGTGCAGCATGCTCAAGGTGGCCGCCGGTTCGATCGGCGACTTCGAGGCGGTCATCGACCGGCTCGCCCCGTACGGGCAGCCGTCGAGCACGATGGTCCTGTCGTCCCCGCTGGACTGGCAGCCGATCACCCCGCTTCCGCCCGCCGGCGCCAGCTCCCGCCGCCGCTGACCCAACCCGCCCGCTGGTTTGCCTCCGGGCCAACGGGAACTCAGCCCGCGTGCCCAGGGGAGGGTTCCGGCGGTCGTCGCCGGTTGGGGGGAAATCATGCAGGGACTTCGCACGATCAACCGCGCACTCTCGTCCGCGCTGGCACTGGTGGGGCTCATCGGGGCGTTCGTCCTGTTGTCTGTCGCACCGGCGCGTGCCGGTGAGAACACATTCGTCGAGGTGACGCCGAACAGCGTCCCGGCGGGCAGCCGGGTCACGATCCGCGCGAGCTGCGACAACAACAACAATCGACAGGCCACCGTGCAGTCCGACGCGTTCGGGCGCGTGATGCTCAGACCGGACAACGGCTTCCTCAAGGGGGAGGTCACCGTTCCGGGCAACAAGGAACCCGGTGACTACCAGGTCGACCTGCGGTGCCAGAACAACCAGACGGCCCAGACGATGCTGACCGTGCTGAACATGGCCTCGCCCAGCAAGGGGCCGGCGACGGGGGGCGGCGGCACCGCGGGCGGCCGGGGCATGGGGTCGGTCCTGGTCGTCGGCGGCGTGGCCCTGGTGGCCGCCGCGGTCGCGCTCGGCATGGCGGGCGGTCGGCGTCGGACCGGAGCCGGCTCCTGAGCCGGAGCTGCCATGACCCGCAGATCCGCGCGTGCGCGGTCGGACCACCGTGCCCGCCTCCGGGCCGCAGCGGCCCTGCGCGCCTCGGGACGGCTGGTGGCCCGGGTCTCGGTTCGGCTGCGCCGGGTCGCCGGGCAGGCGGGGTCCGCCAGCGTCGCCACCACTGATCCGGACGCCCGCCCGCTGCCGCCGAGCCGTCCCGCCGGGTCGCCGCTGCTCCGGCGTCGGCTCGGCACCGGGCCGGGACTGCCGGTCCTGGCCGTGGCCACGCTGATGGTGCTGATCGTGGCGATGTTGGGCGTCGAGCAGGTGACCGGGGTGAGTCTGCTGCCGGACCGGATCAGCGCCGGCCTGCGACCGCCGCCGAAGAAGTTCCCGGTGCTGCCGGCCAGCCGCCCGACCGCTCTCTCGATCAGCAAGATCGACCTGCGGGCTCCGCTGCACGACGTGGGCATCGCCCCGGACGGCACCATCGCCGTGCCCGACGTGGGCCGCGCCCAGGAGGCCGGCTGGTACGACAAGGGCCCCACCCCCGGCCAGTACGGGCCGGCGGTGATCGTCGGACACGTGGACACCACCACCGGCCCGGCCGTCTTCCACCAACTCCGGGAACTGCGCGCGGGAGACCAGATCGAGGTCACCCGCTCCGACGGCCGGGTCGCGGTCTTCGAGGTGGACTCGCTGGAGCGGTTCGACAAGGACCGACTGCCGGTGGACGAGGTGTACGGCGACTTCAGCCGCCCCAGCCTGCGGCTGATCACCTGCGGCGGCCGGTGGGTGGGCGGTGAGAGGGGCTACTCGGACAACCTGGTGGTCTTCGCCTCGCTGGTCAAGGCCCGTGGTGGTTGATCGCCGGCGCCGGCGTCGAGGTACTCGGCGAGCCGGGCGGCCCCGGTGAGCATGGCCCGGCCGCGCTCGGTGAGCCGTCGGCGCCACTGGCCGAGCGATGCGGCGAGCGGTTCGGCGCCACCGGCGTCGCGTACCCGGCGCAGCACGTCGGCGATGTGGTCGAGCCGGTACCCGCCCCGGCGCAGCAGGTGGGCGAGTTCCGCGTCCCGGACGTCGTCGGGCGAGTAGACGCGGTGGCGGGTCACCCGGTCGCGCTCCGGCCGCAGAATTCCGGCCGACTCCCACTTGCGCAGGGTCGCGGGTCGTACGCCGAGCCGGTGTGCGAGCACACTGATCGGCACGGCTCTCCGGCCCTGCGGGGCGGGCTCTGTCGCGGTGAGAGTCGTGACCGCCGCCTCCACCGCGTCCAGGGTCTCCCGGTCGCGTTGCAGCAGCGCGTGACCGCTGTCGATCGTGCGCAACGCCGTGTCGATCTCGCCCCGGTTGACGGCGCGCATGATGTCGCCGCTGGCCGCGTGGCCGTGACCGACGATGAGCGCGAGGTAGGCGCTCAGTGCTGTGGCGTGCACCTCGGTGAACCGGCGGTACCCGGTCGCGGTGCGCTCGACAGGTGGCAGCACGCCGTCCCGTTCGTAGTTGCGGACGGCCTGCGCCGACAGTCCGTGCCGACGCGCGAGATCGAACGGTCGGCGTACCCCGGGGTTTGAGGGTTTTGTGGTTGTCACTCGCGCTCCATCGCTCTGAAGTCTCCACCGCTGGTGCAACGATACGGTTGATGCAATGACCACCCTTGTTGACCTGCTTGCCGGCTCCCCCGCGCTGCTCGCGCTCGGCGAGCCGACGCACGGTGAATCCGCGTTCCTCCAGATCCGCAACGACGCCTTCCTGACGCTGGCCGAGCACGGCTACCGGTCGATCGCCCTGGAGAGCGACCGGGCCGCGGGACTGCTCGCCGACGCGTTCGTGCAGGGCACGGCCGTGCCGCTCGACCGCGCGCTCGCCGAGGGGTTCAGCCACGGGTTCGGCGCCGCGCCGGCCAACCGTGACCTGCTGCTGCGGATGCGCGAGTGGAACGACGGACGGCCCGCCGCCGAGCGCCTGAGATTTCATGGCTTCGACGCCCCGCTGGAGATCGAGGGCGCCCCGAGCCCGCGGCGTCACCTGCTGCGGGTGTGCGAATTCCTCGACATGGACCGGTCGGTCGAGATCGACGACCTCGTCGGGGACGAGGCCCGCTGGAGCGACACGGCCGCGATCTGGGAGCCGGGCCGGTCGGTCGGACGCTCGTCCGACGCCCAGCGACTGCGGGTGCTCGCCGACGACCTGCTGACCGAGTTGTACCTGCAAGCGCACCGACGGCCCGAGGGCTGGCAGGCGGCATTCGTCCACGCCACGTCGGCGGTCGCGGTGCTGCGCTATCACGCGGCGGCCGCGGCGCCACTGGTCCAGGAGGAACGCTTCGCCCACCTGGCCGCGGTCCGGGGCGCGCTGATGGCCGAGAACCTGCTCGCGATCCGGGCGGTCGAGGCACACCGTGGACCCACGCTGGTCTTCGCGCACAACACGCACCTCCAGCGCCACCCGAGCACGATGACGGTGGGCGGCGCGACGGAGGTGTCGTGGGCCGGTGCCGGCGCGATCGTCGGAGCGTTGCTGGGCGAGCGGTACGCGGTGATCGTCGGCAGCCTCGGCGCGAGCCCCGCGCTCGGCATCGACGTGCCCGCCGCGTCGACCTACGAGGGCAGGCTCCAGCAGAAGGTCGCCCTCCCCGGGTACGTCCGGGCGGCCGAGATTGAGCCGGCTGAGCGGCGAGAGCACGACTACCGCTACTTCCCGCTGGACCAGGCCACCATCGACCACGCCGACGCGGTGCTGCACATCCCGACCGGCGTCGACGCGACCGTGCTCGCCGACCGGATCCGCGCGCTGCCCGACGTCGAGCAGGTGGTGGCGAGCGAGGAGGACGGGTCACCCGAGGGCGCCTGGGGCGACCGGTTCTTCTACGTCGGCTCGGATCGCCGCCAGCCGTTCGCCACCATCGTCGAGCACGACGTGCCCGGCTTCGACGAAGCCGCGCAGCTGGACCGCCCCGGCGTCTTCCGCCTCAACCTGGACCTGGGCCGGGCCGAGTTCGAGAGGATGTTCGGCTTCCCACCGAAGGCGTTCGAGGAGCACCGGGACGCCTTCGACTTCGCCCGGCTGGACACGGTCATGCCGCACCCGGGGTACGCGCTGTACGGCTTCGCCAGCATCGTGATGCCGGGGCCGCAGATGCTGCCCGAGATCGACCGGCTGTTGGCCGTCGCGCACACCCGGGCGGTCGACCGGCACGAGCGCGCGACCCGCCGAGCGGCCGCGCAGCAGGACTGAGCCCGACCGGCGGTTCCGCGCCGCCGGGGCAGGTCGGGCCGCTTCGGGCTCGCGCAGATCGGTCAGGCGGCCGCTTCGGGCTCGCGCAGGTCGAGCCAGTCGGCCCAGCGCGGGTCCGGAGCGCGGTGCCCGAGGACCCGCCAGGCGGTGCCCTTCGGCGCGGTCGGCAGGGCGTGCAGCCGCCAGCCCAGCTCCGCCGGGGTCTTGTCGCCCTTGGTGTGGTTGCACCTGGCGCACGCGGCGACCACGTTCTCCCAGGCGTGCCGGCCACCCCGGCTGCGCGGAAAGACGTGGTCGATGGTCTCGGCCGGCCCTCGGCAGTAGGCGCACCGCCAGCCGTCCCGGGCGAAGATCGCTCGGCGGGACAGCCCGACGTGGGTGCGGTAGGGCACCCGGACGAAGCGGGTCAGACGGACCACCGACGGCACGGGCAGCGCGTCGCGGGCGCTGTGCAGGATGCCGTCACCGTCGGCGACGCAGACGGCCTTGGCGGAGAGGACGAGGATCGCGGCGCGACGCACCGACACGACACACAGGGGCTCGTAGGTGGCGTTGAGGACCAGCGCGCCGGAGCCCACCGTGGGTCGTATGTCAGGCATCGCGCTCACCCTCCCGGTTCAGCGGCTGCTGCGAAACGCCGCCGACCGGAGTTGGGCACGAAGGCCCGCACCGTCGACGCCCGTTCGATCACCGACGTCCGTTGCGCCAATAGTCCCTGATCGGACCCCGGATTGCACGTACTAATCCGGGGTCGGACATGAAGCTCTTTCCCGCACCTGTCACGATGGCCGGTTCGCCCCGGTCCGACCCGGCGCTCGGGCGCATCTCACCCGGCCGGTGGGTCGGCGGCGGCCGGTCCGGGGCGTTGCGGTACGAAGACAGGGTGAGTGCCGCCAGCGAAACGCCCCTTGCCCTGTCCGACGCCGTGTCGGTGAACTGTCAGGGCAGCACCTCCTGCGAGTGGATCTACGAGATCACCAGGTCGGAATGGTTCGCCGAGGGCAGCTACTGGATCCTGCTCAAGCCGCTGCGGGTGCTGTTGATAGTGGCGCTGGCAATGGTGGCCCGCTGGGCGCTGCACCGGACGATCAACCGACTGGTCCGGACGACCACCGACGGCGCCGTGCCGACCATGCTGCGGCCGCTGCGCGAGCGGGTGCCCACGGCCGCGGTCGACCCGGCCGAGTTCGTGCCGGAGCGCCGCCGGCAACGCGCCGAGGCGATCGGCTCGGTGCTGCGCAGCCTGACCACCGCGTTCGTCTTCGGCATCGCGCTGCTGATGATCTTGCGCGAGTTCAGCTTCGACCTCGCCCCGCTGCTGGCCAGCGCCGGGATCGCCGGCGTCGCCCTGGGCTTCGGCGCGCAGAGCCTGGTCAAGGACCTGATCGCCGGGCTCTTCATGCTCATCGAGGACCAGTACGGCGTGGGCGACAACGTCGACCTGGGCGAGGCGACAGGTGTCGTGGAGGCGGTGGGGCTGCGGGTCACCACGGTCCGCGACGGACGCGGCGTGCTCTGGTACATCCGCAACGGCGAGATCATCCGGGTGGGCAACAAGAGCCAGGGCTGGGCGCTGGTGGTCGTGGACCTGCCGATCGGCTTCAGCGGCACGGAGGAGGCCAGCGCCGTGCTGCGCACGGCCGCCGCCTCGGTGGCGCTGGACCCGGAGCTGTCGCCGGAGATCGTGGAGGCCCCGGAGGTGCTGGGTGTCGAGCAGATGACGGTGGATGGCGCCGTGATCCGTACGGTGGTGAAGACGACGGCCGACGGCCAGTTCGCGGTGAGCCGGGAGCTGCGCCGCAGGCTGGCGGAGGCGCTGGAGAACTCGGGGATCACCGCGCAGATCGCCGCCGCCCGCATCTATCCCGGTGTGTCGAGCCGGCCGTTGCCGGAGGGTGAGACCGGCCAGGGCGGCGCCACCTGACACCGGCGAAACTGGCCGGCAATACAGGGGTCGCCAGCCGCCCGGCCCCTGGAGTATCGTCCGTTCGTTCAGTCGGGGATGCGACGAACGATCCGTTCGCCCTAGCTAGTTGTCAGACGATCGGGCAGAATCCGGAGCACGCGTTCCCGCCGGAGCGTGGTCACATCCTCGCTGATCCGTAGATCTGACGAGTGTTCCCGGCCCGGCCGCCACGAGCTGCCGTTACGGGGGCCGATGGAGGCGACGGTGCCCGACGAGCGACCTTCCGCGGAAGGCCCGGCCACTTTTCGCGAAGTGTTCGCCCAGCGCGAGTTCCGTGCCGTCTTCGCGGCCGGGGCTCTCTCCTGGGTCGGTGACTACGTCGCCAAGGCCGCCGTGACCCTCCTCGTCTACCAGCAGACCAGGTCCGTCGCGCTCTCCGCCGCCGCGTTCGCGGTCAGCTACCTGCCGTGGCTGCTGGTTGGCCCGCTGCTCGCCGCCCTGGCCGAGCGGCACCCGTACCGTCGGGTGATGGTGGCGTGTGACGTCATCCGGATGGCGCTGATGCTGCTCATCGCCCTCCCCGACCTGCCCGTTCCGGCGCTGCTGGTGCTGATCTTCGCGGCCACGCTCGCCAACCCGCCGAGCCAGGCCGCGAAGTCCGCGCTGATGCCGCAGATCCTCGCCGGGGACCGGCTGGTGGTCGGGCTGTCGCTGAACGCCAGCATCGGGCAGGCGGCCCAGGTCGTCGGCTACCTGCTCGGCGCCGCCGTCGCCTCCATCGACCCGACGGTCGCGCTGCTGTTCAACGCGGTCACGTTCGGCCTCTCGGCGCTGCTGGTCCGCGTCGGCGTGCGGAACCGGCCAGCGACGATGACCAGCGCGCACCGCTCTCACCTGCTCCGGGAGACCGCCCAGGGGTTCCAGATCGTGTTTGGCACGCCAGTGCTGCGGGCCATCGCGGTGCTGGTGTTCAGCGCGCTGCTGTTCTCGATCGTTCCGGAAGGGCTGGCCGCGGCCTGGGCCAACAAGGGCTCCTCCGGCGGCATGGACCCGGGCACCGCGCAAGCGGTGATCATGGTCGCCAATCCGGTGGGCTACGTCCTGGGTGGGCTGCTGGTGAGCCGGCTGTTCGGCCCGACCCGCCGGCTGGCCCTGATGCGGCCCCTCGCGGTGTTCTCCCCGCTGGTGCTGGTGCCGGCGCTGTTCGACCCGCCACCGCTGGTGGTGGCGTTGCTGGCCGCCCTGTGCGGGTTCGCGGTCGCCGGGATGATGCCGATGGCCAACGGGCTCTTCATCCAGGCGTTGCCGGACGGATTCCGGGCCCGCGCGTTCGGCGTGATGGCCACCGGCGTCCAGGTCATCCAGGGTCTCGCGGTGCTGGTCACCGGGCTGCTCGCCGAGCGGTTCTCCATTCCGGTGGTGGTGGGGGTCTGGAGCGCCGCCGGGGTGCTGCTGATGACAATCGCCGCCCTGCGCTGGCCGGACAAGCAGACGGTGGACGACGCCATCGCCAAGGCCGCCGCGGCCAACGCCGAGCCGACCCCCGATCCGGGCGGCACCGCCGCCGACGGCACGCCGGCGGGCACCGACCTCCGGCCCGCGGACGGCCACCGCCGGCACGCGGTCACCTGATCCACAGCGTGAGCCGGCGCACGGCCTCCGGGTCGGGTCGGCGGCCCACGCACCTGGCAGGATGGAACGGTGAACCCCGCAGGTGAATCCGACCGTAACGATGCGTCGATGACCCTCTTCGAAGCGGTCGGCGGCGAACCCACCTTCCGCCGGCTGGTGGACGAGTTCTACGTCGGCGTCGCCACCGATCCCCTGCTGCGACCCATGTACCCGGAGGAGGACCTGGGCCCGGCGGCCGACCGGTTCGCCCTCTTCCTGATGCAGTACTGGGGCGGGCCGAACACGTACTCCGCACAGCGCGGGCACCCGCGGCTGCGCATGCGGCACGCGCCGTTCCGGATCGGCGGGGCCGAGCGGGACGCCTGGCTGCGGCACATGCGCCAGGCGGTGGACCGGCTCGACCTGGAGCCGCAGCTCGCCGTCGCTCTCTGGGACTATCTGGAGCGGGCCGCGTACTTCATGGTCAACGTCATGGAGGACCCGGCCGAGGGCGCCTGACGGCGCCTTCCGGCACGGACGCCGCGGGGCGCCTCAGAGCAGGGCGCCCTCGTCGTGCAGCCAGTCCACGAAGCTGGCGGCCACCGCCGCGCCGCAGTCGAGCATCTCGACCAGCAGAGCGTCGTGGGTGCCGGCGCCCAGCGGCACCTGCAACTCGGCGTAGATCGGCAGCTGCCCGCGCTCGGTCGGGTCGCCGATGTACGCCTTGCAGAAGCGGCGGGTGTGGTTCCACTCGTTGACCACCCGGTAGGCCCGGTCGGCCCAGTCCGGCGGAACCGTGGCGTGCGGGCGGGCCCGCATCACCAGGATCTCGTCCTCGGGGCCCTCGAGGGTCACCAGCACGGCGTGCCGCTCCCACATGGCCAGCAGGTTGCCGTCGCCGTCGGCCAGGTAGCGCACGTCGAGCAGGTCGAGTGCGTCGCAGACGCGGCTCAGGCTCACCGGCTCGATGGTCGCCGGCATCTCGGTCAGTACGGGCCGGTCGCTGCCCGGGCAGTCGTCCCCCGGCTGGCGAGGGTTCGGCGGGCCGACCCGGACCGCGCTCTCCACTGTGATCCCGCTTCGGGTTTCCGGATCGCCGCCGTCGGCGGGACCGGGGCGCCATGACCACCACGGCATCGCTCGTCGCACCTCACTCCCCAGCGGATCCAGCCGCCTACGGTGCGTTGGATCCGAGGATGGACGGTACCCGGACAGCCGGGTTGAAGCATCCCCCCAACGGCCGCACCGGCCCAGAAGAATGAGCAGGGGTCATCCGTTCGGACGAGTGGCGAGGGGCGTCACGGCGAGATCGGTGGCCTTCTGCAACCAGGCCGCTCCGTATGGTCCCACCAGGCCGACCCAACGGCCCGCCACCCGCACCTGGACCTCGGAGCGCGCGCCAGGACCGGCCGGATCGTCGATCGCGCCGAGGAAGCCCATCCGGACCAGCCCCTGCACCAGCCGCTGCGGCACCTCGACGGCAGGCCCCGGCGGATCGTCCGGCGTGACCAGCACGGCCACGTGGTCGAGCAGCGCGTCGCGCAACGCGCGCTGACCCACCGCGCGGCCCGCCACCCCCTGCTCGCTCGCGGTACGCAGGGTGCCCGCCGCCGCGTCGGCGATCCGCCGCACCTCGACGGCGGGCAGCACCTCCACCGGCTCGCTGCGCGCCGGTGGCAGCGGCCAGCGCCACTGCGCGTCGCGGCGGGCCGGCAACGTCGCGCCACCGCGTTCCAGCTCGGCCAGCAGGTCGGCGGCGCCCACCGTGACGTCTCCGGCGGCCCCACCGGCGACCGTCCGGGCCACCAGCACCTGCCAGGGCAGCCGGGCGAACAGGGCGACCCGGCCGGGAGCGCCAGCCGGCCGCAGCCGGACCGGCGCTGCCGGGTCCAGCCGGACCAGCCGGGCCAGGAAGGCACCCGCGTCGGCCACGCCGGTCACGCCGTGCCCGGACGGCGACGCCGCCACCCGGTCCGGGTCGGCGGTGCCCGGCCGCGTCACGCCCCGCCGCCCTGCGGGGCGTACGTGAGCAGGAACTCCCGCTCCTCGGGCGTGATCCGCCGGGGCACCTGGCGGGTCAGGTCGAACGGCACCAGCACCGAGCGGGCACGGCTGGCCAGCACCTCGCCGTCGTACAGCTCGTACGCGACGGTGAACCGTGAAGCCTTGATCTCCTCCACCCACAGCTCGATCCGGACGGTGGGCGCGGCCTCCGCGGTGGCCCGACCCAGCGCGTAGTCGACCGGGCGCAGGTAGTCGACCTCGTGCCGGCGGATCACCACGCCGTCGGCGAACGAGCCCACTCCCCAGACCCGGCCGCCGGCGAACATCAACGCCACCCGCGCCTCCTCGTAGAGCGTGAGGAAACGCGAGTTGTTGACGTGGCCGTACGCGTCCAGGTCGGACCAGCGCAGAGTGCAGTGGTAGACGAACCGGTCGGACATCAGTCGCGGGTCAGCTTGCGGTAGGTCACCCGGTGCGGCCGGGCGGCCTCCGCGCCGAGGCGGTCGATCTTGTTCTTCTCGTACGCCTCGAAGTTGCCCTCGAACCAGAACCACCTGGCCGGGTCCTGGTCGTCACCCTCCCAGGCCAGGATGTGCGTGGCGACCCGGTCCAGGAACATCCGGTCGTGGGAGATGACCACGGCGCAACCGGGGAACTCCAGCAGGGCGTTCTCCAGGCTGGAGAGCGTCTCCACGTCGAGGTCGTTGGTCGGCTCGTCGAGCAGGATGACGTTGCCGCCGATCTTCAGGGTCAGCGCCAGGTTCAGCCGGTTGCGCTCACCACCGGAGAGCACCTTGGTCGGCTTCTGCTGGTCCGGGCCCTTGAAGCCGAACGCGGCGATGTACGCCCGCGACGGCATTTCGACCTTGCCCACCATCAGGTAGTCAAGCCCGTCGGAGACGACCTCCCAGACGGTCTTGTCGCCGTCGAGGCCCTGCCGGTTCTGGTCGACGTACGACAGCGAGACGGTGGGGCCGACCCGGACCTCGCCGCTGGTGGGCTCCTCCAGCCCGACGATGGTCTTGAACAGCGTGGTCTTGCCGACGCCGTTCGGGCCGATGATGCCGACGATGCCGTTGCGGGGCAGCGAGAACGACAGGTTGTCGATCAGCAGCCGGTCGCCGAAGCCCTTGCTGAGACCGTTCGCCTCGATCACCGTGCTGCCCAGGCGCGGGCCCGGCGGGATCTGGATCTCCTCGAAGTCCAGCTTGCGGGTCTTCTCCGCCTCGTTGGCCATCTCGTCGTACCGGTCCAGGCGGGCCTTGGACTTGGTCTGCCGGGCCTTGGCGTTGGAGCGGACCCACTCCAGCTCCTCGGTGAGGCGCTTCTTCATCTTGGCGTCGCGGCGACCCTCGACGGCCAGCCGGGCGGCCTTCTTCTCCAGGTAGGTGGAGTAGTTGCCCTCGTATCCGATGGCCCGGCCGCGGTCCAGCTCCAGGATCCAACCGGCCACCTTGTCCAGGAAGTACCGGTCGTGGGTGATCGCCATGACGGTGCCGGCGTACTTGGCCAGGTGCTGCTCCAGCCAGGAGACGCTCTCCGCGTCCAGGTGGTTGGTGGGCTCGTCGAGCAGCAGCAGGTCGGGCGCCTCCAGCAGCAGCTTGCAGAGCGCGACGCGGCGGCGCTCGCCACCGGAGAGCTGGGTCACGTCGGCGTCCGGCGGCGGGCAGCGCAGCGCGTCCATGGCGAGTTCGAGCTTGGAGTCGATGTCCCACGCGTCGGCGTGGTCCAGCTCCTCCTGGAGCTTGCCCATCTCCTCCATCAGCTCGTCGGAGTAGTCCGTCGCCATCTGCTCGGCGATCTTGTTGAACCGCTCCAGCTTGGCCTTGGTCTCGGCGACCGCCTCCTCGACATTGCCGAGGACGGTCTTGGCGTCGTTGAGCGGGGGCTCCTGGGCGAGCATGCCGACGGTGTAGCCGGGCATCAGCCGGGCCTCGCCGTTGCTCGGCTTGTCGAGCCCTGCCATGATCTTGAGGAGGCTGGACTTACCGGCGCCGTTCGGGCCGACCACACCGATCTTGGCCCCCGGCAGGAAGCTCAGCGTCACGTTGTCGAGCACGACCTTGTCGCCGTGCGCCTTGCGCGCCTTTTCCAGGACGTAGATGTACTGGGCCACGGTGCGGGCTACCTCCGTCGGTT
The DNA here is from genome assembly GCF_043205095.1 of Micromonospora sp. NPDC047557. NCBI lineage: Bacteria > Bacillati > Actinomycetota > Actinomycetes > Micromonosporales > Micromonosporaceae > Micromonospora > Micromonospora sp. NPDC047557. The sequence continues at coordinate 134,730 of NZ_JBIDDK010000013.1, read as the reverse complement.
TGCTGTCGCCTGAGTCGGCGGCGCGGCGCGGGCTAAGACCTGCACCCGCCGCCGCCGGCCGGGAGCCGGCCGCGCGCACGCCATCGTCAATCCTGACAGGTACGGCGCGCTTCGCCCACATCACCCCGCCCGAGGAGTACGCGGGCGGCGCGGCTGTCGACAAGATCACCGTTAGGATTTCGGCGCTGAAGAGGCGGGTAGGAGACTCCGGCACGGGGCACAAGACGCCGCAGCTACGCTCAGTACGCTCATCGCGGTGGACCCGTCAGCACCCGGAGGTGGCCGATCGTGACCGTCCGTAGCTCCTTTGTCGTAGTGGCGAACCGTCTGCCGGTCGACGAGGTGAGCACACCCGAGGGACGGCAGTGGCGACGCAGCCCGGGCGGGCTGGTCACCGCGCTGCATCCCGTGCTCGCCGAACACCAGGGCACCTGGGTCGGCTGGGCCGGCGGCACCGGTGCCGCCCCCGAGCCGTTCGACCTGGAGGGCATCCGGCTGCACCCGGTTCCGCTCAGCGCCGAGGAGTTGGAGCGCTACTACGAGGGCCAGTCGAATGCGACGATCTGGCCGCTCTACCACGACGCGGTGGAGACACCGGCGTACAAGCGGCGCTGGCGCGAGGCGTACCGCCTGGTCAACGCGCGGTTCGCGGAGGCCGCGGCGGACGTGGCGGCCGAGGGCGCGACGGTCTGGGTGCAGGACTACCAGCTCCAGCTGGTGCCGGCGATGCTCCGCGAGCTGCGTCCGGACCTGCGGATCGGGTTCTTCCTGCACATCCCGTTCCCGCCGATCGAGCTGTTCATGCAGATGCCGTTCCGCACCGAGATCCTGCGCGGTCTGCTCGGCGCGGACCTGGTGGGTTTCCAGCAGCGGCTGGCCGCGCAGAACTTCGTTCGGCTGGCCCGGCACCTGCTCGGGCTGCGCTACGAGGGGCAGATGATCCAGGTCGACGGGCGACAGGTGAAGGCGGGCGCCTTCCCCATCTCGATCGACACCCAGGAGATGGAACGGATGGCCGCCGACCCGGCGATCCAGGCCCGGGCCAAGCAGATCCGCGCCGAGCTGGGCGACCCGAAGACGATCATCCTGGGCGTGGACCGGCTGGATTACACCAAGGGCATCGAGTTACGGCTCAAGGCCTTCCGCGAACTGCTTGCTGACGGAAAGTTGACAGTTCCGGACGCCGTTATGGTGCAGGTGGCCACACCGAGCCGTGAGCGCGTCGAGCACTACCAGGCACTACGGGTCAAGGTAGAGCGCGAAGTTGGTCGGATTAATGGCGAATTCGGCCGAGTCGGCGTGCCGGCCGTGCATTACCTCCATCAGTCGTACAGTCGCAGTGAACTGGCCGCGATGTACGTTGCTGCGGACGTGATGATGGTGACCCCGCTGCGAGACGGTATGAATCTGGTAGCCAAGGAGTACGTCGCATCACGCGCCGACCAGGGCGGTGCGCTCGTGCTCAGCGAGTTCGCTGGCGCCGCAACGGAGCTGCGCCAGGCCTTCCTGTGTAACCCGCACGACCCGGACGCGGTCAAGGACGCCCTGCTCCGGGCCGTGCACGTGGAGAAAACCGAGGCGCGCCGCCGGATGCGGACAATGCAACGTCACCTGCGTACCCACGACGTGGGGCACTGGGCCAAGTCTTTCCTCTCCGAACTCGGAGTTCCCGAGGCGGAGGCCGCGTGAACACGTCCGTCAACGACGGAGCGGCGATCACCACCGGGGTGATGGACCCCGAGCTGCGCTCTGCCATCGGCCGGATCGCCCGGGTTCCGCAGCTCCTGATCGCCTGCGACTACGACGGCACACTCGCGCCGATCGTGGAGGACCCGAGCACCGCCGTACCGCTGCCCGAGTCGGTGGCGGCGATCCGCGCGCTCGCCGCGCTGCCGCAGACGAGCGTGGCCGTGGTCTCCGGCCGGGCTCTGCGGGACCTGGCCGCGCTCTCCCGGCTGCCCAGCGAGGTACACCTCGTCGGCAGTCACGGCTCCGAGTTCGACATCGGTTTCGTCGAGCGCCTCTCCCCCGAACTGGTCGCGGTGCGCACCCAGGTGCGCAACGCGCTGCGGGAGATCGCCGCCGAACACCCCGGCATCCGGCTGGAACGCAAGCCGGCCAGCGTCGCGGTGCACACCCGGGGCGTCGACCCGCAGGTCGCCGCGGCGGCCATCGAGGCGGTCCGCAACGGCCCGGCCACCTTCGACGGCGTCACGGTGACGCAGGGCAAGGAGGTCATCGAGCTGTCCGTGGTGGCCACCCACAAGGGCACCGCCGTCGACCAGCTCCGGACCCAGCTCTCGGCCAGCGCGGTGCTCTTCATCGGCGACGACGTCACCGACGAGAACGCCTTCGGCAACCTGCACGGGCCGGACCTCGGCATCAAGATCGGCCCCGGCGAGACCAAGGCCGGCTTCCGGGTGGCCGAACCCATCGAGGCCGCCCGCGCGCTCGGGCTGCTGCTGGAGACCCGCCGCCACTGGCTCTTCGGCGAGCGGGCGGTGCCGATCGAGCGGCACTCGATGCTGGCCAACGGTCGTACGGTCGCGTTGCTCACGCCGGAGGCGAAGGTCAGCTGGCTCTGCCACCCCAAGCCGGACTCGGCGGCGATCTTCGCCGACCTGGTCGGTGGCAGCCCGGCGGGTCACTTCAGCGTCGCCCCGGAACGCGGGGGCATCCCGCTGGGCCAGCGCTACCGCTCGGGCACGATGACCGTCGAGACCCGGTGGTCCGGGCTCACCGTCACCGACTGGCTGGACAAGCCGGCCCGTGAGACGACGCCGGACGGCCCGGCGGTGGTCACCGGCGACTCGACCCTGGTCCGGGTGCTCACCGGCAACGGTCGCGTCCGGGTGGAGTTCGCCCCGCGCCCCGAGTTCGGTCAGGTCGCCGTGCAGTTGCAGCCGCTCGGCGACGGCCTGCTGGTGCTCGGCTCGAACGAACCGGTCGCCCTCTACTCCCCCGGGGTCGAGTGGCAGGTCAACAACGACGGCGGGTACGAGACCGCCAAGGCGGTCGTCGACCTCTCCGCCGCCGGCGGGCAGGTCGTGCTGGAGCTGCGCTTCGGCACGCACAGCCTGGAGCACCACCGGGTGCCGATCCACGAGCGGCAGGCCGCGGCCGAGCAGCCGTGGAAGGACTGGGTGGCCTCGCTGCGGCTGCCGTCCACCTCCCGCGACCTGGTGGCCCGCAGCGCGCTCACCCTGCGCGGGCTCTGCCACGAGACGACCGGCTCGATCCTGGCTGCGGCCACCACCTCCCTCCCCGAGGAGCTGGGCGGCGTCCGCAACTGGGACTACCGCTACTGCTGGCTGCGCGACGCCGCGCTGACCGCCCGCGCGCTTGTCGACCTCGGGTCCATCGAGGAGGCCGAGGCGTTCCTGCGCTGGGTCGACGGCTGCATCGAGCGCACCGGCGGCCACCCGGAGCGACTGCACCCGCTCTACACGATCGACGGCTACGAGCTGGGCGCCGAGGCGGTGATCGACACGCTGCCCGGGTACGCCGGCTCCCGGCCGGTCCGGGTCGGCAACCTCGCCAACCACCAGCTCCAGCTCGACGTGTTCGGCCCGATCGCCGACCTGATCGCGGCGGTCGCCGACGCGCGCGGCTCGGTCCGCGACGACGAGTGGCGGGTCCTGGAGAACATGGTCGAGGCGGTCCGTCGCCGGTGGCACGAGCCCGACCACGGGATCTGGGAGGCACGGCTGCCACCCCGGCACCACGTCTTCTCCAAGGTGATGTGCTGGATGACCGTCGACCGGGCGCTGCACGTGATGCGCCAGCACGGCGGCGAGGACCGGTCGGAGTGGAAGGACCTGCGCGACCGGATCGGCGCCAACGTGCTGGAACACGGCTGGCACGACGACGTCGAGGCGTACAGCGTCGCGTACGGGGACGAGGACATGGACGCCTCGTCGCTCTGGATCGGCCTCTCCGGCCTGCTCCCGGGTGACGACCCGCGCTTCCTGTCCACCGTCCTGAAGATCGAGGCGGACCTGCGCAGCGGCCCGGTCGTCTACCGCTACCACTGGGACGACGGCCTGCCCGGCCGTGAGGGCGGCTTCCACATCTGCACGGCGTGGCTGATCGAGGCGTACCTGCGCACCGGCCGCCGCACCGACGCCGAGGAGTTGTTCGCGCAGATGGTGCTCACCGCCGGCCCGACCGGGCTGCTCCCCGAGCAGTACGACCCGCTCGCCGAGCGCGGCCTGGGCAACCACCCGCAGGCGTACAGCCACCTCGGGCTGATCCGCTGCGCCCTGCTGCTGGACAACATGCTCAAGCAGTAGCCGACAGTCAGTTCGACGAAGGGCCGGGGCAGCGTTGCTCCGGCCCTTCGTCATTCGGCCGACGCCGGCCGGTCGAACCCCACCGGCGGGTACCGGTCACCCGAGAGCCGCCGTCGCGGCCCTCGCGTCGCCCTCTGCGCGGGGACCAGCCGGTCTCCGCCGCCCGCACCGCCCGGGGTCCGCTCCGCCGCCCGCACCGCCCGGGGCCGCTCCGCGCCCGCCTGGACCGTGCCACCGGTCACCCGTCGAGGGCACCCACCACGTCGCCGAGCACCACGACCGCGGGCGGGCGCACCTCGGCGGTGAGCGCGTCGGCGGCCACCGCGCCGAGCGTGGACCGCAGCGTCCGTTGAGCGCCTGTGGTGCCCTCCTGGACCACCGCGGCCGGCGTCTGTGGCGACCGGCCGTGCGCGATAAGCGTCTCGGCGATGGCGGCGAGGTTCTTGAGCCCCATCAGGATCACCAGGGTGCCGCGCAGGCCCGCGAGGGCGTCCCAGCGCACCAGCGAGGCCGGCGAGTCGGGTGCCACGTGCCCGGAGACGACTGTGAACTCGTGCGCCACCCCCCGGTGGGTGACCGGGATCCCGGCGGCGGCGGGCGCGGCGATCGAGCTGGTCACTCCCGGAACGACTGTCACCGGTACGCCGGCCGCCGCGCAGGCCAGCAGCTCCTCGCCGCCACGGCCGAAGACGTACGGGTCGCCGCCCTTGAGCCGGACCACGACGGCGCCGGCCAGGGCACGGTCGACCAGGATCCGGTTGATCTCCTCCTGGGCCCGGGACGGGCCGTAGGGGATCTTCGAGGCGTCCACCAGCTCGACGTCGGCGCGGAGTTCGTCCAGGAGCAGACCGGGCACCAGCCGGTCGGCGACCACCACGTCGGCCTCGGTGAGCAGCCGCCAACCCCGCACGGTGATCAGCTCCGGGTCTCCCGGGCCGGCCCCGACGAGAGCCACCCGCCCGGCGGTCGCGCCGGTCGTCGCCTCGGCGTCGGGCCGGACCCGGGTGGGAGCAGCGTCGCGTACGGCGAGCAGGTCGCGGATGGCATCGCGGACGGTCATCGCGCGGCGGGGGTCACCGCCGCCGAGCACCGCCACGGTGACCGGGCCGTGTCGGGTCACCGCCGGCGTCCAGGCCGTGGCGGCGGTCCGGTCGTCGGCCCGGACGCAGAAGATCCGCCGCTCGGCGGCGACGGCGCTCACCGCAGCCGCCGCCATCGGATCGTCGATCGCCACCTGGACCAGCCAGGCCCCGTCCAGGTCCTCGGGCACGAACCGGCGCGGCGCCCAGTGCAGCCGACCCGCGTCCACCCGGGCCCGCAGCGCCGGGGTCAGCTCCGGGGCCACCAGCAGGACGTCCGCGCCGGCATCCAGCAGCGCCGGCACCCGCCGGGTGGCGACCGCACCGCCGCCCACCACGACCACGCGTCGCCCGTCGAGCCGCAGGCCGAGAGGGTACGGGCTGGCGCTCACCCTGTACCGCCGGAGCGTTCGCTGGGCGTCGTCACTTCTCGGCCACCCCGGCGGAGTCGAAGGTGGCCACGTCGTGCAGCACGCGGACCGCGCCGGTGACCACCGGCAGGGCCAACAGCGCGCCGGTGCCCTCGCCGAGGCGCAGCCCCAGGTCGATCAGCGGGTCGAGGCCGAGGTGGCGCAGTGCCACCGTCGCGCCCGGCTCGGCCGAGCGGTGCCCGGCGACCATGGCCGCGACCGCGTCCGGTGCGAACGCGGCGGCAGCGAGCGCCGCCGACACCGCGATCACGCCGTCCAGCAGGACCGGCGTACGGCGGGCCGCGGCGCCCAGGATCAGCCCGGCCAGCGCGGCGTGCTCCAGGCCACCGACGGCGGCGAGCACGCCCAGCGGGTCGGCCGGATCGGGCGTGTGCCGGGCCAGCGCGGCCCGCACGACGGCCACCTTGTGGGCGTACGTCGGGTCGTCGATCCCGGTGCCCCGGCCGGTGGAGTCGAGCGGGTCGACGCCGGTGAACGCGGCGATCAGCGCGGCGGCCGGGGTGGTGTTGCCGATGCCCATGTCCCCGGTGAGCAGGATGCCCGCCCCGGCGTCGATCAGCTCGTCGGCGATCCGGATGCCGGTCCGCACCGCCGCGAGGGCCTCGTCCCGGGTGAGCGCGGCGGTCACCGTGAGGTCCCGGGTGCCCCGGCGCACGGAGGCGGTGACCAGTCGGGGCGCGGACGGGTCAGCCGGCCCGGAAGCCTCGGGAACGGGCAGCGGGGTGGCCACCCCGACGTCGACCACGGTGACCGAGGCGCCGGCCTGGCGGGCGAACGCGTTGACTACCGCACCGCCGGCCAGGAAGTTGCCGATCATCTGCCCGGTGACCTCCTGCGGCCACGGGCTGACCCCCTGGGCGTGCACCCCGTGGTCGCCCGCGAAGATCGCCACGGCGGCCGGCTCGGGCACCGGCGGTGGGCAGGCCCCGGCGAGCCCGGCGAGGCGTACCGACAGATCCTCCAGCAGGCCCAGAGAGCCCGGCGGCTTGGTCAGCCGGCCGTGCAGCTCGCGGGCGGCGGCCATCGCTGCCTCGTCGAGTGGCCGGATGGCCGAAATCGTGGTCTCCAACATCATGCCTCCATGGTCTCGCGCAGCACCTCGATGAACGCATCGGTGGTGTTCCGGTCGCGTACCGCCACCCGCAGCCAGTCCGGGCCGAGCCCGGGGAAGGTGTCGCCCCGGCGTACCGCCCAGCCCCGATCGCGCAGGCCCTCCCGGACCCGGTTCGCGTCGGGCAGGTGCAGCAGGACGAACGCGCTGGCCGGGCGGCCCGCGACGCGTACGCCGGGCAGGTCGGCCAGGCGCGCGACCAGGTGGTCGCGGTCGGCGGCGAGGTCGGCGGCGATCGCGCGTTCGGCCTCGACCGCGACGGGGGTAGCGCAGGCCGCGGCGGCGGCCAGCGCGGGCGTGGAGACGGCCCAGAGCGGCTGGACGGCGGCCAGGCGGGACAGCAGCTCGGGGGCGCCGAGCAGATAGCCGATCCGCAGGCCGGCCAGGCCCCACGTCTTGGTGAGGCTGCGCAGGACGAGCAGCCCGGGCAGATCCCGCCGCTCAGCCAGCGACTCCGGCTCGCCGGGGTGCGCGCCGCCGGTGGTGTCGGCGAACGCCTCGTCGATGACCAGCACCCGGCCGGGACGGGCGAGCGCGGCCAGGGTCCGCGCGGGGTGCAGCACCGAGGTGGGATTCGTCGGGTTGCCGATCATCACGAGGTCGGCGTCGTCGGGCACCAGGGACGGATCGAGCCGGAACCCGTCGGCCGGGTCCAGCAGCACCCGCTCGACCGGATGGCCGGCGGCCCGTAGCGCCGCCTCTGGCTCGGTGAACTGCGGGTGCACCACCACGGGTCGGCGGATGCCCCGCAGCGCCTGGGCGATCAGCACGAAGCCCTCGGCGGCGCCGGCGGTGAGGAGTACCTCGTCCGGGTGACGCCGGTGCCGGGCGGCGACGGCGGCGCGGGCCGGCGCCGGGTCGGGGTAGCGGGCCAGGTCGGTGAGGGTGGCGGCGATCGGGTCGGCCAGCCAGGCCGGCGGCGGCGCCTGGCGGACGTTGACGGCGAGGTCGATCAGCCCGGCGCCCACCTCGGCGTCGCCGTGGTGCGCGAGGTCCAGCTCGGCCCCGGTGGGCGGGGCGACGGGGATGGGCTGATCACGCATGTCCGCGATCCTTCCGGGAAGGTGGCCGGCGGGACAGTCGATGTCGGCGTAAGCCATGTCACCACCTCGCGGGTTTATGAGTTCTTCTCATGTACGAATCGGAAATGTCATAACTTTGCCACGTGAGCAACCGACCCCTTGCTGCCGCTGGTCGACTCGTTCCTCTTCTCCGCGCCGGCCTCATCGCCGGCATCGTGATCGCCGCCGTCGCGTACCCGGTGGTCGCCTTCACCGGGCTCGGCGCGAAGGCCACCGCGCACGCCACGGAGCAGAAGACCAGACTGCTGACCACCGCCCTGCCCGCCGAGACCTCCTACCTCTACGCCCCGGACGGCAAGACCGTGCTGACCATGTTCTACGAGGAGTACCGGCAGTACACGAAGCTGTCGGACATGTCGCCGAACATCCAGCAGGCGATCGTCGCCGCCGAGGACAACCGCTTCTACCAGCACCACGGCGTCGACCCGAAGGGCGTGGCCCGCGCCTTCGTGTCCAACGCCCGCTCCGGCGGCTCCCAGGGCGCCTCGACGCTGACCATGCAGTACGTCCGGATGGCCCTGCGGGACAGCGCGAACACCCCGAAGGAGGTCCAGGAGGCCACCCAGCAGACCAGCCTGCGCAAGATCAAGGAGATGCGCATGGCGCTGGACCTGGAGAAGGAGCTGAGCAAGGAGCAGATCCTCGAGCGCTACCTGAACTCGGCGTACTTCGGCCACCGGGCGTACGGCATCTACGCCGCCAGCGAGATCTTCTTCTCCAAGACTCCGAAGGACCTCACCCCGGTCGAGGCGGCCACCCTCGCCGGGCTGGTCAAGTCCCCTTCCGAGTACGACCCGGCCGACACCGACCAGAAGGACGCCACCGGGCGGCGCAACTACGTGCTGGACCGGATGAGCCAGCTCGGCTACCTCTCCCCCGACTCGGCCGCCGCCGCGAAGACCGAGCCGATCCGGCTCAAGCTCACCACCCCGCCGAGCGACTGCGCCTCGATCATCGAGAAGTACCGGAGCTGGGGCTTCGCCTGCGACTACCTGAAGAACTGGTGGAGTTCGCAGCCCGCGTTCGGGGCCAACCGGCTGGAGCGGATGGACAAGCTGCGTCGGGGCGGCTACCGCATCGTGCTCAGCCTCGATCCCAAGATCCAGGAGGCGGCGGAGAAGAACGTCGGCGCCAAGGAGGGCACCGGCAGCCCGTTCGCCAACGGGATCGTGGTCTCCGAGCCGGGGACCGGGCGCGTGAAGGCGATGGCGGTGAACCGGAACTACTCCCTGGACCTGGCCGACAACCCACCCAGCTCCAACCCCGAGGCCGGGCCGAAGGTGAAAGCCAACTATCCGAACACGGTGGCGCCGCTGCTCGGCGGCGGCGATCTGCCGGGCTACCAGGCCGGGTCGACGTTCAAGATGTTCCCGATGCTGGCCGCGCTGGACTCGGGAATGACGCTGTCCACCTCGTTCAACGCCCCGTACCGCTACAAGTCGTCGGTCTACGACGGCTGGGCGCCCTCCAATGCCAGCGGCGCGATGACCGGACAACAGACCATGTGGTCCGGCTTCGGCAAGTCCGTCAACACGTACTTCGTGTGGCTGGAGGAGAAGGTGGGCGCGGATAGGGCGGTCCGGCTGGCCGAACAGCTCGGCCTGCGCTGGCGCACCGACGTCGACCGGGAACAGGCGTCCCCGGGCAAGGCCAAGAAGTGGGGCGCGTTCACCCTGGGCGTCTCCGACGCCACACCGCTGGAGATGGCGAACGCCTACGCCGCCGTGGCGGCCGACGGGCGCTACTGCGAGGCGATCCCGGTGCAGGCGATCATGAACCGGGACGGCACCCCGGCCACGTACGCCACTCCGGGTGGTCTGCACCGTGAGGTCGCCAAGCCGCGCTGCCGCCAGGTGGTCAGCGCCGACGCAGCGAGGGCGGCCACCGACGCCGCCCGGTGCCCGACCGGGGACAGTCCGGCACGCGGCGGTTGCGGCGGCTGGTCAACCGCCGACAGCGTCCGGGGTACGGTCGGCCGCCCGGTCGCCGGCAAGACGGGCACCACCGACAGCACCCGGTCCGCCTGGTTCGTCGGCTACACGCCGGAGCTGGCCGCGGCGAGCTTCATCTCCGACCCGGACAACCCGTTCAACGCCGTCGGTGACGGGCAGTCCCAGATCCCGATCGCGGCGGTGGCCGAGACCCTGCGCGACGGCCTGAAGGGCACGCCGACCCGCCAGTTCACGCCACCGTCGGACGCCATCGTGGGATGACGGCGCGGATCAGCGCAGATCCGCGGCCACGAACGACCACAGTTCGAGGTCGACCCGGCCACCGCCGACGAAACCGGCGTTGCGCAGCAGCCCTTCGTAGCTGAAGCCGGCCTTCTCGGCGACCCGGCGGGACGCCAGGTTGCCGGGTGCCACCCGCAGCTCGACCCGCTGGAAGCCGTGCTCCAGGATCAGCGCGATGGCCACCGCGTCCACCGCCTCGGCGGCCAGGCCGAAGCCCCGGGCGTGGGGGGCCATCGCGTAGGAGACCTCGGTGAGCCGGGCGCCCCAGTCGGTGCGCCGCGTCCAGAGGGAGCCGACCATCTGGTCGTCCTCCCGGCGGACCACCGCGTAGTGGTCGCCCTCGCCGCTGTCGCGCCGCTGCCGGGCCAGATCCGTGCACCAGGCGTGCCCGTCGATCGGGCCGGAGTCGTCGGCCAGCGGCAGCCACCGCCGGGTCAGCTTGTCGGCGAAGATCTCCCCGGCGGCCGGCGCGTCCGCCGCCGTGAGCCGACGCACCTCCGTACGCGGAGTGGAGACGGTCAACGCCGGAAACCGGCGGACCGCCAACTCACCGATCACGCGGGCACCACGGGAGGCTGCGCGGGCACCGCCTCGGCTGCCGGCTCGCTCACCGCCGCCGCCACCACCCGGGCGGCGGTCGCCGGGTGTCCCGCCCAGTGCAGGGTGAGCTGCGAGGCGTGCACGTTGCGCCACACGAAACCCTCCGGCGTGCCGCCGTCCCAGCTCCAGGCCGGCCGCTGACCGGCGCGCGGGGTGAGCACCGCCTGGTGCTCCTTGTGCCCGACGACCACCGTGCCGCGCGCGGCGACCACGCTGTCGGTCTGGGCGGTGGCCTCCCGGTAGCCCACCACGAGGCCGTCGCGGCTCACACCCACCGCGTCCAGCACACCGCACATCGGCAGCCCGTCCAGCTCCCGAGCCAGCCACAGCAGGCCGGCGCCCTCGGCGACCACCGGCCGGCCGGTGCGGGCCAGCTCGGCCACCGCGATGCAGAGCCGCCGGTTGGCCGACAGCTGCTCGGCGTACGACTCGGGCAGCGCACCCCCGACGACCAGCGCGCGGGTGCCGACGGGCAGCGCCTCGTCGCGCAGCGGATCGACAGTGACCACCTCGGCGCCAGCGGCGGACAGCAGTTCCGCGGTCTCCGGGTGGCTGAAGCTGCCGCCCGGCCCACCGGCGAGCGCCACCAGCGGGCGCTGCGCCGGAACGACCAGCTCGCCGAGCGCCTCCTGCGGCGACCAGGCCGCCGCCGGCAGCGGCGGAGCGGAACGGGCCAGCCCGAGCAGCCGCTCCAGGTCGACCGTGGCGGCGACCGCCTCACCCAGCCTGCGCACCGCACGGACCGCGTCGGTCGAGGAGTCGACCACCGGCGCCACCCCGTGCCGGCGCGACGGCAACACGGCCGGCAGGTCCTGGCGACGCAGCGCGCCGTAGACCGGCACGCCGACGTCGTCCAGCGCCTCGCGCAGCATCGCCTCGTGCCGCGACGACGCCACCCGGTTGAGGATCACCCCGCCCAGCCACAACTGCTCGTCGTACGAGCGGAAACCGTGCACCAGGGCGGCCACCGACTGCCCCATCGCGGCCACGTCGACCACCAGCACCACCGGACTGCGCAGCGCGGTGGCCGCGGCGGCAGTGGACTCCTGCTCCGGGCGGCCACCGACGGAGTCGTACAGGCCCATGCTGCCCTGCACGACGGCGAGCGCGGCACCCGCGGCGCCGTGTGCGACAAGCGCGGCGAGCCGGTCGACGCCGACCAGCCGGGGATCGATCACCCGACCGGGCCGACCGGCGGCGAGACCGAGGTACGCGGCGTCGACATGATCCGGGCCGAGCTTGAACCCGGCGACGTCGACACCCCGCTCGGCCAGGGCGGCGAGCAGCCCGATCGCCAGCGCGTTCTTTCCGTGCCCGGAGGACGGCGCGCTGAGCACCAGGCGCGGCACGACGGTCATCATCGACTCCTCGCGGGCGGCGGCGGGTACGTGACGGACAACCGAAAAGGTCGATCCGTCGGCGTGACGATACCCGTCCGGTCCGACGGGCGAGTACCGCCAACCGGGGGTCGGCGGACCGTCCCGGCCCGGTCGCGGTGAGTGGCCCCGGTCATACGAGTAGCCTCGGTGCCGTGTACCGGTTCCTGCTGAGCCCACGCTGGTTGGGCGCCCTCGCGCTGACCCTGGTCGCCGCCGCCGTCATGGTGTGGCTGGGCAACTGGCAGCTGGACCGTTACCGGGGCCGTACCGAGATCAACGAGCGGATCGACGCGGGCGAGCGGATGGCCCCGGCGCCCCTGGCCGACGCGTTCCGCGCGCCCACCGGCGGCCCCGGGACCGCCGGCCCGGCCCCCGCGAAGGACAAGGTCTGGACCCGGATCGCCGCCACCGGCCGGTACGACACGTCGAACACCGTCCTGGTCCGTGGTCGGACTGTCGACAGCCGGGTCGGCTTCGAGGTGCTCACCCCGCTGGTGCTCCCCGACGGCAGCGCGCTGCTGGTGGACCGGGGCTGGATCCCGCCCGCGCCGGGCGGGGCGACCGCCCAGCCGTCGGTGCCCGCCCCGCCGGGCGGCGACGTGACGGTCAGCGGCCGGGTGCACGAGACCGAGAGCGGCGCCGGCACGGTGGACCGCCGCGACGGCCGGCTGGAGACGCGGCGGATCGCCGTACCGCGCCTGGCCCGCGAGCTGCCCTACCCGGTCTACGGCGGCTACCTGCTGCTGGACGACCAGACCCCGGCCGCCGACGGGGCGTTCAAGGCCGTGCCGGTCGGGCACACCAACAACTGGCAGAACTTCGGCTACGTCGTGCAGTGGTGGCTCTTCGCCGCGATGGCGCTCTTCGGCTACGGCTGGGTGGCCCGACGCGAGGCACGCCGGGCCGCCGGGCTCGACAGCGCGAGCGCCCCGCTGGACCGGGCGGCCGAGCCGACGCCGAGCGCGTCCGCCTGACCCGTCCTGCCTGCGGCCGGCGTCAGCCGGTGACCCGGCCGGCGTGGATGGCGCGGACCGCGTCGATGGTGTCCGCCTCGGCGGCGGACTTGTCGTCGCGGTAGCGCACCACCCGAGCGAACCGCAGGGCCATCCCACCCGGATAGCGGGTGCTCGTCTGCACCCCGTCGAAAGCGATCTCCACCACCTGCTCCGGGCGGACCCGGACCACCCAGTCGCCGCGCTCCACGGCGAGGTCGAGGAACCGCTCGGTCTGCCAGCGCAGCAGCTCGTCGGTGAGCCCCTTGAACGTCTTGCCGAGCATCACGAAGTCGCCCGTACGCGGGTCACGGGCGCCCAGATGCAGGTTGGACAGCCAGCCCTTGCGCCGGCCGCTGCCCCACTCGACGGCAAGCACCACCAGGTCGAGGGTGTGCCGTGGCTTGACCTTGACCCAGGCGCCGCCGCGCCGGCCGGCGTCGTACGGGGCGTCCGGTGCCTTGACCACCACGCCCTCCTGGCCGGCGTCGAGCGCGGCGGCGAACGCCGCGCCGGCCTGCTCCGCGCTGTCGACCTCCATGCGGCCCACCAGCAGCGACGCGTCCACCGCGCCGGCGAGCGCGGCCCACCGCTCCCGACCGGGCAGGTCGATCAGATCCTGGCCGTCGAGGTGCAGCAGGTCGAAGAAGTACGGAGTGAGCACCGTCGCGCCGGTGCTGGCGGCGGCCGCGAGCACCGCCGGGGCGACCGGAGTCCGCCCGGTGGTGCTCGGTGTGGTGCGCCGGGCGGCCCGGCTGGAGGTCTGCTGGAACGGCAGCGGGCGGCCCGTCTTGTCCAGGCCGATCGCCTCGCCGTCGAGCACCAGCTCCCGGCCGGGCAGGGCGCGGACCGCCGCGACGACCTCGGGAACCCGGTTGGTGATCTCGTCGAGGCTGCGGGTGAACACGGCGATGTCGGCGCCGGAGCGGTGCACCTGGATGCGGATGCCGTCGAGCTTCACGTCGACCACCGCCGGCGTGCCGGTCGCGGCCAGCGCCTCGTCGACCGAGGGGGCGCTCTGCGCGAGCATCGGCGCCAACGGCCGGCCGACCTGCAGGCCGAACCCGGCCAGCTCGGCCTCGCCGCCGGCCAGCGCGGCTACCGCCACGGCACGCAGGTCACCGGCGAGCAGCAGGGCCCGACGGACGGTCGCCACCGGCACCTCGGCGGCCCGGGCCACGGCGTCGGCGAGCAGCCCGGCCTGGGCGCCCTGGCGCAGCTCACCCCCGAACAGGCCGGTGAGCAGCCGTTGCTCGTCGGCGGTGGCCGCCGCGTAGAGGCCGCCGAGCAGAGCCCGGCGGCGGGCCTGCGACCCGGCGCCCTGCACGGCGGCGATCTGCTCGATGGCCGCGTCGACGGCGGCCACGGTCAGCGTCGGCTCGGTGGCCGGTGGCGGCAGGTCACGCAGACTCGCGTAGCCCACGCCGGTCTGCCGCTGGCGCAGCTCACCGGCGAGATAGCCGGCGCCGGGCTCCACCTCGGCCGGGTCGAGCCGGCGCAGCGCGTCGGCGAGCAGCTCCACCTTGGCCCGCCGGCCGCTGGTGGCGCCCACGGCGGCGGAGGTGGCCGCCAGGTCGATGAACCGCACGAAGCCCATCCTGCCAGCCACCTCCGACACCGCCCGGGCATTGCCGTGCCCGGGCGGTGTCGGCGCGGTGCCGCAGCCCACGAGGGGGCAGCGGGAATCAGGCGGAGACGGGCTCCTCGATGCGCAACCCTCGGGCGCGGACCTCGCCGGCGACCCGGGAGAGCACCGAGTCGAGGGCGACCAGGGCGGCGGACAGCTCACCGAGCTGGTCGTTGAGCGTGTCCTCGGACCACGCGGAGACGTCGACGTCCCCCAGTGCGCTGACGGCGGCCCCCAACCGGGCCATCACCTCGTTCGTACTCATGTTCGAAAGGCTATAACAGCCCGCCCGGCGACACGCCGCAAACTCCCAGATGAGACGCAAAGTTGTCGTTCCGACACCTAACTGCCTGCCGCGGCCACCTTGCCCAGCAGCAGCGCCTCGGCGAGGCAGACCTTGGCGAACTCGCCGAGGTGCAGGCTCTCGTTCGGGCCGTGCGCGCGGGCGTGCGGGTCCTCCACACCGGTCACCAGGATCGCCGCAGCCGGGAACATCTCCTGGAACGTGGCGATGAACGGGATCGAGCCGCCGATGCCGATGTCGACCGGGTCGGTGCCGTCCCAGGCGGCGCGGAACGCCGAGCGGGCGGCGTCGAACATCGGCCCGGACGCGTCGATCACGCACGGGTCGCCGTCGTGCTCCAGAGTGACGGTCACCTGGGCGCCCCACGGCGCGTGCTTCTCCAGGTGGGCGCGCACCGCCGCGTACGCCCGCTTCGGGTCGTCTCCCGGCGCGAGACGGACGTTGAGCTTCGCCTTCGCGGCCGGGACCAGGGCGTTCGGCGCCTCGCCGGTGGACGGCGCGTCGATGCCGAGCACCGACACCGCCGGCTTCGTCCAGACCCGGTCGGTGAGCCGGCCGGTGCCGATGAACTGGACACCCTCGGCCAGTCCGGACTCAGCCCGCATCCGGTCCTCGGGGTAGTCGACGGCAGCGCCCTCCCGGCTGACCAGCCCGTCCACCGCCATGTCACCGGCGTCGTCGTGCAGGGTTGCCAGCAGCCGGACCAGCGCGGTGAGCGCGTCCGGGACGACACCCCCGAACATGCCGCTGTGCACGGCGTGGTCCAGCGTGCGGACCTCGACGAAGCAGTTGACGACGCCGCGCAGCGAGGTGGTCAGCGCCGGCACCCCGATGTCCCAGTTGCCGGAGTCGGCGATCACGATGACGTCCGAGGCGATCTCGTCGCGGTGTTCGGCGAGCAGCCGCTCCAGCGAGTCGGAGCCGTACTCCTCCTCGCCCTCGATGAACAGCACCACGCCGACCGGCAGCGCGTCCCCATACGCCCGCAGCGCCGCGACGTGCGCCATGATGCCGGCCTTGTCGTCGGCCGCGCCCCGGGCGTACAGGCGCCCGTCGCGCTCGACCGGCTCGAACGGGTCGGACTCCCACAGCGACAGGTCACCGACCGGCTGCACGTCGTGGTGGGCGTAGAGCAGAACGGTGGGCGCACCGGGTGGGGCCGCCCGACGGCCGATCACCGCGGGCTGCCCGCCGGAGCGCACGATGTCGACGTCCAGGCCGCAGCCGCGCAGCAGCTCGGCGACCGCCTCGGCGGAACGCTCCACGTGTGAGTGGTCGAAGCCCTCGAAGGCGATGCCGGGGATGCGGACGAGGCGTTCCAGGTCGGCGCGTACGCCTGGCATCTCACGCTCGACGGCGGCCCGTACCTCGGACTCGGACATGATCGGTGAGGTCATGACCGGAATCGTATGCCGGCCTTACCCAGGCGTGTTGGCCGAGCCCGTACCGTCACCGTCGCCCGCCGGGCCGGAGCCCGCCCGCGCACCCGGGGCGGCCCGGCCGGCGCGGTGCGCGCGGCCGGCGGCCTCGGTGGCGGCGTCCATCCAGGAGCGGGCCCGGCCGGCCGTGCCGCCCACCCACTCGCCGACGTCGCTGGCGCCGTCGCCGAGGCGGCGCAGCAACCCGACCAGCGGGTCGGTGGAGCGGCTGAACTCCTCCCGGTACGACTCGGCGGCGGCCTTGATCTCCTCCGAGACACTTGTCGAGGCGTCGTCGTCGCGGCGCGGATAGTCCCCGGCCAGCACCCGCCCGTACGCCCCGGCGTCGATCCACTGCCGCAACTGCGCGGCCCGCGCCACCGGCGCCGGGTGCGTGCTCCACGCCGTCATCCGGATCTTGTGCAGGCTGTCGCGCAGGTCGCCGCCGCCGGCGTACTCGGCGGCCTGCTCCAGGAAGGCGGTCGTGTCGATCTGCGACAGGTCGCCGCCGCCCGCGAGCTTCATCAGCAGCCGCAGCGCGGCGGCCGGGTCCTGGCCGGCGAGCAGGCCGGCGCGGTCGGCGGACAGCTCCGCCTTGCGCCACCACTCCAGCATCGCCGCGATGATCGCCCGCAGCGCGAACGCGCCCACCGGCAACCAGCTCAGGTTGGCCGCCCACCGGGTGAGGATCATGAGCATCGTCTTGTAGACCGCGTGCCCGCTGCCCACGTGCCCCAACTCGTGGCCGAGCAGGCAGCGCAGCTCGTCCTCGTCGAGCTGCTGCACGCACGCGGAGTTCAGCACGATGAACGGCCGGTCCAGACCTACCGCCTCGGCGCCCAGCCAGGGCGACTGCGTCACGTACAGCTCGGGCAGCTCGGCGACGTCGAGCGCCGCCGCGGCCTCGGTGTAGCGCTGCCACACCGCCGGATACTGCCGGTGATCGACGCGGATGCCGGACGCCAACACGGACAGCCGGAAACCCCGCTCGTTCCACATGCCGAAGAACGCCCGCACCACGTCGTCGAAACCACGCAGTTCACGCAGCGCGACCAGGGCGCCCCGGTCGGCCGGATGCTCCCAGGCCCGCGAGCTGATGCCGGTGAGGGTGATCCGGCGCCGCGCTGGCGCGTCCGCTGCCGTCATGATGGGCCCCCGTTCGCCGTGACTCCTCGCATCGTGCCGCAGCGGGTGGCCGGCGTCCATGCCCGGTCAGCGGACCCGCACGTAGTAGCGGGACGCGTCCAGCGGCAGCGTCGGCGCACCGTCGACCACCAGGTCGGCGCGCGCCGCGGTGTCGTCGGCGGCGAAATGCGCCCGCTCCCCGGTATGCCAGCGGCGCAGCTCGGGCAGGATCTCCGGCCCGTCCCGCTCGACCGCACGGGCCAGCCGCAGCGGCGCGGGCGCGGTGACGAAGACGGCGAGGGTCAGCTCCGGCCGGACGACGGCACGGGCCGCGCTGACCCCCTCCACGATCAGCACCGGCGTCACCGGCACCGGCACCGGGCGGGGCAGGAAGCACCGCCGCACCCAGCTGTAGCGCCGGTACGCGCCCGGCTTCCCATGGCGCAGCGGGGTCAGCACCTCCCTGTCCAGACGAGGCCAGAAGGTGAGCTGGTCGTCCCAGCCGTCGAGCAGGTCGTCGGTGTGCACCACTGGCGGGCGCCCGCCGGGCAGCGCCGCCAGGGCGTCCGCGAGGTGCGCGGCGAACCGGCTCTTGCCCGCGCCGCTCGGCCCGTCCACCGCGACCAGCCGGGTCCGCCCCAACCGCGCCGGGTCCGCGAGCACCCGACGGGCCAACTCGGCGTACGCCTCGACGACCACCACCGGCGGCACCGGCGCGGCGGATCGCTCGGTCGGCCCGTCGACGTCCACGCCCTCGTTTCCGCCCTGAGCCCCGCCCTCGTTCCCGCCCTGAGCCCTGCCCTCGTCCACGCCCTCGTTTCCGCTCCCAGCCCCGCCCTCGTTCCCGCCCTGAGCGCCGCCCCAGGCCCCGCCCTCGGCCGCGCCGATCCCCGTCCCGGCCCGCGCCGTCGGGGCCGCGCCGCTGGGGGTCCTACGGGCGGGCCCCCTGGTGACGAGTCCGTGCACGACCGAAGTATGCCCCGCCCACGCACCGGCGACGGCGGTTCACCACCCAGATCAACTCGGCCTCATTGATGTCGGGGTATCCCGGCGGCCGGTACACCCCGACATCCAGGAAGCCGAGTCGATCACGCCGATTTCGGTGGGGTGACACGTCCGGCTGACACCCGGGGCCGGTCATTCTCACGACCGGGGGAATTGGGGCGGGCGACGGGTGACGGGCGGCCCGTTCGCCGCGCGGGTTGGCACCCGAGTCGGCATGATCGGGTGGTGCTCCGAGACGTGATGAGCCCCGGCATTGACGCCCTGCTCGAACAGGCCCGCGCCGGGCTGCACCGATTGACTCCACAGCAGACCGTCGAGGCGGTCCGCGGTGGCGCTCTGCTGGTCGACACCCGTACCGACGCACAGCGCCGCGAACAGGGCGACCTGCCCGGCGCGGTCGTCATCGACCGCACGGTGCTGGAGTGGCGGCTCGATCCGGCCAGCGCCTGGCGCATCCCGGAGGCCACCGCCTACGACCGGGAGATCGTGGTGGTGTGCCGCCAGGGTTACAGCTCCAGCCTGGCCGCCGCCAGCCTCCAGACCCTCGGCCTGCGCCGGGCCACCGACATGATCGGCGGCGTCGACGCGTGGCTGGCCGCCGGCCTGCCCACCACGGACCGCCCCGCCGACATCCGGCCCTGAACCGCCCTGCTCAAAGCTGCGGGGCGCCGGGTGGGATGACGGGAAGGCCGGGGGGTGCGCCGCTCTCGATGAGGCGCCAGAGGGCGTCGGTGTCCAGGTGCTCCTCGACGAGGTCGCCGAGCAGGTCGAGCGAGCCTTCCCGGGCTGCCGCGAAGCTGGTGCCCGGCGCGACCCGGAACCCGGTACGCCCCGCCAGCCGGGCGGCCTCGGTGAGGAACCAGCGGCGGAACCCGTCGGACTCGAACGCCCCGTGCCAGTGCGTGCCGTGCACCGCGCCGAGCACCGCGCCCTCACCGTCGCCGTCGGCCCCGGTCAGCAACGGAGTCAGGGCCGGGTCGGTCTGCGAGACGTACCCGTGGTGGATCTCGTAGCCGCGGACCGCCACGTCGCCGGGGCCGGTGCCGACCGACTGCCGGACGGTCTTGCGCGGATCGAAGGTGATCTCGATGGGCAGCAGGCCGAGCCCGGGCACGCTGCCCTGCCGGCTCTCGACCGGGTCGTGGATGGCCCGGCCGAGCATCTGGAAGCCGCCACAGAGGCCGAGCAGCGGCTTGCCGGCTGCCACATGTCTGGTCACCGCGTCGGCGAGGCCGGTCTCGCGTAGCCAGGTGAGGTCCGCGACTGTCGACTTCGAGCCGGGCAGGACGATCAGGTCGGCGGCCGCCAGTTCGGCCGGTTCGACGGTGAGGCGTACGCGCACGCCCGGTTCGGTGGCCAGCGCTTCCACGTCGGTGGCGTTGCTGATCCGGGGTAGCCGGACGACTGCCACGTCCAGCCAGTCGGTGCCGTGCGGAGCGGCGGGGCGGCCGAGCACCCGGCCGTAGGCGAGCGAGTCCTCCGCGTCCAGCCAGAGGTCGAGCGACCAGGGCAGCACCCCGTACGTGGGACGGCCGGTCACCTGACGCAGCATGTCCAGCCCGGGCTGGAGCAGGCCGAGGTCGCCGCGGAACTTGTTGATCACGAAGCCGGCGATGAGCGCCTGGTCCGCCGGGTCGAGCAGGGCCACCGTGCCGAACATCGAGGCGAAGACGCCGCCCCGGTCGATGTCGCCGACCACGATGGCGGGCAGGTTGGCGTGCCGCGCGAGCCCCATGTTCACGTAGTCCCCGGTCCGCAGGTTGATCTCCGCCGGGCTCCCGGCGCCCTCACAGATCACCACGTCGTACGCGGCCCGCAGCTCGGCCAGCGCCGCGTACGCGGTCTCGGCGAGCCGGGGCCGCACCTGTCGGAAGGTGCCGGCGGTGATCGTGTCGACCGCCGTACCGAGCAGAACCACCTGGCTGGCCAGGTCGCTGCCGGGCTTGAGCAGGACCGGGTTGAAGCGCAGGTCCGGGGCGAGCCCGCAGGCGGCGGCCTGCATGGCCTGCGCGCGGCCTATCTCGCCGCCACGCCCGTCCGGCCCGACCACGACGGCCGAGTTGTTCGACATGTTCTGCGCCTTGAACGGCGCCACCTTCACGCCCTGCCGGTGCAGCCATCGGCAGATGCCTGCGGTGAGCACGCTCTTGCCGGCGTCCGAGGTGGTGCCGGCGACCAGCAGCCCGCCGCTCACCGCCCGCTCCCCCGCCGCGCCGCACCGCGGAACAGGCCCCGCTCCGACCCGACCCCGCCGGACAGCAGGCGGCCGTTCCGCCCAGCCATCCGCAGGCCGCCCCCGGCCGCGTCGGACCGCAGGCCGCCCTCGGCCCCGCCGGACCGCAGGCCGTTCCCGGATCTGGCTGCGACGGCCCGCAGACTCCGACGAGCGACGGCGCCGGCCAGGCGGCCGACGGTCACCGGGTACGCGGCCGCCAGCCCGAGTGCGGCCAGGCCGACAGCGCCGGAGATGCGGGCTGCCCGCTTCAGGTGTCGCGCCTCGGGACGGGGGCCGTCACCCAGGAACGGGCGAACCTCGGAGCGCCCGAAGTACCTGTTGCGGCCACCGAGGCGGACGCCGAGCGCGCCGGCCATCGCCGCTTCGCACTGGCCGGCGTTGGGGCTCGGGTGATCGTTGCGGTCCCGTCGCCACACCCGCCAGGCCTGCTCCCGGTCGCCGTTCGCGACCGGCGCGACGGCGATGGTGAGGAGCCCGGTCAGCCGGGACGGCACCAGGTTGAGCAGGTCGTCCAGCCGGGCGGCCGGGGTGCCGAACCGCGCGTAACGCTCCGATCGGTGCCCGACCATGGCGTCGAGGGTGTTGGCGGCGCGGTAGCCCAGCAGCCCGGGCAGGCCGGCGACCGCACCCCAGAGCAGCGGGGCGACCACCGCGTCGGAGGTGTTCTCCGCGACCGACTCGACGGTGGCCCGGGCCAACTCCGACTCGTCCAGGGTCGAGGGGTCCCGGCCGCAGAGGTTGCCGAGGCGCCGTCGGGCGGCGGGCAGGTCACCGTCACGAAGCGTTCGGCCCATGACGGCGGCCTCGTGGCGGAGGGTACGGCCGCCCAGCACGGTCCAGGTGCCGGCGGCGACGAGCACCGCACGGCTCACCGGCCGGTCCCGGGTGGCCGCCGCGGCGACCGCCCCGAGCACCACGGGCCCACCGACGGCCAGCGCCGTGAACACCGCGCCGGCCGTCCGGTCCGGCCGGTGCAGGCGACTCTCCAGAGCGCCCGCCACCTGGCCGAACCCGGCGACCGGATGCCACCGGCGAGGGTCGCCGAGCAGCCTGTCCAGCGCGTAACCGGCCACCAGGCCCACCGCGTTCGCCACCGGCGCTGTCCGTCGCACGCGTACCACCCCCCGGCCGGCCAGCCTAGACGAGCAACCCGGGCTCCAGCCGCGGCCGCCGTGCTCCATCGAACCCCACCTCCGTCACGCGGGGTGACGACGCCGATCGCGCCGCCACCCCGCCCCCGTCGTGCCGCCGGCGCGCACCGTCGTCGACACCGACCGCAGGCGACCGGGCCGAACTGTCACACCGACTCCGGACGGAACCGTCACGCCGGCTGCGGAACCCGCCCCCGGCCCCGCCGGCCCCGACCGGACGGCGGAGCCTCCGGCCGGCCCTCCTCGGGCACCGGCCCCAACTCGTCGTCGGGGTCTCCCTCCAGGTCGGAGTCGTCCGCGCTCACCGCGAGGGCCAGCTCGTCGTCGAGGGCCGCGGGCCCATCGCCGCCGGGGAAGCCGTCGTCGAGAGAGTCACCGCCCTCGACGGAGACGTCGTCGAGGGGGCCTTGGCCCAGCGGACTGGTACGCAGCGAGCCGTACTCCGGCAACTCGAAATCGTCGTCGAGCGGGCGGTCGTCGCGCAGCACCGGCGCCTGCTCGTCGGGCACCGGTTCGGTGGGCTCGCCGTGCACGCGGCTCTCGATGGCCGCGTCCTCGACGGTGCTGGTGGTCATGGTCGGCCGGTTACGCAGGAAGCGGGCCCGCCCCCGGGACAGGTCGTGGCCGACGGCGACCGCCTCCAACTCGTAGAGGGTGCGGTGGTTACCCGCGTCGTCGGTCCAGTCGCGGGTGTAGAGCCGGCCGCAGACCACCACCGGGTCGCCGACCATCACCGAGGCGGCCACGCCCTCGGCGAGCTTGCGCCAGCAGTTGACGCGGACGCGCAGCGAGTTGCCGTCGACCCATCGGCCGCTCTCGCGGTCGAGTCGTCGGGCGGTGGAGGCGACCTTGAAGTTGGCCACCAGCGTGTTGCTCTGGGTCGTACGCCGCCACTCGGGCGCCGTCAGAATGTTGCCGACAATCGTGACGTACGTGTCGAACATCGTCCCTCCAGGGGATCCGGGGTCTGCCAGCGAGTCGACTCGGCACCGAGCCTGTGCGCTCTCGTCGGCTGCCGCCAGCACCACCACCCCGACCTGTGGATGACGGGGCCGCCTGTGGACAACGCCCTGATCACACCCCCGATGTGGTACGGCCGACCCACCTGTGCGGGCGCCGACGGTTCCGGAGCCGCCCGAACTGGGTATGGATTTGATCAACGCACCACCGACAAGCTCCACGTCGACGAGAGGTCAGCGCCATGATGATCACTACTTTCGGCTCCGCAACCGTTTCCGAGGTGCGGCGATGAGCGCCGTGGCGAACCCGGCGACCGTGGGCGAGTGCCTGCGGGTGGGTGCGGGGTTCTCCCAGGGCGACCGCAACTGGATCGCCGAGCAGTTCGCCACCCTCGACGCCCGGCTGGCCGGCTTCCACGCCGACGCCACCGAGCTGGAGGTCTCGGTGAAGGACCGGGAGGCCCGGGGCCAGAAGGTCACCCTGGAGTGCTGGATCGCCGGCCGGCAGAAGATCGTCACCACCTCCGCCGAGGAGGACCTGCACGCCGCCCTCAACGACGTCCGCGACGACCTGCGCCGGCGGCTCAACGACGCCAAGACCCGCCAGGAGCCCCGGCACAACAAGCACCTGCGCGACATCCCCCAGCCGCAGGGCGAGACCGACCCGATCGACGAGGACCCGGCCCGCGCCGACGCAGAAACGGTCTGACCCACCCCGCCCCCGCTTCACCCAGTGGATCATGGAGTTGTGGTGGTCGTTAGACCCGCTAAATCCCTTTCGCGGGGCACCACAACTCCATGATCGACGCGGAGGGGCGCGGCAGGGCCGGGCCGGGGGCAGGCGGGGCTACCGCCGGGTAGCTTGCCGGCGTAGCGTCGCGTTCGTGGAACCGGACGTGTTGGGGCCGCCGTACGAGCGGCAGACGATCGACCTGGGCACCGACGACGAAGGCCCCGTGGTCGCGACACTGGTCCGGCGGCGGGCCGAGCGCCCCACCGGGCGGGCGGTGCTCTACGTGCACGGCTTCGTCGACTACTTCTTCCAGACCCACCTGGCCGACTTCTTCGCCGAGCGCGGCTGGGACTTTTACGCGCTCGACCTGCGCAAGTACGGCCGCAGCCTGCTCGCGCACCAGACGCCGAACTTTTGCCACGACATCAGCGACTACTTCCCCGAGCTGGACGCCGCCGCCGAGATCATCCGCACCGACGACGGGCACGACACACTGCTGGTGATGGGCCACTCCACCGGTGGCCTGATCATCTCGCTCTGGGCGGACGCCCGCCGCGATGCCGGCACCGTCGACGGCCTGGTCCTCAACAGCCCCTTCTTCGACTTCAACGCCCCCTGGGCGGTCCGTCGACCCCTCGCGGCCGCCGTCTCCCGGCTGGGCCGCAGGGCGCCGCACCGCATCGTGCCCTTGGGCCTGGGCACGGTGTACGGCGAGAGCCTGCACGCCGACCACCGCGGCGAGTGGACCTACGACCTGGCGTGGAAGCCGCTGGCCGGGTTCCCGGTGCACGCCGGCTGGCTGAACGCGATCCGCACCGGTCAACGCCGGCTGCGCGCCGGCCTGGACATCCCGGTGCCGGTGCTGCTGGCCTGCTCGACCCGCTCCTTCCGGGGCACCAAGTGGCACGACAACGCGACCCTGGCCGACGCGGTGCTGGACGTCGAGCACATGGTGCGGTACGCGCCCCGCCTCGGCCGGCACGTCACCCTGGCCCGCTTCGACGGCGGGTTGCACGACCTCACGCTCTCCGGCCCCGCCGTACGCGCAAAGGTCTTCGACGAGGTCGGCCGCTGGGCCGAGGCGTTCCTGGCCGCCGGGCCGACCGCCCCCGCCGCCGACGATCCCGCCGATGCGCCCACGCTGCCGCAGAGCCGACGCCCGTCGCCCGGTCACGCCGAGGCGACGGCGGTCGGCGACTGACCCGGGTTCAGGCGTCGCCGTGGGCGGCCGACAGGACGGCCCGGATCCGGTCGAAGGTCGCCACCGGGTGACCGTCGACGCCGGGCAGCACCAGCCCCAGGCAGTACAGCGAGACCTCGCCGGTGCCGTCGGCCTGCACGACGAAGACGGGCGCACCGACGTACCCCGATGGCAGTTCCGTGGTGATCCGCACGTCGTCCCCGTCGCGGACCACGCGCTCGATCCCGACCTCCAGAGGGCGCGAGGCGTCCTCGCGTACCCCATGGGCCAGCACGAAAGCGGAACTGGCGTCGGCGCCGAGGCGGGCGACGGCCTCGGGCCCGGCGGCGATCCCCGCCGGCACCGGCTGCACGCGCCACCGCCAGCCGCCGTCGCCGGCGTAGCGGTGCAGGCCTGCGGTCGGTAACAACGCGACCCCGTCGCTCGGGAAGCGCGCCCAGCCGGGCACGATCTCGCCCTCCGCGATGACGTCCGGGGCGACGCCGGCCGGCTCGGTGACGCTCGCCCGCAGGCCCAGCTCACCGCCGGAAGGGCCGACCAGGTCGGCCGCCGTCAGCAGCGCCTCCCCCACCGGGTCGTCGCCGCCCTGGAAGAAGAAGGCGGTGCCGTAGGCGTCGGCCGTCCGGTAGGGCAGGATGGCGCGGCCGACGACCTGGCACAGCTCGTAGGCGACGCCGCTCTCGGCGTCGGGGTCCAGCAACACCAGCCGAGGGTACGGGCCGACGCCCGGCCTCTTCCTGGGAACCCGGATGCCGGACGGGGACGCTCCGTGAGACCCTGCTCGGCAACGTGGACGCGGGCACCCTTTTCGTCGTCGGGCAGCCGGACGGCGGTACCCTCTGGGCGCGACACCCACGCCGCGCGCCCGTAGCTCAGCGGATAGAGCAGGGGACTTCTAATCCCAAGGCCGCAGGTTCGAATCCTGCCGGGCGCACCCACCTCACCACAGGTCAGCGCGGATCACCTCATCAGTCTCGCCGTTGTTCGCACATCGCCCCTTCGGCCTGCTTGTGTCCCAGGTGACGGGCCAGACCTGCCGGGCTGTGGCGACACGTGGAATGGTCTTGTCATGCCGATAGACCAGCACCTACTCGTGGCCTTCACCCTGACCACGATCATCGCGATGGTCAGTCCCGGGCCGGACATGTTGTTCGTCTTAGGGTGTGGGATGCGCGGCGGTCCGCGCGCCGGCCTGCTCGCCACGGCAGGGGTGGCAACGAGCGAGGCGGTTCACGTCGCCGTGGCGGCCGCTGGGCTGGCCGCTCTCTTCGCGGCAGTGCCGACCGCCTTCACGGTGGTGCGGATCGTCGGAGGCGCCTATTTGATCTACCTTGGTGTGCAGATGATTCGGCACCGCAAGAGCGAGCAGAGCGATTTGCCAGTCATCGGCGGAGGCATTTCGGGCCGCCGGGCTTATCTCAATGGATTGTTAACCAACCTACTTAACCCGAAGATGGTCACCTTCACGATCGCGTTCCTCCCACAGTTCATCAACCCACAACTGGGTCAGGTCTGGGCGCAGTTCGCGATCCTCGGCACCATTCTGATCATCCTGGAGTTTATCGTCGACGGCACGGTGGGCGTGCTCGCAGGGCGGATCGGGGGATGGCTCCGTCGCCGGCAGGCCGCTCGCCGTCGAATCGACACAGCGACGGGAGGCGTATTCATAGGGCTGGGCGTGCGACTGGCCGTCGAGCGATGAGGCCCCTTCCAAGTCAGACAGGGTTGAGGGACGTCATCCGGCCCGAGTGGACGGACCTAGACCCCACCGTGCCCAGGTCGACGGGGCGGGCATTTTGATCTCATAATGCGTAGGTCCGTGATGGTCGACCGGCCATCCCTCGTAGGACAGTCGGGTAACGACGAGCGGCCTGCAGGCGACAATGATGTCAGGGTGACCACGGTAGACGGCCGCCCCGAGGGCCCTGAGCCGGTAACCATCCGTGCCGCACTCGCGCTTTGCGCCTCGGGGTGGCGATCCCCCTCGCGATCGTCAGTTTTCCGTTCCTGTTGGTGTGGGCATTCACCCTGGTCTGGTGGTCACCTGCGCTCACCGGCCCGGGTCCCAACCGTGTGATCCCGCCGTCGACGGGTGGGGAGCCTGCTGGCGTCCGGAGCAGCGAACCTTCCTGCCGGGCGCACCCACCACACATCGCAGTTCAACGGCTTCGTGGCGGGGTTGAGCAATTGCCGCCTACGGCTGCAATGCCGACAGGAGCAGATCCGTCACCGCTGCGGGGTGCGTGACCATCGCCAGGTGATGGGCGTCAAGGCTCCGGACCCGGTACCCACGTTCTTCCGCCTGCTCTGCCGTGGAGCGGTACGCGGCGCTCAGCTGGAGGTAGATGTGTCCGGCGGAGTCCCATGCCTCGCCCGGCGTGGGCAGCACCTCGGAGACGACCTGCCACGGCAGTTCGGGTATGCCGTCCAGCACCGATTGCCGCTGTTCGGGGTCGGGCAGGACATCGGCCAGGGATGCCGTGGGGAACCAGGTGTCCCAGCGTGGCAGCCGGCCCGACACCGCAATCTCTCGCAGCCAGGTGGCCCGTTCCGCCGGCAGTGATCCGACCCAACTCGTGCCCGGATGCGGCAGGCGGGCATCCATGAAGACGACGTCGAGCTGCTCACTGCCGACCGCGTCGGCGATACCCGGCAGGTAGGCACCCGCGCGGCTGTGGCCGACGACGACGGTGGGCGCGCCGGGAGTGACTGTGGCAGCCGCCGTGCAGACCGCCGCATGAAAGGAGGTCGACTCGACGAGGGGGCGAAGGTCCAGCACTGCCACACGCCACCCCGCCGCTTCGAGATGCGACCGCAGGGCGTCCCATGTCGCTGAGGTGAGGAGCGGGCTGTGGACGAGGAGCATCGTTGGTTCGGCGAGCACAATCGCATCCTGGTGGCTGTGCAGCCATCCGTACAGCCGAGCCTGCTTCCGCGCGCCCACGCCGCTCGACAACCGCGGACAGGCTGAGCGGGATGATCAGTTGGCGCGCAGACCGTCGCAAACGACGGCGATGACGCGGTCGCGGGCACCGGTGTCGGTCGGGTCGGCCTCCCGCGCAAGGCAGCCGCTCATCAGGGCCTTCACATCGGCGAAGGTAATCCCGTCCCGAATCGCTCCCGCCCGTTGGGCGGCGTTCAGCATGGCGTGCAGCCGACCTGACACGTCACTGCCGGCCTCGACGGCAGCCGACTCGATGTCGAATCCGGCACCGGCCAGCGACTCCGCCAGCCCACGGTGGTTCGTGCCCTCATGGATGAGCTCGGCGAAG
Organism: Micromonospora sp. NPDC047557; assembly: GCF_043205095.1. Taxonomy (NCBI): domain Bacteria; kingdom Bacillati; phylum Actinomycetota; class Actinomycetes; order Micromonosporales; family Micromonosporaceae; genus Micromonospora; species Micromonospora sp. NPDC047557. Next base: position 106,499 of record NZ_JBIDDK010000013.1, on the reverse strand, counting down.
AAGATGAAGAACGCCGGCCCCGGCTCCTCCGTGGCCGCCAGGGCGTCCGCCCGAGCGGTGAGCGACGCCATGCGATCAAGCAGGACAGCCGCGAACAGCGCCTCCTTCGTCGGGAAGTGGCGGCTGACGGTGCCGGTGCCCACCCCCGCCCGTCGCGCGATCTCGTGGACCGGCACGGAGAGCCCTTCGGTGGCGAATGTCTCCGCCGCGGTCCGCAGCACCAATGCCCGATTGCGCCGGGCATCGGCGCGCGGTGCTCGCGCAGGCTTGCCCGTCATCGAGCGTCCTTTCCTTCTGTCCAAACGGGATGGCCGTCCCGTATATTCACTCCATCCGGGACGACGGTCCCGATTATAGGTATCGGGAGGGCCACCATGCCGAGATGGACCACCGACAACGTCGGCGACCAGCATGGCCGCACCGTCGTCATCACCGGCGCCAACAGCGGCATCGGTCTCGAAACGGCCAGGGTGTTCGCAGCCCGGGGCGCCTCGGTCGTCCTGGCCTGCCGCGACCGCGACAAGGCCACCGCCTCGGCAGCAGCTCTGCCCGGCCCGAACGTCACCACGCTCGACCTTGACCTCGGCTCGCTCACCTCGATCCGCCGCGCCGCGGAAGAGCTGCGGTCACGCCACGCTCGGCTCGACCTGCTCATCAACAACGCGGGACTGATGATGCCGCCGCTCGGTCGTACCGAGGACGGGTTCGAACTCCAGATCGGAATCAACCACCTGGGCCACTTCGCCCTGACCGGGCTCCTCCTCGACCGGCTACTCGCCACGCCCGCCTCGCGCATCGTCACCGTCAGCAGCTCGGCGCACCGCCAGGGGCGTATCGACATCGACGACCTGCAGTTCCAGCGCCGCCGCTACAGGCCGCCGACCGCCTACAGTCAATCCAAGCTCGCCAACATCCTGTTCACCTACGAGCTTCAGCGCCGCCTCACCACGGCGAACGCCCAGCCCATCGCAGTCGCGGTCGAACCCGGCATCGTCTCCACCGGCCTGCAACGCCACGTCGCCGGCGCGATGGCCGTCGGTGTCGCGGTCGTCGGAAAGCTGATCGGCCAACCCACCGCCACAGCCGGCGCGCTCGCCACTTTGCGCGGCGCCACCGACCCCACAGTCAAGGGTGCCGACTACTACGCCCCCGACGGTCGACTGTTGAACGCGTCGGGTCACCCGGTACCGACTCGATCAAGCCCCGCGTCATACGACGTAGACACCCAGCGCCGACTGTGGGCGGAGTCCGAGCGGCTGACCGGGGTGACGTACTCATTCACCGGCCAACCCGACACGGGCACAGCCGCTTGATGCTCCGCGTCGACGTTCTGGAATCCTCGCGTGATCCTCTTCAGCGAGGACGCCCCTCGCCCCGCCCGCGCTGGCCCTGCCCCAGCCTGCTGGCGGCCTCCGGCCGGTTATCCACGGTCTTGCCTGACGAGCATGTGTGATCCTGCTGCGGTGGAAGTCTGGGATCACGACGGCAAGCTGTACGAGGTCAACTCCTACTACAGCCTGACCGATGACGCCTGGCAGTACGAGCTGGTTGGACTGACCGGAGCACCCGGAACCGGCCCGTACATCATCGTCACGATTCCAGACGCAACACCGGACGATGGGCCGTTCACACCGCGCCCGGCGAGCGACGTGATCTTCACCGCTGGTAGCGGGGATGTGCCATGGCCCATCCTGCGTCGTTTCATCGACCTGGTTGAGTCGTCCGGAGACATCGTCCAAGGCCCGGCTGACAGCCGATCGCCGAGCGCAGAGCCTGGGGCCGCGCTCTAGAGCCCACCCGTAAGGTCGTGGTCGGCGAAGGGGGAACGGCAACGAGCTCAGCCAGAGCAAACGCCAGCCGCATTCGTTCCACTCGTCGGCTCGAAGCCTCCGGACCAGGATCTGGCCGAGTTTCCCGCTCAAGCTGCTCGACGGTTGTCACGGCGGTCGGGCGAAGCACTCTCCGCCGACCAAGCGATTCGCCCGGGCCGGCAGGATGGGCCCATGCGGATGCTGGTGCTTGGCGGAACCTGGTTCGTGGGGCACGCCATCGTTTCGAGCGGAATCGGCGCCGGCTGGGAGGTGACGACATTCAACCGCGGCACGTCAGACCCCTTCCTGCAAGCGGTACGGCATATCCGCGGCGACCGGACCCGTCCTGAGGACGTCGCCATTCTCGCTACCGCCGGGCCTTGGGATGCCGTTGTCGACACCTCTGGCTACGTGCCCAGGAACGTCCTCGACGTGGCAGGCGCGCTCGCTCCCTTCGCCAATCGCTACGTCTTTGTATCCACGCTCAGCGTGTACCGGGACTGGCCGGTCAAGCCGCTGAGCGAGCAATCCGAGGTACTTCATTGCCCGCCGGACGCGGGCCCGGGCTACGGCACCGACACCGAGGACGGACCGACCCGCTACGGCTACCAGAAGGCCGGCTGTGAGGCAGCGGCGCTCGCCGCATTCGGAGCGGAACGAACCACAATCCTGCGCGCCGGCGTCGTGCTCGGCCCGCGTGAGTATGTCGGCCGCCTGCCCTGGTGGCTACGCCGTGTGGCCGCTGGCGGCGAGGTACTAGCGCCAGGCTCGCCCAACCGGGCAATCCAGCCGATCGACGTACGCGACCTGGCCGCGTTCGCATTGCATACCATCACTGACGACTTGGCCGGCGTGTTCAACGTTTGCGCTCCGGTGGGTAGCGCGACGTTCGGAGAACTGCTCGCGCACTGCGCTCAGTCGACGCACACCGATACCTCCTTCACATGGGTGCCTGATGACTTCCTGCTCGCACAGGGCGTCCGGCAGTGGTCCGAGCTGCCGCTCTGGCGCACCTTCGACGGGGTGTGGAACGTCGACACCGCTGCCGCACAAGCCGCCGGCCTTCGGACCCGCCCACTCGAATTGACCGTTCGGGACACCTGGCGGTGGTTGGTCGAGGGCGGGAACATCAGCAACCACGACCGTGCCGCCGAAATCGGCATCAGCCGAGAGAGGGAAGCACAGGTTCTGGCAGCGTGGCACCGCTCAAACGAGCGGTCGAGATGAGGTCTCCGACAGCCACACCGCGATTTGGTCGGCGAGCCGCCGTGCCTCGGCATCGCCGCTCCCCGGTGCCTCGTTCAGCAGACGTTCTAGCCGAGCGAGCCGACCGGTCAGCGAGACGTTGCGCCTTTGCGGCGGCAGAGCCAGCACGGTACGCAGCGCCTCAGCAGCCCCGTCCAGGTCTCGCATGTGTAGGTGAGCAGCGGCCATGTCGATGTTCGTGCCGTTGATCTGTGAGTACGGCCGCCGCGCTGTCGGCAGCGCCTGATAAACGCGCAGCGCATCGAGGGCGTACCTCGCTGCCTGTTCGCCGTTACGGAGGTCGAGCCAGGCAGCGGCGGCGCAGGCTGCGGCGCGTGCGTCTCCGAAGGAGAACTCACCACCGGTCGCCGTAGCCATCTCGTCCGGCCGACCTTCTGCCGCCTCCCTGTCTTGTTGGGCAGCGTCCAGAACGGCAGCCACTGACGCGGGGTCATCGAGCAGGGCATAGGAGCGAGCGGCGATGTAGCGCAGCCTCAGCTTCGGTTCACCGTCAGGGGCCACACGCATCGCTCTGCCGTAATAGCTGAGAGCAGCATCCGGCTCGTTGCGCCAGTTCGCCAACGTCATTTGCAGCCCATACGTCCACGCCTTCAACGACACGTGGCCGGCAAGGTCTGCGTACTGGGTAGCCGCCCGGGCAAGGGCGGCCGACTCGGTCCAGTGCCCGAGGTCGAAAGCGGTGGAGGCCATGAGTGATGCGCCCTGGCCGATGACCACGAAGAGATCGGCCAAGTCCCCAGGCCGCCGCGTACGGTCGGCCAACGCTCGCGCCTCGTCACGCAGCCGCCGGGCAGTTGAGAACGTGTCGAAGGCAGCCATTCCAACAGACCGCGCCAGCACCGCCATGTCCTGCTGCATTGCCTCGATCGAGTCAGGCGGCACCCCTGTGCTCGACAGCAGCGAGTCATGGGCGACTGCATCTGCGGCATCACTCACGACATCGCCAAAATCAGTGCCGCTACGAGCGCCTCTGTGCTTCCCGGCGACGTCGTCGATGTCCTGGAGGAACTGCGATCTGACCGAGTCCGAAAGCCGGCCGACTGCTGCGTCCAGCAACTCTTGGTTCGCGCTGCCGGGCACCGTCTCCGGCCGACTGTGCCAGTACGCAACGGTTCTGACCGCGATGCCCAGCCAGGCCGCGAACCCCTCGTTCGTCATCCCGGCGGCAGCTTGCAGCACACAGGCCAGGCGTCCAGTCCACTGATCCACCCTCGCCATCGCGCCTCCCGCGAATGCGTTGCATCGGATTGCCGCTCGTTGCATCAGCTTTGCATGGGCGCATCGTCCGACTTCGACTTCACTGGACTCAGCAATCCGATAGAAGCACCAGAGGACATGGGGTGACCAGCTTCAAGACACGGCCCGGCCCGGGCCGGGATCGAGCGCGTTGTCACAGCCAATATGAAGGCGGCCCTGGACCGGCGCAGCCACGCCGATCGAGGGCCTTGATCGCCTAGCAAGGAGGCGACCCGTGAGCACCCTACCCACCCTGCCCGCCTGCCCAGAACCCGCGACGATCCGCATCGAGCTGTACTCAGCGGACTCTTTGGACGCCTGCGCGTACACCTGTGTTGACCACACCATCCGCGCAACCGCAGCCGTCGCCCGCGCCGGGTTGGAGGCGCACCTGATCGGCATTGCACCGGACGTCGAGCGGTCCTGCGGGCATGTGTTCGTCTTCCCGACCGGCACCCTTGCCGACGCCCCGGCCGAGCAGGCGCACCCACGTTGGTGCGACCGGGACGACTGCGAGCGTCGAGGTCAGCACCACTCCCGCATTCTCGGCGTGGGCACCGACCGGCCGGAGGCGGCCACCGTGCAAGCGGTCCTGGTGCAGGCCCTGCATCAGGCTGCTGAGCCGATGGTGCGCCTGGAGGGCAACCCAGCAACCCGGCTGCTTCTCTCGGTCCGGCAGACGCGGGTATTGCGGTACCGCCTGGCTATTCTGCTCGACCTGACCAGGGCAGGGCGCTGACGCGGATCAGCCGAGATCCATGCTCGGCAAGAAGTGCAGGGTGCATGTCCTCGGGTGGGCTCGCGCGCGGCGGCTCTGCTGATAGCGTCGCCGCATGTCGATGTTCCGGACTCCTCAGGTGATCCTCTTCAGCGAGGACGTCCCCCGCGCCGCCGAGTTCTACGCCGGTCTCGGCTTCACCGAGACTTTCCGGGTGCCGACCGAGGGCGAGCCGATCCACATCGATCTGGCGTTCGACGGCTACAAGATCGGCGTCGCCTCGGTGGCCTCCACTCGCGACGATCACGGACTCGACCCCGTACCGCAGGGTCAGCGGGCCGCGGTGATCCTCTGGACCGACGACACCGCTGGCGCGTACGCCGCCCTCACGGCGAACGGCGCCCCCGCCCTGGCCGCGCCGCACCGGTGGCTCGACCGCCTGCTTATCGCGTGGACGGCCGACCCGGACGGCAACCCGATCCAGATCGTCCAGCAGCTCTGAGGGCCTGTTGCGCCGGCGGTGGACGATGGCCCGGTGGCAAAGGGCGGGTCATCCGCTGTGGCTGTCCGCCGTGTCGATGTGCTGTTGAGCGGTATTCCTCAGAGGTATAAATATGACTCTGAGGTATATCGCTTAGCACCGCATCCGCCCCACGGAGGTAACCGAGGGTCACCGCCGGCAGCCGCACGGCCTGGGCAGCGGGATCGACCGGATCGAAACCCGCACCGGAAGCGGGTGCCGACCCGTCGCGCCGGTGCCATATGCTGCGCGCGTCCACACGGGGGCCACGGGGAGAATCACATGCGACGGTACGGCAGGGCAGCGCTCGCGGCTGCGTTCCTCACGGTGGCGCTGGCGGGCTGCGGCACGCCGGCCGGCACGGACGGTGACCTGTCCGACGACTGGCGACCGATGGCGGCAGCGCAGCAGTTCGCCCCGAAGGCCGGCGAGTGCCACGTCATCCCCGAGGCGAGCTCGTACCTGAGCAGCTACTCCCCCGTCGACTGCGCGAAGACCCACCTGGTCGAGACGTTCCACGTCGGCACCTTCACCGGCGCCCTGGCCGCGCGCAGCACCCCACCCACCGTGGAGTCGGCGGCCATGCGTGGCGTCTTCGCCGACTGCGACACCCGGGCCAAGGAGTTCGTCGGCGGGGACTGGCGCACCGCGCGGCTCTCCGTCCAGGTCGCGCCGACCTCGCCGGACGGGTGGGCGGGTGGCAGCCGCTCCTACCGGTGCGACATCTTCGAACTGGACGAGGTGGACGGCGCCAACGGCGACTCCGACCGGGCCATCCACCGGTCCGGGACGCTGCGCAACGCGGTCGGCAGCCGCTCCCCGCTGACGTACGGCTGCATGAACGAGGACGAGTGGGGCCGACTGCGGCCGGCCGCCTGCACGGCCGGGCACCAGTACGAGTTCGTCGGCGTCTGGACCGCCCCGGATCGCTCCTACGCCGACGCCGTGCGCGACGAGGACGCGGTCCACCCCGCCTGCCGTACGCTCGTCGCCCGCTACGCCAAGGTGCCCGTCGACGCCAGCCTGCGCTATCGCACCGGCACCGCGTACCGCTTCCCCTCGCAGGAGCTGTGGGCGCGCGGCGACCGGGGTGTGCGCTGCTACTTCTGGTCCGGCGGCACCAACGTCAAGCGGTCGATCGCCGGCGGTGGCACGAAGGCACTGCCGGTCGGCTGAGTCCGTCGGACGCTCAGCTCGGCCCCAGCAGCCCTGCCAACGCGGCGTCGCCCTGCCCGAGGTGAGTCCCGCCGGGCGATGCCACGACCACGAATCGCCGGCAGGCGTCGAGTTCGACGTACCACTCGGGCCCACCGCCATCCAGGGACCGGAGCACCGCGAAGCGGGACGCCGGGGTGGCACAGTCGGCCGCCGGCCGGGTCGTGGCCAGGGCGCGGAGCGCCTTCGCCTGCCGCTCGGGTGGCAGCGGCCCGCCGTACACGAAGTCACCCGCCGGTTTGCCGCCGCCGCGCTCGGACGGGGGCACCTCGTAGACGCAGAGGCGCAGCGGCCCGGCCTTCGGAGTCGTGCCGGGCGCGACACGCCCGGGACGTCCGAGGTGGGTCTCCACCCACACCATGTCGGACCACCGCTGCTCGCAGCCGGCGGTCTCGGCCGCCGACGATTCGACGAGCCCGACCGTACGGGCGTCGACAGTGGTCAGGCGCAGCCCGTCCAACGCCGCGCGCACCTCCGGGCGCGGCTTGCCGCAGGAGTCCGTCGGCAGGTACGGCCGCAGCCACCGACCCTTGTCGTCGAGCAGCGCCAGCCAGGGCGGGACGAGCATCTCAAGGGTGCAGGCGCTCTCCCCTCGGCCCCGGCCCTGGTCGGACAGGCGCAACGCGGCCACCAGCGGGCCGATCTCGTCGGCGCGGCGCTCGGTGGCCACCTCCTCCCGGCCGCCACCGGCGCGTGGCCGGACCTCGCGACCGCAGAGCACGGCGGCGACCGGAACGAACGCCGGGTCGATCCGTCCGATCTCCGGCTCGACCCCGGCCGGCGTCGGCGCCGCGGGCCCGTCCGACCCCGGCGGTACGGGCATTACGACGCCGGCCTGCGGCGCGACCTCGGCGCAGGAGGTCCACCTCTCGACGATCTCGGCCGGGCCGGGATCCTTCGGCGTGTTGACCGTGCCCGCGCAGCCCGCCATTACCAGCCCGCACAACCCCAGGCGGAGCAGCGCCGCCACCAGTGTCGTTCCGCCCGAGCGCATCCGGCTCACCACCTCTCTACCGCCGGATGAGACGGGCGGCCGTCCGGCGGGGTTCCCGCGTGACGTCGCCGACCATGGGCGACGCCGCCCGCCGGGGTCGGCGCATCCGTCGGCATGATGGCCCGATGGGACATCTGGGACTGGTCGCGGTACTGGTACGCGAGTACGACGAGGCGATCGACTTCTACGTGGGCGGCCTCGGCTTCGAGCTGGTGGAGGACACGGCCCGCCCGGACGGCTCGCGCTGGGTGGTGGTGCGCCCGAAGGGGGCCCGGGAGACGGCGCTGCTGCTGGCGCGAGCGAGCAGCGCCGAGCAGCAGGCGCGGGTGGGCGACCAGACCGGCGGACGGGTCGGCCTGTTCCTGCACACCGAGGACTTCGCCCGGGACCACGCCCGGATGGCCGCGGCCGGGGTGCGGTTCCTGGAGGAGCCACGGCACGAGGCGTACGGCTCGGTGGCGGTCTTCGTCGACCTGTACGGCAATCGGTGGGACCTGATCCAGCCCCGCAGCGCAGCGTGACGACAAGGCGACACGATGCGCACGGTGGGTGAACGCTCACCGTCCGCCATGCTATTCTCCGATGTCGATCTCTGCCGCGCGGACCCGGACCGGGTCGTTGTCGGAAGGACAGCTCCCGATGCCGGCGACTGCCGCCCCGACCGTGCCACCGCCCGTCCTGGACAGCCCGGCCGGCGGGGCGTTGAGCCTCATCTTCACCACATTTCCGGCGCTACTGCGGCTGACGTGCGGGTTGGTCGGCGCCGCGGTGGCGCTGTCGGTGCGTACCCCGCCGGTCGATGAGGCCCTACTGCTGCCCGGCGTGGCCACGCTCACCGGATGGTCTCTCTGGTACGCCGGTCGAGCGGTGCGCCACGGGATCACCCCGGCACTGGTCGCCGGTGACGTCGGGCTCACCGCGCTGGCCTGCCTGCTCATTCCTCGCCTGGTGGCGCCCGAGGTGCTCCCCGGCGAGGGCAGTTGGATCGCGGTGCTCGCCAGCACCACGGTGATCAACGCGCAGGCCACCGCACCGGCCCGCTGGTCGGTCCCGGCCGGGCTGCTGGTCACCGCCACCTACGTGGTGGGCACGCAGGCGGCCGGCAACCCCGCCGAATCCCGGGCGCACGCCGCCACCCTGCTGGTGCAGACGGCCTGCACGGCGATGATGGCGGCAGTGATGCGCCGCCGGATCGGGCGGGCCGACCGGGCGTTCGCCGAGCACCAGCGGTTGACCCGGGAGGCGTTGGTCGCCCGGGCCGCCCGGGAGGCGGAGCGCCAGCAGAATCGGGATCTGCACGACACCGTCCTCGGCACGCTGACCATGGTGGGGCTCGGCGCGGTGGCTGGCCCGTCGGCCGCGTTCCGCGACCGGTGCGCCGCCGACCTGCGTACTCTCGTCGCGTTGACCGATCTCGGCCCGGTGCCCGGCGACGGCCCGGTTTCCCTCGACGGTCGGTTGCGGACGGTGCCCGACCGGCTGCCCGAACTGCCGGTGGGCCTGGAGCTGGCCTCCTGCGCGGTGCCCGCCGGGGTGGCCGACGCGATCGCCGAGAGCGCCTACGCGGCACTGTCCAACGTGGTCCGGCACGCGCCGGGCGCGCGGGCCACACTGCGGCTGACCCGCGACGCGGTCTCCGTCGTGGTCGAGGTGGTCGACGACGGCCCCGGCTTCGATGCGGACACCGTCCCCGCGCACCGGTACGGGCTGCGCGAGTCGATCCACGGTCGGATGGCGGCGGTCGGCGGGCGGGCCGAGGTGCGCTCCGCGCCCGGTGCGGGCACCCGGATCCGACTGGAGTGGCCCGGTGTCGGCTGACCTCGGTGCCTCGGCAGCGCGCACCCGCACCCGCGAGGCGCCCATCCCGGGGCCGTCGCCCGGCCCGGCCGACGGGCCCACACCGCCCGAGTCCGCGGTGCTCGCCGCGCCGGCCGCGGTGGCGCACGCCTCCGACCGGGGTGCCCGGATCGTCGCCGTCGCCATCGCGCTGGCCTGGCATGTCGCGATCGGACTGCCGGCGGTGCTGGCGGCGCGGACCCAGTTCACCGCGCCAACGGTGGTGCTCGGCGGTTGGATCCTGGTCGCCGTGACCGGCGCGGTGGCCGGCGTCCGGCTGCTGCGGGGCGCGCCGCTGCCGCCCTGGCCGCTCGCCGGGCTGCTGCTCGCCGTCGACGCGGCCGTCTTCGCCGCGGTCGGCGATCGGCAACTGTTCGCCGCCGCGAACTGGGTGTGGGGCACGCTCGGCTGGTTCTTCGTGCTGGCGCTGTGGGGTCGGCGGGTCAGCGGTCTGGTCGCGCTGCTGACCACGCACGCGTTGATCGCGCTCGCCGCCGTCCTCGCGCACGGCCCCGGCTCGGCCGACCTGGCCCGTTACACCATGTACGTCTACGGCACCTTCTCACTGCCGGTGGCGGTCTTCGTCGGCAGCGCGGTGATCGTCGGCCTGGCCCGGGACCGGGCCGCCGCGGCTGCCACGCTGCACACGCTCTCCGCCGAGCGGGCGGCCGCCGAGCGGGGCCGGCGGGAACGCCGTGACCGGCTCGCCCTGGTCGGCGCGGCGGCCGGACGGGTGCTCGGCGAGCTGGCCGCCGGCGAGATCGCCCCGGACGACCCGGAGGCGCAGCGCCGCTGCGTGCTGGCCGCGGCCCGGCTGCGCCGCCTGATCGCCGAGTCCGACGACGTGCCCGACCCGTTGCTGCACGAGCTGCGGGCCGCCGCCGACCTGGCCGAACGCAACGGGCTGCCGATCGACCTGGTCGCCATCGGCACCCCACCGCCGCTGCCGGTCCAGATCCGCCGCCGGCTGGCCGACCCGCTCACCGGCCTGCTCGCCGACGCCCGGGGGTGGGCGCGTCTGACCGTGGTGTCCGGCCCCGGCGAGGTGGTGGTCAGTCTGGTCACGCCGGACCGGGAGGGGCCGGACGCGACAGGCCCTCCGCCCGGGGAGCACGAGGACGGGCCGGTGCAGCACCTCTACGAACGGGACGGGAACATCAGATGGGCGCAGACCCGGTGGTTGGGGTGACCGGTGACCGGCTGATCGGGGTGTCGATCGTCGACGACCACCCGGTGGTCGTCGAGGGAGTGCGCGCCTGGCTCGCCAGCGAGCCGCGACTGACCGTGCTGGCCACCGGGGACGACCCGGACGAGGTGCTGCGCGCCGCGCCGGACGCCGACGTCGTCCTGCTCGACCTGCGGCTGCACGGCCGGATGGCGCTGGACAAGCTGGCCGAGTTGAGTGCCAGCGGGCGACGGGTGGTGGTCTACTCGGAGCACACCGACCCGGAGACGATGCTCGCCGCGCTGGACGCCGGGGCGGTGGCTTTCCTGGCCAAGCACGAGGGCCGGGAGCACTGTGTGGCGACCGTGTTGGCCGCGGCGAGCGACCGCCCGTACGTGCCGCCGGCGCTCGCCGGCGCGATGGTCGGCGACCCGAGGCCGGACCGGCCGATGCTGTCCGACAAGGAGCGTGAGGCGCTGCTGCTCTGGTTCCAGTCGATGTCGAAGGCGTCGGTGGCCCGTCGCATGCAGATCAGCGAGCACACGGTGAAGCAGTATGTGGACCGCGCGCGGATCAAGTACACCCGGGCGGGGCGGCCGGCAGCCACAAAGGCCGCTCTGCTCGCCCGTGCGATCGAGGACGGGCTCGTCCGCCCGGAGGAGATCGGCATCTACCGGTCACAGGCGACGCACGACCGGCCGACCCCCTAACGGGCGTCATGACAGCGGCCGGCGCATCGGCGAGGCTCAACCCACAGCCAGCTGACCGGGAGGTCGTGACGATGCACGCCGACGCGTCCCCCTTCTTCATCGGCCCACACCGGTTCGACGCGTCGGACGACGACGTGGGCCCGACCCTCGACCGGCGTTACGACATGCGCCCGCTGCCCGGCGAGAAGGTGCTCGGCAGGCACCGGCTGCTCGTCGCGGGCTACCTGCTCGGGCCGACCGAGACACGACGCGGCTGGCAGCTTCCCGGGCCGGTCTCGGTGACCGTCACCGACCAGCGGATCTGCTGGGTGGGCACCGGCTCGCAGCTGTCCCTGGTCGACGACGACCCGCCGCGGTCCCGGCCGGCGGGACGGCTGACCGGTCTGATGACCGGCCAGATCCGCTGGCAGTGGCCGTCCCGGCTGGAGCTTCCCCCCACCGATCCGGCGCAGCTCATGATCGTCTGCGACGCGTTACGCACCATCCAGCAGCCGGCGCTGGCCCTCGGCGGGTCGCCGGGTGAGGTCATCGCGCTGGCCCGGCAGGTGCGCCGGGCCGTGGCCATGTTCCGGCTCACCCGCCCGCAACTCGTGGACCTCTCCGCCCAGGAGCGCGACGTCCTGCTGCTGCGGGCCGGCCCCGCGCTGCCCGCCGGGGAAACCCGGATCACCCTGCCCGGCTCGCTGCCGGTGGAGTTCCGCTCCCGCGACGACTACTACCGCTCGGGACCCGAGCCGACCTCCTGGGACGGTTTCGCCGGCGGCGCGGCGTCCGGGCGGTGGTGAAGCCGGTCCGCGCGGCCGGTCTTGATCATTCTCAGACGCTCGGGCTGCGCTCCTCGCCGACGGCGTCCAGCGCGGCGGCCTCCTCCGGCGTCGGCGCGGTGCCACCGAGGTGCGCCGGCAGCCACCAGGTGTCCTCCGGGCCGGCCGGCGCATCCGGGTACTCGCGCTGGGCCCGCTCGACGAGCGCGCTCAGCCGGGTGGTCAGCTCGGCGGCCAGCACGTTCGGGTCCGGGAAGTCCGCCGGCTGGATCGGCTCGCCGATCAGGATGGTGATGGGTGTGTGCCGGCGGGTGAGGGTGCGGGGGCGGCCCTTCGTCCAGAGCCGCTGGGTGCCCCACAGCGCGACCGGCAGCACCGGCACCTTCGCCGAACGGGCCATCCGCACGGTGCCGCTCTTGAGTTCCTTGACCGTGAACGACCGGCTGATCGTGGCCTCGGGGAAGACGCCCACCACCTCGCCGCGCTTGAGCGCGTCGACGGCCGAGCGGAACGAGGCGGCGCCGGCCTGCCGGTCCACCGGGATGTGGCGCATGCCGCGCATCAGCGGGCCGGAGATGCGGTGCGTGAAGACCGACTGCTTGGCCATGAACCGCACCAGCCGACCCGACGCGTTCGCACCCAGCCCGGCGAAGATGAAATCGAGGTAGCTGACGTGGTTGCTGGCCAACACCGCCCCGCCGGTGCGGGGTACGTGGTGAGCGCCCTCGATGGTGATCTTCAGGTCGAGGACCCGGAACATCGTCTTGGCGGCGGCGATAACGGGCGGGTACACGAGCTCCGGCATCCGCAGAATCTACCCTGCCCGGCTGGGGATCGCCTGGGTGGCGGCCCGGCGGCGACGCGAGTGGCGCGCCGCCGCCGGTACGCCGGTCAGGGCTCAGTCGGCGAGGCTGTTCAGATCGATCCGGCCGCGGGCGAAGGCGTCCACCCGACCCCAACGACCCGGGATGTCCAGCACCTCGATCCGGCCCATCCCGACCGGCAACCGTGGTTCCACCGCCAGGTGCCCCTCGTGCGGTTCGAGGCCGAGCATGGTGCGCAGCAACAGCAGCGGCGTACCCGTCGACCAGGCCTGCGGGCTGCACGCCGTCGGATACTCCACCGGGAACTTCGTCAGCTCCCGCGGGTAGCCGCCGAACGCCTCCGGTAGCCGCCCGTCGAAGTACGTGGCCGCGTCCAGGATGCCGTTGGCGATAATGGCGGCCTCCTCGGCGAAGCCGTACCGGCGCAGGCCCCAGGCGATGAAGGAGTTGTCGAACGGCCAGATCGTGCCGTTGTGGTAGCCGATCGGGTTGTACCGCGTCTCCCCCTCGGCGAGGGTCCGCACCCCCCAGCCGGAGAACAGTCGCGGCCCGACCAGGTGCGCCGCCACCTTCTCCGCGCGCTCGGGCAGGACGATCCCGCTCCAGAGCAGGTGGCCGATGTTGGAGCTGAGGACGTCGCACTGGCGGCCGTCCGGGTCCAGGGCCAGCGCGTAGTACTCGCCGTCGGCCACCCACCAGTCCCGGTTGAACCGCTCCTTCAGCGCCGCGGCCTCCCGCTCCAGCTGGTCGGCGAACTCCGGGTCACCCCAGAACTGGCGGGCCATCCGCGCCGCGCGGACCTTCGCGTCGTACGCGTACCCCTGCACCTCGCAGGTCGCCCGCGGAAAGGGCGGCAGGGTGCCGTCGGAGTAGGAGATCGAGTCCCAGGAGTCCTTCCAGCACTGGTTTTCCAGGCCGGTCTCGGTGTTGCGCCGCTCGTACCAGATGTAGCCGTTGCCGACCAGGTCGGCGTAGCTGTCGATCCACTTCAGCGCGGCCCGGGACTCCTGCTCCAACTCCTTGACCAGCGCCACGTCCCCGGTCCACCGCTCGTACTCGTCGAGCAGCACGACGAACAGCGGCGTGGCGTCCACCGACCCGTAGTACGGCGAGTGCGGCTGCTCCTCGAAGGCCGCGGTCTCGCCGTAGCGCATCTCGTGCAGGATCCGCCCCGGGTCCTCGTCGCGGAAGTCGTCGAAGCGGCTGCCCTGCAGCGACGCCAGGATGCGCAGCGTCGTCTTCGACAACTGCGGGGTGAACGGCAGCGTCTGCAGGCAGGTGAGGATGCTGTCCCGGCCGAACATGGTCATGAACCAGGGCAGGCCGGCGGCCGGCAGGGTGGCGCCACCCAGCGACAGCGGTGAGAAGCGCAGCGCCGCCAGGTCGATCAGGCTGCGCCGGTACGTGCTGGCCACCCGACCGTGCTCACTGTTGACCTTGGGCGCTTCCGCGATCCACTGCTCCAGGTCATGTTGCAGGGCCAGCCGCTCGCCGCCGTGCACCCGCAGCCCCATCCGCAGGTCCCGGTCACCGGGCCCGACCGCGCGCGTCTGCACGTCGATCGCCGCTTCCCACTGCTCGTTCGGCTCCAGGTGGACGGTGTACGCGAAGCCCTTGTCGTCGTACCGGGCCGACATGGACGAGGAAATGATCGTCTCGCGCCGGAAGTTGCCCCGGCGGTAGCCCAGGCGCAGCTTGTCCGACTCCACCTCGGTGTAGATCTCGCCCTTCTTGTTCAGGATCTCGTCCTTGACCTGGAACAGGTCGGCGAAGTCGGACGCCGCGTCCATCCGTATTTCCAGGTCGACCGCTTTCTCGTCGTGGTTGAGGATGGTGAGTTGCTCCCGGAAGCTGCCGCCGACCGCACGCTCCCGGATGATCGACAACTTCGCGTCCACGTAGTGCGTCGCCATCCCCGGCACCAGGAAGAACCGCGACTCGAAGTACTGCAGGTCGTCGTACGACAGCGAGTTGAGGCGTTCGCCGTTCACGCTCAGCACCCACGTGGACAGGAACCGGGTGTCGATGGAGAAGAGCCCGGTCGGCTCACTCGGCGTCGCCTCGATGTCACCGGTGTCCTCACAGACGACGAACGTGTTGCCGTCCAGGATCCGGATCGTGTTGCTCTGGCCCATCAGCGCACCTCCCCCGCGAAGCGGCGACGCGGCCCACGGGCGTCCGGCGACCCGGGGAAGACCCGCTCCACCTGCACCACCAGCCGGGCGTCCCCGGACACCGTCATGTCCCCGCGCAACAGGGCGGCCAGGCCGTGCTCACGGCCGGCCGTGATCTCGTCGAACAGCATCGGGCTGGTGCCGATCACCGTGTCGGCCTCCCGGTCCTCCTGGCTCACGTTGAGTCGCCCGTGGTCGATCGCGAGCAGCCAGTGCCGGGTCTGCGCCCCCTCGTGCAGGTCGATCCGCAGTGTCCCGGAGGTCTTCGCCAGCAGAGGCTCGTACCCCCGCCGGTCCAGGTCCTCAAAGAACCTCGTGGTCGCGTCCACCATCGGGTCCACTCCTCCCAGTTGGCCGGGCCCGGGATCCCACCCGGCGCGCTCGCGTCGCGCGCACGGCCGGCGTTGCACGTCCCCGCACGGGTCCCCCGACCGCGCAAGCCCAACCTCGCCCACATCGGGTGACCCCACCCACCCACCCCAGCCCACCCCACCCCCCTGCCTCGGTGATCAAGAGGTTTGCGTCACCGCGTCCGGCGTGTCGTGACGCGAACCTCTTGATCACGGAGGTGGGTGGGGCACGGCAGCGCCGGCCCTCCCCCGCAGGGGAGGGCCGGCGCGTTGGCGGCGGGTCGTCAGTTGTTCGGATCGTCGGCGCTGATGTCGGCCAGCACCGACTGCGGTTCGCGCTCGACCGCGAGGTCACCCATCGAGACGAGGCCGACCAGGCGTCCGTCGTCGATCACCGGCAGCCGGCGTACGGCGTAGGTGCGCATCAGGTCCGCGGCGGCCACCGCGTCGTCGTACTGGCTCACGGTGATCACATTGCGGCTGGTGATCTGGCTCAGCCGGGTCGAGCCCGGGTCCATGTTCTCCGCGACACCACGGACCGTGATGTCCCGGTCCGTGACGATACCGACGACACCGTTGCCATCGGTCACCACCACGTCACCAATCGCGCTGTCGCGCATCTCCTGCGCGGCGGCGATGAGCGTTTCGTTGCCGTCCATCGTCACCAACCGGGTCGTCATGAACTCTCCGACCGTTGTCATGGTGCTCCCCTCTCGGTGTCGGCACGGCCCGTCTACCCGCCGCACGGGAGGGGGTAACGCCGACGGCCGGGCCGCTGTCCGGGGCGGGCGGCTGTCGCGGCCGCGGCCCGCGGCCGTTTCGCGGGGCCGCCTGATCGACAAGGTCGGGACGCCGGGCGAGACAGTGGCACAGACCCCACCAACTGGCCGAGAACAGCACCGCCTAGCGTGGGTGGCGTGCTGACGGGCGAGCGGGAGCTGAGGGACCTCGTCGCCGGCAACGTCTGGCTGACCCAGGCGCTGACCGTGGTCCGCGACTCCGGCCTGCCGGACGCCTGGATCGGCGCGGGCGCCCTCCGCGACCTCGTCTGGGGCGAACGGTACGGCGACGGGTTCGACCCGGCGACGGTCCGCGATGTGGACGTGGTCTTCTTCGACCCGACGAGACTGTCCCGCGACGACGACCACCGGGCCACCGCCCGACTCGCCGCGGCCTGGGCGGCGCCGCCGTGGGAGGCACGCAACCAGGCGGCGGTCCACACCTGGTACGCGTCGAAGTTCGGCGGCGATCCGATCGCCCCGTACCGCAGCGTCGCCGAGGCGGTGGCCACCTGGCCGGAGTACGCGACCGCCGTGGCGGTGCGGCTGCGCCCGACCGGTGAGCTGGAGGTCTGCGCCCCGCACGGCCTGGCGGATCTGCTGGGCGGGGTGTGGCGGCACAACCCCGCCCGGGTGGGCGTCACGCTGTCCCGGCAGCGACTGGCTCGCCACCGGCCCGCGCAACGCTGGCCCGGCGTCACAGTGATCGAGCCCGGCTGAGCCGGGATTCGTCGCCCAAGGGTCAGCCGTCAATCGCAGTCCGCGGCCCCGCAGACACGGCGTGGCCTCCGACCCTCTCAGGCGCGGGGCGGCATTCCGTAGATCCGCTCCACGTGCAGGCGCAGCACCACCCGCCGCTCGGCGACCATGGCGTTGCGATAGTCGGCCCAGTCCGGGTGCTCGCCGCGGAGCGTCCGGTAGAGGCCCACCAGCTCCTCGACCGTGGCGTCGTCGACGTCGGCCGCCGGAGCGGTCAGCTCGGCCCGCCCCTCGACCACCGCGTACGCCCAGCCGTCCTCGCTGCCGACGTGAAAGCTGGCCCGTGGGTCCCGACGAAGGTTGGCGGTCTTGGCCCGGCCGTCGGTGACGGACACCCGGATCAGGCCGGCCGCGCGGTCGAACGAGTAGACCACTGTGGACAGCTGGGGTCGCCCGTCGCGTTTGAGGGTGGCCAGCACGCCCATCGAGCGGCCGGCGATCAGGTCGGTCAACGCCTGCTGCTGGCTGGGGTCTTCCGGCACGGCATCCTCCAGGTGACACGGTCGGCTAGGTCCATCCAAACATGACCGGCGTGCTCCCGCCCCCGATGCACCGCCGCCCGCCACGGACCGCGGACCCCCGCCGAGACCGGCCGGGAGCCCGCAGTGATCGCAGCGGTCAGCGTCGCTCGGCGGCCACCAGCTCGGCGAGCTGTACGGCGTTGAGGGCGGCGCCCTTGCGCAGGTTGTCGTTGGAGCAGAACAGCGCCAGCCCGTACTCGACGGTCTCGTCGGCGCGGATGCGGCCCACGTAGGTCGGGTCCTGCCCGGCGGCCTGCAGCGGCGTCGGCACGGCGGTCAGCGCGACCCCGGGAGCGTCGGCGAGCAGCTCGTGGGCCCGCTGCGGGGTGAGCGGGCGGGCGAAGCGGGCGTTGATCTGGAGCGAGTGGCCGGTGAACACCGGCACCCGGACGCAGGTGCCGGAGACCTTGAGGTCGGGGATCTCCAGGATCTTGCGGCTCTCGTTGCGGAGCTTCTGCTCCTCGTCGGTCTCGAACGAGCCGTCGTCGACGATCGAGCCGGCCAGCGGCAGCACGTTGAAGGCGATCGGTTCGGCGAACGAGCGCGGCGCGGGGAACTCCACGGCCGACCCGTCGAAGGCGAGCCCGGCGGCGTGCTCGGCGACCTTGCGGACCTGCTCGTCCAGCTCGGCGACGCCAGCCAGGCCGGCGCCGGAGACCGCCTGGTACGTCGAGACGACCAGGCCGACCAGACCAGCCTCGGCGTGCAGCGGGCGCAGCACCGGCATCGCGGCCATCGTGGTGCAGTTGGGGTTGGCGATGATGCCCTTCGGGCGCTCGGCGGCGGCGTGCGGGTTGACCTCGGCGACCACCAGCGGCACCAGCGGGTCCATCCGGAACGCCGACGAGTTGTCGATCACCACGGCGCCGGCCTCGGCCACCCGCGGAGCCAACTCCCGGGCGGTGCCCTTACCGGCCGAGAACAGCACGATGTCCAGCCCGGAGTAGTCCGCGGTCGCGGCGTCCTCGACGGTCACCTCGCCGTCGCGCCACGGCAGCGCCCGCCCGGCGGACCGCGCCGAGGCGAACAACCGCACCTGCTCCGCCGGGAACTCCCGCTCCGCCAGCACCTGCCGCATCACGCCACCGACCTGGCCGGTGGCCCCCACAATGCCGATCCTCATGCCCGCGAGGCTACCGACCCCACCCCCGAAACCGGGACCCCTTTCCCACCCCCCGGGTCCCACCTCACACCGACCACCTCGCCCGCCCCACCCCTTCCCTCGTTGATCATGAAGTTATTGCCACGACACGCCGTGCCGACTGGCAATAACTTCATGATCAACGGACTGAGGGCGGGGGCGGGGGCGGGGGTGGGGGCGGGAGGGGGCCGGGGGGGTTAGGGGAGGAGGTCTCCTAGGGCGGCGGACTCCAGGTCGTTCCGGATCACGGCGGCGTCGCCTTCGACGACCAGGGTCAGCGCTTCCGGGTGCAGGTGGGTGGCCGCTGCCGCGGAGACCTGGTCCACGTCGGCGTTGAGCAGTTCCTCGCGCAGTCGGGCGTGGTAGTCGTCCGGCAGGTCGTGCACGACCAGCGTGGTCAGCGCGGACGCGATCGCCCGAGGGCTCTGCAACTCGACCGACAGCTGCCCGGCACGCCAGGAACGGGCCACCGCCAGCTCGTCCTCGGTCACGCCTCCCGCCTGCGTACGGGTGATCTCGCCCACCGCCTCGACCAGGGCCGGCGCGGTGACGGCGGTCTGCACGCCCGAGCTGACCGCGAACCGCCCGAACCGGCGGGACGAGGCGAATTCGCCCCGGATGCCGTACGTGTAGCCGCGCACCTCGCGGATCAGGTGGTTGAGCCGGGAGGTGAACGCCCCACCGAGCACCGTGCCCGCGAGGGTCATCGGCACGTGGTCGGGGTGCGCCCGGTGCGGCGACGGGTGGCCCAGCCGCAGCGTGGATTGCACCGAGCCGGGCCGGTCCACCAGGATGATCCGGCGGCCGGTGTGCAGCGGGACCTCGATCGGGCCGCCCCGCTCGGCCGGACCGCCCCCGGTGCCCGCGAACGCCGCCTCGGCCAACGCGTCCAGGTCGATCCGGTCCAGGTCACCGGCGACGATCAGGGTGCCGGGCCGTAGGAACCACTCGGAGTGGAAGACGGTGATGTCCTCCACGTCCAGGCCGGCCACCGAGTCCGGATCGCCGTACATCGGTCGTCCCCAGCGGGTGTCGGCGCCGAACAGGTCGGCGCGCAGCGCGGCGTCGGCGCGCGGGCCGGGGTTGGCCCAGTCCATCCGCAGCGCGGTGGCCTCGTCGTCGCGCACGCGCCGGACGTCGGCCGGGTCCAGCCGGGGCGTTCGGACGGCCTCGGCGAGGAGTTGCACCGCGGCGGTGAGGCGGTCCACCGGGACCTGCACGCTGATCTGGAACGAGTCCCAGTCCAGCCCGGTCACCAGCTCGGTGCCGAGCGCCTCGATGGCCAGCGCGTACGCCGTGGCGTCCCGCTGCGCGGTGCCCTCCTCCAGGGCCTTGGCGAGCACACCGCCCAGCCCTTCCTTGCCGGTCAGCTCCCGGCCGGCGCCGGCGTCGAGCAGCAGCAACGCGACGGCGAGGTTCTGCCCGGGCAGGTGCGCGGCGACCACCTGGCCGCCGCCCACCGCGCGGCGGACCACCGGCGGGAACCGGTACGGGCGAGCGGCACCCGGGCCGGGACGGTCGGCGATCAGCGTCATGCGGTCTCCTCGGGCAGGTAGGTCAGGGTCACCCGGTCGGCGGCGCCGAGCACGTCGGCGGCGGTCTCGGCGATCTGCTCGGCGGTCACCGCGAGCCAGGCGGGCAGCCGGTCGGCGGCCCGGGCCGGGTCGCCGAACTGGGTGGTGTACCGCCCGAGCGTGTCCGCGCGGCCGTCCACCGTCGACATCTGCCGCCACCACGCGGTGCTCAGCAACGCCTTCGCCCGGTCCAGCTCGGCGGCGGTGACCGGCACGGTGGCCAGCTCGTCGACGACCTCCGCCAGCCCTTCGGCCAACCGCTCGGCGCTCACGCCGGGGCGGGCGGTGGCGGTGGCGATCAGCGGCGCCGGGGCGTGCGCGAGGTCCACCCCGTACGCGCCGACCAGATCAGGTTGTGCGATCCGCTCGCCGTCGGCGAGCCGCTGGTAGAGCCGGCTGCCCCGGCCGCTGCCGAGCACGGTGGCGAGCACGGTGAGCACGTCGTAGCCGGGGCTGCCGAACGGGTGACCCCGGTGGGCGATGTAGACGCGGGGCGCCGGCACGTCCGCGATCACCGTCTCCACGGCGGGCTTCCCGGTCGCCGGGACGTGGCGACCGTCCGGCGCGGGCGGGATGTCGTCGCGGGCGGGCAACGCGCCGAAGTACTTCTCGGCCAGCGCGAACACCGCGGCGGCCTGGGCGTCGCCGACGACGGTGAGCACCGCGTTGTTCGGCGCGTAGTACATCTCGTGGAACGCCTGGAAGGTGGCGAGATCGGCGGCGTTCAGGTCGGCCATCGAGCCGATCGTCGAGTGGTGGTACGGGTGCCCCGGCGGGTAGAGCAAGGGCAGCAGTCGCAGCCAGGCATCCCCGTACGGGACGTTCTCGTAGCGCTGCCGGCGCTCGTTCTTGACCACCTCACGCTGGTTGTCCAGCGTCTCCTGGGTGAGCGCCGGGACCAGCCCACCCATCCGGTCGGCCTCCAGCCAGAGCGCTAGCTCCAGGTGCTCGGCCGGGACCGTCTCGAAGTAGTTCGTCCGGTCCGGGTTGGTGGTGGCGTTGAGCGAGCCACCGGAGCCCTGGATCAGCTTCATGTGCTCGGTCTTCGCCACGTTCACCGAGCCCTCGAACATCAGGTGTTCGAAGAGGTGGGCGAAGCCGGTCTGCCCATCCGGCTCGTGCCGGGATCCGACGTCGTACCACAGATTGACGGCCACCGCGGGTGCGGTGCGATCCTCGCTCACCACCACGCGCAGGCCGTTGTCCAGTCGGGACGTCTCGATGGGCCAGGGGTAACCACTGTCGGGCATGGCACGACGCTATCCGATCTCGCGGGCGGAAAGGTGACGTGCCGCCGGTCGGCGAGGCGGCCGACCGGCATCGACTCTGCCGGTCGGGGTACCGCAGAGCAATGACCCCACGGACCCCCGTTCCGCCCGCGCGCCGCACCGTCGGACCGGCCGCCAGGACCGTCGAACGCGCCACCGCCGCGCTCGGCCGGCTGCGCCGCGGCCGGCTGCTGCATCCGGCCGGCCGGTCGTTCGCCGGCGAGGTGACGATCTGGGGTACGCCCGGACCACCCACCGGGGTCGCCCTGCTGGACGACCCCGGCCGGTACGCGGCCACGGTCCGGCTCTCCAGGGGTACGCCCACACCCGGCGGCTGGCCGGACGTGCTGGGCCTGGCGGTACGCGTGCACTTCCCCACCGGCCGCCCGTTCGACCTGCTGGTCAGCTCCAGCGGCGCCGCTCCGGTGCTGCGGAACCTGCCGCTGCCCCGCCGCGGCTTCACCGGGACGTACAGCACGATCATGTGTTACCGCGTGGGCCGGCGTCGTCTCTGGTTGGCCGCGTTGGCCGACCCGGACTCGGTCGACCTCGGCCGCACTCTGGCCGCCGTCGCTGCCGCGGCCCGGACGGACGCGCCGCGCGTGGTGCTCGCGGTCGCGTCCGCCGTCGGGCCGTGGCGGCCGGTCGGCCAGGTCATCATCGGCGCCCCGCTCGACGCCGGGGAGGACGCCACGCTCGCGTTCGACCCGGTGCGCAACCTGCCACCCGAACTGCGGGCGGCCGGCCCACTCGCCTGGCTGCGCGAGCAGACCTACCGGGGGTCACGCCGGGCGCGCGGCGCGCGGGCTCAGTCCGGGGGTTCGACGGCCACCGTCTGATCCGAGGTACGACGTTCCAGCACCGTGTCCGGGGCCACGTTCTGGTCCTCCTCGCGGATGTCCGACTCGGCGAGGATGGCCTCCGCCTGCGCCTGCGGGTCGTCGCTGCCCACCGCCTCCTCCTCGGGAAGGAGGTGGTGCGCGCGGGACTCCGCCCGCTCCTGATCGCTCTGCTCGTCAGTCATGGGACCCCTGTTACCCCCCGCCCGGCCTCGGCACGCGATGTTCACCCCGCATCTTGGGACGATGCCACGGGCACCCCCGCCCGGTCGGGTAGGCTGGCTCCCGTGACGCGTTCCTATCGATGGTTTAGGCAGCCGGCTCCCACGCCGGTGACTTCACCATGAACTGACGTCACCACGGACCGAGCCGGCTGGGCAGGAGCTGTCGTTCCTGCCCTTTTGCGTACGAGCAGCCGGCTCGTCCCGGGCACCGGCCCCGGGCACGGTCGGCGGAAGGATGCCCACCGTGACGACCCCGGAGACCGATCGGGTCAGCGATCAGCGGATCGACCGTGTCGTGCCGCTGACCACACCCGCCCTGTTGCACCACGAGTTGCCCCTGGACGCCCCGCTCGCCGCCGCCGTGTTGACCGGCCGACGCGCGGTGGGCCGCGTGCTGGACCGCGAGGACGACCGCCTGCTGGTGGTGGTCGGCCCGTGCTCGGTGCACGACCCGGCCGCCGCCCTCGACTACGCCGAGCGTCTGCGCGCCGCCGCCGACCGGCTCGCCGACGACCTGCTGATCGTCATGCGGGTCTACTTCGAGAAGCCGCGGTCCACCGTCGGGTGGAAGGGCCTGATCAACGACCCCGGGCTGGACGGCAGCGGCGACGTCAACACCGGCCTGCGCCGGGCCCGGGCGCTGCTGCTCGACGTCCTGCGCCTCGGCCTTCCGGTGGGCTGCGAATTCCTCGACCCGATCACCCCGCAGTACATCGCGGACACGGTGGCCTGGGGTGCGATCGGCGCCCGCACCGTGGAGAGCCAGGTGCACCGGCAGCTCGCCTCCGGCCTGTCCATGCCGATCGGCATGAAGAACCGCCCCGACGGCAGCATCGGCACCGCCGTGGACGCGATCCGCGCCGCCGGGGTGCCGCACGTCTTCCCGGGCATCGACTTCTCCGGCACCCCGGCGATCATGCACACCCGCGGCAACACCGACGGGCACCTGGTGCTGCGCGGTGGTGGCGGTCGGCCCAACTACGACGCGGAGTCGGTGGCGGGCGCGCTCGACCTGCTCCGGGCGGCCGGGTTGCCGGAGCGCCTGGTCATCGACGCCAGCCACGCCAACAGCGGCAAGGACCACCGCAACCAGCCGCTGGTCGCCGCGGACGTGGCGGCGCAGATGGCCGCCGGCCAGCGCGGGATCACCGGTGTGATGCTGGAGTCGTTCCTGCTGCCCGGCCGGCAGGATCTCGACCCGACCCGCGAGCTGGTGTACGGCCGTTCGGTCACCGACGCCTGCCTCGGCTGGGACGACACCGCCGAGGTGCTCGACCACCTGGCCACCGCCGTACGCGCCCGTCGGGCCACGCTGCCGACCCTGGCGTGAGGGTGTGACGGCCGGCACTGCGGTGCGCGGAACACGGGACGGTGGGGCCTGGTTAACTGAGGTGTCGGTGTGCTCAGTGTCCCCGGGCCTCACCTAAATAGCCCTCGCGGAATACCGTTCGGCTGGAGCCGCGTCGCGCCACTCGCCGAGAGGCGACCTACACACCGACACCAGCGCCGCCCCCGGCCCACAAGGCTCGGGGGCGGCGCTGTCTGTTTCCGGGCCGGCGCAGCCGCAACTCGGGCCAACGGCGCGACGTTTGACCGATTCCGCCCCGGGTAGCTGATCGGCGTGACCGACGACGCATCCGTGGCCGACGAGCCGGACACCCGCGCCCTCGACGACCTGCTCGACGACATCTTCCGAGGTCAGGAGCGGGTCACCCAGGCGGAGATCTATCGCCGGGCGGTGGCCGCCGAACTTCCCCCGGACCTGCTCGCGCGCATCGACGCGCTGCCCGAGGGCGAGTACGCGGTGGACGAGGCCAGCGACCTGCTGGGCGGCACCGTCGCGTGAGCCGGACCAGCGGAACGAGCGAAGCCAGCGACCCCGAAGGGACACCACCATGACGCACCACGAGGACCGTGACGAGAAGGTCCCGGCGCTGGGTCAGCCGCCGGAGGGCAGGGACACCACGCCCGAGCCGGACTTCGCCAACGAGCACGACCGCACGGCGGTCGACCGGGACATCATCACCGGCGAGGACGAGGACGAACGGGAGCCGGAGTCGCCGCACGGCTGGTCCGGCATGCAGCGTTGACGCGTACGACAGTGGGGGCCGGCGAATCCGCCGGCCCCCACTGCGCTGCGCTCGTCGTGTCGGTTCAGTCGTCGTCGTGCCCGCCCTCGGCGGCCTGCTGCGCCGTGGCGTACGCCATCTGGAGGAAGTCGGACGCGGCCACCGCCGTCAGCGCGGTGGCCACCAGACGCGTGAGCCGGGGGGCGAGCACCAGGCCCCCGGTCAGTCCCGTGGCCACCCAGACCGCCAGGCAGAACGGGCAGCTCAGCAGCTCGCCGATGGCGTGCCGGGTGGAGCTGCCCGAGTCGCGGACCTGCTCCATCACCTCACCGCTGCCGATCGGCCGGTCATAGCGGGTGAACGGCGCCCGCAGCGGGCTGGTGATCGCGTCCTTGGACAGCAGCCGGCTGAGCTTGTGCGTGGCGATGGAGAGCAACACGACGTCGGCGGGGGCGGGACGTTCGGGCACCGGGCGGCCGGTCACCTTGACCAGGCCGGCCAGCGCCCCGGTCACCCCGGCGTAGGTGCCCATCGCCACCAGGTAGCCGCCGAGCGGCCGGTGCTCGTGCGGCGCGTACGCCCGGCGCAGCCGCGTCACCTTCTGTCGCAGGCCAGTGTCGCTCACCGTTCTCCTCACATGTCGTCATGGTGCGATGGTGGCCGTCGGTGCCGGTGTCAGCCGGCCTGGAGGTTGTCGGCGACCTCGCGGGCGAGGTTGGTCAGCGCCTCGTCGGCCAACTGGTCCGGGTCGGTGTCCGAGCCGTCGGTCAGGTCGAGCTGGATCCGGGCGCCACCGGAGTCGACCGGATCCACCCGGATCTCGGCGGCCCAGTCGGCGTGGCCCCAGCGGGCCCGCAACTCCTCGCCGCTGATCTCGGCGGGTGGGCTCCCGTCGTTGCGCAGCGGTGCCGGCAACCAGGCCGAGGCCCGAGCCGGGTCGGTGGCCGTGTTGAAGACCACCTCGGGTGGCGCGGACATGCCGCGCACGGCTCGCGCCGGCATCAGACGTCCCGCAGGCGGCTCGGGTCGACCTCCCGGCCCGGGTGACGGGCGAGGTACTCGGTCTCCAGGTCCGCAGTGCGCCGCAGGTGGTTGGCGAGCGCGGAGTCGGCCGCGTGCCGCAGGGTGTCCAGCCGGGTGCGGTGCAGGCTGTGCATCTCGCGGATCAGATCCTCGTCGGTCAGCTCCGTCGGGTCGACGCCCAGCGCGTCACCGTCGAGGTCGGCGCCACCGGAGTCGGCGAGGTGGTCGCCGCCCCACTCGGGCACCCGCTGCTCAGGGCTCGTCTCCGTGCTGCCGCTGGACCCAAGGCCGTCCTCGCGTACCGATCCGGTCATCATCGCCCCCCTGGTCTCGTTTGGGCTGGCGTCTAGACGGATGCCCACACCGGGCAACGCCAAACCATCCCGCAGGCGTGGCAGCTACGACACCGTGTCGGAGAGCGCCGCCGTTCCCGGTACCCTCGACGCCATGAGGTGGCTCTGGACCCCGGCGTGGATCGCGCGTCACGTGGCCATGGTCGTGCTGGTCGTGGGCTTCCTCGGGCTGGGCTGGTGGCAGATCAGCCGGGCCACGGCCGGCAACAACCTCAGCTGGGGGTACGCGGTCGAGTGGCCGATCTTCGCCGGCTTCGTGGTGTACGTCTGGTGGCGCGAGGTACGGCTGGCACGCCACAAGGCGGAGGCATCCGCCCAGCCAACGGCGGACCCCGCCGACGCACCGGCCGTCGAGCCACCGCCGGCCGCGACCGTCGGCTCCCGACCGGCGGTACGCCGACCGGTGCGGGTGGCCCGGGTGCCGGTCAAGGCGGCGCCCGGCGACGACGCGGCCCTGGCCGCCTACAACGACTACCTGTCATGGTTGAACGCCAATCCGGGCGCCCGGCCCGGTGACTATCCCGGCTGAGCCGGGGCTCGGAAGGACGGACGAAGGTGGGCGCAGCCCTTACCCGGTACCGCGTGATCGCCTGGATCGTGGGCGTGGTGCTGATCCTGCTGGTCGTTGTCGGCATGCCACTGAAGTACGCGTTCGACAACCCGGTCGTGGTGGAGACGGTCGGCCCGGCGCACGGCTTCCTCTACATGATCTACCTGGTGGCCGCGTTCGACCTGAGCCGCAGGGCCGACTGGCCGCTGAAGCGGATGCTTCTGGTGATGCTCGCCGGCACCGTGCCGTTCGTCTCGTTCTACGCCGAGCGACGCGTCACCGCCTGGCTCGACCGGCCCGCGACGCGTACGCCGGAGCCGGTCGCCGGCTGACCGGCCCGGCGGTGGGTCTGGTCAGCGGCTGGGCCGCCACGGGTCCGCCGAGGCGAGGGGGTCGACCCAGCCGCCGTACCGGTTGACCTCCCGGGCGCGCAGCAGCGCCCGGGTGACCTGACCGAACTGCCGCTCGTCGTCGGCGCTGAACAGCAGCACCTCCGCGCCCCGGTGCCAGCCCCACAGCTCGTACGGCGGTGGGCGCCAGCGGTCGCCGACCAGGGCGAGTGCCGCCGGCAGCAGGAGCACCGCCCCGAGGATGAGGTACGCCTCGGCGGTCAACCGTTGCAGGCCGCCGCTGAAGCCGAGGAGCAGGCCGACCACGCCGATCATGGATGCGGTGGTCACCACCGCCCGGACGGCGATCCGGTCGTGCGGGCCTCGGGTGGTGCGCAGGTGGGTCAGGTCGACGATGCGATAGCTGGTGCGGCCGACGGTGAACCGGTCGACGGTGACGATGATGCCGGGTCGCGCGTACAGCAGCGTGGACCTGGCTCCGGGCACCGTTCGTTGCGGTCGCGTCTTTGCGCCTTCACGATTCACGGTTCCTCCCGTGGGGCGGTCTGCCGGGTTCGGTCCGTGGCCGGGCATCGCTGCCCGGGGACGGGATTCCCGGCTGCGGCTCCATTGTGTTGGGGCACCGCCACTCCACCTGGGCATTTACGATTCCGAGCCGCTCACCCGACCGGGGGACATCGCCGCGAAACAGCATCCATTTCAGGTTTTATCGGATATTGGCGGAGCTCATCCGACGGCATACGTCCGGAACGACGAATGTCAGATATCGGTCAGCGGATGCGAAAAAGGGCTCGCGGGCGGTTCCCCATCCCGCGTCAACAGTCCCGCTGGTGTCACCGACAGCAGCGGCACTTCGCGCCACTTCGCCAACTTTCGCCCCTGCTTCAACTGCGCGCCACAACCGTCCCGGGTTAGGTTGGGCGAGCCGGTCCGGCCCAGTGCCGTCCATCCGGATGGCCCCGGTCGGTGTCGCCGAGGGCGTCAGCAGCCCCGTCGGCGGCCGTGGGAGAGGAGCCCTTCGCTCTTGTCATCCCTGAGAACCCTGCTGCGCACCGCGGTGCTGGCCGGCCTGTCGGTAGCACTGATCGCCCCGACGGCGGCGGCACACGCCGAGCCGTCCCCCGCCGACCTGACCCGCCGGATCGAGACGTCCTCGGCCGAGTTGGAACGGATCGTGGAGTCCTACAACAAGCTCACCGAGGACATCAAGGTCAACAAGGCCGCGGTGGCCCGATTACAGGCCCGCATCGGCCCCCTGGAACAGCAGGCCGAGCAGAGCCGGGCCGACGTCGCGGCACTCGCCAACACCGCGTACAAGAGCGGTGGCCTGCAGACGGTGGACGCGCTGCTGCGTCCCGGCGGCTCCGTCGCTCTGCTCGACCGGCTCGGCACCCTCGATCAGCTGACCCGCCAGCGCCAGGAGCGCATCTCCGGCTTCACCGCGAACCAGCGGCGGCTGCTCGACGAGAAGACACGCCTGGACGCCACGCTGGCCCGGCAGGCCGCGCAGGCCCGCGAGCTGGCGGCGGGCAAGAAGCGCATCGAGAGTGACCTGGCCGACCTGTACGAGCTGCGCCGGCAGGCGTACGGGGCCGCCACCGAGCGACCCGCGCCCAAGGCGGCGGAGGCCGAGGCCAAGAACGTGCCCGCCGTGGCCGGGGACGCCGGCGCTGCGGTGCGCTACGCCTTCGGGGCGGTCGGCAAGCCGTACGTCTGGGCCGGTGAAGGGCCGAACGGCTACGACTGTTCCGGACTGACCCTCGCGGCCTGGCGGGCGGCCGGCAGGTCGCTGCCGCACAACGCACGGATGCAGTGGGGAGCGGTCGCCCACATCGGTCGGGGTGACCTGCGCCCGGGAGACCTGATCTTCTACAGCGGGCTCGGGCACGTCGCTCTCTACGTGGGCGACGGTCAGGTCATCGACGCGCCGAGCGCCGGTCGCAACGTGCTCAAGCGCGGCATGAACATGATGTCCATCCACGGCTACGGCCGGGTCCGCTAGCCCGACCCGATACGGCGAACGGCCGGCGTCCCCCTATCGGACGCCGGCCGTTCGCCGTCATTACTACCAGGTCAGGCTGCCTGCAGCCCCTCCGCCCGGGCCAGCTCGCGGAGCCGGCCGAGGGCCTGGATCTCCAGCTGCCGGATCCGCTCGCGGGACAGCGAGAAGCGGGACGCGACCTCGGTCAGCGAGTGCTCGCGGCCGTCCTCCAGCCCGTAGCGGGCCCGCATGATGCCGGCGGACCGGTCGTCGAGGTGGTTGAGCAGCCCCTCGATGCGCTGCCGCTCCAGGCCGCTGAGGACGATGTCCTCCGGCGACGGCGCGTCGCTGTCGGCGACCAGGTCGCCGAGGTTCGTGTCGCCGTCGTCGCCCACCGGGGTGTCCAGCGAGACGGTGTCCTGCGACCAGCGGCGCAACTCGTTGACCCGCTCGACGGTGACACCGAGCGATGCGGCGACCTGCTCCGGCTCGGGGTCGCTGCCCAGTTCACGGGTGAGCTGCCGGATGACGTTGCGCATCCGGTTGACGTCCTCCACCAGGTGCACCGGCAGACGGACGGTGCGCTCCTGCTGAGCGATCGCCCGGCTGATGGCCTGGCGGATCCACCAGGTGGCGTAGGTGGAGAACTTGTAGCCACGCTCGTAGTCGAACTTCTCGACCGCCCGGACGAGGCCGGTGTTGCCCTCCTGGATCAGATCCAGCATGGGCATGCCCGAGCGCACGTAACGACGCGCGATCGACACGACCAGTCGCAGGTTGGCGCGGATGAAGAGGTCCTTCGCGCGCTCACCCTCGACGACCAGCCGCTCCAGGTCGGCCCGGTCGACACCGTCGGGAACTGCGTCCTCGCCGAGCAGGTGCTCCGCGTAGAGGCCAGCCTCGATCGCCTTGGAGAGATCGACCTCCTTGGCGGCGTCCAGCAGTGGCGTCCGGGAGATCTCGTGCAGGTAGACGCCGACCAGGTCGCGCTCCTCGGCAACCTCGTCGGTGCGCATGCCGATTTTCTTGTCCACGTTGCCCACGGTCCCCTCGCTCGCGCCGGTTGCCCGGTTCCTTGCCATTCCCCACGTCCGGTCAGCCCCTGGTAACTTCTGCTGTGCCCACCGTCGCTGACACCTACACAACAGATGAGACGTGTCGGGGATTCCATGTCGTGAGTCGAAAGTGTCACGAATGCCTGAGTAGTTGCTGAGAGCACGGTCCATGTTTGCTGTCAGCACCCGTCGGGTGGCTCGCCGCTGGGCACCTCGAACGGGTTGGTGGGTCGACGAATCGCTGATCGCCCGCACCATGGCAACACCGCCCCGGCGCCGGCACAGCGACCCGGGTCACCTCCGTGCTGCGATCCTGGTCACTGCCAGATACGCAGCGATGGGGCGGTCGGTTCATCCACGGGGGTGTTATTACCCCCCGCCCCGATGAACAATCCGGAGCCCCGTTCGCTTCCCGGGCTGTGCGGGCTAGGAGGCGAGCAGGGCGAGAGCCCCGCGGACCTGGTCGGCGGAGCGCTCCAGGGCGGCTCGGGCGGCGGCCACCTCGGCTCCGGAGACCAGCGAGACCAGCGCCGTCTTCAGGTCGCCGTCGGCCGCGCTCAGGGCCCGTCGGGAGACCTCCTCCGAGCAGCCGGTCGCCTCCACCAGGATCGAGATCATTCGTCCCCGGAGCTTCGCGTTGGTGGCCACCATATCGATCATGAGGTTCGAGTAGACCCGGCCCAGGCGCACCATGACGGCGGTCGAGAACGTGTTCAGCACCAGTTTCTGCGCGGTGCCCGCCTTCATCCGGGTCGACCCGGTGACCACCTCGGGTCCGGTGTCCACCCCGATGAACACGTCGACCGACCGGGCGGCCTCGGCCTCCGGATTGGCGCACAGCAGCACCGTCGAGGCGCCTGCGGCGCGGGAAGCGGCGAGCGCCCCGAGGACGTACGGGGTGCGTCCGCTGGCCGCCAGACCGACCACCAGGTCACCGGCGCGCACACATCCAGCGGCCTCGTCCGCCCCGTTCCGGTCGTCGTCCTCGGCGTCCTCCACGGCCCGCCACATGGCGTCCGGGCCGCCGGCCAGGTGGGCACAGAACCAGTGCCGGGGCGAGTTGAAGGTGGGAGCCAGCTCGGCCGCGTCGAGCACGCCCAGCCGGCCGGACGTGCCGGCCCCGAAGTAGTGCACCCGGTGCCCGCCGCGCAACGCCGCCACCGCCAGGTCGACGGTGGTGGCGATCTCGTCGAGCACCGCGGCGACCGCCGCGGGCACCCGCCGGTCGGCTTCGTTGATCACGGTGAGCACGTCCCGGGTCGACATCAGGTCGAGGTCCGCGCTGAGGGGGTTGCGTCGTTCGGTGGGTGCGCCCACCCGGACGCTCGGGCGGGCGGGCGGTGCTGACATGTCCTCGTCCGGCTCCACCGAACCGGGCGTCATGCCCGCCTCCGACTGGCACCCACCCGGTGCGACTGGACGGCCTCGGCGGTCGCCTCGAGGGCCTTGCGGGCCCGGGACCGGTTGCGGGCGGCCACCCCGACGAAGAGGCAGTCGACGACGGTGAGCTGGGCGAGCCGGCTGGCCGTCGCTCCGGAGCGGTAGGTGGTCTCGCGGGCCGCGGTCGTCAGCACGAAGTCGGCGACGTCGGTGATCGGCGAGCGCGGGAAGTTGGTCAGCGCCACGGTGGCCGCGCCCCGCGTCCGGGCCTGCTCCAGCACCTCGATGACGTCGGAGGTGGTGCCGGTGTGCGAGATGCCGATCGCGACGTCACCGCGGCCGAGCAGGGCGGCCGAGGTCAACGCGGTGTGCACGTCCGGGAAGTAGAAGGCGATCCGGCCGATGCGGTGCAGCTTCTGCTGGAAGTCGGACGCGACGAACCCGCTGGCGCCGGCGCCGTAGATGTCGATCCGGCCCGCGCTCGCGATCGCCTCGACCACCTGCTCGCAGACGGCCGGGTCGAGCTGCTCGGCGGTCTCCTCGACGGCTCGGGCGTCGTTGAACGCGATGGTGGCGATGATCTGGGCTAGGTCCGCGCCGGGCGGGATGTCCCCGCCGACGACCCGGGCGTCCGGCGGCTCGATGCGGCGGGCGGCCTCGGCGGCCAGCCGGATGCGCAGCTGTGGATAGCCGTCCATGCCGACCGATCGGCAGAACCGGATGACTGTCGCCTCCGACGTCTCCGCTGCGGTGGCGAGGTCGGTGATGGTCCGCCGGGCGGCGGCGGCCGGGTCGGACACGACCAGCCGGGCGACCCGCTGCTCGGCGGGCGACAGCGATGGCAACAGCCCGCTGATGTGGACGATCAGCCCACCAGGCTCGTGACTCGCAGAAATCTTCGGACTCTTCGCCACGGATGAAACTTACTTTCACGAGGCGTGAGCGTCAACCATGACCGTATGTGGTGGGAAAAGTGTCGACGACCCGGATCACGCGTTCCGCACAGCCTGCCACTCTCCCAGGATCGCCGCCTCATCCGCCGGGTCGAGTCCACCCTGCCGTACGTCGTCGGGCCGCGCTCTCATCCAGGACGCGGTCGCCCGAACGGTGTCGGGCAACGGACGGATCGTCAGACCCGCGTCCAGCGCCGGACGGGCGTCCCGGTCCATCAGGCCAGCCCACTCCGGCAGTCGCACCCAGAGCGGCAAGGCCCGCTCCCCCGACCATTCGCGGACGTCGCGGGCCACCAGGAAGTCCTGATCGACCCAGGTGAGCTGCGGGTCGGCGACACCCAGCCCGGCCGCCACGCCGGTCAGCAGATCGGCGCGGGACATCGCCGGGCCGGTGCCGTCGTACGTGCCGGCGAGGCGGGCGTCGGCGGCGTGCAGCAACCAGCCGGCCAGGTCGGCGACGTCCTCGAACTGCACCCGGTCGGTCGGCCGTCCGGGCGCGAGAATCTCCCCGCCGTTCGCCAGCCGTCGCACCCAGTACGGGAAGCGGTCGCTCGGGTCCTCCACGCCGACGATCAGCCCCGCCCGGCAGATGAACGACCGCTGCGCACCCATCAGTTCGCGGACCAGCCGCTCGATGCTGACCTTGCACTCGCCGTACCAGCGGTGGTCCGGGCCGACCGGAGCGTCCACGTCCGGTGGGGCAGGCGACAGCAGCGGGGCGTGCGCCGCGGTCTGACCCGGTGTGGTGTTGTCGGCGTACACCGAGGTCGTGGACACGAACGACCAGTGACCGACGTGGGGGGCCAGCGCGGCGAGCGCGTGCCGGGCGTGGCTGACCTGGCGGGTCACGTCCACCACCGCGTCGAAGCCGTCGCCGGCGAGCGACACCAGCGCCTCGGGGTCGTCGCGGTCGACCGGCACGAACCGCGCGCCGGCCGGCACGACACCGGACACTCCCCGGGCC
The DNA here is from genome assembly GCF_043205095.1 of Micromonospora sp. NPDC047557. Classification (NCBI taxonomy): domain Bacteria; kingdom Bacillati; phylum Actinomycetota; class Actinomycetes; order Micromonosporales; family Micromonosporaceae; genus Micromonospora; species Micromonospora sp. NPDC047557. The sequence goes on along the minus strand of NZ_JBIDDK010000013.1, from coordinate 73,133 downwards.
GCGCAGGTCACGTCGTGCCCCCGCTCGACCGCGAGCCGGGCCACAGCCCGACCGAGAAACCGGGTACCCCCGAGAACCAAGATCCGCATCATCCGCCGATCCTGCACCCAGCCCGACCAAAAAACCCAACAGCTCTGCTCTCGGCAGACACCAGCCCGCTCGCCGGCACCCGCCGATCATGAAGTTGTTGCCCGTCCTGTCGGCGTGTCACGGCAATAACTTCATGATCGACAGGGCCGGGACGGGGGCCGGGACGGGGATGGGGTGGGGGTGGGGAGGGGTTAGCGTTTGGGCATGGCGGAGCGCAGCGTGGTGGTGACCGGAGGCACGGGTGGGCTCGGCGGGGCGGTCGTCGCGTCGTTCGTCGACGCGGGCTGGCGGGTGGTCGTACCGCAGCGGGCAGCCCGGCCCGGGTCGGAGCCGGCGGCGGACGGGCTGGTCCGGGTCGTCGCGGACCTGACCGACCCGGCCGGCGCGGCCCGCGTCGTGGAGGCCGCCGTCGGCGACCCGGCGGCGCCGCTGCGGGCGGCGGTCAACCTCGTCGGCGGGTACGCGAGCGGCGGCCTGGTGCACGAGACACCGGTCGAGGAGTTCGAGCGGATGCTCACCGTCAACCTGCGACCCACCTACCTGGTCACCCAGGCCGCGCTGCCGCACCTGGTCGCGGCCGGCGGCGGCGCGGTGGTGTGCGTGTCGGCCCGGGCGGCCCTCACCCCGTTCGCCGGCGCGGCCGGCTACGTCACGGCCAAGGCGGCGGTGCTGGCCTTCGCCAACGCGGTCGCGGTCGAGTACCGCTCCCGCAACGTGCGCTGCAACACCGTGCTGCCCAGCGTCATCGACACCCCGGCGAACCGGGCCGCGCAGCCCGACGCCGACCACTCCCGCTGGGTCACGCCGGCCGAGATCGCGCCGGTGATCCGCTTCCTCGCCTCGCCGGACTCCGCGCCGACCACCGGGGCCAGCGTTCCGGTCTACGGACGGGCCTGAACGAGCAGGGACGCGATGTCGCCGCGCCCGGCCCGCTCCTGCGCCGGCGCGGCGGGCGGGGGTGTCGGGGCGGGCGGGGGCGCCGGCTGCGGCACCTCGGGGGGCGCTGACCCCTCCGACGATGGCCGGGTGGGGTCGGGACGGGCGTCCGACCGCAGCCAGGTCGACAGGTGCGCCTGGATCTGCTCGGTCACCTCCTCGGCCGAGCGGCCCGCGTCGACGAGGACGAAGCTCGGGTACTCGGGCAGGGTCCGGTAGGCGGTGTCCGCCGCGGTGAGCCAGCCCATCGACTCGTGGTCGGTGCCGCGTTCCTCGATGCGCTGGTACGCCACGGCCGGGTCGACGGCGAGCAGGAAGGTCACCTGGGGCGTCGGAAACAGCCGGTAGCCGGCGCGGGCCAGACGCTCCCAGCGGTGCCCGCCGTGGGCGCGGATGCTCGCGTACTGGCAGGCCGAGTAGCGGTCCATCACCGCCGTCCGGCCAGTGAGCAGGCAGCTGAGCAGGGCGGCGGCGATGGCGAGCCAGCGCAGCACGGACTCCACCGCCAGGACGCCGTCGCGCCCGACGAGCCGTTGCGCGTCCGGGCGGCCGAGCCGGTGCGCGAGCCGGCCGAGCCAGCGACGCCCGCTGGCGTTGCGGCGGTACGTCGCGGGGCGGCCGGCGGCGGTCAGCGCGTCGGCGAGCCGGTGTGCCTGCGTGGTCTTGCCCGAGCCGTCGATGCCGATCAGTGCGACGGTGCGCAATCGGGCTCGGCCGCGTCGCGTCCCCGATGATCTGGCCACCCTCGACAGGTTATCCGACCCATGCTCGCGCCCCGTTACTTTTGTTGCCTTTTGTCCCCGTTGGCACCCGAGCGCGACGACACCAGGTGTGGGCGACCGGAATGCCGGGTACGGGAGTTCGAATCCAACCGCCTGTCCACCAACACGACCGACGGGAGATCCAGATGGCTGAGCGCGGGGACGAGAGTCTGGTGCACACCCTCAAGAAGGTCGCCGCCGTGCTCAAGCAGTCCGAGATCCCGTTCGCCCTGGGCGGCAGCTTCGCCGTCTACGCCCACGGCGGCCACTCGAGCGATCACGACGTCGACTTCCTGATCCGCGAGGCCGACGTCGAGCGGTCCCTGGAAGCGCTCGTGGCCGCGGGCTTCCGCGCCGAGCGGCCGCCGGAGGACTGGCTGGTCAAGGTCTTCGACGACGGGCGGATGGTGGATCTCATCCACCGGCCGATCGAGACGCCGGTGACCGAGGAGACGTTCGCCGACACCGTCGTGCGGCCGGTGGACGCCATCCACATGCCGGTCCTCTCCGCCACCCAGCTCATGGTGCACAAGCTGCTGAGCTTCTCCCAGCACTACTGCGACTTCGCCCGCGGCCTGCCACTGGCCCGGTCGCTGCGGGAGCAGATCGACTGGGAACGGGTACGCAAGGAGACGCAGCACTCGCCGTACGCCGAGGCGTTCCTGGTGCTGCTGGATCGGCTGGAGGTGGTGCCGGACACCGGCACCCAACCAGGAGAGGAGACACCGTGACGCACGATCGCGACAGTGGCGCGGGGCCGCCGGACGAGTACGTCGAGGCGGAGATCCACCGGCTGCTCTCCGAGGATCCCGCCGTCGCCGAACAGGGGATCACCGTGGTCCGGCGGGAACGCGCCCTGGTGCTGTACGGCGAGGTGGAGAGCCCGCACCGGCGGGAGGAGATCCTGCGCCGGGTGTCGGAGCGCTTCCCGGACGTGCCGATCACCAGCGACATCGGTGTGATCCGCGCCCAGGCGCCCACGGAGATCGAGCAACTGCCCTGAGGGAGGTTTCATGGTGATCCGGATCGCCGCCGTGGGCGACGTGCATCTGGACGAGGACGTGGTCGGCCGGTTCCGCCCGGCGCTTGAGGAGCTGCCGGAGTGCGCCGACGTGCTGCTGCTGGCCGGCGACCTGACCCGGCACGGCACCGAGGCCGAGGCGCGCTGCGTGGCGCAGGAGTTCGGCGGGTTGGCCGTGCCGGTGGTGACCGTGCTGGGCAACCACGACCACCAGTGCGACCAGGTGCCGCAGGTCGTGAAGGTGCTCGAGGACGCGGGCATCACCGTGCTGGAGGGCGACGGCGTGGTGCTGGACTGCGCGGGCGGCCGGCTCGGGATCGCCGGCGTCAAGGGCTTCGGCGGGGGGTTCGCCGGCCGGTGCGCGAGCGACTTCGGCGAGCCGGAGATGAAGGCGTTCGTCCGGACCACCAACGAGAGCGCGGACCGCCTCGGCGCGGCCCTGCGTTCGCTGGACTGCGACATGCTGGTCGCGCTTACCCACTACTCGCCCGTTCCGGACACGTTGGCCGGCGAGCCGCTGGAGATCTACCCGTTCCTGGGGTCGTACCAGCTCGGGCAGGCGATCGACTCGGCGCCCACGGCGCTGGCCCTGCACGGGCACGCGCACGCCGGCACCGAGCGCGGCACCACCCCGGGAGGCGTACGCGTCCGCAACGTGGCGCATCCGGTGATCAAGCAGGCCTACAGCGTCTTCCATGTCGGGGATCAACTCGACACCGACCAGGTTTCCCCGATCGGAGGGTCGGGTAGTCAGAGGTCATGGAGCTGATTCTCTGGATTCTCGCAGTCGTACTCGTGGTCGCCGGCATCCTCGCGCTGTTCCGCCGGCAGATCCTGTGGGGCATCGTCCTCATCGTCGTCGGGCTGTTGGTCGGCCCGGGTGGTGTCAGCATCTTCAATTGACGTTCGTACCTTCTGACAACTCATCACAACACCGGGACCCGTCGGGGTCGCCGCGACCGGAGCTTCGTCCTCCCGACAGAAGCACCGGCCGCAGCGGCCCCGGCGCTTTTTTGTGGGTTTGACCCGACAGCGCAGCGGCAATATCTCGACCATGGAGACATCTCGGGTCACGTTCGCCGCCGCGCTCAACCTGTCGATCTGGCGACTGAACACCTGACCGGCGCCGGTCCTCCGGCGGGAAGCGGCCCCGCCGGAGGACCCAGGGCCCCGTCAGCAGCGGGGCACGTTCGGGATGTAGCCGTCGTAACCGGTGTAGACGTACGCGTCGGCGATGAAGCGGCCGCTGCCGATGCGGTCCCAGATCGAGCTGGTGCCGTACGTGCCGGTGACCGTGGTGCCGCTGGTCTGGCAGGCGATGGTCACCCGGGTGCCGTCGGCGACGGTGCCCACCGACGCGTACCCCGTGCCCGGGCCGGAGCGGACGGTCAGCGGCGTGCCACTGGTGTCGACCGTGGCGTTGCCGGTGCCCGAGCTGCACCCGTTGTCGCTGGTGTAGGTCTTGCTACCCCAGTACAGGCCGAGGGTGCCGTTGAACCTGACCTGGATGTCGTTGCCGTTGAGGCGCTGTTCGTAGTGCAGGTGGGGGCCGGTGGACCCGCCGGTGCTGCCCACCCAGCCGAGCACCTTGCCGTACCCGACGGTCTGCCCCACCGAGACGTTGAAGCCGTTGAGGTGGGCGTAGTAGGTCGTGTAACCGCCACCGTGGTCGATCCGCACGTACTTGCCGTAACTGGTGCCGCCGAGGTCGGTGACCCGGTCGACCGTGCCGGGGGCGCTGGCCACCACCGGGTCGCCGAGGTCGTCGGTGCGGTTGAAGTCGACCGCGTACGCCGGGCTGTGGTCCGACCGGGTCTGCCCCGACCAGGACTGGCCGCACGGGAACGGCACCTTGAAGGTCGGCGCGGCCAGCGCCGGGCTCGCCGGAGCGAGGACTCCCCCGACGAGCAGGCCCGCCACCAGCAGGCTGATCCACCGCTTACGCATCCAGCTCCTCCTATGTTTAAAACCTTCGATGAACTGGCTTTAGCCTGACAGATATCGCCAGTCTTCGAAAGAGTCGGGATCCGCAGCTGGGAGCGCGCCCAGCCAGCGGACACGAGGTTTCGGGATTGTTACTCGCTCGTGTCTGACAGGGGGTGGACCAGACCGGATGCAAGCGCTTACATGTGTGCACGCCCAATCGGACCGGCGAGGGTCACCAGCACCAGACCACGCCGGCTAGGAAGGAGGACGGCATGGCGGTCTTTACCAGACCACGCCAGGCCTTCGTGATCGCCGGTGTGCTCGGGCTGGCGCTCAGCGCCACCGCTTGCGGTACCGGTGACGACAAGAAGAGCGACAAGGCGGGCTCCGCGGAGTGCGCCCCATACGAGAAGTACCAGGGCCACGACGGCAAGAAGGTCTCCATCTACGCGTCCATCCGTGACGCCGAGGCCGACCTGCTCGAGCGGTCGTGGTCGCAGTTCACCGACTGCACCGGCATCGAGATCGCGTACGAGGGCAGCGGCGAGTTCGAGGCCCAGCTCCCCGTGCGGGTCGACGGCGGCAACGCGCCCGACATCGCCTTCGTGCCCCAGCCGGGCCTCGTGAAGCGGTTCGCGGACGCCGGCAAGCTGAAGTCCCTCGGCGCCGACACCAAGGCCCTGGCCGAGCAGAACATGCCGGCCGACTGGCTGAAGTACGGCACCGTCAACGGAACGCTCTACGGCGTGCCGCTCGGCGCGAACGTCAAGTCCTTCGTGTGGTACTCGCCGAAGACGTTCAAGGAGAAGGGCTGGGAGGTCCCGACCACCTGGGAGCAGCTCATCGCCCTGAGCGACAAGATCGCCGCCAGTGGCATGAAGCCGTGGTGCGCGGGCGTCGAGTCCGGTGACGCCACCGGCTGGCCGGCCACCGACTGGATCGAGGACGTCCTCCTGCGTACGGCGGGCGCCGAGGTCTACGACCAGTGGACCACCCACGCGATCCCGTTCAACGACCCGCGGGTCGTCGACGCGGTGGACCGCGCCGGCACGATCCTCAAGAACGAGAAGTACATGAACGGCGGCTTCGGCGGCGTCAAGAGCATCACCACCACCGCCTTCCAGGAGGCGGGCCTGCCGGTGACCACCGGCAAGTGCGCGATGCACCGACAGGCGTCCTTCTACGCCAACCAGTTCCCCGAGGGCACCAAGGTGGCCGAGGACGGCGACGCGTTCGCCTTCTACTTCCCGGCCATCGACGCGGCCAAGGGCAAGCCGGTGCTGGGCGCGGGCGAGTTCGTCGTCGCTTACGCCGACCGTCCCGAGGTGCAGGCGGTGCAGACCTACCTGGCCTCCGCCGAGTACGTCAACAGCCGCGCGAAGCTCGGCAACTGGGTCACGGCGAACAACAAGCTGGACATCGCCAACGTCGCCAGCCCGATCGACAAGCTCTCCGTCCAGATCCTGCAGGACAAGACGGGCGTCTTCCGCTTCGACGGATCCGACCTGATGCCGGCCGCCGTCGGCGCGGGAACGTTCTGGAAGGGCATGGTCGACTGGCTGAACGGCAAGGCGACCGCCCCGGTGCTCCAGGGCATCGAAAGCAGCTGGCCGATCCGGACCCGGAAGGGAGGGTTGATGGAGTTCGACTTCGCCGATGAGCAGCCGAAGCTCCTCATGCTGATGTACGGGCTGGTCGCCTTCGTGGTGGTGGTGGGCGGTCTGCTCCTGCTGCTCGACGTCGTGCCGGCCTGGTTCGCCCGGCGACGGGAGGCGCAGCTCGTCGCCGCCTCGGCGAGTGGAGCTCCCCTCCCCCGCCGGACGCGGCCACGGGAGGGGATCTTCGCGCTCTTCTTCCTGCTGCCCACGCTGCTGCTCCTCACCATCGGCCTGGTCGTGCCGGCCATTCGCACCCTGCTGCTCTCCCTGATGGACGGGAGCAGCACCAGCTGGGTGGGGCTGCGCAACTACGGCTGGATGTTCTCCGACGACTCGATGCTCCGGGTCCTGATCAACACCCTGGTCTGGGTGGTCCTGGTCCCGCTGGTGGCGACCGCGTTCGGCCTGATCTACGCCGTCCTGGTGGACAAGGCCCGGTTCGAGGCCGTGGCCAAGTCGCTGATCTTCCTGCCGATGGCGATCTCCTTCGTCGGCGCCAGCATCATCTGGAAGTTCGTCTACGCCTACCGCGGCGAGGGCGACCAGATCGGTCTGCTCAACCAGATCGTCACCAGCCTCGGCGGCGAGCCCAAGCAGTGGCTGCTGGAATCACCCCTGAACACGCTGCTGCTGATCGTCATCATGGTCTGGATCCAGGCCGGCTTCGCCATGGTGGTGCTCTCCGCCGCGATCAAGGCGATCCCCGGCGACATCGTGGAGGCCGCCCGGCTCGACGGGGTCAGCCCCTGGCAGATGTTCTGGCAGATCACCATGCCGAGCATCCGGCCGGCTCTGATCGTGGTGGCGGTGACGCTCACGATCGCCACGCTCAAGGTCTTCGACATCGTCCGGACCTCGACCAACGGCAACTACGACACCAGCGTCATCGCCAGCGAGATGTACAACCAGGCGTTCCGGTACGGCCAGAACGGGCAGGGCTCCGCGCTCGCGGTCTTCCTCTTCATCCTGGTCATCCCGGTCGTGATCTACCAGATCCGCAACCTCCGTCAACAGCGGGAGGGCTGAGATGACGACTGCAACGCCCACCGTCGCCGCCGGCGTCCAGAAGACCGACGGCACCGCGTCCACCACCGCCGGGCGGGTACGTCGGCGACTCAACAGCCGTACCGCCACGCTCGTCTCGATCGTCATCGCGGTGGTCTGGACCATCCCGACGTTCGGCCTGTTCGTCTCCTCCCTTCGGCCGGAGGACGAGATCAAGACCACCGGCTGGTGGACGGCCTTCACCAACCCGCAGTTCACGCTGGAGAACTACCAGCAGGTCCTCTTCGGGCGGTCGGCGTCGTCCGGGCAGCTCGCCAGCTACTTCATCAACTCGCTGGCGATCACCATCCCGTCGGTGCTCTTCCCGCTCGCGTTCGCGGCCCTGGCCGCGTACGCACTGGCGTGGATCAACTTCCGCGGGCGGGACTGGCTCTACATCGCGATCTTCGCGTTGCAGATCGTCCCGCTGCAGATGGCCCTGGTGCCGCTGCTGAAGTTCTTCTCCACCGGCGTCACCCTCGGCGGCGTCACCCTGATGCCGGCGTGGGACCTGGTCGACGAGCAGAAGTTCGCCCAGGTGTGGTTCGCACACACCTGCTTCGCGCTTCCGTTCGCGGTCTTCCTGCTGCACAACTTCATCTCGCAGCTCCCCGGCGACCTGATGGAGGCGGCCCGGGTCGACGGGGCCACCCACCCGAAGATCTTCCGCACCATCGTGCTGCCGCTGATCACCCCGGCGCTGGCCGCGTTCGGCATCTTCCAGTTCCTCTGGGTCTGGAACGACCTGCTGGTCGCGCTCATCTTCGCCGGTGGCGGCAACGAGACCGCCCCGCTCACGGTTCGGCTGGCCGAGATGGCCGGCACCCGGGGCAACGAGTGGCAGCGGCTGACCGCGGGCGCGTTCGTCTCGATCGTTGTACCGCTCGTCGTATTCCTGTCCCTGCAGCGCTTCTTCGTGCGAGGTCTGCTCGCCGGCAGCGTCAAGGGCTGACCCGCTTGCCCGCCGCCGCCTGGCCCCTGAGGGCGGCGGCGGGCGACGGGTACCGAGCGGGGGAAGCATGACGAAGATTGATGATGTCGCCCGGTTGGCCGGGGTCTCCACGGCAACCGTCTCGCGGGCCCTGCGCGGGCTGCCGACGGTCTCGGCCGCCACCCGACGCAGAGTCCTCGCGGCCGCCGAGCAGCTCGACTACGCGGTCTCGCCGAGCGCGTCCCGGCTCGCCGGTGGCCGCACCGGCACGGTCGCGGTGGTCGTACCCCGGATCACCCGCTGGTTCTTCAGCACGGTCGTCGAGGCGGTCGAGGAGTATTTGCACCACTCCGGCTACGACCTGCTGCTCTACAACCTCGGCGGTCGGGAGCAGATCCGCCAGCGGGTGCTGCGTACCGCCAACCTGCACAAGCGGGTCGACGCCATGATGCTGGTCGCCACACCGCTGCGCCCGGCGGACCTGACCGCGCTGGCCGCCCTGGACCTGCCCGGCGTGACCATCAGCTCGGGGAGCAGGGTGCCCAACTGGCCGTGCGTACGGATCGACGACGTGGCCGCCGCGCGGATGGCCACCCGCCACCTGCTCGACCTCGGCCACCGGCGGATCGCGCACATCTCCGGGGACCCCGACGACGAGCTGGCCTTCACCACCCACCTCGACCGGCGCCGGGGCTACCAGGCGGAGCTGCGGGCCGCCGGACTGCGACCCGATCCGAGTCTGGACGTCGAGTCGTCGTTCACCATCGACGGCGGCAACCGGGCCGCCGCCGAGCTGCTGGCCCGCGGTGTTCCGCCGACCGCGATCGTCGCCGCCTGCGACGAGATGGCGATGGGCGCGATGACCGCGCTGCGCGACGCCGGGCTGCGCGTACCACAGGACGTCAGCGTGGTCGGTATCGACGACCACGACCTCGCCGGCGTGCTCGGGCTCAGCACCATCGCCCAGCCGGCCGCCGAACAGGGCCGCCTGGCCGCCCGGATGCTGCTCGACCCGCTCGGCGCCCGCAACCTGAGCCCGATCGTCGGTCAACGAACCGCCGACGGCGACACATCGGTGATCCTGCCCACTCGGCTGGTGGTCCGAGAGTCCACCGCACCGCCGCGGGCACACTGAACCCCAACCATCCGCCGCCGGCCGGCGGCTGGCGGCGACGTGGCCGGCAGCAGCACCGCCGGCAGTCCACTCACCGCGCGACACGGGAGACGACCCTGAACACCGATCCGACGCAGCAGACCTCCTCCGGTCACCCGATCACCGGCTGGTGGACCGAGGCCGCCATCTACCAGATCTACCCACGCTCGTTCGCCGACTCCGACGGTGACGGCATCGGTGACCTGCCGGGCATCACCGCCCGCCTCGACCACCTGGTCGAGCTGGGCGTGGACGCGGTGTGGCTCTCCCCGTTCTATCCGTCGCCGCAGGCCGATGCCGGCTACGACGTGGCCGACTACCGGGACGTCGACCCGCTGTTCGGCACCCTCGCCGACGCGGACAAGCTGATCGCCGAGGCCCGCTCCCGCGGCCTGCGGGTGATCGTCGACCTGGTGCCGAACCACACCTCGTCGGCGCACCGCTGGTTCCAGGCCGCGCTGGCCGCCGCGCCGGGCAGCCCGGAGCGGTCCCGGTACATCTTCCGCGACGGCCTCGGCCCGGCCGGCGACCAGCCGCCGAACGACTGGCAGAGCGTCTTCGGCGGTCCGGCCTGGACCCGGACGGTCGACCCGGACGGCCGACCCGGCCAGTGGTACCTGCACCTGTTCGACACCGGGCAGCCCGACCTCAACTGGGACAACCCGGAGGTGCACGAGGAGTTCCTGGACGTGCTGCGGTTCTGGCTGGACCGCGGTGTGGACGGCTTCCGCGTCGACGTGGCGCACGGCCTCGTCAAGCAGGCCGACCTGGCCGACTGGCAGGAGCCCCAGGAGATCCTCTCCGGCAACGAGATCGACAAGCCGCGCCCGCCGATGTGGGACCAGGAGGGCGTGCACGAGATCTACCGGCAGTGGCGGCGGGTCCTGGACAGCTACCCCGGCGAGCGGGTGCTGGTCGCGGAGGCGTGGGTGGAGCCGGCCGAGCGGCTGGCCCGCTACGTCCGCCCGGACGAGATGCACCAGGCGTTCAACTTCGAGTACCTGCTCGCCGCGTGGACCGCGCCGGCCCAGTACGCGGTGATCACCCGCTCCCTGGAGGCGACCGACTCGGTGGGCGCGCCGACGACCTGGGTGCTGTCCAACCACGACGTCGTACGCCACGCCTCCCGGCTCGGCCTGGCGATCGGCGGCGGCCGGCCCAACGGCATCGGCATCGGCGACCCGCAACCGGACGCCGCGCTCGGCCTGCGCCGGGCCCGGGCGGCCACCCTGCTGATGCTCGCCCTGCCCGGCTCGGCGTACCTCTACCAGGGCGAGGAGCTGGGCCTGCCCGAGCACACCACGATGCCCGACGAGGCCCGACAGGACCCGACCTGGGCCCGCAGCGGGCACACCCAGCGGGGCCGCGACGGCTGCCGGGTGCCGATCCCGTGGGAGGCCGACGCCCCGTCGTACGGCTTCGGGCCCACCGACGCCAGCTGGCTGCCGCAACCCCCGTCCTGGTCGGAGTACGCGCTGGACCGGCAGCGCGACGTGCCCGGCTCGACGTACGAGCTGTACCGCACGGCGCTGCGGCTGCGCCGCGCCCACGGCCTGGGCCGGGGCACGCTGGAATGGCTGCCCTCCAACGACGAGGTGCTGACCTTCCGCAACGGTGAGCTGACCGTGCTGACCAACTTCGGCGACGCCCCCGTGCCGCTTCCGGCCGGTGCCGAGGTGCTGGCCGCCAGCGCACCGCTGGACGAGGGCGCGGTCCCGACCGACGTCACGGTCTGGCTCCGCGGCTGACCGGTCCGGTCCAGCCCTCTCCCGCCGCCGCGGCCTGCTCCGCTGCCGTTTGAATGGAGTCCGCCCCACCGCCCCACCGCTTTCCAGCGCCGGGCCGGTGGGGCGGTCGGGGACGGGGACCGCTGCGCATCACGTCCTTTGCTCTGCTTCAACCGAGGCGACAGTCGGTGCCCTTATGTGTTGCGTGGGTTGAAGCAGAGCAAAGGCGGCGCTGGCACTACGCGGACCTGGCGGCCGCCCGATGATCGGGTGATGAGAAGGAGGTCCAGGCCGCTCCGGAACAACCAGCCAACGAGCCGGCGCGGGTACGGGGCGAGGGCCCGTCAGAGGCGGTCGGCTCGGGTGTGCAGCAGGTCGTGCACGTTGTCGATGTCCGCCGGTGAGGTTCGCGAGGCGAGCCAGTACATGATGCCGGTGGGAATGAAGAAGAGCTGGAACGCGGCCAGCCCGACGGCGAAGTTCAGCGGCGGCGGGAAGGCCGCGCGCAAACCCTGGAAGGCGACCCCGACCAGGCCGTTGCCGGCCGACCGACCCACCCCGTTGACCAGGTTGCCGAGGCTGTAGACGGTCCCCCGGTGCTCCGGCGGGTTCACGTCGGCGATCAGCGCGAACCAGTTCGGCGAGTTCGCCGAGGTCAACGCGAGCGCCACCACGGCGGTGAGCAGGCTGAGGCCGACCGACGGCTCGGTGACCACGCTGGACAGCACCGCGCCTACCACCGCGCCGGCGCTGCCGCCGTCGGGCACGTCGATCGTCACCGGCACGAAGAACAGCACCAGGTAGAACGGCAGGGCGGCGAGGATGCCGACCGCCGCGACCAGGGCCCGACCCCCAGGGGTACGCCGCTGCACCGCGTCGCCGACCAGCCCACCCACGATGGAGAGCACTCCACCGAGCTGGAACAGCGTGGCGAAGACGCTGCCCACCACCACCGCGGTCGACTCCGAGTAGCCCTGGGCCTCGGCCCGTTCGGCGAACAGCACCGGCAGCCAGACCAGCGAGCCGAACGCCGCCTGCGCGGTCAGGCCCTGCAGGATCAGCCACCGGTTGGTCCGCCGGGCGAGGATCCTCGGCACGTCGGCCCGACTGATCCGGTAGTCGTAGTCCGCGCCGGCGTCCAACGCGTCGGCCAGCTCCGGTTCGCTCTGGCCGCGCCGGACGTCGTAGGTGAACAGGTACGCCAGGGTGGCGGCCAGGCCCACCCCGGTCAGCAGCAGGAACGGCCGCCGCCAGTCGGCCGCGCCGAGCAGCCCGCCGACCAGCGTGCCGGCGAGCGTGCCGACGCCCTGGGAGAGGCCCCAGAAGCTCATCACCAGCCCACGCCGGGTCGGCGAGATCAGGTCGGTGACCACCGAGAAGCCCACCGAGCCGACCGCACCGAGACCGACCGCCGCGACGAGCTGGGCGGCCAGGAACGTGAGGTACCCGCCGGCGAGCGCACTGCCGCCGGTACCCGCCGCCCAGAGCAGGGTGCCCACCATGAGCAGCGGTTTGCGGTTGCTCCGGTCCCCGACGTACGCCCAGCCGACCGCGGCCACCGCGCTGACCAGGAAGCTGACGGCGGTGACCAGCCCGAGCAGCCGCCCCGACACGTCGAACGCGCCGGCGATCGGCTTGTAGAGCGGTGGGACGAGCCCGATCGCCACGTTGTCGAGCGAGGCGAGCAGCACGAACACCACGACGCTGTACAGCCGGTGCGCCCGGCCGCCGCCCCGGCCACGCCGGCGCTGGTCGGGCCCGCCACTGGTCACGCTCATGACGGGCAGCCAACCAGACTCCGGTACGCAGGTCGCGACGCGGGTGGGTGCCGGTCGGCTCCCACCCGCGTCGACTCCGAGGTGTCAGCGGCGGTCGAGGACCAACCCGCGGGCGGCGGCGTACTGGTCACGGACGGCGGGGACGGGCTCCGCCGCGTACTCCTCGGTGCCCTTGACCTCCCACTGCGGCGGCGTCGGACCGCCGAGGGCGACCCAGGCGGCCTGACGGGCGGCGCCGTCGGCGACGTACTCCCCGGCGGGCGGGACGACCACCGGGCAGCCGAAGACCTGCGGTGCGATCCGGCGGACCGCGGCCGAGCGTGCCCCGCCGCCGACGAGGATGACCCGGCGGACGGTGGCGCCCTGCGCGGTCAGCGCGTCCAGGCCGTCGGCGAGCGCGCAGAGCATGCCCTCCACGGCGGCCCGGGCCAGGTGCGCGGGGGTCGACGTGCGCAGGGTCAGCCCGTGCACCGCGCCGGTGGCCAGCGGGCGGTTGGGCGTCCGCTCACCCTCCAGGTAGGGCACCATGACGAGCCCGTCCGCGCCGGCCGGCGCGGAGAGCGCCAGCTCGGCCAGCTCGTCCAAATCGACGCCCAGCATCGTGGCGGCGGCGTCCAGCACCCGGGCGGCGTTGAGCGTGCAGACCAGCGGCAGGAAACGGCCCGACGCGTCGGCGAAGCCGGCCACCGCGCCGCTGTCGTCGGCGGCCGGCACGTCGGCCACGCTGAACACCGTGCCGGAGGTGCCGATCGAGACGACCACGTCACCGGGACCGGCGCCGACGCCGAACGCGGCGGCGGCGTTGTCGCCGGTGCCCGCGCCGAGCAGCGCGCCGCCCCCACCCAGCTCGTCGGCCAGCGTGCCGGCCGACTCTGCCGGGCCCAGCACCTCGGGCACCACGAGCTGCCGACCGAAGGCCCGTTCCAGCAGGTCCGGACGGTAGGAACCGGTGGACGGGGACCAGTAGCCGGTGCCGCTGGCGTCACCCCGGTCGGTCCGCAGCCCCGCCAGCCCCGGCGCACCGGCCAGCCGCCAGGTCAGCCAGTCGTGCGGCAGGCAGACGGCCGCCACCCGGGCGGCCAGATCCGGCTCGTGCCGGGCCAGCCAGCGCAGCTTGGTGATGGTGAAGCTCGCCACCGGCACGCTGCCGGTGGCCTCGGCCCAGAACCGCCGCCCTTCCGAGCCGCCGCCGGCCTCCTCGATGAGGTCGGCGGCGGCGTCGGCGGAGCGGGTGTCGTTCCACAGCAGGGCCGGGCGCACCACCCGGCCCGCCTCGTCGAGGCAGACCATGCCGTGCTGCTGGCCGGCGACGGAGACCGCCGCGACGTCGGCCAGCCCGCCGGCCTCGTCGGCGGCGCTGCGCAGCGCCTGCCACCAGGCTTCCGGGTCGACCTCGGTGCCGTCCGGGTGCGGTGCCCGGCCCTGCCGGAGCAGAGCGCCGGTCTCCGCATCCCGGATGACGACCTTGCAGGACTGGGTGGACGAGTCAACGCCTGCGACCAACGGCATGGCGGGGCCTCAGCGAGCGCCGAGCAGGTGCTCGACGGCGAGCTGGTTGAGCCGGACGAAGGCGAAGCCCCGCGCGGCAACCGCGTCCACGTCGAGGTCCTCGAACGCGGACCGGTCGGCCAGGAACTCCTCGTAGCCCTCGCCGTCGGCGAGCGTCGGCGTGCTCAGCTCGCCGACCTTGCTGGCGGCCAGCGCCTCGACGACCTCGGGGTCGGCGCGGAACGCCGCGGCGCGCTCCTTGAGCAGCAGGTAGGTGCTCATGTTGGCCGCGGCCGACGCCCACACCCCGTCCATGTCCTCGGTGCGCGACGGCTTGTAGTCGAAGTGCCGGGGCCCGTCGTAGGTCGGCCCACCGTTGGGGCCGCCGTTCTCCAAGAGGTCCACCAGGGCGAACGCGTTCATCAGGTCACCGTGGCCGAAGACCAGGTCCTGGTCGTACTTGATGCCGCGCTGGCCGTTGAGGTCGAGGTGGAACAGCTTGCCCTGCCAGAGCGCCTGGGCGATGCCGTGGGCGTAGTTGAGCCCGGCCATCTGCTCGTGGCCGACCTCCGGGTTGAGGCCGACCAGCTCCGGGTGGGCCAGCTGGGAGATGAAGCCGAGCGCGTGCCCGATGGTGGGCAGCAGGATGTCGCCGCGCGGCTCGTTGGGCTTGGGCTCCAGGGCGAACCGCAGGTTGTAGCCCTTGTCGATGGAATACTGGGTGAGCAGGTTGACGGCCTCGCGGTAGCGGTCCAGGGCGGCCTGGACGTCCTTGGCGAGGTCGTACTCGGAGCCCTCCCGGCCACCCCACATCACGAAGGTGCTCGCGCCCAGCTCGGCGGCCAGGTCGAGCTGGCGCAGCACCTTGCGCAGCGCGTAGCGGCGGACGTCGCGGTCGTTGCTGGTGAAGCCGCCGTCCTTGAAGATCGGGTGGGTGAAGAGGTTGGTGGTGACCATCGGCACCACGAGGCCGGTCTCGTCGAGCGCCTTGCGGAACCGCGCGATGTGCTGATCGCGGGTGGCGGCATCGGCCCCGAACGGGATCAGGTCGTCGTCGTGGAAGGTGATGCCGTACGCGCCCAGCTCGGCGAGCCGGTGCACTGCCTCGACGGCGTCGAGCTCGGGACGGGTCGCGTCGCCGAACGGGTCGCGGGCCTGCCAGCCCACGGTCCAGAGCCCGAAGGAGAACTTGTCGGCGGGGGTGGGACGGGGTGCCATGATGGACCTCCGGGGTGGCGTTGTCAGGTATTTGTTCAGCGATTGAATTATTTGCCCGCCCTGTGGCAGTGTCAAGGGGTGAGCCCCACCCACGCCCCGGCCGGCGCAGCCCGTCAGGGCAGCCTCCGCGAGCTCAACCTCGCCCTGGTTCTCGGCCGGATCGCCGCCGCCGACCGCCCCCCGTCCCGGGCCGACCTGGCCACCGCCACCGGCCTGACCCGAGCCACCGTCTCGGCGGTGGTCGAGGACCTGCTCGCGGGCCAACTGGTCAGCGAGGCCGACCCGGCGCCCCGGGCGGGCGCCGGCCGCCCGGCCCGAGGGCTGGTCCTGGCCGACCAGGGCCCGGCCGGGCTCGGCCTGGAGGTCAACGTCGACTACCTGACGGTGTGCGTCGTCGATCTCGCCGGTCAGGTCCGGCACCGCACCGTGCACCGGGCCGACCTGCGCCCCGTCGCCCCCGCCGACGCGCTGGCCCGCCTCGTCGACCTGGCCGGGCAGGCCCGCGCCGACGCGGCCCGGCAGGGCCTCACCCTGGCCGGAGCCGCGCTCGCCGTACCCGGCCTGGTGGACGACGCCGGCCTGGTCCGGCTCGCGCCGAACCTCGGCTGGCGGGACGTCGCGGTGCCCGAACTGCTCAGCGGGCACCCGCCCCTGACCGAACAGGTGCCGGGCATCCCGCCCCTGGTGGTGGACAACGAGGCCAACCTCGCGGCGCTCGGCGAGCTGCACTCCCGGCCGCCCGGCCCCGCGAGCTTCCTGCACATCTCCGGCGAGGTCGGCATCGGCGCGGGGATCGTCCTGGACGGCGCGCTGTTCCGCGGCGTACGCGGCTGGAGCGGCGAGATCGGCCACCTCCCGGTCCACCCCGAGGGCCGTCCGTGCCGCTGCGGAGGGCAGGGTTGCCTGGAGCAGTACGCCGGTCAGGAGGCGATCGTGGCCGGTGCCGGGCTGGTCCGGGCGGAGCTTCCCGCGGACACCGCGACGGCGCGGCTGGCCGAGTTGGCCGAGGCCGGCGACCCGGACGCGCTGCGGGCGCTGCACGACGCCGGTACGGCACTCGGAGTGGCGGTGGCCGGCGTGGTCAACCTGCTGGACCTGGACACCGTGGTGCTCGGCGGCGGGTACGCCCCGCTGGCGCCCTGGCTGTGCCCGCCGGTGCTCGCCGAGATCGCGGCCCGGGTGCTCACCGCCGCCTGGTCACCGGTCACGGTCCGGCCCTCGACCCTCGGTCCGGAGGCCGCCGCCGTGGGCGCGGCCGGCTCGGTGGTACGGCGGATCGTCGCCCGCCCCGCGGGCTGGCTGAGCCGCTCCGGCTGACGCGCTCTGGGCGTGCGTCGGTGCGGCTCGGTACGCTTGCCGTCGAGCAACTATCGGCAGGCGAGGAGCCCAGGAGCAGCATGCGTACAGGTCGTCGGACGCCCGGCAGCGTCGGGCGGTGACCACGACCCGACGGGGCGGCATCGCCGGTCCGGTCGGCGGCGATGGGCAGGCGTCGCGACCACCGACCCGCCAACGCGTCGGCGGTGCGCTGCCGGCCGACTCGCCGCTGGCCCGCGAGCTGCTCGACGGGCTCGCCGAGGCCGTGCTGACGACCGACGAGACCGGCCGGGTCACCCTCGTCAACGCCCGGGCAGCCCAGCTGCTCCCGGAGATCGTCGCGGGCGTCGAGCTGTCCGAGTGCCCGGTGGCGGCACTGGCCCGGGCCGTGCGGGACGGCACCGAGAGCTTCGACGCCGAGCACCACGGCCGGCACCTGCGGGGCGGTCGACGGCAGCTCGCCGGGAGCCGGTACGCCTGGTACGTCCGGGACGTCACCGAGGAGCACGCCCGTACCGACGCCCTGCTTGCCGAACGCTCCCGCACCGCGTTCCTCGCCCAGGCCGGCAGCCGGCTCGGGCTGTCCCTGCACCGGGACCAGACGCTCCGCACCACCGCCACCCTCGCCGTGCCGTACCTGGCCGATGCCGCCGTGGCGCTGCTCCGGCCGCCCGCGCCGGCCGAGCCGCACCCGCGCTGGACGCGGTACGCCGACGGCGAGCCGGCCCCGGTCACCGGGGTGGCCGGCCCGGAGCTGACCGACGCCGTCCCCGGCCTCAGCGAGGCGCTCGACGGCGTACCCACCGAGCCGAGCCGCTGGCGGGACGCCGAGGCCGCGGACCTGAGCGGCGTGCTCCCACCCGGGTTCGGCCGGACGGGCGCGCTGCTGGTCAGCCCGATGCCCGGTCCCGGGGGGTCAGCCGGCGCGCTGCTGTTGGTCCGCCGTGCCGGCCGGGCCGGCTTCGACCCACGCGACGTCGAGCTGGCCCGCGAGTTCGCCGCGCGGGCCGGCGCGGCGCTGGCCGCCGCCGAGCTGTACGGCGAGCAGGCCCACCTGGCCCGGGTGTTGCAGACCAGCCTGCTCCCGCCGCAGCTGCCGACCGTGCCCGGCGTGAGCATGGCCGGCGGCTACCGGGCCGCCGGAGACACGCTGCGCATCGGCGGCGACTTCTACGAGGTCTTCCCGCACTCGCGGGGCGCGCTGTTCGCGTTGGGTGACGTGTCCGGCAAGGGCGTCGGGGCGGCCGTGCTCACCGGCCGGGTCCGCCAGTCGCTGCAGACCCTGCGACTGGTCGAGCAGCGACCGCTGGAGCTGATCCACCTGCTCAACCGCACCCTGTTCGACGCGCCCGACGCCGCCCGGCGAAGCCAGCTCACCACTCTGCTGCTCGGGTCACTGGAGCGCGGGCCGGCGGGGGTGGACATCCGGATCGCCGGCGGCGGGCACCCCGCGCCGCTGCTGGTCACCGCCGCCGGTTCGGTCGTCCCGGTTCCGGTCGGCGGGATGCCGGTCGGCGCACTGGCCGACGCCCGGTTCGCCGAGACCCGGGTGCACCTCGACCCGGGGGACCTGCTCCTCGCGTACACCGACGGGGTGACCGAGGCGAACGGCGGCCCGGTCCACGCCGAGAAGTTCGGCGCGCACCGGCTGCGGGCCGCACTGGCCGCAGCGGCCGGGCTGCCTCCGGCCGCGCTGGTCGACAGGCTGCTCCAGGTGGTGGACGAGTGGCTGGGCGGGCAGGCTCACGACTACATCGCCGTGCTGGCGGTGTGCGCGTCGGCGCCGGCCTGAGTCAGGCGGTCCGGGCCACCGGCGGCTCACCGGTGGGCCATTCGCGCGGCGTGCCCACCGCCCGCTCGGGGCCGGTCTGCCACACCGTTCGGGTCGACCGCTCCGGGCGCTCCGACGAGTCCCCCGCCGGCCCGGTGGGCCGGTCCGGATCCCGCGGGTCCGCGTCGTCCGGCCAGTCGTCTCGCCCAGGCGGCCGGTCCCCGTCATCCGGCGCCGAGCCGCTTCGCGCCTGCTGCCGGCGGGCGGCCTCGTCGAACTCCCGCATCCCGCTCACCAGGGCGGTACGGCCCGCCGGAGTCATCGCCGCCAGCACTGTGGCGATCCGCTTCTGCCGGTCGGCGCGCAGCTCCGCGAGGAGTCGACGGGCCTCCGGGGTGAGGTGCAGGGAGATCTCCCGCCGGTCGAAGCGACCGGGCTCGCGCTCCAGCATCCCGGCCGCGACCAACCGGTCGCAGAGTCGGCTGGCGGAACTGAGCAACATGTCCAGGCGGGTGGCGAGCCGGCGTAGGTTGATCCCGTCGTGCTGTTCGACCACCATCACAGCCCGTAGTTGGGCTCCGGAGACCCGGCTGGCGGTCGCCTCGCGGACGGAATCCCATACGCCCAGCAGGGCTCCCGCCGCCGCGTCCAACGCGGCAGCCATACTCGTCGCAGGGTCCGGTGGACCGTGTTCTTCGGCCATGGTGGCCCGAGACTACTCCGAAGCCACTGGTAGTCGAGCTTTGATCAAGGAGGCCTGATGAGTAAAGCGGTCAATCGGGCACGCCGTACCCTGAACGAGACACCCGCCGACCTTCTCGTGGGCAGTATCGGGAAGATCTTCGAAGAGGCGTACGGGATCACCGAAGCGGAGCTGTACCAGGTCGACTACCGCCTCTCGGAGCTGTTGCCACTCACCGAGGGTGACTCCATCCGAGACGCCGGACACCCCGCCTGGCGGGCCTTCGACCACCAGGTGCCCCTGCTGGTCGACGGCACCGCCTGGGTGCCGGTCAGCATGCGCGGCGAACGGCGGGGCGTCCTGCGTCTCGCGCCGGTGGCCGACGACCCGGCCGTGCTCAGCGAGCTGGCCGACGTCGCCACCGCGCTCGCGCACGAGCTGGCGGCCGTCTCCCCCGGCACCGACGTCTACCGCGTCGCGCGGCGCAGCCAGCGGCTCACGCTGGCCGCCGAGATGCAGTGGGATCTGCTCCCCGGCCGCAGCCGGATCCGACCCTCGTTCAGCCTGGCCGGGCAGCTGGAACCGGCGTACGCCGTGCGGGGCGACAGCTTCGACTGGGCCGACGACGGGCAGCGTCTCTGGCTGTCCACGATCAACGGGACCGGCGAGGGTGTCGCGGCGTCCCTGCTCACGTCGCTGGCCACCCACGCGCTGCGCAACGCCCGCCGGGCCGGCCTCGGTCTCGGTGATCAGGCCGCCCTCGCCGACCAGGCCATCTACGACGAGTACCGGGGCAAGCGGCACCTCTCCGTGCTGTTGATGGAGCTGGACCTGCGCTCCGGGACGATGAGCGTGGTGGACGCCGGCTCGCCACGGCTCATCCTGCTGCGGGGCGGAGAGGTCACCGAGCAACCGCTGGAGGCGCAGTTCCCGCTCGGCATGTTCGAGGCGACCGACTACCACGAGCAGACGCTCACGCTGGAACGCGGCGACCGGCTCTTCGTGGTCAGCGACGGCGTGGTGGAGGCCACCGGGAAGAACGTGCGCTACGGCGAGACGGCACTGGACCGGTTCCTGCGCCGGACGGGCCCGATGGAGCCGCTGGACGCCGTGCGGTCGCTGATCGGTGACCTGCGCGCGTTCGTGGCCGGCGACCTCGTCGACGATGCCGTGGTGGTCTGCCTGGACTGGACCGGCCCGCAGGCGTGAGCGGCGGCGGTCAGTACGCGCCGCGGCTGTTCAGCACCGCGCCGGCGGTCTTCCAGAGGATGGTGAGGTCGGCGGCGAGCGACCAGTTCTCCACGTAGTAGAGATCGAGTCGGATGCCGTCCTCCCAGCTCAGGTCGGACCGGCCGCTGACCTGCCACAGCCCGGTCATACCGGGCTTCACCAGCAGCCGCCGGGCCACGTCACCGTCGTAGCGGGCCACCTCCGACGGCAGCGGCGGACGCGGCCCGACCAGGCTCATCTGGCCCAGCAGCACGTTGACCAGCTGCGGCAGCTCGTCCAGCGACCACTTGCGCAGCAGCCGGCCGACCCGGGTCACCCGAGGGTCGTCGCGCATCTTGAACATCAGGCCGTCGGTCTCGTTGCGGGTCGCCAGCTCGGTGAGCAGCGCGTCGGCGTTGACCACCATCGTCCGGAACTTGAACACGCCGAACTCCTGGCCGCCCCGACCCACCCGGACCTGCCGGAAGAGCACCGGCCCCCGGCTGTCCAGTTTGATGGCCAACGCGATCACCGCGATCAGCGGCAGCAGCAGCGCCAACGCCAGCGACGACGCCGACCGGTCGACGAACCCCTTGATCAGCTTGCGCGCACCGCGGAACTCGGGCGCCTCGACGTGGATCAGGGGCAGCCCGGCGACCGGACGGGTGTGGATCCGTGGGCCGGCCACATCGGTCAGCGCGGGCGCCACGACGAGGTCGACGCCGGTCCCCTCCAGCTGCCAGCCGAGCCGACGCAGTCGGGCCGCCGTCAGCTCACCGGAGGCGGTCACCGCGACCGTGTCCGCGCCGATCGCGCTGGCGGCCTCCGGGATGCCCCGGAACGATCCCACCACCGGCACGTCACCGAGCCGCTGGGCCACCGGCGCGAGCAGCGCGTCGGGAATGCACGCGCCGACCACCTGATAGCCGGCGTACGGCTCCCGGCGCAGGGTGTGCACCAACTCCAGCACGTGTGCGGTGTCGCCGACCACGAGCACCTTGCGGGACCAGCCGGCGCCTTTCGAGCGGGCCCGGTGCAGGCGTTTGCGCGCGACGAACCGGGTCACCTCCAGCCCGACCGTGCCGACCGCGAACGAGATGCCGAGGAAACCACGGGAGACGCCGACGTCGGCGATGTAGCCGGCGATGGCGATCGCGCCGGCCAACCGCAGGCTCGCCGAGCTGACCCGCCGGTACTCGTCCGCCCCGTAGCCGACGACCCGGTCGTCGTAGCAACCGAGCGCCTTGAGGGAGATCAGCCAGGCCAGGACCAACCCCGGCGCCACCAGCACGTACGGGATCTTGGAGCCGACCGGCTCCTCGTCCCCGAACCGGCCGACGTACCCGACGAGCAGCGCGATGATGAGGATGGTGGTGTCCAGCACGACCAGGACCCGGACGTAGGACCGTTCGTCGGCGCGGGCCACCAGCCCGCTCGGCGGGCCCTCCGGCGTCGCCGAGGTGCTGGCGGGGGTCAACAGTGTCGCCGCGGTCACCGGCCCTCCCACTCTGCTCAGGACGGCCCCGGCCGACGAGTCGGACCGGAGGCGGACGGACGATGCCGGGACACGTCGACATCCTGCCTTGATAACTATGGCTGCCGATTGCTTCCGACGTATTGCCGTCACTTTTCTTCAACCCTGCGGCCATAAAAGGAACCCGCCGTACCGCTGACGCGGTACGGCGGGTTTCTCCCTGCTGTGCGGCCGGTCAGCGCGGCGCCGGGGGGCGGCGCGCGATGGCGGTGAGGAAGATGCTGCCGATCTCGTTCGGGTCCTTGGTGACGAAGACGTCGCCGCCGGTCACCTTGGTGATCGACTCCAGCTCGGTCTTGCTGACGCCCTCGCCGATACCGATCATGATGACCTGCACGGGCCGCTCCGGGTCCGCGATCTGCTTGAGCTTGGCGAGCAGTTGTCCCTGGCTGAGGCCGTTGTCGTCCTCGTTCTTGCCGTCGGTGAACAGCACGATGGAGTTGACCCGTCCGGGCTGCCAGTCCTCCTGCACCGCCTGGTACGCGGCCAGCATGGTGTCGTAGAGGCCGGTGTCACCGCTGGACGGCTTGATGGTGGCGAGTGCCCCCTCCAACTGCGCCCGCTGGCCGGAGAGCGGCCCGATCGGGACCAGTTGCCGGAAGTCCCGGTTGCCGACCAGCTTGGTGGAGAAGGTCCACAGGCCGATGGACCAGGAGTCGTCGAAGAGTCCCAGGCCGCGGCGGGCCGCGTCCACGGTGACCTCCTCCCGGCTGCGGTTGTTGGCGCTGGGCACCAGGTCCTTCATCGAGCCGGAGACGTCGATGACGGCGAGCATCCGACCCGACTGGGTGGCGATCGACCAGCTGGAGACGACACGCTGTATCGCGGCCGGGTCCAGGCCGCCCGCCGCGGTGCCGCCGGCCGCCGGGGCGGTCGACGCGCCGCCGGCCGGGCTCGGGGCGCCCTGCGGCGCGTTGAAGCCGGCACCCCAGTTGCCGTCCGGACCGCGCAGCGACTGCGCCGCCAGCCGGTCGCGGAACTTCGGGGCGGTGAGCAGCTCGAACAGCACCTTCGCCGCCGCCGCCTTGGTCGGCTCGATGCCGGGCAGCACCGCGTACGGGTAGTCCAGCGGCATCGGGGCCGGCTCCATGTAGAGCGCGGCGAGCGGCACCGGGGGCTTCTTGCTGTTGTAGGCGATCACGTCTTCTTCGGAGAGCGCCGCCGCACCGAGCGCGCTCGCGATGGACGTCGGGTCCGTGGCGGTCGGGAAGCGGGCCAGCAGGTCGTTGCGGAGCGAGGAGCGACCCGTGGCCAGCGCGCGCAGCGCGCCGACGGTGTTGCGCTGGGCGTCCCCGCCGGCGCCGCTGGCGGCCGTGGTCAGCGAGAGCAGGCCGGACAGGCCGGCCGCGTCCCGGGTCGGCTCGACGATGCCGGTACGCAGTGGCTTGCTGCTGTTGACCTGCTTGAGCAGATCGGCCCAGGTGAACTTGGCGTTGGGCCAGCCCAGCCGCGTGGCCACCGGCTCGGGCATCGCCACGACGACGGGGCTGCGCGCGATGGAGGCGCCGTTGGTCGGCGCGAACGCCGTGGCGTCCTTCTTCAGTCGCAGCAGCCAGGTCGAGGAGTCCGGCACCCAGACGTCCGGAGTGACCGCGGTGCCACTGGCCTGGCCGACGCCGGCCAGCACGGCACCGTGCTTCGCGGCCACCACGGCGGCCACGTCGACCGGGTCGGACGCCGAGACGTCCACCCTGATGCAGGTGGGGCCGACCGCGGCGCCGTCCTTGACCCACTGGGACGCGGCGGCGTCCACGGCGGGCGCCAGCTCGGAGGCGACCGCCACGGCGAGTCGGATCTCTCCCGAACAGCTGGGCTGGACCAGCTCCTTATAGCCGAACCAGACGCCGGTGGTGACGACGAGAACCGTCGCCGTCGCGGCGGCGGCTGCTAGATGAAGTTTTGTACGCATGCGATGGCGGCCTGCTGACACGCTGACCATCTTGCGTATTAGGTGCCGTCTCTGCCACATCCGTTCGGACTAAAGTTACGCAGGAGAAACAGTTGATCGCCAATTAGCAACAGAGTGTGACGAGACGGCCCCACGGCGTTGCCAAACCGGTTTCCCGCTCACGTCTGGTCCCCGCCGCCGACCGACTCACGGCAGCACGCAGGTCGGGCTCGCCACCGGGACGGGCTCGCCGACCGGGGCCGGGATCCCGGTGCTCGCGTCCCGCCGGAAGGCCCGCACCATGTCCGCCCGCTCGTCGGCCACGTACAGGTGCTCCCCGATGAGGGCGAAGTGTCGCGGCCACTCACCGCCGGTGTCCACTTCGGCCACCAGATCGGGCAGCTCACCGGCCAGGTCGAAGACAGCGATGGTGCCGATCCCGCGGTTGGCGACGTAGAGGAAACGGCCGTCCGGCTCGACCGCGACCTCCGACGGCTGGACGTGACCCGCCCGCTCACTCGCCTCGACGCGGCCACGCTGGTGCAGCGCACCGTCGTCGGTCACCTCGTACGCGGTGACCGAGGCGTCCAGCTCGCCGACCAGATAGCAGCGCCGGCCGTCGGGATGGCGGGCCAGGTGCCGGGGCCCGGTGCCGGGCGCCGTCCGCATGCGTGGACCGCGCGGCACCAGCCGCCCGCTCGCGCCGTCCAGGTCGTACCGGTAGACCGAGTCGGTGCCGAGGTCCACCGCGAGCAGCGGCCCCCGGCCCCGGCCCGGGGAGACCATGTGGGCGTGCGCCCGGTCCTGGCGTTCCGGGTCGGGGCCGTGCCCCTCGTGCACCACCAGATCGGTGCGCTCGCCGGGCACGCCCTGCGCGTCGAGTGGGAAGACCGCGACGCTGCCGCCGCCGTAGTTGGCCGCCACCAGGTGGTCACCGTCGGGCAGCACCGCCAGGTGACAGGGCTCGGCGCCGCCGGTCGACCAACTGCCGAGCGCGTCCAGCGCGCCGTCCGGCCCGACCTGCCAGGCGCTGATCTCCCCGTCGGTCAGCTCGTTGACCGCGTAGAGCACCGGACGGGTGGGGTGCCGCACGAGGAACGACGGTGACGGCGTGACCGCCACCGTTCCGAGGGGGGTCAGCGTCCCGGTGGCCGGGTCCCGGTGGGCGGCGACGATGCCGCTGCCCCGCCCTCCGCTCTGCGCGGTGTAACCCCCGATGTGGACGATCTCGCCCTGACCAGTCACGCTGCACCCCTTTGCCGGCATCCTGGAGTAGATCCAACCAGAGCTGCCCATGAAGCCGACCCGCTAACCGGCTTTCCGAGGACCGGATCGGCCCGCCGATTCCGCGTCGGCGGGCCGACGCCAGGCCGCCCGCCCGCGCCGCGGGGCGGGGTCAGGCGGCCGGCACCGGCTCACCGCGCTGCCGGGCCACGTGCTCGACCAGGGAGATCAACACCAGCTTGCCGGACTGCCGGTCCCGGGCGTCGCAGAGCACCATCGGCACGTCCGGATCCAGGTCGAGCGCCCGGCGTACGGTCTCCAGGTCGAACCGACGGGTGTCCTCGAAGCAGTTCACGCCCACCACGAACGGGATGCCACGCTGCTCGAAGTAGTCGATCGAGGGGAAGCAGTCGGCCAGCCGCCGCGTGTCGGCGAGCACCACCGCGCCGAGGGCGCCGAAGGCCAACTCGTCCCAGAGGAACCAGAACCGGTCCTGGCCGGGGGTGCCGAACAGGTACACCTGAAGGTCGTCGTTGATGGTGATCCGGCCGAAGTCCATCGCCACCGTGGTGGTCGACTTGCCCTCCACCCCGGAGATGTCGTCGGTGCCCACGCCGGCATCGGTCAGCACCTCCTCGGTCTGCAACGGTCGAACCTCGCTCAACGCGCTCACCAGCGTTGTCTTGCCGGCACCGAAACCCCCGGCGATGAGGATCTTCAGTGCCAGCGGGACGGTGACCGAGGTGCCCGCCTGGTCATAGCGCACGGAGTCCACTGACCACCGCCTTGAGGATGTCGTCGTCGGGAAGGTCGCTGCCGGCCGGCGGCTCGTGCACCGCGACCAGCCCCTGAGCGAGGAGGTCACCGAGCAGCACCCGGATCACGCCGACCGCGAGGTCCAGCTCGGCCGCCAGCTCGGCCACCGACACCGGGCGACCTGCCAACGTGACCAGCCGCCGATGCTCCGGCGGCAGCTGCGGGTGAGCCGCCAAGTCGAGGTCCGAGCCGGCCAGCACGAACGCGACCAGGTCGAACCCGTCGGCGGCCGAGCGCACCCGGCCGCCGGTCAGCGTGTACGGGCGGACCACCGGGCCCGCGTCGCCGTCCAGCCACTCGTGCTGGGGGCCGGGCGGCTCAGCCCGCATCACCGGCATCCGTCAACGGTCGGGCGGCGGCCGTGAGGTTCTCCCCCACGCGAATGACCAGCATCGCCATCTCGTACGCGACCAGGCCGATGTCCGCGTCGGCGTCGCTCACCACGGCCAGGCAGGCACCCTGCCCGGCGGCGGTGACGAAGAGGTACGCCGACTCCATCTCCACCACCGTCTGCCGGACCGGACCGCCGTCCACGTGCCGGCTCGCGCCCCGGGCCAGGCTGGAGAAGCCGGCGGCGAGCGCGCAGAGGTGCTCGGCGTCGGAGCGCTCCAGCTCGGCCGAGGCGCCGAGCAGCAGCCCGTCGGCGGAGAGCACCACCGCCTCCCGGGCGGCCGGTACCCGTTGCACCAACTCGTCGAGCAACCAGTCGAGGCTGGCGCTCTGCTTCGTCGTTTGCCGCACTAGGCGTCCCTCTCAGTCGCGGTCGGAGGTTCGGAGGCCGTCGGAGGCGCCACAGCCGGGCCTGCCGCAGCCGGGCCTGCCACAGCCGGGGTCGCGCCCGCGCGGTTCGCCGGAGCGGTCGTGCCGGGCGCACCGCCCCGAGCAGCCGAGCCCGGGGCGACGACGGTGGCCCGGCCGCGTGCGGTGCCGGCCTGGAGAGCCGCCATGACCCGCCGTACCTCCTCCGGCGAACGTGGCGTCGGCGCGTCGGCGACGGTGGACCGGGGCAGGGCGGTGGGGGTACGCCGTCGCACCCGGCGGGGCAGCCCCTCCAGGTCGTCCGTCGTCCCGTCGGAGGACGACTCGCCGTTGGCGCCCGGCGCGTCTGCGCCCGCCCCACCGGCGCCCGGTCCGTCGGTGGACGGGCGGTCGGGCGTCGGGCCCGCGGGTAGGGCGAGAGTGGGCAGGTCATCGGTGGCGGTCGCGGCCACGGCTGTGCTGGTACGGCCGGCGCGGGGCCGGGGCACCGCGCCGCGGCGCACCGGTCGGGCCAAGCGCCGGTCGCCCGCGGTGGCGGCCAGCGTGGCGGGGTCAGGGCCGGCCGGCGGCTCGGTGGTGACCAGGTCGGTGGGGACCAGCACCACGGCGGTGACGCCGCCCGCCTCCGAGGGCCGCAGCCGTACGCGGACGGCATGCCGGGCCGCCAGCCGGGCCACCACGAACAGGCCGAGTCGGGCACTCTGCGCCGGGTCGAACTCGGGCGAGCTGGCCAGCCGGGTGTTGGCGCTCTCCAGCGCGGCGGCGGACATTCCCAGCCCCTGGTCGGTGACCTCCAGGACGTACCCGTTGGCGACCTGCTCCCCGCTGATGGTCACCCGGGTGTCCGGCGGGGAGAAGGCGGTGGCGTTCTCGACCAGCTCGGCGAGCAGGTGGATGATGTCGCCGACCGCTCGACCCAGCACGCCGACCGGCTGCACGGTGGTGATGTCCACCCGGTCGTACGCCTCGACCTCGCTGATCGCCCCGCGCACCAGGTCGACCATCGCGACCGGGTTGCGCCACCCTCGGCCCGGCGCGGAACCGGCGAGAATGACCAGGTCCTCGGCGTGCCGGCGGAGCCGGGTGGCAAGGTGGTCCACCTGGAACAGTTGGGCCAGCTCGTCCGGGTCCTCGGCGCGACGCTCCATCCGGTCCAGCAGGTGCAGCTGCCGGTGCACCAGGCCCTGGCTGCGCCGGGCGATGTTGAGGAACACCTCGTTGAGCCCGCGGCGCAGGGTGACCTCGTCCACGGCGGCCTGGACGGCGGTGCGCTGCACCTCGGTGAAGGCCCGCCCGACCTCGCCGATCTCGTCGTTGCCGTACTCCAGGGGTGGCGCCTCCCGGGCGACGTCGACCTGCTCGCCGCGGCGCAGTCGGGTCACCACGTCCGGCAGCCGGTGCTCGGCCAGCTCCAGGGCGGCGGTACGGACCCCGCTGAGTCGCCGGACCAACGTGCGGCCGACCCGCAGCGCCACCAGCACCGAGACCACCACGGCGGCGAGCCCGAGCACACCGGCGGCGGCCAGCCGGACCAGGATCCCGACGGCCATCGGCACCGAACGGTCGGTGAGCCCGTCGGCCTCGGCCAGCTCGAAGTCGCGCAACTGCTGCTGCACCTCGTCGTGGCTGGTCTGCCACGACGCCGCGTCCACCGGTGGCCGACCGGACCCGTTGGCCCCGATCAACGCGTCCTGCATCGCGCGCAGGCTGGTGAACGCCGGGCTCTCGGTCAGTCGCTGGTACGCGGTGCGCCCGGCCTCAGGCAGGTCGGCCACCGCGCTCTCGGTGAGCCACCGCTGGTTGCCGATGGCCTGCACGAGCAGGGCGTGCTCGCCGTCGGCAAACTTCCCGGCGGTCAGCACACCGGCCAGCATGGCGTCGGTCTGGCCGAGCAGCTCCCGGGAACGGCCCAGCGTGGTGAGGGCCAGCGCCTGTCGGTTGATGGCCGGATCGTTCAGATTCGCCATCGCGGAGAACGCCTGGAAGGCTGCCGAGACCATGCCGCTGTAGAGGCCGAGGGCCCCGGCGCGGTCCATCAGGCCGTCGTCGATGAAGTCCCGGCCGGTCGGCAACGCCGCCAGGGCGGTGACCAGCCGGTCGACCCGGTCCTCCAACAGCTCGTCGGCGGCGTCGCGCAACTCCTCCCCGTCGACCCGGCGACGCAGCTCGGCGACCGCCCGATCCGTACGCTGGCGCTGCTCGACCAGGGCGGGCAGCTCGGTGGTGCCGGCGAGCTGCACCACCGACAGTCGACGCTCCCGTTGCAGCTCGGTGACGACCACCTCGCCGGGGCGGCCCAGGTCGTACAGGAGGGTGCGCGCGGAGAGCAGGTTCAGGGCGGGGCCGAACGTCAACGTCGTCGCGAAGATCCACAGCGCGAGGAGCGCGGTCACCGGGGCGACGACCAACGCGGTCAGCTTCGAGCGGATCGGCCAGTCGCGGGTTCTCATCAGACCTCGCCCGTGAAGGGGTGGCAGGAGGGGCGCCGGCACCGCCGGGCAACGCGCTCGCCGGTCGCGCACCCGGCCGTCAGGCCGGGCACCGGCGCGGGCGCCTTGGGCAGGATACGTAATCGCGCCCGGTTGCACTACCGCCTGTCGCGCCGACATCGACGCTGCGGAATGCGCCTGCGCCCCGCCACGACGAGCGCCCCACCGGTGACCAGTGGGGCGCTCGTGCCGGCGCGGTACGGATCAGACGTCGTCGGCGATGCCGAGCCCTTCGGCGACGCGGCGGCCGTAGCTCGCGTCGCACTGGCTGAAGTGCCAGACCATCTTCTCCTGGATGTGCTTGTCACACTGGGCCAGCAGCGTGGTCAGGTTGTGCACCAGGTCGTCGCGCTCGGCGTCCGTCATCTCGCGGAAGCGCCGGCCGGCCTGCGCGTAGTTGTCCTGCCGCTCGATCGGGGCCTTCATGACGTGCCCGGAGACGAAGGGCCGGTACTCCCGGTAGGACTCGTCGGCCTCCTGGAGCCCGGCCACGGAGGACGGCTCGAAGTTGATGTGCGGGTTGGCACCGCGGTTGTCCACCCCGTACGACATCTGCCCGCCGCCCTGGTTGGTGCTGACCTGGACGTCCTCGCGCGGCCGGTTCACCGGGAGTTGGAGGTAGTTCGGGCCGACCCGGTAGCGCTGGGTGTCCGAGTAGGAGAAGGTCCGCCCGACGAGCATCTTGTCGTCGGAGAAGTCGATCCCGTCGACAAGCACGCCGGTGCCGAAGGCGATCTGCTCGTTCTCGTTGTGGTGGTCGGTGATGTTGCGGTTGAGCGTCATCATGCCGACCGGCAGGTAGGGGAACTGCTCCTCCGGCCAGATCTTGGTGTCGTCGAGCGGGTCGAAGTCCAGCTCGGGATGCTCGTCGTCGCTCATGATCTGCACGTTGAGCTCCCACTGCGGGTAGTCACCGCGCTCGATCGCCTCGTACAGGTCCTTCGAGGCGTGGCCCAGCTCGGTGGCCTGAATCGCATCCGCCTCGGCCTGGGTCAGGTTGTGCTCGCCCTGCTGGGTCAGCCAGTGGAACTTGACCAGCACGCCCTCGCCCTGGGCGTTCACGAAACGGTAGGTGTTCACGCCGGACCCGCGCATGGTGCGGTAGTTCCGCGGGATGCCGTACGGGGAGAAGAGCCAGGTCAGCATGTGCATCGACTCGGGCGTGTTGGACATGAAGTCGAAGATCCGGTTCGGCTCCTGGCGGAAGGTCACCGGGTCGGGCTTCAGCGAGTGGATCACGTCGGGGAACTTGATCGCGTCGCGGATGAAGAAGACCTGGAGGTTGTTGCCGACCAGGTCCCAGTTGCCGTCCTGGGTGCGGAACTTGACCGCGAAGCCGCGCGGGTCGCGGGCGGCCTCGGAGGAGTCCCGGCCGCCGATGACGGTGGAGAAGCGGATGGTGACCGGGGTCTTCGCGCCCCTGGTCTGGAACAGCTTGGCCCGGGTGTACGTGGCCGCCGGCACGTCGCCGATCGTCCCGTACGCCTCGAACTCACCGTGCGCGACGAAGCCGCGCGCGTGCACCACCCGCTCCGGGATGCGCTCCCGGTCGAAGTGGCTGATCTTCTCCAGGAAGTGGTAGTTCTCCAGCGTGGCTGGCCCGCGTGAGCCGACCGTCCGTTGCTGCTGGTTGTTGTGCACGGGGTGACCCTGGCGGGTGGTGAGGGTCGGCCTGTCGGCCTGCGGGTCGCTCATCGGTCTCCTCCGGATGCGTGGTGCGGCGGGCCTGACCGGTCCCGGGGTGGCCGGGCCGGGTCACTCGCGAGGCGTACGGCGGACACCACCCACCCAAGCGCGCTATCTGGAATGAGTCAAGTTTCGCCCCGAATAGTGGCGACACCTCGCCAGGCCGGTGAGGAAAGTGCCTCGGATCGGGATTGGCGATCAGTACGCCGAGGGAATACCAGGTGACGAAGGAGGAGCCCATGTCGCCCACGCAGATAATCGTCATCGTGCTCGTCGTGCTGGTGATCGTCGCGGCGCTCGCCGTGGCCGTCCGGACGCTAGGCCGTCGCCGCGCGCTGCGCAGCCGGTTCGGGCCGGAGTACGACCGGGTGGTGCAGGAGCAGGACAGCCGGTCCGCCGCGGAGCGCGAGCTGCGCGACCGGGAACGCCGGCACGCCGAGCTCACGCTCACCCCGCTCAGCCCGGAGTCGCGGGCCCGTTACGCCGCCGCCTGGGAAGAGCTCCAGATCCGCTTCATCGACTCGCCGGGCGAGACCGTGGGCGACGCTGACGAACTGGTCACCCGGCTCATTGAGGAGCAGGGCTATCCGACCGGGGACTTCTCCGACCAGATCGCCCACCTCTCCGTCGAGCACGCCCGCACGCTGACCAACTACCGGGACGCGCACGAGATCCACCTCCGCAACTCCCGGGGCGAGGCGAGCACCGAGGAGCTGCGCCAGGCGGTCGTGCACTATCGGGCCCTCTTCGCCGACCTGCTCGGCGAGGAGCCGGTCGGTCAGCGCACGCCCGAACAGAGTTCGCACCCGGACACTCCGCACGACGCCACGAGCCGCTGAGGAGGCCACCGATGCGCCACGAAGAGCAGCAGGTGAGCAACGACCATCCGGAGGCCGTCCGGTCCGCACCGGTGCCGGTGCCGCCGACCGGCGACCGGGCCGCCCGCTCGGACGTACCCGAGGACGCCCTGGACGACCGGGGCACCTTCGACGATCCGACCACCGACGACCGGACCTACGACGACCGGACCGAGGACACCGAGCGCCGGAACCGGACCGACGACGAGGGTGGCTTCCACGAGCCGGGGCCGCTCCCGACCGCCTTCGGCGCCACCACGGTGGCCGACGCGGTGGCGGCGTCCGCACTGGCTAGCCCGAACCCGCAGGACCAGCCGGATCCGCGGGCCGAGCGGACCGCCCAACCGGGCGACGGCGCTGAGGACGGCGAGCGGGAGGGTCTGCGCGCGGACCCCACCGCCGAACTGCACCGCCGCGACGGCGTTCCGGAGACCGACCGGGACGCCGCGCCGGCGACCGACGAGGACGCCGACGGCCGGCGCGCGGACACCGAGACCTCCGCGCGCACCGTCGTGGTCGCGGACAGCACGGACGGTGCGGCCGAGCGGCGCGGCGACCTGACCGACTGGGCCGGCGATCCCGACGCGGCGACCGCGGGCGCGGCCGGCTACGGCAGCGCGTCTCCGGAGATGGTCGACCCGGACGCCGACGCCGAACCGGTCACCACCGAGGCGGCCGGCGCCTCCCTGGAATCCGCCGGGACGTCCCGGCCCGCCGGTTCGACAGTCGCCGCCGAACCGGCCACGCTCCTCGACGGGGACACCGCACAGGGATTCCGGGACCGCTGGCGGGACGTGCAGCTGCGTTTCGTCGACGATCCGCACGCCGCGGCCGGCGAGGCGCAGGCCCTCGTGGAGGAGGCCATCCAGGCTCTCGCCTCGGCACTGGCCGCGCAGAAGAACACCCTGGGCGGGTGGCAGGACGCGGGCTCGGCGGACACCGAGCAGCTCCGGATGGCCGTCCGCAACTACCGGGACTTCCTGGACCGCGTACTGGGTCGCTGAGGCGACTCGATCGACGGGGCGCTCCGGCCTGCCGGCCGGGCGCCCCTCGGCGTCCTGGCCGGTGGCGGCGCAGCGCCCGAGACCGGCCAGTCGTACGCCGAAGGCCAAGCCGCCCGAGCGGGCGCGAACGCAGCGGAGCGGACGTGCAGGCGTGAAACCTCGCGTAGCGGGTAATAGGGCGCGCGCATCGAATCCGGTGTCAACGTCGGGACGAGGGGTGACGGAATGGACGGCGGCGGTCTGCGGCTCAATATGAACGGGCTGGACTACCTGATCCTTGCGCTGTATTTCGTCACCGTTCTCGGGGTGGGCTTCGCCGCCCGGCGGGCGATCCGGACCAGCGTCGACTTCTTCCTCTCCGGCCGCTCCCTGCCAGCCTGGGTGACCGGCCTCGCGTTCGTCTCCGCGAACCTGGGTGCGCTGGAGATCATCGGCATGGCGGCGAACGGCGCCCAGTACGGCGTCATGACGGTCCACTACTACTGGATCGGCGCGGTGCCGGCGATGGTGTTCCTGGGCATCGTGATGATGCCCTTCTACTACGGGTCCAAGGTCCGCAGCGTGCCCGAGTACCTGCGGCTGCGCTTCAACCGACCGACCCACCTGCTGAACGCGCTCAGCTTCGCCGTCGCCCAGGTGCTGATCGCCGGTGTGAACCTTTACGCGCTGGCCCTGGTCATGCAGGCGCTGCTCGGCTGGCCGCTCTGGACCGCGATCGTGGTGGGCGCGGCGATCGTGCTGGCGTACATCACCATCGGTGGCCTGTCCGGGGCGATCTACAACGAGGTGCTCCAGTTCTTCGTCATCCTGGCGGGCCTCATCCCGGTCACCGTGATCGGGCTGGTCAAGGTCGGCGGCGTGAGCGGGCTGATGGACGCGGTCCGCGACTCGAAGCTCGGCGAGGCGGGTCTGCACGCCTGGCGGGACACCGCCAGCACCGACAACCCGCTCGGCGCGCAGTGGATCGGCATCGTGTTCGGCCTCGGCTTCGTACTCTCGTTCGGCTACTGGACGACGAACTTCGCCGAGGTGCAGCGCGCGCTGTCGGCGAAGAACATGAGCGCCGCCCGGCGTACGCCGATCATCGCCGCGTACCCGAAGCTGTTCATCCCCCTGGTCACGATCATCCCCGGCCTCGTCGCCCTCGTGACGGTGAAGGGGCTCGGCGCGGACAAGGGCGACCTGCAGTACAACAACGCCATTCCGCTGCTCATGCGGGACCTGCT
Organism: Micromonospora sp. NPDC047557; assembly: GCF_043205095.1. Lineage (NCBI taxonomy): Bacteria > Bacillati > Actinomycetota > Actinomycetes > Micromonosporales > Micromonosporaceae > Micromonospora > Micromonospora sp. NPDC047557. The sequence continues at coordinate 38,940 of NZ_JBIDDK010000013.1, read as the reverse complement.
GCCCAACGGCGTGCTCGGGGTGGCGGTCACCGGCCTGCTCGCGTCGTTCATGGCCGGCATGGCCGCCAACGTGAGCGGCTTCAACACCGTCTTCACCTACGACATCTGGCAGGCGTACGTCCGCCGCGGCCGGTCCGACGAGTACTACCTACGCATCGGTCGGTGGGCGACGGTCGCCGCCGTGGTGATCGGCATCGGGACGGCGTTCATCGCTTCCGGGTTCAGCAACATCATGAACTACATCCAGGCGCTCTTCTCGCTGTTCAACGCGCCGCTGTTCGCCACGTTCATCATCGGCATGTTCTGGAAGCGGATGAGCGCGCTGGCCGGTTTCTGGTCGCTGCTGCTCGGCACGCTGGCGTCGCTGGCGACCTACCTGCTCTACAAGGGCGGCGTGATCGACTTCAACTCCGACCTGGAGGAGAGCTTCTGGGGCGCCGGCATCGCGTTCGTCACCGTGGCGGTGGTCGCCGCGATCCTCACCCCGCTCACCGCGCCCAAGCGCGATGAGGAGCTGCGCGGGCTGGTCTACGGCATGGGCGGCGTCGACCTGAAGGGCGACGTGCTCGCCGGGGACGCCGTCTGGTACCGCTCCCCCGTGCTGCTGGGCGTGATCGCGGTCGCGCTCGCCGCCCTCTTCTACATCCCGGTCTTCTAGAAAGGAGTCGGCAGATGAGCAACGACGGCCAGCCGGCGCAGGACCCGTTGATCGACGAGACGCAGGCCGAGGAGCGCCGCTCCGCCGCCGCCCGACTGTTCGACATCCGTCGGGTGATCGGTGGCCTCTTCGTGGCGTACGGGATCATCGTGACGCTGATCGGCGTCTTCGACAGCCGGGCCGAGATCGACAAGGCCGAGGGTGTCCGCATCAACCTGTGGGCCGGGCTCGTGATGCTCGCCTTCGGCCTGCTCATGCTGCTCTGGCAGTGGCTGCGCCCGGCCGAGGCGCCGTCTCCGAACGAGCAGCAGCCCGACAGCTGACCTCATGCCCGCCGCGCCGGCGCCGTCCCCACGGACGGCGCCGGCGTCGCGCATGGGCTCTCGCGCACGGGGTACGCGAGGGGGATCAGGCAACGTGTCGGACACAGGAGGCAGCACCATGACCGATCGCGACCGCCGACCGCTGGAGGAGAGCCCGCAAACGGCCGCTGCGGTGGACGACGACAGCACCGTCCCGCAGCTGCGGACCGGAGGCGGGCCCGACCGTGACACGCCGACCTTCACCGAGCCCCGCGACCGGCCGGCGGACCTCGCTCCGGACACCGACGACCTGATCGGCGACCCGTACGCCGCCGGCACCGGCGCTACCGGAACGGGCACCGGCGCGGGCGGCGACAACATCCGTACCGGGGCTGAGCAGCCCTGGGAGCCGGAGGACCTGGTGATGGCCCGGGGGCAGGACCTCACCCCGGAGAACCTGGACAAGGCCCGTCGCGACCTGGCCGAGCAGGGTCGCGCGGCGATCGAGCGCATCGTGCCCTGACCGGGGCGAACAAAGGGGGGTCCCCGGCCCGACCGTACTGGTCGGACCGGGGACCCCGGGGAAACCTGCCGCCGGCAGTGCCTCACCTACTGCCGGCGGCGGGTTGGCGCGTGAGCTACCCGATCAGAGAGCCGGGTACGCGTTGCGCATCAGCTCCTGGAACTGAGCCGAGAACCACGCACCGGAGATCGGCGCGTTCGGCAGGGCACCGGTCGGGTTGTTGCCGTTGCGGGCGTTGCCGCCGTACGTCGGGTCGCACATCCGGTCGAAGCCCTTGCCCTCGTTGTTCGGGATCTCCGAGCTGGAACCGTCCGACTCGCCCGGGGGCTTCACCCAGACGTAGGCGTCGATACCCGTGGCCGGGTTCGCCCGGGGCCGCTCGCCGAGACCGGCACCGGCCTGGTTGCACCAGTTGCCGGCGTGGGCCCGGCGGTCGATCCGACCACCGTTGACGTAGGTGTCGACGCTTGTCGTCGCGCCCGGGCCGGTGGGCCGGTTGGCGCCGCCCCAGCCGTTGCGGGAGGTGTCGATCAGCATGCCGATGTTGGAGTTGAAGCCGACCGAGATCAGCTTGGTACGGAACGCCTGGGCGAAGGACAGCTCGTCGACGTAGAAGTTCCAGTCGACCCACTTGGACTGCCGCACCGTCTGGCCGTTCACGGTGTCGGTGACCTTGAAGTACGGCTCCACGAGCGCCGAGTAGTTCGCGGTGTTGGTGATGAAGCCGTGCACGTTGTTGACCGTGCTGCCGGAGGCGACCGCGGCGGTCTTCAGGATGTCGGCGGTCGGGCCGAAGTTGCTGTCCCAACCGAGCCAGCCGTGGTGCCCGGCGTCGATGTAGTTGTAGACGTTGCCGATCGCGCCCAGCTTGGCGAGGGCGTAGCCGACGCCGTTCACGTACGCGCCGTTGGCCTTGACCGTGTCACACATGACCGTGCCGCCGGCCTGACCGGACGTGTTGGTCACGAGGTTCGGCAGCGAGTCGATCTCGATGACGTTGATGATCCGGATGTTCCGGTACTTCGCGTCGCTCTGGATCGCGGCGATCGGGTCGATGTACTCGGCCTTGTACCGGGGCAGTTCGTTCGGGCCCAGCTCACCGTTGGAGGCGAGCGCCGAGCAGTCGCGGCCGGGCAGGTTGTAGATCACGAACTGGATGTAGCCGGCGCCCTGGCGCAGCGCCTCTTCCAGGTGGTCGCGCACCCCGAAAGCGCCGTTGGAGCTGCTGTTCGGCGTGCCGTTGATGGCGGCGATCCGGTCCAGCCAGACGGCGGTGGGGTTGTTGGAGACCCGGCTTCCACCCGGCTCGGCGTCCGCCTTGGCCTTCCACTCCGGGTTCACGTATCCGCGCACACCGGCGTACGGGTTGTCGACCTTGGTGCCCGGCGGGGTCGTGGTCGGCGGGGCCGTGGTGGGCGGGGCCGTGGTCGGCGGAGCCGTGGTCGGCGGAGCCGTGGTGGGCGGGGCCGTGGTGGGCGGGGCCGTGGTGGGCGGCGGGGTGGTCGGGTTACCGGTGCCACCGTTGCAGACCACACCGTTCAGGGTGAACGAGGTCGGCTTCGGGTTGCTGCCGCTCCACGCGCCGTTGAACCCGATGCTGGTCGACGCGCCGGTGGCGAGGCTGCCGTTGTAGGACAGGCTGCGGGCGGTGACCTGGCTGCCGGACTGGGTGAACGTGGCCGACCAGCCCTGCTGCACCCGCTGGCTGGAGTTGGGGAAGGTCCAGCCGAGCGTCCAACCGTTGACCGGGTCGCCGAGGTTCTTGATGGTGATGTTGGCGGTGAAGCCGCCCTGCCAGTCATTGGTCGTGTACGCGATGTCGCACTGCGTCGCGGCCTGCGCCGCGGTGACCGGGATCGTCACCAGCCCGCCGGCGACCAGAACGCCCGCGCCGGCGAGCGCGAGGGTCCGGCGTGGGCCGGACAGCCTTCTCCACACATTCATGCCACTGATCTCCTTGGGCGAGACCGGGCCCGCGTTCGGCCCGGCGAGACGGCCCGGTGAACGTCCTGCACGGACGGCCTCCGGCGCCACGGGATTCATTGGGGGGTGCCCGACCCGGACGGGCGGTGGTGGTGGTGATTGGCCGGCGCGACACCGACCGCTCGGCGGCCGGTTGTCGTCCGGCGAACCGGATGCCCTCGACGACCTGCCTGCGCGGTGTGGCTCCCCGAACCGCGTGCGCCGATTCTTGCATGGGAGCGCTTCCATGGCAATGGCTCGATGCGCGGCCCGCCCTCGACTCGGACGATACCCCCGAGCAGCGCGAGCGGCACCTGCCGTGCGTTACCGGGACGACCACCGCAGGTCGAGCACTGCGGGTCGGCAACAGCGCGGGGCGCACGCAAGGTCCTGTGGGACCCGAGACGGCGCTGCGGGCCGTGAAAGCCACGTAGCACTCCTTTACCGCTTACCGTCAGTAAAGGTGAGAACACGAATCTTTCACTTCATAAGTCATGAAACGGTCTAACGTCGGTCTTAGCTCGGTTGTCGCCGAGCTCAGGACAACAGGGATGGAGTGACGCAGGTCATGGCTAAGAAGATGCTCGGGAAGGTCGTTGCGGGCGCCGCACTCGGCGGCGCGTCGCTCCTGGTGTTCGCGCCGGGGATCGCGTTCGCTGACGGACACCACGACGACGACGGCAAGGTCTTCGCCAAGCCGCACGTCGTGAGGGCCGGCGACGAGGTCAAGCTCCTCGAGATCTGCCCGGATCGACAGGAGCACGCGTTCGTGTGGTCCAAGGTCACCGGCAAGGTCAAGCTCAAGCCGGTACGGGACGACCGGGGCGAGGACCGCGGCGAGTGGAGCGAGGAGGAGGACTCCTACGGCCACGACGACAAGGGCAAGGACGAGCACGGCAAGGACGAGCACGGCAAGGACGAGCACGGCAAGGACGAGCACGGCAAGGACGAGCACGGCAAGGACGAGCAGGGCAAGGACGAGCACGGCAAGGACGACAAGGGCAAGGACCACGAGGGCAAGGACGAGAACGGCAAGGACGAGCACGGCAAGGACGAGCACGGCAAGGACGAGCACGGCAAGGACGACAAGGGCAAGGACCACGAGGGCAAGGACGAGAACGGCAGGGGCGAGAGCGGCGACGACGAGTCGCAGCCCTCCGCCGATGACGCCCAGCCCGGTGGCCAGGGCGGCGGCGCTGCCGCCGACGCCTCCCGCGACGAGGACAGCAAGGACTGGAAGGGCGAGGAGCACGGCCAGGACGCCGGCGACAGCCGTGACAAGAAGGACTCGAAGTCCAAGGACGAGGACAAGAAGGACTGGGACTCCAAGGACAAGGACAAGAAGGACTGGGAGTCCAAGGACGAAGACAAGAAGGACTGGGACTCCAAGGACAAGGACAAGAAGGACTGGGAGTCCAAGGACGAAGACAAGAAGGACTGGGACTCCAAGGGCCACGAGTACGGCTCGGACGACGAGTACGGCTCCGACGAGGGCCGCGAGTACGGCTCCGACAAGGGCCACGAGTACGGCTCCGACAAGGGCCGCGAGTACGGCTCCGACGAGGAGTACGGCTCGGACAAGGGCTGGGAGTCCAAGGGCCACGAGTACGGCTCGGACGACGAGTACGGCTCCGACGAGGGCCGCGAGTACGGCAAGGGCGAGGACGGCTGGGAGCACGGGCGCGAGTTCGTGTACTACGGCGAGGCCAAGGTCGACAAGGACGCCCGGCCGGGTCGCTACGAGCTCAAGGGCTCGTGCGGCGAGGGCGAACTGGTCGTGCTGCCCCACGGTGGGGTCGACGGCGGTGACGGTGGCGTCAGCACCGGCACCGACCGTGGTCTGGCCACCGGTGGCGCGAGCCTGCTCGGCGCTGCCGCGCTGGGCGGCATCGTTCTGATGCGTCGTCGGCGGACCGATGGTTCCCTCGTCTGACGTGACGGCGACACGGGCCGGCGGCCGTCACGGGAGACCGTGGCGCGCCGCCGGCGCGGCCGTCGTCGTCACCCTGGCCATGATCGGCGCCGGCATGATCGGCGCCTCGTTGCAGACCACGCCCGCTCCCCGCCCTCCGCAGCCGCTGGCCCAGGCCGGCCCCGACATCCCCGACGTCCCCGGGCCGACGATCACCGGAAACGACGCCACGGCGCCGGACGATGGGGAGCACGCCGCGCAGGCCGACGTGCCAGTCGGGCTGGACCGGGCTGCACCGACCACCATCGAGATCCCCCGCATCGGCGTCAACGCGGCGATCATGTCGCTCGGCACCAACCCGGACGGCACGGTGCAGGTCCCCCCGTTGGAGCAGGCCGACCAGGCTGGCTGGTACGAGCCGGGCGCGAGCCCCGGTGAGACCGGCAACGCGGTCATCGTCGGGCACGTGGACTCGGCGAAGCTCGGCCCGGCCGTGTTCTTCAACCTCGGCTCTCTCGTGCCCGGCGACACGATCACGGTGCAGCGGGCGGACGGTCAGCCGGCGACGTTCCGGGTCGACTCGGTGAAGGCGTACCCGAAGACGTCCTTCCCCACCGAGCTGGTGTACGGGCCGAACGACCGGCCCGGCCTGCGGGTGGTCACCTGCGGCGGCCAGTTCGACGAGACGGCCAAGAGCTACCAGGACAACGTGGTCGTCTTCGCCACCCTGGCGGCGTGAGGCGGACGTACACGGACGCGGTCCGGCCGGTCGGGGTTACCCGATCGGCCGGACCGCGTCCGGCGTACCGAATCAGGCCGCGGCGGAGGTCCGCACCAGGGTGCGGATCTGGCGCAGCAGCACGGACAGGGCTGCGAGATCCGCCCGCGACTCGTCGAACTCCCCCATCGCCCGGCGGGCCCGGTGGATCGACGTGGCGTTCGACTGCTCCCACTGCTGCACCCGCTCGTGCGGCGGCTGATCCTCCGGGGTGGAGTCGAGCACCTCCGCCGTGAGCGCGGCCAGCGCGGCGTACAGGTCGTAGCGCAGCGCCATCCGCGCGAGGGTCTGCCAGCGGTCCTCGCGCGGCAGCAGGGAGATCTTCGACAGCAGCGAGTCCACCCGGAACAGGTCGGAGAGCACGAAGTAGACCGAGGCCACCTCGCTGACGTCCCGTCCGCTGCGGGTCGCGGTCTCCACGACGTCCAGCAGGCCGAAGCTGTACATCAGCCGGGTCGCCCGCTCGGCCAGCTCGCGGGGCAGCCCACGCTCGGTCATCGAGTCGATGTGCGCCTCGATGGCCTGCCGCTCGCCGCCGTAGAACAGTTCCTCCAGCCCGGGCAGCAGCCGGGCCACCCCGTCGCGCAGCCGGGCGATCTCGGTCGGCACGTCGATCGGCGAGCGCCGGTTGGTGACCAGCCAGCGCACCGCGCGGTCGAGCAGCCGACGGGTGTCGAGGTAGACGCTCGTCTGCAGCTCCGGGGAGACCTTGTTGTCCAGCGCCTCCACCGCGTCCCACAGCTCACGCAACCCGAACACCTCGCGAACCACCACGTACGCCCGGATCACGTCGGCGGCGCTGGCCGCCGTCTCCTCGACGACCCGGAAGACGAACGAGATGCCGCCCCGGTTGATCGCCTCGTTGACCAGCACGGTGGTGACGATGTCCCGACGCAGCCGGTGCCGGCCCATCCGGTCGGCGAACCGCTCGCGCATCGGCGTCGGGAAGTAGTTGACCAGGACCTCGGTCGTCCACTCCTCGTCGGCCAACCCCTCGGTGAGGATCTCCCGTTCCAGGACGATCTTCACGTACGCGAGCAGCACCGCGAACTCCGGCGCGGTCAGCCCGGACTCGCTGCGCACCGCCAGCTCCTCGTCCGGCGGCAGCGCCTCCAACGAGCGGTCCAACGCGCCGGAGCGCTCCAGCTCGTTGATCATCCGGCGGTGCACCGGCAGCAGCGAGGCGGCCTGGGCCTGGGCGTTGTTGATCGCCCGAGCCTGGTCGTAGTTGTCCCGCAGCACCAGCTCCGCGACCTCGTCGGTCATCCCGGCCAGCAGCTCGTCCCGCTCGGCCGTGGTCAACTCCCCGTCGGCCACCGCCGTGTTCAGCAGGATCTTGATGTTCACCTCGTGGTCGGAGGTGTCCACGCCGGCCGCGTTGTCAATGAAGTCGGTGTAGATGCGGCCACCGGTCAACGCGTACTCGATCCGGCCGAGCTGGGTCCAGCCCAGGTTGCCGCCCTCGCCCGCCACCCGGCAGCGCAGGCTGCGCCCGTCCACCCGGATCGCGTCGTTGGACTTGTCGCCCACCTCCGCGTTGGTCTGGGTGGACGCCTTGACGTACGTGCCGATGCCGCCGTTCCAGAACAGGTCCACCGGAGCGGTGACGATCGCCTTCATCAGCTCCTGCGGCGAGAGCTGGGTGACGTCGTCGTCGAGGCCGATCGCCGCCCGGACCTGCGGCGTGATCGGAATCGACTTCGCGGTACGCGGGAAGATGCCGCCCCCGGCCGAGATCAGCTCGGTGTTGTAGTCCTCCCACGACGAGCGGGGCAGGTCGAACAGTCGACGACGCTCGGCGTACGAGGTGGCCGCGTCCGGATCGGGGTCGAAGAAGATGTGCCGGTGGTCGAACGCGGCAACCAGCCGGATGTGCTCGGAGAGCAGCATCCCGTTGCCGAAGACGTCCCCGGACATGTCGCCGACGCCGACGACGGTGAAGTCCTGGGTCTGGGTGTCCAGGCCCAGCTCGCGGAAGTGCCGCTTGACCGACTCCCACGCCCCCCGGGCGGTGATGCCCATCTTCTTGTGGTCGTAGCCGGCGGAACCGCCGGAGGCGAACGCGTCGCCCAGCCAGAAGTTGTGCGCCAGGGAGATCTCGTTGGCGATGTCGGAGAACGTCGCCGTCCCCTTGTCCGCCGCCACCACGAGGTACGGGTCGTCGCCGTCGTGCCGGACCACGTCCTCGGGCGGCACGATCTGCCCGCTGACGATGTTGTCGGTGACGTCCAGCATCGCGCCGACGAACTCCTGGTAGCAGGCGACCGCCTCGTCCCGGTCCCCCGGCTTCTGCTTCAGCACGAAGCCGCCCTTGGCGCCGACCGGCACGATCACGGTGTTCTTCACCATCTGCGCCTTGACCAGGCCCAGCACCTCGGTGCGGAAGTCCTCGCGACGGTCGGACCAGCGCAACCCGCCCCGGGCCACCGGCCCGAACCGCAGGTGCACGCCCTCGAACCGGGGCGAGTAGACGAAGATCTCGAACTTCGGCCGGGGCGCCGGCAGGTCCGGGATAGCCTGCGGGTCGAGCTTGAACGCCACGTACGCCTTCGGCCGCCCGCCGACCGGCTTCTGGTAGAAGCTGGTCCGCAGCGTCGCCTCGATCAGCGTGAGGTACGAGCGCAGGATCCGGTCCTGGTCGAGGCTCGCCACGTCGTCCAGCGCGCCTCGGATCGTCTCCACCAGCTCGCCGCTGCGCTGCTGCCGCTGCTCGGCGGTCAGCTCGCCCGGCGCGAACCGGGTCTCGAACAGCTCCACCAACAGGGTGGCGAGCTTCGGGTACGCGATGAAGGTCTGCTCCATGTAGTCCTGCGAGAAGACCGTGCCGGCCTGCCGCAGGTACTTCGCGTACGCCCGCAGCACCACCACCTGCCGCCAGGTCAGCCCGGCGCGCAGCACCAGCTCGTTGAACCGGTCCACCTCGGCCTCGCCGCGCCACGCCGCCGCGAACGCGTTCTCCACGTGTGGGCGTACCTCGGACAGCTCGTGGTGCCCCTCGGGCAGCATGAGGCCGAAGTCGTACAGGTAGACCCGACCGTCGATCCGGTCCACCTCGTACGGGTGCTCGTCGACCACGCGGACGCCGAGCGAGTGCAGCACCGGGAGCACGGCGGAGAGCATCATCGGCTCGCCGTACCGGTAGACCTTGAACCGGACGTCCATCGCCTCGGCCAGGTCGGCCCCCGGCATCCGGGTGCCGGGCCGAGGGGCCAACTGCTTGCGGAACAGGTGCATCTCCAGCTGGCCGGGCTCCTCCAGCAGCTCCAGCTTCGCCAGGTCCTTCATCGCCTCGTACGGCGTGTGCCCGTCCTTGTAGCCCTCCGGGAACGCGTCGGCGTACCGGGTGAACAGGTGCTTGGCCTGCTCGTCGCCGAGCTTGCGTTCCAGCACCAGCCGGTAGTCGTCGTCCCAGAGCCGGGTCGCGTCGGCCAACTCCTCGGCCAGCAGGTCGGCGTCGATGTCGCCGGGTGGCCGGGTCGGGTCGGTACGGACGATGAAGTGCACCCGAGCCAGCATCGACTCGGTGACCCGGGTCGTGTAATCCACCCCGACGCCGTTCAGCTCACGCAGCAGGATGTCCTGCATGCGGAGCCGGTTCTGGGTGGTGAACCGGTCCCGGGGCAGGTAGATCAGGCAGGAGATGAACCGCCCGTACGCGTCGCGGCGCAGGAACACCCGCAGCTGCCGGCGGCCCGCCATCCGCAGCACGCCGATCACCGCGTGGTACAGGTCGTCGGTCTTGATCTGGAACAGCTCGTCGCGCGGGTAGGTCTCCAGGATCTGCAGCAGATCCTTGCCGGAGTGGCTGCGCCGGCTCAGGCCGGAGCGGTCGAGCACCTCCGCGACCTTACGACGCACGACCGGCAGCTCCCGGACGCTGGTCCGGTACGCCGCGGTGGAGAACAGGCCCAAGAAGCGCCGCTCCCCGATGACCTCGCCCTCGGAGTTGAAGATCTTGAACCCGATGTAGTCCAGGTACGCCGAGCGGTGCACGGTGGCCCGGGAGTTGGCCTTGGTGATGATAAGAAGGCGCTTCTCCAGCACCTTCTCGTGTGCCTCGTGCGTCATCGACGCCAGCGACCGGGCCTCCGGGGAGTCCGAACGCAGGATGCCCAGGCCGGTGCCGAGCACCGCCTCCAGCGCCTTGCCGTCCACCGGGTCGGCGGAGTTCCCGTCCGGGGCGTCCACCAGGCGATACTCGCGGTAGCCGAGGAACGTGAAGTGGTCGTGCGCCAGCCAGCGCAGCAGCTCCACCGAGTCGGTGATGTCCTTCTCCGGCACCGGCGGACGGTTGTCCGAGGTGCGGGCCGAGGCCAGCTCGTCGGCGAGCGCGAGCGCACGCTGACGCATCTTCGGCCAGTCCTCCACGGCCTCCCGCACGTCGGTGAGCACCCGTTGCAGCTCACGGCGCAGCCGGTCGCGCTCGGCGGCGTCCCGGACCGGGTCGATCTCGATCCGCATCCAGCTCTCGATGATGTCGCCGGCGATCGCGTCGTCCGGCTCCACGTCCGCCGAGACTTCGGTGAGCCGGCCCAGCGGCTCACGCCGGACCACCACCAGCGGGTGCACCAGCAGATGCACATCCAGGTGGTACGAGTTGAGCAGCGCGGTCACCGAGTCGACCAGGAACGGCATGTCGTCGGTGACGATCTCGACCACTGTGTGGTGCTGGTCGGCGTGCGGCTCGTGGATGCGCAGCTTCAACTCGCCGGGCACCCGCTGCTGGGCCAGGTCCCGGTGCGCCCGGGCCGCGTCGAGCATCTCCTCCGCCGTGAAGCCGACCAGCTCCTCGTCCGGGGCGAACCGCCAGAAGCGTCCGACCAGGGTCGCCGCGTCGTGGTCGTCCCCGGCGAGCGCGACGGCCTGGGCCACCAGGCGCTCCGCGTTGGGGACCGGTTCGTCGAGCTCGGCATCCTCCACGTCGTCGGCCAACGCCTCGGTCGGCAGGCCCAGATCGTAGATGGTGTCGATGCTCGACCCGGTCAGCCCCGTGACGCCCGTGTCGAGCCGGCCGTAGCCGTCCCCGTCGGTCGCCGAATCGAAGCTGTCGTCGTCCCGGCCGGAGTCATCCTGCCGGAGGTCGGGTTCCGGTTTGATCGCCGGACGCCGGTCCATCGGTGCCACTCCCCTCGACCCACCGCGTTGTGGGTCACTCTGCCGCCCAGCGTAAGCCTGTCGTTTCCCGCCTTGGTCGGCGGACCACTGGCCGGACGTCCGGATCGGGACTTTGTCCTTTCACCCGTTGCGGGTCCGAGGTTGGCCGGCTTCGGGATACCCCGCCCCGCGATGTTCATCACACCGGCCCGGCCGGTCTTTCCGCACGTCGAGCGCCGCACGGGACGTTGGGGACACCCTTCGCGTACTACCGTGCAGAGCAGCCCGAGACCGGAAGGACCGCTTCATGACCTTGTCCTACCCCCGGCCCCACCGGCCGAACCGCTCCCGGCGGATCGCCGCGCTCACTGCGACCCTGCTCACCGCTGGCGTCCTGGCGGCGTGCTCCGGCGACGACGGGCCGGAGCGCAGCGCCGACGCCTTCCTCGCCGGCTGGCGCAGCGGCGATCTGCAGGCAGTCGCGATGGTCGACACGACCGGCGCCAAGGTGCCGGCGGCCGAGGTGACCAAGGAGATCAAGGAGCTGTCCGGCGAGTTGGCGGCCACCCCGCCCACCCTGACCCGGCAGGGCGAACCGAAGATCACCAAGAACATCGCGACCACGACGATCCGGGTCGACTGGCCCCTGCCGGGCCAGACCCACTGGACGTACGACCGGGAGCTGCGGCTCGTCCAGGGCGACGACGACCAGTGGCAGGTGATGTGGGAGCCGCGGGTGATCCACGAGCAGCTCACCAAGGGCGACCGGCTGGGGCTGCGCCGCGACACCGGCCCCCGGGCGGGCCTGCTGGACGCGGCCGGCAAGCCGATCGTGGCGCCCCGCCCGGTGGTGCGGGTGGGTGTGCAGCCGAACCAGGTCACCGACATCAAGAAGCTGGTCAAGGATCTCGACGCGGCCTTCAAGGCGATCCGTCCGGCCCTGGTGCCCGCCGTCGACCTGGCCGACCTGCCGAAGCGGGTGACCGAGGCCGACCCGGGGGCGCTCGTCGAGGTGGTGACCCTGCGCGAGGACGCGTACCGGCAGATCAAGCCGCGGATCTACGACCTGCCCGGCACCAAGTTCGTCTCCGACAAGCTCGACCTGGCGCCGACCCGGGAGTTCGCCCGCGCGCTGCTCGGCTCGGTCGACCCGGCGCAGGCCGACGACCTCGCCGCCCACCCGGACCGGTACGTCACCGGCGACCTGGTCGGGCACGGCGGGTTGCAGGGTCGCTACGACGAACGGCTGCGCGGCGCCCCCGGTCTGACGGTCGTGGTCGAGCGGCCCGCCGAGGACGGCAAGCTGGCAGCCACCGGCGCCGAGTTGTTCCACCGGGAGCCGCAGCCCGGTCAGGCGCTGAAGACCACCCTGGACGTGGCCACCCAGAACGCGGCCGACGCAGCCCTGCGCGCGGAGCCGCGCCGAGCCGCTCTGGTGGCGGTACGCATCAAGGACGGCGCGGTGCTCGCCGCCGCCAACGGTCCCGGGCCGGCCGGCGAGAACCTGGCCTTCACCGCCCAGGTGCCGCCGGGCTCCACGTTCAAGATGGTCAGCACGCTGGGTCTGCTGGACCGGGGCGCGGTCACCCTGGACGGGCCGGTGGAGTGCAAGAAGACCTTCACCGTCGACGGTCGGTCCTTCAAGAACTCGGACAACTTCGAGTTGGGCTCGGTGCCCTTCCGCACCGACTTCGCCAAGTCCTGCAACACGGCTTTCGCCTCGTTGGCCCCGAAGCTCGGCGGTGACGGGCTGGCCGCCGCCGGCCGCTCGCTGGGCCTGGAGGGGCAGTGGGATCTCGGCACGGACGTCTTCACCGGCAAGGTGTCGACCGGCGGCAGCCTGGCCGAGCAGGCCGCCGCGTCGTTCGGCCAGGGCACCACGCTGGTCAGCCCCCTGGCCATGGCCGGCGCCACCGCGGCCGTCGCCCGTGGCCGCTTCGAGCAGCCCAAGCTGCTGGTCGACCCGGCGCCGGCCAAGCCGGCCCCGCCCGGCGAGCAGCTGAAGCCCGAGTCCGTCGCGGCGCTGCGCACGATGATGCGCGAGGTCGTCACCGCCGGCACCGGCAGCGCGCTCAAGGACGTACCGGGCGGCGAGGTGTACGGCAAGACCGGCACCGCCGAGTACGACGACAACCCGGCGCACACGCACGCCTGGTTCGTCGGCTGGCGGGGTGACGTCGCGTTCGCCGTCTTCGTGGAGAAGGGCGGGGCCAGCACCGCCTCAGCCGTCCCGATCGCCGAGCGCTTCCTCCGGGCCCTGCCCGCCACCTGACCCGCCGCACGCCGCTGGTCGCCACCCGCGCCCAGCGGTGATCCACCCGGTTCCGCGGAAACCGGGGTGTCCACGCCATCCGGACACCCCGGTTTCGCTGATTCCGGGGTGGAGCGCGGCGAGGTGAGCCGGGCCCGAATCAGGCGGAGTCGGCTTCGTGCCTCTCCGACGGGGTCTCGGCCGGCGGGGAGGGTCGTCGGAGCAGACCCGGGCCGGCCGACGCGGGCGGACCGACCGGTTCGCGCTCGACCGTGGCCGCGATCTGGGCCGCGAGGCCGGATGGCTCGGCCGGGGGCCGCCCGCCCGCGCCCGGTGCCTCCGCCGCAGGCGCGACGCCGTCAACCACCGCATCGTCAGCCACCGCGCCGAGCGACGAACGGACGCCGGCGGGACCGACGCCGGCAGACCCGACGCCCGAGGGCTGGCTCCCGGAGGCGTCGCCATCGGAAAGGTCGTCGCCGCCGCGCTCGTCGACCCGATCGGGGCCGTCGCGCCCGGCGAGGCGCGCGGCACGATCGAGCCCATCGAGCCCGGCGAACCGCTCGCTGGCGCTCGCGGCCCGGCCGTTGCCGCGCCGCGGAGAGGGCGTGGGCCGGGGCGACAGCAGTCGGGGTGGCACCGCCTCCGGGGCGGTGACCGGGGCCAGACCGGCGACCACGGTGTTGACGATCTCGGCGGCGTACGAGCCGTCCGGGTCGTAGTCGGGGTCGAAGACGGTCAGCTCGACGCCGAGGCAGTGTGGGGTGTCGACCAGGCCGGCGAGCAGGATCTCCAGCTCGGCGAAGGCGATGCCCCCGGGGTCGGGGGCGTCCACGGCCGGCATCACCGCCGGGTCGAGCACGTCCACGTCGATGTGCACCCAGTAGCCCGCGCAGTCGGCGAGCTGCTCGTGCGCCCACTGGGCCGTCCGGGCGGCGCCCTCGGCGCGCAGCGCCGGCACCGGACGGGTGGTGATGCCCGCGGCCTGGAGGTCGAGGCGGTACTCGTCCTGCGCCCGGATGCCGAGCACCACCACGTCGATGTCGCGGAAGTAGGGTCGACGACCCTCCAGCGCAGCCAGGTCGGCCTGCCCGCGCCCGGTGACGAGGGCCAGATCCTCCCCGGCGGCCGCGCCGACGTAGGAGGCGTTGCCGGGGTGCCGGAAGTCGGAGTGCCCGTCGACGAAGACCAGCCCGATCCGCCCGCCGACCGCCTCACCGAGGCGGTGCATGGCCAGCGCGGAGCCGAGCAGCACGGAGCAGTCACCGCCCAGCACCACCGGGAACTCACCCCGGTCGATGATCGAGCCGACCCGCTCGGCGAGGGCGAGGGAGTAGTCGGCGATCTCCCGGGCGTGGCACACGCCGTCACCGGGCCGCCAATCGCCGGGGTCGTACCGGGGTGGGGTGACGCAGCCGGCGTCGCGGGCCCGCAGCCGGGCCAGCAGGTCGTGGTCGCGCAACGCGCCGGGCGCCTTGGCGCAGCCCGGCACGGAGGTGGACGTCGGCGGTCGCAGGCCGAGATTTGTCGGCGCGTCGAGGACGGCGATCCGGCGCATCATGAGCTCCCGTCCTCGGTGGTCGGGCGGGCCGGCGAAACGCCGGCCCGCGCTGGCGTACTACGAACTCACGATCCGTGCGGCGAACTCAGAACAGGGCGCTGGCCAGGGCCCGTCGGGCCGAGGCGACCGCCGGGTCGTCCGGGCCGGCGATGGAGAACAGCGACACCAGGTGCTGGCGGACCGCCTCGCGGTCCTCACCGGCGGTCCGCCGGACCAGGCCGACGAGCCGGGCGTACGCCTGCTCGGCCAGGCCGCTGAGCACCTCGATGTCGGCGGCCAGCAGCTGGGCCGCCACGTCGTCGGGGGCGCTCTCGGCGGCGGCGAGCGCGGTGGCCGGGTCGGCGCCGGCCACCCGGCGGGCCACGCCGACCTGGGCCAGGCCCGCCGTGGCCGCGGCGTCCGCCGGGGCGTCGGCGAGGATCTTGCGGTACGCCTGCTCGGCGGCGTCCAGGTCGCCGCTCATGAGCGCGTCGTCGGCCTCGTCGAGGCGCGGGTCCTCCGGTTCGGCGACGGCCACGCCACCGGCCTTGAGCACCGCCTGGATCCACTGGCGGAGCTGGGCCTCGGGCACCACACCGGAGAAGGCGTCGATCGGCTGGCCGCCGACGACCGCGTAGACCATGGGGATGCCCTGGACCCGGAACATCTGGGCGATCCGCGGGTTTTCCTGCACGTCGACGCGGGCGAGCACCCAGGTGCCACCGCTCTCGGCGGCCAGCCGCTCCAGCACCGGGGCGAACTCGTCGCTCTCCGGGAAGCCGGCCGCACCGAAGAAGACGATGACGGGCATGGCCATCGACCGTTCGAGCACATCGGCCTGGATGGTCGCCTCGGTGACGTCGACGATGGCGGCGTTGCCGCCGGCGGTCTGCGCGCCGGGCACGCCGGCGGACGGGCCGCCCTGCGGGGGTGTGCCGGGGCGGGTACTGGCTGGTGCGGGGCCGCGCAGCGTGCTGAGGTCGACCGCGCCGCGGGTGAAGATCGACGAGGTGATCCGTGGGTCGCTCATGGTTACCTAGTCTCGCACGCGAGCCCGGAATCCCGGCTCACCCACAACTCCGACGTTGCAACTCTCACGCCCCATTCCACCCCCGGCGATCGGGCAGTTCTGCCGCCGGGACGGGGTGTCCGTCCGGCAGCGACCGCGCGATCGACGGGGGTGGTGGTATGGGTCAGAAACGGGCGGGTTCGCGGTAGGTGCCCCACTCGGCCCGGAGGGCGTCGCAGATCTCGCCCAGGGTCGCTTCGGCGCGGACCGCGTCGAGCATGGCGGGGATCATGTTCTCGTCCGTGCGGCTGGCCTCGACCATCCGGGCGACCGCGGCCTTGACCGCGGCGTCGTCCCGTCCGGCCTTGCGCTCGGCGAGCACCCGGCGCTGCTCCAGCTCCACCTCGTGCGAGATGCGCAGGATCTCCAGCTCCTTGGCGACCGTGCCGGTGTGGCAGTTGACGCCGACGATCTTCTTGTCGCCCTTCTCCAGGGCCTGCTGGTAGACGAATGCCGACTCGGCGATGTGCCCGGTGAACCAGCCGTCCTCGATACCGCGCAGGATGCCGGAGGTCATCGGGCCGATCTGGTGCGGCCCGTCGCCGCCGAGCTGCCGGATCCGGGCGAAGATCTCCTCCGCCTCGGCCTCGATCTTGTCGGTCAGCGCCTCGACGTACCAGGAGCCGCCGAGCGGGTCGGCCACGTTGACCACCCCGGTCTCCTCCATCAGCACCTGCTGGGTACGCAGGGCGATCTCGGCGGACTCGTCGGTGGGCAGCGCCAGGGTCTCGTCCAGCGCGTTGGTGTGCAGCGAGTTCGTTCCGCCGAGCACCGCCGCGAGGGCCTCGACGGCGGTGCGTACGACGTTGTTGACCGGCTGCTGGGCAGTCAGCGACACCCCGGCGGTCTGCGTGTGGAATCGCAGCCAGAGGGCCTTCTCGCTGGTCGCGCCGTAGACGTCGCGCAGCCAGCGGGCCCAGATCCGGCGGGCGGCGCGGAACTTGGCGATCTCCTCGAAGAAGTCGAGGTGCGAGTCGAAGAAGAAGCTCAGCCCCGGCGCGAAGACGTTCACGTCCAGGCCGCGCGAGAGGCCCAGCTCCACGTAGCCGAAGCCGTCGGCCAGGGTGTACGCCAGTTCCTGCGCGGCGGTCGAGCCGGCCTCGCGGATGTGGTAGCCGGAGACCGACAGCGGCTTGTAGCGCGGAATCTCCCGCGCGCAGTACTCCATCAGGTCGCCGATCAGGCGCAGGTGCGGCTCGGGGTCGAAGAGCCACTCCTTCTGCGCGATGTACTCCTTGAAGATGTCGGTCTGCAACGTGCCGTCCAGCTTGGACAGGTCGGCGCCCTGCCGCTCGGCGGCGACGAGGTACATGCAGAACACCGGCACGGCCGGGCCGGAGATGGTCATCGAGGTGGTGACGTCGGCCAGGTCGATGCCGTCGAAGAGCGCCTGCATGTCGGTGGCGGTGTCGATGGCGACGCCGCAGTGGCCGACCTCGCCGAGCGCCTGCGGGTCGTCCGAGTCGCGGCCCATCAGCGTCGGCATGTCGAACGCGACCGACAGGCCGCCACCGCCCGCGCCGAGGATCATCTTGTACCGCTCGTTGGTCTGCTGGGCGTTGCCGAAGCCGGCGAACTGCCGGATCGTCCAGGTCCGCCCGCGGTAGCCGGTCGGATGAAGACCCCGGGTGTACGGGTACTCGCCCGGCCAGCCGATCCGCTCGAAGCCCGGGTACGCGCTGCCCTCCGGCGGCCCGTAGACCGGCTCCACCGGCATCCCGGAGAGCGTGGTGAAGTCGGCGTCCCGCTTGCGCGCGGAGTCGTACCGGGCCTGCCAGCGTGCCCTTCCGGCGTCGATCTCGTCGGCGTCCATGCGCAGGGCTCCTCCTCGGTTCCTCGACTGCACGTCGAGTGTAGAGCCCTCGCCTGAACGATCGCTAAGTAAGCTCGTACCGACGAGTAACCAGGTCAGAACGTGGGAGCGGCGGAAGCGCCCATCGCCACGTCGTCGACCCGGATGTTGACCTCGTCGACCCGCAGCCCGTACGCCTCGACGGCCTCGGTGACCCGAGCCCGCACCTGCCCGGTGATCTCCGGCACCGGCTGACCGGCCTCGATCACCAGCACCAGGTTGACCACGGCGGCGTCGCCGGTCACATGTGCCGAGCAGCCCCGCCGGGCGTCGCCCACCTGGTCCAGCCCGACCCGGTCGAGGACGGAGTTGAAGAACCGGGCGACGTCGCCGCCCAGCTCGGCAACCCCGGGCACCGCGCGAGCCGCCGCGACGGCGATCTTCTCGATCACCTCGTCGGCGACCTGCGTCGTGCCGCCGGCCGGCGCCGTCGCCGCGCTCAGCTCCTGGGTCGCCTCGTGATCCATGCCCACTCCCCTGCTCCTCACGCCGACCCCACCGCCGTGGGGCGGTGCGAGCCTACAAGGGTCGGGCAGCGCAGGGCTGTCCGGCGTGGACGGTCAGCGGGCGAGCTGGGCGAGCAGGGTGTCCGCCGCCGCGTACGGGTCGAGGCCACCCTCGGCCACCGTGGCGGCGAGCGTGCTCAGCTCCGTACCGTCGCGCAGTGAGCCGATCCTGGCGCGGAGGGCGCCGAGCGCGATGGCCTCGATCTCGGCGGCGGCCCGCGCCTCCTGGCGGCGGCGCAGCTCGCCGTGCTCGACCAGCCAGCCCCGGTGCTTGTCGATGGCAGCGGCGATGTCGTCGATGCCCTCGCCCCGGGCCGCGACCGCCCGGACCACCTGGGGTCGCCACTGCCCCGGGCCGCGCTCACCCAGGGCGATCATGCCCTGGATGTCGCGGACGGTGGCGTCGACGCCGTCCCGGTCGGCCTTGTTGACCACGAACACGTCGGCGATCTCCAGGATGCCGGCCTTGACCGCCTGGATCGCGTCACCCATGCCGGGGGCGAGCAGCACGAGCGTGGTGTCGGCCAGCGAGGCGACCTCCACCTCGGCCTGCCCCACGCCGACGGTCTCCACCAGCACCACGTCACAGCCGGCGCCCTCCAGCACGCGGACCGCCTGCGGTGTCGCCGCGGCCAGCCCGCCGAGGTGCCCCCGGCTGGACATCGACCGGATGTAGACGCCCGGATCGGTGGCGTGGTCCTGCATACGCACCCGGTCGCCGAGGATCGCCCCGCCGGTGAACGGGCTGGACGGGTCGACCGCCAGCACGCCGACCCGGTGCCCACGTGCCCGCAGCGCGCGGACCAGCTCGTTGGTGGTGGTGGACTTGCCCACCCCCGGCGAGCCGGTGAGCCCGACGACCTGGGCCTGCCCGGCGTACGGCGCCAACGCGGCGGCGATCGCCGGCAGCAGGCTGTCGCCGTTCTCCACCAGGGTGATCAGGCGGGCCACCGCACGGGGGTCACCGGTGCGGGCCCGCTCGACCAGCAGCGGCACGTCCCGGCTGCGGCGCACGGATGTGGTGGTGGCCGCCGCCGGGACGCCCTCGATCGCATCGCTCACTGTGCAGCCGCTGCGCTTCCCGGCACGTGGATGATCAGCGCGTCACCCTGACCGCCGCCGCCGCAGAGAGCGGCCGCGCCGGTGCCGCCGCCGCGCCGCTTCAGCTCCAGGGCGAGGGTGAGGACGAGACGCGCACCGGACATGCCGATCGGGTGGCCCAGCGCGATCGCGCCGCCGTTGACGTTGACCTTGTCGGGGCTGATGCCCAGGTCGCGGGTGGACTGGATGCCGACCTGCGCGAACGCCTCGTTGATCTCGATGAGGTCCAGGTCCTCCACGCTCAGGCCGCCCTTCTTCAGGGCGTGGTTGATCGCGTTGGACGGCTGCGAGTGCAGGGAGTTGTCCGGGCCGGCGACGTTGCCGTGCGCACCGATCTCGGCCAGCCAGGTCAGCCCCAGCTCGTTGGCCTTGGCCTTGCTCATGACGACCACGGCGGCGGCGCCGTCGGAGATCGGCGAGGAACTGCCGGCGGTGATCGTGCCGTCCTTGGCGAAGGCGGGACGCAGCTTGGCCAGCGACTCGACTGTGGTGTCCGGGCGGATGCCCTCGTCGTCGCTGATCACCAGCGGGTCACCCTTGCGCTGCGGGATCAGCACCGGGGTGATCTCCTCGGCGAAGTGGCCGTTCTTCTGCGCGGCGGCGGCCCGCTGGTGGCTGGCCGCGGCGAAGGCGTCCTGCTCCTCGCGGGAGATGCCGTGCTTCGTCCCGAGCCGCTCGGTCGACTCGCCCATGGAGCAGCAGTCCCAGGCGTCGCTGAGCCCGTCGTGCGCCATGTGGTCCTTGACCACCACGTCGCCGTACTTGTAGCCGCTGCGCTGGCCCATCAGCAGGTGCGGGGCGTTGGTCATCGACTCCATGCCGCCGGCCACCACGATGTCGAACTCGCCGGCCCGGATGAGCTGGTCGGCCAGGGCGATCGCGTCCAGGCCGGAGAGGCAGACCTTGTTGATGGTCAGCGCCGGCACCGACATCGGCACGCCGGCCTCGACCGCCGCCTGCCGGGCCGGGATCTGCCCGGCGCCCGCCTGGAGCACCTGGCCCATGATCACGTACTGGACCTGGTCCGGGCTGACGCCGGCCCGCTCCAGGGCTGCCTTGATGGCGATTCCGCCGAGCTTGGTGGCCGGAAGGTCCTTGAGGTTGCCCAGCAGCCGCCCCATCGGGGTCCGCGCGCCGCTGACGATCACCGAAGCCATGCCTGCCTCCGAGGGGGGTGCCGAGCTGTACGCCTTAACGATTGTTCGGCCAGACTAGCGCCATGGCTGAGAACTCCCCCGTCGAGCCCGGTGCGGACTACGTCACAGACATCGGGCTTCGCAAGATTGACCACGTCGGCATCGCCGTCGCCGACCTGGATGCCGCGATCGACTTCTACCAGCGGACCTTCGGGATGCGCTGCGTACACACCGAGACCAACGCCGAGCAGGGCGTACGGGAAGCGATGCTGGCCGTCGGGCCGACCGCCGAGGGCGGCTGCGTCCAACTGCTGGCCCCGCTCACCCCGGATTCGACGATCGCGAAGTTCCTCGACCGCAACGGGCCGGGCGTGCAGCAGGTCGCGTACACCGTGGCGGACA
The DNA here is from genome assembly GCF_043205095.1 of Micromonospora sp. NPDC047557. Lineage (NCBI taxonomy): Bacteria > Bacillati > Actinomycetota > Actinomycetes > Micromonosporales > Micromonosporaceae > Micromonospora > Micromonospora sp. NPDC047557. The sequence goes on along the minus strand of NZ_JBIDDK010000013.1, from coordinate 17,854 downwards.
TCGACGTGGCCTGCGCGGCGCTGCGCGAGCGGGGCTTGCGCCTGCTCTACGACGCCCCGCGCCGTGGCACCGCCGACAGCCGGATCAACTTCGTGCACCCCAAGGACGCCGGCGGCGTCCTGATCGAACTGGTGGAACCCGCCCCCACCCACTAACCCCACCTCCGCCCACCCCGGCCCACCGACCCGCCCGCCCCTGGTGATCAAGAGGTTTGCGTCAATCCGCGGTCCGCAGATGACGCAAACCTCTTGATCACCGGGGGTTCGTCGTGGGTGGGGCGTGGGGTGGGTCAGGGGGTGGGCGCGCACGTCTGTGCGTGGTTGGCGGGGCGGCCGGGCACCTTCACGCATTGGTGGATGCAGTTTTTCACAGAGGACTTCCCGCCCTAGCTACCGTTCAGTAACGTCCCGGCCCACAGGAGCGCGACCGGGGCCGGATGTGTCGAATGCCGACATGGTGGTCGTGTCCACCGGCCCCGACGATGGCAGCACCCGGCCCGTGCGGGTGCGGGGACGAACCGGAGGTCACCGTGCAGGACATCCTCGAAGCGATCATGGCGGCGGAGGAATCGAACGATCCGGACCGCGAGCTGGCGGGCGTCGCCGGACTGCCCGTGCCGGAGAGTTACCGAGGCGTGGTCGTCCGCGCCGAGGAGGCCCGGATGTTCGACGGCATGGCCACCCGGGACAAGGACCCACGCAAGGCGTTGCACGTGCAGGAGGTGCCGACGCCGGAGCTGGCGCCGGGCGAGGCGCTGATCGCGGTGATGGCGAGCGCGATCAACTACAACACGGTGTGGACCAGCATCTTCGAGCCGGTGTCCACCTTCAAGTTCCTCCAGCGCTACGGCCGGGTCTCCGAGCTGACCCGCCGGCACGACCTGCCGTACCACGTGGTCGGCTCGGACGCGGCCGGCGTGGTGCTGCGTACCGGCCCGGGGGTGACCCGGTGGGCGGCCGGCGACGAGGTCGTCGCGCACTGCCTCTCCGTCGAGCTGGAGGACGCCGCCGGCCACGACGACACCATGCTCGACCCGCAGCAGCGAATCTGGGGCTTCGAGACCAACTTCGGCGGCCTGGCCGAGCTGGCCGTGGTCAAGGCAAACCAGCTGATGCCCAAGCCGCGGCACCTGAGCTGGGAGGAGGCGGCCAGCCCCGGGCTGGTCAACTCCACCGCGTACCGGCAGCTCGTCTCGCACCACGGCGCCAACATGAAGCAGGGTGACGTGGTGCTGATCTGGGGCGCCTCCGGCGGCCTCGGCGGGTACGCCACCCAGATGGCCCTCAACGGTGGCGCGATCCCGGTCTGCGTCGTCTCCTCGCCCGAGAAGGCGGAGCTGTGCCGCAGCATGGGCGCGGAGCTGGTCATCGACCGGGCCGCCGAGGGCTTCCGGTTCTGGAAGGACGAGCAGACCCAGGACCAGGACGAGTGGCGGCGCTTCGGCGAGCGGATCCGCGAGCTGACCGGCGGCGAGGACCCGGACATCGTCTTCGAGCACCCCGGCCGGGAGACGTTCGGCGCCAGCGTCTACGTCGCCAAGAAGGGCGGCACCATCGTCACCTGCGCGTCCACGAGCGGGTTCCAGCACCAGTACGACAACCGCTACCTGTGGATGCACCTGAAGCGGATCGTGGGCAGCCACTTCGCCAACTACCACGAGGCGTGGCAGGCCAACCGCCTGGTCGCGCTCGGCAAGGTGCACCCGACGGTGTCGCGCACCTACCCGTTGGAGCAGACCGGTCAGGCCGCGTACGAGGTGCACCGCAACGCGCACCAGGGCAAGGTCGGGGTGCGCTGCCTCGCGCCCGCCGACGGGTTGGGCGTCCGTGACGGGGAGTTGCGGGCCCGGCACGAGGAAGCGATCAACCGGTTCCGAGGGCACTGAGCGGGCCACCGGCCGGACGGATGAGCGGCCGGTGGCCAATGCGCTGATCGGCCATTGTTCTTCCACCCCCATTAGCGGGAACCCATCCGGATCGAACAAAGGGCCACGGGGCGCACCCGTGGCCCTTTTTCGTGTCACGCTGCGTGGCGCCCGTCCCGCCCGGGACCTGCCAAGATCGCCCAATGGTCCGGCCTCGGCGGCCAGGTCAGTTGACCATGTAATGAGGACACGAAAGCTCCGCACCGCTCTTGCGAAGCACCCTGGGGCGTCTGCCAGTATGTCCCAATGCCCCAGCAGCAGTCCTCCCCTCTCGCGTTCTTCGATAACGCGAACTCGCAGCCAGATTTCACCGTTGGCCTGCGCGGATACAACACTCACCAGGTCGATGACTTCATCGGCCGGATGACCGCCGCGCTGACCCAGTCCGAGCAGGCCCGTGCCGAGGCTGAACAGCGGATGAACGACGCCCAGCGTCGCCTCCGCCAGGCCGAGCAGCGCATGAGTGCGCTTGAGCAGAAGCTCACCGACACGAACAAGCAGCTCGAAGAGAACAGCCGGCCCACCCTCTCCGGGCTCGGCACCCGCGTCGAGCAGATCCTCCGGCTCGCCGAGGAGCAGGCCAACGACCACCGCAACGAGGCCAAGCGCGAGTCCGAGGGCATCCTCTCCGCCGCCCGCCTCGAGGCCCGGGAAATCACGGACAAGGCCCGCGCCGAGGCCGCCGCGATGAAGGCCAGCGCCGAGCGCGAGGCCGGCAACCTGCGCACCGCCGCCGAGCGCGAGGCCGCCGAGGTCCGGGTGCAGGCCCGCCGCGAGGCCGACACGCTGCGCGCCGACGCCGACCGCGAGACCAAGCAGCTGCGTACGGTGACGGCGCACGAGGTGGCCGAGCTGAAGTCGACCGTGGAGCGGGAGGTGGCCACCCTCCGGGCCACCGCCGAGCGGGAGATCACCCAGCAGCGGGCCAAGGCCGCGCGCGAGGCCGAGGAGAAGCGCGCCGAGGCCACCAAGCTGCTCACCGACGCGCGGGACAAGCGCGACAAGGACCTCCAAGCCCTGGAGCTGCAGCTGGCCGAGCGGCGCGAGAAGGCCGAGCGCGAGGAGTCCGAGCGGCACGCCGCCCAGGTCGCGCAGACCCAGAAGATGGTCAGCGAGGCCGAGCAGCGCGCCCGGGCCGCGCAGGAGCGCGCCAAGGAGATCGAGCAGCGCGCCGAGGCCCGCCGGGTCGAGTCGGAGCGCAACGCCGCCGAGACGATCGACAAGGCCAAGGCGCACTCCGAGAAGACGCTCAACGAGGCCAAGGCCGAGTCGCAGCGCCTGCTCACCGAGGCGCGCACCGAGGCCGAGCTGACCACGCAGGCCGCCCGCCGCGAGGTCGAGGACCTCACCCGGCAGAAGGACGCGGTCACCTCGCAGCTCGGTCAGATGCTCTCCGGGCTCGCCGGCATCGTGCCCGGCGTGCCGGCGGCGGCCGCCCCGGCGGCCAAGCCGGAGGCGAAGAAGACCGACGGCGGGCAGGAGCGGGTGACCGCGGAGACCGCCGGCTGACGCGAGGCGTCAGGTCGGGGCATCGACGGCGCGAGGTGACACCGGGTGACCGGTGTGACCTCGCGCCGTGTGCGTTTCCCAACCCTTGGTGTGGCACCCTCGCCACGGAGTGAAGTAGGTCCCACAAGGGGCGTCCGTATCGCCCCAGCAGGGGGCGATGCGTGTGAGGATGGGGGCATGTCGCACGGCGAGGAACTGTTCGCTCTCGGCGGGGATGTGACCACGGAGCCCAGCTTCGAGTCCGCTCTGCGGGGGTACGAGAAGAAACAGGTTGACCGGTACGTCGCGCGTGCCGAGCACGAGATCGCGACCCTCGCCGCCGAACGGGAACAGGCCTATACACAGATCCACAAGCTCGCCGGCCAGGTCGAGGTTCTGCAACGGGATCTGACCCAGGTCCGCAAGCAGATGAACGTGGTGGACCGGGCCTCCTTCCGGCACCTGGGCCCGCGCGTCGAGTCGATCCTCACCCTCGCCGAGGAGCAGGCCGAGCAGATCCTGTCGGCGGCCAACGAGGAGATCGACGCCCGTCGCGCCACCGCCGAGCACATCATCGAGGAGGCCCGCGAGCAGGCCGCGCGGGCGTTGAAGGACTTCGAGATCGCTCTCGCCGCCCGGCGCCAGGAGGAGGAGCGGCACAGCGCCTCGCGCCGCGCCGAGGCGGACGCGACCCTGCGGTCGGCCAAGGACGAGTCGGCGAAGCTGCGCAAGACGGCGCAGGACGAGCTGGCCAAGGCCCAGCAGGAGGCCACCCAGCTGCGGGACACCGCCAAGGAGATCCACACCCGGGCACAGCAGGAGGCCACCAAGCTGCGCGAGGCGGCCCGCGAGGCGCTGACCACCGCCCGGCAGGAGGCCGGCGAGCTGCGCGAGGCGGCCAAGGAGGTGCACGCCAAGGCCCAGCAGGAGGCCAAGCGGCTCACCGACACGGCGACCGAGGCGGGCCGGGCGACCCACGCCAAGGCCCAGCAGGAGGCCAAGCAGATCATCGACGACGCGTCGATGGCCGGCCGCGCCACCCGCGCCAAGGCCCAGCAGGAGGCCGAGCGGCTGACCACGCAGGCGTCCGAGTCGGCCAAGCGCAGTCGGTCCGAGACCGAGGCGTACGTGCAGCGGATGCGCAGCGAGACCGAGGCGTACGTGCAGCAGTCCCGGGCGCAGACCCAGCAGGAGCTGGGCGCCTGGCGAGCCGGCGTGGAGCAGGAGGTCAACTCGCGGCGCGAGGCGGCCGACCGCGAGCTGGCCCAGCGACGGTCCACCGCCGAGCAGGAGTTCGCCAAGCGACGCGACGAGCTGGACAAGCAGCACGAGTCCCGCAAGCAGGAGCTGGAGTCCACGTTCGCCAACCGCCAGCAGGAGCTGGAGTCGGGTTGGGCTGCGCGCAGCGCCGAGCTGGAGACCGAGTACACGGCCCGCAAGAACGAGCTGGAGACCGAGTACACCGCCCGCAAGAACGAGATCGAGCAGGGCGCCGATGCGATCCGTCAGGCGGCCGAGCGGGACGCGTCGGCCCTGCGCCAGCGCGCCGAGACGGAGGCGGCCGAGCTGTTGAGCCGCGCCGAGACCGAGGCGGGTGACAAGCGCCGCAAGGCCGACGAGCACGTCGCGGCCTCGCGCCGCCAGTTCGAGGAGTACGCGGCCACGACCCAGCAGCACCTGGCGACCACGCAGCAGCACCTGGCCGCGACGCAGCAGGAGGCGGCCGCCGGCCGGCAGCAGCTCGCCCACGTGATGTTGGAGATCGCGCAGGCCCAGCAGCAGCTCGCCGACCTGCGGCAGGAGACCTGGAAGGCGCGGCAGGAGTCCGACGAGCTGGAGCGGCAGATGGCCGAGGTGCGGCTGCGCAGCACCACCGGCCCGATCGACGGCCCGACCGCACCGGCCACGAACGACCGCCCCGACCCGACGGCCGTGACGGCGCCGGCAGGCGGCGATGCCGCGACCGGGTCGGGTATCGGTGACGACGACGCCGGTGCCCCGGTCGGCGCCGGTGCGCCGGTCGGCGCCGGTGCGCCGGTCGGCGCCGGTGCGCCGGTCGGCGCCGGTGCGCCGGTCGGCGCCGGCACGGCGAACGCCCTCACGACCGAGCCCGACGACGCTGGTGCGCCTGTCGGCGCGGGCTCGGCGAACGGCCGCACGACCGAGCCCGACGACGCCCGGCAGCCGGCGAACGCCGCCGCGGCCGGCGAGTCCGAGCAGTCCACGGCCCGCCCGGTGGCCGAGCCGGTGACCACTGTCGACGGCGGCGCGGCCAGCGCCGGGGTGGACGGCGAACCGACCGTGGCGGCCGTTCCGGGCGAGGGTGGCCGGGGCGCCAAGCCGACGAAGATCACCAGCACCGGTGAGAACGGCAAGCGCCCCAGCAAGCCGACCACCGACGAGCGCAGCGCCAAGCCCAGCAAGGTCACGATCGAGAAGGACTGACGGGCGCCCGCCCACCCGAACTTCGAGATCTTGGACAGTTACCGTCCAGCGCAGACGGAAACTGTCCAAGATCTGCGCCTCGGTCGGGGCGAATAGCAGATTGACGGGCTCGTGGTCGACCGCGACCATGAGGTGGCTACGCTCCTGGCGTCCCACGGAGTGACCCGGAGGTTCTGGTGCCGCAGCATAACCCGTCGGCCAACGATCCGGACGCCGCTCCCGCTCCCGCTCCCCCGCCGACCGAGCCCGAGACGCCACCGCCGGTGCCGGTTCCCGCCCCGGGGATCGACCCGGAGGAGCCGCCTGCCGTCCCGTCCGGGAAGTTCGGCACGCCGGGGCGTCCACTGCGACGCAGCAGCTTCCTGGTCGGCTTCACGGGCGCGCTGGGCGTGCTGCTGGCGTACACCCTCTATCTGGGGATTCGCAATGCCGGCGGCATCCTCGTGCTGGTGGTGATCGCGCTCTTTCTCGCGGTGGGCCTCAACCCGGCGGTGGTGCGGCTACGCACCTGGGGTGTGCCCCACGGCCTGGCGGTGACGGTGGTGGCGTTGACCGTGGTGCTGCTGCTCTGCGGGGGCGTGGTGGCGCTGGTCCCGCCGATCGTGACGCAGTCCGGGCAGTTCATCGACCAGATCCCGAGCCTGCTCGACGAGTTGCGCCGCAATCCGACGGTCAATGACCTGGTGGAGCGGTACGACGTGGTGGAGCGGGTGCAGGGCGCGGCCAACGCGGACACCGTCGGCCGGGCGCTCGGCGGGGTGCTCGGCGGCGCCCAACTGATCTTCGGCACGGTGTTCCGGACGTTGACCGTGCTGGTGCTGACCATCTACTTCCTGGCCTACTTCAACCGGCTGCGCTCGCTGGGCTACTCGGTGGTGCCCCGGTCGCGGCGGGAGCGGGTGCAGCTGATCGGCGACGAGATCCTGGCGAAGGTCGGCGCCTACATGGTCGGCGCGCTGAGCATCGCCGTGCTGGCCGGCGCGACCACCTTCGTCTTCGCGCTGATCGTCGGGCTGCCGTACCCGTTCGCGCTGGCCGTGGTCGTCGCGGTGACCGACCTGATCCCGCAGATCGGCGCGACCCTGGGCGCGGTGATCGTGAGCCTGGTCGGCTTCGCCGCCGACCTGCCCACCGGCATCGCCTGCGCGGTCTTCTTCCTGATCTACCAGCAGATCGAGAACTACCTCATCTACCCGAAGGTGATGCGGCGTTCGGTGGAGGTCAACGAGGTCGCCGCCCTGCTGGCCGCGCTGCTCGGGGTGGCGCTGCTGGGCGTGGTGGGCGCGCTGATCGCCATCCCCACGGTGGCCGCGCTACAACTGATCCTGCGCGAGGTGGTGCTCCCCCGCCAGGAGCGGAGTTGAGGAGTCAGTCGGCCGGCCCGGGGACGGGCGTGTCCGCGAAGGCGGCCACCGTCCGGTCGGCGTACGCGCTGACGTCGCCGGCCTTCATCGGTCCGTCCCAGGTCGTCGGCAGCGGCACCTCGACCGCTGGGTTGACCCGCTTGACGATCTCGTCGAGCACGGTCTCCGCGTCGCCGACCCAGAGGTGCTTCGCGCCGGGCACCCCGACCACCTCGGCCTGCGGCACCGCCGCGAACCGCTCCCGCGCCTCGGCCGGGCGCAGGTAGTCGTCGAACTCGGGCACCAGCGCCACCAGCGGCCGACCCGAATCGGCCCAGGTCGCCAAATCGTCCGGGGCCGAGAACCGCAGCGGCGGCGAGAGCAGGATCGCTCCGGCCACCGCCGGGTCGCACCCGTACTTCAGGGCCAGGTCGGTGCCGAACGACCAGCCGACCAGCCAGATGTTGGGCAGTTCGGCGAACTCCGCGTACTCGATGGCGGCGGCCACGTCGTAGCGCTCACCCACCGCGCCGTCGAAGGCCCCCTCGCTGGTGCCGCGCACACTGCTCGTGCCCCGGGTGTTGAACCGCAGCACGGCCGCGTCGGCCAGCGCGGGCAGCCGCCACGCAGCCTTGCGGAACACGTGGCTGTCCATCATTCCGCCGTGGGTGGGCAGCGGGTGCAGGCAGACGAGGGTGGCCACCGGGGGCCGGTCGGCCGGCAGGGCCAGTTCGCCGACCAGCCGCAGACCGTCGGCGGTGTGCAGCTCGATGTCCTCCCGGCGGCCGGGCAGGATCGACGACGCGCGGATCGCTGTGCTCACCGCTCAAGTCTGTCGCGAACTCGCCGCCGCCGCCCGCCCAGGCACGAAGAGGGTGATCCAGGTCGCTCGCTCAGTAGCGCGGCGTGCCCCGGCCGCGCTGCACCGCCGGGCCGCGCCGCTCCCGGGCACGCCAGCAGCCGCTGTGCCAGTGCCGGCGGTCGGTCAGATCACCCAGGCCGTCGGCGGGCCAGGCCACGAGGTGCGCCACCCCGGGTCGGATCTCCTGGTCGCAACCGGGGCAGCGGTACGTCTTGACCGACGCGCCCGCCCCGATGCCGCGTACCTGCCAGGCGCCGTCGGTCCACTGCTGCACCGAGGCGACACCCTGCCGGACGCGGTCGGCGTCCAGGTTGGCGTTCTCGTCCCGACGAGGGCGATTGCGACGAGGGCTCACAGTCACCAAGCGTACGGTCCGCCGGACGGACCAGCCCCCGGGGCGGTCCGTCCGACGGCTGCGATCACTTCCAGCTCTCTGGCCGCGTCGGGTCCTCGACGACCCGCGCTCCCGCCAGCACTGTCGTCGCGTCCGCCTCGGTGAAACCGCTCGTCGCGCCCGGCTCGACGCCGGTCGGCCGCTGGCCGTCCCACTGCCAGCCGAAGTTCACGCTCACCACCGTCTTGCGGATGCCGAACAGATCCAGTGTCGTCCCGTCCGCGGAGAGATTCGCGGGCCGGCCAGCGATGGTCCGGTTCCCCTCGGTACGGGTGCCGGCCCCGCTCGCGTAGCGGTAGTTCACGAACATGACCTGGGTCGCCGCCCGCGCAAGGGTGAAGTCCGAGGTGACCAGTCGCGGGTATGAGCTGACGTCGACCGAGCAGGAGGTGATCGGTGCGCCGTCGGGCAGGCTGCCGAGCCGCAGCGGCACGGCGCACGACCGCGCCTCGTTCCAGCGCAGCGCCCGGACCGCCTGCTCCAGCCCGGCGCGGTCCCCGCCCAGGATGACGGCACGGGCGTACAGACCCGGCGCGGGACGCCACGACGTGACCATGCCACTCGCGCCATCGGTCGTCGGGTGGATCGTGCCGTCGAAGGTCTGGGGCCCCGGCCCGGCCACGTCGACCTGGACGTTGCCGAACGAGACGCTGCTGGACAAGTCAGTCGTACGGCTCACCTCGACATGCACCGGTTGGTCGTCCCGCACGCTGAGCCGTACCGTCTCTGCGTTGCCCCGGACGACCGACCAGCCCAGGTAGCGGGCCCGGGCCGGGTCGAGGCCGAAGTGCAGCACGTTCGGGTCGCTGCCGACCAGCGCCGGGTCGGCGGCCCCGGGCACCCCGTCGACCCGGGGTGGCACCGGCGCGGCTCCGGTCGGCGTGGTGGCGGTCCAGGGCAGGCGGCCGGTCAGCCCGTCGAGGCCCGCCCCGGTCACGCCCACCACGCCGAGCGCCCCGACCAGGGTCAATGCGGTGCCGGCGGCGACCCGGCGGTGCAGTTGCCGGCGGCGGCCGCGAGCGCGGGACGCCCGCAGCAGCCGGTTGGTGTCCACGTCGCCCTCGGCACGCTCTCGCAGAGTCTGGGCGATTTGTTCGTCGAGGTCGATCACGGCCGGCTCCCGTTCTTGGTCGGGACGCCGCAGCGCTCCCGGAGGTTCGCGAACGCCCGCATCGCATGGGTGCGGACGGTGACCGGCGAGCAATCCAGGATCTGGGCGATCGTCGCGTCGTCGAGGTCCTCGTAGTAGCGCAGCACCAGCACGGCCCGCTGACGGTCGGGCAGGGCGAGGATCAGCCGCCACATCTCGTCCCGGTCGGCCACCTCGCCATCCAGGTCGCCCCGCTGCGGCCGGTCGACGACCGTGTCGACGACCAGCTCACGGCTGGACCGGCGACGCCACCAGGAGTTGTTGGCGTTGACGAGCATGCGGCGTACGTACACGTCGGGCCGGTCGGCTCGGGCGATCCTGCGCCAGTGCACGTACGCCCGGGACAGCACCTCCTGGGTGAGGTCCTCGGCCCGGTGCTCGTCACCGGTGAGCAACCGCGCCAGCCGCACGAGCGCTGGGCCGCGGCTGGAGACGTACTCCTCGAAGGTCACATCCGGTAGACGCGGCCCGGTCCCTCCGGCGTTGACCCGGTCAGCGGTGCGAGTGGTCGCGGAAGCCGCGGCGGGTCTTGCGGCCCAGGTAGCCGGCCGTGACCAGGTGCTCCAGCAGCGGCGCGGGCGCGAAGCCCGGCTCGCGCAGCTCCAGGTACAGCTCCCGCTGGATGGCCAGCGAGACGTCCAGCCCCACCACGTCGAGCAGCTCGAACGGGCCCATCGGGTAGCCGCAGCCCAGCTTCATGGCGTGGTCGATGTCGTCGGCGGTGGAGTAGCTGGCCTCCAGCATCTTCACCGCGTCGTTCAGGTACGGGAAGAGCAGCGCGTTGACGATGAACCCGGACCGGTCGCCGCAGACCACGCCGGTCTTGCCCAGCGCGGCGCAGACCGCCCGTGCGGTGGCGGTGGCCTCCGGGGAGGTACGGATGGTCCGGACCACCTCGACCAGCGGCATGACCGGCGCCGGGTTGAAGAAGTGCAGGCCCACCACGTCGGCCGGCCGCTGGGTGGCCATCGCCACGTCGATCACCGGCAGGGACGAGGTGGTGGTGGCCAGCACCACGCCCGGCTTGCAGATCTCGTCGAGGCTGGCGAAGAGCGCCTTCTTCACGCTCAACTCCTCGACGACCGCCTCGACCACCAGGTCGACGTCGGCGAGGTGGTCGAGCGTGGCCGACCAGCTGATCCGGCCGAGCGCGGCGTCCCGGTCGGCCTCGGCGAGCTTGCCGCGCACCACGCCCTTGTTCAGCGAGGTCTTCACGGCCTCGCAGACCGCCGCGGACTTCTCCGCGCCCCGGGTCACCGAGACGACCTCGTAGCCGGCCTTCGCGAACACCTCGATGATCCCGGTGGCCATCGTCCCGGAGCCGACGACACCGACCTTCGCGATGGCGCGCGCGCCGTCGGCGAGCGCGGCCTCCGTGGCCGGCGGCGTCGCCTCGTCCGGTACGACGACCGGGGAGCCCGGCCGCTGGTAGGTGTAGAAACCCCGACCGGACTTCCGGCCGAGCAGCCCCGCCGTCACCATCTGCTTGAGCAGCGGCACGGGGGCGTGCCGGCGGTCCCGCCCGCCGCGGCGGTACATCGTGTCCAGGATCTCGTACGCGGTGTCCAGGCCGATCAGGTCCATCAGCGCCAGCGGGCCCATCGGCAGGCCGCAGCCGAGCTTCATCGCCGCGTCGATGTCCTCCCGGGTCGCGTAGTGCGACTCGAACATGCCGACCGCGTGGTTGAGATAGCCGAAGAGCAGCGCGTTGGCGATGAAGCCGGCCCGGTCGTTGATGGTGACGTCGACCTTGCCCAGCCGGGCGCACAACGCCTCGACGTCGGCGACCACCTCGGGCGCCGTGACGACGGTGCGGACCACCTCGACCAGCTTCATCACCGGCGCCGGGTTGAAGAAGTGGATGCCGATCACCTGGTTGGGCCGGGTGGTGGCGACCGAGATCTCGGTGACGCTCAACGACGAGGTGTTGGTGGCGAGAATGGTGTCCGGCCGGCAGACCCGGTCCAGCTCCGCGAAGATCCGCTGCTTGAGGTCCAGGTGCTCGGGAACCGCCTCGATCACCAGGTCCACGGAGTGCAGGGCGTCCAGCCCCACCGCGAAGCGGACCCGCTCGTGCAGCGCGTCCCGGTCCGCCTCGGCGAGCTTGCCCTTGGCCACGGCGCGATCGGTGGAGCCGGTGAGGGTGGCCCGGCCACGCTCCAGCGCCGACTCGGAGATCTCCACCGCGAGCACGTCGATGCCGTTGCGGGCGAAGACCTCGACGATGCCGGCACCCATGGTGCCCAGCCCCACCACACCCACGGTGCTGAACTCGCGCGCCACGATCGGCCTCCCCAGACACTCCGCACGGCCACTGAACGGCCGCTAAGGTTATGCGCGCGAGTCTGCCACGTGACGCTCGGTTGTCGAGACGCCGTGGCATATTTCACCCACGGCGCGACGGGCCGCTAGACGGCCGGCACGCCGGTCAGCGCGAGCAGCTCGGCGACGAACTCCGCCGGGCGTTCCAGGTGCGGGCTGTGCCCGCAGCCGGGCAACACCACCTCGCGGTACGCGCCGCCGGCCGCCGCGTACCGCTCCAGCACCGCACGGGTCTGGCCGACCATCGGCTGCGGCGGGCAGGACTCCTCGCCCGGCCAGCCGGGCACGACACCCAGCGAACCCAGGTACGCCAGGTCGAACAGCGACGTGTCCGACACGATCACGTCGGCGTCCCCGCGTACCCAGGTGACCGGCGGCTTGGGTTTGACGGCCACCAGCTCGTCGGCGATCCGGAACCAGGTCGGGGCGAGCGCGTTGAGCACGCCGCGCTCCCCCGGCGCGGTGCCCGGCCAGTTCGCCGAGGGCACCGCCGTACCGGGGTAGTTGTCGTCACCGGTCGCCGTGGACAGCACGCTGTCCAGCAGCAGCTCCTCGTCGACGCCCAGCGAGGCGGGATCGGCCACGTAGGTGGCGCGCAGCACCGCGCGCGGGCTGGCCGGCGCGTCGGCGTCGCGATCACCCGCGGCCAGCCGTGCGACGAAGTCGGGGTTGGCCGTGCCGGCGCCGGTACCGGCGAAGTCGGGGGTGGTCGGCGTGCCGGTCAGGTCGCGCGTGCCACCGAAGCCGTACGGCGACACCGGCGCGGCCAGCAGCAGCGCGCCCACCCGGTGCGGATGGTCGACCAGCAACCGCATCGCCACTCCCCCGCCCAGGGAGTGCCCGACCACCACGGGCAGGCCGCTGGCGCTGGCGAAGAGCGTCGGGTCGTCCAGCAGGGCGGCGATGTCGTCGGCGAAGTCCCGCAGGCCCCGCGTGGCGTTCACTCCAGCGGTCGCGGAGTCGCCGTACCCCCGTAGGTCGGGGGCCACGACCCGCAGCGTCGGCGGCAGCCGCCGGAGCAACGGTTCCCAGAACAGCGAGGACGAGCAGTTGCCGTGGATCAGCAGCACCGGAGTCCCGTCCGGCGGGCCGGCCACCCGTACCGCCTGGGTGATGCCGTTCGCCGTCACGACCCGCTGCTCGCTCTCCATCCGCGGCATGCTGCCACGCCGTCGTCCGCCGGTCCAGGTGCTGGACAGCCACCCGGCGGCACCGCCGGAGTGTGGCGAACCGCCGCCCACACCCCGGCGGGGGCCTTCGCCGCGGGTCAGCGGCGGCCGCTGGGCGGGCTGGCCAACGGCAGGGGCAGCGTCGGGCGGATGTCCCGCCGGGCCGGGCCGAAGCTGAGCCCGACCGGATCCGTGTGGGCGACCCCCGGGTCGAACAGGCGCAGCTCGGTCCGACCGAGCCGGATCACGTCGCCGTCGGAGAGGCGTTCCACCTCGGTGATCCGGCGGTCGTTGAGCCAGGTGCCGTTGGTCGAGCCCAGGTCACGCAGCGAGGCACCCTCCGGGGCCAGCCACACCTCGGCGTGCCGGCGGCTCAGGTGCGGGTCGTTGATGACCACGTGACCGGTCGGTGCCCGACCGATCACCTGCGGCTCGACCCGAAGGCGAAAGCTCGCTCCGCGCATCGGCCCACCAGCGACCGTCAACAGCGGCAGCAGTTCCGGATGTTCCTCCATGGACAGTCAGCCCTCCACCCCACACCGTTACTCCGCGCGTCAGCCTGCCATCAGACGGTAATCGTCAATACCGACCGGCCGGTCAGCTCCTCGTCACCTCCCGGCCACCCGCCGTTCGACGATTCGGGCGGCCGGCTTCCGACACCCAGCGCCTGACCTGCACTGATCAACGAGCGGGCGGGCCGAGGCGACTCCCGTCCGGCCGACCCGAAATCGTGCCCTACCGATGAGTAATGTTCGGGTCTAGACTTCCGCCATGACGGCTGTGCATGTCCCCGGCACCCCTCTCATCGAGGCGGACCAACTGGTCTCCACCAGTCCCGCCACCGGCGCCGAGGCGGGCCGCCTCCCCGTCGCCACCGATGCCGACGTGCGGCAGGCCGTCGACCGGGCCCGCGCCGCCGGCGAGTGGTGGGCCGGCCTGGGCTTCACCGGCCGCCGGCAACGGCTGCTGCGCTGGCGCGCGCTGCTCGCCCAGCGGATCGAGCAGCTCGCCGAGCTGGTGCACGTCGAGGGTGGCAAGCCGGTCCCCGACGCCATCGTCGAGATCGTCACCGCGATCGAGCACGTCGACTGGGCGGCGCGCAACGCCGGTCGGGTGCTCGGTCCGCGTCGGGTGCGGTCGCGGCTCATCCTCGCCGAGTTCTCCGGTCACCTCGAATACCAGCCGTACGGCGTGGTCGGTGTGATCGGCCCGTGGAACTATCCGGTCTTCACCCCGATCGGCTCCGCCGCGTACGCCCTGGCCGCCGGCAACGCCGTGGTGTTCAAGCCGAGCGAGTACACGCCCGCCGTCGGCCAGTGGCTGGTGGACACCTTCGCCGAGGTGGTGCCCGAGCAGCAGGTGTTCACCGCCGTGCACGGCCTCGGTGACGTGGGCGCGGCGCTGTGCCGGTCCGGGGTCGACAAGGTGGCCTTCACCGGCTCCACGGCGACCGCCCGGAAGGTGATGGCCGCCTGCGCCGAGACGCTGACCCCGGTGCTGATCGAGGGCGGCGGCAAGGACGCCATGATCGTCGACAGCGACGCCAACCTGGACGCCGCCGCCGAGGCGTGCGTCTGGGGCGCCATGACCAACGCCGGCCAGACCTGCATCGGTATCGAGCGGGTCTACGCCGTCGACCCGGTCTTCGACGCGTTCGTCGACAAGGTCGTCGCCCGCGCCGGCCGGCTGACCGTGGGCCCGGAGGGCGCCGACATCGGCCCCATCACCATGCCCGGCCAGATCGAGGTGATCCGCCGCCACATCGACGCCGCGGTCAGCTCCGGCGGTCGCGCCGTGCTCGGCGGCCCGGATGCGGTGCAACCTCCGTACGTGCATCCGACCGTGCTGGTGGACGTCCCGGAGGAGTCGGCCGCCGTCCGCGAGGAGACCTTCGGCCCGACGCTGACCATCAGCCGGGTCCGCGACGCCGACGAGGCCGTCGCCCGCGCCAACGCCCTGTCGTACGGCCTGGGGGGTTCGGTCTTCGGCCGGCAGCGCGCGGTGGCCATCGCGCGGCGCCTGCGCTCGGGGATGGCTTCGGTCAACTCCACCCTGACGTTCGCCGGGATGTCCACGCTGCCGTTCGGTGGCGTCGGTGACTCCGGCTTCGGGCGGATCCACGGCGAGGACGGCCTGCGCGAATTCGGCCGCGCCAAGGCCATCACCCGCCGCCGGGCACGATCGCTGCTGCCGTCGATGACCTTCGAACGCACCCCGACCGATGTGGCACGCCTCATCAAGGCCATCAAGATGATGTACGGCAGATGAGTGTCGGATAACCGATCTGGGCGTTGATCAGCGTATCCACATGTTTATGCATCGTGGTCGCGGCGGTACATTGCGTTAAATGGGCCACAATCGATTGCGCCACCGCCTTGTCGACAGTGACAAGTCGTGGAGCGCACGGCAGCGGCGTCGTCGTTCGGACTGGCTGGCGCGCACCTTTCCCGAGATCGGCGACATGCATGTCGTCGACCTCGGCGGCCGGCTCGGCACCTGGCACCGCGCCACCGTCCGACCGGCCCGGGTCACAGTGGTCAACCTGGAACAGCCGCCCACCGCGGTGCCGGAATGGGCCCACGTCGAACAGGCCGACGCCTGCGACCTGCCACCCCACGTCGCCAACGGCGCCTACGACCTGGTCTTCTCCAACTCGGTGCTGGAGCACGTCGGCGGGCACGAACGCCGGCTGCGGTTCGCCGCCGCGGCCCGATCACTGGCCGATCGCCACTGGGTGCAGACGCCCTACCGCTACTTCCCCATCGAGCCGCACTGGATCGCGCCCGGAATGCAGTTCCTGCCGATCCGGCTGCGCACCGCGCTCGCCCGCCGCTGGCCCCTCGGGCACAAACCGACCCGCAGCCACGAAGCCGCCATTCACCAGGTGCTCTGGACCGAACTGCTGGACCGCTCGCAGATGCGCCACTACTTCCCCGACTCGCGAATGCTCATCGAGCGGGTGGCCGGCCTGCCGAAGTCGCTGATCGCCGTCCGAACCGAGGCGTGAGCGGTCAGAAGAGGGTCAGCTCGTCCTTCTCGATGCCGCGCAGCCGGTCGTAGTTGACGACCACGCACCGGATGCCCCGATCGGCGGCGAGCACCCGGGCCTGCGGCTTGATCTCCTGAGCGGCGAAGACCCCGGTGACCGGGCTGAGCAGCGGGTCGCGGTTCATCAGTTCGAGATAGCGGGTCAACTGCTCCACCCCGTCGATCTCGCCACGCCGCTTGATCTCGACGGCGACGGCGCCGGAGTTGGCGTCCCGGCACAGCAGATCCACCGGGCCGATCGCCGTCATGTACTCGCGGCGCACCAACGTGTACCCCTCGCCGAGCACACCCGGGTTGGCCGCCAGCAACTCCTGCAGGTGCGCCTCGACCCCGTCCTTGCGCAGGCCGGGATCCACACCCAGCTCGTACGAGGTGTCCTGGAAGACCTCCTCCAGGGTGATCCGCAGCTCCTCGCCGGCCTTGTTGACCACCCGCCACACGCCGGGGGCCTCCTCCAGCCGACACGGCGGGCTCATCCAGTTCAGCGGCTTGTACGCACGATCGTCGGCATGGATGGACACCGACCCGTCCGCCTTCACCATCAACAGCCGGGTGGCCGGCGGCAGGTGAGCCGAGAGCCGTCCGACGTAGTCCACCGAGCACTTCGCAATGACCAACCGCACCCGACGAGGGTAGCCGAGCACCCGGCGACCGCCACCGAGCGGCACTGGCGCGTCGGTGCGATGCTGAGACCGTGTTCGAAGTCCTCACCGGCACCGGCCTCGCCGCCTCAGCGGGGCTGAACGCCTACATACCCCTGCTCATCCTCGGTCTACTCGGTCGTTACACCAACCTGATCGACCTGCCCAGCGGCTGGACGTGGCTCGGCAACGGCTGGGTCATCGTCATCCTGGCCGTCCTGCTCGCCGTCGAGATGGTGGCGGACAAGGTGCCGGTGGTCGACCACATCAACGACCTGGTGCAGACCGTCGTCCGGCCCACCGCCGGCGGCCTCGCCTTCGGCGCCGGGTCGTCCTCGGAGACCGTGACCGTCAGCGACCCGGGGAGTTTCTTCACCTCCCACCAGTGGGTGCCCGTGGCCACCGGCGTCCTGCTCGCCTTCGGCGTACATCTGCTCAAGTCCGCCGCACGGCCAGTCGTGAACGCGACCACCGCCGGATTCGGCGCCCCGGTCGCCAGCACCGCCGAGGA
Source organism: Micromonospora sp. NPDC047557 (assembly GCF_043205095.1). Classification (NCBI taxonomy): domain Bacteria; kingdom Bacillati; phylum Actinomycetota; class Actinomycetes; order Micromonosporales; family Micromonosporaceae; genus Micromonospora; species Micromonospora sp. NPDC047557. Next base: position 557 of record NZ_JBIDDK010000013.1, on the reverse strand, counting down.
CGCGACAAGCGTGATCGTCTCCCTGGTCGCGATCATCCTGCCGGTGCTGGTGCTCGCCTTCCTGGTCGGCCTGGTCGTCTTCATCTACTGGTTCTTCCGGCGACGCTCCGAACGCCGTCGGGAACGCGAGGCGGCCCGCGCCGCCGGCTTCCGCGTCTGACCTGGGGCCTTCCTCGCGCGGCGCACCCGCGCCTCCGATCTTGGACAGTTTCCGTCAGCTGCTGACGGAAACTGTCCAAGATCTCGCGGGCATGACAATGGCCGGCACCCGTTCTCGGGTGCCGGCCATCGGTCGGATGGCGCGGTGGGGGTCAGCTGTTCCAGTGCTGGCCAACGAGGTCGGTGGCCTGCTGCTCCCACTGGGCGTAGGCGTCCGGGTACGCGGAGACCTGTACGGTCTGCGCGGCCTGGGTCAGGGGCATGTCCTGCCAGCCGTCGACCTGCTTGAGGCCCTTGAGGAACGCGGTGGTGGAGTACTCGGGGTTGGTGATCTGCTCCGGGGTGCCCCAACCGGAGGTGGGGCGCTGCTGGAACAGGCCCAGCGAGTCGTGGTCGTT
>NZ_JBIDDK010000012.1:0-202547 GCF_043205095.1 Micromonospora sp. NPDC047557 | reverse complement strand
GCCCGCCCCCCCCCCCCCCGGGCGGCCCCCCCCCCCGGCGCCCCCCCCCCCCCCCCCCCCCCCGCCGCCCCCCCCGCCCCCCCGCCGGCGCGGGGGGGGGGGCGGCGCCCGGCCGGATGGGCAACGGTCAGCGCGGGGGGCCACCGCGTCGGCCGCGCGTCAGACGCAGCACCAGGAACACGATGATCGCCACCACCACGAGGCAGCAGAGCAGACCGAGGAAACCGAAGCCGCCGCCACGGGAGCGCCGCCGGGCGGCCTCCACCACCAACTCGCCGGTCCCCGTGGACGCCCAGGCCGCGACCGGCACGAAGACCGCCAGGACGACCGCACCGAGGACCGCGCTGAGCCGGCCCCACCACTTCCCGAATGAAGACATGCGCCCATCCTCGCCGAAGGACGCAACCTCAGCACGTCGGTCCACACCGAATTCACGCCGTTCGGGCGGCCGGAGCGGACCCGCCGCCCTTCCGCACCGCGCCCCGCGTCGGCAGCGTCCACAGGCCGACCCGCACCGCACCCGGCCGGGAAACAGAAAACCCGGCCCCATCATCTGGGGCCGGGTCCGGTGTGCACTTTCCGTGGTAGCGGGGACAGGATTTGAACCTGCGACCTCTGGGTTATGAGCCCAGCGAGCTACCGAGCTGCTCCACCCCGCGTCGACTGGTTAACCCTAACCCATCCGCCCCGACGATGATCAGCGGGGGCCTCGGCGGCTCGGGACACGGGTCCCGGAGATGGCGAAAGCCCGTCCCCGGAGATCCGGAGACGGGCTTTCAGTCGTAGCGGGGACAGGATTTGAACCTGCGACCTCTGGGTTATGAGCCCAGCGAGCTACCGAGCTGCTCCACCCCGCGTCGGCTCGTTAACCGTAGCGCACCGACCCGGGGCACCGCAAAACGACTCCGATACCGCCGTCAGCCGAGCCATTTCTCGATCGCCGCCACCGCCCGTCGGCTGTCGGCGTCGACCTGCGCGCGCTCGGCGGCGGTGTACTCCCAACCCTGCTCCCAGAGCACCGTCACCACGTCGTCGACCCGGACCGCCCGGACCAGTCGTACCTCGTCCGCGCCCGGATCGCCCATGCCCTGCGGGTACGGGGCCCGCAGCTCGAACAGCACCGACTCGTCGCCGTACGCCCCCGGGTCCAGCAGTCGCTGCCGCCAGGTCCTGGTGTCGTCGGGCATCCGCTGCTCCGGGCAGGCGCGGACGGCCTGCCGCAGCTCCCGCAGCGCGTCCTCGGCGCGGCCGGGACGGTAGATCGCGATGCTGTGCCGGTAACTGCCGTCCGGCACGCTCCCCGCCGGGGTCTCCGGTCGCTTGTAGGCCATCGACCGGGCGCGGCGCTGCACCACTGCCGACTCGCTGGGATACCGGGTCCCGCACAGCGCCGGCAGGACCGGGCCCGGCGCGGTCGATTCCAGGCCCGTCCGGTTGGCAGCCGCCAGGACGAAGAAGGCGCGGTCCGGGATCGAGGTCGGTGGGTGGGCGGTCGCCGCGCCGGTGGGCTCGGCCGAGGGCGTACCGCTCGGCGTAGCGCGCGACGGCGTCGGGGACGAGGGCGCCGTGGATGCCGACGCCGGCGCGGACGGCGACGGGGAGGGTGGAAGGGCCGACCCGGTCGGCAGCGGGGAGGCCGGCGTGCCGGCCGGTGGTGGCAGCGGCGCGGACCCGTCGGCGGAGAACGCCAGCCGCCCCCCGACGGCCACCCCGCCGAGCAGCACCGCCACCGCCAGCGCACTGCCGGCCACCCGGACCCGGGCCCGCCGGTCGGCGTGCCGCCGGACCAGCTCGGGGTGGGCCACCTCCACACCGTCGGCCACGACGGTGAGCGACCGGTACAGGTCGGGAAGGTCAGCTGACATCGTTCGCCTCCAGCTCCTCGATGTGGACGTCGGGCAGCAGTACGGCCAGCCGGGACCGACCGCGGGCCAACCAGGACTTGACGGTGCCGAGTGGCACGTCGGCCTCCCGGGCGATCTCCTCGACCGGCATGTCGAAGAGGTAGTGCAGGGCCAGCGCCTGTCGCTGCGTCGCCGGCAGTTGGCGAAGCGCGTGCACGAGCAGCACCCCGTTCTCGCTCGGCGGGGGCGCGGTCGGTGGCGGCCCGCTGCGGCTGACCATCGCCCGCGAGCGGTGCAGGCGCCGCCAGCGGTCGTTCGCCAGCCGGGACACCACCAACCGCAGCCAGGCCTCGGGCGCCGGATGCTCGGACAGTCGCCCCCACTGCCGCCAGGCCCGCGCGAACGCCTCCTGAACGAGGTCCTGCGCCTCGGTGTGGTCACCGGTCACCGCGTAGCCGTACCGCATCATCCGCCGGGCGGTGCTGCGGTAGAACTCGTCGAAGCTCTGTGCGTCCCTCACGCCTGCCCCCTTGTCCGCGCCCCGTTGCATCAAGGACGGCGGGAGGTGGTCGTGGGTTGCGGTTCAGCGGGACAAAGCGTGTCGGAGAGGCGACAGGCCGGCATAACGTACGGACGCGACGGAGCCCTCGCCGCCAGGACCGGACAGGTCCGACGACGAGGGCTCCGGGGTGCTCCTCGGGCGGCCGGTCAGCCGCCCGTGCCGGCGCTCGGGGTGGCGCTCGGCGCCGGCGGCGCACCGCCGGTCGGGTTGGCGCCCTGCTGCGCCTGCTGGAACGCCGTGAGCGCCTCGTCCAACGCCTTGAGCGCGCGACCGTACCGCTCGAAGTCCCCGGAGGTCTGCGCGGCGCGGACCTCGGTGATGGCGGTCTGCACCCGGTCCGCGGCGGCGGCCAGCTCGCCGGCCGGCGGCGGAGTCGTGCTGCCCGGCGTCGGGGTCGCGCTCGGCGACGGGTTGGTCGGGTTGCCACCGGTGGTCGGCGGCGGCGACGTGCCCTGCCCGGCCTTCTTACCCTGCTCGACCAACTGCTTGATGCCGTCGTTGATGTTGTCGGCGAGCGCCACGAACGAGCCGCCGTCACCGTACGAGAGCAGCACCTTCTGCAACAGCGGGTACGCGTCCTGCTGGTTGCTCTTCACGTAGACCGGCTCGACGTAGAGCATGCCGTCGGCGAAGGGCAGCGACAGCAGGTTGCCGTACTGCACCTGCGCCTGGTTGCTGGAGAGCAGGTTGAGCTGCTGGCGGATGTTCGCGTTGTTGGTCATCTGCTGGTGCACCTGCACCGGCCCGGAGATCCGGGTCTGGTCCGGTAGCTCCAGCACCTCCAGCCGCGGCTTCCCGTCGACGTACGACCCGGAGATCAGCGCGGCCAGGTTCTGCCGGCCGTTCGGGGTGACCGCCGAGGTGAGCTGGAACCGCGGGCCCTCCTGGCCGGGGAACTGGGTGAACAGGTAGTACGGCGGCTGCTTCTGACCGCTGTCCGGCGCGTCCGGCACGTTCGGCACCTGCCAGAAGTCCTGCGCGGAGTAGAAGTCACCCGGGTTGGTCACGTGGAACTTGGTGAGCAGGTTGCGCTGCACCTTGAACATGTCGGCCGGGTAGCGCAGGTGCTCCGTCAGCTCGACCGGGATGTCCGCCTTCGGCTTGATCAGGTCCCCGCCGAACGCCTTGTTCCACGCCTTGAGCACCGGGTCGGTGTCGTCGTACTCGTAGAGCGTCACGGTGCCGTCGTACGCGTCGACGGTGGCCTTCACCGAGTTGCGCATGTAGTTGACGTTCTCCCGGGCCAGCTGGAAGGTGCCCCGGTTGGTCAGCTCGTCGGTCGTCTCGACCTGGAGGTTGACCCGCTCGGCGTACGGGTAGGTCGCCGCCGTCGTGTAGCCGTCGACGATCCACTGCACCCGGCCGTCGACCACCGCCGGGTACGGGTCGCCGTCCAGGGTGAGGAACGGCGCGACCTTCTCCACCCGGTCCCGCGGGTTGCGCACGTACAGCAGCTTGGAGTCCTTGTTGACCGCCTCGGAGAGCAGGAAGTTCGACTCCTGCTCCTTGATGGCGTACAGCAGCCGCCGGGTGAAGGAGCCGATCTTGACGCCGCCCTCGCCGGTGTAGGTGTAGGACTCGCCGCCACCCTCGCCGACCGGCCTGTCGAACTCGGCCTTCTTGTTCGGGTCGGACTGGCCGACGATCGCGTAGTCGTCGGGCGCCATCCGCTCGCCGTAGTAGATGCGGGGCTGCTTGGCCGGGATCTGCTCGGTCTGCGAGGAGCACGCCTCCTGGGTCTTCTCGCCGAGGAAGCCCGAGACGAAGAACGGCTGTCCGCCGCACACCACCTGGTTCGCCGGGGCGGCCACCAGGCCGTACCCGTGGGTGTAGACGGTGTGCCGGTTGATCCAGGTGTTCTGCTGGTCGGTCAGCTCGCCGTAGTTGATCTCCCGTACGCCGACGACGTAGTCGGAGGTCTTGCCGTTCACCCCGTACCGGTCGATGTCCAGCTTGGGGCCGAAGTCGTAGAAGCCCCGCACCTGCTGGAGCTGGGTGTACGTCTCGCTGACCAGCTGCGGGTCGAGCAGCCGCACGTTCGACACGACTGACGTGTCGGTGGCCAGGTTCGCCGGTGGCGTGAGGTTGCTCGCCGCGTACGGGGTGGTGTCGGTGGCGCCCAGCCCGAACGCCGCCCGCGTCGCGTCGATGCTGCGCTGGATGTACGGCGCTTCCTTGTCCTTGGCGCTCGGCTTCACCTCGAAGGTCTGCACCGCCCAGGGGTAGATGCCGCCGATCGCCACGGCGGAGACGCCGAGCAGAGCGAGCGAGATGCCCGGCCACACCAGGTTCCGCATCCAGGCGTTGGAGAACACGATGATCGCGATCGCCACGACGATCGAGATGTACGCCAGGATCTCCTTCGCCGGCAGCAACGCGTTGACGTCGGCGTAGCCGGCACCGTACAACTTGGCGCCCTCGTTGTACTCCAGCAGCATCGCCCGGCGGTCCAGCACGTACGCCAGGGCCTTGAGCAGCACGAACACCGCGACGAGGGTGCTCAGGTGAGCGCGGGCCGCGTTGCTCATCCGGTCGCCGATGCCCTGCAGGCGGACCCCGCCGAAGAGGTAGTGCACCGCCAGCGCGCCGATCAGGGCCAGCACCACGGCGGTGAAGCCGACACCGAGCAGGTAGCGCCAGAACGGCAGCTGGAAGACGTAGAAGCCGATGTCCACCCCGAACTCCGGGTCCTTGACCCCGAAGTCACCACCGTTGCGAAAGAGCAGCCACTGGTTCCACCGGCTCTGCGCGGACAGGCCGGCGAACAGCCCGACCACGGCGGCGGTCAGCGCGATCCAGGTGCCGAGGCGCGGGCTGAGCGCCATCCGGTAACGCTCCAGGGTGGCCTGCTCCACCGAGTGCGGCCGCAGCCGCGGACGCAGCCGGTGGGCCAGCCACAGGTTGCCGCCGACGACCAGCGCCATGCCGAGCCCGATGACGAGGAACAGCATCAGCCGGGTGACCAGCACACCGGTGAAGACCTCGGTGTAGCGGACCTCGTCGAACCAGAGCCAGTCCGTCCAGGCCTGGACACCCCAGCCGAGCAGGGTGAAGAGCACGAACACCCCGACCAGGACAGCGATGGTGACGCGGCCGCGCCGGCTCATCCTCGGCAGGGGGCTGCTGCTACGCATTACCACGGTTGGCTCCGCACGCTCGATGTGATCGGCTCCGATCAGGCACCCAGAGTACGGGGTGTTTCTGAACGTGTCGGGGCACGGTCACACCGGTCAGCAGCGGGTCGGCTGACCACCCGCGCGCAACGTCTCCAGAGCCGTCAGCGCCTCGTCCAGCGAGCCCACCTTCAGCAACGGCAGGTCGGGCTGCGGATTGCGGACCGCCTCGGCGCAGTTGTCCGCCGGCACCAGGAAGACCTTGGCCCCCGCACGCTTCGCGCCCACCAGCTTCTGGGCGATCCCGCCGATCGGGCCGACCGTGCCCTCGTCGTCGATGGTGCCGGTGCCCGCGATGACCTTTCCGCCGGTGAGGTCGGCCGGGGTCAGCTTGTCCACGATGCCCAGCGCGAACATCAGGCCGGCGCTCGGGCCACCGATGTCCCCCAGGTCGATGCCGAGCGTGAACGGGTGCGGCTGCTGCTGGTCGATCTCGACGCCGATCCGCGGCCGGCCGTCCTGCTCGCGGCTCGTCACCGTCGCGGTGGACGCCGTGCCGTCGCGCGTGTAACCGATGCTCAGGGCCGTACCGGCCGGCTTGGCCCGGATCAGCTCGGTGACCTTGGCGGCCACCGGCACCGGCTTACCGTCGACCGAGGTGACCACGTCGCCGACCTTGAGCACCCCGGCGGACGGGCCGTCCGCGGCCACCGTCTTGATCACCACCTGCACGGGGAAGCCCAGCTCGCGCAGCGCGGCGGTCTCGGCGCTGGTCTGCGACACCTTGAAGTCCTCGGCGTTGCGCTGCTCGACCTGCTCCGTCGACTCCCCCGGCGGGTAGACCAGCTCGCGCGGCACCACTGCCTCGTCGTGGGAGAACCAGCCGGCGATCGCCGAGCGGAGCCGCACCGTGGGCTGCACCCCCACGGTCGTCAGCCGGAGCTGGCCGGCGGAGGTGGAGGTCTCCCGGCCGGTGACCTGGATGACCTCCTTACCGTCGGCCGTGCCGAGGGTGTTGACCGTCGGGCCCGGGCCGAGCACCACGTACGGGATCGGCACCCGGAGCACCCCGATACTCAGCAGGGCGGTGAACAGGGCACCGAGCAGGACCGTCAGGCCACGACGTCTCATGCGCCAGAGCGTACCGATTGCTCCGGGCCCACCCGACGGATGCGCCGCGCGACTTCGCCCTCAGCGCAACGCCAGCGGCGGCTACCTGGGGCGCGGCCCGCGTACCGTAGACGTCGTGCCTGATATTCCGTTCGGTTTCGCGCTCCCGGGTGGGCAACCACCAGACCCCAACGATCCCGCGCAGATGCAGCAGTTCATGTCGCAGTTGCAGCACCTGCTCTCCGCGCCGGGCAGCGGGCCGGTCAACTGGGACCTGGCCCGGCAGGTGGCAGCCAGCCAGCTCGCCGCCGCTGGCGACCCGGCGGTGTCGCCGTACGAGCGCAACGCGGTAGAGGAGGCGTTGCGCCTGGCCGACCTGTGGTTGGAGCCGGCCTCGTCCTGGCCGTCGGGCATCCAGTCCCCGGTCGCCTGGAACCGCAATGAGTGGATCTTCAAGACGCTCGACGTGTGGCGCAAGCTCTGCGACCCGGTGGCCAGCCGCATGGTCGGCGCGATGGGCGACCTGGTGCCGCCGGAGGCGCGTGCCCAGCTCGGCCCGATGCAGTCGATGGTGGCCACCCTCGGTGGCGCGCTCTTCGGCGGTCAGCTCGGGCAGGCCCTCGGCTCGCTCGCCGCGGAGGTGCTCTCCGCCGGTGACATCGGGCTGCCGCTCGGTCCGGCCGGCACGGCCGCGCTGATCCCGGCCAACATCCGCGCGTACGGCGAAGGCCTGGAGCTGCCCGAGGACGAGGTCCGCCTCTACGTGGCGCTGCGCGAGGCCGCCCACCAGCGGCTGTTCCAGCACGTCCCGTGGTTGCGCGGGCACGTGCTCAGTGCCGTCGAGATGTACGCCTCGGGCATCCGGGTCAACCGCGAGGCGATCGAGGAGGCGATGGGCCGGGTCGACCCGACCGACCCGGAGTCCATGCAGGCGATCGCCCTGGAAGGCATCTTCACCCCGGAGGACAGCCCGGCGCAGAAGGCCTCGCTGGCCCGGTTGGAGACCGCGCTGGCCCTGGTCGAGGGCTGGGTGTGCCACGTCGTGGACAGCGCGGCCAGTGACCGCCTGCCCAACGTCGTCCGGTTGGGCGAGGCGTTCCGCCGCCGCCGGGCCGCCGGCGGCCCCGCCGAGCAGACCTTCGCCGCGCTCGTCGGCCTGGAGCTGCGCCCCCGCCGGCTGCGCGAGGCGGCGGCCCTGTGGGCGGCGCTCACCCAGCACCGCGGCATCGAAGGCCGGGACGCCGTCTGGGGTCACCCGGACCTGCTCCCGTCGGACGACGACTTCGCCGACCCGGTGGCCTTCGCGATGAACGACTCGGACCTGAGCGAGCTGGACAGCTTCGACTTCACCGCCCCGGGTGGCGCGCACGAGAAGGCGCCGGGCGAGCCCGACGGCAACGACGACGAGGGCAAGAACGACGAAGGCGGCACGGACGGCGGCACCAAGAGCTGACGGCGGCAGGCCGGGCGCCCGCGCGAATCGGTAGCGGGCGTCCGGCACACGCCCGGCTCGATGATCCACTCGGCTTCCTGGAAGGCGCGTTGTCCGCGCGGCCTGGACGCCGCGGTTTCCAGGAACCCGAGTGAATCACGCCCACGACGACCCGGACGGACGGCCAGGCGCGTCGACAGCGTGCCGATCAGGCGGGGCGGCCCGAGCCCGACAGCAGCGAACGGGTGGCCTCCCAGCCCTCGAAGGCCGGGTCCAGGGTGGCGAGGTCGGCCGGGCCGCGCTGGCGCCGCCAGCCGGCCGTGACGGCGACGTCCCCGGGCGCGGGAGCACCGGCCCGGGCGTCCGCCGGCGTCGCCGTGTCCAGGTCGAGCGGGGGCAACCACTCCGGCACGGGCAGTCGTACGGCCACTCCGAGCAGACCCGGGCCGCCGCCCTCCACGGGGGCCACGGCGACCGACCGGGTGGTGAGCGGGCGCAGCAGCTTGCCGACGGTCAGCGCGGGCAGGTCGGGCACGTCAGCGACGAGCACGGCCGCCTGGTCGTAGCCGTCCAACGCGGCGAACACCGCGTTCGGTGTCGGCTCGGGCACCTCGTGGACGGCGGTGCCGGGCCAGACCAGCGCGTCCGCCAGCGGGCGGTCGGCCGGGGTCACCGCGACGGCGACGTCCACCTCGTTGAGGGTCGCGGCCAGGTCGATGACATCCTCGGCGAGCGCCGCCCGCCACTTTGCCCGGTCGATCCCCGGCGGCGACCACCACACCGGCCCGAGCATCACCACCACCACCCGCCGCGCCATGACCCGACCCTAACGCCCCGGCCCAGGGCTTCACCCACCCGCAAGCCCCACGCACCCGACCCGCCGAGCCCGCCAGCCCAGACGGGCCAGCCAGCCCGGCGGGGCCGGTGATCGACTCCACATCGGCGATCTGGGGGCATCTCCAAGCCGGGACACCGCCTCATCGGCGACCTGGAGTCGATCAAGGCCGGGCGCGCTGGGGCCAGGGACGGGCGCAGGGCCAGGGGCGGATCAGGTGGGGACGGGGGCGCAGGAGGCGGCGGCGACGCCCTCAAGGTAGCCGCGGGCCCGCTCCGACTTGGGGTAGCGGCCGACCAGCGCCCAGAAGCGAGCGTTGTGGCTGGGCACGATGAGGTGCGTCAGCTCGTGCAGCAGCACGTAGTCGATCACCCAGTCGGGCATGTCCTGGACGCGGTGCGAGATGCGGATGCTGCGGTCGGCGGGCGTGCAGGAGCCCCAGCGGCCGTTCTGGTTGGTGACCCAACGGACACTGGCGGGCACCGCCTTCGCGCCGTACCCGCCGAGGTAGAGATCGATCAGCCGGTTGGCCCGGGCGACCAGTTCGTCGTCCGAGCGGGCGAGCCGGCCCTCGCGGGCGGCGAGTCGCGCCAACATCCGGTCGACCCACTCGCTCTCCTCGGCCCGGGAGAACTGGTCCGGGATGAGGACGACCACCCGCTCACCGTCACGGTACGCAGACACCGTGCGTCGCCGACGCTGGCTGCGCCGCACCTCGACGACCGGCTTACGCGTCCCCGCCATCACTGGCCCGCGCAGCCTCGGCTACGTGTCACGAGGGAAAGCTAATGCGTACTGACCAGGAGTCCGCAAGAGTCAACCGCACGACACGCGCCCAAAAAATGGTGTTTGGTCGCCCAGCGTCCCGAAAATTTCTTGGACCGGTCGTCGCCGGGACGCCGCCGGGACGTCTCGTCACCCACCGTGTAGGTCGAGGGCGCGGCAGCGCGCGAGCTCCCTCCACCGTAGGTGATCACCGTGCTCGGCGCTGCCGCGGGGGCACTCGCACGGGTGGCTGTGAGGGTTTGGTCGGCGTGTCCCCGCCAAACTGACTTATCCGACCTAATTCGCCATGCACACTCTCGACGTCGACTTGCTCACAGGCCGATGCACAGCTGACATGGAACTGCCCAGACCTGGGTAGGGTCCGCGAACCAGCGGTCACGAAGGTGGCCGTGGAGTGAGACCCAGCGCCGGCGCCCCGTGTGGCCCGCCGCCGGGCACCCCGCCGGGACCGTATTGACCGGCGGACGAGACGAGGAGGGCTACCGTGGCCGACCAGGCCCAGACCTACAACGGTTACTGCGTGAAGTGCAAGGAGAAGCGGGACTTCGAGGGGCACGTCGAGGTCTCGAAGACCGGAATGAACATGGCCAAGGGCAAGTGTCCGGTTTGCGGCACAACAGTGAACCGGATTCTCGGCAAGGCCAAGGTCTGACCGTACGGATCGACGGGGGGGGGGGGGGGGGGGGGGGGGGGGGGGGCCCCCCCCCCCCCCCCCCGTCGCGGTCCTGGAGAAGGGCCGCCGCGGACGTCGCCCAAGCTGTCGGGTGACCGACAACAACGCCCAGTGGCCTGTGGATAACCCGCCAGATCCTGTGGACAAGGCTGGATACAGCCCTGGCCACCTGTGGACAACGATCGACCGAGCGCAGGGAAGCGGTCACGATTCGTCACCATGAGTCGTACCGCGCTGCCCCGCCCCACGCTCCTTCCCGGCCTCAGCCGGCTCTGGCGCGATCGGCACACCCTCCAGATCGGCGTCGGTCCGGGGCCCGCCGTGCTGGTGGAGCTGGCCAACCCGCGTACCGCTGCCCTGCTCGATCTGCTGGACGGCACCCGCAGCGAGCGGGACGTGCTGACCCAGGCGCTCGCGGCCCAGGTCGCCACCGACGACGCGCGTACGCTGCTGGACGCCCTGCGCGCGGCGGGTCTGCTGGTGCCGGCGCACAGCCTGCTCCCCCGCGACCTGGCCGGGCCGGTCCGGGCCCGGCTCGCCGCCGAGGCCGGAGCGCTGGCCCTGGTCGCGGCTCGGCTGCCCGGCACCCCCGCCCAGGTTCTGCGTCGCCGGCGGGCGGCCCGGGTGCTGCTCACCGGTGCCGGTGCGCTCGGCGGGCCGCTGGCGGTGGCGCTGGCCCAGGCCGGCGTCGGACAGGTGATTCCGCACGTCACCGGCCCGGTGCGGCCGATCGACCTGGTCGGGACGGGCATCCCCGCCACCGAGCTGGGCCGGCCGCTGGCCCCGGCGATCCGGGCGGCGGTCGACCGTGTCGCGCCCGGCACCGGCACCCACCCGGTCCGGGCCGTCCGGGTGGATCTGCTGATCCAACTCGGCACGGACCGTCCGCCCGCGCTGCTCGCCGCCGGTCTCGCCCAGCGCCGTCAGCCGCACCTGCTGGTGACCCTGCGCGAAGGCGTACCGGTCATCGGGCCGCTGGTCCGTCCACCCGCCGGGCCCTGTCTGCGCTGCGTCGAGCTGCATCGCGCCGACCGTGACCCGGCCTGGCCGGGGCTCGCCGCCCAGCTCGCCACGGCCGAGCCGGTGGCCGCCGGCGCGACCGGCACCCTGCTCGCGGCCATCGGGTACGCGGTGGCGGAGGCCCTGGCGCACCTCGACGGCGCCCACCCCGAGACACTGGGCGGCGCCATGGAGATCACCGGAGCGGGCCGATTCCGCCGCCGAGGTTGGCCGCCGCACCCGGCGTGCGGGTGTTCGCCGACCCGGGCGTACGCACCAGCCCGGCCGCACAGCAGCAGCGGAGCCCTCCGGTCGGTAACAATGGCGAAGTGACCGACATCCCGCGCCGGGCCGTGTCCCGGACCGCCAAGCTCGCCGCTCTGCCGCTCGGCTTCGCCGGCCGGACCGTCCTCGGCATGGGTAAGCGTGTCACCGGGCTCGCCTCCGACGTGATCTCCGCGGAGATCCAGCAGCGCACCGCCGAGCAGTTGTTCAGCGTGTTGGGCCAGCTCAAGGGCGGGGCGATGAAGTTCGGCCAGGCGTTGTCGGTCTTCGAGGCGGCCCTGCCGGAGGAGATCGCCGCGCCGTACCGGCAGGCCCTGACCAAACTGCAGGAGGCCGCGCCGCCGCTGCCGGCCGCGAGCGTGCACAAGGTGCTGGCCGAGCAGCTCGGCCCCGACTGGCGCGACCGGTTCGTCGAGTTCAACGACACCCCGGCGGCGGCGGCCAGCATCGGGCAGGTGCACCGGGCTCGGTGGCGCGAGCCGGGTTACGGCCCGTCCGGCGAGCCGAACAGCCGCGACGTGGCAGTCAAGATCCAGTATCCGGGCGCCGGCGACGCGCTGCTCGCCGACCTCAAGCAGCTCTCCCGGCTGGGCGGGATGTTCCGGGCGATCCAACCCGGCCTCGACGTCAAGCCGCTCCTGGTCGAACTGCGTGAGCGGATCACCGAGGAGCTGGACTACGAGCTCGAGGCCGAGTCGCAGCGCACCTTCGCCGCCGCGTACGCCGACGATCCGGAGATCTTCATCCCGGAGGTGGTCTCCGCGTCGCCCCGGGTGCTGGTCACCGAATGGGTGACGGGCACCCCGCTGGCAGACATCATCTTCGACGGCACCGAGGAGCAGCGGGACGAGGCCGGCCGGCTCATGGCCACGTTGCACCTCTCCGCGCCCCAGCGGGCCGGTCTTCTGCACGCTGACCCGCACCCGGGAAACTTCCGGCTGCTGGCCGACGGCCGGCTCGGGGTGATCGACTTCGGTGCGGTGGCCCGGATGCCCGAGGGCACGCCGGAGCCGATCGGCCGCATCGCCGGGCGGGCCCTGCGCGGCGACGCGGAAGGGGTGGTGGCGGGACTGCGGGACGAGGGGTTCATCGGTGCCACCGACGAGATCGACGCCGAGGGTGTCCTCGACTTCCTCCGCCCGATGCTGGAGCCCATCGCGGCCGACGGGTTCCGCTTCACCCGGGCCTGGCTGCGGGCCGAGGCGGCCCGGCTGGCCAGCCCTCGCTCCCCCACCTACCAGCTGAGCAGGAAGCTCAACCTGCCCCCGTCGTACCTGCTCATCCACCGGGTGACGCTCGGCTCGATCGGGGTGCTCTGCCAGTTGGAGGCGAAGGCGCCGTACCGCAGCATCCTGGAGCGCTGGCTGCCGGGCTTCGCGCCGGTCGCCTGAGGATGTGAGGAAGGGCGGGTGCCGATCGGCACCCGCCCTTCTGCGTGGGGTGGTACTAGAGAACGCCCAGGTCGCGCGCCGACTGGTTGCGGCCGTTCATGGCGACGGTACGGGCGGATCGGGTTGCCTCAGTGCTCGTGGTGGTACGACCGGCCTGAGGCCGGCGCATTCGAGCCCTGGTCAACGCTTCGTGGAGTAGTTGCATCTCGAAGGCTCCACTCGGAACGTTCAACATCGTTTTCTCACTCACTGCCGGTGTGCCACCGGCGTAGTTGGTACGGGTCGGGAACATGTCAGGCTGCCAGCCGGACCGCGCCACGCACCTCGGACAGCCCACTGGCCGCCAGGCGCGCCTCGGCCTCGACCCGGAGCTCCGCGTCACGAGCGACGTCCTCCTTGCGCGGACGGCCACGGGGCCGCTTACGCGGAACGACCGCGCCACGCTCGAAGATCTCGCCGCCCCAGACGCCCCACGGCTCCGCTCGCTCCACCGCCCCGGCCAGGCACTCGACGCGCAGCGGGCAGTCCCCGCAGAGCGACTTGGCCAGCTCGAGCTCGGCAGGCGAGTCGGAGAACCACAGGTCGGGGTCGAACTTCCGGCAGGGCAGGTTCGCCTCCAGCTCGACGCTCACATCGAGGGGGGCCAACGCCAGACTCATCTCCCGGTCACCTCTCTCTCACTTCGATCTCGTGGATCGCATTCCGACGTACTTCGGCGGGGCAAAAAACTGAGGCCGCGGATCCCGGTAGCGGGTTCCGCGGCCTCGAGGTGAGCCGGTGTCTGAGGATCAGACCGGTCTACCTCGAGGTGGAACGCCGCGGACATCCGTGCGCTTCTTGGCGCCATCGATGCCCATGCCCGTGAAGCCACTGGTCCCCTCGACTCCGGCGATTGGCGCAACGGTCAGATTCAGCTCGGCCTGAACCTGGTGCACCTGCGGAACCGACGGTCGTGCGGCCGCAAGGGCCACCCGGACAGCCGACAGCGGAGCGTGGACAGACGGCATCGCCGTCAGACGCTCATAGGTGAAGATCTCCACGGTGGCCACCTCCCTCACGTTCCTCGAATCGACTGGACCAACCCCCGTGAGCAGCCGGAATGGCGCCGCTCGCGTGGTGTGTTCTGAGGCTATTCCTCGCCCGGGGGCGAGGGCAAACGAATTTACGACGAGATTTCGAAAGTTTTCTCCGGGCAGACGTCGTCCACCCCCGCGCCCTGCACGAGCGCCAGCACCGACTCCCCGTAGAGGCCCAGTTTGCGGGGGCCGATGCCGGCGATGGCGATCAACTCTTCCGGCCGGCCGGGACGCCGCTCGGCCAGCGCGGTCAAGGTGGCGTCGGTGAACACCACGTACGCCGGGACCTTCTGCGCGCCGGCCACCCGCTGCCGCCACTCGCGCAGGCGTTCGTGCAGCTCATCGTCGATGTCGGAGGGACAGGTGGGGCACCGACCCAGTTTGCGGTCGGGGCCGGCGAGCAGGGTCGCGCCGCAGATCCGACAGGACACGATCTGCGTCCGGCGCCGTTCGGGACGGCGCGCGGGACCGGTGGAGGCGCCCGCCCGCTCGGTGCCGCCGGAACGGTCCAGCTGGGGCAGGAACCGCGACGGTCGCCGGGCACGGCCGCCCGACGAGCGCGCGGCGGCGTACGACAGCCAGAGCCACTGCCGCGCGCGGGTGATGCCGACGTAGAGCAGCCGGCGCTCCTCCTCGACCTGCTCGACGGTCTTGGCGTACGTGGTGGGCAGGGTGCCCTCGGCGAGGCCGACCAGGAAGACCGCGTCCCACTCCAGCCCCTTGGCCGAGTGCAGCGACGCCAGCGTGACCCCGTCCACCGTCGGCACGTGCTGCTGGGCGGCCCGACGGGCCAGTTCCTCGGTGAAGTCGGTGAGGGTGACCGGGCGCTCCACCGACGCCGCCTCGCCGATCGGCACCACCTCGGGGGTGGCCGCGTACTCCTCGGCGAGCTGGACCAGCGCGGACAGGGCCTCCCAGCGCTCGCGGGCGGCGCCACCGGCCGGGGGCGCGTCCGGGGCCCAGCCGACCGCGGTGAGCGCCTCGACCACGGCGGTCGGCAACGGGGTCTCCCCGGGGATCGAGCGGGTGGCCGACCGCAGGGCGACCATCGCCTGGCGCACCTCGGTCCGCTCGAAGAACCGCTCCGCGCCCTGCACCACGTACGGCACGGCGGCCTCGGTGAGCGCCTTCTCGTACGCCTCGGACTGCGCGTTGACGCGGAACAGCACGGCGATCTCCTTCGCCGGGGTGCCCGCGTCGATCAGCGACCGGCAGCGCGCGGCCACCGCGTTCGCCTCGGCCGGCTCGTCGGTGAAGATCCGCAGGTCGGGTTCCGGTCCCGGGGGGCGCTGCCCGCTCAACTCCAGCCGCAGCCGCGCCTCGGCGCCGCGGGCCTGGGAGATCACCGCGTTGGCCAGCCCGACGACCTGCGGGGTGGAGCGGTAGTCGCGAACCAGCCGGACCACTGTGGCGTTCCGGTGCCGGCGTGGGAAGTCGACCAGGTACGACGAGGTCGCCCCGGTGAACGAGTAGATCGTCTGGCTGGCGTCGCCGACCACGGTCAGGTCGTCCCGGCCGCCCAGCCAGGCGTCCAGCAACCGCTGCTGGAGCGGGTTGACGTCCTGGTACTCGTCGACCACGAAGTGCCGGTACTGGCTGCGGACCTGCTCGGCGACGTCCCGGTGCTCCTCGATGCCCCACACCGCGGCGCGCAGCATGTCCTCGAAGTCGATCACCCCGTTGGAGCGCTTGAGCTGCTCGTACGCGGTGAACACCTCGGCCACCTTCGCCGGCTCGTGCGGCGTGTCCCGCAGCGCCCGGGCCGCCGACACCACGTAGTCCCCCGGCTCCACCAGCGACGACTTGGCCCACTCGATCTCACCGGCCAGGTCCCGCGCGGCGGCCCGGTCGGTACGCAGGCCGACCCGGGCGGCGGCGAGGGTGACCAGCCGCACCTTGCTGTCCAGCAGCTCGGGCATGGCCCGGCCGGCCAGCAGGCGGGGAGCGAAGTACCGCACCTGCCGCAGCGCTGCGGAGTGAAATGTCCGCGCCTGGACACCGTGCGCCCCGAGCAGGGTGAGACGGTGTCGCATCTCGGCGGCGGCCCGGGCGGTGAAGGTGACGGCGAGCACGTGCCGGGGGGAGATCTCCCCGGAGAGCGCCCGGTGGGCGATCCGGGAGGTGATCGCGCGGGTCTTGCCGGTGCCGGCGCCAGCGAGGATGCAGACCGGGCCGGCGGGTGCGGTCACCGCGGAGCGCTGCTCCGGGTCCAGCCCGGCAAGTACGCCTTCCGACGCTGAGTGAACCACCACAACCAGGAATCATCTCAGCTCCTCCGGACGTTGTAGCGGACAGCCTCGGCTTGATCCGCAAGCCGGCGGTCAGAGGAGTTGGAGGATCCGACCATGCTGACGATGTATTCCACCCCCTGGTGCGGCTACTGCCACCGGCTGAAGTCGCAGCTCGACCGGGAGGGCATCGGGTACGAGGTGGTCGACATCGAGCGGGATCCGGAGGCCGCGGAGTTCGTGATGAGCGTCAACGGCGGCAACCAGACGGTGCCGACGCTGCGCTTCGCCGACGGCAGCGCCCTGACCAACCCCTCGATCACGCAGGTCAAGCAGCACCTGGCGACCCTCAGCGCCTGACCGGCCGAATCACCTCTCGACGAACGGCCGCCCGGATCCGGGCGGCCGTTCGTCGTGTCCGACATCCGTCACCGCCGGGGCGGTCGCCGGGGTCCGGTGGCCACCGGCGCGACGATGTCGGCGTCGACCGGGCGGCGCGGCGCGGGGAGGGTCGGGCGGGTCGGCGGTGTGGGCCCCCGGCCGTCGGCCGGCGCGCTCAGGTGCCGGCCCCGCCACAGGTAGACGCCGGCGGCCAGCGTGGCCGCCCCGACCAGCAGGAACAGGGCCCGGTAGTCCAGGACGCCGACCAGCAGGGCACCGGCGCCGATGGAGAGCGCCTGCGGGCCGCTGACCAGCGCCTGGGTGGCCGCCGCGACCCGGCCGACCAGCCCGGGTGGCGTACGTCGCTGGATCAGCGTGTGCAGGCCCACCATCGT
Source organism: Micromonospora sp. NPDC047557 (assembly GCF_043205095.1). Lineage (NCBI taxonomy): Bacteria > Bacillati > Actinomycetota > Actinomycetes > Micromonosporales > Micromonosporaceae > Micromonospora > Micromonospora sp. NPDC047557. The sequence continues at coordinate 185,437 of NZ_JBIDDK010000012.1, read as the reverse complement.
CAACGGCAGCGAGACGCCGGCCAGCAGCACCGCCACGATCCCGAGCCGCAGATCGGGGTACGCGAGCGCGAGCGCGGCCGGGGAGAAGAAGGCCACCCCGGCGGCCAGCGTGCCGATCTCACCGAGTCGGCGGACCAGCGTCGGTGAGCAGAGCCCACCGAACAGCCCACCGACGCCCTGCACCATGACCAGCACGCCCACGAAGGCGGCGTCGCGATCCAACCCCTGGTCGACGTAGGCGAAGATGAGCGATTCGCTGAAACCCATCACCAGCGATCCGAGCCCGTAGCCGAGCAGGGCCCGGCGCAGCGCCGGCTCATCGGTCAGATGCCGCAGGCCGGCGCCCAGCTCGGCGGGCCACCGCAGCCGCACGGTCGGCGGCGTCAGCGCCGGGCTCGGCACCGCGGTCACCACCGCGGCCGCGGTCACGAAGCCGACCATGCCGATCCCGGCCAGCGCCCACCCGCCGAGCGCCGCGTAGAGCGCCGCGCCGGCCAGCGGTCCGACCAGCCGCAACCCCTGGCGTACGGTCTGCAGCACGCCGTTCGCCTCGGCGAGCAGCTCCACCGGCACCAACTGCCGGATCAACCCGCTGAGCGCCGCGCCGAGCGTGATGGACGACAGCCCGTAGAGGGCCGCGACCAGGTACACGAGCCAGACGTCGCCCGCGTCGCGGACGGTGAACAGCGGGACGAGCAGCAGCGCGGTGACCACGTTCGCGGTCACGAAGAAGGGCCGGCGCGGGTACCTGTCGACGAACCAACCGACCAGCGGCGCCAACGTCATCGGGGCGATGACGGCGAAGATGATGCCGCCGGCGAGCCCGTTGGAGCCGGTCAGGTCCTTGACCCAGATGGCGAGCGCGAGCAGCAGGATCGACTCGGCAGTCATGCTGGCCAGTAGGCCGCCGAACAGCAGGCGGAAGTCGGGTCGGCGCAGGACGGTGCGCATGGGTCCCTCCGGCGGGATGGCGTGCCCGGCTGGGCGCGGTCGACGGGGCTGAGACCAGGGGTCCGTCGTCGTCCGGCGTATCCGTGGTCCATTTTTCGACAAGACACGCCCCCGCCGGAACCTCCGACGCCGGTCGCGCCGTCCATACTGACCGTGGGGGGCGAATTTCATACAGTTACCGTCGCGTCTGCGGCGGTCGACGGGAAAGAGGACACTGTGCCTCCTGCCGCACCCAGCCCGATCATGCGTCGCCGACGGTTGGGCATCGAACTGCGCAGCCTGCGCGAAGCCGCAGGCCTCACCGGTGACCAGGTTATCGAGCGGATCGGTTGGGCGTCCGCGTCCAAACTGTCCCGCCTGGAGAACGGCCGCAGCCGACCGGACCCGCAGGATGTCGGCGTTCTGCTCGACCTCTACGGGGCCGACACCGCGTCGCGCGAGGAGTTGCTCGCGATCGCCGGTGAGGCCGGCGACATGCGCGGCTGGTTGAAGAACTTTCCGGTGATGACGCAGCAGCAGCGCAGTTGGGCCGAGCTGGAGGCGGGCTGCGCGGAGATCTCCGAGTACAACCCGGTTCTGGTGCCGGGTCTGCTGCAGACCGCCGGGTACGCGAAGGTCCGGATCGTCTCGGCCCGCCAGGTGAGCGAGGGCGCCGGCGAACCGGAGCCGACCGACGAGCCGGAGACCGAGGTGCAGGCCCGGTTGGCCCGCCAGTTGCTGCTGACCCGCGAGCCGCACGCGCCGAGCTACACCGCGGTGCTGGAGGAGGCGGCCCTCGGCCGTCGGGCCGGCCCGCCCGAGGTGCTGCACGAGCAGCTGCACCAGCTGTGCGAGCTTGCCCTGCTGCCCAACGTGACTCTGCATCTGCTTCTGCGGGACACCCAGATCGGCGATTGGTACCTTCCGCCGACCGCCTTCTCCCTCTATCGGTTCGCCGATCCGCTCGATCCGGAGACATTGGCCATCGAAGGGGGGTTCACCGACGTCATGTCGACCGAGTCAATCGCGCTAAATCGCTATAAAGTGGTGTTCGAGTGGCTATGCACGGCGGCACTAGACGCCTCGGACACCCTCTCCTGGCTGATCGAGGCGACGGGACGGCTGACCGGGGCGACGCCCCCATCCACAGTGGCGTTCGGGCCGGCAACGGCGCCGACCCAACGCCGCCGGGCCTCGGGGCGACTGACGGATCGGTGATCCACGGGGGACCCTCCGTCGGGCGTGCGGCACCACTCGTCCCATCGGATCGGTTCACATCAGGAGCAGAGCCATGAACGACATCCACAACACGCCGTCCGTCTCCGCCAGCTCGTTGGCGGACGCCCCGTGGCGTACCAGCACCCGCAGCCAGACCTCCAACTGCGTGGAGGTCGCCCCCCTGGGCACCGGCCCGTCGGCGGTCGCGCTGCGCGACAGCAAGGACCGGGGCGGCCCGGTGCTGCTGTTCAACCGGGCCGGGTGGCTCGGCTTCATCGCCGGGGCGAAGACGGGCCAGTTCGATCTGAACTGATCCTCCTGACCGGGGCGGGGCCGTTGGCATGATGCCGGCGGCCCCGTCGCCCTGTTCGGCGGCAACCCCGCTGACCAGGCATCCGCTGATCGGACGAGGCTCGGAAACAATAGGCGCGTTTCACTTGCTGAGACGAACACGGGGCGTAACATGACCCACGAGAACGTGGAACTTCCACACTGGCTCATTCGTCGCGGTTCATCCGGAGACCCTTATGCGGTTCCTGATCGTTCGCACCGACATCCGCACCGTCGCCGACGGGGACATCGCCGCCGCCTGGGCGGACGGCCATCGCCTCCGCGACGAGACGACCACCCCGGAACCGCGCCGGCAGACCGTGCACGCCGAGGACCGGGACGCCGCGTTGCTGCTGGCCCGGGCCCTGTCGACGGTCGGCGCCGTACGAGCCGGCAAGCAACGGGTCAAGGTCCTGCCACTCGGCGAGCCGCGGCCCATCTTCCGGCGCAGACCCGGCCGCACCGGCACCTGACCCCAGACGTCCGTCGTGGTCGGCTCGGCTCCCCCGCCGCGTCCATCGCTCCCACCGACCACGACGGCCCGTGTTCCCGGCCCGTGACCGCCGCGGCAACGGCGGCCACGGGCCGGGACCGTGCTCAGTGGTCGGCGTCCACCCAGCCGTCCAGCCAGCGATGGATGAGGAACAACGCGATCGACGACGGCGGCGGCAGGATCAGCCGAGCCCCGTCCCCCACGTCCACGGCCCTCCCCGCACACGCGGCCCCGATCTCCTCGCGGCTGAACCACCGGGCGTACGCGATCTCGGACGGGTCGACCTGCACCGGATCCGCCGGGTCGGCGGTGGCCAGGAAGCCCAGCATCAGCGAGCCCGGGAACGGCCATGCCTGGCTGCCGACGTACCTGATCCGCTCGACGGAGATGCCCACCTCCTCGCGGACCTCGCGCAGCACGGCGGCCTCCGCGGACTCCCCCGGCTCGACGTATCCGGCCAGGCAGGAGTAGCGCCGACCACCCGGGGTGCCCGGCCAGCCGGCGTTGTTGCCGAGCAGGCAGCGGCCCTCGGGGCCGTCGACGCCGTCGTGCACCAGCACGATCATCGCCGGGTCGGTACGCGGCCAGATTCGCCCGCCGTTGCGATCCACCCGGGACCAGCCGGCCTCGTCCATCACCGTCGGCGCGCCGGTCGCCGTCGAGTAGCCGTGCCGGGTGTGCCAGTTGAGCAGCGCGAGCGCCGTGGTGAAGATGCCGGCCTCCCGATCGCCGAGCAGGTGGCCCACCTCCCGCAGGTTGACCGCCCGGGTGCCCGGCACCGTCGGCAGCGGCGTGTCGAGCGCGAAGACCGGCACCCCGTCCGGCTCGACACCGAGGAACATCGCCGTCGACTCGGCGCCGGCCGGCACGTCGGCCGCGCCGAACAGCACCAGCGTGGGGGGCGACACGTCGGTACGGGCGAGCGTCCGCCCGTCGTCGGTCGAGTCGAGCAGCAGGATCCGGCCGCGCAGCCACGCCTCGGTCAGCCACTGCGCGTCGCCCCGCCGATGCGCGGCGCGATCCAGCGTGGACCGCGCCAGCGGCGGCGCCGTCTCCCCGCTCACGTCAGCGCTCCGCCGCTGGCAGACACCCGGACCGACGGGCCGTGGCGGCGCCTCACGGCTGCACCGGCTCGGTGTGGACCGGCGTCAGCGCGGCCAGCCCGGGGGTGATCCGCTCGGCGTCGCCCAGCACGACCACCGCCGCCCGGGCGGGCGCGAGGTAGTGGGCGGCAACCCGCGCCACGTCGTCGACGGTCGCCTGCGCCAGGCGGGCCGCGTACTCGGCGAGGAACTCCAGCCGCAGCCCGTTCCCGGCGTACGCGCTGGTCAGCGCGGCCAGACCCGCCTGGGTGGACATGCCGAGCTGGAGGGTGCCCAGGGCGTACTGGCGGGCCTGCTCCAACTCCTCCGGCTTCGGCGGCAGCGACGCCAGCCGGCCCAGCTCGTACGTGGTCTCCAGCAGCGCCGGGCCGGTGACCTCAGTGGCCACCTCGGCGCCGGCGACCAGCACCGACCCGGCCACCGAATGCTCGATCACCGAGTGCGGGCCGTACGTGTAGCCCTTGTCCTCGCGGATGTTCTCCACCCAGCGGGACGAGAAGTAGCCCCCGAAGATCAGGTTGGCCAGTTGCAGCGGCGCGTGGTCGGGGTCGGTACGCGGCACGGCGGGCAGCGCTACCCGCAGCGAGGACTGCACCGAGCCGGGCCGGTCGACGAGCAGCAGCGGCCCCGGCTCCAGCGGCGGGGTGGCCGGCAGGGTGGCCGTACGCCCGGCGCCGGCCCACCCACCGAGCGCCCGCTCGGCCGCGTCCAGGGCCTTCTCCGGCTGCACGTCGCCGACCACCACCAGCTGCGCCCCGGCGGGATGCACCCGCTCGGCGTGCAGGCTGCGCAGGGCCGCCGGTCGCACGGCACGGATCTGGCCCGGCTCCGGGGTCTGCGTGGCGTACGGGTGTCGCCCGTAGATCCGCTTCAGCAGCGCCTCCCGGGCCAGGTGCGCCGGCTGGCTCTGGGCGACCTGGATCCGGTCGATCAGGCGGTCCCGCTCGGCGGCCACCTCGTCGCTGGGGTAGCTGGCACCGGTCAGCACCTCGGCCAGCAGCTCCAGCATCCGGTCCAGGCCGGTGACCAGGCCGGCGCCGGAGAGCATCAGCCGGTCCGGGTCGACGCCCGCGGACAGCCCGCCGCCCACCTTCTGCAGCTCGGCGGCCAACTGCACGCTGGTCATCGACTCGGTCCCGGAGAGCATGGTCTGCGAGAGCATCGCGCCGCGCGCGAGGTGGGCGCGGCCGAACGGCACCCAGAGCCGCAGCTCGACCAGGGGCACCGCCGGCCGGCGTACGGCGATCACGGTGAGCCCGTTGCGCAGCGTGCGTTCGGCCTGCTTGGGCACCTTGAGCTTGCGGGTGGGGCCGAGCGGGGGCAGCGTACGCGGCCCGGTGGTGGCGGTGGCGGTCATCGGGCACCTCCGGGGATGACCTCGACCGCGGCGCGGCGCTCCGGGCGCAGGGTGGCCGCGGCGGCCCGGACCTGCTCCTCGGTGACGTCGCCGACCAGTCGGGGCAGGTCGTTGAGCAGGCCCGGCTCGCCGCGTTGCTGTTCCAGGACCGCCATCCGCAGCGCCCGGCCGAGCACCGCGTCGGTGTCGCGCAGCAGGTGGGTGGCCATCCGGGCCTGGGTACGGGCCAGCTCGCCGTCGGTCAGCCCGTCGGTGGCCAGCCGGTCCAGTTCCTCGTCGACGGTGCGCAGCACCTTGTCCACGTCCCCGCCGGGCGGCAGGTGCGCCTGGAGCAGCAGCGCGGTGGGGTCGCGGACGTCGAACGGGTCGCCCATGAAGCCGAGGTAGCCGCCGAGGCTGGTCACCGTGCGGTCGCGCTGGACCAGTCGTTCGACCAGCCGGGACGCGTCGCCGTCGGTGAGCACCTCGGCCAGCACCACGTACGGCAGGTAGTTGGCGAAGTCGCCGACCGGGTCGGGCACCCGCCACGCGCCGGCCACCGCCGGCAACGGCGCCAGGGCGTCGGTGTACGAGCTGCGCCGCTCGGCGGTCAGGTCGGGCTCGGTGAAGTCGGGCCGCCGCGGCGCGGCACGGGACGGGACGTCGCCGAAGTGCCGGGTGACCAGCTCGGTCGCCTCGGCCACGTCGATGTCGCCGCTGACGGCCAGCACCGCGTTGCCGCTGGCGTAGTAGCGGCGGAAGAAGTCGGCGGCGTCGGCGACGGTGGCCGACTCCAGGTCGTCGAACGAGCCGTAGCCGTCGTGCGCGTTCGGGAACGTGTCGAACATGACCGGTGGCAGGGTCAGCCAGGGAAAGCCGCCGTACGGCCGGCTGAGCACGTTGACCCGGATCTCCTCCTTGACCACGTCGACCTGGTTGCGCAGGTTCTCCTCGGTCAGCCGGGGCCCCCGCATCCGGTCCGCCTCCAGGAACAGCGCACGCTCCAGCGCGTTGCTCGGCAGCGTCTCGAAGTAGTCGGTGTAGTCCAGGTGGGTGGAGCCGTTGAACGTGCCGCCGGCACCCTGCACGTGTCGGAAGTGGGCCAGTTTCTCCAGGTTCTCCGAGCCCTGGAACATCAGATGCTCGAAGAGGTGGGCGAAGCCGGTACGCCCCTGGGGCTCCGAGCGGATGCCGACGTCGTAGACCACCGCCACCCCGATCACCGGAGCACTGCGATCGGGGGTCAGGACCACCCGCAGGCCGTTGTCGAGGGTGAACCGCTCGACCGGATACTTCGTCGCTGGAATTCTGGATCTCCGCGCCGCCACGGAACGACCCTAGCGCGTCGGCACACCCGCCACCGGCGACCTCGGCGGAGCCGCCGCGACCGGGGCGGTGACCAGGGGCAGCACCTCGGCGCCGACCCGCTCGGCCTCCTCGCGGTGCGGCCAGCCGGAGAGGATGAACTCGTCGACGCCGAGCGCGGCGTACTCGTCGATCCGGGCCGCCACCTCGGCGTAGCTGCCGACGAGCGCGGTGCCGGCGCCCTCGCGGACCAGGCCGACGCCGGCCCAGAGGTTCGGTGCGACGGTGAGCCCGTCGGCGCGGCCCGCGTTCAGCGCGGCCATCCGGGCCTGGCCGACGGAGTCCATCCGGCGGAACCGGGCCTGCGCGGCGGCGATCCGCTCCGGGCTCATCCCGGCCAGCAGCCGGTCAGCCTCCGCCCACGCCTGCGCGCTGGTGGCCCGCGCGATCACGTGCAGGCGCAGCCCGGTACGCAGGGTCCGGCCCTGCTCGGCGGCCAGCGCCCGGATCCGGGCCACCCGGGCCGCGATCGCCGTCGGGGGCTCGCCCCACATCAGGTACGTGTCGGCCTGCCGGGCCGCCACCGTCTCGGCGGCCGGGGACGCGCCGCCGAAGTAGATCGGCGGCGGGTCGGCCAACGGGGTGGCGAGACCCCCGCCGTCGACCCGGTAGTGCGTCCCGGTGTAGTCGAAGGGTCGACCGCCCCAGGCGCGGCGCAGCACCTCGATGAACTCCCCGGTGCGGGCGTAGCGGTCGTCGTGGCCCAGGAAGTCGCCGTACGCACGCTGCTCGGCCGGGTCGCCGCCGGTCACGATGTTGAGCGACAGCCGCCCGCCGGAGACGGCCTGGAACGCCTCGGCCTGCTGAGCGATCAGGGTGGGCAGCGCGAAGCCGGCCCGGACGGCGACCAGCATGCCGAGCCGCTCGGTGTGCTGGGCGACCGCCGCGCAGACGATCCACGGGTCGGGGCAGCCGGCGCCGACGGGGGTGAGTACGGCGGCGAAGCCGCCCGCCTCTGCGGCGCGGCCGACCTCGGTCAGATACGCGACGGTGGCGGCCCGGTCGTGCCGAGCGGCGCCTGCGGTGACGGTCGCGGCACCGACCTGATCGCCGTCGCCGGAGGTGGGCAGGAACCAGTGGAAGGTCATCGCACAGTCACCTCTCTGACAGCTGCCGGGCGCCGAACCCTAGCAAGCTGGTAGGAAATACCGACATAGGCGAGACGCACCTTCCCGGCATGTGGATGGGTCTTGACGCTGACCTCGGCCTGGCCCAGTCTTCCTACCAACTAAGTAGGAATACTGCGGATTGGATGGACGATGAGACGGCTTCCCCTGCGCCGGTTGGTCACCCTGGCCACCCTCACCGCCCTCGGCGCGGCGACCCTGGGCACCACCGCCGCGTGCGGCGACGACGACAGCAAGGACGCGAGCGGAAGCTCCGGCCCGGTGACACTGCGGCTCGGCTACTTCCCGAACATAACCCACGCGCCGGCCGTCGTCGGCGTCGAGAAGGGCATCTTCGCCGAGAAGCTCGGCGCCGACGTCAAGCTCGAACCGAAGACCTTCAACGCCGGCCCGGCCGCCATCGAGGCCGTCTTCTCCGGCGCGCTGGACGCGACCTACATCGGCCCGAACCCCACCGTGAACGCGTTCTCCAAGTCCAAGGGCGAGGCCGTCCGGGTCGTCTCCGGCGCCGCCTCCGGAGGTGTGGCGCTGGTGGTCAAGCCGGGCATCAACGGCCCGCAGGACCTCAAGGGCAAGAAGGTCGCCACCCCGCAGCTCGGCAACACCCAGGACGTGGCGGTCCGCTACTGGCTCAAGCAGCAGGGGCTGACCACCACCAAGGAGGGTGGCGGCGACGTCAAGATCGTGCCGCAGGAGAACGCCCAGACGGTGGAGACCTTCAACAGCGGCGCGATCGACGCCGCCTGGGTGCCCGAGCCGTTCGTCTCCCGGCTGGTCAACGCCGGCGGCAAGGTGCTCGTCGACGAGCGCGACCTGTGGCCGGACAAGAAGTTCGTCATCACCAACCTGCTGGTCAGCACGAAGTTCCTCAAGGCACACCCGGACGTGGTGCAGAAGCTGGTCGACGGCCAGGTCGCCGCGAACGAATTCGTCAACACCAAGCCGGACGAGGCCCAGCAGGCCATCTCCGACGCCATCGGCAAGATCACCGGCAAGCCGCTGGACCTCAAGCTGATCAAGCAGGCGTGGCCGACGTTGGAGTTCACCAACGACCCGATCTCCACCTCGCTCAAGGCCGGCCTCGACCACGCCGTCGAGGTCAAGCTGACCGAGCCGGTGGACCTCAAGGGCCTGTACGACCTGACCTACCTCAACAAGTCGCTCAAGGCGGCCGGCAAGCCCGAGGTCACCCAGCCATGACGTCGACCACGACGACGCCGCAGAGCGCGACCACCGCGGTCGCGCTCTCCGGCGTGACAAAGGTGTACGGACGTGGGGCGAACGCCGTACTGGCCCTGGACGGGGTCTCCCTCGACGTCGCGCCGGGCGAGTTCGTCTGCCTCGTCGGCGCGTCCGGCTGCGGCAAGAGCACCCTGCTCAACCTGGTCGCCGGCCTGGACCGGCCCAGCGGCGGCCAGATCGGCATCGCCGGCGGCGCCAATCCGGGGCTGATGTTCCAGGAGCCGGCGCTCTTTCCCTGGCTGACGGTCGACGCGAACGTCGAGGTGCCGCTGAAGTTGCGCGGGCTGCCCCGGGCCGAGCGACGCGAGCGGGTCGCCGAGCTGCTGCGCACGGTGCACCTGGGCGAGTTCGGTCGCAAGCGGCCACACGAGCTGTCCGGCGGCATGCGGCAGCGGGTCGCGCTGGCCCGCACGCTGGCCCTGGACACGCCGGTGCTGCTGATGGACGAGCCGTTCGGCGCGCTGGACGCGATGACCCGGGACATCCTGCACGACGAGCTGGAGCGCATCTGGTCCGAGCGCCGGCTCTCGGTCCTGTTCGTCACGCACAACGTCCGCGAGGCCGCCCGGCTCGCCGACCGGATCATCCTGCTCTCCAGCCGCCCCGGCCGGATCATCTACTCCACCGAGGTGGACATCCCACGGCCACGGCGGATCGACTCGCCCGAGGTCGCCGCGATCGCCGCCGAGGTCACCGAACGGCTCCGTACGGAGGTGGGCCGCCATGGCCAGTGACACCCTCACCAGCACGGCGCGCAGCGACGCGGAGATCTCAGGTCTGGACGCGCTGGAGATCGCCGGTCGGGAGAAGGAGGTGTCCCGCAGCACCCGACTCTGGGCGGCCACCTGGCCCAAGCTGGCCGCGCTGGCCATCGTCATCGTGGCCTGGCAGGTGGTGGTCTGGTCCGGCTGGAAGCCCCCGTACTCGCTGCCCGGCCCGCTGGTCGTCGGTCGCGAGCTGGTCACCCAGGCCCAGGGCCCGCAACTCTGGGAGGGCCTGGTCACCACGCTGCGGCGGGCCGCCGTCGGCTACGTCTTCTCGGTGGCCATCGGCCTGCTGCTGGGCCTGGCCGTGGCCCGGTCCAAGGTCCTCCGCGCGGCCATCGGCTCGATGATCACCGCGTTGCAGACCATGCCGTCGATCGCCTGGTTCCCGCTGGCCATCCTGCTGTTCGAGCTGAGCGAGAAGGCCATCTTCTTCGTGGTGGTGCTCGGCGCCGCGCCGTCCATCGCCAACGGGGTGATCTCCGGTGTGGACTACGTGCCACCCCTGCTGCTGCGCGCCGGTCGCAACCTGGGCGCGCGGGGGCTCAACCTCTACCGGTACGTGATCGCGCCGGCCGCCCTGCCGGCGATCGTCGCGGGCCTCAAGCAGGGTTGGGCGTTCTCCTGGCGGAGCCTGATGGCCGGCGAGCTGATCGTCGTCGGCATCTCGCAGACCTCGCTGGGCGCCCAGCTCACCTACTCGCGGGAGCTGTCCGACGCGCCGTGGCTGCTCTCCACGATGATCGTCATCCTGGTGCTGGGCCTGGTCGTGGACGCGGCGTTCGGCGCGGCCGACAAGGCGATCCGCCGCCGCTGGGGCGTACTGGACCAGGCTGGTCAGTGACGTGTACGTCTCCGCGCGCAGCGACTACGCGCTCCGGGCGATGCTCGCCGTCGCCGCCGCCGTGCGCGGCGGCGACGCGGGCGGTGGTGGCGCGGGCGAGCTGGTGAAGGCGGGCAGCCTGGCCGAGGTGCAGGAGATCCCGCTCAGCTTCCTGCAGGGCATCCTGCTCGACCTGCGCCGGGCCGGTCTGCTGCACAGCCATCGGGGCGCCGAGGGCGGATACGCGCTGACCCGGCCACCTGAGGAGATCACCGTCGGCGATGTGCTGCGCGCGGTCGGCGGCTCGCTGACCACGGTACGCGGACTGCCGGCCGAACGCGCCGGCTACCACGGGGTGGCTGCCGGGCTCACCGACGTCTGGCTGGCGGTGCACGGGGCGATCGCCACAGTCGTCGACAGCACCAGCCTCGCCGACCTGCTCAGCCGCACGCCGACCGACCGGGCGTCCACGACGTCCTGACCACCGGGGCGGCATGGTCGGGTCGGTGCCCCGCCGACCCGACCACACCTCGTACCGATCCTGACCGGGCCTGCCCCTGGGTCGGCACCGGTCGGCCGGTCGCTGCTCAGCCCCGGTGCTCGACCGTCGGGCCGGGGCCCGGATCGCCGGGACTGCGCAGCTCCACCAGACCGGCGGGAGCATTGCCCGCCGGGGTGGCATGCCAGGGTGCGAAGGCCGCAACCATGGCGAGCAGCAACCCGGCGAGCCCGACCGCGGCCACCAGGATCAGTTCGCGCAGCGCCCCCGAGCCGGCTTCGCCCGCCATGGTCACCCCTCCCGCGCCGGGCCCCCCGCCCGGCTCCCCCCGATGGCCAGCTTCGACCACACCGGGCCGGGACACAGTCGGCCAGCCGACCAAGCCGCGGCTGATATTCGACTCGGGCCAGCGGCCGGGCGGCGCGGGTCATCGACCGCCACGACGGTCGAGGAGGCCGATCCGGGGCGCGACCCGGACCACCCCGCACACAAACCGACCCGCCCAGCCGAAGCGGGACGGGTCGGTGACGTGCGTGGAGGATCAGACGGTACGCGGGCGGCGCGGGCGACGGGACCGGCCCGACGCGCGGTGCGCCGGGCGGGCGCCGCCGTCGGTGGCCGAGCCACCGGCGACGCGTCCCCGGCTGACAGCCACCGGCGGCGCGACGATGGTCACCGGCACACCTGACGGCTCACGGGCACCGGTCACCCGGGCCAACGAACCGTCGCCCGGGCGCACCTGGACCGACTCCGGCCGGATGCCAGCGACGGCCATCAGCCGGGACACGTCCCGGCGCTGCTCGGGCAGGACCAGGGTGACCACGGAGCCGGACTCGCCGGCGCGGGCCGTCCGACCACCGCGGTGCAGGTAGTCCTTCGCCTCGGTCGGCGGGTCCACGTTGACGACCATGTCGAGGCCGTCGACGTGGATGCCCCGCGCCGCCACGTCCGTGGCGACCAGGGCGGTCACCTGGCCGTTGCGGAACTGCTCCAGGATGCGGGTGCGCTGCGGCTGGGACTTGCCACCGTGCAGCGCGGCGGCGCGTACGCCCTTGGAGAGCAACTGGCGCGCGAGCCGGTCGGCGCGGTGCTTGGTGCCCATGAAGAGGATGGTGCGACCCTCACGGGCGGCGATACGGGTCAGCGCGTCGGGCTTGTCGAGCGCGTCGACGTGCAGCACGTGGTGGGTCATCGCGGTGACCGTGGCGGTGCCCGGGTCGACCGAGTGGGTGACCGGGCTGCTGAGGAAGCGGCGGACCAGCCGGTCCACGCCGCCGTCCAGGGTGGCGGAGAAGAGCATCCGCTGGCCCTGCGGAGCGACCTGCTCCAGCAGCTTGGTCACCTGCGGCAGGAAGCCCATGTCGGCCATCTGGTCGGCCTCGTCCAGCACGGTGATCTCGACCTGGTCGAGCCGGGCGTCGCCGCGGTTGATCAGGTCGTGCAGCCGGCCGGGGGTCGCCACGACCACCTCGGCGCCGGCGCGCAGCGCGTCCGCCTGCCGCTGCAACGACAACCCGCCGACGACGGTGGCGCAGCGCAGACCGACGGCACGGGCGTACGGCGCCAGCGCGGTGGTCACCTGCTGCGCCAACTCCCGGGTCGGCACCAGCACCAGGGCCAGCGGGCGACCCGGCCGGGCCTTGCGGCCGGCGGTGCGGGACAGCAGGGGAAGCCCGAAGGCGAGCGTCTTACCCGAGCCGGTACGACCCCGGCCGAGCACGTCCCGACCCGCGAGCGAGTCCGGAAGAGTCGCCGTCTGGATCGGGAACGGCTCGGTGATGCCCTGCGCGGTCAGGGCGCTCAGCAGCGCCGGCGCCAGACCGGTATGGGCGAAAGACGGAATAACTGTGGTCACGCAGAAGCCTTCCTCGACGCGGAACGTGTCGAGGGAGGGCGCCGAAGGCGGCGCTGTCAACCGGCGGCGCAAGGCAGCCAGGACTCACAAGCACGAACCGATTGGAGTACGGGCCGGCCCGCCGCCGGGCCGCCGCCTGCGGAGGCAGGCGGCGGCGAGGCGGGCCGGTCCCGTCACCGTCACACCCGGAGGGCGCGACAGGTAATACTGACCGATCCGAAGATCAGAGCGGGCGGATGTTCTCCGCCTGCGGGCCCTTCTGGCCCTGGGTCACCTCGAACTCGACCCGCTGGTTCTCGTCCAGGCTCCGGTAGCCGGAGGACTGGATCGCCGAGAAGTGGGCGAAGACGTCAGCGCCGCCGCCGTCCGGGGTGATGAAGCCGAAGCCCTTGTCAGCGTTGAACCACTTCACGGTGCCAATAGCCATGTGTTTCGTCTCCTTGACGGAACGTCGGACTCGCACTTGTTGCGTGCCCGAAGAGGAGCGCTCCGCGCGGGGATGCGCGAATCGCCTGTCGCTTCTGGTCGCCCCGCCCGGAGAACTCCGGACACAACAAAGAGCGCCTGGGGCCACAATCCCGCCAGGCGCACACAGAGTCTCTGGTAACCAAAACTGCAACCCGGTCAACGTATCATGGTTTTCCCGCCAGCGGTGAATCTTGGGCGGAATCTTCGGGCAACTGGCTGATCATGGCCGTGAGCCCCGTCACATCCAGCAGATCGGCGGGCCGAACCGTCGTGCCGTGCCGGACGTAGTGGAAGGCCGCGCCCACCCGGTCGACCGGCACGCCAGCCAGCTCCGCCCAGGCCAACCGGTACACGGCCAACTGCACGGCGGCCACCTCCGCCGCCGGCCCGGTCGGCTGCGCGCCGGTCTTCCAGTCGACCACGTCGAACCGCCCACCCGGCCGGGCGAACACCGCGTCCATCCGCCCCCGCACCACCACGCCGGCGATCACCGTGGCGAACGGCACCTCCACCTCCACCGGTGACCGGTCGGCCCACTCGCTGGCCAGGAACCGCTCCTGCAACTCGACAAGCGCCTCGTCCGGCGCGGCGTCCGCGTCCGCCGCACCGGGCAGCTCGTCCAGGTCGAGCAGGCGGTCGGCGCCGAAGCGCTGCTCCAACCAGGCATGGAACGCGGTGCCGCGACGGGCGTACGGGTTGGGTTCGGTCGGCACCGGACGGCGCAGCGTACGGGCCAGCCCGGCCGGGTCACGCCGCAACGCCACCAACTGGGTGACGCTCAACTGCCCGGGCAGGGCCACCTCGACCGCACCGGAGAGCCTGGTCAGCTCGGCCCGCTCGGCCAGCAGCAGATCCGCCTCGCGCCGCCAGCGCGCCACCTCCGGATCGACCTCCGGCTCGTTCGGCGCGGCGAGCACCGGGCCCACCGGCCCGAGCGCCGCCGACGCCGGGCCGTCGGTCATCAGGCGGCGCACCAGCCCGGCCGCCTCGGCGAGCGCCGGTCGGCGGCCACCCAGCGGGTCGGCCGGCCACTCCGCGCGCAGCACCACCTCGGCCGTCGGGTTCGTGGCGTCCGGGGTGGGCTCCGGCGCCCACGCGTCGACCAGGTGCCCCGGGCCGCCGTCCAGGCATGCGTCGTACACCTCGCGCAGGAAGACCGACGGACCCCGCGGCCGCTTCGTGCCCTCCCCCCACCAGTACCCGGAGCACAGCAGCAGCCGACGCGGGCGAGTGACCGCCACGTACGTCAGGCGGCGCTCCTCCCGCTCGTCGTGGGCCCGCCAGGCGTCGGTGAAGTCGGCCACCGCCCGGGCCACGGCCCGCTGGTCGGCCGCCTCGTCGAGCGCCAGCTCGGGCAACCCGTCGGCGTCGCCGCGCAGCGGGAACGGCAGCACACCCAGCCCGCCCAGCCAGTGGTCGGAGTTGCGCACCGGCCCCGGCCACGACCCACGGCACAGCCCGGCCACCGCCACCACGTCCCACTCCAGACCCTTCGCGGCGTGCGCGGTGACCACCTGCACCGCGCCCTCCACGACCTCGACCTCGCCCGGGGCGAGACCGCGCTCCTCGTCCTCGGCGGCGGCCAGGTAGGACAGGAAGCCGGACAGCGTCGCGCCGGGCGTCTCTCCGCTGAAACGGGCCGCCACGTCACCCAGGGCGTCCAGGTGCCCCCGTGCCAGGCCGGCGTCGCCGGCGCCGTCGCGGCCGGCGCGCACCGCGACCTCCACGTCCAGGCCGATGGTCCGCTCGATGTCCGCGATCAGATCCGGCAGGGCCTGGTCCAGGCGGTAGCGCAACAGCGCCAACTCCATGCCGTACGCCCGCAGCCGCGCGAACCCCTCCGCCGAGTACGCCTGCGCCGGGCCGAGGTCGGCCAGCGCCTCCACCAGGGTCGCCTCGTCCAGCAGGTCGGGGGTGATGTCCGAGGTGTCGTCGGCGGCCACCTGGCGTCGGGCGTTGGCGATGGCCCGGGCCCGCCGGTGCAGCGCCACCAGGTCACGCGGCCCGATCCGCCAGCGGGCGCCGGTGAGCAGCCGCAGCAGCGCGGCCCCGTCGGTCGGGTCGGCCAGCACGCGCAGGGTGCACACCACGTCGCGGACCTCGGGAGTGTCCAGCAGACCGCCGAGGCCCACCACCTCCACCGGCAGGCCGCGCTCGCGCAACGCCGACTCGATCGCCGGGATCTGGCTGCGGACCCGGACCAGCACGGCGGTCGTCGGCCGCTGCGCCACCGGGATGTGCTCCGGCGCCGCGCCGGGCATCCGGGCCGCGCCGCGCCAGGCGGCGAGCACACTGTCGGCGATCCACGCCGCCTCGTCGGCGTACGTGGGCAGCAGCGCGCAGTGCACCGTGCCACCGGCCGCCCCGCCGGGGCTGCGATGCGGAATCGGGTCGCGGACGGTCAGCGCGGAGCGCAGCTCCGGCACCCGGGCGCCGGCCGCGCGCAACGGCGTGGACAGGGCGTTCGCCACCCGGAGGATCTCCGGGCGGTTACGCCAGCTGGTGGTGAGCCCGAGCGCCGGGGCCGGCTGGCCGTCGGCGCGGGCGAACTCGGTGGGGAACCGGTCGAGGGTGCCCGCGCTGGCGCCCCGCCAGCCGTAGATGGACTGGCACGGGTCACCCACCGCCGTCACCGGGTGCCCGCCACCGAACAGCGCGTTGAGCAGCACCACCTGCGCGTGGCTCGTGTCCTGGTACTCGTCGAGCAGCACCACCCGGAACCGGTCCCGCTCGATCTCGCCAACCCCGGGGTGATCCCGGGCCACCCGGGCCGCCCGGGCGAGCTGGTCGGCGAAGTCCATCGCCTCGAAGTCCAGCTTGCGCCGGGCGTACGCCCGCACCAGCGGCAGCAGGCGCAGCCGGGTCTGTTGCAGGGCGAGCGCCTTGCGCACGTCGGCGTACACCCGGCCCGGCCGCGACTGCACCTCGGCGAAGAACCGGCCGGTCCAGGCGGCCAGTTGGTCCGGTGCGACCAGGTGCTCGTCCAGCTCACCGGCGAGCGCCAGCACCGCGTCGGTGATGGTGCTCGGCATCCGATCCACCTCGGACATGTCACCGTCGTAGTTGCGCACCAGCAGGTCGACCAGCTGCCAGCGGGACGCCTCGGTGAGCAGTCGGGTGGACGGCTCGTAGCCGGCCCGCAGACCGTGCTCGGTGACGATCCGCCCGGCGTACGAGTGGTAGGTGGAAACGGTGGGCTCACCGGCGAGCGGGTCGTCCAGCGGGTCGCGACCCTTCCGGCCGAGGCGGCGGATCAGCTGGTCCAGCCGGGTGCGGACCCGGTGGGCCAGCTCACCGGCCGCCTTACGGGTGAAGGTCAGCCCGAGGATCTGCTCCGGGCGCACGTACGAGTTGGCCACCAGCCAGACCACCCGCGCGGCCATCGTCTCGGTCTTGCCGGACCCGGCCCCCGCCACCACCAGCAGCGGCTCCACCGGAGCGGCGATGATCGCGGCCTGCTCCCGGGTGGGCGCCGGCAGCCGCAGCAGTTTGGCCAGCTCCACCGGGGTGTACCGGGGCCCGGAGTCCGCCAGCCGGGGCGTCGGCGGGGGGCCCGCGCCGAACAGGGTGGGCTGGGTCATGGGTTCTCCGGACGTCGGACGGTCGGCGGCTCGACCACCTGGCGCCCCTGCCCGGAGACCGGGCAGCTGGTGCGCACCGGGCAGACCCGGCACTTCGAGTTGGCCACCGCGGCGAACGTGGCGGCTGCCATCGTATCGGCGGTCCGCCGGACCAGCGCCGTCGCCCAGCCGGCCGCCGGGCCCTCGCCCGCCGCCGGCTGATTCTGCTCCCGGGCATCCTTCGCGGACGTGCCGAGCTGCACCAGCGCCGCGCCGCCGGACTCGTCGCCGAACTCGGCGAACGCGCCCGCCTCCACCGCCGCCTGGTACGCGCCGAGCTGCGGGTGCTCGGCCAGTTCGGAGCCGGTCACGGCTGTCGACTTGCCGGTCTTGAGGTCGATCACCACCAGCCGGCCGGCCTCGTCGACCTCCAGCCGGTCGACCCGCCCGGTCAGGTCGACCGGTCGCTGCGGATCGTCCAGGCGGACCGCGAACTCGTGTTCGATGGCGAGCAGCCGGCGCGGGTTGGTGGCCAGCCAGCGCAGCAGCTTGTCGACCATCGCCTCGGCGCGCTCCCGCTCGGGGCCGGCCATCCATCGGGCGGCCAACTCGATCGCGTCGAACCGGGCGGCCACGTAGTCGAGCAGGGCGCCCCGGTCGGCGCTGGCGTCCTCGGCGAGCATCGCGGCGGCGTGCACCAGGTTGCCCACCCCCTGCGCGGTGCTGGTCGGGCCGCTGCCGCCGTGCCGTTCCAGGAGCCAGCGCAGGCTGCACCGCAGCGCGCTCTCCATCGCCGACGGGGTGACCCGCACCGGCGCCCCCTCGTCGACAAGCGGCCGGTCGTCGGAGAGCGCCCGCAGCCCCCACCAGTCGTCCGGGTGCGCGCCGGGCACACCCGCGGCGGCGAGCCGCGCCAGCTCGGCCGCCGCGGCGCGCCGCCGGGCCGCCGGTGCGGCCGGGTCGGTGATGGCGGTACGCAGTTCGGCGACCAGCGCCGGCAGGGTGAGAGCCCGGGGCGGCCGGGTGACCGGCAGCGCGCCGGGCTGGTCCGGCTCGTCGTCGTCCCTGCCCTCGGCGCCGTCATTCCCGGCCGCCGGCGCTGCCACCCGAGCCGGTCCGCCGTTGCCGACCACGCCGCCACCGGTCCCGCCGCCGGTCGCGCCGTCAGCGGTCACGCCGCCGGTCGCGCCGTCAGCGGTCACGCCGCCGGTCGCGCTGCCGCCGGTACCGGCCTCGGCGGAGGGGGTGCCGTCCGGTACGCCGGTGACGGGGCCGCCGCTCGGGGGGCCGGTGCGCGGGCCGGGCGTGCTCGGCGGCGCGGTCGGCGGGCCGGGCGTGCTCGGCGGCGTGCTCGGGCCCAGTTCGTGCAGGAAGCGGCTGGGCTGCTCCTCGTGGTCGTCGCCGCCGACCGCCGCCGACGCCACGGCGCTGACCAGCAGGCGGTGGCGGGCCCGGCTGATGGCGACGTGGAAGAGCCGGCGCTCCTCGTCCAGCAGTGCCGAGGTCTGGCCCACCACGGTTGCCGCCCGGGCGCCGCCAACGGACCGGCCGGCCAGCACGTCGACCAGCCGTTCGGAGCCGAGCAGGCTGCCGCGCAGGCGCAGGTCCGGCCAGATGCCCTCCTGCACTCCGGCGATTGCGACCAGGTCCCACTCCAGGCCCTTCGCGGCGTGCGCGGTGAGCAGTCGTACCGCCGCGCCCCGGTCGGCCGTCGGCGCGATGGTGTCCGCCGGCAGGTCCTGGGCGAGCACGTGGTCGAGGAAGACCTCGGTACGGGCGCCGGGCAGCCGGTCGGTGAAGCGGGCCGCCGCGTCGAAGAGCACCAGCACGGCGTCCAGGTCCCGGTCGGCAGCCTCGGCTCGCCGGCGTCGGGCCAGGTCGCCCTCGCCGGCGGCCGGCCGCCCCTGGGCGATCGCGCCGGCCCAGCGCTCGGCCAGCCCACTGGCGTCCCAGACCTCCCAGAGCACGGTCTCGGCGGTCGCGCCGGGTTGGGCCGCGGCGTCCCGGGCGGTGGCGAGCAGCCCGGCCACCGCCTGCGCCGGCTCCGCCCACCGCCTGTCGATGCCCGCCAGGTCCGTCGGGTCGCGCAGCGCCTCGACGATCAGCTCCCCGGACGGACGGCGGTCGCCGCCGGCCAGCGCCAGGGCGCGCAGGCCCTGACGCAGCCGCCGTTCGGCCAGCGGGTCCGCACCGCCCAGCGGCGAGTGCAGCAGCGCGACGGCCGCCTCCTCGTCCAGCCGGTCCGGTTCCAGTGCGCAGCGCAGCAGGAGCAGCAGCGGCGCCACCGCGGGTTGCAGGTGCAGGGGCAGGTCCTCGCCGTGCACCACGGTCGGGACGCCGGCGGCGTGCAGCGCGCGTTGCAGGGTGGGCAGCTGCAACGCCGTCGACCGCACCAGCACCGCCATCCGCGACCACGGGACGCCGTCGAGCAGGTGCGCGGCGCGCAGCGCGTGGGCCAGCCAGGCGGCCTCGCTGGTGGCCGAGCGGAACGTGTGCACCTCGACCACACCGGCCGGGGCGTCCGGCAGTGGGCGCAGCCGGCGGTGCGCCATCGGACCGCGCAGCCGGCGGCCCAGCCGGGCCATCGCGGCGAGCAGGACCGGGCCGGCCCGGTACGACGTGCTCAGCAGCACCTGCGCGGCCGGTGCGCCGGAGGCCGTCCGGAAACGGTGCCCGAACGTGGTCACGCCGGCCGGGTCCGCACCACGGAAGGCGTACGTGGAGGAGTCGGGGTCGGCGAACGCGACGAGCGACTTGCCCCCTCCGGCGATGACCGAGAGCAGTTCGAGCTGGGCGGGATCGGTGTCGGCCAGTTCGTCGACGTACACGTGGGCGAGGCGGCGACGCTCGGCGGCCAGCAGCTCCTCGTCGTCGCGCAGCAGACCGGTGGCGGCCCGGACCAGCTCGGCCGGGTCGTACGCGATCGAGCCCCGGTTGCTGACGTCACGCAGCGCGAGCACCGCGACGTACTCCCGCAGGAAGCGGGCGGCGGCCGGCCAGTCGGCGCGCCCGAGCTTCTCGCCCAACCGGGCCAGGTCGACCGGACCCACCCCGCGCTCGGCGGCGCGCATGAGCAGGTCGCGCAACTGACCGGCGAAGGCCCGGGTCCGCAGTGCCGGGCGCAGGTCGGCGGGCCAGCCGACCGGGTCGTCCTCGGGCTCCTCGCCCACCACGTCCAGCAGCTCGCGGATGATCAGATCCTGCTCGGGGCCGGTGAGCAGCCGGGGCGACGGCTCGCCGCGTTCGGCGGCGGCGCGGCGCAGCAGCCCGAAGGCGTACGCCGGGAAGGTGCGCACCAGCGGCTCGCGCAGCACGCGGTAGCCGTCCTGCGCGACCCGGGCCTCGATGCGCTGGCGCAGCGCGGTGGCGCCGCGGCGACCGAAGGTCAGCACCAGGATCCGCTCGGGATCGACCCCCTCGGCGACCCGGGCGGCGACCGCCTCGACGAGGGTGCTGGTCTTGCCGGTGCCGGGACCGCCGAGCACCAGCATCGGCCCGTCGGTGTGCGCGACGACCTCCTGCTGGACGGGATCGGCACGCCAGTGCAGGCTCGCCGGCCCGGGTGTGCCGGCGACGACACTGCCGTCGACGGGCGCGGCGGTGCCGCCCGCGTCCCCGTCCCCCCGCGCCGGCCCCCCGGGCCGCCGCACCAACCGGTACGCCTGCATCCCCAAATCCCATCACCCCCCTACGACACCAACCCCACCCCACCCGCGCCGGTCATGGAGGTGGCGGCACGACACGCCGACGGCCCTGCCGCCACCCTCATGACCGACCGGGTGGGACCCGGAGTCAGGGTAGGTGGGACTCCAGCGCTTTCACCGCTTCGGGGACCGTGGCGACCACGGTCAGCAGGTTGCGCCCGGCGGGTTTGAGGAAGTTCTGGTCGGTGAGGGTGGCCAGCCAGTCCAGCAGGGGCCGGTAGAAGCCGTCCGCGTCGATCAGCACCATCGGCTTGGCATGCATAGCGAGGGTGGCGGTGGTCCAGACCTCGAACAGCTCGTCCAGTGTGCCCAGCCCGCCCGGCAGGGCGAGGAACGCGTCCGACCTGTCGATCATCAGCGTCTTGCGGCTGGCCATCGAATCGGTCACCAGCAACTCGTCCGAGGCCAGGTCGGCGACCTCCAGATCGACGAGCGCCTGCGGGATGACGCCCACGGTGTACCCGCCGGCGGCCCGCGCGCCGTCGGCCACCGCGCCCATCATGCCGACGCAACCACCGCCGCTGACCAGCGTGTGCCCGCGCCGGGCCAGCTCCGCGCCGGTCTCCGCGGCGAGGTCGAGCCAGCGTTGGTCCAGGGTGCGGGACGAGGCGCAGAAGACGCAGACCGCCGCCATCAGCCCTCCCGGGGCCGGTCGGGGGCCTGCTCGGCGGCGGCCTGCTGGTCGGCGCCGGTACGCGCCACGGCCTCGTCGCGGACCGCCTCCTGCTCGACGGAGAGCGCCGCCTCGGCCTCGACGATGTGGCGGACGGCCGCGTTGACGTCGTCGGTGAGGCAGATCAGATCCAGGTCGACCGGGCCGATCTTTCCGCTGGCGGCCATCGTGTCGCGCAGCCAGTCGAGCAGCCCCTGCCAGTAGGCGACCCCCATCAGCACGACCGGGAACCGGGTGACCTTGCCGGTCTGCACCAGGGTGAGCGCCTCGAACAGCTCGTCCATGGTGCCGAACCCGCCGGGCAGCACCACGAACGCCTGGGCGTACTTGACGAACATGGTCTTGCGGGCGAAGAAGTAGCGGAAGTCGATGGCCAGGTCGACCCAGTCGTTGATGCCCTGCTCGAACGGCAGCTCGATGCCGAGCCCGACGGAGAGCCCGCCGGCCTCGGTGGCGCCCCGGTTGGCGGCCTCCATCACTCCGGGGCCACCCCCGGTGATCACCGCGTAGCCGGCCCGCGCGAGCGCGCCGCCCATCTCCTCGGCCAGCCGGCACTCGGCCGTGTCCGGGCCGCTGCGGGCCGAACCGAAGACGCTGACCGCCGGCGGCAGGTCGGCGAGGGTGTCGAAGCCCTCGACGAACTCGGAGAGGATGCGCAGCGCACGCCAGGCGTCCCTGGTCTTCCAGTCCTCGCGCCCGCGCGAGTCCAGCAGCCGCTGGTCGGCGGTGCTGCTCGGGATCGCCCCCCGGCGCAGCGTGACGGCGCCCCGGTGCCGCTCCTGCCCCGGGCCGCGGCCGGCCTCCCGCCCGTTGTTCTGGCTCATGAAGCAACCGTAGTGGAGCCGCACACGCCGGGTGTGCGGGGCGGGGACGTCGAGAAATAGTTCGCGATCATGGGCAACTATTTGGCTTCCCCGTACGTCTTACTATTCACATACCGGGTATGCCCGGGCGCGCGCCTTCGGGGGAGGAGACAGCGTGATCAGCAACAGCGAGATGATCCGGATCCGTCGACAGATGCAGCGACGGATCCACGACGTGGTGGCCGAGCGCCGCCGCGCCCGTGACCTCGACCCCGCCCTGTCGCCCGCCGCCACCGGATCCGGAGCCGATCAAGAGGTTCGCGCCGCCGACAACGGGCCAGGCTGACGCGAACCTCTTGATCGCCGGAAACCGGGCCGACCGGCCAGCCCGAAAAGGGCCCGACCAGGTCAGGCCGGGGCGAGCCAGCGGTGCAGCGTCGCCGCGCCGTCACGGATCTTGCTGATCTCGACGTGCTCGTCGGGGTGGTGGGCGAGGTTCGGGTCGCCCGGGCCGAAGTTCAGCGCGGGGATCCCCATGGCCGCGAACCGGGCCACGTCCGTCCAGCCCAGCTTGCCGATCGGCGCGGCGCCGACCGCGGCCAGGAACTCCTTCGCCGGGGCCGCCTCCAGCCCCGGCGCGGCACCCGCGGCGGTGTCGGTCACCCGCACCTCGAAGCCGGCGAACACCTCACGCAGGTGCGCCTCCGCCTCGGCGGGGGTGCGGTCCGGAGCGAACCGGTAGTTGACCTCGATCTCGCAGTGGTCGGGGACCACGTTGCCGGCCACGCCACCGTTGATCCGTACCGCGTTCATGCCCTCGCGGTAGTCGCAGCCGTCGATGGTGACCCGGCGTGCCTCGTACGTCTGGAGACGGCGCAGCACCTCCCCGGCCGCGTGGATCGCGTTCACGCCGTGCCAGGAGCGAGCCGAGTGGGCGCGGACGCCGGTCGTGGTGACCACCGATCGCATGGTGCCCTGGCAGCCCGCCTCGACGATGCCGTACGTCGGCTCCAGCAGCACCGCGAAGTCCGCCTCCAGCCACTCCGGGAACGCCTGCGCGACCAGGTTCAGCCCGTTGTAGCGCGACTCGATCTCCTCGGCCTCGTAGAAGAGGTACGTCACGTCGTAGCGCGGGTCGGGCAGCGTCACGGCCAGGTGCAGGGCGTACGCGACGCCGGACTTCATGTCGGAGGTTCCGCAGCCGTACATCAGGTCGCCGCGCATGGTCGACGGAAAGTTGTTGTTCAGCGGCACGGTGTCCAGGTGACCGGCGAGCACGACGCGCTGCGACCGGCCGAGGTCGGTGCGGGCCATCACGGTGTTGCCGTGTCGGTGCGTGGACAGGTGCGGTACTCCCCGCAGCACCTCCTCGACGAAGTCGGCGATCGCCTTCTCGTTGAGGGACACGGACTCTATGTCGACCAGTACGCGGGTCAGCTGCACCGGATCGGCGAGGACCTCGGGGGTCAGCGGGTTCTCCATGGTTCGCACGGTACCTTCAGGTCTGTCAGCGCGAGGAGCGAGCCGAGGCCGGCCTGGCCGCGACCGAGAGGTGTAACAGTGACGTCCGCAGATTCCGCCTGGGGCATCGGCCTGGCCACCGTCACCGCCGACGGGCAGGTGCTCGACACCTGGTATCCGACCGGCAAGCTGGGCCTGGGTGAGCTGCCGCTGGTTGCCGGCGAGGGCGAGTCGGACGTGCTGGACCTGCCGCCGGGCGCGCTGGGCGACCGGTCGCTGCCCGGTCTGCGTACCGTCCAGGTGGTCACCGTGATCGGCTCGCTGGACGACCCGATCAAGGACGCCTCCGACGCGTACCTCCGGTTGCACCTGCTCTCCCACCGCCTGGTGCGGCCCAACCAGCTCAACCTGGACGGCATCTTCGGCAAGCTCGCCAATGTGGCCTGGACGTCTGCCGGGCCGTGCCCGCCGGAGCGGGTGGACGAGCTGCGGGTGATCGAGCGGGCGGCGGGCCGGCACCTGTCGGTGTACGGGGTGGACAAGTTCCCCCGGATGACCGACTACGTGGTGCCCTCCGGTGTGCGGATCGCCGACGCGGACCGGGTCCGGCTCGGCGCCCACCTGGCCGCCGGGACCACAGTGATGCACGAGGGCTTCGTCAACTTCAACGCCGGCACCGCCGGCACCTCGATGGTCGAGGGGCGGATCGTGCAGGGCGTGCTGGTCGGCGACGGCTCCGACATCGGCGGTGGCGCCTCGATCATGGGCACCCTCTCCGGTGGCGGCACCGAGAAGGTCAGCATCGGCGAGCGCAGCCTGGTCGGCGCGAACGCCGGCGTCGGGATCTCGCTCGGCGACGACTGCGTGGTCGAGGCCGGCTGCTACATCACCGCCGCGTCGAAGATCACCCTCCCGGACGGCCGCGTGGTCAAGGCCCGGGAGCTGTCCGGCGTCGACGGCCTGCTGTTCTGGCGCAACTCGGTCACCGGCGCGCTGGAGGCCCGCCCGCGCACCGGCCGGGGCATCGAACTGAACGCCGCCCTGCACGCCAACGACTGACGCCCCCGCCGGGTCCGCGGCGCTCGGCCGCGGACCCGACGGGGTACGCCTCAGCGCAACCGGTACGCCTGGATGATCCGTTCGGTCACCGTGTTGCCGGCGGCGTCCCGAGCGGTGGCCCGCAGGGACACGTGGCCGGGTGCCGCGGGATGCCGGACGGTGGCCGTCCAGCCGTGGCCGCCGTGCCGGACTCGGGCGGGTCGCCAGGTCCGACCGCCGTCGTAGGAGACGTCCACCCGCAGCCCGGTCACGCGCGATCCGTTGGCACCGGGCTGTGGCTGCACCTGCACCGGGATGACCAGGCTCCGACCGGCCGCGGCGGCGTTGTCCCGGTCCAGCGCAGGCGTGAACCGGATCGCCGACAACGGCAGTGGCCGGTAGTCGTCGCCGGGCACGTGCCCGGACCGGAACGTCCACACCGCCCCGACCTCGGTGCTCAGGTCGGTGAAGCTGCGCTTCGTCGACACCTCCAGCCGGTAGTCCGCGGCGCCGGGCGGCACCGTGAACTGGCCGTACCCCGGCTCGGTCAGCTCGTCGACCAGGACACCGTTGCGGTACAGGGCGGTCCGGCCGGCGTCCGTGATCGACCCGCCGGCGTGGCCGTCGGCGTCGCCGTGCAGCGGGAGGCTCACCAGGATCTCGTCACCGAGGCGGGTGACGCCCTCGCCCGGCCAGCGCGGCGCGGGGAAGGACGGCCCGTACGGCGCGCTGTTCCAGGTCTCCCCGACGTGCCGGCCCGCCCGGTACGCCTTCGGTTCGGCCTGCAGCACGGCCTTGGTGTCGAGCCACCCCTCCTCTGTGGGCACGCCGAACGTCAGCTCGGAGGACCAGCGCACACCGTTGGTGTTGTAGTACTCGACGCGTCGCCCGGGCACCGCGGTGGGCAGGACCGTCGCCCAGCCGCCCAGGTCCGGTTCGAGGTGCGGGAAGACCACCCGCTCGGCGACCATGCCCGGGTAGCCGCCCCGGAACTCGTGCGTGACAGTGGCCAGGTCCCGAGCGCGGTAGGTCTTGTCGAAGCCGGTCGGCATGCGGCCGGGGATCTTCTCGCTGAGCGCGTACAGGTAGGGGCTGCTGGCCACCTCCGGCTTGCGCCACTGGCTGCTCACCGTGCCGAAGAACCGTGCGCCGGAGACCACCCGACCGAGGTGCCCGGTGGCCAGCCCGGTGAAGTCAAACCCGAGCAGACCGAAGCCGTAGGACTGGTCGTCCGCGCCGATGAAGTTCGCGCCGATCTCCACCAGATCCGGGACGGCAGTCCGCTCCGGGATGGTGGTGCGCACCGGCCGTGCCTTACGCGCGTCGACGGTGATTGTGACGTCACGGTCGAGCACCAGCTCCGGCTGGACCAGTTGGGCCGCGACGTCGTCGCCGAAGACGATGCTGGCCAACCCGTACCGGCCCCGGGGGACGCGGACCTCGACGGTGCCGTCGGGGTCGTACAGGTGGCGACTTTCGAAGGTGTCCAGGTCGACCAGCGCGGTGATGTGGTCGCTGGCTGCCGCGCCGCTGTCGTCGAGGTGCCGGACGGTGAGCTGATAGCTCTCCACCTCCCGGTTCACCGCGACCGGGGTGACCGCCACGGCGGCGCCGGAGCGGGCCACGATGCGGCCGGTCCAGTAGCCGTCCGTACCGAGCCGGGTGTCCACGGTGACCGTGGTGCCCGCCGTGCCGCCGGCGGGCACGGTGACCTGACCCGCCCCGAGGGAGAACATGCCGGCCGGAGCCGGTTGGCCGTCCGGGCCGGTCACCTCCAGACTCAGGTCAAGGGTGAGTGGGGCCGGGCCGTCGTTGTGCCAGTCGACCTGCCGGGCGACCGGGGCGTCGTCGTCGTGCGGCCAGGCCGGCTGACCGAAGGAGACGCTGACCGGGGTGCTGGTCACCCGCTGGGTGATCGCGCGGGCCACGTCGACCCGGCCGGCACCCTGCTGGAAGGCGGTCTGCTCCGGGTGCGGCTTCGCCGAGGCCATCAGGGTCGCCTTGAGCTGGGCCGCCGCCCACCCCGTGTGCTGCTGGGCGAGCAGCGCCACCGCGCCGGTGACGTGCGGCGCGGCCATCGAGGTGCCGGAGAGCGCGAGGTACCCCTCCCCCACCGGCTCGCCGATCTGCGCGCCCTTGGCACGGGCGGCGACGATGCCGACCCCCGGGGCGGTCAGGTCCGGCTTCAGCCCGCCGTCGCCCACCCGGGGGCCACGGCTGGAGAAGTCGGCCAGCGCGTCGTCGCGGTCCACCGCACCGACGGTGAGCGCCGCTTCGGCGCTGCCCGGCGAGCCGACCGAGCCGTCCGTGCCGTCGTTGCCGGCGGAGAGGACGAAGAGCGCGCCGGTCTGCGCGGTCAGCGACTCGACCGCCGCCTCCAACGGGTCCACGTCGGGGGTGTCGGTGCCGCCCAGGCTCATGTTTATCACATCGGCGTGCTGGTCGACGGCCGCCCACTGCATCCCGGCCAGGATCGCCGAGTCCGTGCAGCCCTGCTCCTCGCAGACCTTGCCGTTGAGCAGCGTGGCGTCCGGGGCGACACCGTGGTATTTGCCACCGGAGGCGGCCCCACTGCCCGCGATGATCGAGGCGACGTGCGTGCCGTGACCGACCGTGTCGTCGGTGTCGGTGGCCTCGGTGAAGTTCCGTGCCTCGGCGATCCGACCGCTCAGGTCGGGGTGGCTGGCGTCGATCCCGGTGTCCAGCACCGCCACGCGGACACCCCGGCCGGTGAAGCCGGCCTGATACGCGGCCGGGGCGCCGATCTGCGGCACGCTGTGGTCGAGGGTGACCTGCCGACGACCGTCGAGCCAGATCCGTTCGGCACCCCCCGCCGTGCCGACCCGGGCACCGGCGCCGGTGAGCGCCGCCCAGACCGTGGTGGCCTTCTGCTTGTCGGCGGTCGCGGCGAACCCGCCGATGGCCGGCAACTCCGCCGTGACGGTCAGGCCGGCGGGCGCCGCGACGCGCTTGCGGGCGCCCGAGTCGGCGGCGACCAGCACCGGCAGGTCGTTCCGGCGCGCGTCGTCGTAGCCGGCGGCGATCAGCCCGGTCACGTCGAACAACCGCCGGTCGACCCGGCCGGCGCGAACCAGGGGCAGCGCGTCCTGCGGCAGCACCGTGAGGTGGCCACGGTCGCGGGTGGTGAGGAACCGCTGGTGCGTACGCCCCGGACCGGGGCGCACGGAGGCGGACCCGGAGTCGGTGACGCTGACCCGGTCTCCGGTGAGCAGGGTGACGGTGGTCGTGGACGCGGCGCGCGGGGCGGCGCCGGTGGTGGCGTTGGTGGCCGTGGCGGTGCTGGTGGGTGGTTGGGCCGCGGCGATCACCGGAGTGCCCAGCACGAGGGCTGCGGCGGCGATGGCGGCGATCACTCTGCTGCGTCGATGCAACGGATCCTCCTTGGTGGAGCGTGGTAACCAGAAGACGCATTGACCGCCGCTAGTATTGCATACCGGGTATGCATAAAAGAGGGCCGAAATATAACGGACCTGCCAACTGATGGCAGGTCAGCGGGCATCATCGACCGGGTGACCTCCATGAAGGACAAAATGCTCGCGGGTGAGCCCTACCTCGCCGACGATCCCGAGCTCATCGCCGATCTGGACCGGGCCGCCCGGTTGATGGAGCGCTTCAACACCAGCCTCGCGGCGGATCCGGCGGCGCGGCTCGCGGTGCTGCGCGACCTGCTCGGCGAGCTGGGCGACGGCACCTGGATCCGTCCACCGTTCTACTGCGACTACGGCTGGCAGATCCGGATCGGGCCCCGGAGCTTCGTCAACTACAACGCCGTCTTCCTCGACGTCGCGGCGATCACCATCGGCGCGGACGTCCAGGTCGGACCGAACGTGCAGCTCCTCACGCCGACCCACCCGGTGGAACCCTGCCCGCGCCGCGACAAGTGGGAGGCCGCCAAACCGATCACCATCGGCGACAATGTGTGGCTCGGCGGCGGCGCGATCGTGCTCGCGGGAGTGACGATCGGCGCGAACACCGTCGTCGGCGCCGGAGCGGTGGTGACCCGCGACCTACCCGCCAACGTGGTCGCGGTCGGTAACCCGGCCCGACCGGTCCGCGAACTCGACTAGGAGAACAGCATGGGCACGATCCACATCGACCTGTTCGCGACCCTCGACCTGGTCGGCCAGGCGCCGGGCGGCCCGGACGAGGACCCGGAGGGCTTCCCGTACGGCGGCTGGCAGGCGCCGTTGTTCGACGAGACGGGCGGCCAGCAGGTCATGGAGGGCATGCGGGGCATGGACGCGCTGCTGCTGGGCCGCCGGACGTACGACATCTTCGCCGGCTACTGGCCGAAGCAGGGCGACGGGATCGACGGCGACATCGCCACCCTGTTCAACCGCATCCCGAAGTACGTCGCCTCACGGGGCAACCCGGATCTGGGCTGGGCCGGCTCGACCCAGCTGGGCTCCGACCTGGGTAGCGCCGTGCGCGAGCTGCGGGACAGGCACGAGACGATCCACGTGATCGGGAGCCTGAACCTGGTCCAGACGCTCCTGCGCGAACGCCTCTTCGACAGGCTCAACCTGTGGATCTTCCCCATCGTGCTGGGCGTCGGTAAGAAGGTCTTCGACGGTGGGGCCGTACCCGCCAACCTGACCCTCGTCGAGCCGCCCGCCACCTCCGCCAAGGGCGCGGTGCTCCTGCGGTACCGACTCGCCCCGGGAACGCCCGGCACCGGGGACATGACCGGCGAAGACCGCGGCGGGCAGTGACGGCGGTCTCGCTCAGGCCACCGGCGGGTCGGGCAGGCGGACCACCAGGTCGGCCCGATCGGCCGTGGGGGTGACGCGGGCCGCGTTGGCCTCGTCGCTGCCCAGCGCCCAGACCCGTGCCTGCTCCGGTGACCGCCCGTACGCCTCGTGCCGAGCGGTCAACCGGCGCTGGCGCAGCTCGACGTCCAGGTCGAGGAACCACACCTCGTGCAGCAGCGTCCGGACCTCCTGCCACGGAAAGTCCGGCACCAGCAGGTAGTTGCCCTCGGTGACCACCAGGCGGACCGACGGGGGCACCTCGATCGCCCCGGCCACCGGCTCCTCGATCTCACGGCGGAACTCCGGCGCGTAGACCGAGGTCGGCTCCAGCCGGCGCAACCGGCGCAGCAGTGAGACGTACCCGTTGGCGTCGAAGGTGTCGATCGCGCCCTTGCGGTCGGCGCGGCCCAACCGGACCAGCTGCGACTGGGCCAGGTGGAAGCCGTCCATCGGCACCAGCCGGGCGCTCGGCCCTACCTCGGCGACGATCCGCTCGGCCAGGGTGGACTTGCCGGCGCCGGGCGCCCCGGTGATGCCGAGCAGTTGCCGCGGGCCGGCGTCGGCAAGTGACCGCGCCCGCGCCACCAGTTCGTCGACGGCCAGCACCCGGGCCTGCGGCATCAGCCCAGCACCGGATCGCTGATCGTGAACCGGGCCTGCACCGCCGCCTGCACGGTCTGCGGCCGCGGGTCCAGCTCCAGCTCGGGCGCCCCGCCGCCGGCGCCGCCCCCGACGTCGAAGGCAGCGCGGGCGAACATCGGCCGGTCCCCCGGACCGGCGTCGGCCAGCTCGATCAGCGCGGTGACGCGGGCGCCGAGGGCCTCGGCGTACTCCCGGGCGCGCAGCAGTGCGTCGCCGATCGCGGCGTGCCGCGCCTCGCGGTGCGCGGGGCTGTCCGGGCGCAGCTCCCACCAGGGGCCGGCCACCTCGACCTGGTCCTGGTCGGCCAGCCGGAGCATCAGCTCACCCAGAGCGGTGAAGTCGGTGACGGTGACCGTCGTGGTGACGCTGCCGAGCCAGCCCACGACGCGCTCACCCGAGCGCTTGGTCTGCGGCCGGACCCACAGGTCGCCGGCCTCCCGCCGGGCCACCGCCGGCTCGGCACCGTCCAGCAGCACCCGGACAGCGGCGGCCCGCTCGGCGAGCTGCGTCAGCGTCGCCTCCCGATCCCGACCGCGGGCCGTCACGGTAACCGCGAACCGCGCCAACTCGGGCGGCACCTCCCGGGTCGCCTCGCCGCGCACCTGCACCACCGGGCCGTCCGTCGCCATGCCTGCCAGCCTAGTCAGCCACCGGGAGCCACGCCGGGTAGGAGACGACGTCCGGGCCGATCCGGCATCCCGTCAGGTGGCCACCGGCGTCGCCCAGCCCGCGCAGCCAGGCCACCTCGACGGCATGGTCGCCGCCGGCCGGGAACTCGCGGTCCGCCGGCGCGAACCGGCGGCCCCGCAACGCCGACCGCGCCGCGCCGGCCTGCGCGTACCCGGCGGTGAGCGCGGACGCGTCGCCAGCACGCAGCGCGCCGGCCAACTCGTCCAGCAGCACCCGGACCTCGGCCAGCTCGTGCAGGACCCGTTCGCGGTTGCCGAGCAGCATGTTCGCCGTCCGCTCGGCCGGGGTGCCGGCGACCCGGGTGCCGTCGGAGAAGCTGCCCGCGGCGAGCGCCAGCACGGCGTCGCGCAGCGGCGACCGCTGCACCGCCCCGGCCAGCGCGCCGGCCAACAGGTGCGGCACGTGCGACGCGAGCGCGGCCACCGAGTCGTGCGCCGGCGCGGACATCGGCACCACCCGGGCACCGAACAGCTCCACCAGCAGCCCGGTCAGCCAGCGGAACGCGACCGTCGCGGCACCCGTCGCCGGGCAGAGCACCCAGGCGGCACCGGTGAGCAGCGTCGGCGAGGCCGCCGTCAGGCCGGCGGACTCCGCGCCCGCCATCGGGTGCCCGGGTACGAAACGGTCGGTGAGCCCCAGCCCGTCGGCGGCCGCAGCCACCTCGACCTTGGTGCTGCCGACGTCGGTCAGCACACAACCCGGCGCGGTCAGGCCGGCCACCTGGGCCAGAGTCCGGGGCAGGGTGGGCAGCGGACCGCAGAGGAAGACCACGTCCCGGCCGGCGACGGCCTGCTCGATCGTGGCCGGGGCCGACACACCGCGCTCCCGCGCCCGTTCCCGCGTCACCGGGTCGGGATCCCAGCCGGTCACGTCGAGGCCGGCGTCGGCGAGGCGCAGCAGCAGCGAACCACCGATCAGGCCGGTGCCGAGCACCGCCGCCCGTACGGTGGCGTACCGTCCGGTGCCGCCGTCGGTCATCGCCGGCCGCCCGGGGTCAGGCCCGCAGCCGGCCGGCGACCGCTGCGACGTGCTCGTCGGACTCGGTCAGCGCCACCCGGACGTACCGCTGCGCGGAGGGGCCGTAGAAGACACCGGCCGCGACCAGGATGCCGCGCCGCGCCAGCCAGTCGACGGTCTGCCAGCAGTCCTCGTCGCGGGTGAGCCACAGGTAGAGGCCCGCCTCCGAGTGCTCGACCGTGAAGCCGGCGCCGGTGAACGCGGCGGTCAGCACCTCGCGCCGGGCGCGGTAGCGCTCCCGCTGCTCGGCGGCGTGCTCCTCGTCCTGGAGGGCGGCCACCATCGCGGCCTGCACCGGCGCGGGCACGATCATGCCGGCGTGCTTGCGGACCTTCAACAGCTCGGCGACGAGAGCCGGATCGCCGGCCACGAACCCGGCCCGGTAGCCGGCGAGGTTGGACCGCTTGGAGAGCGAGTGCACGGCGAGCACTCCGGTGTAGTCGCCGCCGCAGACCTGCGGGGACAGCACCGAGACCGGCTCGGCCGACCAGCCCAGCGGCAGGTAGCACTCGTCGCTGGCGACCACCGCACCGCGTTCCCGGGCCCAGTCGACGACCTTGCGCAGGTGCGCCGCGGGCAGCACCCGCCCGGTCGGGTTACCGGGCGAGTTGACCCACACCAGCCGGACGCGCGAGGACGGACCGACCGCGGTGAGCGAGTCGGCGCGGACCACGGTGGCACCGGCCAGCCGGGCCCCGTCCTCATAGGTGGGGTACGCGATCGACGGCACGACCACCACGTCGCCGGGGCCGATGCCGAGCAGGGTGGGCAGCCAGGCGACCAGTTCCTTGGAGCCGATGGTCGGCAGGACGCCGAGACCGTCGACGCCAGCGCCACAGGCCCGGGCGACCCACGCCGCGATCGCGTCGCGCAGCGCCGGGGTGCCCGCGGTCAGCGGGTAACCCGGAGCGTCGGACGCGTCCGCCAACGCCTGACGGATCACCGCCGGAACCGGGTCGACCGGCGTGCCCATGGAGAGGTTGATCAGGCCCTCCGGATGCGCCGCGGCCAGCGTGGCCGCGGCGTCCAGGGTGTCCCAGGTGAACTCGGGCAGCCGTGCCGAGACCGGCGCGGGCCGGTTCAGTGGCCCTCGCCGCGCGGCGGCTGCGCGGCGACGAAGGTGGCGTCCTTCTCCACCTTGCCGATCTTCGAGGCGCCCCCGGGCGAGCCCAGGTCCTCGAAGAACTCGTAGTTCGCGCCCGTGTAGTCCTTCCACTGCTCCGGGACGTCGTCCTCGTAGAAGATCGCCTCCACCGGGCAGACAGGCTCACAGGCACCACAGTCGACGCACTCGTCGGGGTGGATGTAGAGCATCCGGTTGCCCTCGTAAATGCAGTCGACCGGGCATTCCTCGATGCATGCCTTGTCGAGCACATCCACGCACGGCTCGGCGATGATGTAGGTCACCGGTCTTCTCCTCCGCAAGACGCGCCGCGATCTCCCGCGACGGTAAGAGCCTAGTATCTCGCCGGGGAGGGGGTCGATCGTGCTCCGACAGCAGGATGTGGGACACCGGATCGTGGTCCGCCGGATTGTGGGGATTCGCGAAGGCCGCCCGCTGTTTTCCGATGCCCTCGGCGAGCTGGTGGAGTTGAGCGAGACTCATCTCACCCTCGCCACGGCGCAGGGCCCGCTGCGGGTACCGGTGGCGCAGGTGCACCGGGCCAAGCGGGTGCCGCCGACCCGCCGGCCGACCGCCGCGGCGGTGGTGGCGCTCGAACGGGCCGCCGACGAGGCCTGGCCGGCGCCGACGCGCGGCCGGCTCGGCGACTGGCTGCTGCGCTCGGCCGAGGGTTGGACCGGCCGGGCCAACTCGGCACTGCCGATCGGCGATCCGGACCGACCGCTGGCGGCGGCGGTGGACGCGGTCGAGCGCTGGTACGCCGACCAGGGCCAGCCCGCGATGATCAACACGCCGTTGCCGCTCGCCGCGCCGGTCGGCGCCGAGCTGGACGAGCGCGGCTGGGACAGCCGCCCACCGACACTCGTACAGACCGCGCCGCTGCCCCTGGCGACGCCCACCCACGGCGTCCCGGCCGGCGGGCCGCGGGGCGCGGTCGTCGAGGTGACGACCGCGCCGAGCGACGAGTGGCTGGCCATCGCCGCCGGCCGCAAGGGCGGCCTGCCGGATGCCGCACGCCACGTGCTCACCGCCGTGGACCAGGTCCGCTTCGCCCACGCGTACGTCGACGGCACGCTGGTGGCGATCGGGCGGGGCGCGGTGACCGGTCCGGGGCGTTGGTTGGGACTCAGCCTCATCGAGGTGCTGCCGACGCTACGCCGGCAGGGGCTGGCCCGGCGCGTGATCGACACGCTGGTCGCGTGGGGCGCCTCGGCCGGCGCGACACACGCGTTCCTCCAGGTGGAGCAGCACAACGCCGCGGCGGTGGCGCTCTACCGGGCGCTCGGCTTCACCACCCACCACACCTACCTGACCCGGGTGGCCCCGCACTGACCCGCGCCGGGCCCGCGGCGCGGTCCGCTCAGCGGCGGACCACGCGGCGGGGCTTGGCCGCCTTGACCTCGGCGTACCGCTTGAGCTGCTGCGAGCGGTGGTCGAGACCGAGAGCGGTCGCCACCAGGTACCCGATCATGGTCCCGAGGCCGGTGGCGAGCAGGTAGAGCCAGATCTGGGCGAAGAACGTGCCCGCGCCGCCGGCGAACGGGTTGTGGCCCACCAGCAGCGGCCCGACCAGCACGGTCAGGGCCATGGCCACCAGCACCACGACCGCCACGTCGCCCGCCCACACGGCCAGCGGCCGCACGCGTCCCCAGCGGAAGGCGACCACGGCCAGCGTCAACCCGATCACCACGAACATCGCCAGCGACACCCGGTCGGCCGCCGCGTCGTCGCTATCGAAAGCGAACCGGGTGATCAGCCGGGCGACCACGTTGACCGCGAACAGTCCTCCCGCGAGCACCCCGATGGCCCGCCACCGTGTGTCCATCGCACGACCTCCTGCCGTACGCCCCGTTTGCGGGGCCGCATCCCTGGCAGGAATATCTACCACTCGTACCTGTGTGGCGTCACCAGCGGCCGAGAGTGGGCGGCGGGGCGAGGATCTGCCGGAAACCCATCACGGCGAACGTCATCGCGCCGGCCACGATCATCGCCAGGCCGACCCAGTTGTCGCCGGCCAGCAGCAGGTCGCCCTCGGTGGTGCGGATGGCGGCCACCGCCATCAGGGCGAACCACGGCACCGCCGGCAGCGCCACCGCCCAGCGACGGCCGACCACCTCGTGCGCGAACCAGCTCAGCACGATGTTGGCGCCGACGGCGAGCAGCGCCGAGACCCCGATGAGCTGCCCGCCGACCCGGAGGGTGGCGAGCAGCAGCTCCAGCACACCGGTCACGACGCCCGCCACCATCACGACGACCGCGCCGGTCAGCCGCAGACCCAGGTCCAGCAGTCGCGGCGGTGGCCCCGCCTCGGGCGGGGTGTCCTGGTCGTTCACGACCGACATCGGCGCGGCGGGGAGCGTCACCGGAGACCGGCCGCCGCGACCGGGGACCGGTCCGCGGGGGCCTCTCCGGGCAGCCCGGCGAAGAGGTCGTCCTCCCAGCGGTACGGGCCGACGCCCGGCCCCTTCGCGCCGACCGCGAGGGTGAAGAACTCCACGCCCATGAACTCGCCCCCGAAGTTGCCGGCGATCGAGTAGAGCCAGGAGGTGGCCGGGATCTGGGTGGCGTGCGCCCGCATGGCCGCCTCCTTGGCCGCGTGCTGGTCGGTGCCGTCGATCCGGGCGGCGATCTGGTCGTCCGGGGTGCCGAAGGGCAGCTCGGCCAGATCCTGGATGCCGGCGAACGGATTGTCCGAGGATTCGGCGAAGTGCGCCATGCCCGCCTCCAGCACACTGAGCGGCATGGCCGTCCAGTAGACCTTCGCCGGGGCGCAGCCCTCGGCCGCGGCCAACTCGACGGCGCGCATCGCCACCCGGTGCGCCTGGATGTGGTCGGGGTGGCCGTAGAAGCCGTTCGGGTCGTACGTGATCAGCACCTGGGGGCGTACCTCCCGCATGATCTCCACCAGGTGCCCGGCGGCCTCGTCGAGGTCGGCCTGCCAGAAGGCGCGGGGGTGGTCGTTCGTCGCGAGGCCCATCATTCCCGAGTCTCGGTAGCGGCCAGCGCCGCCGAGGAAACGGTGGTCGCTGACGCCGAGCGCGGCGCAGGCGGCGGCCAGCTCGGCGATCCGGTACCCGCCGAGCTGGTCGGCCTCGGCGGCGGCGAGCTGCGCGAGCACCGGTACGTGGATTTCGCCCTCCTCGCCGAGGGTGCAGGTCACCAGCGTGACGTGTGCGCCGGCGGCGGCGTAGTGGGCCATGGTCGAGCCGGTGCCGATCGACTCGTCGTCGGGGTGCGCGTGGACCAGCAGCAGGCGGCGGTCGGGCAACGTCGTCACGACGGTCACTCTAACCGGCGGTTCGGTTCTGGAGTCGTCGACGCGTCCGCCCAGGTCGGCCACATCACGCCCGGCGCGGCTCTACGATTTGGCCTGTGGACTTTCCGGAGCTGGCCGCCCGTACCCGCCGGTTCAGCCACGGCGCGCCGCGCGCTGTCTCCGTGGCCGAAGACGGCTCCCGGGTGATCTTCCTGCGCTCCGCGGGCCCGGAGGATCCGGCGGACGCGCTCTGGCTGCTGGACGTGGCGACCGGCGAGGAACGCCTGGTGGCCGATCCGGCGACCCTGCTGGGCACCGAGGGTGACGTGCGGGCGCTCTCCCCGGGCGAGCGGTCGCTGCGTGAACGGCTGCGACTCACTGCCGCCGGCATCGGCTCTTACGCGCTGGACGCCGCCGGACGGGTGGCGGTGTTCGCGCTGGCCGGTCGGCTGTTCCGGGCCGATCTGGTGCACGGTGACGTGGTGGAGGTGACCGCCGTCGGTCCGGTGCTGGATCCTCGACCAGATCCGACCGGGGAACGCCTGGCGTACGTGACCGACGCGGCCGGTGGGGTGCGCCGGGGTGAGCTGCGCGTCATCGAGGCGGATGGCACGGACACCCTGCTGGCTGGCGAGGACGCCGGGGTGAGCTGGGGTCTGGCCGAGCACATCGCGGCCGAGGAGTTCGGCCGGTACCGGGGCTACTGGTGGTCCCCGGACGGGCGGATGGTGCTCGCCGCCCGGGTGGACGAGTCCCGGCTGGACCGCTGGCACCTGCACGACCCGGCCGAGCCGGCCAGCCCGCCGACGGCCGTCGCGTACCCCCGGGCCGGCGGCCCGAACGCCGAGGTCAGCCTGCACCTGCTGGACCTGGACGACGGCTGGGTCGACGTGCACTGGGACCGGGAGACCTACCCGTACCTGACCGGGGTGAGCTGGGGCGAGGCCAGCCCGCTGATCACCGTGCTGCGCCGCTCGCAGCAGCACGGGCTGGTGCTCGCGGTGGACCCGCGCACCGGTGAGACGCAGGTGCACGCCGAGCTGGCCGATCCGCGCTGGGTGGAACCGATCGCCGGCACGCCGGCACACCTGCCGGACGGCCGGGTGCTGGTCGGCGGCGAGCTGGCCCACGACGGGTACGACGCCCGCTGCCTGTTCGCCGACGGCACCCTGCTCACTCCCCCGTCGCTGTACGTGCGACGGGTGGTGGGTCGACTGCCGGCCGTCAGCGGTCCCGCCGACCTGCTGGTCGAGGCGAGTGACGGGGAGCCGAGCGAACGGCACCTGTTCCGGGTCCGTACGACCATCGGGGGCGGGGTGGACGCCCGGCGACTCACCACCGACTCGGGCTGGCACACGGCGGCCGTCGGCGGGGACGTCCTGGTGGTGGGAACCGCCTCCCTGGACCACGCCGGAGTGCGGTGGACGGTGTCGCGCGGCGGGCAGGAGCTGGCCGAGCTGCGGTCACTGGCCGCCAACCCGCCGTACTCTCCGCTGCCCCTGCTGGAGCGAGTGACCGACCGGCGGCTGCCGGCGGCGGTGCTCTACCCCGACAACCATGTGACGGGCCGGCGGCTGCCGGTGCTGCTGGACATCTACGGCGGTCCGGGACACCAGGAGGTGGTGGCGGCCCGGGCCGCGTGGCTGGAACGGCAGTGGTGGGCCGACGCCGGGTTCGCGGTGGTCACCATCGACAACCGGGGTACGCCGGGCGTGGCGCCGTCGTTCGAGAAGGCGATCCACCGGCGGGTCGCCGACGTGATCCTGGCCGACCAGATCGACGCGCTGACCGCGCTCGCCGGCAAGCACCCGGACCTGGACCTGGGCCGGGTGGGGGTGCGGGGTTGGTCATTCGGCGGGTGGCTGGCCGGGTTGGCGGTGTTGCGCCACCCAGAGCTGTTCAAGTGCGGCATCGCGGGCGCCCCGGTGACCGACTGGGCGCTGTACGACACCGCGTACACCGAGCGTTATCTCGGCCTGCCCGAGGACGGCATGGACGTGTACGCGCACCACTCGCTCATCGAGTTGGCTGCGGAGCCGGTCACCGGTCCGGACCAGGCCCGCCCGTTGCTGCTGGTGCACGGCCTGGCCGACGACAACGTGGTGGCCGCGCACACGCTCCGGCTCTCCGCGGCCCTGCTGAGCACCGGCCGCCCGCACGCCGTGCTACCGCTGACCGGCGCCACCCACATGGCCGCGAACGGCACCGCCGAGCGGCTACTCCCCCTGGAACTCGACTTCCTCCGCACCCACCTGTTGTCGGGCGGTATTCGATAAGCCATTTCGGCACGTCGGGTCCCCTGCCGCATGCCATGCTGACCGAAGCGTGAGCCGACCGGGCCATTCCCGGGGCGGCACCGCTTTCCCTTGTGCCGAAAGGACTCCACGTGGTGGGGATTGCGTCGTCCTCGCAGTTCCGCCACCTGATCCCGCTGCTCGCGGACCGGTACCGGGTGATCGCGCCGGACTTCCCGGGTTTTGGCCACAGCGCCAGCCCGGACCGGTCGACGTTCGACTACACCTTCGCCACCTTCGCCGATCTGATGGACGGCCTCCTTGGCCAGCTCGGCGTGGATCGCTACGCGCTCTACTGCTTCGGCTACGGGGCGCCGACGGGGTTCCGGCTGGCCCTCAAGGGGCCCGAGCGGGTCGGCGCGCTCATCGTGCAGAACGGCAACGCGTACGAGGAGGGCCTGAGCGAGTTCTGGGATCCGATCAAGGCCTACTGGGCGGAGAAGACCGACGAGCGCCGTCAGGCCATCGCGTTCATCCTCGGCCCCGACACGGTCAAGTTGCAGTACACGCAGGGGGTGCACGACCTCAGCCGACTCGACCCCGACCGGTGGACCCACGACGCCACCCAGCTCGCCCGCCCCGGCAACGCGGACATTCAACTGGATCTGTTCTACGACTACGGCAGCAACGTCACGCTGTATCCGGAATTCCAGGCGTTCTTCCGCGACCATCAGCCACCGACGCTGATCATCTGGGGCCAGAACGACCCGATTTTCCCACCCGAGGGCGCCCACCCGTATCGGCGCGACCTGCCGTCGGCCGAGTTCCACCTGCTCGACACAGGCCACTTCCTGCTGGAAGACAAGCTCGACGTCGCCGCGCCGATCATCCGCGATTTTCTCGACCGCTCCATCGGTCGTTCCTGAACGCGGTCTGCTGGCGCCGCCTCCAACACTCAAGAGTTAGACGTTGTTTGGTCTTGTGGGGCGTCGACGAGGACCTGCATCAGATCCTGCAGTTGTCGCGTGAGGGTGCCCTGGTCCACGCCAGTGAGTGCCGGGGTTGCGATGACCTTGCGCATCAGCCACACCCCGGCGATTAGGGAGAGCAGCAGGTCCCCGCGTAGCGCGGCTTCCGGCCCGGGCAAGATGCCGGCCAGGTGCTGTCCCACGTGCTTTTCGATCGCCGCACGCATGATCTCAGCAGCTCGTGGATTTGCCGCAGAGCGCAGCATCAGCAGGAACGGGTCCAGGTTGTCGGCGTCTGGCGCGGTCCGGGCAGCCAACCTGGTGGCCGTCTGTTCGCTCAGCTCGCTCGGGTCGTTGCTGACGACGGTACGGGGAGCGAACGAGCGGTCCACCGCCTCGGCGAAGAGCTGCTCCTTCGAGCCGAAGTAGCGGTTGACCAACATCGCGGTCACCCCGGCACCCCCGGCGACCTCACGCACCCCAGCGCCGTCATAGCCCAGTCGGGTGAACGCCTCTATTGCTGAATTCAGGATCGCCTCGCGGGTTGCGCTGGCGTCTCGTCGCCGTGGGCCATGGTCCGATTCGTGTGTGCCTGTCGTCACATCTACGAGTGTAGACTACCGCTTCTCGGCGTGTCTACAGTCGTAGACATAGCAACGTGATGGCCATAGGAACGGGAGAACCTCATGGATCTGCAACTGAACGGCAAGCGTGCCCTGGTGACCGGCTCAAGCTCCGGCTTGGGCGAGGCGATGGTGCGTCTGCTCGCCACCGAAGGCGCTGAGGTGATCGTGCACGGACGGGACGAAAAGCGCGCTACGGCGGTAGCTGAGGCGATCCGTGCCGGCGGTGGGAAAGCCGACATCGCCCTGGGCGATCTCACCACCGACGAGGGCGCGGACGCGGTAGCTACAGCGGCTCTGGCCGGAGGTTCCGTCGACATCCTGGTCAACAACGCTGGCGCCTACAAGCACCTCTCCTGGACCGATGCCACGCCGGACACCTGGCGCGATACCTACGAGGGCAATGTCATCTCCGGTGTACGGATGATCCAACGACTGGTGCCCGCCATGCGAGAACGTGGCTGGGGCCGCGTCATCACCATCGGTGGAGGCCTCGCCACACAGCCGTTGTTCCAGCACCCGCAGTACAACGCCACGCTCGCCGCCCGGCACAACCTGGCTGTCTCGCTCGCCCGGGAACTGAAGGGCACCGGCGTGACCTCGAACATCGTCGCACCCGGCGCGATCCTCGTGGAGGCCGTCAAGGACCTGCTGACCGAGATCGCCCCCGCTCGAGGCTGGGGCGAGACCTGGGAGCAGATCGAACAGGACGCGACGAACGAGTTGGTTCCCAACGACGTCGATCGTCTCGGTCGGCCGGAGGAAATCGCCACCGCTGTGGCCTACCTGGCCAGTCCGCTGGCCGGCTACATCAGCGGCGCCAACCTCCGCGTCGACGGCGGTCACATCCGCAACGTCACCTGACGTGCGCCGCAGAACCCTCGACGACGAAGGTCCCCTTCCGACAGCTGTCGGAAGGGGACCTGCCTGCCCGGTCTTGAGTCCGTGCGCGTAATAGCGCGGACAGCGGTCAGCCCTTGGGGCTGGGGCCGAAACGGTTCGCTCCGGGCGTGCCGTCCTGCACGAAGAACACGATCAGGACGATGGCGCCCACGAGCGGCACCAGACCGATCAGCACCCACCACCCCGTGCGGTCGGTGTCGTGCAGGCGTCGCACCGCGACAGCCAGCGTCGGCAGCAGCAGCAACAGGGAAGCGATAAGACCGATGACACCGCTCGTCGAACCCTCCACGAAGGTCAATCCCAGCACGCTGTCCAGGATCGCGGCGGCAATGCTGACAAGGACAGTGAACAGGGCGAACCACCAGTACTCAGACCGGCGGGCCCGACCCGTAAAGCCGACGTACTGGCTGAGAACCGATTTGATTGCGGCACCGAAGGACATAACTATCTCCCGTTTGTGAGGGGCTCTCAAGGTCATCGCGAAGGCAGCCAAACAGATCGATGTGACGGGGTCAACGGCCGAGCGGTGCGTCATTGCCGCTCAAGCGGTGGTGCTGCCGCACTCTGTCGGCTCCGGGGCGGCCAAGGGCAGCGCCGGATCGAGCGACGGTACGGGAGCGCTGGAATGGCGGCGGCTGGTGTTGTACCAGCGATGCCGGCGTGTCGTCGGCGTCACGGCCGTGTTCAGTCGTCTTCGATGCGTCCGGTCGTGGGGTCAACCATGGCCAGGAAGTCGCGGATGTTCTCCCGGTGCTCGTCGAGTGACAGGCCGGCGGTCGGACTCATACCGAAGCCGTAGCCGGGGTTCGGCCCGCTGAGCCACGTGTAGTCGGTGCCATCGCACTCGTTTCGGCGGAGAGCGAACGTCTCTCCATCGACGTCGAGCGTGCGCGGCGTGGCATCAGCGGCGCCTTCACTCTCGGGGCGCAGGCCGGGCACGGCCTCTGTG
Source organism: Micromonospora sp. NPDC047557 (assembly GCF_043205095.1). Taxonomy (NCBI): domain Bacteria; kingdom Bacillati; phylum Actinomycetota; class Actinomycetes; order Micromonosporales; family Micromonosporaceae; genus Micromonospora; species Micromonospora sp. NPDC047557. The sequence continues at coordinate 143,468 of NZ_JBIDDK010000012.1, read as the reverse complement.
GGGGTTTCCCCGTCGCCGTTGCCGTCATCTGGGTAGATCTCCGCCATGTGCCCATCTTCGTGGAATTGTCGGCCCGTCGGACCGATCCGTCCCGGTGGGTGGCGGAGGCGGCCAGCGTGCGCTTTGGCCGGCCCGGCATGTCGATGTGCTGTTGAGCGGTATACCTCAGAGGTATGAATATGACTCTGAGGTATACCGCTCAACAGGGCACCCGTCCCGGCGGAGGTGACCGACGGTCACCGCCGACGGCTGACACGTGCGCGTTGCCGCTGCTGGTGGGCACGCCAAGCCCTAGCTGAAACGGCGAGGCCCCCTCCCGACGACGCTGTGGAGAGGGGGCCCTGCCTGCCTGCGATACGACCTACGGCTTGACGTACGCGTTCACGAACGACGGGTAGCCGAAGACGCTGGAGATGAAGACCCCGCCGGCCTTGGACCCGTGCACGTTGTAGGCCACGTCGACGAAGAGCGGCACCACGGGCGCGTGCTCCTTCATGATCCGCTCGTCGAGCTTGGCCCACTCCGGGCCCTGGTCGGCGGCGGGCATCGCCTGGATGCGGTCCATCTCGGCGTTGATCGCCGGGTCGTTGAAGTAGGACTGGTTGCTGTTGCCCTCGGCCTTGATGGTGCGGCCGTCGTAGAGCACCGGCAGGATCGACGCCCCGCTCGGCCAGTCCGCCGCCCAGTTACCGATGTACAGGTCCCAGGGGTTGTCCTTCTTCTTGACCTCGTCGAGCTTGGCGTCGTCGGAGATGTTCCGCAGCGTGATCTTGAAGCCAGCCCGCTCCAGGTTGGCCTTGAGCTGGGCGCCCTGCTGCTGCTCGGTCGAGTTGTCGGCGACACCGAGGACCAGCTCCGGCGTCTTGCCGCCGAGCAGCTCCTTGGCCTTGTCGACGTTGCCGTTGGCGCCCGCCGGGTACGCGTCGTACGCCTTGTAGCCGATCGTGGCCGACGGCATCAGCGTGGTCATCGGCGCGGCGACGGTCTGCCCGCCCATCGCCTTGATGAGGCCCTCGCGGTCGATGGCGTAGTTGAGCGCCTGACGGACCTTCAGGTCGGTGACCCGCTGGTTGTTGATGACGAGCTGGTTGGCGCTCGGCGTGGGCGAGAGGATGGTGCGCGACTTGAGCGCGGCGTCCCCGGCCACCTTGGCGACCAGCGAGGCGGGCACGGTGTTGAAGGCGAGCGCGCTCTGGTCGGCGCCGTTGTCGGCGATCACCCGGTTGTTGGCGGCGTCCGCCGTCGGGCCGAAGGTCCACACGAACTGGTCCGGGTACTGGTGGCGGACCGGGTCGGTCTTCGGGTCCCAGTTGGGGTTGCGGTCCAGGGTGATCTGCACGCCGACCTGGTTCTTGGCGACCTTGTACGGGCCGGACGAGAACGGCTGCTTGTCCAGGTCGACGCCGGTGTCCTTGTCCGCCGGCAGCGGCGCGGTGGTCGGCAGCGAGACCGCGAACGGCAGGTCACAGCGGGGCTTGGCGAACTCGAAGCGCAGCGTCTTGGCGTCCGGCGTGGTGAGGCCGGGCGGCAGCGACGTCTTGTTCTTCTTGAAGTCCCACTTGGTGTCGAACTGCGGGGTGTCGGCCAGCCACTCCTGGATGTAGGTGGGGCCGCCGGAGAGGTCCGGGTCGAATGAGCGGGCGATGCCGTACGCGATCTCCTTGGAGGTGATCGGTCGGCCGTCCTCGAACTTCACCCCGTCCTTGATGGTGAATTCCCAGACCTTGCAGTCGTTGTTGACGTTCTTGCCCGGCGTCTCGGCCAGGTCGCCAACGAGGACGAGGCCGCCCCTGCCGTCGTCCTTCCAGGTGGTCAGGTAGCGCGCGAAGAGCGGGTTGGTCATCAGGCCGGCAAACGAGTACGTCCGCTGCGGGTCCAGGTGGGAGATCGGCGACTCCCGGATGATGGTGAAGGTGCCGCCCTTCGCGGCGCCGCTCACCTCGGCCGCCGGGCCCTGCGAGTCCTTCGGGTCGGTCGCGATGACCCCGGACTGCTGCCGTTCGGTGTCCACAGTGGTGCCCTCGCCCGTGTTCTTCGAGCACGCACCCAATGCCACCACCAGAGCGATCGCGCCGCCTGCGGCAGCCACCACGCGTGGTCTCATGAAGTACCCCCTTCACCCATGTGTCGTGCGGTTTCGCCGGGGCGAGAACCGCCGACGTCCCGAGGATCGTAAGGAAGAAAACCTACGAGTTGTGTAACAGTTGTCGATAAATTTCGCCACCAGCCGCGCGGTGGCCACCCACCGCGTCAGCGCAGCCGGACCCGGGGGTCGATGGCCGCGTAGAGCAGGTCCACCAGGACGTTCGCCAGCACCACGAAGACGGCCGCGATCAGCACGGTGGCCATGATGGTGGGCAGGTCACCCGAGCGCACCGCGTCCACGGCCGTACGCCCCAGCCCCTGGATGCCGAACGTCGTCTCGGTGATCACCGTCCCGCCCAGCGCCCCGCCCACGTCCAGGCCGGCGATGGTCACCACCGGGGTGATCGCCGCGCGCAGCGCGTGCCGCCCGTACACCGTCGGTTTGGCCAGGCCCTTGGCCCGCGCGGTCCGCACGAAGTCCTCCGACAGCGTCTCCAGCATCTGCGCCCGCGACAGCCGGGCGTAAATGGCCGAGAACAGGAAGGCCAGCGCCACCCAGGCGAGCACCAGCCCACTGGCCCACTTCGCCGGATTGTCGAACAGGGACGTGTAGCTGGGCACCGGCAGCAGCCGCAGGTTGTAGACGAACACCAGCAGCAGCACCGCGCCCACGAAGTAGAGCTGCAACGACGCGCCGGTCAGCGAGAAGCCGATGGCCAGGCGGTCCAGCCAGGTGCCCCGGCGCAGCGCCGAGATCATGCCCAGCCCCACCCCGAGCAGCAGCCAGAGGATCGCCGCGGGGATCACGATGCTCAGCGTCACCGGCAGCACCCGGGCGATGGTGTCCGAGACCGCCTCGTTGGAGACGTACGACCAGCCCAGGCAGGGCGCGTCACACCGGCCGCCCTGCGCGCTGCCCAGGTCACGACCGGTGACGATGCCCTTCATGTAACCGGCGTACTGGCTGATCAGCGGGTCGTTCAAGCCCAGGTCGTCGCGGACCCGCTCGAGCCGCTCCGGGTTGCAGTTCTTCGGGCACATGCCGGTCACCGGGTCACGCGGCAGGGCGAAGAACATCAGGAAGGTCAGCACGCTCACCGCGAACAGGGTCAGCGTCGCGGAGAACAGCCGCTTGATCAGAAACCGTGACATGAGTCCACCCCTACCGGGACGACTTCGGGTCGAGCGCGTCCCGCAACGCGTCGCCGAAAAGGTTGAAGGCGAACACCAGCGCGAAGATCGTGATGCCCGGGAAGAACACGTACGCCGGGTCGGTCTGGAGGAAGTCCAGACTGCGGTAGATCATCCGGCCGAAGCTCGGCGTCTCGTCGCTGAGGCCGACGCCGATGAACGACAACGCGGCCTCGCTGGTGATGAACTGCGGCACGGCGAGGGAGAACGACACCAGGATCGGCGCCCAGATGTTCGGCAGCAGTTGCCGGAAGATGATGTGCCCCAGCCCGGCGCCGCTGGCCTTGGCGGCCTCCACGAACTCCCGCTCGCGCAGCGCGATCACCTGCCCGCGCACCAGGCGGGCCGTGCTGGTCCAACCGAAGATGGCGAACACGGCGATCAGCACGCCCACCCCGAAGGCGGACGACACCTGCCCCCGCTCGCCGTAGAAGCGCAGCGTGATGGTGGGAGTGAGCGCCAGCGCGATGATCAGGAACGGCATGGCGAGGGTCAGGTCGGTGATCCAGTTGATCACCGCGTCCAGCCAGCCGCCGAGGTAACCCGCCAGCGCGCCGAGCACGATGCCGATCGTGGCGGTGATCAGCGCGGCGGCGAACGCGATGAACAACGACGTCCGCAGCCCGTAGATCAACCGGATGAAGATGTCCCGGCCAAGCCCAGGCTCCAGCCCGAACCAGTGGTCCCCGGTGACACCCCCGACGTAACCCAGCGGCATGCCGAAGCCGTCCAGCAGGCTCTGGAACTGCTCGCGCGGCCCAATCCCGTAGACCATCTCGATCAGCGGGGCGGAAAGCCCAAGGAGCAGGAAGAACACCAGGAGTACGCCGCTGACGACGGCCGTCCGGTCCCGACGCAGCCGCAGCCAGGCGAGCTGACCGGGCGAACGCCCGACGACGCCCTTGGCCTCGGGCCCGCCCGGGTCCGCGCTGGACTCGATCTCGGCGAGCGCCACACCCTCCACCGGAGACAGGCTCACGACGACACCTCCTCGACGTTCGCTGCGACGCCGCGACCTGTTCCGGCGGCGGCCACGTCCGGGCCGGCGTCGGCCGGCTCGGGGAAGTGACACGCGGTGGCCTGCCGACCGCCGTCGCGCGGCACCAGCGCCGGCTCCTCGGTGGCGCAGATGTCCTGCGCCTTCCAGCACCGGGTGCGGAACCGGCAGCCCGACGGCGGGTCGAGCGGGGTGGGCACGTCGCCGGTCAGCCGGATCCGGCCCGCCGGGCCGAGCTGCGTGACGTCCGGGATGGCCGAGAGCAGAGCCCGGGTGTACGGATGCTGCGGGCGCTCGTAGATGTCCGCCCGGTCGCCGATCTCCACGATCCGCCCGAGGTACATGACCGCTACCCGCTGGCAGAAGTGCCGGACCACGGCCAGGTCGTGCGCGATGAACACGAACGCCAGGCCCAGCTCCCGTTGCAGGTCGCGCAGCAGGTTGACGACCTGCGCCTGGATCGAGACGTCCAGGGCGGACACCGGCTCGTCGGCGACGATCAGCTTCGGCCGCAGGGCCAGCGCGCGGGCGATACCGATGCGCTGGCGCTGGCCGCCGGAGAACTCGTGCGGATACCGGTTGTAGTGCTCCGGGTTCAGCCCGACCAGCTCCAGCAGCTCCTGCACCCGCGCCTTGATCCCGCCCGGCGGCTTGATCCCGTTGACCTGCAACGGCATCGCCACGATCCGACCCACCGTGTGCCGGGGGTTCAGCGACGCGTACGGGTCCTGGAAGATGATCTGAAGTTCCTGCCGCAGCGGGCGCAGCTCGCGGCGGCCGGCGTGGGTGATGTCCCGCCCGTCGAACTCGATGCTGCCGGCGGTCGGCTCCAGCAGCCGCACCAGCATCCGGCCGGTGGTCGTCTTGCCGCAGCCGGACTCCCCCACCAGGCCGAGCGTCTCGCCAGGGCGTACGTCGAAGTCGAGACCGTCGACCGCCCGCACCAGGCCGGTGCCGCGCAGTCCCTGGCGGACCGGGAAGTGCTTGGTCAGTCCGCGCACGCGCAGCAGTGGTTCATCGGTCATCGGGCCACCCCCACGGATGCCACGTTCTCGGCGTAGATCGCGGCGCGTTCCTCGGCGCTCAGATGGCAGGCCACCAGGTGGCCGTCGGCCCCGGCCGGACGCAGCTCGGGCACCTCCGTGCGGGACCGGTCGCCGACGCGGTCGTCGTAGCGGCAGCGTGGGTGGAAGGCGCAGCCGGTCGGCAGGTTGATCAGGCTGGGCGGGTTGCCGGGAATCGGCACCAGGTCCGCGTCCGCGTCGCCGTGCAGCGACGGCACGCTGGAGAGCAACCCCCAGGTGTACGGATGCTGCGGCGAGCGGAGCACCTGCTCGACGCTGCCGTGCTCGACGGCCCGCCCGCCGTACATCACCAGCACCTCGTCGGCGACCTGACCGACGACGCCGAGGTCGTGCGTGATCAGGATGATCGCGGAGTGGAACTCGGCCTGGAGGTCGGCGAGCAGGTCCAGGATCTGCGCCTGCACGGTGACGTCCAGCGCGGTGGTCGGCTCGTCGGCGATCAGCAGCGCGGGGTCGTTGACCAGGGACATCGCGATCATCGCCCGTTGGCGCATCCCGCCCGAGAACTCGTGCGGGTACTGGTCATAGCGGCGGGCCGGCTGCGGGATGCCGACCCGGTCCAGCATGTCCACCGCGCGCTGGCGGGCCTCGCGCCGGTTGGCCTTCGGGTGGTGCACCCGGTACGCCTCGGCGATCTGCCGGCCGACGCTGTAGTACGGGTGCAACGCGGACAGCGGATCCTGGAAGATCATCGCCATGTCCCGGCCGCGCAGCCGGCGTACCTCCTCGTCGGGCAGGCCGACCAACTGCCGGCCGCCGACGGAGATCTCGCCGGTGATGGTGGCCCGCTTGGGGTCGTGCAGGCCGAGGATGGCCAGCGACGTGACGCTCTTGCCGGAGCCGGACTCGCCGACGATGCCGAGAGTGCGGCCCCGCTCGACGGCGAACGACACCCCGTCGACCGCGCGCACCACGCCGTCGGAGGTGTCGAACCGGACCCGCAGGTCACTCACCCGCAGGTAGGCGTCCTGGTCGGAGCGCTGTGCCGGCACGGCGGGACGGTCGTCCGGGTCCCCGGACGGCGACGGTTCCGAGCTGTCCACGGCCACCTCCCTCAGTGACGAAGAGAACTTACAACAAAGTCCCGAGGGTGAAAATAAGCTACAAAGTCGGCACGTGTCAGCGGGCCCGAGCGTAACGAGTCCGCATCGGCCCTGAACAGCCCTCACCTCGGGCATTCATGGTCTTAAGCGCACGTCAGGTGCGATCATTGGCCGAGCACTCAGCAGAGGATTCCCGCTGGCACGAGGTGGAGGTGAAGATGACCGCGGCGGTGTTCAACCACGAAGGCCCGTGGACCGAAGAGGAGTACCTCGCCCTCGGCGAGACGCAGCAACGCGTCGAACTCTTCGACGGGAGCCTCCACGTGACCCCAGCCCCCACCCCCCGACACCAGAACATCTCCGGCGAGCTACGCGCGGTGCTACGAGCCCCGGTTCGCGAAGCCGGCCTGCACGTCCTGGAAGCGGTCAACGTCCGCCTGCGGCCCGGCCGGATTCCGATCCCCGATCTTGTCATCACCGGGCCAATCGACTTCGACGAACTCAACGTCGAGGCAGGGGACGTGCGGCTGGTTTGCGAGATCATCTCGCCGAGCAACGCGTCGACCGACAAGGTGCTCAAGATGCACTACTACGCCGCCGCCGGCATCGAGTGGTATCTCCTGGTCGAGCAGGACAGCGGCACCATGCATCTGTACCGGCGGCGGGGCGGTCACTACACCGAGCAGTCCGTAACCCGACCGGGCGATCTGTTGGTGCTCACTGAGCCGGTGAAGGCCACCATCCGGCCGGAGGATCTGCTCCCCTGACGGGTGTCGGTCGGCTGGCCTAGGGTCGGTCCATGACCGAGTTCGACGCGGCCACCGCCGCCGTCCAGGCCGCCCTCGACGCGGGAGCGCGGTACGCCGACGCGCGGGTGATGCACCGCCGCTACGAGTCGATGACCGCGCGCAACGGCGACGTGGAGGAGCTGACCCAGGACGAGAGCATCGGGCTGGGCGTACGGGCGCTGGTCGGCGCGAGTTGGGGCTTTCACGCCGTACCCGATCTGTCGGATGCCGCCGCCCGCGACGCCGGCCGGCGCGCGACCCGGACCGCGATGGCGAGCGCGCGGGTGCCCGGCCCGCCGGTCGACCTGGTCGCGGTCGAGGCGGTCGCGGCGAGCTGGGCTTCGGACTGCCGGATCGACCCGCTCGGGGTGCCCCTGTCGGACAAGGGCGACCTGCTGGTCGGCGCGACCCGCACGATGGCCGAGCACGGCGCGGACCTGGCCGAGGGGCTGTACCAGATCTGGGACACCGCCAAGTGGTTCGTCTCCAGCGAGGGCCACCGGATCGACCAGCGCATCCGCGAGTGCGGCGGCGGCATCTCGGCCACCTCGATCGGTGACGGCGAGACACAGCGGCGCTCCTGGCCCAGCTACCGCGGGCAGTACGGCACCACCGGCTGGGAGCTGGTCGAGTCGCTCGACCTGGCCGCGCACGCCGCGCAGATCGCCGAGGAGTCCCGGGCGCTGCTGACCGCGCCGCCCTGCCCGGCCGGCGAGACGGATCTGATCCTCGGCGGCGAGCAGTTGGCCTTGCAGATCCACGAGTCGGTCGGGCACGCCATCGAACTGGACCGGATCCTCGGCTGGGAGGCCGCGTTCGCCGGCACGTCCTGGCTGGACCTCGCCCAGCTCGGCTCGCTGCGCTACGGCTCCGAGCTGATGAACATCACGATCGACCCGACGATCCCCGGCGCGCTGGGCAGCTTCGGCTTCGACGACGAGGGCTCACCTGCGGTCAAGCGGGACGCGGTGCGCGACGGTCGCTGGGTGGGAGTGCTCGCCGGCCGGGACTCGGCGGCCATGGCCGGCCTCGACTACGGCGGCAGCGTCCGCGCCGACGGATGGGCCCGGCTGCCGATGGTGCGGATGACAAACGTCGGCCTGGAACCCGGCCCGCACACCCTGGAGGAGATCATCGCGGCCACCGACGACGGCGTGCTGATGGACCTCAACCGGTCCTGGTCGATCGACGACAAGCGGCTCAACTTCCAGTTCGGCTGCGAGGTCGGCTGGGAGATCAAGAAGGGTCGCCGGGGGCGGATGCTGCGCAATCCCACGTACACCGGGATCGGTCCGCTCTTCTGGCGCTCGATGGACATGCTCTCCGGCGAGACGGTGCCCTGGGGGACGCCCAACTGCGGAAAGGGCCAGCCGGGCCAGATCGGGCACACCGGCCATCCGGCCGCGCCGGCCCGCTTCCGCAACGTCCGGGTGGGGGTGTCGGCGTGAACGCTGTACGCGCCGCGCAGTCGCGACCAAAGGAGCTGCCGTGAGTGGGGCGAGGGAGTTGGAGCTGGCCGGGCAGGTCATCGAGCTGGTTCGGCGTCTCGGCGGGCCGGCCGCGCAGGCCGAGGCGGTGGTGACCCGGGCGGACCTGGCGCTGACCCGGTTCGCCAACTCGGCCATCCATCAGAACGTCGCCGAGTCCACCGTCGGCGTCCGGCTGCGGGTGCACGTCGACGGACGGACCGCCGCCGGCAGCGGCAGCGTGGTCACCACCGACGGGTTGGGCGCGCTGGTGGAGCGCACCCTGGCGGCGGCGCGGCTCTGCCCGCCCGACCCGGGTTGGCCGGGGCTGGCCCCGCCGACACCCACACCGGACGCCCCGCCCGTCGACGAGGCCACCGCCCACGCCGAGCCGGACCAGCGGGCCGACCGGGTCGGCGCGTTCGTGGCCGCCGCCGGGGGCCTCATTACGGCGGGATACTGCCGCACCGCGCACCGCTCGTCGGCGTTCGCCAACTCGGCCGGGCACACCGCGTACGGTCGCTCGGCGGAGGCGGCGATGGACGGCATCGCCCGGCGCGACGGCGCGGACGGGGTGGCCCGACGCTGCGTCGACCGGCTGTCCGACCTCGACGGTGCCGAGCTGGGAGCGCACGCCGCCGCGAAGGCGCAGGCGGCGGCCGACCCGGTCGAGCTGCCGCCGGGGCGCTACGAGGTGGTGTTCGAGCCGGCCGCCGTGGCGGACCTGCTGCAGAACCTCTCCTGGTTCGGCTTCAACGGCAAGCGGTACGCGGAGCGGCAGTCCTTCGCCGAGCCGGGCGCGGCCCAGTTCGACCGACAGGTGTCCCTGGTGGATGACCCGCTGGGCGCGTCGGGTCTGCCGTTCGACGCCGAGGGCACCGGCCGGCGGGCGGTGACCCTTGTCGAGGCGGGCACCACGCGAGCGATCGCGCACGACCGCCGGACGGCCGCCGAGGCGGGCGCGGAGTCCACCGGGCACGCGATCGCGGGCGGTGCCACCTGGGGCCCCATGGCCCGCAACCTGCGGCTCTCTCCCGCAACGGCGGGCCCGGCCAGCGCGGTGGGCCGGAGCACCACGGGCACGGCGGCCGGCGCGGTGGTGGACACGGACACCGCGGCGCTGGTCGCCGGGGTGCGGCGCGGGCTGCTGGTGACCGATCTGTGGTACACGCGGGTGCTCGACCCGAAGAGCCTCGTCGTCACCGGGTTGACCCGCAACGGGGTCTGGCTGATCGAGGACGGCACGGTCGTCCGGGCGGTCCGCGACCTGCGGTTCACCGAGTCGTACCCCCGGGCGCTCGGGCCGGGCGCGGTGCTCGGGCTGGGCTCGCGGGCGGTGCGTCAACCGGACCGGGTGGACGGCGCCTGGTGGGCAGCACCGTCGGTGCGGCTCGCGTCCTGGCACTTCACCGGCGGCGCCTCCGGCTGACGTTTCTCGACGACGCGCCGCAAACCCGCGCGCTGAGGGCTTTTCCGCAGGCCAGACACACGGGACACTCCCTTGCGCGGACGGCTCGCAGAGATCGGCGTAACGTGTGTCACTTAGCTGCGTCGGTCGATCCGGCGTGGTCGTTGGTGTGCGCATGACGTGGCAGCGGGTGCGGGTTCGCCGGTCCGCGTGCCGACCGGAGAGAGGCCAGCCCGCCCGTACGGGCCCGTCGAGGAGACGACTCGAATGACTTCAACGGCAACGAGGCCGCGGGGAGCGCGGGCGCGCGCCGCCATCGCGGCGAAGACGTTGCGTACCGACCGCTGGTGGTTCGCCCCGCTGATCACCGTGATCGGGCTCAGCGCCTGGGTCGCGTACGCGACGGTCCGGGTGTTCATGCACAAGTGGTACTGGGTGGATCAGTTCCACTACCTGACCCCGTTCTACTCCCCGTGCGTGACCGACCGGTGCGTCGAGGAAGCCTCGCACTTCGGCCGGTTCCTGCCCGGCTGGTGGATCATCCCGGACGCGGCGCTGACCCTGCCGTTCCTGCTGCTGTTCCGGCTCACCTGCTACTACTACCGCAAGGCGTACTACCGGTCGTTCTGGCTGTCGCCGCCGGCCTGCGCCGTTCCCGACGGCCACAAGGAGTACGCCGGGGAGACCCGTTTCCCGCTGCTCGGCCAGAACCTGCACCGCTACTTCTTCTACGCCGCCGCGATCATTTCGCTGATCAACACGTGGGACGCGATCCTCGCCTTCCACTCGCCGAAGGGCTTCGGCTTCGGCCTGGGCAACCTCGTCCTGCTGCTCAACGTGGTGATGCTCTGGGCGTACACCATCTCCTGCCACTCCTGCCGGCACATCATCGGCGGGCGGCTCAAGCACTTCTCCAAGCACCCGGTGCGCTACCGGGCCTGGACCTTCGTCTCGGCGTTGAACGTCCGGCACATGCAGCTCGCCTGGATCACCCTCGGCACCCTCGCGCTTACCGACTTCTACGTCATGGCGCTCGCGGCCGGCTGGTTCAACGACCTGCGGTTCATCAACTAAAGGGCCCCTGACATGACCACTACCACTCGCATCGAACGACACCACTACGACGTCGTCGTCATCGGGGCCGGCGGCGCCGGCCTGCGCGCGGCCATCGAGGCCCGGCTCGCCGGCAAGAAGACCGCGATCATCTCCAAGTCGCTGTTCGGCAAGGCCCACACGGTGATGGCCGAGGGCGGCGCCGCCGCCGCGATGGGCAACGTGAACAGCCGGGACAGCTGGCAGGTGCACTTCCGCGACACCATGCGCGGCGGCAAGTTCCTCAACAACTTCCGGATGGCCGAGCTGCACGCAAAAGAGTCGCCGCAGCGGATCTGGGAGCTGGAGACGTACGGCGCGCTCTTCGACCGCACCAAGGACGGCAAGATCTCCCAGCGCAACTTCGGCGGACACGAGTACCCCCGACTGGCGCACGTGGGCGACCGGACGGGCCTGGAGCTGATCCGCACCCTCCAGCAGAAGATCGTCTCGCTCCAGCAGGAGGACAAGCGCGAGTTCGGCTCGTACGACGCCCGGATCCGGGTGTTCTCCGAGACGACCATCACCGAGCTGCTGCTCGACGGCGACCGGGTCGCGGGCGCCTTCGGCTACTACCGCGAGTCCGGCGAGTTCATCCTCTTCGAGGCGCCGGCCGTGGTGCTGGCCACCGGCGGTGTCGGGCGCTCCTACAAGGTCACGTCGAACTCCTGGGAGTACACCGGGGACGGGCACGCGTTGGCGCTGCGCGCCGGGGCGACGCTGATCAACATGGAGTTCCTCCAGTTCCACCCGACCGGCATGGTCTGGCCGCCCTCGGTGAAGGGCATCCTGGTCACCGAGTCGGTCCGCGGCGACGGCGGCGTGCTGAAGAACTCCGAGGGCAAGCGGTTCATGTTCGACTACGTCCCCGACGTCTTCCGCAAGCAGTACGCGGAGACCGAGGAGGAGGCGGACCGCTGGTACACCGACCCGGACAACAACCGGCGTCCACCGGAGCTGCTGCCCCGCGACGAGGTGGCCCGCGCGATCAACAGTGAGGTCAAGGCCGGTCGGGGCTCCCCCGCGGGCGGTGTCTTCCTGGACATCGCGAGCCGGCGCTCGGCCGACGAGATCCGCCGCCGGCTGCCCTCGATGTACCACCAGTTCAAGGAGCTGGCCGACGTCGACATCACGGCCGAGCCGATGGAGGTCGGGCCGACCTGCCACTACGTGATGGGTGGCGTGGAGGTGGACCCGGACTCGGGCGCCGCCTTCGGCCACGTACGCGGGCTGTTCGCCGCCGGTGAGGTCTCCGGCGGCATGCACGGCTCCAACCGGCTGGGCGGCAACTCCCTGTCCGACCTGCTGGTCTTCGGCAAGCGGGCGGGCGGGCACGCGGCCAGCTACGCCGACGGGCTGGCCGCCCGGCCGAAGGTGGCCGTGGACGCGGTCGAGGCGGCGGTGGAGACCGCCCTGGCTCCGCTGCAACGGGACACCGGCGAGAGCCCGTACACCCTCCAGCAGGACCTCCAGGCGGTCATGGGGGATCTCGTCGGAATCATCCGACGCGAAGGCGAGCTGGCCGACGCCCTGGTGCGACTGGCCGAGCTGCGCGAGCGGGTCGCCAAGGTGAGCGCCGCCGGCGGCCGGCGCTACAACCCGGGCTGGCACCTGGCCCTGGACCTGCGCAACATGCTTGTGGTCTCGGAGTGCACCGCGAAGGCGGCGTTGGAGCGGCAGGAGTCGCGCGGCGGGCACACCCGGGAGGACTATCCGGCGATGGAGCCGAAGTGGCGGCAGGTCAACCTGGTCTGCTCGCTGGACGGCGACAGCGTACGGCTGACCCGTAAGCTGCTGCCGAAGATGCGGCCGGAGCTGATCAGCCTCTTCGACCGGGCCGAGCTGGCCAAGTACCTCACCGACGAGGAGCTCGCCGACTTCGACGCTTCTCTCGCCGACGCTGGAGAGGCGGACAACCGATGAGCGCGAAGCGTCAGTTCCGGATCTGGCGGGGCGACGAGACCGGCGGCGACCTGCAGGATTACATGGTCGAGGTGAACGAGGGCGAGGTCGTCCTCGACGTCATCCACCGCCTGCAGGCCACCGACGCGCCCGACCTGGCCTGCCGGTGGAACTGCAAGGCCGGCAAGTGCGGCTCCTGCTCGATGGAGATCAACGGCAAGCCGCGGCTGGGCTGCATGACCCGGATGTCGACCTTCGGCGACGAGGAGACCGTCACGGTCACGCCGCTGCGGACCTTCCCCGTCATCCGGGATCTGGTCACCGACGTGTCGTTCAACTACGAGAAGGCGCGGGAGACCCCGGCGTTCGCCCCTCCGGCGGACGTCGCCCCGGGCGACTACCGGATGCAGCAGGTCGACGTCGAGCGCTCGCAGGAGTTCCGCAAGTGCATCGAGTGCTTCCTGTGCCAGAACGTCTGCCACGTGATCCGCGACCACGAGGAGAACAAGCAGGCGTTCTCCGGCCCGCGGTACTTCATCCGGGCTGCCGAGCTGGACATGCACCCGCTGGACGCCCGGACCGACCGCAGGGAGTACGCGCAGGCCGAACAGGGCCTCGGTTTCTGCAACATCACCAAGTGCTGCACCGAGGTCTGCCCCGAGCACATCAAGATCACCGACAACGGGATCATCCCCATGAAGGAACGCGTCGTCGACCGCAGGTACGATCCCCTTGTGTGGCTTGGTAGCAAGATCTTCCGTCGGGGCGAGACGCCCCAGACCAGCGTGACCACCGCCCGTCCGGGCTCGGCGAGCCTGCCGGGCACGAGCCGGGGCGGGACGCACTCGCACGCGGGTGGCTCGCACGACCCGCAGGCTGAGGCGCAGGCGCAGAGCGGCGTGAACTGGCACCGGGAGGTGCCGCACCCCACCGCGCCGGCGGTCGACGACCGGGGCCGGCTGCCGCTGACCGAGCTCACCTTCGACCGGGCCGCCGCGCCGTCGCCGTTCGGCGACGACGTGACCTTCCCGATGCATCCGGAGCACCTCAACTTCGCGCACCCCGACCAGGACGACAAGCACTGAGCACGACCACCCGAACGGGGGCCCCGGCAATAGCCGGGGCCCCCGTCCGCATACCCCCACCCGACCGGCCCTGTTGATCATGAAGTTGTTGCCCTGCCGACCGGCGTGTCGGGGCAATAACTTCATGATCAACCAGCGAGGAGGCGGGGGCGCAGGGCGGCGACGATGGGTGCGTCGGCGGGGAGCCAGGTGACCGAGTCCAGCTCGTCGGCGGCGAGCCAGCGCAGCGCCTGATGCTCCAACGCCCGCGGTTCATCGCCGTGCAGGAGGCGGGCCGCGTACACCTTGAGCACCGAGCGGCCGTGGGCCATCCGGACGTTGCGGCCGACCCGGTCGCCGATCTCCACGCGTACGGCCAACTCCTCGGCGCACTCCCGGATCAGCGCCTCGGTCTCCCCCTCCCCCGGCTCGACCTTCCCGCCGGGGAACTCCCACATGCCGGCCACCTCGGGCGGGGCGGAGCGCGCACACGCGAGCACCCGTCCGTCCCGGATGATCGCCGCCCCCACGATCACCTTCAGGTCCCGTCGTTCGGCCTGCCCGTCGCCATTAGCCCGTTCGGTCTGCACGGGCGTCCAGGGTGCCAGATCAATCGGCGGTTTGGGTACCGACGCCGTCCGCTAGGCCAACAGAACACGGAAGTGTGGGCGTGGACACCCTTACCGAGCGACGACAGACTAGAAGGCACCGACAAGACACGGGATGGCGACGATTTGGCCACAAGCCGGCAACGGCGCTTGGGGGGTGCGGTGATGCGCGTGCTGTTCAACAGCCGAGCCAAGCACGACTACCTGTCCGACGCGTTGACCTTGCTAACCGGTTGGACGCGGGAGGGTGAACAGATCCGGCGGACGCTCGTGATCGACGATACCCAACACGCGGCGCTAACTGAACGGGTCAAGGTCGTCGCCGACGCTCTGCACCTACGTCCCGAGATCAGCCGCCGGTCCGACAGCACCCTGATCCGGGTCGGGCACGGCAACGACGAGCCGCTGACCGAGGGCGAGGTCCTGCTGGCCGCCCGCATCGAGGACGCGTACCGCGCGGTCACCGAGTCCTGAGACTCTGTTGAAAGTCTTGTGAAGACCTGAGGTTTCCCTGAAAGGCACTCGGGTACCAGTTCGACACGGGAGCCAACAAAGCCCTCGAAACGAGCGGGACCTTCCAAATAGTGCTTTTCAGGAGCTGATATGACCACCCCCACGCAGAACCGCGCCAACGACCACGTCGAGCACGCCGGTCAGCACGACGTCCGCCGCGTCAACCGCCGCGGCGACGAGACGAAGCCGTCCTGGAAGACCAGCGAGCTGGCGATCTACGTGCTCGCCGTCATCGGTGTGCTGATCGCCTCGAACGCCGTCGGCGACGGTGCCGCCAACGACGGTGGGGACTACTTCGCCGCCGACAAGGCCTGGTGGTACATCACCCTGCTGACCATCGGCTATCTGGTGAGCCGGGGCCTGGCCAAGGCCGGCAGCCGCAGCACGGACCACGACCCCCGCAGCGACCACTGACCTACCGCCGGAGCCCCGCGCCTGCCCGCTTCCACACGGGGAGGTGCGGGGCTTCCGCATGTCGCCAGGCGTGGCCAACCCGCGGGCACCGAACCGGTCGACCGGTCACGTTGGCACCGGCTTTCTAGCCTGGGTCGCATGGCGAACATCGCGTACGACCGCAAAGAGCAGGTCCAGCAGATCGAGAGTGGCCTCCTCGACGGCGAGCAGATCATCGCCGTCTACGACGCCGTCGGCACCGGCACCGGGTTCATCGGGCTGACCGACCGCCGCGTGATCATCCAGGACCGCTCGTTCGTCGGGAAGCGGTTCGCGATCACCAGTATCCCGTACTCGAAGATCACCAGCGTGAGCGTGGTCAGCAACAAGTCGTGGGGTGGTTCGTTCTTCTCCACCGGCGCCATCGCCATCCACGTCGGCACGCACACCTACGAGGTGGAGTTCCGTGGCGCGCAGAAGAGCCACCACGTACACAACGTGATCCTGCACCACATCTCCTGACCGCACGTCCCGTCGCGGGCCCGGCTGGCGTAATTGCCTTGCCGGGCCCGCGGCGTCTCTGGTGTCCTCGGTCCACAGCCGCGCGGAAGGAGCATCCGACATGCCCCACTCGACGAAGTCCCTCCGACCCGACCTCATCCGATCCGAGGAATCGAGACTTCGTGAGCAGGACCGTTCCCCTGGCGCTGCTAGGCGCCACTGATCCCAACCCTGGAGGCCGCTGATGTCGGTCTTCGACGATCCCGGCCTCTTCGGCCGGCTCTGGGCCGCCGGATACGACGACGGCGGCACCAACCCCGACCCGGCCCCCGCCGTGGACTTCCTGGCCGATCTGGCCGATGGCGGCCCGGTCCTCGAACTGGCGATCGGCACCGGCCGCGTCGCGCTGCCCCTGGCCGAGCGTGGCCTCAGCGTGCACGGCATCGAGGCGTCCGAGGAAATGCTGGCCCAGATGCGGGCCAAGCCCGGCGGCGACCAGATCCCCGCGGTCGTCGGCGACATGGCCGACGTGGATGTGCAGGGCCCGTTCCGCCTGGCCTACCTGGTCTTCAACACCCTGTTCAACCTGGTGGACGCCGAGCGGCAGGCGGACTGTTTCCGCAATGTCGCCCGGGTGCTGTCGCCCGGCGGGGCGTTCGTCATCGAGACGTTCGTGCCCGACCCGCGCAGCTTCGACGCCGACGAGCAGGTGCAGGTCCGCGAGGTGACCGAGGACTCCGCGACGATCCGACTGCACCGGTACGACCGACCGGCGCAGCGGTTCATCCGGCAGACCATCACCTTCGACGGTGACGGTGTGCACCTGAAGCCGTTCGCCATGCGGTACGCCTGGCCGCACCAGATCGACGAGATGGCGCGGCAGGCGGGCCTCCGGCTCACCGAGCGGTACGCCGACTGGCACCGGCTGCCGTTCAGCGCCGACAGCCCGGCACACATCTCCGTCTACCGAACGGAGTAGCGGCGGTCGATCGACTCCGGTGCGTGCAGGTGTGCGTGACCCGCACCCGCGCGAACCGGAGTCGATCTCCGTCAGCCAGGGACGAGGACCGGCGTTCCGCTTCGGGCTGATTCTGCTGTCGGCAGCCTTTGCTGGCCGATCCGGCCTATGCCGGGTCGACTGTCGCCATGCCTCGGTTCCCGCGTACCTCGCCCTACTGGCCCGTGGTCAGCCATCCCCTGCTGCGGCGCGTGCTGCCCGGGCTGGCCGTGTCCGCCCTCGGCGACGGCATGGCGGTGGTCGCGGTGACCTGGCTGGCCATCCAGCTCGCGCCGCAGGGCCAGCGCGGCCTGTGGATCGCGGTCGCGGTGGCCGCGTACACCCTGCCCAGCGCGGCCGGGACGGTCATCTTCGGTCGGTTGCTGCGCGGGCGCAGCGGCGCTCAGCTCGCCGGCTGGGACGCGATCCTGCGAGCCGCCGCGCTCGCGGCGATCCCGATCGCCCACCTCGCCGGCATGCTCACCATCGGGCTGTACGTCGTCCTGCTCGCCGCTTCCGCGCTGCTGCACTCGTGGGGCTCCGCCGGGCGGTTCACCCTGATCGCCGAGCTGCTGCCGCAGCGCCACCACCTGCCGGCCAACGCGGTGCTCACCACCATCTCCGGGTTCGCCACCATCGTCGGCCCGCCGCTGGCAGGCATCCTGATCGGCTGGGCGGGTCCGGTCTGGGTCATCGCCGTCGACGCCGCGACGTTCGCCGTGCTGGCGCTCACCTATCGCCTCGCCCTTCCCGCCACCGACATGATCCATCGGTACGAGCGCGGCGCCTCTCGTACCGCGGGCTTCGCGCTCATCCGCCGTCAGCCCGCGCTGCTCGGCCTGCTGGTGCTGAGCGTCGCGTTCTTCTTCCTCTTCGGCCCGGTGTACGTCGCCATGCCGATCCACATCACCGACGACCTGCACGCCTCCGCGACGCTGCTCGGCGTGTACTACACCGCCTTCGGCGTCGGCGGCCTCGTCGGCGGTGTGGTGGCCGGGCACCTTCGCCACTGGCCGCTACGGGCAACCACCATCGGCATCGTCATCGGGTTCGGCGTCGCCATGCTGCCCCTCGGCCTGGGTGCGCCCATCGGCCTGTCCCTGCCGGCGTTCGCCGTGGCGGGCCTGATCTGGGCGCCGTACATGTCCACGTCGATGGCGTTGTTCCAGCGCAGCGCGTCCACCGAGCAGCTCCCCGCGGTGCTCGCCGCGAACGGCGCCGTGCTTGTGCTCGCGGTGCCGCTCGGCACGATGCTCGGCGGCCCGTTGGTCGGCGCCATCGGCGCACGCCCGACGCTGCTGCTCTGCGCGGTGGCGATCGTGACTCTCGGCCTGGTGGCTGCCGGGTTCCGCGTGGGGCGGCGGGACGGGGCGGGTTCCGTCGCCACCGAGGTCAGTGCCCGTCGCCGATCTGGACGTCGTCCGGCGCCGGCCGGCCGCGCCCCGTCTCCACCAGCTCCTTGAGACTCATCAGGAAGATCGCCCACTTGGTGCTGCACTCGTGCATGAGTTCGCTCGGCTCGCGCCAACCCGCGTGCGTGAAATCAACGTTCGTGTACGTCCCGCGCTGGTCGAAGCGCCAGTTCACCTCGGTGCCGATCCACTCGTCGGGGCCACCGACGACCCGCCACCGCACCCGTCCGGCCGGGTCCAACTCGATGATCTCCAGATCGAACCCACCGTCGGCACCGAACCGGACGGCCAACTGCCCGCCGACCTCAGCCTTTCCGGTCGTGTCGATCGACCACCAACCCGCGACGCCCTCGGGAGTCGCCACCGCTCGGTAGACGTCGCCGAGCGGGGCCGCGACGCCGACCTGATGCAGAATGTCCACCACGTCAGACTCCTTCGCCTCGTCAACATGCAACCTTTGGTTGCGTAACCGTACGACGACTGCCGCCCGTCGCGCAACCTTTAGTTGCGCTTCACGAACCCGTCGTACCCGAGGCACAGAATGCGGTGCATGTCTGAGTCAGCTCCCCATCGACACCACACCATCGACTACATCGAGCTCACCGTGACCGACCTCGCCGAGGCCAAGCGCTTCTACGCCGACGCGTTCGGCTGGCAGTTCACCGACTACGGCCCGGGGTACGCGGGCATCCGCAGCCCGCAGGGCGACGCCGCGCCCGAGGTGGGTGGTCTCCGTCTGGACGAGGAGGTGCGGGCGGGCGGCCCGCTGGTGCTGCTCTACTCAGGTGACCTGGACCGGTCCGTGCAGGCGGTGAAGGAGGCCGGGGGTCACGTGGTCAACGGGCCGTACGAGTTCCCCGGCGGCCGCCGGTTCCACTTCACCGACCCGAGTGGCAACGAGTTGGGCGTCTGGGCCGAGCAGTAGCGCGTGCGAGGCCGCTCGCGACTTCGAGGTTTTCTCGGTAGCCGAGCAGTCGCGCTGCAGAGCCGACTACTACCGCACGTGACCTGCTGACCGTCAGCGCCGGCGGGCGCGCAGCACGCCGGTCAGCATCGGCAGGTTGAACTCGCCCGCGGCGGTTTCGGGCCTGCTCCCGAGGAAGGCGCGGATCCGGCCGAGCGTGGCCTCCCGGTCCGGTTCCGGCATGACCAGCATCCCGGCCCGGGTCGCGAGTGTCGCGATGAGGGAGTCGGCGGTTCGGCGCTGACCGTGTGGAAACTCGGCCTGCTCCGACGAACCGAACCGGGAGGCCAGGCCGGTGCTCGGAACGAGCATGTCAGCGGTCGCCGCGCGCCAACTGGTGAGCGTGTCACGCGGGCCGATCGCCGCACTCCCGCTGACACGTTCGAGGTCGGCGACCCAGGCGATCCGGTCGTCCATGATGTTCCACAGGCCCGCCAGGACGCCTCCGGGTGCGAGGACCCGGGCGATCTCCGGCCCCGCGACGGCCATGTCGAACCAGTGCAGGGCGTTGCCGGCCAGCACGGCGTCGACGGACGCGTCCGGCAACGGGATCGCCTCGGCGCTACCCGCCAGGGCACGAACGGCCGGCATGGCACGGCGCAGCTCGGTGCGCATGGCCGGGTCGGGCTCGACCGCGACGACGTCCGCACCAACGGCGACCAACGTGTGGGTCAGCTTGCCGGTGCCGGCACCAAGGTCGAGCACTCGCGGGCCGGGCGCGAACTCAAGCGCCCACCGCACCGCGGCCTGCGCGTAATCCGGGCGATGCTCGGCGTACGCGGACGCCGCCGAGCCGAACGACGAACTGAGCAACGTCCGTTCCCCCACAAGGCACCGTCCTTCTGCCTGTCCGTGCCGGACCTGCATCCTCCCTCGGATTTCTGGATGTCGGGGTGTTCCAGCCGTCCGGATACCCCGGTTTCCAGGAATCCGAGTCGATCAGGCCCGCCAGCGGAGGTGCGACCGGTCAGCCAATGCAGACGGTGAAGTAGACGCTGACGGAACAGAATGAGTCGACTCTCGTGTCACGGACCGCGCCCTCGACGGACATCGCCACAGCGGTGCATGTGACCCAACCTCGCCCGGCACGGACCCGGCTCCCGGGGTCAGAGCTGGCCACCGGCGGCCCCAAGCTGGGTCATCTGGCGAATGACCGCGTGTGCGCCAACTTCGGTAACGGCCGCGCTGTCGATGACGCGTGGGGTTGTGGCCCCGACGTGCCCCCGGGTGACGACTCAACCGTCTGACCTCCGGGAACAGGCCAGCCTCAGACGTTGAAGCGGAACTCCACCACGTCGCCGTCCTGCATGACGTACTCCTTGCCCTCGATGCGGACCTTGCCCGCCGCCTTGGCCGCCGCCATCGATCCGTGCTCGACCAGGTCGTGGTAGGAGACCACCTCGGCCTTGATGAAGCCGCGCTGGAAGTCCGAGTGGATGACACCCGCGGCCTCCGGCGCGGTGGCGCCGACCGGGACGGTCCAGGCGCGCGCTTCCTTGGGGCCGGCCGTGAGGTACGTCTGGAGCCCGAGCGTACGGAAGCCGACGCGGACGAGCTGGTTGAGGCCGGGCTCGTTCTGCCCGATCGACTCCAGCAGCTCGCGGGCCTCCTCCTCGGGCAGGTCCACCAGCTCAGATTCGATCTTGGCGTCCATGAAGACGGCCTCGGCGGGGGCGACCAGGGCACGCAGTTCGTCGAGGAACGTCTCGTTGGCCAGCTCGGCCTCGTCGACGTTGAAGACGTACAGGAAGGGCTTCGTGGTGAGCAGGTGCAGCTCGCGCAGGTGCTCCAGCTCGATCTTGGCCGCGCCGGCCCCGGAGTAGAGCGTGGTGCCGCCGTCGAGCACCTCGATCGCGGCCTTCGCGGCGGCGACCGCGGCGGACCGGTCCTTGCGGAGCTTGGCCTCCTTCTCCAACCGGGGCAGCGCCTTGTCCAGGGTCTGCAGGTCGGCGAGGATCAGCTCGGTGTTGATCGTCTCGATGTCGTCGGCCGGGGAGATCTTGCCGTCGACGTGCACCACGTTCGGGTCGGAGAACGCCCGGACCACCTGGCAGATCGCCGAGGCGTCGCGGATGTTGGCCAGGAAGGCGTTGCCCCGGCCCTGCCCCTTGGACGCGCCACGGACCAGGCCGGCGATGTCGACGAACGACACCGGGGCCGGCAGCACCTTCTGCGAGGAGAAGATCTCGGCCAGCTTGCCCAGCCGCTCGTCGGGCAGCCCGACCACGCCGACGTTGGGCTCGATGGTGGCGAACGGGTAGTTCGCCGCCAGCACGTCGTTCTTGGTCAACGCGTTGAAAAGCGTGCTCTTGCCGACGTTGGGCAGGCCGACGATGCCGATGGTGAGACTCACGACGGGCCAGCTTACGCCGGTGCCGGCCGCGCCGGTCCAGGCGGCTCCGATTACACCGAACCGGACGCTGCCCCCGGTCGCGCATCGGCGGGTACGGCAGGTGGCGTCCCGTTGCTACCCTCTCGATGTCGCGTGCGACGTGAGGGGGCGTTGTGGACCAGGTGACGGAATTCGACCGACTGTTCCAGCAAACCCGACAGGCACTGGCGTCGATGCGTTCGACCGGGCAGGTCCCCGACGATCTGGACGTCGAGCCGGCACGGGGCACCGGGTCTGCGGCGGGCGGTCAGGTCGAGGTCGTGGCGGTCGGCCAGCATGTCGAGTCGGTGACGGTGGACCCGCGCGCGTTCCGGATGGGCGCCGAGATGCTCGGCGAGCAGATCACCATGGCGGTCAACGCCGCGCTGGACGACCTGCGGCTTGCGGCCGGCGAGGCCGCAGACGCACCCGCGGTCGACCCGGTGGCGCTGGGCCAGCAGCTCGACGAGTTGCAGAACGAGTCGGTGCGCAGCATGGCGGCGATGACCGATGCGCTCACCGACGCGGTGCGGCGCATCCAGCAGGCAGCGAGGTGATGTCATGCGCGAGGACCTACAGGTGCACCCGCCCGCGCTGCGGCAGGGCGGCGGCCACCTGACGACGGTGGCCGAGCAACTGGCCGCGCAGTGGGAGGTGCTGCGCGCGCGGACGGCCTCGATGGGCGACATCTTCGGCGACGACGACGTGGGCGGCCTGATCGGCATGTCGTACCAGGTGGCCGAGGAGATCGCGGCGGAGTGCCTCGGGTCGGTCGTCGACGGGCTGCGCGGCTTCGGTGCCGGGTTGGGCCTGATGGCTGACCAGTACGACTCGGTCGAGCAGGACAACGACGCCCAGTTCACGACGATGAGCTGGTAGGCGGGTCGATGGGGATCATGCTGCCCGGCGAGCTCGCCGGCCTGTTGAACGAGCTGGGTTACACCTGGCCCAAGTCGGACGAGACAAAGATGTTCGAGCTGGGCCAGATGTGGATGGAGATGGCCGACTCGCTGCACAACGCGGCGGCGGAGGGTACGGCGGCCGCGCAGCGGGTGCTGACCGGCAACCAGGGCGATGCGTTGACCGCGTTCCAGGAGCGCTGGGAGGCCGACGGTTCGGCGATGTCGGTGCTGCGGGACGGCGGCACCGGCGCACAGATGGTGGCGGCGACGCTCTTCGTGTGCGCGCTGATCGTCCTCGCCCTGAAGATCAACGTGATCGTCCAGCTGATCATCCTGCTGGTGCAGATCATCCAGGCGATCGCGACGGCCGCTCCGACGTTCGGCGCCTCGCTGCTGGAGATCCCCGTCTTCAAGAAGCTCACCGACATCGTCCTGAACATGCTGATCGACCAGGCCATCGGGGTGGTGCTGGGATGACCACTCCCCTGCCCGAGCTGTACGTCGGCGTCGACGTGGAGGCGGACGGGCCGATCCCCGGGCCGTACAGCATGATCTCGTTGGGCATGGCCGTGGCCGGTCGCCCGGATCTGACGTTCTACACCGAGCTGCGGCCCATCTCCGACGAGTTCGTACCGGCCGCGCTGGCCGTGTCGGGTCTGGACCGGGACCGTCTGCTCCGCGAGGCGCCCACCGCGCCGGTGGCGATGGCAGCGGCGGCGGCATGGGTCAACGGGCTGCGCCGGATCGGCCGCCCGGTCTTCCTCGCCGCTCCCGCTGTCTGGGACGGCATGTTCGTGCACTGGTACTTCGTGCGTTTCGTCGGCCACAGCCCGTTCGGCGCCACCGGTTCCGGCGTCGACCTGCGCAGCTACTGGATGGGGCTGACCGGCAGCGAGTGGGTCCAGACCCGCAAGGGCAAGATCAAGCACGAGCTGGGTCTGCACGACGTACCGCACACCCACCACGCTGGCGAGGACGCCGCCGAACTGGCGCAGGTCTTCGACGCCGTGCTGCGCCGCCGCCAGTCGGGCGGGCTGGAATGACCGGTCGTCGACGGGACCTGCCGGACGGCGCCACGACGGCCGCCCGGGGCATCGTGGCGCAGGCCGCCCGGAGCATGATGCGACGGGCCGACGACGTGGCGGGCGAGACGGCCGAGGCGGCGGCCACCCGGGCCGCCCGGCAGATCCCGCAGGGCTTCACCGAACGCCAGTGGACCCGCTTCGCTCGGGGCGCCCGGCAGACCCAACGGCAGGCCGGGCTGCCCGACGGGGACCTGGTCGCCCACGGCAGCCGGGTGAAGGGCACCGCCCGCCCGGACTCCGACATCGACGTGGCGCTCATCGTCGACGACAAGACCTTCTTCGACCTGGCCGAACGCTCCCTGTCCCGGGCGCCGGACGGGACCCGGCTGCGCAAGACGATGCTGCGCCGGATCAACGAGAACGGTCAGCTCGCCAGTTTCGATCTGGGCACCGACTTCACCCACCTGCGCCGTGAACTCATGGACACGCACGTGCCGCACAAGGTGCAGTTCTCCGTGCTGCGCCGAGGCGGCAAGTTCGACAACGGCCCGTTCCTCCCGCTCGATTGAGCGATTCCGCATCTGGCAAGGTGGCAGACGTGCAGACGACGTTGCAGTTCCTCATCATGGTCGACGGCCCGCTGACGGCGGCGGAGCTGCTCGACCTGATCCGAACACGGCTGCCCGACGCGGTGCCCTACCGCCGGGACTCGGTGGACGTCCGGGGCAACCTGCTGGAGATCAACCCCAACGAGGACGCCGACCCGCGGCTCGCCGCCACCGACGAGGACGACTACCTCTACTTCCGGTGGCGGGTGGAGCTGACCCCGATGGACCGGTCAGTCGACGAGTCGCACCAGATCGCCCTCGCCCGGGAGCTGCTGCGATCGATCAAGGGGCCGCAGGTGCGGGCGACCGTGTGCGCCGCGTTCGAGGATCGGGTCTGACCGGCGCTCAACCAAGCAGGCGGGGCGCGATGACCGCCTCCCGCACACTGCCGTCCGCGGCGCGGCTCACCTCGTACGCCGAGACGCCCTCGCGGTCGGCGACCGCCTCGACCAGCCGGGTACCCCGGTAGACCAGGCCGACGCCGTCGTCGGTGCAGTGGCTGGTCGGCAACGTGCCGTCGCCGACCAGCTCGTGCATCAGCGGTCGGCGCTGGGCCTCGCTGTCGTAGTGCACGCCGTTGCCGTACGGCAGCCAGCCCAACGCCTCGGTGAACCCGCGCAGGCGGGGGCCGAAGCTGTCGGTGGCGCCGCCCACGTGCCAGCAGATCGAGCCGGCGGAGACGCCGGCCAGCACTACGCCGGCCTGCCAGCACTCGTGCAGGATCTCGTCGAGCCCGTGCACCCGCCAGACCGCGACGAGGTTGGCGACGCTGCCGCCGCCGACCCAGATCACGTCCTGGGCGAGCAGGTGGGCGCGGACGTCGTCGACGTTCGGCATCGGGAACAGCGCGAGGTGCGACAGGCGGAACCGGGTGTCGGCGAACGCGCCGTAGATGGCGGCGAACGAGGTGGGCTGGTCGCCCACGGCCTGCCCGAGGTAGCAGATCCGCGGCTGCGGACCGGCCTCGGCCAGCTCGGCGGCCAGCTCGAAGACCGGGCTGGGACGCATGTCGTACGGCCCTCGGTCGCCCCGGGAGAAGCCCATGCTGGTGGCGATGATGGTCGGCTCGCTGGCGGGCATCGGGGCGTCCTTCCGTCGGGGTGGTACCGCCTCATCCTGCCGCAGCCACGAGGCGGCCGGTCACCCGCCCGCGTGCCGGCCGCTGCGCTGGCGGGGCACCTCGACCTCGGGCCAGTGGTCCGCGGGCGGCCGGTCGGCCGGGGGCAGTTGCGCCGCGGCGGCACGGGGCAGGGTGAACCGGTCGGCGGCGGCCGGGCCGGCGGAGAACGACTCGCGCAGCATCCAGCGCACCTCGTCGGCCGTCCAGCCCAACTCGGCCCGCGCGGCGATCTCGCGCACCAACCGCCGACCGACGCGGGTGTCGTCGTCGTAGAAGCGCATGCACCAGTGATGGGTCCACATCCCGAGTGCGCGCACGCCCGCGTCGTCGAGTGAGCCGACCAACCGGCCACAAGCGGTGTCGGCGAAGACCTGCTCCGCCTCGGCCGCCCGGTCCCGTTCGATGGCGCCGACGGCGGCCGGCGCGACGGCCCGCATCCGGCGGTAGAAGGACTGCGCCACCGCGCGGGGCAGCGGCGGGAACGCGCCCGGTGTCGACGCCGCCGCCCAACCCGCCACGCTCGTCATGTC
Organism: Micromonospora sp. NPDC047557; assembly: GCF_043205095.1. NCBI lineage: Bacteria > Bacillati > Actinomycetota > Actinomycetes > Micromonosporales > Micromonosporaceae > Micromonospora > Micromonospora sp. NPDC047557. The sequence goes on along the minus strand of NZ_JBIDDK010000012.1, from coordinate 117,403 downwards.
CCGCATCCCCTTCTTCAGTTGGTGGCCGGACGGTACCCGTCACGACCGACACTTCCGGGCCGGAAAAACACAGCGGATCGCGGATAGCGACGATGACCTGGGGCGTCTGTATCTGTGACAACGAAACGGGGGTGGTGGGTGGACGAGGACGAGCGCGCTCGGCTGGCCGAGTTCGTCGGCAGCCGGACACCGGCGCTGATGCGGGTCGCGTACCTGCTGACCGGGGACCGCAACGCCGCCGAGGACCTGTTCCAGTCGGCGTTGGCGCGGACCATCCCGAAGTGGGAGACCATCCGGCACGCCGATCCCGAGGGGTATCTCCGCGTCGTGATGTACCGCGAGCAGGTCAGCTGGTGGCGGCGACTTCGCCGACGGCGGGAGACGCCGCTCAACCCGGCCGACGAGCCGGTCGGCGCGGACCCGAGCGGCGGCTCCGACGTACGGCTGGCGATGCGTGCCGCGCTGCGTCAACTGCCACCGGCGCAGCGGACGGTGGTGGTCCTGCGCTACTACGAGGACCTGCCCGAAGCTCGGGTGGCCGAGCTGCTCGGTTGCTCGGTGGGCACCGTCCGCAGTCGTACGCACCGGGCCGTCCAGCGGCTCCGCGACCTGCTGCCGGAGATCGAGCTGCTGGAGGTACGGCGATGACCGATCCCTTCGAGAGCCTCATCCGATCCACCCTCACCGACCTGGCCGAGGAGGCACCGATCGTGCATGACCAGTTGAACCAAGCGGAACGGCGGGTCCGCAACAGACGCCGCGCCACGGTGACGATGGGAGCGGTGGGGACTCTCGCGGCGATCCTGATCGCGGCTCCGATCGCCCTGGCCGCGAGCGGCTCGGACGGGCCTGGGCCAGCCGTGCCGACCCCAGCGGGCCCGGCGGCCGTACCCGACCCGTCCGGGCCGCCCGGCGTGCCGGGCCGGCCCGGCCTACCGGGTTCGGTGCCGTCGCCGGCCACCTCCGACGAGCCGGGAGACCCCGGGGTGCCGGGCAGGCCGGACGAGCCCGGCCCTCCGGGTGTACCGGGTAGGCCGGACGAGCCCGGCCCTCCGGGTGTACCGGGTAGGCCTGACGAGCCCGGCCCTCCGGGTGTACCGGGTAGGCCGGGCGAGCCGGGGCCGACCACGGGTGGCGCGCCGGGCGTTCCGGGGCGACCGGGCTCCCCGACGATCAAGTCGAGCCCGTCCGGGTCGAGCACGGGGCCCAGCTCCGCGAGGTGATCGGGTCCGGTCCGACCGAGGTGATCTCCACGCCTCGGTCGGACCGGCCCGGATGCCCTCGTCGGCGGAGATTCCGGTCACTACGACCGACCACTTGTCACCGCCCAGGGCTCCTTGACCGCTTACCAATGGTTGGTGGCCGACCCGGGGTTTGCCAACGCCGTCGCCGTCGCCCCACTCTTGGGCCATGAGCGACCACGACGGCCGAGCGGCCCAGGGCCAGCGATGACCACCGCCATGGCCCGGGTGCCCGACTCCCTGCGGGGGCAGATCGTCACACCCGGCGACCGCCGGTACGCGCAGCTGCGCTCGACGTACACGACGACCGCCTCGCCGGCCGCCGTGCTGCTGCCGAAGACCACCGCGCAGGTGATCGACGCGATCCGGTACGCGCGGGAGCAGCGGCTGCCGATCGCGGTGCGCAGCGGCGGGCACGGCCTGTCCGGAGCCTCCTCCAACAACGGCGGCGTGGTGATCGACCTGTCCATGCTCAACCGGGTGCGGGTGCTCGACGAACGGGCCGGGCTGGTCCGGGTCGAGGCCGGCGCCCGCTGGGCGAACGTCGCGACGGCGCTTGCCCCGTACGGCCTGGTGGTCAGCTCGGGCGACTACGGCGGTGTCGGCGTCGGCGGGCTGGCCACCGGCGGCGGCGTCGGCTGGCTGGTACGCGCCCACGGCCTCACCATCGATCGCGTCCGCGCGGTGGAGGTCGTGCTCGCGGACGGGACGCTGGTACGCGCCGACGCGGCGCACGAACCGGAGCTGTTCTGGCTGGTCCGGGGTGCCGGCGCGGGGGCCGGTGTCGTGGTGGCGTTCGAGATCGAGGCCGCGGAGCAGCGCAACGTCGGCGTGGCGCAGCTTATCGTCGAGGCGCACCCGGACGGCCGTACCGTCCGCGAGTGGGCGAGCTGTCTCGCACAGGCCCCCCGGGAGCTGTCCGCCGCCGCCGTGCTGTTCGCCGACGGCCGCTCGACGCTCATGTCCATCACCGCAGTGGTGGCCGCGGAGAGCCTGCGCCGCGTCCGGCCCGTCGTGGAGCCGCTGCTGGCCATCGGGAAGGTGCTCGAACACCGCAGCGACCTGCTGCCCTACCCGACGCTGGTGCCGACCGCGCACCTGCACCCGAACGTCGGGCAGCAGCGGGGTACGACCACCAACGGGCTGTTCGCCGAGCTGGACCCGGGCGTCGCGCGAGCGGTCACGCGGGCGACCACCGGTCCGGGCCGGGCGGTGATCCAACTGCGCTCGGTCGGCGGGGCGGTCAACGACGTCGCCGTCGACGCGACGGCCTACCCGCACCGGCACCAGAACACCCTGGTCATCGCCTCGACGTTCCCCCCGCAGGGCGGCGCGGCGCTGGACACCGCCTGGCGGGCCGTCGGCGCGCGAGCCGATGGCGAGTACGTCAACTTCGAGAGTCGACCGGACCCGGCCGCGTTCGCCCGGATCTACCCGGGCGAGACCGGCGCCCGGGTGCGCCGGCTGTGGAAGCGGTACGACCCGGACGGCGTGTTCCGCTCGCCCCTGCTCAACGGCCAGGCCAACCGGTTGGGACAGTCGATTCGGTCCGGCCAGCGGTCCGGCCAACCCGCCCGCTCCGGACAGCGTTCCGGCCAGCCGCACCGCCGCCGCCGCTGAACATTGCCCGGGTCGGCAGTGCGCCGTCGGCCGCGCACACCCAGGTCCGAATCCCGCCAGCCGAGGGCCCGACCAGCGGGGCACCATAGGTGACGTGGAGATGGACTTCGAACGGTGCTACCGCGCGGTGGACAGCCGGGACCAGCGGTTCGACGGCTGGTTCTACACCGGCGTGACGTCGACCGGGATCTACTGCCGGCCGTCCTGCCCGGCGACCACCCCCAAGCGGCAGAACGTCCGGTTCTTTCCGTCGGCCGCCGCCGCGCAGGGCGCCGGGTTGCGCGCCTGCCGCCGCTGCCGGCCGGATGCCGCACCCGGCTCGCCCCAGTGGGACGTCCGCGCCGACGTGGTCGGCCGGGCGATGCGACTGATCGCCGACGGCGTGGTCGACCGGGACGGCGTGCCGGGGCTGGCCGCCCGCCTCGGCTACACCGAACGGCACCTGCACCGGATGTTGCGTGCCGAGATGGGTGCCGGGCCGCTCGCGCTGGCCCGGGCCCAGCGGGCGCAGACCGCCCGGATCCTGATCGAGACGACCGGCCTCGGCATGGCCGAGATCGCGTTCGCCGCTGGGTTCGGCAGCGTGCGGCAGTTCAACGACACGGTCCGCGAGGTGTACGCGAGCGCACCGTCCGAGCTGCGAACGGCCCGTGGTCGGCACCTGGCGGCGGTCGGGGCGGGAACCATCACGCTCCGGCTGGCGTACCGTCCGCCGCTGCACGCTCGGGCGCTGCTGGACTTCCTCGCGGTGCGCGCGCTGCCCGGGGTGGAGGAGGTGCGCGACGGGACGTACCACCGGGGGTTGCGGTTGCCGCACGGCGCCGGCCAGGTGGCGCTGACCCCGGCGGACGGGCACGTGGCGGCGACGCTGCGCCTGGCCGACCTGCGCGACCTCGCGCCGGCGGTGGCCCGCTGCCGACGCCTGCTCGATCTGGACGCGGACCCGGTCGCGGTCGACGCCACGCTCGCGGCGGACCCGGCGCTGGCCCCGGTGGTGGCCGCCGAGCCCGGCATCCGCGTCCCCCGCGCGGTCGACGGCTTCGAGATGGCCGTCCGCGCGATCATCGGCCAGCAGGTCTCGGTGACGTCCGCGCGAACAACCCTCACCCGCCTCCTGACCGCCCGCGTTGATCATGAAGTTGTTGCCCCCGACGACGGCGTGTCGCGACAACAACTTCATGATCAACGGACCGACCTGCGGGGGTTTCTCAGCCCTGAGGAGGTTCTGGACCTTCCGGATGCCGCGTTTGGGATGCCGGTTCGGCGGCGGGAGACCATTCGTGGGCTTGCCCTCGCCGTGGCGGACGGGACCGTGGACCTGGCGCCGGGTGGTGACCGGGAGGAGACCGTACGGCGGCTGCTCGCGCTGCCCGGCATCGGCCCGTGGACCGCCAGTTACCTCGCCATGCGCGCCCTCGGCGACCCGGACGTCCTCCTCGACACCGACCTCGCGATCCGCCGCGGCGCAGCAGCGCTCGGCCTGCCCGACACGACCCTCACGGCGCACGCCGAACGGTGGCGCCCCTGGCGGTCCTACGCCACGATCAGACTCTGGAGAGCGGCATGAGCATCGACAGCACCGTGCTGACCACCCCGACCGGCCCGCTGAGCATCCTCGCCGGCACCGATGGCGAGGTCCTGGCGGCCGGTTTCACCCCCGACCCGGCGGCGCTGCTGCCCCTGATCCACCCGACCCTGCGGGCGCCGCTGCGGCAACGCGCCGACCTCGGGCCGGCGACCGTGGCCGTCCGGTCCTACCTGGACGGTGACCTCACCGCCATCGACTCGGTGCCGGTACGGCAGCACACCGGCGGTGAGTTCATGGCGCACGCCTGGCAGGTGCTGCGGGAGGTTCCGCCGGGCACTCCGGTCACCTACACCGGGTACGCGGCGCTGGCCGGCCGGCCACCGGCGGTGCGCGCCGCGGCGGCGGCCTGTGCCCGCAACGCGGCCGCGCTCTTCGTACCCTGCCACCGGGTGCTGCGCACCGACGGCACGCTCGGCGGCTACCGCTGGGGGCTGGACGTGAAGAAGTGGCTTCTCGGTCATGAGCGGCGGTTGACGGCAAGCTGACAGCAGCATCGACACCTATTGACGCTACCGTCGGGTAGTGCCTGTGGAGAGCGACGGCGACCGGGCCGCCCCGGTCGCCGCGGGCCACCACCCCGTGCACAACCTCTGGCGGCTGCGCCGCTACCTGCGCCCGTACGCCGCCGAGTTCGCCTGGTTGCTGGTCGCGGGCCTTGCCGGCACGGCCGCCGGGATCGCCGTACCGCTGGTGGTGCAGCGGGTGGTGGACGGACCGGTGGCCCGGCACGAGCCCGCCGGCCTGCTGCAGCTCGGTGGCCTGGCGCTGCTGCTCGGCGTGGCCGAGGCGGTGCTCATCTTCATCCGACGGTGGGTGCAGTCCTCCTCGGCGGTGGGCATGGAGGCGGCGCTGCGCGCCGACGTCTACGCGCACCTGCAACGACTGCCGGCCAGCTTCCACGACCGCTGGCAGTCCGGCCAACTGCTCTCCCGGATCACCAGCGACCTGTCGGTGATCCGCCGGTTCCTCTCGTTCGGTGTCTTCTTCCTGGTGCTCAACCTGACCACCTACGTGGTGGTGGTCCTGCTGCTGATCCATCTGCACGCGGCGCTCGGGCTGCTGGTCGCCGCCAGCGCCGTGCCACTACTGCTGATCACCCGCCGCTTCGGCCGGCACTACCACACCGCGTCCCGCCAAATGCAGGACCAGCAGGGCGACGTGGCGACGCTTGTCGAGGAGACCGCGCAGGGCCTGCGCACCATGAAGGCGTACGGCCGGGGGCCCGAGTTGGCGGCCCGCTTCGCCGCGGGGACCCGGACGCTGCACGACACCGGTGTGGGCAAGGGCCGGCTGCTGGCGAACACCGCGGCGCTGCTCGACCTGGTGCCCAACGTGACCCTGGGCGTGGTGCTGGTGGCCGGGGCCGCCGCCGCCGCGCAGGGCGTGCTCACGATCGGCGAACTGGTGGCGTTCGCCAGCCTCCAACTGATGCTCATCTGGCCGGTGCAGTCGCTGGGCTGGATCATCGCCAACGGCCAGGAGGCGGCCACCGCGGCGGACCGTATCCAGGAGGTGCTGGACACTCCGCCGCAGATCGTGGACGCTCCGGACGCGCGCACGCTGGCCCGCGAGGCGGTCCACGGCCGACTCCGCTTCGAACGGGTCGACTTCCGCTACCCGGGCGCCACCACCGCCGTACTGCACGGGATCGACCTGACCATCGAGCCGGGCGAGACGGTGGCCCTGGTCGGGGCCACCGGCTGCGGCAAGAGCACGCTGCTCTCCCTGGTGCCCCGGCTGCACGAGGTGACCGGCGGCCGGATCACCCTGGACGGGCACGACCTGCGCGAGCTGCGGCTGGCCTCGCTGCGCCGACTGGTCGGGGTGGCGTTCGAGGAGCCCACGCTCTTCTCCATGTCGGTATGGGAGAACCTCACCCTGGGTCGCCCGGACGCCGACGCCGAGGAGGTCCGCGCGGCCCTCGCGCTGGCCCAGGCCGATTTCGCGTACGACCTGCCGTGGGGTCTGGCCACCCGGGTGGGTGAGCAGGGGTTGTCCCTCTCCGGCGGCCAGCGGCAGCGGTTGGCGCTGGCGCGGGCGGTGCTCGGCCGACCGGCGCTGCTGGTGCTCGACGACCCCCTGTCCGCCCTCGACGTGCACACCGAGGCGCTGGTGGAGGCGGCGCTGCGGCAGGTCCTGCGGGCCAGCACCGCGCTCCTGGTGGTGCACCGGCCGTCGACGATCGCGCTGGCCGACCGTGTCGCCCTGCTCGACGGTGGACGGATCTCCGCGATCGGCCGGCACTCGGAACTGCTGGCCAGCGTGCCCGCCTACCGGGCGTTGCTCGCCGCCGAGCCGCCGCCCGCGCAGCCGGCCGGGCCCACCGACCCGGAACCGGGGCGCACCGGGGACGCGGGATCCGGAGCGTCCACCCCGGACGACTGGGGGCTGGTGCGCTCGTGAACTCTTCGCAGCAGGTCGACCCGCCTCCCGCCGAGGAGCCGGAGCTGACCCGCTGGCGGGGAACGGCCACCGACCCGGAGGCCGACCGGAGTCGGGCCGAGGAGACCACCCCGGAGGCGGTGGCCCGGCTGCGCCGGCACAGCCGAGCCCTGCTGGCCCATCTGCTCCGCCCGCACCGGAGAGGACTCGCCGCGGCGGTCGGCCTGCTGCTGGCGCAGAACGCTGCCGCGATGGCCGGTCCGTACCTGGTCATGGTCGGCATCGACCGGGCCATCGCGCCGCTGCGCGCCGGGAACGCGGTCCCGCTGGCCGCCGTCGCCGGCGCGTTCGCCGTCGCCGCCGTGACCGAGTACGCGGCCCGCCGCGGTTTCCTCACCCTCTCCGCCCGGATCGGCCAGGCGGTCCTCCTCGACCTGCGGCAGCGGGTGTTCGGGCATTTCCTGCGACTGTCGGTGGGCTTTCACGAGCGGTACACGTCAGGCCGGATGGTGTCCCGACTCACCAGTGACCTGGACTCGATCGCCGAACTGGTCGACGGCGGGATCGACAGCCTGGTGCTGGCCGCGTTGTCGATCCTGTCGGTGGCCGCCATCCTGCTCTGGCTGGACCTGCCGCTGGCCGCGGTGACGCTGTTCGCGTTCCCGTTCCTGTTCTACCTCTCCCGCTGGTTCGCGCGGGCCTCGGCCGGCGCGTACCGGCGGACCCGGGAGGCCGTGGCGCTGGTCATCGTGCACTTCGTCGAGTCGATGCGGGGTATCCGCGCGGTGCAGACGTTCCGCCGGGAGCCCCGCAACCAGCGGATCTTCGTGGCGCTCGGGGACGACTACCGGCGCACCAGCCTGCACGCGTTCCGGCTGATCGCCACGTACTCGCCGGCGATCAAGCTGATCGGCAACGTCACGGTCGCGGTCGTGCTCTGCTACGGCGGATGGCGGGTGCTCGGAGGCCGGACCGAGGTCGGAGTGCTCGCCGCGTTCCTGCTCTACCTGCGCCGCTTCTTCGAGCCGATGCAGGAGCTGAGCCAGTTCTACAACTCGTTGCAGTCGGCGACGGCGGCGCTGGAGAAGCTGGCCGGGGTGCTCGACGAGCGGCCTGCCGTGGCCGAACCCGCCCGGCCGGTGTCGCTGCCGACCGGCCCCGGTCACGGTGAGCTGACCTTCCGGGGCGTCTCCTTCGGCTACCGCGCCGACACGCCCATCCTCGCCGGGCTGGACCTGACCGTGCCGGCCGGGCAGACGGTGGCGCTGATCGGGCCGACCGGCGCGGGCAAGTCGACAATCGCCAAGCTGGTCGCCCGGTTCCACGACCCGAACGCCGGCGCGGTCCTGCTGGACGGGATCGACCTGCGCGAGGCGGCCGACGCCGATCTGCGCCGCGCGGTGGTGCTGGTGACCCAGGAGAACCACCTGTTCAGCGGCACCGTCGCGGAGAACATCCGGTTCGGCCGGCCGGACGCCGACGACGCCGACGTGCGGGCCGCCGCCGAGGCGATCGGCGCGCACGACTTCATCGCCGCGCTGCCCGACGGGTACGCGACGCAGGTGCACCGGCGCGGCGGCCGGCTCTCCGCCGGGCAGCGGCAACTGGTCGCGTTCGCCCGGGCGTTCCTGGCCGACCCGACCGTGCTGATCCTCGACGAGGCGACGTCGTCACTGGACGTGCCGACCGAACGGCTCGTGCAGCGGGCGCTCGGCACCATCCTGCGGGACCGGACCGCGCTGGTGATCGCACACCGGCTCTCCACTGTGGAGACCGCCGACCGGGTGCTCGTCCTCGACGGCGGGCAGGTCGTCGAGGACGGCCCACCCGCCGTGCTGGCCGCCACCGACGGCCGCTACGCGGCGCTGCACCGGCAGTGGCGCGACTCGCTCGTGTAGAGCCGGCGATGCGCAACTCCGTGGCTCGACACCCGGCTGGTGCCTACGATCGGCAGATGACCGATACGGCGAGGACGGCCCGCGCCGGCGTTCCCGAGCGTCCCAGCCTGGACGGGCTCGAGGAGCGCTGGGCGCACCGCTGGCAGGAGGACGGCACGTACGCGTTCGACCGCTCGAAGAAGCGTGGTGACGTGTACGCCATCGACACCCCGCCGCCGACCGTATCGGGCGAGCTGCACATGGGGCACGTCTACTCGTACACGCACACCGACACCGTCGCCCGCTACCAGCGGATGCGCGGCAAAGCCGTGTTCTACCCGATGGGCTGGGACGACAACGGCCTGCCCACCGAACGTCGGGTGCAGAACGTGTACGGGGTGCGCTGCGACCCGGCCCTGCCGTACGACCCGGTCTGGCGGCCCCCGGCCACCCCGGTCGACGAGGCCGCGCGCCGCGACCCCACCCCGATCTCGCGGCGCAACTTCATCGAGCTGTGCGAGCGGCTGACGGTCGCCGACGAGCAGGTCTTCGAGGCCCTCTGGCGGCGGCTCGGGCTCTCGGTGGACTGGTCCCTGACGTACACGACGATCGGTCGGGTGGCCCGCGCCACCAGCCAGCGGGCGTTCGTGCGCAACCTGCTGCGGGGTGAGGCGTACCAGGCGGAGGCGCCGACGCTGTGGGATGTCGGCTTCGCCACCGCGGTCGCCCAGGCCGAGTTGGAGGACCGGGAGCGCCCCGGCGCCTACCACCGGCTGCGGTTCACCGGGCCGGGCGGGCGCGAGGTGCTCGTCGACACCACCCGGCCGGAGCTGTTGCCGGCCTGCGTCGCGCTGGTCTGCCACCCCGACGACGAGCGGTACGCCGACCTGGTGGGCCAGACGGTGCGCAGCCCGCTGTTCGACGTCGAGGTGCCGGTGTACGCCCATCCGCTCGCCGACCCCGCGAAGGGCACCGGCATCGCCATGGTCTGCACGTTCGGCGACCTGAGCGACGTCACCTGGTGGCGGGATCTCGGACTCGACACCCGGGTGGTCATCGGCCGCGACGGTCGGCTGCTGCCGGAGCCGCCGGCCGGGGTGCCCGCGCAGCCGTACGCGGCGCTGGCCGGGCAGACCGTCAACGGCGCCCGCCGGGAAATCGTCGGGATGCTCGCCGACGCGGGTGACCTGATCGGCGAGCCGCGTCCGATCACCCACCCGGTGAAGTTCTACGAGCGCGGCGACCGGCCACTGGAGATCGTCTCGACCCGCCAGTGGTATCTGCGCAACGGCGGGCGGGACGCCGACCTGCGGGCGGCGCTGCTGGCCCGGGGCGCGGAGCTGCACTGGGTGCCGGCGCACATGAAGCACCGCTACGACAACTGGGTGAGCGGCCTGACCGGGGACTGGCTGGTCAGTCGGCAGCGCTTCTTCGGGGTGCCGGTGCCGGTGTGGTACCGGCTCGACGACGCTGGCGAGCCGGACTGGTCCCACCCTCTCACGCCCGACGAGTCCGCGCTGCCAGTCGACCCGTCCAGTGATCCGGCGCCCGGCTACGACGAGTCGCAGCGCGGCCAACCGGGCGGTTTCCTCGGTGACCCGGACGTGCTGGACACCTGGGCCACGTCGTCGCTGACCCCGCAGATCGTCGGTGGCTGGGAGACCGACCCGGCCCTGTTCGCCCAGGTCTTTCCGATGGACCTGCGCCCGCAGGGTCAGGAGATCATCCGAACCTGGCTGTTCGACACCGTGGTCCGATCGCACTTCGAGCACGGGGTGCTGCCCTGGCGGGACACCGTGCTGTCGGGCTGGATCCTCGACCCGGACCACAAGAAGATGGCCAAGTCCAAGGGCAACGTGGTCACCCCGCTGGCGCTGCTGGAGCAGCACGGCTCGGACGCGGTGCGCTACTGGGCGGCCAGCGGCAAGCCCGGCATGGACCTGGCCTTCGACCCGGCGCAGATCAAGGTCGGCCGGCGGCTGGCCACCAAGCTGCTCAACGCGTCGAAGTTCGCGCTCGGCCTGGGCGCCGGGGACGCGTTGCGCGCACCGGCGACCGCCCCGCTGGACCGGGCCATGCTCGCCGAACTGGCCACCGTGGTCAGCGCCGCGGGCACCGCCTTCGACTCCTACGACCACACGGCCGCGTTGCAGGCCACCGAGGCGTTCTTCTGGCGCTTCTGCGACGACTACATCGAGTTGGTCAAGGAGCGGGCGTACGGCACCGGAGCGGCGGCCGACTCGGCGCGGGCCGCGTTGGCCTGCGCGCTGTCGGTGCAGCTACGGCTGTTCGCACCGGTGCTGCCGTACGTCACCGAGGAGATCTGGTCGTGGTGGCGGTACGGGTCGGTGCACCGCGCGCCCTGGCCCACCACCTACGAGGTGGCCCGGACGATCGAGGGGACGGGAGAGCCGGCGCTGCTGCGGCTCGCCGGTGACGCGTTGGGCCAGGTGCGGCGGGCCAAGTCGGAGCGGAAGCTGTCCATGAAGGCGGAGGTGCCGTTGGCCGAGGCACTGGGCCCGGCGGCGCTGCTGGAGCAGCTCACCCTGGTCGCCGACGACCTGCGCGCGGCCGGCCGGATCGGCAAGCTCGACCTGCTACCCGACCGCACCCCGGAACTCGTCATCGCCTGCGCCTTCTGACCGGCGTCCGCCGCAGCCCGCACTGACCGGCGTCCGCCGTCGCCCGCACTGACCGGCGGCGGCGGACCGGTCGTTCACCAGCCGCGCAGGAAGCGCAGGCCGAGCAGGATGGCCGCCACGGCGGGACCGACCAGCAGGGTGATCGCCTGGAGCCGGTACGGCATCCGATGCCGGGTCAGCTCGCCCGCGTTGCCCAGCACGATCGCCCCGGCCAGCATCAGGAACACGCCCCACCAGCCCGTCTCCAGGTGGATGAGACGGATGTGGATCAGTTGCAGGGTCACACCGAGCAGCGCGCCGGTGAGCGCGAGCAGCGCCACCGCGCGGTGCAGGCCACGGGCCAGCGGGTGGGCGGCCCGCCAGCCGTATGTGCCGGCGACCGCCAGGCAGGGCAGCACCACCAGCAGCGGCCAGCCCTGACCCATCGCCCCGAACATCAGCAAGGCGCCCACCACGAACACCAGCGTGCCGACGCAGGCGATGACGTACCCGGCGAAGGCCCGACCGCCGCCGCGGGCCAGCAACGGCCCGCCGCTGGCCGCGATCAGCGCGGCCGGGATCAGGATGAAGCCGGCCCACCAGTGGAACCGGCCGCTGCCCTGGGCGGCCGTCGCGACCGTCGCGCACGCCAGCCCGGCGACCGCCAGGCTGGTGAGCCACGGCCGGCTGCTCCGGGAGTACGGCTCAGCCAACGATGTCCACTCCGCTTCGACGCTCACACCAGTCAGCCTGGGCCCCGGCACCCCGGCCGGTCCATCCGGCCAGCCCTACCCGTCGTGGGAGGCTGGCCGGAACCGTACCCCGCATGTGTCTCAGCTCGTCTCGCCGGCCACGCTGAACGAGCGCAGGCGGTCGATCGCCAGCACGGTGAAGCCGACACTGACCAGCGCGGTCATCACGGAGGCGACCGGCACCGACACGGTGGTCTCCAGCAGCCCGCTGGGGGCGAGCCGGTCGGCGAGGGCGATCACGTACTGCTGGATGGAGAGCACCTTGGTGCCGCTGACGAAGTTGCCCAGCAGCCCTTCCCAGATGAGCACGTAGACGAGGCCGAGCAGCACCGGACGCCGGGTGACGAGGCTGAGCGCGAGGAACAGCGCCGAGTACGCCAGCGCGCCGAGCGCCGCCGCGAACGCCAGGGCCAGACCGAGGCGTACCGAATCGGCCAGCACGCCCGCGACGTAGAGCGGCACCGCGACGGTGGCCGCGGTGACCCCAGCGGCGACCGCGAGCTTCGGCAGCACGATCTGCCAGCGCGGCAGCGGCTTGGTCAGGATGTGCACGACGGTGCCGTCGTCGATCTCCGCACCCAGCACGCCGGTACCGATGATCAACGCAACCACCGGCAGCACCACCGCCAGGCCGAGGCCGACCAGCACCGGCGGCCCCCACTGGCCCGGGTCCACGCCCAGCGACCGGCAGAGGATGGCCAGCCCGAGCAGCACCAACGGCAGCGGGAGCAGCAGCAGGAACCGGCGCCGGCCGAACAGCCCGCGCGCGGTGATCCAGGTAATGGTCGACATGTTCTCAGGCCTCCACCAGGTAGGAGAAGACGCTCTCCAGGGACTCGTCGGACGGCACCAGCTGGCGCACCCGGATGCCCTTGTTCAGGGCGATCCGGGGCAGCGCCCGGGTGAAGGCGCCGTAGTCGCCGGCGCGTACGGTCAGGCCGGTACGGTCCAGCTCGACGCCACTCACCGACGCCTCGGCGATCAGGGCCACGGCCAACGCCCGATCGTCGGTGGAGCGCACCGCGAACACGTGCGGGCGGTTGGTCATCAGCCGACGGATGGTCCGGAAGTCGCCGGAGGCCGCCAGTCGACCGGCCACCATCACCTGCACCGTCCCGGAGACCTGCTCGACCTCCTCCAGGATGTGCGAGCTGAACAGGATCGTCCGGCCGGCGTCGCCGAGGCTGTGCAGCAGGTCCATCATGTGCAGCCGCTGACGCGGGTCCATGCCGTTGAACGGCTCGTCGAGCAGCAGCACCTGCGGGTCGTGCACCAGCGCCGCGGCCACCCGGGCCCGCTGGCGCATGCCCTTGGAGTACGTGCCGATCCGGCGGTCCTGCGCCGACTCCAGCTCCACCAGGTCGATGGCCCGTCGCGCCGCCGCCGCCGGGTCGGCCAACCGGTGCAGCTTCGCGCTGGCGAGCACGAACTCGTACGCGGTCAGGAAGCTCTGCACCGCCTCCCGCTCGCTGACCAGCCCCAGCCGGCGGTAGACGTCGGGGTTGCGCCAGGTCGGCTCGTCGTCGAGGGTCACCGTGCCGCGCGACGGGGCGAGGAACCCGGCCATCATGTGCAGCAGCGTGGTCTTGCCGGCGCCGTTCGGACCGAGCAGACCGGTCACGCCCGGCCCGAGGGCCATGCTGATGTCGTTGACGGCCACCACGTTGCCGTACCACCGGGACACCCCGGTCAGGCTCAGCGTGCTCATCAGGAGGCGACCTTCCGGTAGCGGGCCAGCAGGAGGGCGGTCGCGCCGGCGACCAGCAGCACTGCGACCAGGGCGTAGACCGGGCCGAAGTCGCCGATCATCATCTCGCCCGGATCGCCCTCGACCAGCAGGTCACCCAGCGACCAGATGCCCACCCCCTGCACCAGCGTGGAGGGCGAGGCCAGGCCGGCCAGTTCGTTGGCCGTGTTCGACGGCAGGATGCTCAGCACGCCCACGATCGGCGTGGTCATCAGGAAGACCGCCACCACCCCACCGGCGGCGAAGGCGCGCTTGCCGGTCAGCGAGGCGACGAGCAGCCCGACCGAGGCGAAGACCACCGCCCACAGCCCGGCGTAGAGCAGCCCGGGCAGCAGGTCGAGCAGTTCGTTCCACACCCCGCGCATGCCCTGCTTGGTGGTGAACGCGGCACCCAGGAACATCACCAACTGCGGCCCACCGAGCAGCAGCCAGAGGCCGGTGACCAGCGCCAGCAACTTGGCGAGCGCGTAGTCGGCGCGCGGCAGCGGCCGGGAGAAGTACAGCGGCAGCACACCGCTGCGCAGGTCCCGGGAGACCAGCTCCGGCGCCGCCACCGCGACGAAGAACAGGACCAGCCAGCTCATCGCGTCGGCGAACTGGGCGTACGTGGCGACCGGCTCGCCGAGCTGGCTGCGGACGGCGGCCAGGGCCACCGCGACCAGGGTGACGATGCCGACCACCAGCCACGGGAAGATCTTGGCCTTGGCGCTGCGCCCGAACCCGAAGATGGTGCGCAGCCCGTGCAGGTAGAGCGCGCCGAAGACGTGCCGGCGGCCCAGCCGTGGGCCCTCGTAGCGCTGATAGCCGATGTCGTGGATGACGCCGGTCGGTGTGGGCCGCACGGCGGCGGATGACACCTCAGGCATGGGTGAGCTCCCTCGTGGCGAAGAGTTCGGCCACCCGGTGCCGGCGCTGGTCCAGCCGGTGCAGAGGCAGGTCCAGTTCGGCGACCGCGCCGAGGATCAGGTCGTAGGTGCTGTCGTCGGCGAGCGGTACGAGCAGCAGCCGGCCGTCGCGCGCCACCGGCAGGTCGAGCGCCGCGAGCCGGGCGGCCAACTCCTCGGTGCCCTCGCTGACCTCGACGGCCAGCACGTCGGTGGCCGAGGTCATCGCGGAGATGTGGTCCGCACGCAGCAGCCGGCCACCGTCGATGGCGATCAGCGTGTCGCAGATCCGCTCGACCTCGCCCAGCAGGTGTGAGCACACCAGCACGGAGATGCCGAACTCGGTGCCGATCCGGTGCACCAGCGCCAGCATCGCGTCCCGACCGGCCGGGTCCAGCCCGTTGGTCGGCTCGTCGAGCAGCAGCAGGTCCGGGTCGTGCACCAGCGCCTGGGCCAGCTTGACCCGCTGCTTCATGCCGGTGGAGTAGCCGCCGACCGGGCGGTAGCGCTCCTCGTAGAGCCCGACGTGGCGCAGCGCCTCCGAGGCGCGCTCGCGGGCCGCGGTGCGCGGCAGGCCACTCATCCGGCCGAGGTGGGTCACCAGCTCGGCGGCGGACAGGTCCGGTGGGAGGCAGTCGTGCTCGGGCATGTAGCCGACGCGGGCACGGACCGCCGCCGGTTCGGTGGTCGGGTCGATGTCGAGTACCGAGACCTGACCGCTGGTCGGGGCGATCAGGCCGAGCAGGATCTTGATCAAGGTGGATTTGCCGGCGCCGTTCGCGCCCACCAGGCCGATGATCCCGGGCTCGACGGCGACGGTGAGGTCGGTGAGCGCGGTGACCCGACCTCCGTACGTCTTGGTGAGCGACTGGGTCGCGATCAGTGTCACGACGCCAGCGTAGGGAGTCGATGCCCCGCATCGACACCGGCGCGCCCCCGGCGCTCCCCTGATCTCACGGCGGTCCACCCCTAAGGTCCGGTGCGGTGTTCGCGCCGGTCCCGCGCTCGGTCCGACCCCGCCGCCGGAAAGTCCGCTTCGAGGTGGCACGATTCACTTCCCGTTCACCGGGCAGGGTTCCGGGGGATATTCGACCGCCAAGGCGGGGAGGATCGTGATGGTCGAGGTTGGCGTCCCCAAGGTGAGTGTCGTGGTGCCCGCGTACAACTGCGGCCGGAACATCGAGAAGCTGGTGGCGTCGCTGCTGCGCCAGTCGCTACCGGCCGACGAGTTCGAGGCGATCTTCGTCGATGACGGGTCCACCGACGGCACGGGCAAGCGGTTGGACCGGCTGGCCGCCCAGCACCCGCACATCCACGTGGTGCACATCGAGAACTCGGGCTGGCCGTCGCGCCCGCGCAACGTCGGCATCGAACGGGCCCGCGGCGAGTACGTCTTCTTCGCAGACGACGACGACTGGTTCGCCGACCAGGCGCTGGAACGGCTCTACGACTGCGCGAAGAAGTACGACGCGGATGTGGTGATCGGCAAGATGGCCGGGCACGGGCGCGGCGTGCCCCGGGAGCTGTTCCGCAAGAACCGCTTCGACGCCACCCTGGCGAACGCCCCGCTGATCGACAGCCTGACCTGCCACAAGCTGTTCCGCCGCTCCTTCCTGAACGAGCACGGGCTGCGGTTCCCCGAGGGCGGCAAGCGGCGGCTCGAGGACCACTCCCTGGTCGTACGGGCCTACTTCCGGTCCCGCCGCACCTGCGTGCTGTCCGACTACACCTGCTACCACCACGCGCAGCGGGCCGACGCCCGCAACGTCACCGCGGCCCGGCTGGAGCCGTCGAGCTACTTCGCGAGCGTGCGCGACGCGCTGGACATCGTCACCGCCAACACCGAACCGGGACCGCTGCGCGACCGGCTGCACCGGCGGTGGCTGCGCAACGAAATGATCAACCGGCTCCGCGGCAAGCGGCTGCTGGAGGCTCCCCACGACTGGGTGGACCAGGTCGCCACCGAGATCCAGAAGATCATCCAGGAGCGGTTCGCTCCCGGGGTCGCCGCCGGCCTGCCGCCGCTGCAACGGGCCGTGGCGTACCTGGCCGAGCGGGGCCGGGTCGAGGACCTGCGGCGGCTGGCCCGGTGGGAGTCGGGCATCGCCGGGCACGGCCGGATCGACGACCTCCAGCCGGACGAGCACGCCGTCACGCTCACCGTTGCCGCCGAGCTGCGCTCCGCAGACCAGCCGATCGGGTTCCGCGCCGACGACGGGCGCGACGTGCTGGTGCTTCCGGTCGATGAGATCTCCCCCGACGTGCTCGACTCCACCGCGCAGGTCCGCAAGGCCCGCCTCGACATGGTCGCCCGCCGCCGGGAGACCGGCGACGAGATCTTCCTGCCGGTGCAGTTCCAGATCGAGCGGGTCGCCGGCCCCGGCGGCGCGGAGACCGTCCACCTGGTGCACCGCGCCACCACCACCATCGACTTCCGCAACCTCAACGGGGGCCGTACGCGGGGCAGTTGGCTCCTCAAGGCACGGATCACCAACGCCGGGTGGACCGAGGACGCGCGGCTGCCGCTGCTCTTCATCTGCCCGGCCGACGGCGCGCCGCCGCGGATCCGCGACGAGCGGAAGGTCTGGAACCGGCTGCGGTCGGCGGTGGGTCGCCGGGTCCGCCGCTGACCCGACCGCCCGGGTCGTGGAGTGGCGGCCTCGACCGATCGGCGGTCGGCTGCGAAACTGTGTGCCGGTCAGCGAGTGGGGGGTGTGGATGAGCAACGGCTGGGTGCTGCCCGACGAGGTGCTCCGGGACGCGCCGGCGTACACGCCGCGTCCCGGTGAGCTCGCGGATCTGGAGCTGCTGCTGACCGGCGCGTACGCCCCCCTGACCGGCTTCATGACCCGCGCCGACCTGGTGTCGGTGAGCCGACGCGGCCGGCTGGCCGACGGCACGCCGTGGCAGGTTCCGGTGACCCTGCAGGTGCCGGCCGCGCTGGCGCAGGGCTTCGACCCGCGCGATGAGGCCCGCCGGGCCCTCGTGCTGACCGACGGCGAGGGGGCGCCGGCCGCCGCCCTGGACGTCGCGGACGTCTGGCCGGTACGCGAGGGCGTGGCGGGCCTGGGCGGCCAGCTCCGCCGGCTCGGCGAGGGCGGTCACGGCCCGTTCCAGCGGTTGCGGCGCAGCCCGGAGGAGGTCCGCGCGCTGCTGCCTCCGGGTCGGGTGCTCGGGGTCATCGCCGACCGTCCGCTGCACCGGCCGCAGCTCGCCCAGATCGCGCACGCCGCCCGCACCCTGGCCGCGCACCTGCTGGTGATGATCCCGGTCGGCGAGGGCGGTGTCGGCGGGCTCGCACCGGAGGCGCTGGTGCGTACGATCTTCGCCGCCCGGGACCGGATGCCCCCGGCCACCCTGGTGGCCGTGCCGCTGTCGCATCGCCGGGAGGAGATCAGCGACGCGCTGCTGCGGGCGCGCGTCTCCGCCGCGTACGGGGTCACCCACCTGCTCTCGACCGGGGACATGCTCTCCGGTGCCGGGCTGCGGGTGCTGGTGCCGCGCGAGCTGGCGTACGACAACCGGGACGGGCAGTGGCGCTGGCGGGAGGACATCCCGCCGCGCAACCGCCGCCTCGCGCTCACCCAGGACGAGATCGACGACCTGCTCGACCGGGGCTTCCCGCTGCCGGAGTGGCACACGCCTCCGGCGGTGGCGAAGGAGTTGGCCCGGGCCCGGCCGCCGCGCCGGCACCGAGGGCTGGTGGTCTTCCTGACTGGCCTCTCCGGCTCCGGCAAGTCCACCATCGCCCGGGGGCTGGCCGACGCGTTGCGGGAGTACGGCGACCGGACGGTGACCCTGCTCGACGGTGACGTGGTACGCAGGGAGCTCTCCGCCGGGCTGGGCTTCAGCAAGGCCGACCGGGATCTCAACGTCCGGCGGATCGGCTGGGTGGCGGCCGAGATCGCCCGGCACCACGGGGTGGGCATCTGTTGCCCGATCGCCCCGTACGCGGCGGCCCGCGCGACGGCGCGGGAGATGGCCCTGTCCGCCGGGGCGGGCTTCGTGCTGGTGCACGTCGCGACGCCGCTGGAGGTGTGCGAGCAGCGGGACCGCAAGGGTCTGTACGCGCGGGCCCGCGCCGGTCTGCTCACCGGCATGACCGGCATCGACGACCCGTACGAGGAGCCGACGGACGCGGACCTGGTGCTCGACACCACCCACCTGAGCGTCGCGGACGCGGTGCAGGCCGTGCTTCACCACCTGACCGAGAGCGGCTGGGTGGAGTTGAAGATCCAGTCGGCCTGAGGCGTCATCCCACCCCTTTCCTTCCGCCGGTTCCGGGCACGCGCTAGTGTTCATCTTTGTTGGAACACGTTCGACCGCGTGAGAGTACGTGGACCCCTGGGAGGCACGGCGGATGCTCGCTCAGCAGCGGCAGTCGGCGATCCTGGATCGGGTCCGGTCCGCCGGTGGCGTTCGGGTAACCGACCTGGCGACCGAGTTCGGCGTCTCCGACATGACCATCCGCCGCGACCTGGAGGCCCTGCAGGAGCGCGGCCTGCTGGCCAAGGTGCATGGCGGCGCCACCGCGGCCGGCCCCAGCTCGACCGACGAGCCGGGCTTCCACGCCAAGTCGGTCCGGCAACTGCCGGAGAAGGCCGCGATCGCGGACCGGGCGGCGCGGCTCGTGCGGCCCGGTGCGGCGGTCGCCCTCTCCGCCGGCACCACCACCGCCGAACTGGCCCGCCGACTGGTGGACGTTCCCGGCCTGACCGTGGTGACCAACTCGCTGCCGGTGGCCGAGATCCTGCACGGCGGAGGCCGGCCCGACCAGACGGTGGTGCTCACCGGCGGCGTACGGACACCGTCGGACGCGCTGGTCGGCCCGCTCGCGGTCGGCGCCGTCCGGCGGCTGCACCTCGATCTGCTCTTCCTCGGCGTCCACGGCATCACCGAGCGCGCCGGCTTCACCACCCCGAACCTCATGGAGGCGGAGATCGACCGGGCGCTGGTGGCCGCGGCGGACCGGCTGGTGGTGCTCGCCGACCACACGAAGTGGGGCACCGTGGGCATCTCCTCGATCGTCGAGCTGGCGGCAGCCCACGTGCTGGTGAGCGACGAGGCGTTGCCTCCGCCCGCACGACGGGTACTCGGCGAACAGGTGGGCGAATTGATCATGGCAAAGGCAACAAGGGCGGGCCGCGCGACGCGCACGCCGACGAGTGAGGAGACGGCGACGTGAAGCGCACCGCGATCAACCTGGCCGACGGCCGGGAGCTGATCTACTTCGACGAGAACGACGACGCCGTCCGCGACCAGCCGGACCGCCGGGACCTGCCGCCACCGCCACCCGCGTCGCAACTGCGCTACGACCCGCTGACCGACGAGTGGGTGGCCGTTGCCGTGCACCGGCAGACCCGCACCTTCCTCCCGCCCGCGAACGAGTGCCCGCTCGACCCCTCGGTCGGCGACCGACTGACCGAGATCCCCGCCCCGGACTACGACGTGGTGGTCTTCGAGAACCGGTTCCCGTCGCTGAGTGGCCGCGTCGCCGACGAGCCCGGGGAGATCACCCCGTTCACGCCGGTCCGGCCGGGCCTGGGCCGGTGCGAGGTGGTCTGCTTCACCTCCGACCACAACGCCTCCTTCGCCAGCCTCCCGCCGCGTCGCGTCCGCACCGTGCTGGATGCGCTCGCCGACCGGACCGAGGTGCTCGGCGAGCTGCCCGGCGTGGAGCAGGTGTTCTGCTTCGAGAACCGGGGCGTCGAGATCGGCGTCACGCTGCACCACCCGCACGGGCAGATCTACGCGTACCCCTTCGTGACGCCGCGCACCCGGGCGCTGCTGGCCGCGGCCCGCCGGCACGCCGAGCGGACCGGCGGGGGCAACCTGTACGCGGACGTGCTGGCCGCCGAGCGCGCGGCCGGCGAGCGGGTGGTCACCGAGAACGAGCACTGGACGGCGTTCGTGCCGGCGGCGGCCCGCTGGCCGTTCGAGGTGCATGTCGCGCCGCGCCGCGTGGTGCCGGACATCCCGGCGCTCAGCGACAGCGAGCGGGACGCCTTCGGGCCGCTGTACCTGGATCTGCTGCGCCGCTTCGACGGCCTGTTCGACATGCCGATGCCCTACATCGCGGCGTGGCACCAGGCGCCGGTGCGGATCGACCGCGAGCTGGGCCACCTGCACCTTCAGCTGTTCAGCATCCGACGGGCGAAGGACAAGCTGAAGTACCTGGCCGGCTCCGAGTCGGGGATGGGCGTCTTCATCAACGACATCTCCCCCGAGCGCGCCGCCGAACTGCTCCGCGCCGCCTGAGCCGGAAGGTCCGACGGGGCGGGCTGGGCTTGCGGGGAACAGGGCGCGGGGGGCCCGGGACAGGGCCCCCCGCAGGGAAGGGACGGCTGGCTGTGCTCGACACAGCCGGGAAGGCTGGCTGATCGGCACGCATCCGCGGTCGACCGCGGTCAACCTTCCTTGGACGCGACTGGCATCTCGTCCACCCTGGTCAACGAGGCGCGCCGGGCCGGGTGACGCCGCAGGCGTGTCAGCCGGCAGACACGCCGGAGCCCGTCGGCGGGTGCCGACGGGCTCCGGTGCTTGGTGCGGTCGAATCAGGCGGCGAGCCTGCGGGCCAGGTTCTCGTCGAGCGCGTTCATGAACTCGTCGGTGGTCAGCCACGGGGCGTCGCGCGAGATGAGCAGCGCGAGGTCCTTGGTCATCTGGCCACCCTCGACGGTGTCGATGATGACCTGCTCCAGGGTGTTGGCGAACTCGGTCACCGCCGGCGTGCCGTCCAGCTTGCCCCGGTGGGCCAGGCCCCGGGTCCAGGCGTAGATCGACGCGATCGGGTTGGTCGAGGTCTTCTCGCCCTTCTGGTACTGCCGGTAGTGCCGGGTGACCGTGCCGTGCGCGGCCTCGGCCTCGACGGTACGGCCGTCCGGGGAGAGCAGGACCGAGGTCATCAGACCCAGCGAGCCGAAGCCCTGCGCCACGGTGTCGGACTGCACGTCACCGTCGTAGTTCTTGCAGGCCCAGACGTACCCGCCCTCCCACTTGAGCGCGGCGGCGACCATGTCGTCGATGAGCCGGTGCTCGTAGGTGAGGCCGGCGGCGTCGAACTCCGCCTTGAACTCGGTCTCGAACACCTCGGCGAAGATGTCCTTGAACCGGCCGTCGTACGCCTTGAGGATGGTGTTCTTGGTCGACATGTAGACCGGGTAGTTGCGGTCCAGGCCGTACCGGAACGAGGCCCGGGCGAAGTCCCGGATCGACTCGTCGTAGTTGTACATGCCCATGGCGATGCCGCCGCCGGGGAAGTTGGCGACCTCCATCTCCATCGGCGTGCCGCCGTCGGCCGGGGTGTAGGTGATGGTCACCGTGCCCGGGCCGGGGACGACGAAGTCGGTGGCCTTGTACTGGTCACCGTGGGCGTGCCGGCCGATGATGATCGGCTTGGTCCAGCCGGGGACCAGCCGCGGCACGTTGGACATGATGATCGGCTCGCGGAAGACGACGCCGCCGAGGATGTTGCGGATGGTGCCGTTGGGCGACCGCCACATCTTCTTCAGGCCGAACTCCTCGACCCGGGCCTCGTCCGGGGTGATGGTGGCGCACTTGACGCCGACGCCGTGCTCCTTGATGGCGTTGGCGGCGTCAATGGTGACCTGGTCGTCGGTCTCGTCGCGGTACTGGATCGACAGGTCGTAGTAGTGCAGGTCGACGTCGAGGTAGGGCAGGATCAGCTGCTCCCGGATCTGCTTCCAGATGATCCGGGTCATCTCGTCGCCGTCGAGCTCCACGACCGGGTTGTTTACCTTGA
The DNA here is from genome assembly GCF_043205095.1 of Micromonospora sp. NPDC047557. Taxonomy (NCBI): domain Bacteria; kingdom Bacillati; phylum Actinomycetota; class Actinomycetes; order Micromonosporales; family Micromonosporaceae; genus Micromonospora; species Micromonospora sp. NPDC047557. The sequence goes on along the minus strand of NZ_JBIDDK010000012.1, from coordinate 94,929 downwards.
TCTTCGCCATCGGCCGGCGCTCCTCTCGGGGGACACGTGCTCAAGCAGTACGAGCGTACTGCAATTGGGCCGGCAGCCCTCAGCCGGCCTCGACCGACCGGCGGAACCGGGCTGCACGGCACAGCAGTTCCCTGACACCATCGCTCGATGCCACTTCGCCGCACCCTCGGGTCTATCACGGTTACCGCGCTCACCGACGGTGAGGGTGCCTTCTTCCAGCCCCGCGAAGAGGCATTTCCGCACGCCACGGCGGCGCACTGGGCGGAGGCTGACCGCCGCGACCCCGCCTCGGTCACCGCCGACGGGCGGTGGTGGCTGCCGTTTCGCAGCTTCGCGATCCGTTCGGGTGACGGGCCGGTGACCCTTGTCGACGCCGGGATCGGCCCGGTCGACGCACCCGCCGCGAGCTGGGCGCCGGTGCCCGGTCGGCTACCCGCCGAACTGGCCGCCGCCGGCATCGACCCGGTCGACGTCGACACGGTCGTGCTGACCCACCTGCACAGCGACCACATCGGCTGGGCGGTCACCGGCACACCGGGCCGGCCGCACTTCCCGAACGCCAGCTACCTGCTCCAGCGCGCGGAACTGGAGGCGGCGGAGGCGATCAACCCAGGACTGCCGGCCGGGCTGGTCGCGCCGTTGCGCGCCGCCGGCCAGCTCCGGGTGGTCGACGGCGAGACAACCCTGACCCCTGCGGTACGACTGCTGCCCACTCCCGGGCACACCCCCGGCCACCAGTCGGTGCTCCTGACAGCGGCCGACGAGCGAATGCTGCTCACCGGCGACCTCCTGGTGCACCTGGTGCAACTGATCGACCCCACCCTGGCGTACGTCCACGAGGTAGACCCCGACGAAGCGCGCGCCTCCCGCCTGACGGCCCTACACACCCACAACCCCACCCTGCTGGCCACCCCCCACCTCTCCACCCCCTTCACCCCCCACCCCCACCCTCTCCCCACCCCACCCACGTCCCCACCCCGCCTTGTCGATCATGAAGTTATTGCCCCGACACGCCGCGCAAGGGGGCAATAACTTCATGATCACCGGGGGTGAGGGCAGGCTGGGTGGAAGCGCAAGGGGCGCGCCGGCTCTGCCGGCGCGCCCCTTGCGTTGGTGGGTACGGATCACATGCTGGAGATGTCGCCCTGCTTGGCGCGGACGGCCTCGGCGGCGGCCAGGAGGCTGGCCAGCTCGTCGGCGTCCAGGTCGGTCTCGACGATCCGACGGACACCCTCGGCGCCGATCTCGGCCTCGACACCCAGGTAGACGCCGGAGATGCCGTACTCGCCGTCGACCCAGGCGCAGACCGGCATGACGTCGCCGGAGTCCTCGGCCACGGCCTTCGCCATCCGCGCCGCGGCGGCGGACGGGGCGTAGTACGCCGAACCGGTCTTGAGCAGCGCGACGACCTCGGCGCCACCGTTGCGGGTCTTGACGACCAGTTCCTCGATCTGCTCGGCGGGCATCGCGTCGCGCAGCGGCTTGCCGTTGACGGTGCTCTTGGACGGCACCGGGACCATGGTGTCGCCGTGCGAGCCCAGGGTGAGCGTGCGTACCGACGCCACCGGCACGTTCAGCGCCTCGGCGACGAAGTTGCTGAACCGGGCGGTGTCGAGCATGCCGGCCTGGCCGAGCACCCGGTTCTTGGGGAACTGGGTGGCGAGCTGCGCCAGCGCGGTCATCTCGTCCAGCGGGTTGGAGACGACGATGACGACGGCGCTGGGGGCGTACTTGGCCACGTTCTCGGCGACCTGCCGCACTATCTTGGCGTTGGTCTCCAGCAGGTCCATCCGGCTCATGCCCGGCTTGCGGGGCAGGCCAGCGGTGATGACGACGACGTCGGAGCCCTCGATGGCCTCGTAGCCCTCGCCGTTCGGGCCGGTGGTCACGCCGACGACCTTGGTCTCGAAGCCCTCGATGGCCCGCGACTGGTTGAGGTCGAGCGCGAGGCCCGCGGGCTTGCCCTCCACGATGTCGGTGATCACAACGGTGTCGAAGACGTCGTACTCGGCCAGGCGCTGTGCGGTGGTGGAGCCGTAGAAGCCAGCCCCGACGACAGTGACCTTCTTACCCATGGTCGTCCCACTCCCTGATACCAGTCGGTTTTCCGGACCGTATCAGCCATCCTGGCACTGATCGGGCCAGGGGCGGACAGTTATGACCGGACAGACGCGAACGGCACTCGTGGGACAGCGTCGCCGCGTCAGCCGCGCTCGGCGCGCTCCACGACGTTGGTCAGCAGCATGGCGCGGGTCATCGGGCCGACGCCGCCGGGCATCGGGACCAGCGCGCCGGCCGTCTCGGCCACCTCCGGAGCGACGTCGCCGGTGTAGCGGCCCTTGCCGTCCGGGCCGATCACCCGCGTGATGCCGACGTCCACGACGACGGCACCGGGGTTGATCATGTCGGCGGTCAGCAGCCCCGGTACGCCGGCCGCGACGATGACGATGTCGGCGGCCCGGGTGTGCGAGGCGAGGTCGAGGGTGCCGGTGTGGCACAGGGTGACGGTGGCGTTTTCGCTGCGACGGGTGAGCAGTAGGCCGAGCGGACGGCCGACGGTGTTGCCCCGGCCGACGACCGCCACGGTGGCGCCGCGCAGCGCCACGTCGTGGCGGCGGAGCAGCTCCACGATGCCGCGCGGGGTGCAGGGCAGCGGGCCGTCGTAGCCGAGGACGAGCCGGCCCAGGTTGACCGGGTGCAGGCCGTCGGCGTCCTTATCCGGGTCGATCAGCTCCAGCACCCGCTGGGTGTCCAGGTGGGCGGGCAGCGGCAGCTGGACGATGTAGCCGTGGCACGCCGGGTCGGCGTTCAGCTCGGCCAGGACGTCGTCGACCTGCTGCTGGGTGGCGTCGGCCGGCAACTCCCGGCGGATCGAGGCGATGCCCACCTCGGCGCAGTCACGGTGCTTGCCGTTGACGTACGCCTGGCTGCCCGGATCGGCCCCGACCAGGACCGTGCCGAGCCCGGGGGTGATGCCGCGCTCCGCGAGAGCCTTCACCCGTATCCGCAGCTCGTCCTTGATCTCCGCCGCGGTCGCCTTGCCGTCCAGAAGCGTCGCCGTCACCACCAGATCGTCTCATGTCCGGCACGTGCCGTTCCGGCGACCTCGCTCCGGACGGCCGCCGAGGCCCCAACTACACCACCGAAGGTCACGATGAGTTACGTGTTGCTCATCACTCTAGGTGACAATTTGTGGACCCTCTCACCGAGAAATCGGTCGGCGCCCGCGAACGCGGCGGATACCGGACGGACCCGCCGGAGGCCACGGAATCCCTCCCAGCAGACCCCACGACACGTCGATCTCATTGGCGAATGTGCACCCCAGAGCCGCTTATCCGGTTTGGGCTAGCACGCACGAGAGAGCCGTGCAAGGAAGGCGTCCTCGGACCGTTACCCGCCCGCAACCGGGCCGTTGTCGACGGCCGGTATCTCGACCTACCGTTACCGCTTGTTGCGCAGCGTAAACCCAGCGTCGGGCCTGACTGCGCAGCGTGAGGAGATGAGGAGGCTCTATGCGAGTTCGTAGACTCGCCGCCTGGACCGCCCTCCCGCTTGCGGTGACGCTGGGCCTCGCGGCCTGCGGCAGCGGCGGAGACGGTGGATCCGGCGGCAGCGGCACGTCGGCTGTCAGCATCCAGATCGGCGAGCCGAAGCACCTGGTTCCCACCAACACCACCGAGACGTCCGGCGCGCAGGTCCTCACCGGCCTGTTCAGCCCTCTCGTCGACTACGACGCCCAGAACAAGCCGTACGAGGTCGCCGCGCAGTCGATCACCTCGTCCGACAACAAGGTCTGGACGATCAAGCTCAAGGACGGCTACACCTTCCACAACGGTGAGAAGGTCACGTCCGAGGACTACATCAACGCCTGGAACTACGGCGCGTACGCCCCCAACGGTCAGGACAGCAACTTCTTCTTCGAGAAGATCGCTGGCTACGCGGACCTGCAGGGCGACAAGCCGAAGGCCAAGGAGCTGTCCGGGCTGAAGAAGGTCGACGACCTGACCTTCACCGTGACGCTCTCCGAGCCGTACATCGACTTCCGGACGATGCTCGGTTACACCGCGTTCTACCCGATGCCGGACGCCGCGTTCTCGGCGCCGGGCGTGGTCAAGGACTCCTACGAGCAGGCCCCGATCGGGCAGGGCCCCTTCAAGATGAAGGGCACCTGGCAGCACGACAGCAAGATCGACGTCGAGCGCTACGACGCGTACCCGGGCGAGAAGCCCAAGGTCAAGGACATCGAGTTCCGGATCTACCAGCAGCTCACCGCGGCCTACGCGGACGTCCTGGCGGACAACCTGGACGTGCTGCCGACGATCCCGACCGAGAGCCTGAGCACCGCGCCGACCGACCTGGGCGACCGGTACCAGACCAGCCCGATGTCGTCGTTCCAGTTCCTGGCGTTCCCGACGTTCGACAAGGACTACAGCAAGCCGGACGTGCGTAAGGCGATCTCGATGGCGATCGACCGTGACGAGATCACCAAGTCGGTCTTCAAGGGCTCGCAGCAGTCGGCGCGCTCCTTCGTCTCGCCGGTCCTGCCGGGCTACCGCGAGAACACCGCGGGCGCGGCTGGCGAGTTCAACCCGACCGAGGCCAAGAAGCTCTACCAGGCCGCCGGCGGCCCGTCGAAGATCGTCATCTCCTACAACGGCGACGGCGGTCACAAGGACTGGGTCGACGCCACGGTCAACCAGCTCAAGGCCAACCTGGGTGTCGACGCCGTCGGTGTCGCCGAGCCGAAGTTCGCCGACCTGCTGACCAAGGTCGAGAAGAAGCAGCCGGTGGGCGCGTTCCGGATGGGCTGGGTGATGGACTACCCGAGCATGGAGGACTACCTCGGCCCGCTGTACAGCACCAACGGCTCGTCGAACTACTACGGCTACAGCAACCCGGAGTTCGACAAGCTCGTCAAGGAGGGCTCCGCCGCCAAGACGCAGGACGAGGCGATCGCCAAGTACCAGCAGGCGGAGGACATCCTGGCCAAGGACATGCCGGTGATCCCGCTGCGCTTCGGCCAGAACGTGTACGGCCACTCGTCCAAGGTCAAGAACGTGGAGATGGACCTGTTCCAGCGGGTCAACCTCATCAAGATCGAAGCGGCCAGCTGAGCTGACCAACGGTTGCGGGCCACCCGGACGACGACGCCCGGGTGGCCCGGACCGCGCTATCCGGCACGGGCCGCACGCGGGCCCGGAGTCGGTGGCGCCGGCCTCCCCCGGGCCGGACGGCACGTCTCGGATATTTCGGGTACGACCAGAGATGCCGTCCTGCGACCCTTTCGCATATTTCCGGAGAGACTGCTAAGCATGTTCCGCTACATCTTGCGGCGCCTACTGCAGATGGTCCTGGCGTTCTTCGGGACCACCCTGATCGTCTACGCGCTGATGTTCGCCGGCCAGGGCGACCCGATCCAGGCCCTCGCGGGCGAACGCCCGGTGACGCCGGCCCAACGGGCCTACCTGACGGAGAAGTACCACCTCGACGCGACAGGCGTCGGCGGCTTCTTCTACCGCTACTTCGACTACGTCAAGAGCCTGCTCCAGGGTGACCTCGGCCAGTCCCTGACCGGCCGCCAGATCGGTGACATCCTGCAGGCGGCCTGGCCGGTCACCCTCAAGCTCGCGCTCATCGCGCTCGCCGTGGCGATCATCTTCGGAGTCAGCGCCGGCGTGGTCGCCGGCATCCGCCGGGCCAGCATCTTCGACAACTCGACGCTGGTGCTGACCCTGCTCGTGCTGGGCATCCCGACCATCGTGCTGGCACCGCTCGCCCAGTACTTCCTGGGCGTCAAGTGGCAGCTCTTCCCGCCCACCGCCGGCTCCCAGCCGACGTTCTACGCGCTGCTGCTGCCGGGCATCGTGCTCGGCTCGCTGTCGCTGGCCACCGCCCTGCGGCTGACCCGAACCTCGGTGGCCGAGAACCTGCGCGCCGACTACGTCCGGACCGCGCGGTCCAAGGGCCTGGTCAAGCGCCGCATCGTCACCGTCCACGTGCTGCGCAACTCGCTCATCCCGGTGGTCACCTTCCTCGGTGTGGAGCTGGGCAACCTGATGAGCGGCGCGATCATCACCGAGGGCGTCTTCAACATCCCCGGCGTGGGCTTCAACCTCTTCCGCGGCATCCGCACCGAGGACGGCCCCCTGGTGGTGGGCATCGTCAGCGTGCTCGTCGTGGTCTACCTGGTCTCGAACCTGGTGGTGGACGTCCTGTACGCCGTACTCGACCCGAGGATCCGCTATGAGTGAGCGCAGCGAGGTGCCGGCATGAGTGACTTTGAGACTGTGGCGGCCACCGAGAACCAGGCCGCACGGCGTGGCCCCTCGGGCGAGCCGGGCACCCCGAACCAGGTGGGCGCGCCGCAGAAGCCGCGCAGCCTGGCCGGCGACGCCTGGCGCGACCTGCGTCGCAACCCGATCTTCTGGATCTCGCTGACACTTGTCGTCGTCTTCACCCTGATGGCGCTGGCCCCCGGCCTGTTCACCGCCAACAGCCCGAACGACTGCCTGCTGTCCCGACAGCACGCCGGGCCGTCCGGCGGGGCCATCTTCGGGTACGACTTCCAGGGCTGCGACACGTACTCCCGGGCGGTCTACGGCACGCGGGCCTCGCTGCTGGTCGGCGCGCTCGCCGCGCTCGGCACCGGCATCATCGCCCTGGTCGTCGGCATGCTGGCCGGGTACTTCGGCCGCTGGGTCGATGCCGTGCTCTCCCGGGTGATCGACGTGGTGCTCGGCATTCCGCTGCTGCTGGCCGCGATCGTGCTGCTCAAGCGGGTGTCCAGCGACAGCGACAACGCGCGGATCGCCGCGGTGATCTTCGTGCTGGCCATCCTGGGCTGGACCACCGCCGCCCGGGTGGTGCGCTCCTCGGTGATCACCGCCAAGGAGCAGGACTACGTGGCGGCGGCCCGGATGCTCGGCGCCGGCAACGGCCGGATCATGTGGCGGCACATCCTGCCGAACTCGCTGGCCCCGGCCATCGTGGTGTTGACCATCGCGCTCGGCTCGTTCATCGCCGCCGAGGCGACGCTCTCCTTCCTGGGCATCGGCCTCAAGGCGCCGACCATCTCGTGGGGCCAGGACATCGACACCGGCCGTATCCACATGCGGGAGGCGGCGACGCCGCTGATCGTCCCGTCGGCCTTCCTCGCGCTGACCGTGCTGGCGTTCATCATGCTCGGCGACGCGATCCGTGACGCCTTCGACCCGAAGTTGCGGTGACTCTCTGATGACCCACTCCACCGTCGAACCCACCCCCGCCTCCCCCACCCCTGAGGGCGGCCACCTGCTGGAACTGCGGGACCTGCACGTCGAGTTCCGGACCAACGAGGGCGTGGCCCGGGTGATCAACGGCGTGTCGTACCACCTGGACGCCGGGGAGACCCTCGCGGTGCTCGGCGAATCCGGCTCGGGTAAGTCGGTCACCGCCCAGGCGATCATGGGCATCCTGGACACGCCGCCCGCGTTCGTCCGCTCCGGCCAGATCCTCTACCGGGGTCAGGACCTGCTCGCGGCGTCCGAGGAGCAGCGCCGGCAGGTCCGCGGCAAGGAGATCGCGATGATCTTCCAGGACGCGCTCTCCGCGCTGAACCCGGTCTTCCCGGTCGGCTGGCAGATCGGCGAGACGCTGCGCCAGCGCTCCGGCATGTCCCGGGGCGACGCCCGCCGCCGGGCCATCGAGCTGATGGACCTGGTCAAGATCCCGGGTGCCGCCAAGCGGATCGGCGACTACCCGCACCAGTTCTCTGGCGGCATGCGGCAACGCGTCATGATCGCCATGGCGCTGGCGCTGGACCCGAAGGTGCTGATCGCCGACGAGCCCACCACCGCGCTCGACGTCACCGTGCAGGCCCAGATCATGGACCTGCTGGCCGACCTGCGCCGGGACCTCAACATGGCGATGATCCTGATCACCCACGACCTGGGCGTGGTCGCCGGCGTCGCGGACCGGATCGCGGTCATGTACGCGGGTCGGATCGTCGAGCACGCCGACGTCCGCTCGCTCTACAAGGCGCCGGCCCACCCGTACACAAAGGGGTTGTTGGAGTCGATCCCGCGGATGGACGTCCGCGGCCAGGAACTGTCGACGATCAAGGGGTTGCCGCCGAACCTGATGCGCATCCCCTCCGGCTGCCCGTTCCACCCCCGGTGCCCGTACGTGCAGCAGGTCTGCGTGGACGTGGTGCCGCACGACCTGGTCCTCGGCGACGGCCGGACCAGCGCTTGCCACTTCGCGCAGGAGGTTCGTGATGACAGCGCCCGCTAGCTCCACAAAGGTCCGGGGCGAGACCATCCTGTCGGTCGACAACCTGGTGAAGCACTTCCCGATCAGTCAGGGTGTGCTGTTCCAGCGGCAGATCGGCGCCGTCAAGGCCGTCGACGGCGTGAGCTTCGAGCTGCGCCGGGGCGAGACGCTGGGCGTGGTCGGCGAATCCGGCTGCGGCAAGTCCACCCTCGCCCGGCTGCTGATGCGGTTGGAGACGCCCACCTCCGGGCGGGCCACCCTGGAGGGCCGTGACCTGTTCAAGGCCTCCGGGTCGGAGCTGCGCCGGCTGCGCCGCAACATGCAGATGGTCATGCAGGATCCGTACACCTCGCTGAACCCGCGGATGACGGTCGGCGACATCATCGGTGAGCCGTTCGAGATCCACCGGGACGCCGCGCCGAAGGGCAGCAAGCAGAAGCGGGTCCAGGAGCTGCTGGACGTCGTCGGGCTCAACCCGGAGCACATCAACAGGTACCCGCACCAGTTCTCCGGCGGTCAGCGTCAGCGCATCGGCATCGCCCGCGCGCTCGCGCTGCGGCCCGAGGTGATCGTCTGCGACGAGCCGGTCTCGGCGCTGGACGTCTCCATCCAGGCCCAGGTGATCAACCTGCTGGAGCAGCTCCAGGACGAGTTCGGGCTGTCGTACATCTTCATCGCCCACGACCTGTCCGTGGTTCGGCACATCGCCGACCGGGTGGCGGTCATGTACCTCGGTCGGATCGTCGAGATCGGCACCGAGGACGAGATCTACGAGCGCGCCACCCACCCGTACACCCAGGCTCTGCTCTCGGCCGTGCCGGTGCCGGACCCGGAGGTACGCGACCAGCGCAACATGATCCGGCTGGTCGGCGACGTGCCCAGCCCGGCCGACCCGCCGAGCGGCTGCCACTTCCGCACCCGCTGCTGGAAGGCCCAGGACATCTGCGCCAAGGAAGATCCGCAGACGGTCCCGAGAGCGGCCGACCCGCACCCGTCCGCCTGTCACTTCGCCGAACTCCGCCCCACCACCCCGGCCTGACCCACAGTGGGCCGTTGATCATGAAGTTATTGCCCTGCACATCGGCGTGTCAGGGCAATAACGTCATGATCGACGGGGTGATCGACGGGGTACAGACGAGGGTCAGTGGAAGAAGTGGCGGGTTTTCGTCAGGTACATCGTCACGTTGGCCTTCTTGGCGGCTTCGATGACCTCTTCGTCGCGGATCGAACCGCCGGGCTGGACGATGGCGCGGACGCCGGCGTCGATGAGGATCTGCGGGCCGTCGGCGAACGGGAAGAACGCGTCCGAGGCGGCGACCGAGCCCCGGGCGCGGTCGGCACCGGCCCGGTCGACCGCCAACCGCGCGGAGTCGACCCGGTTGACCTGACCCATGCCGACCCCGACGGTGGCGCCGTCCTTGGCGAGCAGGATCGCGTTGCTCTTCACCGCGCGGACCGCCCGCCAGGCGAACGCGAGGTCCCGCAACAGCTCCTCGTCCGCGGCCTCGCCGGTCGCCAACTGCCAGTTCGCCGGGTCGTCACCGGGAGCATCCACCCGGTCGGCGACCTGGGACAGCACGCCACCGGTCACCGACCGCCACTCGAGCTTCGCCGGGGTCCAGGCCGGCGCGCGCAGCAGCCGGATGTTCTTCTTGCCCTGCAACACCTCGACCGCGCCCTCGTCGAAGCCGGGGGCGACCACCACCTCGGTGAAGATCTCGGCGACCTGCCGGGCCAGCTCGACCGAGACCGGCCGGTTGACCGCGATGACGCCGCCGAACGCCGACACCGGGTCACAGGCGTGCGCCCGGCGGTGCGCCTCGGCCACGTCCGCGCCCACCGCGATGCCGCACGGGTTGGCGTGCTTGATGATCGCCACCGCCGGCTGGTCGGCGAAGTCGTTGGCGGCCCGCCAAGCGGCGTCGGCGTCGACGTAGTTGTTGTACGACATCTCCTTGCCGTGCAGCTGCTCGGCCTGGGCCAGCCCCGCCGGGGCGTCCGGGTCGACGTAGAGCGCGGCGGGCTGGTGCGGGTTCTCCCCGTAGCGCAGCACTGTCGACTTGCGCAGCGCGGACCCGGCGAACGTCGGCCACGAGTCGTCGGCCGGGGCCAGCTCCTGGGCACACCACTGGGCCACCGCGACGTCGTACTCGGCGATGTCGGCGAACGCGCGGGCGGCAAGCGCGCGGCGCTGGGCCAGCGTGAAGCCACCCTCGTCGAGCGCGCCGAGTAGCGCCGGATAACCGGCCGGGTCGGTGAGGACCGCTACCGAGGCGTGGTTCTTGGCGGCGGCCCGCACCATGGCCGGGCCACCGATGTCGATCTGCTCCACGCACTCCTCGACGCCGGCGCCGGAGGCGACGGTCGCCTGGAACGGATAGAGGTTGGAGACCAGCAGGTCGAACGCGGCCACCCCCAGCTCGTCGAGCTGGGCGACGTGCGTGTCCTTGCGCAGGTCGGCGAGGAGACCGGCGTGCACCTTCGGGTGCAGGGTCTTCACCCGGCCGTCGAGCACCTCGGGGAACCCGGTCACCGTCTCCACCGGCGTCACCGGCACCCCGGCGGCGGCGATGGTGCCCGCCGTGCTGCCGGTGGAAACGATCTCCACACCGGCCGCATGCAGGGCCTGGGCCAGCTCGACCAATCCGGTCTTGTCGTAGACGCTGACCAGCGCCCGCCGAATCGGGCGACGCCCGTCCTGAGTGGGACTCACGGAACCGTGACCTTCCTTCCGGTGATGGTCCAGCCTTCGCGGACCAGGCGGCCGACCTGCTCGACGAGCTGGCGCCGTTCGGCTTCCTTGATGCGCTCGGTGAGCGCGTCCACGTCGTCGTCGTCGAGCACCGGAACCGCGACCTGCGCCACGATCGGCCCGGTGTCCATGCCGGCGTCGACGAAGAAGAGCGTGGCCCCGGTGAGCTTCACGCCGTAGGCGAGGGCGTCGCGCGGGCCGTGGATGCCGGGGAACGCCGGCAGCAGAGTGTTGTGGGTGTTCAGGTAGCGGTCGCCGAAGGCGGCGAGGAAGTGCGGGCCGACCAGCTTGAGGAAGCCGGCGGAGATGACCAGATCGGGCTGGTGCTTGGCGACGTGCGCGGTGAGCGCGCGGTCCCAGTCCTCCCGGCTGTCATGGTCGCGGACCCGCTCGACGAAGGTCGGCACCCCCGCGGCCTCGGCCCGGTCCAGGCCCGCGATGCCGTCGCGGTCCGCGCCGACCGCGACGACCTGTGCGCCGTACGCGGGGTCGGCGGCGGCGTCCAGCAGAGCCTGAAGGTTGCTCCCGGAGCCGGAGACGAGGACGACGATGCGGGCGGCGGACGCGGGCTCGGTCACCGGGCCACCCTATCGGGCAGGTCAGGACGCCCCTCGGTTGGGCGGTTCGCCGATCTGTGACAGTGACCGACGGGCGGACTGAATGGTTATCCGGGGTAATGCGCGGTATGTCGTCGCGCTGCTGTGCTGTGCCTGAGGTGGTCTGACCGCGATCATGGATGGGAACAACAGCAGCAACTGACGGAACCAGTCCAAGGAGCTTCTCGAATGCAGCCCGGCAACCCCGGTCAGGACCCGTACGGCCAGCAGCCCAACCAGGACCCGACCGCCCCCCAGCCGCCGCACGACCCGTACGCCCCGCCGCCGGCCGCCCCGTACGGCCAGCAGCCCACCTCGGGTCAGCCCTACGGCCAGCCCACCTCGGGCCAGCCGTACGGCCAGCCGCCGGCGGCTCCCTACGGCCAGCAGCCCGGCGCCCCGTACGGCCAGCAGCCGCAGGACCCGTACGGCGCACCGCAGGCCCCGTACGGCCAGCAGCAGCCCTACGGTGGCGCCCCGACGTACCCGAACGCCGGCTACCCGCAGCAGCAGGGCCAGAACAACACCCTGGGCCTGGTGTCGATGATCCTCGGCATCGCGTCGATCCCGTTGATCTGCTGCCTCTACCTGGGCATCCCGGTGGGTATCGCGGGCGTGGTGACCGGTTACCTCGCGAAGCAGAAGGTCGCCCAGGGCCAGGCCAGCAACGCCGGCCAGGCCAAGACCGGCCTGATCTGCGGCGCGGTCGGCGTCGGCCTGGGCATCCTGGTGCTCATCATCAGCATCGTGGCGAACGTCAACCTGCCGACCGAGCCCTGAGCAGACCCTGCTCCGACGGGGCGCTCCGGATCCGTCCGGGGCGCCCCGCGGCGTCTCCACACCACGTTGGCCGCACCGCCGTCGGCCGTGCCCACCCTCGGTCGAACCACCGACGGCAACGCCGTCGGACGGTCAGACTCCGGGGCGCACCGGCGGCGTCTGAGCGGCGCGCGGGCTCCGGGCGAGCACCCGGGTGGCGGCGGCGCCGAGCAGCGCGCCGACCGCGACGACACCGGCCGCCACCGCGCCGACCTGCCAGGCCACCGGCCCGAGCTGTGCCAGCCGTCCCGCGCCGAGCGGCCCACCGGAAGCCGCGGCGGCGACGCCGAGCAGCACGCCGGCCACCGGCCCGGCCAGCGCCGCCGGCGCCAACAGCTCCGCCCAGCGCCGCGGCGGCCGCTCCGACCCGGCGGACCGGGCCAGCCGGCGGGCGAGCAACCAGCCGGCGACCATCCCGGCCAGCACCGGAACCGCGAGCAGCAGCGCGCCGAGGCCGTCCACCGGGCCGCGCGGCAGGCCAGCGAGCAACGGTATGGCCGGCAGCGCGCCGACCGACACCTCACTGGTGCGCACGGCCGTGTCGACGCCGACCGCGAAGCCCGGCCCGAGCAGATAACTTGTCGACCAGACCGCGGCGTTCGGCGCGTACGCCATGCTGACCAGTGTGATCCCGGCCTGCCCGGCCACTCCGGTCCGGTACGCGCCGATCATGTCCGCGGCGTCACCGCCACCCATGGCCACAGCCAGGCCGGCCGCGCCGGCGCCCGCCCCGAGCAGGAGGAGCGCGGCCACCAGCCCGGTGCGTACGCCGTCGCGCAGCGGGCCGGGTATCCGTGTGACGAGCAGCCGGGTCACTGCGGTGATCCGGATCGCGCCGATCAGCGCGCCGAGCGTGCCGACCACCGCGAACGTGACCGCCGCCCGCACCGGGGACACCTGCGGCCCGCCCGCGCCGATCAGCACCGCGGCGAGCGCGCCGAGCAGCGCGTACGCCAGACCGACCGCTGCGGCGGCGATCAGCGCGCGGCGCGGTGAGCGAGTGTCGCGCGCGCCGATCGCGCGGCTCACGTGCACGCCGGCCCGGGTCAGTCGCCAGAGCGCGAGCACGGTGAGCGCCAGCGGGGCGAGCCCGAACGGGCCCGCCTCGGTGTGCAGCGGCACCCCGTGCCCCACCAGCCAACCGGCCAGCGCCGTGCGCAGGGTGCCGCCCAGCGTGGTGGAATCCGCGCCGAGCTGAACCAGGCCGAGCACGATGGCGACCGGCAGATACGAGGTGAGAGCCGCACCGGCCGCGGCGACCCCGGCGGCGACGGCCAGCGGCGCACGCCCACGCGGCGACCCACCGGCGCGCGGCGCGGGAACCCGCGGACGCGGCGCGGCGCGGTCGACCGGCCGGTCGTCGGCGCGTACGCCGCCGGCACGGCTGGGTGGGTCAGGGGTGACGGGGGACATCCGCTCTACTCTGGCACGTCGCGCGGGCGGGGGCAGTCCGTTAACCCGCCCCGGAGGGCGGCGAGTTGGGCGAACCGGAGTCGGAGCCGCCCCGTCGGGTCTAGCGTCGGGCCAGAGGGGGTGGCCGTCGCCGCCAACCGGCTCTCGTTGGCCGGTCGCGGACCGGAGCCCGCCGCCCACGACCGCCCGGAGGTAGCCGTGACGAACGCATACCCGCCGCCCCCACCACCGCCGGCCCGGGGACGCGACCGCACCACGCTCTGGGGCGTGCTGGGCATCGTCCTCGGTCTGATCTGTTGCGGCATCCTCGGCATCATCTTCGGCTACCTGTCACTGCGCGACGCGCGGCGCAACGGCCAGTCGCCGGTTCTCGGCTACCTCGCCATCGCGTTCGGCGTGATCAACATCATCGGCGGCGCGATCCTGCGCCTCACCGGCAACTACCCGTTCTGGAACAACGACTGATCCGGCGGTACGACGAAGGGGCCGACCAGTTCCGGTCGACCCCTTCGGTGTTGCCGTGCCGGCTCAGCTGCCGGACATGATCTCCCGCATCAGCTTCGCGGTCTCGGTCGGCGTCTTGCCGACCTTGACGCCGACGGCTTCGAGCGCCGCCTGCTTCGCCTCGGCGGTGCCGGCCGAGCCGGAGATGATCGCCCCGGCGTGACCCATGGTCTTGCCGGGGGGCGCGGTGAAGCCGGCGATGTAGCCGACCACCGGCTTGGTGACGTTGCCCTTGATGAACTCGGCGGCCCGCTCCTCGGCGTCGCCACCGATCTCACCGATCATCACGATGGCGTCGGTCTCCGGGTCGGCCTCGAACGCCTTGAGGGCGTCGATGTGCGTCGTGCCGATGATCGGGTCGCCACCGATGCCGACGCAGGTGGAGAAGCCGATGTCGCGCAGCTCGTACATCATCTGGTAGGTCAGCGTGCCGCTCTTGCTGACCAGGCCGATCCGGCCGGAGCCGGTGATGTCGGCCGGGATGATGCCGGCGTTGGAGGCGCCCGGCGAGGCGATGCCGGGGCAGTTCGGCCCGATGATCCGGGTCCGCTCGCCCTGCGCGAGGTTGTACGCCCAGAACGCGGCGGTGTCGTGCACCGGCACGCCCTCGGTGATCACCACGGCCAGCGGGATCGCGGCGTCGATCGCCTCGACCACGGCGGCCTTGGTGAACTGCGGCGGCACGAAGATGACCGATACGTCGGCCCCGGTCTCGGCCATGGCGTCCGCCACGGATGCGAAGACCGGCAGCTCGGTGCCGTCGAAGTCGACAGTCTGGCCCGCCTTGCGCGGGTTGACGCCGCCCACCACGTTGGTGCCGGCGGCGAGCATCCGCCGGGTGTGCTTGGAGCCCTCGGAGCCGGTCATCCCCTGAACGATGACCTTCGAGTCCTTGGTCAGCCAGATAGCCATGATCAGACCCCCGCAGCTGCCAGCTCGGCGGCCCGCTCGGCCGCGCCGTCCATGGTGTCCACCCGCTGTACCAGCGGGTTGTTCGCGCCGTCCAGGATCGCCCGGCCGGCCTCGGCGTTGTTGCCGTCGAGCCGGACGACGAGCGGCTTGGTGACCTTCTCGCCGCGCTGCTCCAGCAGGGCGAGCGCCTGGATGATGCCGTTGGCGACCTCGTCGCAGGCGGTGATGCCGCCGAAGACGTTGACGAAGACGCTCTTCACGGCCGGGTCGGAGAGCACGATCTCCAGCCCGTTCGCCATCACGGCGGCACTCGCGCCGCCGCCGATGTCGAGGAAGTTGGCCGGCTTGACGTTGCCGTGCCGCTCACCCGCGTACGCGACGACGTCGAGGGTCGACATGACCAGACCCGCGCCGTTGCCGATGATGCCGACCTCGCCGTCGAGCTTGACGTAGTTGAGGTCCTTGGCCTTGGCGGCCTGCTCCAGCGGGTCCACGGCGGCCTGGTCGACCAGGGCCTCGTGGTCCGGGTGCCGGAACGCGGCGTTCTCGTCCAGGGTGATCTTCGCGTCGAGCAGCAGCAGCCGCCCGTCGCCGTTCTTCGCGAGGGGGTTCACCTCGACCAGGGTGGCGTCCTCGGCGACGAACGCCTGCCACAGGCCGACGGCCACCTCGACGACCTGGTCGGCGACCTCGGCCGGGAAGCCGGCGGCGGTGACGATCTCCCGCGCCTTGGCCTCGTCGACGCCGGTGTTCGCGTCGATCGGCGCCTTCACCACGCGGTCGGGGGTCTCGGCGGCGACCTGCTCGATGTCCATACCGCCGGCCACGCTGGCGATGCAGAGGAAGGTGCGGTTCGCCCGGTCGAGCAGGTACGAGAAGTAGTACTCCTCGGCCACGTCCGCCGTCACCGTGATCATGACCTTGTGGACGGTGTGGCCCTTGATGTCCATGCCGAGGATGTCGGTGGCGCGGGCCACCGTCTCCTCGGCGCCCTCGGCCAGCTTGACGCCGCCGGCCTTACCTCGGCCGCCGACCTTCACCTGCGCCTTGACGACCACGCGACCGCCGAGGCGTTCGGCGATCGCACGGGCCTCTTCCGGGGTAGTGGCGACGCCGCCGGCCAGCACGGGCAAGCCGTGCCGCTCGAACAGGTCCCGCCCCTGGTACTCGTACAGGTCCACGATTGCGCGTCCCGTCCCGTCTCCGCGGCGCGCCGTCGCGCCGCCACCAGCGTTCAGAAAACAGTTTGACGCCTGTCATCAGTTGAAACAGGCCATTGGCGGCAGCCTAGCGAGGTGGGCACCGCCGGCAACCGAGCGGGTGCACGGTGTGCGGTAATGCACAACCCCCGTGCCGAGTGGGGCTGATTCCGGCCGCGCCGTGGGCGGCGTCAATCGTCCGGACGATGTTGCCCGGGGTCCGTAACCCGCCCGTCGGGGCGTCGTTGAGTCAGGTGTCGGCGCGCTGATCAGCGCGAAGACGGGATACGGCCGATGCCCTGTCGGTCGAGGGGTGGCGGCGGGGCATCGTGCATAGAGGGGCCGGACGTGTGAGGGGTGCGTCCGGCCCCTCCCCCGTGCCCAGATCCGGTCGGCGCCGCGGACCGACGCGGTCGACTCGGCGCAGCGGACCGGTGCCTCAGGCGACCGGCTGCGCGACGTTCTGCCGGACCCACTCGACGATCGCCTGCGTGGTGGCGCCCGGCGTGAAGATCTTCGCGACGCCCAGCTTCTCCAGCTCGGGGATGTCGCCGTTGGGAATGATGCCGCCACCGAACACGACGATGTCCCGGGCGTCACGCTCGGCCAGCAGCTCCAGCACCCGACGGAAGAGCGTCATGTGCGCGCCGGAGAGTACGGAGAGACCGACAGCGTCGGCGTCCTCCTGGATGGCCGTCTCCACGATCTGCTCGGGCGTCTGGTGCAGGCCGGTGTAGACGACCTCCATCCCCGCGTCGCGCAGGGCGCGTGCGACGACCTTCGCGCCACGGTCGTGGCCGTCCAGACCTGGCTTCGCGACGACGACCCGAATACGAGAGCTCATCAGCGCACACCTTTCACCGGCTTCACGGCCTTCACCTGAACGAACGGTAACCCGCCCGGCCGGGGCCGGGAAATCCGGGCCGGAACCACGTCCGACATTCTGCCGTGCCCAGGCACGGCCTCGGGCACTGTCGATCGAGGCCGCCTTACCCGGGCCCCGGCGTCAAGCCGGACGACTCCGCCGGATCGGTCACGCTCGGCGACGAACGGGTGGTAACGGGGGCACCGTTCGACGGCGCGATGCATGACAATCTCGGACGCAAACGGACAGATCGACACGCCAATTCGGCGGTCTGGCTTGTGAGTCGCCTGGTGGTTGGCTAACGTGTCCACGGTTGTCATCAGGTCCATGGACGGGTGACGACGCGGTCGGCAGACGTTCACCGGAGCTTCACGGACGTCCACCAGCCGCCTCGGAACCCCGACAACGGAGGGTGTGCGTGCGCCAGCGCCTGTCGTCTGAGCCCGATCGATATCGCGGTCGCCGCCGCGTACCCACCCCCCCGCGTAGCCGTTACGCGGCCGTCGTCACCACCGCCTTCGTCGGCGCGGGCATCGTCGCGCTGGGCGCGTCGGCTCTGCCCGACGCCAAGGACGTCAGCCCGACCGTGCTCGACGAGCTCAAGCAGGCGTCGATCACCAGTCAGGACGTCGCGGCCCGTGCGGACAACGCCGAGCGCGCCTCCCGGGACAGCCGCACGAAGGAAGCGGCCGAGCCCGAGGTCTGGATGCTGCCGCTGCAGGGCTACGACTTCAACTCCCCGTACGGGATGCGGTGGGGCAAGCTGCACACCGGCGTCGACCTGGTCGTCCCCGAGGGCACGCCGTACGTGGCGGTCCACGACGGGCTGGTCACCAAGGCCGGCTGGTTCGGCGGCTACGGCTACGCGGTGATCGTCCAGCACGCCGACGGCAGCGAGGCCATCTACGGTCACTCCTCCGCGCTCAGCGTCAAGGAGGGCCAGCAGGTCAAGGCGGGCGACCAGCTTGGCCTGGTGGGCCAGACCGGCCACGCCTACGGCACCCACCTGCACCTTGAGCTGCATGTCAAGGGCGCGCCGATCGACCCCGTTCCGTACCTGCAGGAGCGCGGAGTGGACATCAAGCTGCAAGTCGAGGCAATTTACAGCGAGGTAGCGGGTTCCTGACGCTGCGTACTGCCCGTTGACCGCCCGGATCTGTCGATCCGGGCGGTTCTCTTTGCTCAGCCTGCGGCTGATGTCTGCTGGATCACAGCATGGACTGTGACCGACCGCACGGCACAGCATGATCCCTTTTCCGGACGGAGTGCTTCAGATCGGTGCATACCAGGTCAGCCGGCCTGCCGCCCCCGGTCCGGACGCCCGGTCCCGGACGGTCGTCTCGCGCGGCCCGACACCAGTATTTCGAGGTCAAGTGCCCCTCGACTGTGAAGGTCCGCCGTGCAGGAAGACAGCCCCGTCCAGAACGAGAACACCCCCGACACCACCGTCGAGCAGCCGCGACGTGCCCGCCGGCGGAACCGCCTGATCGTGGCCGGCGCGGCCGCGCTGGTCGCCCTCGGCCTGGGTGGGGTCGCCGTCGCCACCTCCGGCCCCGACCGGCCGGCGCCCACCGCCGTCTCGCTCGACGCCCAGTCCCGCGCCGAGGCCGCCAGCCGGGCCGACCGCTCGACCCGCGAGTCGAGCGCGCCGGCGTCGGCCAGCCCGACCGTGAGCCCGTCGACGGCCAGCGCCAGCCCGAAACCGACGAAGACGGCCACCGCCACGCCGAAGCCGAAGCCGAAGCCGAAGAAGACCACCAGGCCGACGGCCGCCTGGGTCGACCCGATGCCGGGCGCCTCGGTCACCTCCTGCTACGGCCAGCGCTGGGGCACCCTGCACGCCGGGATCGACCTGGCGCTGCCCTCGGGCACCCCCATCCGCGCCGCGGCCGCCGGAACGGTCACCCAGGCCGGCGACGCCGCGGACGGGTACGGCAACTCCGTCTTCATCGACCACGGCAACGGCTACCTGACCCACTACGCCCACCAGAGCCGCATCGCGGTCACCGTCGGGCAGAAGGTCAAGGCCGGCCAGGTGATCGGCTACGAGGGCGCCACGGGCGACGCCACGGGCCCGCACCTGCACTTCGAGGTGCACCAGGGCATGTGGAACCAGATCGACCCCGCGCCGTTCATGCGGGCGCACGGCGTCGACCTGGGCTGCTGATCCAGCGCACCATCGCGAAAACAGTGGCCTCCGCGCTGGCGGAGGCCACTGTTTTCAGCAACTGGCGCGGATCGTGCTCGGGCGGCCCCGCCACGGGTCAGAGCTTGTCGACCGGGGCGTGTCGCAGCACCAGCCACATGGTCTGGTCGCCGAAGTCGATCTGCGCGCGGGCGCCCGGGCCGTGCCCCTCCACGGCGAGCACGCGCCCCAGCCCGTAGCGCTGGTGGTTGACCCGGTCGCCGGCGGCCACCTTCGGCCCCTGCGGCAACTCGCTGGCCGTGGTGAGGCGGCTGCCGTCCACGCCGAGCCGCTGGGCCAGCTGCGCCGCCTTCGGGGTGCCGCCGGTGAAGGTGCCCCGACCGCCGGGCGCACGGTCGGCACGACCGCCGACGCCGCCGCCCCCGCCGGCCCACGAGGTGTACGACCCCTCGGTGCGCTCCCAGCGCACCAGCTCCGGCGGCAGCTCCTCCAGGAACCGCGACGGCGGGTTGTAGGACGGCTGTCCCCAGGCCGAGCGGGTCACCGCCCGGGAGAGGTAGAGCCGCTGTCGGGCACGGGTGATGCCCACGTACGCCAGCCGGCGCTCCTCCTCCAGCTCGCGGGTGTCGCCCAGCGAGCGCAGGTGCGGGAAGACGCCGTCCTCCAGGCCGGTCAGGAAGACCACCGGGAACTCCAGGCCCTTGGCGGTGTGCAACGTCATGAGGGTGACGACGCCCTGGTGGTCGGGGTCGTCGGAGGGGATCTGGTCGGCGTCGGCCACCAGCGCGACCTGCTCCAGGAAGCCCGCCAGGGTGGCGCGCTCCCCGTCGGCGCCGGTCGCCTCGATCCGCTCGGTGTACTCCCGGGCGACGCTGACCAGTTCCTGGAGGTTGTCCACCCGGCCCGCGTCCTGCGGGTCCAGGCTCTCCTCCAGCTCGGTGAGGTAACCCGAGCGGGTCAGCAGGGCCTCCAGCACCTCCTCCGGAGTGCCGGTCTCGGCCAGCTCCCGCGCGCCGTCGAGCAGCGCCACGAAGTCGGCGATGCCGTTGGCCGCCCGAGTGGAGATGCCGGGCGCCTCCCGGGCCCGGCGCAGCGCCGCGCCGAAGGAGATCCGATCACGGCTGGACAGCGCCTCGACGCACGCCTCCGCGCGGTCGCCGATCCCCCGGCGGGGGGTGTTCAGCACCCGCCGCAGGCTCACCGTGTCGTCGTCGTTGACCACCGAGCGCAGGTACGCCAGGGCGTCGCGGACCTCCTTGCGCTCGTAGAAGCGCACCCCGCCGACCACCTTGTACGGCAGGCCGGCGCGGATGAACACCTCCTCGAAGACGCGGGACTGGGCGTTGGTGCGGTAGAAGACCGCGACGTCACCGGGGCGTGTCTCGTCGGCGTCGACCAGCCGGTCGATCTCCCGGCCCACCCAGTCCGCCTCGGCGTGCTCGGTGTCGGCCACATAGCCGACGATCCGCTCGCCGTCGCCGGCCTCGCTCCACAGCCGCTTCGGCTTACGGGAGGTGTTCCGGTCGATCACCGCGTTGGCCGCGTTGAGGATGGTCTGGGTGGAGCGGTAGTTCTGCTCCAGCAGGATCGTCCGCGCGTCGGTGAAGTCCCGCTCGAACTCCAGGATGTTGCGGATCGTCGCGCCCCGGAACGCGTAGATCGACTGGTCGGCGTCACCGACCACGCACAGCTCGGCCGGCTCCAGCCCGTCGGTGCCGGAGACCAGCTCCTTGATCAGGACGTACTGGGCGTGGTTGGTGTCCTGGTACTCGTCCACCAGCACGTGCCGGAACCGCCGCCGGTAGCTCTCCGCGACGTGCGGGTGGGACTGGAGCAGGTGCACCGTCGTCATGATCAGGTCGTCGAAGTCCAGCGCGTGCGCCTCGCGCAGCCGGCGCTGGTACAGCGTGTACGCCTCGGCCAGCGCCCGCTCGTTGGGCCCGCTGGCCCGCGCGGCGAACTGCTCCGGGTCGACCAGCTCGTTCTTGAGGTTGGAGACCTGGGCGGCCAGACCACGCGCCGGGTAGCGCTTCGGATCGAGATCCAGCTCGCGGGTGACCAGCTGCATCAGTCGGCGGGAGTCGTCCGCGTCGTAGATCGAGAACGTCGATTTGAGGCCGGCGTGCTCATGCTCGGCGCGCAGGATGCGGACGCACGCCGAGTGGAACGTCGACACCCACATCAGTCGGGCCCGTGGGCCGACCAGCGCGGCGACCCGCTCCTTCATCTCGCCGGCCGCCTTGTTGGTGAAGGTGATGGCGATGATCTCACCGGGATGCACGTCCCGTGCGGCGAGCAGGTAGGCGATCCGGTGGGTGAGCACCCGGGTCTTGCCGGACCCCGCGCCGGCCACGATCAGCAACGGGGAACCGGCGTGGCTGACGGCGTCACGCTGCGGCCCGTTCAGCCCGGCGAGGAGCTGCTGCGGATCGAGGCGGACGGAGGCCGACCCGGGCCGGTGCGGACGGGCCGGCGCGGACTCCGGCGCGGGCGGGGACGCGGGAATGTCGAAGAGAGGATGCATCGCGCACCAAGTCTATGCCGCCAGCCGGACACTTCCCGACCGCGCCGTCCGCCAGGCCGGGTCGCCGTGCCTGCGCCTGGAGCACACGGCCGGGCCGCCCTTTTGCGCCGGAATCCTTGCGCGCCGGCCACCGGCGTGGGCATACTCGACGGCGTGATCGCTGCGCGCTACTACTTTTACTACGGCACCGGGAGTCCGGCTGCCGTAGGTCGCGCCTGATCGACAGACCTGCGAAAAGCCCCGGGCTCCTGGAGTCCGGGGCTTTTTCGTCCCGGGTTCCGGGCACCGGGCACCACAGCGCGAGAGGTACCCGATGATGACAGACGTGGTGGAGCAGAACGGTGGCCCGGCCGGAACGGAGGCGGGACAGCCCTCGGCGAGCGGGAGCGTGCCGGAGGTGGTGCCTTCGGTGCGGACGGGCGACCCGTCCGAGGCACGGACCGGCACCGTGGAGCCGACCGCCGCTGCGCGGATCGTGCAGATCAGAGAACGGATCGACGAGATCGACCACGCGTTGATCGCGCTCTGGCAGGAGCGGGCCGCGCTGTCACAGGAGGTCGGGGCGACCCGGATGGCCTCCGGTGGAACCCGCCTGGTGCTCTCCCGCGAACGGGACATCCTGGAGCGCTTCCGGCTCGCGCTCGGCGCCGACGGCACCCAACTGGCGCTGCTGCTGCTGCGTGCGGGCCGCGGGCCACTCTGAGGCGCTTCGATGGGCCGCCGGTGCGGTCGTCACCGACCGGCGGTGCGGGAGCGTGGCGACCCGCTCAGAGGGCTCCGGACAGACGAAACCGCCTGCCGTCGTCGTGGTGACGTCGGCAGGCGGTTTCGGTGACTCACACCTCGTGGGTGGCGACGATCTCGCGCCGCTCCGCGAAGTGGCAGGCGCTCGGGTGGTCCGAGTCGCGCCGGATCTCCAGCAGCGGGACCTGCTCGGCGCAGACCGCCTGCGCCTTCCAGCAGCGGGTCCGGAACCGGCAGCCCGAGGGCGGGCTGATCGGCGACGGCACGTCACCCGTGAGCCGGATGATCGTCTTGTTGTTGCGCTGGGTCGGGTCCGGCACCGGCACCGCCGAGAGCAGCGCCTGGGTGTACGGGTGGGTCGGCCGCTCGTAGATCTCGTCCTCGGTGCCGATCTCAACGATCTTGCCGAGGTACATCACCGCCACCCGGTCCGACAGGTGGCGGACCACCGACAGGTCGTGGGCGATGAAGATGTACGACAGCCCCAGCTCGGTCTGCAGCTTCTCCAGCAGGTTCATCACCTGGGCCTGGATGGAGACGTCCAGCGCCGAGACCGGCTCGTCGCAGACGATCACCTCGGGCCGCAGCGCGAGCGCGCGGGCGATGCCGATGCGCTGACGCTGACCGCCGGAGAACTGGTGCGGGTACCGGTTGATGTGCTCCGGGTTGAGCCCGACCAGATCGAGCAGCTCGCGGACCTTGGCCCGGCGGCTGCCCCGGGGCGCCACCTCCGGGTGGATCTCGAACGGCTCCCCGATCAGGTCACCGACCGTCATCCGCGGGTTCAGCGAGGTGTACGGGTCCTGCATGACCAGCTGGATCTGCCGACGCAGCCGACGCAGCGCCCCACCGGAGAGCTTGGAGATGTCCTGGCCCTTGTAGACCACGCTGCCGGCGGTCGGCTTCTCCAGGTTCATCAGAACCCGGGCGAGCGTCGACTTGCCGCAGCCGGACTCGCCGACGACACCGAGCGTCTCGCCGGCCCGCAGACCGAACGAGACCCCGTCGACGGCCTTGACCTGACCGACGGTCTTCTTGAACACCACACCCTGGGTGACGGGGTAGTGCTTGACCAGGTCACGGACCTCGAGGATGTTCTCAGACACGGTTCACCAGCTCCTCGGCGAAGTGGCAGGCGCTGGCCCGGGCGGGGCCCACCTGGAGCAGCGGGGGGACCTTCTCCCGGCACACCGGCTGCGCCATCGGGCAGCGCGGGTTGAACGGGCAGCCCGGCGGGATGTTCATCAGGTTCGGCGGGAGGCCCTTGATCGTCCGGAGCTGCTGCCCCTTCTCGTCCAGACGCGGGATCGAGTCGATCAGACCCAGCGTGTACGGGTGCGCCGGCTTGGCGTACAGGTCGTACACGTCGGCTTCCTCGACGATCCGGCCCGCGTACATGACGGCGATCCGATCGGCGACGTCGGCGACCACGCCGAGGTCGTGGGTGATCAGGATCATGCCCATCTGCCGCTCACGCTGGAGTTCCGCGAGCAGGTCCATGATCTGGGCCTGCACGGTCACGTCGAGCGCGGTGGTCGGCTCGTCCGCGATCAGCACCTCGGGGTCGAGCGCCAGCGACATCGCGATCATCGCGCGCTGCCGCATACCGCCGGAGAACTGGTGCGGATAGTTGTTGAACCGGCCCTTGGCGTTAGGGATCTTGACCTGGTCGAGCATCTCGATCGCGCGCTTCTTGGCCTCCGCGCGACCCAGGCCCCGCCGAATCCGGAACTGCTCGGCGATCTGGAACCCGACGGTGAAGACCGGGTTCAGGGCGGAGAGCGCGTCCTGGAAGATCATCGCGATGCCCTCGCCGCGGATGCGGCGGCGCTCCTCGGGGGACATGCGGAGCATGTCCTTTCCGTGGAAGCGGACCTGCCCACCGGTGACGAAGCCGGGGGGCGTGTCGAGGATGCCCATGATCGTTTGCGCCGTGACGCTCTTACCGGAGCCGGACTCGCCGAGCACGGCGAGGGTCTCCCCCGCGTCGACGTGGTACGTGACCCCGTTGATGACCTTTGCGACGCCGTCCCGGGTACGGAACTCCACCCGCAGGTCGTCGACCTCGAGCAGCCGGCCGGAGGGGCGCCCGGACCCGCCGGATCCCGGCGCGGACTGCTCAGACACGAGAATGTCGGACACTGGATCTCCCCTAGCGGAGTTTCGGATCGAGGGCCTCGCGGACCGCTTCACCGAGCATCACGAAGCTCAGCACCGCGGCGACGAGGAAGGCGGCGGGGAAGAAGACGAGCCCCGGCGCGACCCGGATGAAATCCTTACCCTCGCTGATCATGATGCCCCAGGACACCACCGGCGACTTCAGGCCGACACCCAGGAACGACAGGGTGGCCTCGGCGCCGATGAACGAGCCGACCATGATCGTGCCGTAGACCAGCAGCGGGGCCAGGCAGTTCGGCAGCAGGTGCTTGAGGATGATCCGACCGCTGCCGGCACCCAGCGCGCGCGCCGCCACGATGTAGTCGGCCTCCCTGGTGGCGAGCACCGAGGAACGCATCAACCGCATCACGACCGGCCAGCTCAGCACGATCAGCGAGATGGTCACCAGGCCCATGATCTCGGCCTTGCTGTTGGTGCTGCCCGAACCGTTGAACGTGGTCAGGATGACGATCGCGCCGAGCACGAACGGAACCCCGAAGAACACGTCGGCGACCCGGCTGAGCAGCGTGTCGACCCAGCCACCGAGGTAGCCGGAGATGATGCCCATGGTGCCGCCGACCAGCAGGGTGCCGACCACGGAGAGCACGGCGACCACGACGGAGGCACGCGCGCCGTAGATGACCCGGGCGTAGACGTCCCGGCCCTGCAGGTCGTACCCGAACCACGCGTCGCCGGACGCCTTGTTGAGGCTGCGCGACAGCGATCCGTTGACCGCGTCGCCCGGGGCGAACAGCGACGGGAAGGCCGCCATCAACAGGAAGATGACGATGAACGTCGCCGAGATCCAGAACAGCGGCTTACGGCGCAGATCCCGCCAGGCGTCACCGAGCAGACCACGTGGCTTCTCGTTGCCCTGCGGCCCGGGGGCGGCGGGAGTGTCGGTCGGCTGCGCGGCGGGGGTGCTGACAATCGAAGCGGTGCTTGGGTCACTCATAACGGATCCTCGGGTCCAGGGCGGCGTAGAGCAGGTCGACCAACAGGTTCATCACCAGATAGACGACCACCAGTACGACCACGATGCCAACCACGGTAGCGCTTTCCTTGGTGACGATCGCGCGGTAGACCTCGCGGCCGATTCCGTTGATGCCGAAGATGCCCTCGGTGACGATCGCGCCGCCCATCAGGGCGCCGAGGTCGGTGCCGAGCAGGGTGACCACCGGAATGAGCGAGTTGCGCAGCAGGTGCACACCGACGACCCGGCGCATCGGCAGGCCCTTGGCGATCGCGGTGCGCACGTAGTCGGCGCGGCGGTTCTCCGCGATGCTCGTGCGGGCCACCCGGGCGATGTACGCCACCGACGCGCTACCGAGCACGAAGCCCGGGACGATCAGTTCGGAGAACCGCATCTCGGACGAGACGGTCGGCTTGACGATGTGCCACTGCACGCCCAGCAGCCACTGCAGCACGAAGCCGACGACGAACACCGGCAGCGCGAGCAGGAAGAGGGTCGAGACCAGGACCAGGTTGTCCAGGAAGCCGTTGCGGCGCAGACCGGTCAGGATGCCGGCGCCGAGGCCGATGACGGCCTCGATGGCGAGCGCGACCAGGGCCAGCTTCAGCGTGTTCGGGTATGCCGTGGCGATGATGTCGCCGATGTCGCGCTGCGAGAACGTCTGCCCGAAGTCGCCCTGGAGGAGGTTCTTCATGTAGTTGCCGTACTGCACGAAGACGTTCTGGTCCAGGTGGTACTTCTCGGTCATGTACGCGACGTACTGATCCGGGCAGCGGCGCTCGCCGCACTTGCCCGCGAACGGGTCGCCCGGGACGGACCAGACGAGCCAGTAGATCAGGAAGGTCGAGCCGATGAAGACGGGCACGAGTTGGAGCAGCCGTCTCAACAGATAACGGCCCATGGGGTGGTCCTCCAGACAGGGGGCGCGTCGGACGGCCGACACGGTGGTGACAACGTGGCGAGTGGAGTGTTGTAGCACCCACTCGCGGAACGGCCCCGGGTCGGGCTCACCGGATGTGGCGAGCCCGACCCGGGGTCAGACCGTACGGATCAGAGCTCGACCGAGGTGATGTCGAGTTCGCCGACGTTGTTCAGCTCGAGCTTCTTGATCTTCTCCGAGTGGCCGGACTGCTGGCCGTAGAAGTAGATCGGGATGCTCGGGACGTCCTGGTCGACAACCTCGACGGCCTTGGCGAACGCCTCGTGGGAGGCCTCCAGGCTCGGCGCGGCGCTGGCCTGCTTGGCCAGGGTGTCGACCTGCGGGTTGCTGTAGAGACCGTCGTTGGAGGAGCCACCCTTGACGTAGAGCGGGTTGACCCAGTTCTCCACGTCCGGGTAGTCCTGCTGCCAGGCGGCACGGTACGGGCCGGTCATCTTGTGGGCGTTGATGTTCTGCCGGAAGACCGCGAAGGTCGGGATGCCCTCGGCGCGAGCGTTGATGCCGAGGTTGGTCTTGACCTGCTGCGCAACGGCGTCCATCCAGTCCTTGTGGCTGGAGTCGGCGTTGTAGTAGAAGACCATCTCACCGGTGAAGCCGCCGGCCTCGGTCAGCAGCTGCTTGGCCGTGGTCGGGTCGAACTTGCAGGCGGTGCAGTTACCCGGCTTGGCGCCCGGGGTCAGCGGGTTCGCCCAGCTGTCGGCCGGCTTACGGGTACCGAAGAAGATCTTGTCCGAGATCTCCTGCCGGTTGATCGACAGCGAGACCGCGCGACGCAGCTTCGGGTTCTGGAAGCGCGCGTCGTAGATCGGGAACGCGATGAACGCGGTCGACGGGGTGACCGTGTTCAGGCCCCGGTCACCGAGGTCGGTCTTCCACTTGTCACCGGCGAGCGCCGAGGTGGGGACAACCTCCATGAAGTCGAGGTTGTTGGCGAGCAGGTCGGCGTAGGCCGCCGTCTCGTCCTGGTACAGCTTGACGTCGACGTCCTTGATCTTCATCTTGTCGCGCAGGCTGTAGTCGTCGAAACGAGTCAGCTTGATGAGGACGTTGTCCTGCCACGAGACGAACTTGACCGGGCCGTTGCCGATCGGCTTCTTGCCGAACTCCTCGGGCTTCATGGTGAAGAACGCGTCCGGCAGCGGCATGAAGGCGCTGTAGCCGAGCTTGGTCGGGAAGACCGCGGTCGGCGCGGCGAGGGTGACCTCGAAGGTCTGCTCGTCGATGACCTTCAGGCCGGAGAGCTCCTTGGCCGTCGGGGCCGGGGCCTTCTGCGGGCCGTCCGGGCCGTCCGGGTCCTCGGTGTAGGTCTTGTCGAAGCCCGCGATGTCCGAGAAGAAGGAGCCGTTCTGCGCGCCGTTCGGCGAGTACGCGGCCCAGTTCCAGGCGTCGACGAAGTTCTTCGCCTTCACCTCGGTACCGTCGTGGAACTTGGTACCCTTCTTGATCTTGATCGTGAAGACCTTGGAGTCCTTGGTGTCGATGGACTCGGCCAGCGCGTTGCGCGGGGCCCCACCGTCGTTGGGGTACTCGACCAGGCCGGTCCACAGCCAGTCGATGACCTTGCCACCGCCGGTCTCCGTGGTGTTCGACGGAACCAGCGGGTTCTCCGGCTGGACGCCGTGGATGACGATCGCGCCATCCTTGCTGGCGGCGGCGTCGCCGTCGCCGTCACCGCTCGAGCAACCGCTCGCGACAAGCGCGGCAGCCGCGCTGAGCGCGATCGCGCTCGTCGCCCGCTTCGAGACTCTCATTCCGAGGGGCCTCCTCTTTCTAAACCTGGTTCCGTCGTGGGTTTCACGCACGTTTGGGGGTGACACCGCCCGACCACCCCGGGGCGGGGGTCGCCGGGACCACAGGGAAGTTTGGGGACACCCCTGATGTTCCGATCCGCCGGGCTCCCTCACCCGACGAGGCACGACCCTACGCAGGCGACACAGCCACGAACCCGCCAGGAACAGCGGAGGTCGTGGTCGCAGGCCGTACGGAGTGCCACACACCGAGGGTGAGGTGCTGCCACTGTGACACCCACTGGCCGCTTCCGTGAAGGTGCCGTTATCAAGCCGTTAGTTGCCCGCCACGTTGCCGATACTTGAAAAATGATCACAAAACGGTCGGGGCGGGTGTCTCTGACCTGGAAGTACATGACCTGCTGGGACGCTCGCGCCCCGCTCAGGCTCGACTTCTGTGAGCTTTTCCGCTTGACGACCACGCGGTCCGACGCCCATCTCGGGCCCGGTTTTCTTTACCCGTCCGGACGAGGTCGACGTCGGCTGCACGGGCACCATGGCCGACTGGGTGGACGAGGGCGCCGCGGCCGGTTCTCTGATCATGAAAGGCGGCCGCGACGACACCGGCCCCGGCGCCGCGTGGAGGCGGGGCCGGGGCCGGTGATGTGGCGGGGATGGATCAGGCGGTGAAGCGGACCTTGCGACGACGCACCAGGAGGACGGCCACCGCACCCGCGGCGAGCAGCAGCAGACCGGCGGTCGCCGCCGCCGCGATCGGCGAACCGGTCAGCGGCAGGCCGCCACCGTTGCTGGCCGGCGAGGTGGACGGCGCCGGGCTGGCCGGCTGCGACGACTCCGACGGCGTGGCCGACGGGGTGGTCGGCGAGGGCGACGCGCTCGGGGTCGCCGTCGGGGTGGTCGGCGGCGTCGTGGGGACGGCGGTGAAGGTGGCCGCCGCCTGGGTGGTGACGGTGGCGCCGGTGCTGCCGCCGAGGATCAGCTTCTGCGCCTTCTTGGCGCCGGTGAACAGGAACACCCGGCCGAAGGAGACCGAGTCCTGCGCGGTCAGGGTCACGTTGACCGTGCCGGCGGCCTCAGCGGCCAGCCAGAACTGCCCGCCGTTGGTGGTCGTGGTGACCGGCTTGCCCTCGGCGTCGACGGCGGTGCCGCCGGTGGCCGCCACGGTGATGGCGCCCGCCGGGCCCTTCACCGTGAACGGACCGGCCTTGCCGCCGACCGTCGCGGTGGCGCTGGCCGGGTCGACGGACAGCTCGGCACGCGGCTCCGGCTGGTCGGTGGCGTTCTTGATGAGGTAGTCACGGACCTTCGTGATCACCTCGTACTGGTTGCGGGCCTGCAGGTCCTTCTCCCAGGCGCCCAGCTCGATGCCGTCGCTGAAGTGCCAGACGGCGGTCTGCGTGCCGAAGTAGAGCAGCGTCTCCAGCTGCTTCTTACCGATCTTCGTCTCCACGCCGGCGGCGGCGAGAAGCGCGGTGGAGTCGGCGTTCGGGTAGCCGTGGGTGAGCACCCACTGGACCTTGCCGAGGTTGCGCACCTCGGACTTGTCCCAGGTGCCCTCCTCGTACTTGCCGTCGAGCTTCACGCTGGTGTGGTAGTCGATGCAGAACGCCGGCACCAGCTTGCCGTCGATCTTCAGAGCGAGCGCAGACGTGGTGCGCGTCTTGCCGTCGAGCTTCAGGGTGACCTCGGTGCCATCGACCACCTTGGCCACGCCGGTGGCCGGAGCAGCGGCTGCGGCACCCGCCACGCCGAGCGCCAGCGCGCCGCCGGCGACGGCCGCCAACGCGACCCGCGCCCAGTGTCGTCCTCGTTGTCCCAACATCAAGAGTGGTACCTCTCCCCCAGGGGTGACCCGCTACCGCGGGCACGCGTGAGTCGCCGCCTCCGCGGGATGCCAACACCCACGCGCGGAAACGGGACCGGGGCAGTATGGGACGACGGGTGATCGTTTGTCAGCCCCGCCCAGCGGCATCCGTGGCATCTGCCCGAAATGCCGGGGCGGAGGAATAGATCACACGAGCCGGCGGTCGGCCGCCCAGCGGGACAGTTCGTAGCGGTTGGACATCTGGAGCTTGCGCAGCACGTTCGACACGTGCGTCTCCACCGTCTTGATGGAGATGAACAGCTCCTTGGCGATCTCCTTGTACGCGTACCCCCGGGCGAGCAGGCGCAGCACCTCCCGCTCCCGGTTGGTGAGCTGGTCCAACTCGGGGTCGGCCACCGGGGCGTCCGGCCGGGCCGCGAAGGCGTCCAGCACGAACCCGGCGAGCCGGGGGCTGAACACGGCGTCACCGTCGGCGACCCGACGGATCGCCGCGGTCAGCTCGTCCGGGGAGATGGTCTTGGTGACATACCCCCGGGCGCCGGCCCGGATCAACCCGATCACGTCCTCCGCCGCGTCGGAGACGCTCAGCGCCAGGAACTTGACCTGCGGATGGCTGCGCCGCATCGCCTCCAGCACGGCCCGACCACCGCCGTCGGGCATGTGTACGTCGAGCAGCACCACGTCCGGAACGGTGGCGGCGATCCGGGTGACCGCCTCGGCCACCGTGCTCGCCTCACCCACCACCTCGACGTGGGCGCCCAGCTCGGCACGCACCCCGGCGCGGAACATCGCGTGGTCGTCCACCAGGAACACCCGCAGGCGTTCCGGGCGGCTGGTCGCCGGGTCGAGGTGCTCCATCGGCTGCTCGGCCATGGTCATTTGTTCCTCTCCGCTGCGGACGAGTCCCGGGAGATCGGCAGGATCAACCGGACCTCGGTCCCCTCCCCCGGGCCGGACCGGATCTCGGCCCGTCCGCCGTGCCGCTTCATCCGTCCGATGATCGAACCGCGTACGCCGTGCCGGTGGTCCTCCACCGTATCCGGATCGAAGCCCTTGCCCCGGTCCCGGACGAAGACGCTGACCTGATCGGGCTCCACCTCCGCGTAGAGCGACACGGTCTGCACGCCGGCGTGCCGGGCCGCGTTCACCAGCGCCTCCCGCGCGGCGGCGACCAGCGCGCCGACCTTCTCGTCAGTCTCCCGGTCGCCCACCACCACGGTCTCCACCGTGATCGCGAAGGTGTCCTCGACCTCGGCGGCGGCCTGCTCCAGGGCGGCCGCGAAGCGCTCGCTCGGTGACGCCGTGGGCTTGTAGAGCCAGTTGCGCAGCGAACGCTCCTGCCCCCGGGCCAACCGCTGCACCGTCTTGACGTCGCTGGCGTTGCGCTGGATCAGCGCCAGCGTGTGCAGCACCTGGTCGTGCACCATCGCGGCCAGCTCGGCCCGCTCCTGCTCGCGGATGCGCCCCTCGCGCTCCGCGCGGAGCTGGCTGTACGTCCGCCACAGCACCGGCGCGGCGACCACCCCGACCCCGGCCAACCCGACCAGCGCGAAGATCACCCCGTTGATCACCGCGTCGAAGTTCTGTGCCGGCGAGTAGACCGCCGCGACACCGATGATGCCGACCGCGACCAGCACCCCGCCGCCGATGAACCGGAGCACGAAGGCCCGCCGGTCGCTCTCCTCGACGACCGCCCCGAGCCACGGGACCGGCATCGTGTCGCCCCAGCGCCGCCGCCGCTCGGGCGCCGACTGGTGCCAGATGACCCCGGCGCCGACCGCGATGATGGCCACCAGCCAACCGGCGGTGCCCGCCGCGCCGACCGAGTCGAAGACCATCACCTGGATCAGCAGGACACCGAGCCCGATCCCGACGAACGGCAGGAGCTGGGCCACGTCGCGCCGGGGCGGCACCGCGGTGTCACCGGGGCGCAGCGGCACCACCGCCCAGAAGGCCGCATAGAGCAGCAGTCCGAGCCCGCTCAGCCCGAGCAGCACCATGAACGCGACCCGCACGCGCAGCACCGAGATGCCGAGATGGTCGGCGATACCGGCGGCGACGCCAGCGGCCATCCGATGCTCGGGGGCGCGGTACAGGCGCGGAGGCGGGGTCACGGTGCTGATCGCAGGCTCCCTGGTCACGGGGGTGGACTGTCCGGAGGTCGGTGAGTCCGATCGTCACACGCTGCGGCGTCCGCCGACCACGGGGACGCCCCCGACATTCCGGCCGCCCGGATCTCAGGGTGGGGTCAGGGTCGGGTCCTGAGGTCGTTCGGGCGACGCGGGCAGCAGGATCGAGACATGACCGAGGAAGCTGCCCCGCCACCCCGCCCCGGGTCGGCACAGCCGGGCGGTTCAGCACCGCCCGCACCAGCCGGGACGCCCGCCGGCTGGACCGAGCCCACCACGTTCGGCCCGACCGCCGAACCGACACCGGGCGCGTACGAGCCTCCGAGCGCGAGCTACGCGCCCGGCGCCGGCTTCACGCCCGGCACGGGCCAGGGGCCCGGCGCCGGCTTCGCGCCCGGCGCGGGCTACGGGCCCGGTGCGGCCTACGGGCCCGGCGCCGGTACGACCGGTGCGAGCTACGGGCCCGGCGGGGGCGCGGGTACGCCTGGAGGGCCTGGTGGGCCGGGGCCGTCCGTGGGGCCGCTGGGCGGCACCGGCTTCACCTCGCGGTACGGGCTGGTCCGGCCGCGCGACGGCCGTTACCTGGCCGGGGTCTGCGCGGCGATCGGACGAGCCACCAACACCGATCCGGTGCTCTGGCGGGTGCTGCTCGCGGTGCTCGGGTTCTTCGGCGGCATCGGCATCCTGGTGTACGTCGCCGCCTGGCTGATCATCCCGAACGAGGGCGACACGGCATCCCCGGTGGAGTCGATGCTGGGGCGCGGCCGTTCCAGCATGTCCCCGGTTACCGTGATCGTGCTGGGCATCCTGGTGGCGGCCAGCTTCGGCTACATCGTCACCGACGCCTTCCGCGCGGTGCTGCTCGGCGCGGCCATCCTGATCGGCGGCGCGTTGCTGCTCAACCGGGACAGTCGTGGACCACAGCCCGGCGCCCCGGGTGGGCCGGTGCCGCCCACCCCGACCGGTACGCCACCCGGGCCGGTCCCGCCGGTCGCCTGGCCCGCTCCGACGCACGGCGCGGCGCCGTCGACCGGGCCGCTGGCGACCGCGCCGCTGGCGGGTGGCGCTCCGGCGTACGCCGCCGCGGCGCCGGGTGAGACGCCGAGCGCACCCGCGCCCGTGCACGGCACCCAGCCGGCCACCGCCACGCAGCCGTTCGTCGGCGCGCAGCCGGTGTCCGGGGCGGCGCTGTCGTCCGGGGCGGGGCCGGTGTCCGGGCAGCCGGCCGGTGCCACCACGGGGCCGCAGGAGGCCACCTGGCCGGTGCCCGAGCCGGGCTGGCCGGGCAGCGGCACGGCCACCGAGGGCACCGCCGCCGCCGGCTGGCCGTCGGCGCCGGTGACCGCCGTACCCGCCGGCCCGGCCGGTTACCCGGTCGCGGCGACGCCGGGCGGGTACCGCCCGCCGTTCGCGCCACACGGCCCGTACGCCGCGCCGGCCCCCGCCGCGTACCCGCCGCCCAAACCACCGAAGCCGCCGAAGCGGCCCCGGGAGCGTTCGCCGCTCGGCGCGGTGACCTTCTCGCTGATCTTCCTGGCCCTCGGCGTGGTCGCCCTGCTCGACCTGCTGGACGTGTTCGCCGTCAGCGCCTCGGCGTACTTCGCGGCCGCGTTGGCCACGATCGGGCTGGGGCTGCTGGTCGGCACCTGGTTCGGGCGGGCCCGCTGGCTGATCGCGCTCGGCCTGGTGACCGCCGCGGCTCTGGGCACCGCCACGGTCGCCGAGTCCTACGACCGCATCCGTGGCGTGGACGGCGCGGTCACCTGGGCGCCCACCGACTACCGCGACCTCGCCAACCGGTACGAGAACAGCTTCGGTGACGCCGTGCTCGACCTGCGGGGCATCGACTTCACGAAGCAGGACAGCGAGGTGACCGTCGCGATCAACTTCGGGCAGGCGACGGTTGTCGTACCGCCGAACGTGGACGTCACCACCGTGGCCGACGTCAACGCCGGCGACGCCACCATCTTCGGCAACCGTTCCGGCGGGATCGACGGCCGCCTGCGGGAGTCCACCGACCTGGGCGCGGACGGCCCCGGCGGCGGGAAGTTGCGCCTGTACATCCACGTCAATGCCGGCAACCTGGAGGTGACCCGGTGAAGGCTCACCGTACGGACCTGCTCTCGTTCGCCTTCGGGCTGGTGTTCCTGGCGTTGTCGGCCTGGTGGCTGCTCGCCCAACTGCTCGGGCTGGCGCTGCCGCCGGTCGGCTGGTTCCTGGCCGGCGCGCTGATCCTGATCGGGATCTTCGGTCTGGTCGGCGCGCTGCGCTCCGGCCGATCCAGCCGCCCGGAGCCGAACGACGTCGCCGACCCGGCCACGATCGCGGCCCAGCAGCCCGGCGTGCCGACCTCCGGGGTGCCCGCCCCGACCTCCGGCGCGGGCCTTCCGGCCTGGACCGCCGAACACTCCGCCTGGGACGCTCCCCTGCCGGGACCGGCGCCAGAGGCACCGACGGTGGCCCTGCGGGCACCGGAGCCGCCGACCGCCGAGATGCGTCTGCCGGAGGCGTCGACCGCCGAGATCCGGGCACCGGAGGCGTCGGCGGACGCCATCCACCCCGCCTGGCTGGCCCACGGCGCGTCGGAGTCGCAGGCGGCGCCGGTCTCCGGCCAGCCCGGCGACGGGGCCGACGAGCAGCCCCGGCCCGACCACCCGAGCACGGCGACCGGCGACGATCCGGCGGACGAGCGGGAGGGCCGACAGCGGGAATCCTGACCCGGCTACCTGCCCGCGACGGCCCGCACCACCTCCACGGCGGTGCGGCCGGCGCGGGCAGGCGCATATGCTGACCGGTGGAGATCTCGCCTCCGCCGGCCGGCCCGTCCCCGCCATGGCGGCCCCGCCGCGATTCCCGTCTCTACCCCGTCAGGAGCCCGCCCGACATGACGCAGTCCCCCGCCGTGCGTACCACCGGCCGGTCCGGTCCGGTCCGCATCGGCGAGCGAGCCGCCCGTACCCTCGTCACCGAGCTGGCCCGGATGAACGACCCGAAGGCCGCCCTGCTGGTCGGCGCGAGCCCGGAGTCCGCGGTGCTGGCCGCGGCCATCGAGGCGTTGCTCCCCGGTGACCAGCTCACCGTGGTGCCCGCCGACTCGTCCGGCGCCCCCGTGCTCCGCGAGCACGTCACCGCCCAGGGCCGGTGGGTCGCCGACCGCGTACGCGTGGTCGACTCGCTCGCCGACGCCGAGGCCGCCGCCGTGGTCATCGCCGGCGAGGCGTTCATCGGCACCGCCGAGGAAACCCGGAGCGGCATCGACGGGTTGTCCAAGTACCTGACCGAGGGCGGGGTGCTGAGCGTGGCGACCACCGCGACGCCGGGCCGGACGACAGGCGCAGCCAGCGAGCTGGCCCGGCAGGACGCCCTCTACGGCGTCGGCGGGGACCTGGTGCTGCGGAACACACCGCCGGTACGCGTCTACCGGCTCCGGTTCACCCCGGCCAGCCCGGCCGCGGCCGACCGGTTGGCCCCGGCGTACCGGCCGTCGAGCGTGCCGCTGACCCGGGGAATGCACATCGACTCCAACGGGGTGGCCGCGGCGGGCATCACGCTGGGTCTGGCGGCGCTGGCCCGGGTGGCGCGTCCGTCGTCCAAGTTGTGGCTGCTGCCGGCGCTGGCCGCCGGGCCGGTAGCCGCGTTCTTCCGCGATCCCCAGCGGGACGTCCCGGAAGACCCGAACGCCGTGGTGGCCAGCGCGGACGGCAAGGTCCTGTCGGTGCAGCGCCTGCACGACGAGCGTTTCGGCGACGGTGAGTGGCTGCGCGTCGCGGTCTTCCTCTCCGTGCTGGAC
Source organism: Micromonospora sp. NPDC047557 (assembly GCF_043205095.1). Classification (NCBI taxonomy): domain Bacteria; kingdom Bacillati; phylum Actinomycetota; class Actinomycetes; order Micromonosporales; family Micromonosporaceae; genus Micromonospora; species Micromonospora sp. NPDC047557. The sequence continues at coordinate 58,643 of NZ_JBIDDK010000012.1, read as the reverse complement.
GTGCACGTCAACCGGGCTCCGGTCGCCGGCAAGGTGGTGGACTACTTCGTCGCCGACGGCGGCTTCGTCAACGCGATGAAGCCCGACGCCGAGCACAACGTCGCCGCGTACACCGTCCTGGACACCAGCCGTGGCACGGTGGTGGTCGCGCAGCGCACCGGCCTGATCGCCCGCCGCATCGTGCAGCGCGCGCCGATCGGCGCGCTGCTGGCCAAGGGGGAGCGCTTCGGGCTCATCCGGTTCGGCTCGCGGACCGACGTCTACCTGCCGGCCGAGGCCGCGGACCCGCTGGTGGGGCCGGGCGACAAGGTGATCGGCGGCTCCACGGTCATCGCCCGCTGGCGCTGACGCCGAGACGCGAAAACGGGGCGCCGCTGTCCGCGGCGCCCCGTTTCGTGTGTCGGATCAGGCGGTACGACGCTGGCGCAGCCAGAGCACCGGCCCGCTGACCAGGTAGCCCACCACGATCAGGGCGAACGTGAGCCGGATGTCGACGAGCGCGCCGAGCACCGGGGCCAGCCAGAGCCACGGCGGCAGCTTCACCAGGCGCGCGAGCTTGGCGTACGGGAAGCTGGACACCATCGCGAAGGCGAGCAGCGCCACCCCGGCGACCAGCACCAGGCCGGGCACCGGCAGGCCGATCGCCACGGTCACGGCGAGCACGGCCGCGGACATGGTGGTGGGGACACCGCAGAAGAAGCGGCCGTCCTTCGGCGAGACGTTGAAGCGGGCCAGCCGGATCGCCGCACACGCCGCGACCAGGGCGCAGGCCACCGCGGCCGCAGCCGTCGACACGGAGCCGGCGAGCGAGGCGTAGACCACCACCGGCGCGGCGAGGCCGAACGAGCACATGTCGGCCAGCGAGTCCATCTGGGCGCCGAACGGGCTGGCGACGCCGAGCCGGCGAGCCAACGCGCCGTCGAGGCCGTCGAAGCCGACGCAGGCGATCAGGCAGAGGGCGGCGATGCGCACCTCGCCCTGCATGGCCAGGAAGATGGCCAGCATGCCCAGCATCAGGCTGGCCAGGGTGCAGGCGTTGACCACGCCGAACTTCATCCGGCGGGCGACGGTGCGCTCGCCGGGCAGCAGGGGGATCGACCCGGACGACGCCTCGTCGGCGTGCGCCATCGGCGGCAGCGCCGGGCTGACCGGCATGACCGCCTCGATCTCGGCCCGGTTGACGCCGAGCGACGGACGGCCGAGCCGGTCCAGGCCGTAACGGCGGCGCTGGCGGTCGGCGTACCGGTGCTCGGGCAGTGTCACGTCGGTGGTCCGCAGGTCGCCGTCACGGCGACCCACCCGGACCAGCAGCACCTGGCGGGCGAACGTGCTGCTGCGGCGCAACGGGCCCGCCCAGCGACGCCCTGCGGGGCGCGGACTGTCAGTCGTACGACGCCGGCGCCATGGGGCTCTCGGCACGTTTCCTCCATCACCGGATCGGCTTGCCGCCGTTTGGGGCGGGTGTCCGGCTGTCTCGTGCCGGACCTTGCGTGGCCCGGCAGCCGTTTTGCGGAGTACACCATCGCATAGGGGAACGTGGCTTGGCGATAGCTGCCGGCGGTACTTATATCTGGTGCAAACCGCGCGAACCGCCTTGTTATTCCCATCCCGGGCCTCATCGCCCGTTTCCTCCACCATTCCCGTCTCCGACTGTACCGGAGGGTCACCATCTCGGCTCGCCGAGCCGGGTGCTATCGACCCAGCTGTCCGATTGCCGAGGCAGCGATGCCGGTCAGCAGCAGGTCATCGGTCTCGGCGATGGTGAACCAGCCCGCCCGGGCGGTCGAGCCACCGGCGGACTCGGTCACCACCGCGTCAGTTGGTACGTCCACGAGCACCCGATAGATCACCCGGACGCCGTGCCAGTTCAGCGGACGGCCCTCCGGGCCGAGCGCAGCCGGGTTGTGCAGGTTGTCCACGCCGAGCAGCTCCACGACCCGGCCCACCTGACCGCCCTCCTCGACCAGCTCACGGAGCAGCCCGGTGGTCGGCTGCTCGCCGTGATCGGTGCCACCGCCGGGCAGGTGCCACTTGCCGGCCCCGGGATAGCCGTCGGCGATCTGGGTGAGCAGGACCCGCCCGGCCGGGTCGGTGACCAGCCCGTACGCCCCGAACCGCAGCCGGCGATCCGGGTGCGACGGCGGGAGCGGCTCGGCGGACGGGTGCGCGTCGGCCGGGAGCGGGGTGACCGGCAGTCCGAGCAGTTCGGCGCTGAACGGTGTCAGCGGCAGCCGGGCCGCGTCCTCGGGGCTGACCCAGCGGGCCTCGATCGTGCCGTCTCCGATGTCGGCCGGCACATCGCCGTGAACGGTCATCTCGAACAGCAACCGGTCGGTGTGCAGCGAGACGCCGCCCTGCGCGAGGGTGCTGACGTCGGCGACCACGGCCCGCAACCGACCCACCGACACGGCCAGCCCGGTCTGCTCGCCCACCGTGCGCACGACCGCACGCTCAGGATGCTCGGCGTGCGCGACCGGCCCCCCAGGCAGCGACCACACCGCCCCCACAGCCCCCCGGACAACCAGAACTCGCCCCGAGGCCGACAACAAACCATGAACCGCAACCCGCCGCACCAGCTCCACAACCAGGCCCCCGCTCCCCCGCACCCGCCTCCAGGCCGGTGATCATGAAGTTATCGCCGTCTTTCTCGGCGTGTCCCGACAATAACTTCATGATCACCGCGACGAGGGAGGCCGGGGGCCGGGGTGGGGGTTAGGTTAGTTGGGCTGCTTGGACTGCTTCTGCGGTCACCTCGGTCAGGCGGTCCGTTCCGAGGGCGCCCAGTTCCTCGCGGGCGAACCAACGGGCCTCGCAGGTGGAGCCACCGACGTCGGTGATCGTCGGCGCGTTGGGCTCGTCGACCACGACCCGGTAGAAGGCGCGGACGCCGTGCCAGTCGATCGGGTAGCCCTCCGGGCCGAGCGAGGCGGCGTCGCGGTGGCTCGCCACACCCAGCAGCTCGACGAGGCGGCCGGACTGGCCGGTCTCCTCCACCAGCTCCCGGATGAGCGCCGCGCCGGGCTGCTCGCCGTAGTCGGTGCCGCCGCCGGGCAGGTGCCAGCAGCCGGCGCCCGGGTAGCCGTCGGAGATCCGGGTGAGCAGCACCCGACCGGCCGGGTCGGTGCACACGGCGTACGCGGCGAAGCGCTGCGCCCGGTGCAGCCCGTCCGGGCCGGGCACCGCGTAGAAGGAGGGGAACTCGGGCACCTCGTCGGGCACCACGTCGGCCGAGGAGGCGGGCAGGCCGAGGGCGCGGGCCGTGAACGAGCGCAGCGGCAACTCGCGGGCCTCGTCGAGCGTGTACCACCGGGCCAGGTCGGTGGGGCGTTCGCCGACCCGGTCGGCGAGGGTGCCGCCACGCACCGCCACCCGGTAGATCAGCCGGTCGGTGTGGATGGTGATGCCGCGCTCGGGCAGCGCCCGCATGTCGGCGAGCACGTCGGCCAGGCCCGAGACGGCGACCGAGAGGCCCGTCTCGGCGGCGGTCTCGCGGACGACTGTGTGGTTCGGGTCCTCACCGTGGTCGACCGCTCCGCCCGGCAGCGACCAGGTGCCGGGGGTGCCGGAGCGCTCCGATGCGCGGACCAGCAACACTCGGCCGTCTGAATCAGCACAAACTGCGTATGCCGCGATCCTGCGAAGCGGCTCCAGCATGGTGGTCACGGGACCAAATTCTCCCCGGGACGGGTTACCGGGACGGAAAAGAGTCGGATTCCTGACTCTTTGCTACCCGCTCAGGGATCGGTCAGGGTAAGGATCCGGGCGGTCACCGAGGGCGGGCCGGGCACCGGCGCGGACCGTGGAGACATGACATCCACCGCCGCTCCGCACGCCCCGTACAAGCAGCTCCGGCGACCCACCACCGACCGCATGGTGGCGGGGGTCGCCAGCGGCCTCGGCCGCTACTTCGACGTCGACCCCACGGTGGTTCGCGTGGCCTTCGCGGTCACCGGCCTGCTCACCGGCGGGCTCGCGCTGTTCGCGTACCCCATCATGTGGTTCCTGATGCCCGAGGAGCCCACCGGCGCGCCGGCCTGGCCGCACCCGGCGGGCGCCGCGCCGCAGCCCACCGCCGGGCCCGCGCCCGGCGGACCGCAGCCGGGGTACGCGCCGACGCCGCCCTACCCGCCGACGGCCCCGTCCCACACGCCGCCGGCCGCGTGAGCCGCGGTCACTCCCACTCGATGGTGCCCGGCGGCTTGCTGGTCACGTCCAGCACCACACGGTTGACCTCGGCGACCTCGTTGGTGATCCGGGTGGAGATCCGGGCCACCACGTCGTAGGGCAGCCGGGACCAGTCGGCGGTCATCGCGTCCTCGCTGGAGACCGGGCGCAGCACCACGGGATGCCCGTAGCTGCGCCCGTCACCCTGCACGCCGACGCTGCGCACGTCGGCGAGCAGCACCACGGGGAACTGCCAGACACCCCGGTCCAGACCCGCGGCCGTCAGCTCCTCGCGGGCGATCAGATCGGCGCGGCGCAGCAGGTCGAGGCGCTCGCGGTCGACGGCGCCGATGATCCGGATGGCCAGGCCGGGGCCGGGGAACGGGTGCCGCCAGACCATCGCCTCGGGCAGGCCCAGCTGGAGGCCGAGCGCCCGGACCTCGTCCTTGAACAGGGTGCGCAGCGGCTCGACCAGGGCGAACTTCAGGTCCTCCGGCAGGCCGCCGACGTTGTGGTGGCTCTTGATGTTGGCGGTGCCGGAGCCGCCGCCGGACTCCACCACGTCCGGGTAGAGGGTGCCCTGGACCAGGAACTCCACGTCGCCGTGCGAGGCGATCTCGCGGGCGGCGGCCTCGAAGACCCGGATGAACTCCCGGCCAATGATCTTGCGCTTCTGCTCCGGATCGGTCACCCCGGCCAGCGCGCCGAGGAACCGGTCGGCGGCGTCGACCACCTTCAGCTTGATGCCGGTGGCCGCCACGTAGTCCTTCTCGACCTGCTCAGCCTCGCCCGCGCGCAGCAGACCGTGGTCGACGAACACGCAGGTGAGCTGGTCACCGACCGCTTTGTGCACCAGCGCGGCGGCGACCGCGGAGTCCACCCCGCCGGAGAGGCCGCAGATGACCTCCTTGTCACCAACCTGGGCGCGGATCCGGGCGACCTGCTCGTCGATGATGTTCTCGGGCGTCCAGGTCGGCTCGATGCCGGCGATGTCGTACAGGAAGCGGGTCAGCATCTCCTGACCGTGCGCGGTGTGCCCGACCTCCGGGTGGAACTGCACGCCGGCCCGACGCCCGGCCACGTCCTCGAAGGCCGCCACCGGCGCGCCCGCCGACTCGGCGGTGACCGTGAAGCCCTCGGGGGCCTCGGTGACGCAGTCGCCGTGGCTCATCCAGACCGGCAGGTCCGCCGGCAGGTCGCGCAGCAGCACACCCGGCTCGAGGAGGCGGGGGCGCAGCGGCGTGCCGCCGTACTCGCGGTTGCCCGTCCGCGCGACGGTGCCGCCGAGCGCCTGGGCCATCGCCTGGAAGCCGTAGCAGATGCCGAAGACCGGCACGTCGGCCGTGAACACGCCCGCGTCGATCTGCGGGGCGTCCGGCGCGTACACGCTGGCCGGACCGCCGGAGAGGATGATCGCGGCCGGGTTCTTCGCCAGCATCTCGGCGACCGGCATCGAGTGCGGCACGATCTCGGAGTAGACCTTCGCCTCGCGGACCCGGCGCGCGATGAGCTGGGCGTACTGGGCTCCGAAGTCCACCACGAGGACAGGGCGAGGCAGGCTCATGTGCACAAAGCCTACCGACAGTCACCGCCGGTCCGAGCCGCGCCCCACGCACTCGGCGCGGCGCGACGCCGACCTCGTCCGGTACGACCCGCGCCGTCCCGCGGGGCCGCACCGGCGCCACGCGCGGCGCTACCGTCTCAGCGACCCACGCGCGGACCGGACGGAGGCACGGCGATGACCGAGGTGACCGTACGACCGTTCCGTCCCGAGGACGGCGAGGCGTTGTCGGCCCTGGTCGTCCGCTGCCTTCGCGAGGTGAACAGCCGCGACTACCCGGCCGAGCTGATCGACCGGATGTGCGCCCACTTCACCGCCGACCGGTTCCGCGAGCTCGGCGTCGAGCGTCGGATCTACGTCGCCGAGCAGGACGGGCGGCCGGTCGGCACGGTGTCCCGCGACGGCAACAAGGTCTACACGATGTTCGTCGACCCCGACGCGCACGGCCGCGGCGTCGGCCGCCGGTTGATGCGACACGTCGAGGAGCTGGCCCGCGCCGAGGGGCACGAGTTCATGGAGACCGGCGCCAGCCTCACCGGGCACGGCTTCTACCAGCGGATCGGTTACACCGACGTACGGGTCAGCGACAGTGTGTTCGGCATCAACTACATCCTCCGCCGCCCGCTGTCAGGGGCGTAGCGCGGCCGGGGCGTCCGGCGGCACCGCCGGCCGTCGGGGCGGCACCGCGTCGAGTCGCCGGTACGGATCACCGAGCGCCGGCCGGGGGTCCTCCTCACCCTTGTTCGGCCAGAAGGACATCGCCCGTTCCGCCTGGGCGGTGATCGTCAGGGACGGGTTCACGCCCAGGTTCGCCGACACGGCCGCGCCGTCCACCACGTGCAGCCCCGGGTGGCCGTACACCCGGTGCCAGGGGTCGATCACCCCGTCGGCCTCGGTGGCGCCGATCACCGCGCCGCCCAGGATGTGCGCGGTGATCGGGATGTCGAACGGCTCGGTGAGCGAGCCACCGGGCGTACCGCCGATCTCCTCGGCGAGCAGCCGGGTCGCGGTGTTGCCGGCCGGGATCCAGGTCGGGCTCGGGGTGCCGTGGCCGGGCCCGGTCACCAGCCGGCGACCGAACACGCCGCGCCGCCAGCGGGTGGTCAGCGAGTTGTCCACCGACTGCATCACCAGGGCGATCACCGTCCGCTCCGACCAGCCGCGCACGGACAGCATCCGGGCGGCCAGCCCCGGCTGCCGGACGATGCTGCCCAGCCACCGCCGAACGCGGTGCGGGCCGCCGTCGACAAGCAACGACTGGAGCAGCCCCATGGCGTTGGAGCCGCGCCCGTAGCGGACCGGCTCGATGTGGGTCTGCGGGTCCGGGTGGAACGAGCTGGTGATCGCCACCCCCTCGGTGAAGTCCAGCCGCTCGGACCGGGCCCGCCGGTGGTCCACCGAGGCGCCCAGGATCGCCTCCGAGTTGGTCCGGGTCAGCTCACCGAGGCGGGGTGAGAGCCGCGGCAGGGCGCCGCCGGTCTTCATGCCGTGCAGCAGCCGTTGGGTGCCGAGCGCCCCGGCGGCGAAGACCACCTGGTCGGCGTGGATCACCTGCCGCCGTCGGCGCAGCCAGGCGCCGGTGCGCTCGGTGTGCACCTCGTACCCTCCGTCGGCGGCCGGCCGGACGGCCGTCACCGTGGTCAGCGGGTGCACGGTGGCGCCCAGCCGCTCGGCGAGCCACAGGTAGTTCTTGACCAACGTGTTCTTGGCCCCGTGCCGGCAGCCGGTCATGCACGAGCCGCAGTGCAGGCAGCCGGTGCGCTCCGGGCCGACGCCACCGAAGTACGGGTCGGCGACGCGCTGGCCGGGGCGGCCGATGTGCACCCCGACGGGGGTGGCGTGGAAGGTGTGGCCGACCCCCATCCGGTCGGCCACCGCCCGCATGGCGCGGTCCGCGCCGGTGTCCATCGGGTACGTGGTGACGCCGAGCATCCGCTTCGCCTGGTCGAAGTGGCGGGCCAGCTCGTCGCGCCAGTCGGTGATGTCGCGCCACTGCGGGTCGGTGTAGAACGCCGGCAGCGGCTCGTAGAGGGTGTTCGCGTAGACCAGCGAGCCACCGCCCACTCCCGCGCCGGACAGCACGAGCACACCGCTGCCGGATCGCCGCTCGGCGGGGCGGAGCAGGGTGATCCGCTGGATGCCGTAGCAGCCCAGCTTCGGCGCCCACAGGAACCGGCGGGCCCGCCAGGACGTCTGCGGGAACTCGTCGTCGGCGAAGCGGCGGCCGGCCTCCAGGACGCCCACCGAGTAACCCTTCTCGGCGAGGCGGAGCGCCGTGACGCTGCCGCCGAAGCCGGACCCGATGACGACCACGTCGTACCGCATGGACGCATCATTACTCGTCAGTAGCGCTCGCGCCAGCGGCAGTTTTCGCGCGATCATGCACCGGCCGACCGACCCGGCGCCTCCCGGCCGCAACCCGGAGCACCCGTCGGAGCGTTGTTCCGGATACGGGTGGAAGGAAACGAAGATGATCTTGGGGTCGATGGAGCCGCGCCGACGGTGGCTGGTGCTCGGGCTGGCCGCCCTCGCCGTCGTCGCGCTGATCGCCGGCGGCGCCGTGGTGATCACCCGGCTGACCAGCGGCGACTCGCCCGCCGGCACTCCGCTGGCCGGCTCGCCGAGCCCGTCGCCGGTCGGCACGCCCACCCCCACGCCCAGCCCGAGCAGCCCGCCTCCGGGCGCGAAGATCACCGGCCCGCTGACGCTGCTGCTCGTCGGGGTGGACACCCGGGTCAGCGTTCCCGGCTGGGAGCCGCACTCCGATGCCGTCCTGGTGCTGCACGTGCCGAAGGGCCTCAACCGGGCGTACCTCTTCTCCCTCCCCCGCGACCTGCTGGTGGACATCCCGCCGTTCCCCAAGGCCGGCTACAAGGGCGGCAAGACCAAGCTCACCCACTCGATGAGCTTCGGCAGCCGGGTGCCGGGCAAGCCCAAGCAGCCGAGCACGGCCCAGGGGTACGAGCTGCTGCGCAGCACGGTGAGCGGCTACACCGGCCTGCGGATCGACGCGGGGGCCGTGCTCACCTTCGGCGGGTTCGACAAGCTGGTGAACGCCCTCGGCGGGGTGGACATCTACGTCGACCAGCGGGTCGCGTCCCTGCACCGCAAGCCGGACGGCAAGTACCGGGACAGCGCACCCGGCGGCTACACCGGCCCGCAGAAGGTCTACGAGAAGGGCGAGCAGCACCTCAACGGCTGGCAGGCGCTGGACTACGCCCGGCAGCGCTACATCCCCGGCGGCGACTACGCCCGCCAGCGTCACCAGCAGCAGCTCGTCAAGGCCCTGACCCGCAAGATCCTCGACGAGGGCCTAGCCTCGCAGCCCGAGCGCGCCGACCAGGTGGTCGCCGCCCTGGGCGACACCCTGGTGTACGTGGGCGGGAACCGGATCATCGACCTGGCGTACGCCCTCAGCGGTGTGCCGGAGAACCAGTTCACCCTGGTCGGCCTGCCCGGTTCCGGCGTCGGAAAGGGCAGCGCCTACCAGGGCGAACAGCTCACCAGCGAGGGCCGGAAGTTCATCACCGAACTCCGCGCCGGCCGCGCCGACGCGTACCTGAAGGCCCACCCCAACCTGGTGGTCAAGAACTGACGCTCACGCCCCCGCTCTCCCGGTTGGGCGAGCGGGGGCGTGGGCGGGGTCAGAGCTTCTTGGGTTGGGCGGGCTTCTTGGTGCCGTTGAGCCACGCCTCGAAGAGCGCGTCGAGCTGCTTGCCGGAGATCCGCTCGGCGAGGGCCACGAACTCAGCGGTGGTGGCGATTCCGTTGCGCTTCTCCGCCGCCCAGGTCTTGACGATCTGGAAGAACGCCTTGTCGCCGACGGCCACCCGCAGCGCGTGCAGGGTCATCCCGCCACGCTGGTAGACCGACTCGCTGAACAGGTCCTTAACCCCCGGCTTGCCCGGCGGGGTCTTCCACACCGTGGCCGGCACCCGCTGGTAGCGGATGTCGAACGCCTGCTTCGCGGTGTACTGCTTGGTGTGCTCGGCCCACAGCCACTCCGCGTACGTCGCGAAGCCCTCGTTGAGCCAGATGTCCTCCCACTTGGCCAGCGCCACGCTGTCGCCGAACCACTGGTGGGCCAGCTCGTGGGCGACCACCTCGGTGTTCTCGCCACGCCGGAAGAAGCCGGCCGAGTAGACCGGGCGGCTCTGCGTCTCCAGCGCGTACCCGATCCGGCTGTCCGAGACGACCACGCCGCCGTACGCGTCGAACGGGTACGGCCCGAAGACGCTCTCCAGGTAGTCGGCCACCTTGACGGTCTGCGCGATCGACGCGTCCGACGCGCCCTTGGCCACCTTGGTGGTGACCGCGCTGTAGACCGGCTTCCCCTTGTGCTGGCCGGTGGTGATCCGGAACTTGCCGATCACCACGGTGCTCAGGTAGCTGGCCATGGGCGACTTCTCCGACCACTTCCAGGTGGTCCAGCCGTCCTTGGTGGTGTTGCCGCCCGGCACGCCGTTGCTGACGGCGGTCAGGCCCTGCGGGACGGTGACCTCGAAGTCGTACGCGGCCTTGTCGGACGGGTGGTCGTTGACCGGGAACCAGGTGCTCGCCGACTCCGGCTGACCCAGCGCGATCGCGCCGTCGGCGGTGTGCAGGAAACCGCCCTCGCCGAGCACCTCGTTCTTCAGCGGCTTCGGCACCCCCTCGTACGCGATCTCCGCGACGAACCCGTTGCCCGTGATCAGGCCGGCCGCCGGCTTGATGACCAGTTCGTTCTTGTCCCGGCTGTGCGTGGCCGGCGCACCGTCCACGGTGACCGTCTTGACTGTCAGACCGGCCAGGTCGAGGTTGAACGTCGACAGGTCCGCCGTCGCCGTGGCCTGCACGGTCGCCGTACCCGTCAGCTGGTCCTTCGCCGGGTCGTAGCGCACCTTCACGGTGTACTTCCCGACGTCGTACCCGCCGTTGCCATACGTCGGGAAGTACGCGTCCCCGAGCCCGGCCGCCCCGGCGGTGAAGGTCCGCGACGGCGTCGGGGACGCGCTCGGCGTCGGGGCCGCGGCCTCCTTCGTGGACGAGTCGCATCCGGACAGTACGAGCGCCCCGGTCACCAGCAGACCGGCACCCACCCGCAGCCTGCGCCGCGTTCCCCGCATCACGAACCCTCCCCGTACACCCGGTGCGGGGGGCCTCGCCACCCCGCGCGACCGGCGCTCCTGCCTGATCGCAGGCGGCAGCCTATCGACAGATGATCACGGGGCCGTCACGGCAGGGTCGGTGCCGCTCCCCCCACCAGCCACGCGTCGAAGAGCGGCCGTAGCTGCCGGTCGGCCACCCGCTCGGCCAGCGCCACGAAGTCCGAGGTGGTGGCGGTGCCGCCCGCCCGCTCGGTGGTCCAGGTACGCAGGATGCGGAAGAAGATGTCGTCACCGACCGTCCGGCGTAGCGCGTGCACGGCGAGCGCGCCGCGCTTGTAGACGGCGGTGCCGAACATCCGCTCCCGTCCCGGCTCGACCGACGGCTGGGACCAGTCGGTAGACGCGTACTGCAGCTCGAAGTTGCGCTGCGCGGTCCGGCCGCCGTCGTGCTCCTCCCACAGCCACTCGGCGTAGCTGGCGAAGCCCTCGTTGAGCCAGATGTCGCTCCACCGGTGCAGGGAAACGCTGTCGCCGAACCACTGGTGGGCCAGCTCGTGTGCCACCACGCCGGGGTTGGGATGGTCGTCGGTGAAGAAGGCGGGCCCGTAGACCGGCCGGGACTGGGTCTCCAACGCGTACCCGATCCGGTCGTCGGCGACCACGATCCCGCCGTACGCGTCGAACGGGTACGGGCCGAAGCGGCTGGCCAGGAAGTCCACGATCTCGCCGGTGCGGGCCAGTGAGCCGGCCGCCCCACCGTTCGCCGGCAGGCTCGCCGCGACCGCGGTGACCAGCGGTCGTCCCGCGTGCTCGCCGTTGACCACCCGATAGTTTCCGATCACCAGGGTGCTCAGATAGCTGGCCATCGGGGTGTGCTCCGACCAGCGCCAGGTGGTCCACCCGTCGGCGCTGCTCTTCGGCCCGGGCACCCCGTTGCTCAGCGCGGACAGTCCGTCCGGGACGGTCACCGCGATGTCGTAGCTGGCCTTGTCCGACGGGTGGTCGTTGACCGGGAACCAGGTGGCCGCCGAGTCGGGCTGACCGAGAGCGATCGCCCCGTCGTCGGTGTGCAGGAAGCCACCGCTGCCCAGCTCACCGTCGGTCACCGTGGGCACCCCCGCGTAGTCGACCGCCACGGTGAAGGCCCGGCCGCGCGAAAGCCGGTCGCGCGGGGTCACCACCAGCTCGCCGTCGTCGCGGCGATGCTTGGCGCGCTCGTCGGCGACGGTGACCGCGCCGACATCCAGGCCGACCAGGTCCAGGTTGAACCGGGACAGATCCTGGGTGGCCGTCGCCGTGATCGTCGCCCGGCCGGTGAGCCGGTCGGTCTTCGGGTCGTAGCGGACGTCCAGCCCGTAGTGCGTGACGTCGTAGCCGCCGTTGCCACGGCCCGGCACGTACGGGTCGCCGACGTCCGCGGCGCCGGGTCGGAACCCGTCGTCGTCGTCGCCCGTGCAGCCGGCGGCGGTCAGCGTGACGACGCAGCTCAGCACCGTGAGGGCGGCGGCCAGCCGGCGGCGGGACGGTGTGCGTCCGCTCAGGACCATGCACGACTCCTTCTACGCCATCCCCGGTCAGGAACGAGCGTAGCCAGCGACACGTCGTCCGATGGCCGTATCGAGGGCGACCCCCCCTCGCGGCAGGCGACAAAAGGCCGGCTCCGCAGGATCGCGGAGCCGGCCTTTCAGCGTCGACTCGTCAGCGGTCGAGGACCAGGCCGACCTTCTGGAACTCCTTGAGGTCGCGGTAGCCGCACTTGGCCATCGCCCGGCGCAGCCCGCCGAACAGGTTGAGCTGACCGTCGGCCTCGTCCGCCGGGCCGAAGAGCAGCTGCTCCATCGACCCGAGCGGCTCACCGGCGACCTCGAACGCGCCCCGGGGCAGCGACGGGTGGCTGGCCGCCGAGTGCCACCAGGCACCGCCGGCGGGCGCCTCGTCGCAGAGCGACAACGGCTCGCCGAGCATCACCGCGTCCGCGCCACAGCCCAGGGCCTTGGCGATGTCACCTGAGGTCTGGATGTCGCCGTCGGCGATCAGGTGCACGTACCGGCCGCCGGTCTCGTCGAGGTAGTCCCGACGGGCCGCCGCGGCGTCAGCGATCGCGGTGGCCATCGGCACCCGGATGCCCAGCACCGACTCGGTCGTCGACCACTCGTCACCGCCGATGCCGACGATCACGCCGGCCGCGCCGGTACGCATCAGGTGCAGGGCCGTCTTGTAGTCGGTGCAGCCGCCGACGATGACCGGCAGGTCGAGGTCGGCGATGAACTCCTTGAGGTTCAGCGGCTCGTCGGTCGTCGACACGTGCTCGGCCGACACGATGGTGCCCTGGATGACCAGGATGTCCACCCCGGCGTCCAGGATGACCGGGGCCAGCGCCAGGGTGTGCTGCGGGGAGACCCGCACCGCCACCGTGCCGCCACCGGCGCGCAGCTCGCGGACCCGCTCGGCGATCAGATCCGGGCGGATCGGCTCGGCGTACACCTCCTGGAGCCGCTTGGTGGCGCGAGCCTCCTCGTCGAGGCCGGCCAGCTCCTCCAGCACCTTCGTCGGGTTCTCGTAGCGGGTCCACAGCCCCTCGACGTTGAGCACGCCGAGACCGCCGAGCTGACCGAGCCGGACCGCCGAGGACGGGCTCATCGTGGCGTCCGAGGGGTGCCCGACACAGGGGATGCCGAACGGGTACGCGTCGAGCTGCCACGCGGTCGAGACGTCGTCGACGTCCCGGGTCCGGCGGCTCGGCACGATGGCGATGTCGTCCAGGTGGTAACCGCGCTGCGCGGTCTTGCCCAGCCCGATCTCGACCACGTCACGCATGGGGGACTCCAGGTTGTTGGGGGATGGTCAGCGGGAGTGGTAGTTGGGCGCCTCGACGGTCATCTGGATGTCGTGCGGGTGGCTCTCCTTGAGCCCCGCCGCCGTGATCCGGATCAGCTGGCCACGTCGGTGCAGCTCGGGGATGCTCTCCGCGCCGACGTACCCCATCGCGGCCCGCAGCCCGCCGGTGAGCTGGTGGGCGACCGCGGACAGCGGGCCCCGGTAGGGCACCTGCCCCTCGACACCCTCGGGGACCAGCTTGTCCTCGGCGAGCACGTCCTGCTGGAAGTACCGGTCCTTCGAGTACGACTTGGCCTGCCCCCGGGACTGCATCGCGCCGAGCGAGCCCATCCCGCGGTACGCCTTGTACTGCTTGCCGTTGATGAAGATCAGCTCGCCGGGGCTCTCCTCGCAGCCGGCCAGCAGGCTGCCGAGCATCACCGTGTCGGCGCCGGCGACCAGGGCCTTGGCGATGTCGCCCGAATACTGGATGCCGCCGTCGCCGATCACCGGGACGCCGGCCGGGCGGGCGGCACGGGCCGCCTCCATGATCGCGGTGATCTGCGGAACGCCGACTCCGGCGACGATCCGGGTCGTGCAGATCGCGCCCGGGCCGACACCCACCTTGATCCCGTCGGCGCCGGCCTCGACCAGCGCCCGCGCACCGGCGTACGTGGCCACGTTGCCGCCCACGATGTCGATCGTGACGTCCTTCTTGAGCTGGCGGACCATGTCCAGCACCGCCCGCTGGTGCCCGTGCGCCGTGTCCACGATCAGCACGTCCACGCCGGCGTCGACGAGCGTGCGGGCCCGCTTGTACGAATCCTCGCCGACACCGACGGCGGCGGCCACCCGCAGCCGGCCCGCGTCGTCCTTGGTGGCGTTCGGGTACTGCTCGCTCTTGGTGAAGTCCTTCACGGTGATCAGCCCGCGCAGCCGACCCGAGTCGTCCACGATCGGCAGCTTCTCGACCTTGTGGCGACGCAGCAGCGCCAGCGCGTCGTCCTTGCTCACCCCGACCGTGGCGGTGACCAGCGGCGTCCGGGTCATGATCTCGCGGACCGGGGTGTTCGGCTCGGAGACGAAACGCATGTCGCGGTTGGTGACGATGCCGACCAGCTGGCCATCGCCGTCCACCACCGGGACACCCGAGATGCGGTAGCGCCCGCACAGCTCGTCGACCTCGCGCAGGGTGTCGTCCGGGCTGGCGGTCACCGGGTTGGTGATCATGCCGGACTCGGAGCGCTTGACCAGGTCGACCTGGAGGGCCTGGTCCTCCACGGAGAGGTTGCGGTGCAGCACGCCGATGCCACCCTGGCGGGCCATGGCGATCGCCATGCGCGCCTCGGTGACCGTGTCCATGGCGCTGGAGAGCAGCGGAACGGTCAGTTCGATGCCGCGGGTGAGCTTCGTCCGGGTGTTGACCCGGCTGGGGACGACGTCCGACTCGCCCGGCTGGAGCAGCACGTCATCGAAGGTGAGCCCGAGCGGAACGACCCGGGCCGAGCCGGCGGGCAGCTCGGGCAGGTGGCCGCCCAGATCGGCGTGCTCGACACCGGCCGGAAGATCGGTGCTGGGCGAATTTTCCACGATTGCTCCCCTGAGCTGCTCGGATGGGCTTCAGCGAGGTGGCGCGGGCGGGCACCGGAACACGCCACGGTGCCGGCACGTCGTCCTATCGTACCCAGTGACCTGGGCGACCTGGCTCGGCGGCGGCCGCGTGGGCGCGGTGCCGGGGGGCGGACGTTCGCGCCGCGTTGGGTCTACGGTGAGGGGGTGCACGACGAGCCCATCGACCCGTTCAACGGCGACCCGGCCGACCCGACCGCGGGCCTGGACGACCCGGGCGACGACGCGACGCCGGATCCGCTGACCGACGTCGAGCGGCAGGATGTGCTGGAGGACCTCGCCGACCTGGAGATCTACCAGGCCCTGCTGGCGCCCATCGGGGTGCGCGGGCTGGTCATCGAATGCGAGGACTGCCGGGAACCGCACTATTTCGACTGGGACCTGCTGCGGGGCAACCTGCGGCACCTGCTCAACTCGGGGCGGCCCCGGGTGCACGAGCCGGCGTACGACCCGGACCCGGACCACTACGTGACCTGGGACTACGCCCGTGGATACGCCGACGGGGTGCACGACACCCTGACCGAGGGCACCGAGGACGAACCGGGCACCACCACCACCGGCGAGTGACCGCTGGCTGACCCCGCCGGGGGCGGGGCCGCGTGGGTCAGGAGACCAGGCCGGCACGGAAGCCGGCGGCGACCGCGTGGGCGCGGTCCCGGGCGCCGAGCTTGCGGAACAGCCGTCGCGCATGGGTCTTGACGGTGTCCTCGGACACGAACAGTTCCCGGCCGATCTCCGCGTTGCTCTTGCCCTCGGCCATGCCCAGCAGCACCTGGAGTTCCCGTTCGGTGAGCCCGATCGACGCCCGGTTGGGGCGGGCGCTCGGGGCGGGCCGGGCCGGGTCGGTCTGGCCGGCGGCCGACCCGTCGGTCGCCGAGTCGACCTCGTCGTCACCCCGCTGCACCGGCACCGACGGCATGCCCGGCGACCCGTCGCCGGGCGCGGCCGTCCAGCCGGGTTCGGCGGAGCCGCGTACCGATGGCGCGGAGCGGCCCGACCCACCGACCGCCGCGGTGTCCCGGGCCGGGTCGGTGACCCGCTGTCGGGAGGCTCGGCCGGGTGCGGTGAGCAGCAGCAGGGCCTTGGCGACCGCGCTGGTCAGGTCGTGGTCGGCGTTCTGGATGAGACCCCGGGCGCCGGCGCTGATGGTGGCGGCGGCGGCCTCGGACTCCTCGGCGCCGAGCAGCAGGACCGCGGCCTGCGGCGCGCGGGCCAGCACCCGGCGGACGAAACCCGCGCTGTCCGGCCGGGTGAGAGCCGTGTCGGCCAGGACCACGTCGGCCGGGCGCTCGGCGAGCCGCAGCATCACCTCGGGATCGGAGACGGCGGTACGGACGATCGCGGACAACCCCAGCCGCGCGGCAGCAGAAGTGAGGTGCTGAGCCGCGAGCGGTGTCCGAACGCACACAAGAACGGTACGCACTGTAGTGGTCTCCTCTCCGCACACGAGCAGACCATGACGGCGTCGGCTGGGGAGGGGGTTCCCGGCAATCATCTGAACTTTTCCGACAGATAGGGCGAAAGCCGCAAGTTGCCAGACGTTTTGGATCACACACGTGTGAGCCGGCAGCGGCCCGGGTACCGGAGGTCCAGGCCGGGAACGGTGCGCCTGCGCGGCCCGCCGCCCGGAAGCCGGCCACAAGAGTCTCGCGGTGCCGCGCGGGAGGAGGGGTGCTGATGTCGAACGTACGTAGACTGCCCGGACCCATCGTCGATCTCTGGGACTGGCAGCGGCTCGGTGCCTGTCGGGGCCGGGACAGCGCCCAGTTCTTCCACCCGGACGGGGAGCGGGGCTCCTCCCGGCTGCGCCGGGAGTCCGCCGCCAAGTCGGTCTGCCGGGCCTGCCCGGTCCGCGCCGAGTGCGCCGCGCACGCCCTGTCGGTCCGCGAGCCGTACGGCGTCTGGGGCGGCTTCAGCGAGTCGGAGCGGCTGCGCCTGCTCGCCGTCGGCTGGGAGGACCTGGCCGACCGCCGGCAGATCCGGGTCGACGTCGCCCGCCTGGAGGCGCGACTGGGCCGCCCGCACAAGTCGACGGTCCCGGCCCAGCGCAACGTCGCCTGACCCGGCACCCACCCCGAACACCGCGAACCGCGCTCCCGCCCAGCGGGAGCGCGGTTCCCGCGTCCCACCCACCCCACCCCCACCCCACCCACCCCCGTCGATCATGAAGTTATTGCCCCGACACGCCGTCGATCGAGGCAATAACTTCATGATCACCAGGGGTCTGGGGTGGGGGGTTAGTGGACGTTGACTGGGACGGTGTGCCAGCCGGTGGCGCCGTCGGGGGCGACGCTCTGCGTGCGCTCGGTCTGGGTCTCGCCGGTCGCGTCGGTTGCCCGGACCTGGAGCCGGTGCTCGCCCGGCGTGGCGTCCCAGCGCCAGGACCACTGCACCCAGGTGTCCACCGACACCGTCGAAGCGAGCTGCGCCTCCTGCCAGGGGCCGTCGTCGACGCGTACCTCGACCCGACTGATGCCCCGGTGCTGCGCCCAGGCCACACCGGCCACCGTCACCGGACCGGCGGTCAACCGGTTGCGCCGTCGCGGCGCGTCGATGCGCGACTGGGTCTTGATCGGGCCCTGGGCGGACCAACCACGCGGCACCCAGTACGCGTCGAAGTCGGCGAACCGGGTCAGCTCCAGCTCGGTCACCCACTTGCAGGCCGACACGTAGCCGTAGAGGCCCGGCACCACCATCCGGACCGGGAACCCGTGCTCGACCGGCAGCGGCTCGCCGTTCATGCCGATCGCCAGCAGCGCGTCCCGTCCGTCGCGGAGCGCGGCGGTGGGGGTGCCACAGGTCCAACCGTCGACCGACCGGCCGACGACCTGGTCGGCGTCCTCCTCCGGCTGCACCTCGTCCAGCAGCTCCCGCAGGGGTACGCCCAGCCAGCGGGCGTTGCCGATCAGGTCCCCACCGACCTCGTTCGAGACGCAGGCCAGCGTGACGTACCGCTCGACCAACGGCCGGGCCAGCAGATCGGCGTAGCTGTAGGTGCGCTCGGTGCCCACCCGGCCATGGATGCGCAGCCGCCACGTGTCCGGGTCCACCTGCGGCACCACCAGCGCGGTGTCGATCCGGTAAAACCCGAGATTCGGGGTGACGTACGGCGCGAGCTGGGCCAGCGACAGGTCCGCGCCCGCCGGCACGGCCGGCGCGGGGGCGACCGGCGCGGGCAGCCGGATCGCGTCCCGGGCGGCGGACACACCGCGCCGACCGGCCAGCCAGCGCCCGCCGAGACCCGCCACGGCGGCCGTGCCGAGTAGCACGCCGGTGCCGGTCAGGAACCGCCGGCGCGACTCCGGATCGACCGTCGCGACTGGCGCGGCGGGGCTCACCGGAACCGGCGGGGCGGCGGGGCTCACCGGGACCGGCCGGCCCTCCGTCGGCCCGGCGGGCGACACCGGCCTCTCACCAGGACCGGCAGCCGGCCGCCCGGCAGCTCCCGCGGACGACACCGGCGACTCACCAAGGCCGGCGGGCGGCAGCGGGGTTGCCGAGCGCGAGGCGGCGGGTGGGGTCCAGGGCCAGGGGTCCAGCTCGAACGGGCCGGCGATGAACAGCCAGAGCACCAGGGCGCCGAGCCCGCCACCGACCAGCGACGGCAGCGCGTCGAAGACGTCCGCGCCGGGACGGGTCAGCGCGGCGGCCACACCGACGACG
Source organism: Micromonospora sp. NPDC047557 (assembly GCF_043205095.1). Taxonomy (NCBI): domain Bacteria; kingdom Bacillati; phylum Actinomycetota; class Actinomycetes; order Micromonosporales; family Micromonosporaceae; genus Micromonospora; species Micromonospora sp. NPDC047557. The sequence goes on along the minus strand of NZ_JBIDDK010000012.1, from coordinate 39,722 downwards.
CCGAACGCCGCGATGCCAGCCAGGCCCAGGGCCAGCCGGCGGACCGCGACCATCCCGAGCAGGGCGGCGAACGCGGCCAGCAGCACTGCCGTTCCGATCAGCAGGGCGATCTTGTCGGCGGTGCCGAAGACGTCGATGGCGAACTGCTTGACCGGCTCGGGGACGGCGTCGACGACCACCCCGCCCACCGCGACCAGTGGCGCCGACCGGGGGCCGGTCAGCACCGCCACCGGCTCCGCGATCCCGATCGCGACGGCGGCGGCGGTCACTCCGGCCAGCGCGGCGTACCGCCGTGACGTGGTGCTCATCGGCCCAGTGTGCGCGATCATCTCGCCGGGTCGCCAACCATGTCAGCGCTTGGTAATGATCGCGCAGACGAACCGGGGCACACCGCCGTACGACGGTGTGCCCCGCAACGGGTGTCGCTACCGGATCAGAAGCCCGGGCCGTGCTGGTGGCCGTGACCGTGGCCGTGCCCACCGGCGGCGGCCGGCTCGGCCTGCTCCGGCTTCTCCACCACGAGGCTCTCGGTGGTGAGCAGCAGACCGGCGATCGAGGCGGCGTTGGTGACCGCGTTGCGGGTCACCTTCACCGGGTCGATGATGCCGGACTTGGCCAGGTCGACGTACTCGCCCTTGGCGGCGTCGAGGCCGTTGCCCCACTCCATGCCGGCGACCTTCTGCGTCACGACGTACCCGTCGTGACCGGCGTTCTGCGCGATCCAGCGCAGCGGCTCGACGAGCGACTTGCGCACGATCGAGACGCCGACCTTCTCGTCACCGGTGAAGCCCAGGTCGTCGTCGAGCACCGGGAGGATCTGCACCAGGGCGGCGCCGCCGCCGGGCACGGTGCCCTCCTCGACCGCTGCCTTGGTCGCCGCGATGGCGTCCTCGATGCGGTGCTTGCGCTCCTTCATCTCGACCTCGGTCGCCGCGCCCACCTTGATCACGGCGATGCCGCCGGAGAGCTTCGCCAGCCGCTCGGCCAGCTTCTCCCGGTCCCAGTCGGAGTCGGAGGCCTCGATCTCCTTGCGGATCTGCGAGACGCGGTCCTCGACATCGGCCTTCTGGCCGCCGCCGTCGACGATCGTGGTGTTCTCCTTGTCGACCACGACGCGCCGGGCGCTGCCGAGCACCTCCAGGCCGACCTGGTCGAGCTTGTAGCCCAGCTCCGGGGCGACCAGCTCGGCGCCGGTGGAGATCGCGATGTCCTGGAGCATGGCCTTGCGCCGGTCACCGAAGCCCGGGGCCTTGACCGCGCAGACCTTGAGGGTCTTGCGCAGCGAGTTGACCACCAGGGTGGAGAGCGCCTGACCGTCCACGTCCTCGGCGATGATCAGCAGGGGCTTGCTGTTCTGCAGGACCTTCTCCAGCAGCGGCAGCAGCTCCTCGATCGCCGAGATCTTCTGGGTGGTGACCAGGATGTACGCGTCCTCCAGGACGGACTCCTGACCCTCCAGGTCGGTGACGAAGTTCGGCGAGATGAAGCCCTTGTCGAACTGGAGACCCTCGGTCACGTCCAGCTCGGTGGTGAGCATCGAGCCCTCCTCGACGGTGATGACACCGTCGCGGCCGACCCGCTCCATCGCCTCGGCGATCAGCTCGCCGATGGTGGCGTCCTGCGCGGAGATCGTCGCCACGTTCGCGATCGACTCCTTGCCGGCGACCTCGACGGCCCGGCCGAGCAGCGCCTCGGAGACCTTGGCGGCCGCCGCGTCGATGCCCCGCTTGAGGCCGGCCGGGTTGGTCCCGGCGGTCACGTTGCGCAGGCCCTCACGGACCATCGCCTGCGCCAGCACGGTCGCGGTGGTGGTCCCGTCGCCGGCGACGTCGTTGGTCTTGGTCGCCACCTCCTTGACCAGCTGCGCGCCGAGGTTCTCGTAGGGGTTGGTGAGCTCGATCTCCTTGGCGATGGTCACACCATCGTTGGTGATCGTCGGCGCACCGAATTTCTTGTCCAGGACGACGTTGCGCCCGCGCGGGCCGAGGGTGACCTTGACCGCGTCTGCGAGGGCGTTGACACCGTGCTCGAGCAGGTGCCGGGCGTCGTCCGAGAAGCTCAGGATCTTCGCCATGAATGTCCCTTCGAAGCGTCGCTGCCCCGGCCCGGCGAGCCGGACCGGGGCAGCGACACTGATCGGTTGCTTACTTCTCGATGACCGCGAGGACGTCGCGGGCGGAGAGCACCAGGTACTCCTCGCCGGCGTACTTGACCTCGGTGCCGCCGTACTTCGAGTAGAGGACGGTGTCGCCGACCTGCACGTCAACCGGAACCCGGTTGCCGTTGTCGTCGACGCGCCCCGGGCCCACAGCGAGGACGGTGCCCTCCTGCGGCTTCTCCTTGGCGGTGTCGGGGATCACGATGCCCGACGCCGTGGTGGTCTCAGCCTCGTTCGCCTGGACCACGATGCGGTCCTCGAGCGGCTTGATCGCAACCTTGGTCGCGGTAGTCACGGGCATACCCTCCTGGGGTACTGGTTTCGTTGCCGGCCAGCGGGGCTGACCAGCGTCAATCTGCCTCATGCCACCGGGCGGGGCCGTCGTCGCGGGTGCCGGTCCGCCTGGCGTGCGCACCCGGGTCGCGAGACCCGGAAGCTGGCACCCTCAGGGTGAGAGTGCTAATCGCAGGTTATTCCGTGGCTAGCACTCCGTCAAGGAGAGTGCCAGCGCGTCGCGCCCCGCCAGCCGGTATTTCCGCGTCAGCCGGGAGAATGGCCGGGTGGATCTCGATCAGCTGGCGGCGCTGCGTACCCCCGAGGGGTCGGCCGCGCTCACGGCGGCGGCCGGGCTGGCCGGCGGTGATCCACTGGCGGCGGCGTCGGCGTTACGCGCCGGCGGGGTGCCGCCCGCGCTGGCCGCGGCGGCGCTCACCCAGGCCGAGCTGCGCCACCGGGCGGTCGGCAAGTTCGGCCCGGCCGCCACCGGGATGTTCCTCACCCGCGCCGGGCTGGAGCAGGCCACCCGCCGGGTCGTCGCGGACCGCCGCGCCGAGCGGCTGCGCGCGGCCGGCGTGCGCACGCTGGCCGACCTCGGCTGCGGCCTCGGCGCCGACGCGCTCGCCGCCGCCCGCGCCGGCATCCGGGTGTACGGGGTGGAAGCCGACCCGGTGACCGCCGCGATGGCCGCCGCCAACGCCGCCGCCGCGGGGCTGGCCGAGCTGTTCACGGTCGAGTGCGGCGACGCCACCGCGTTCGACGTCTCCCGGGTCGACGGCGTCTTCTGTGACCCGGCCCGACGGACGAGCGGCACCGGTCGGCGGATCTTCGACCCGCGTGCCTACTCGCCGCCGTGGGACTTCGTGACCGGGCTCGCCGAGCGGGTGCCGCGCACGGTGGTGAAGGTGGCCCCGGGCCTGGACCACGCGCTCATCCCGGCCGGCGCGGAGGCGGAGTGGGTCGGCGTGGACGGCGACCTGGTCGAGGCCGCGCTCTGGTGTGGTGACCTGGCCCAGGTGCCCCGCCGCGCCACGCTCTACCGGCAGGTGGGCGCCGAGACGCACCGTTTCCAGCTCACCGGCGCGGGCGCCACCGAGGCGCCGGTCGGGCCACCGCGCCGCTACCTGTACGACCCGGACCCGGCCGTGGTTCGCGCGCACCTCGTCGCCGAACTGGCCGACCAGCTGGACGCCACGCTGGGCGACCCGAGCATCGCCTACCTCTACGCCGACCGGCCAACCCCCACCCCGTACGCCCGGTGCCTGGAGATCACCGACGTCCTGCCGTTCTCCCTCAAGCGCCTGCGGGCACTGCTGCGGGAACGGCGGGTGGGCCGGGTGGAGATCCTCAAGCGGGGCTCCGCGCTCACCCCGGAGCAGTTGCGGCGGGATCTGCGGCTGGCCGGCGACCAGGCGGCGAGCCTGGTGCTCACCCGGACGGCCGGGGCACCGACCGTGTTGGTCGGCCACCCGGTCCACTAGCGTCGTCGGTGTGGCGGGACAGGGCACTCCGGCGACCGCGCTGCTGGTCAAGCGTGGGATCGCGTATCGCACCCATCCGTACCGGGTCTCCCCGGACGCGCCGAACTACGGCGCGCTGGTCGCCGAGGCGCTCGGCGTGGCACCGGAGCGGGTGTTCAAGTCGCTGGTGACCGAGGTCGACGGCGCCCTGACCGTGGCGGTCGTCCCGGTCACCGGCGAGCTGGACCTCAAGGCGCTCGCGGCGGCGGTCGGCGGCAAGCGGGCGACGATGGCCGACCGGGCGGTCGCCGAGCGGGCCACCGGCTACGTGCGCGGCGGGATCAGCCCGCTCGGACAGCGGCGGCGTCTGCCCACCGTGCTTGACGAATCCGCGCTGGATCTGCCGACGATCTACGTCTCGGCTGGTCGACGCGGTCTGCAGCTCGAACTGGCCGCGGCGGATCTGGTGGCGTTGACCGACGCCCGCACCGCGCCGTTGCAGACCCACTGACGACAGTCGTTACGTCGACTCCCGCGTGGGATACCCGGGGAGTAACAGTCGCGTTGCTGAATTGTTATGGCTTCCAACAACTTGGCACCTGCGCGGTCTTGTGGGACCAGTGTGACGCGAAATACGTTGCCGGACACAACAAAACAACACCTCCCCCACCTCCGAAAGGACCCTGCACATGCGTAAGGGGATCCTCACCATCGCCGCCGTGGGCCTGCTCGCGACCGGCGGTTTGACCGCCTGCGGCGACGACTCCGGCTCCGACAAGCCCAGCTCCGCCAAGACCCCCAAGATCGGCGTCATCCTCCCGGACAGCAAGTCCTCCGCCCGGTGGGAGACCGCGGACCGCAGATTCCTGGAGGAGGCGTTCAAGGCCGCCGGCGTCAAGTACGACATTCAGAACGCCCAGAACGACAAGACCGCCTTCCAGACCATCGCGGACCAGATGATCACCAGCGGCGTCACCGCCCTGATGATCGTCAACCTGGACTCCGGCACCGGGAAGGCCGTGCTCGACAAGGCCAAGTCGCAGGGTGTCGCCACCATCGACTACGACCGGCTCACCCTGGGCGGCTCCGCCCAGTACTACGTCAGCTTCGACAACGAGACCGTCGGCAAGCTCCAGGGCGAGGGCCTGTCGAAGTGCCTGACTGAGAAGAACGCCAAGAACCCCGTCGTGGCGTACCTGAACGGCTCCCCCACCGACAACAACGCCACCCTGTTCAAGGCCGGCTACGACTCGGTGCTCAAGCCGAAGTTCGACTCCAAGGAGTACGTCAAGGGACCCGAGGACGCCGTGCCGGCCTGGGACAACGCGCAGGCCGCGACGATCTTCGAGCAGCAGCTCACCAAGGCCAACGGCAAGATCGACGGTGTGCTGGCCGCCAACGACGGTCTCGGCAACGCGGCCATCTCGATCCTGAAGAAGAACAAGCTCAACGGCAAGGTGCCGGTGACCGGCCAGGACGCCAGCACCGAGGGCCTGCAGAACATCCTCGCCGGTGACCAGTGCATGACCGTCTACAAGGCCGTCCGCGAAGAGGCCAAGGCCGCCTCCGACCTGGCCATCGCGCTCGCCAAGGGCGAGAAGAAGGACACCGGCCAGACGGTGAAGGACCCGGAGGGTGGCCGCGACGTCCCCTCGGTGCTGCTCACCCCGAAGGCCATCTACAAGGACACCATCAAGGACGTCATCGCCGACGGCTACGTGACCAAGGAAGAGGTCTGCACCGCGGCGTACGCGAAGGCCTGCGCCGACGCCGGCATCAGCTGACCGACGCCGCAGTACCCGCCGGGACGACCACCGCCGCCCGGCACGGGAGCACCCCTCCCGTGCCGGGCGGCGCCCGCCGGACGGGCCCCGACCCTCCCTTAAGAAGGAGACCCCCGTGTCCGCGACCCCCCTGCTGGAGCTCCGCGGGATCGACAAGAGCTTCGGTCCCGTCCAGGTGCTCCGCGACGTCGCCCTGACCGTCCACCCGGGCGAAGTGACCGCACTGGTCGGCGACAACGGTGCCGGCAAGTCGACCCTGGTGAAGTGCATCAGCGGCATCTACCCCACCGACGCTGGTGAGGTCCTGTTCAACGGCGAACAGGTGCACATCGGCAGTCCCCGCGACGCCGCCGCCCTCGGCATCGAGGTCGTCTACCAGGACCTCGCGCTCTGCGACAACCTGGACATCGTGCAGAACATGTTCCTCGGCCGGGAGAAGCACCGGGGCATCGTCCTGGACGAGCCGACCATGGAACAGCTCGCCGCCGAGACCCTGGCAGGGCTCTCCATCCGTACCGTCACCTCGCTTCGCCAGCACGTGTCCAGCCTCTCCGGCGGTCAGCGCCAGACCGTGGCCATCGCCAAGGCGGTGCTCTGGAACAGCAAGCTCGTCATCCTGGACGAGCCGACCGCGGCGCTCGGTGTGGCACAGACCGCCCAGGTCCTCGAACTGGTCCGTCGCCTCGCCGACAACGGCCTGGCCGTGGTCCTCATCTCGCACAACATGAACGACGTCTTCGCCGTCTCCGACCGGATCGCCGCGCTGTACCTCGGCCAGATGGTCGCCCAGGTGAAGACCACCGACATCACTCACGCCCAGGTGGTTGAGCTGATCACCGCCGGGCGCTCGGGCGGGCTCGGCCTCGCCACCGACCCGGGCGGCAACGGCGACGGCCCGCAGCCGGCCGACTCGATCTCAGGAGGCGTCCGATGACCACCACCGCCGTGCGCAAGGACGGCCCGGCGGCCGTCACACCGCCGCCGACCGTCGGGAGGCACGCCCGCAACTACCTGAGTCGGGTACGCGGTGGCGACGTCGGCGCGTTGCCGGCCGTGCTCGGCCTGATCGTGCTCTGCACCGTGTTCGCGGTCATGCGGCCGTCGTCGTTCCTGTCGGCCGGCAACTTCGCCAACCTCTTCACCCAGGGCGCCGCGGTCACGCTGATCGCGATGGGTCTGGTCTTCGTGCTGCTGCTCGGCGAGATCGACCTCTCCGCCGGCTTCGCCAGCGGCGTCTGCGCGGCGGTGCTGGCCAACGTGGTCACCGTGCTCGGCTACCCCTGGTGGGTCGCCGTGCTAGCCGCGATCGCCACCGGCCTGGTCATCGGCACCAGCCTCGGCATGCTCGTCGCGAAGGTCGGTATCCCGTCCTTCGTGGTCACCCTCGCCGGCTTCCTCGCCTTCCAGGGCATCGTGCTGCTGCTGGTGAAGGAGGGCACCAACATCTCCGTCCGCGACAACGTGCTGGTCGCCATCGCCAACCGCAACCTCACCCCCGCCCTGGGCTGGGCGTTTGCCATCCTCGCGGTCGTCGGCTACGCGGCGGTGCAACTGCTGCGTCACCGCAACCGGGTGGCCCGCGGCCTGATCACCGACCCGATCGCCGTGGTGGCGCTCCGGATCGCCGGGCTCGCCATCATCCTCGGCACGGCCGTGTACGTCCTCAACCTGGAGCGCAGCCGCAACGTCCTGATCAGCTCGCTCAAGGGCGTACCGATCGTGGTGCCGATCATCGCGGTGCTGCTGGTCATCTGGACCTTCGTGCTCCAACGCACCAGCTACGGCCGGCACATCTACGCCGTGGGCGGCAACCGGGAAGCGGCCCGCCGGGCCGGCATCGGCGTCGACCGCATCCGGATCTCGGTCTTCATGATCTGCTCGTCGATGGCAGCCGTCGGAGGCATCGTGGCGGCCAGCCGGGCCAACTCGGTCGACCCGAACACGGGGGGCAGTAACGTACTGCTCTACGCGGTCGGCGCGGCGGTGATCGGCGGCACCAGCCTCTTCGGCGGCAAGGGTCGCGTCCTCGACGCCGTCCTGGGAGGCGCGGTGGTCGCGGTCATCGAAAACGGAATGGGCCTGATGGGGTACAGCGCGGGAGTCAAGTACGTGGTCACCGGCGTCGTGCTGCTGCTCGCCGCCAGCGTCGACGCGCTCTCCCGCCGTCGCGCGGCAGCCACCGGCACCCGCTGACTGCGCGGGAGGTAGCGCCAGCATGCGCCCGGCACCCAGCCAGGAGGAGGTCCGGAGGCAGAACCTCGGGGCCCTGCTGCGGCACGTGCACGTGCACGGGGCGACCACCCGCGCCGAACTCACCACCACCCTGGGGCTGAACCGGAGCACCATCGGCGCGCTCACCGCCGACCTGGCCGGCGTCGGACTGGTCAGCGAGGGAACACCGAAGGAGACCGGCCGGGCCGGACGACCGTCCATTGTCGTCCGGCCCGAGTCGGCCCGGGTCTACGCGTACGCGTACTCCGTCGAGGTGGACCGACTGCGCGCCGCCCGGGTCGGCCTGGGCGGCGCGGTGCTGGACCGCCGGGAGCTGGACCGACCGCGCGGGCTGCTGGCCGCCGAGGCCGCGCCGCTGCTCGCCGGTGCGGTCAAGGAGATGCAGCAGGCGGTGCCCGCCGACGCGATCTGCGTCGGCACCGGCGTCGCGGTCTGCGGGATGGTCCGCCGTGAGGACGGCCTGGTCCGGCTCGGCCCCACCACGGGCTGGGTGGACCAGCCGATCGGCGCCGCGCTCGGCGCCGAACTGGGCCTCGATGTGCCGGTCACGGTCGGCAACGTGGCCGACGTGGCGGCGTTCGCCGAGCACGCCCGGGGGGTCGCGGCCGGCTGCGACAACGTCATCTACCTGTACGGCGACGTCGGCGTCGGCGCCGGCATCATCGCCGGCGGACGTCGGCTCACCGGACACGGCGGGTACGGCGGCGAGGTCGGCCACATGAAGGTGGTCCGTGACGGCATGCCCTGCGAGTGCGGCGCCCGGGGTTGCTGGGAGACCGAGATCGGCGAGCACGGCCTGCTCCGCGCGGCCGGACGATCCGACGCCCGGGGCCGCGACGCGCTGCTGGCCGTCTTCGACGCCGCCGACCGCGGAGACGCCCGCGCCCAGACGGCGGTCCGCAAGGCCGGTGACTGGCTGGGCTTCGGGGTGGCCAACCTGGTGAACGTCTTCAACCCCGAGATGGTCATCTTCGGCGGCACCATGCGGGACCTCTACCTCGCCGCGGCGGCCCAGATCCGCAGTCGACTCAACTCCAACGCCCTCGGCGCCTGCCTGGAACACGTCCGGTTGCGCACCCCCAAACTGGGCGAGGACGCGCCGCTGATCGGCGCCGCCGAACTGGCCTTCGAACGGCTCCTCGCCGACCCCCTCGACGTGGGTTGACCCGCGTACCCTGTCCGGCGTGGATGTCGAGCTGCGCGCCTCCGACGACGACCGCCACCGGGTGGTCGCCGAGCTGCACCGGCACACCACCGAGGGCCGGCTCACGCTGGACGAGTTCTCCGAGCGGGCCGGCGCGGTCTGGGCCTCCCGTACCCTCGGTGACCTGGCCGCGCTGACCCGCGACCTGCCGGCCCTGCCCGACCCCGCCGCCGCGACGGCCGGCGGGGGCGACCCGATCGGACACGGCCGCCGCGAGCTGCTGGTGCTCTTCGCCGTCGCCGCGCTCACCCTGCTGCTGCTCGGCGGCTTCCTCGCCCTCACCCGCTGATCCACGCCGCACGCGCAGCCCTTGCGCGCCCCGGTTCGCACATCGACTGGCCGCGCCGATGAACTGATCGGACGATCAGTCCGTACCAGTGGGCGGACGGGCGGCCGCCAGGGTGCGGCTGCCCGGTCCAGACGCGTTTGGTCCGGACCGAGGAGGCACCGCAGACATGGCACCGCTCAGATCCGCCCGTCGCCGGCCGGGCAACCGGATGCACCGCGCGGCGATGTTGCTCATCGCGATCGTCGCGGGGGTCGGTGTCCTGCCCGGAGTGGCCATCGCCGCCCCCGCCGGCGGGCGACAGCTCAACGCCGCCGACATGACACTGCTCAACGGGGTGCGGCTGGCCGGGTTGTGGGAGATGCCGGCCGGCCAGATGGCCGCCGAGAAGGGACAGTCGGCGAAAGTAAGGGAGATCGGCGCCGGCATCGCCGGCGAGCACCAGCGGCTCGACGAACTCGTCGTGGAAGCGGCCAACAAGCTGGGCGCGACCATCCCGAGCGAGCCGACGGCCCAACAGAAGGGCTGGCTGCAGGAGATGAAGGACGCCTCCGGCGCCCGGTTCGACCAGATCTTCGTAACCCGCCTCCGGGTCGCCCACGGCAGCATTCTCCCGGTGATCAGCGCGGTACGGGCCAGCACCCGGGACGCCACCGTCCGCAAGCTCTGCGAGGAGGCCACCGGCTTCGTGACGCATCACATGCAGATGCTGGAGTCCACCGGACTGGTCCGGTGGCCCGAACTGCCGCCGGCCGCGCTGCCCGCCCCGGGCAAGGACGGCCTGTTGGCGGCCGCGGGGGCGAACGCCGGACCGCAGGTCGGTGTCAGCAGCACCGTCGTCTGGCTGGTCTTCCTCGCCGCGCTCGGCACCGGCGGGATCGCCACCTACCGGATGCTGCGCCGCAGCTGATCACCGCCTCTGGTGGCCCCCGTCAGCGGTCCACCTGGGTGAAATCCCAGGAGTGCGGGGCGCGGGCCACCAGCAGGGCGGGTGGATCGGGCAGCGGACGCGGGCTGCTGCGCCACTTGGAGATGACCACGACACGGTGGTCGGTGGACGAGAAGACCTCGCTCGACACGTGCAGAGGGTCGTGCTCCAACTCCGGCAGGGCGGTGTCGCACACCCAGGTGATCAGGTCGGCGACGCCGTACGCCTCGGCGCGCGCCTCCCACATCCGCACGATCATCTCCGGTGCCCCCGTCACACGCTGACCGTGGTCAGCGGCAGCGCCGAGTCGGCCGGCAGGTCCAGCCGGCTCGGCGCGATCCCGGCGGCGACCAGGTGCGAACCGAGCGCGGCCACCATCGCCCCGTTGTCGGTGCACAGCTTCGGCCGGGGCACCCGCACCCGGATGCCGTACTTCTCGGCCCGCTGCTCGGCCAGCGCCCGCAGCCGGGAGTTCGCCGCCACTCCACCGCCGATCACCAGCGTCTCGATCCCCTGCGCCCGGCAGGCGGCGAGCGCCTTGCTGGTCAGGACGTCGCAGACCGCCTCCTGAAAGGACGCGGCGACGTCGGCCACCGGCACCGGCTCGCCGGCGCGCTGCCGCGCCTCGACCCAGCGGGCCACCGCCGTCTTCAGCCCGGAGAACGAGAAGTCGTACCGGTGGGCGGCGAGATCCTTGGCGGCGGTGAGGCCACGCGGGAACGCGATCGAGGCGGCGTCACCGGCGCGGGCCTCCCGGTCGATGGGCGGGCCGCCCGGGAACGGCAACCCCAGCAGTCGGGCGACCTTGTCGAACGCCTCACCGGCCGCGTCGTCGATGGTGGCGCCGAGCGGGGTGACGCCCCGGGCCAGGTCATCGACCAGCAGCAGCGACGAGTGCCCGCCGGAGACCAGCAGCGCGATCGCGGGTTCCGGGAGCGGGCCGTGCTCCAGGGTGTCCACCGCGACGTGCGCGGCGAGGTGGTTGACGCCGTACACCGGCTTCTCGGCCGCCAGCGCGTACCCCTTCGCGGCGGCGACGCCGACGAGCAGCGCGCCGGCCAGACCGGGCCCGGAGGTCACCGCGATGGCGTCGATGTCGGCCAGGGTGACACCGGCCTCGGTCAGCGCCCGCTGCATGGTCGGCACGATGGCTTCCAGGTGAGCGCGGCTGGCCACCTCGGGCACCACGCCCCCGAAGCGGGCGTGCTCCTCGACGCTGGACGCGAGCGCGTCGGCCAGCAGGGTGTGCCCGCGTACGATGCCGACGCCGGTCTCGTCGCACGAGGTCTCGATGCCCAGGATCAGCGGTTCGTCAGCCATGGTCGTGTGGTCCGTCCCCGGTCGGCTCGGCGTCGCGCCGCATGACCAGCGCGTCGGTGTTGCTCGGTTGGTAGTAGCCGCGACGCACCCCGATCGGTTCGAACCCGTACATCGCGTAGAGCCGCTGGGCGGCCACGTTGTCCACGGCGACCTCCAGCAGGGTGCTGCGGGCGTCACGCCGGGCCGCCTCGGCGAGCAGCTCCTCCAACAGGACACGCCCGACGCCGCGCCGCTGGACGTCCCGGCGGACGGCGATGACCTGCACCCACACCTCGTCCGGTGGGGCTCCGGCGAGCCCGGCATAGCCGAGCAGGGTGCCGTCGGCGTCGGTGGCGACCCGGTAGTGGTGCCTGTTGGCCAGCTCGTTCCAGAACATCGCCGGCGACCAGTGTTCCGCGCCGAAGAGGTCCACCTCGATCGGCATCGCCTCGTCGATGTGCCACCAGCGGAACGGGTCCAGCCGTACCGTCGCGCTCACGGCAGGACCGGTTTGCGGCCGGTGGCCGCCACGGCGTCCGGACGGCGCAGGTAGAGCGGGGTGAGCCGCTCACCGGGTGCGCCGGCCCGGATCCGCTCGGCGGCGAGCTGCGCCAGCACGGTGGCCTCCGGGTAGCGCGGCTCGACCCGGACCGGCAGGTCCAGGGCTTCCGCGTACCGGTGTGCCCCGTCGCCGACCGCTACCGTCGCCCCCAGTTCCCGGGCGCGCGCGGCGGCCACCGCCGGGGCGGACACCTCGGGCCCGACGATCCGCTGACCGGCGCCGTCGTAGACGGCCCAGTACAGCTCCTTGCGGCGGGCGTCGCTGGCGGCCAGCACCGGCTCGCCGGCCGCCGCCGGGTAGCCAATGCCGTCCAGGGAACAGACGCCGTACGTCGGGACACCGAGCACCTGCCCCATCGTGGCGGCGGTGACCAGGCCGACCCGCAGCCCGGTGAACGGCCCCGGGCCGAGGCCGGCGACGATGGCGCCCAGGTCACGTGGGCGCGCTCCGGCGTCGGCGAGGACCGCGTCGACCTGGGGCGCGAGCAGTTCACCGTGCGCGCGGGCGTCGACCGTGCACCGGTGCGCCCGGGACGTCACGCCGTCCGCCGAGATCTCCACCAACGCTGCGGTCACCGCGGGGGTCGAGCTGTCCACCACGAGTACGAGCACGGTTAGCCAGCCTAGCGGCCCCGCCACCGCCGCCCGGCCACGCCCCGCCCCCCGCCTGCGCCCAGGGTCAGCCACTCACTCCTGGACCGCCCTGGCGCCCTGGGTGCTGGCCGCTCAGGCACGGCCGCCCGCCTGGCCGCTCAGGCACGGCCGCTCGCCTGGCCGCTCAAGGCCGGCCGCTCGCCGAGGCGCTCAAGGCCGGCCGCTCGCCGGACCGCTCAAGCCGGGCCATTCAAGCCGGGCCGCCAAGCCCGGCCGCCTGGCATCCTCGGCCGCCTGGGCCGCTCTAACAGGGTCGTCCTGGCCGTTCCAACTGGATCCTCATGGCCGCTCTGGCCGTTCAGAGCATCGAGCAGGGCTGGTCGCTATCAGCCGGATCGGCTGCCTTGGCCGTCTTGGCCGTCTTGGCCGCTCTCACCGTCCTGGCCGCTCTCAGTCGACCTCTGCGGGACGACACCACTCGGCCGGAGGCACTTGCCCTGATGAGCGGTATACCTGTGAGTCATATTTATGACTCACAGGTATACCGCTCATCAGGGAATGGCCCACCCGACGGCGGAGTGGCCGGGTCGCCGGGATCTCGGACCCAGGCCACGCAGTCGTGAATCCGGCTCAGCGGTTTCTCCTCGGCCACACCCGGTCCACCATGTCGGCATGCCGCCCACGCGCCTCGCCACCCTGCTCGGCAGGGCTGTCCGCCAGCAACGGCACCTGCGCGACCTGACCCAGACCGAGCTGGCCGAGGCGGCGGGGGTCACCCAGGCGGCTGTTGCCCGGATCGAGAGCGGCAGCCGCGTCCCGAGCATTCCGGTGCTGGAGCGCTTGTTCGCGGCGATGGACGTGCAGATGGTGGTCGAGGTCGAGCCGCTGGACGCGCACCTCGACGCCCGCATCGACGAACTGGCCGCCCGGCCGATCGCCGAACGCATCGACGAGCTGGGCCTGGATGAGACGCTGGACCGACTCACCGACTTTCCGCAGGTGCTCACCGGCAGCACGGCGGCCCTGTTGCAGGGCGCGCCGGTGCCGGTGGACGCCGTGGAGATCGCCCTGCGCTGGCAGGACTCGAAACGGTTCACCGGCTGGCTGGAGAGGAACTACGGCCAGCGGTGGAACGCCCGGTGGGGCGAGTTCGGCGGGGTGTGGCTGGAGCCGGAGGAGCCGGGCGAGCACCGTTGGTCGACCCGGTACGGCGAGATCAGGGCGACCATGTGTGACGAGCTGCCCGAAACGATCGAGGTGCGCCACGGCGGGCGCGACTATCGGGTGGTGCCCTTGGTCGAGCTGGAGCTGACCGAGCCGCGGGCCGCCGAACTGCTGCGCCGCTATCGGGCGCGGCAACTCGCTGCCGAGAGCTGACCCGCGCGGCGAAGGGCCACGCGGTCTCGCCGGGCGGCACGGCCCACGCCACAACAACAAGCTGGCGACGCGGCCGGCACCACAAGAACAAGCTGGCGGCACGCCCCACGCCGCTGAGCCGGCGACGCGGCCCACACCGCAGAGCTGGCGCCGCGGCCCACGCCGCAGGGGTCAGCCCGCGGTGCGCTCCCAGTCGATGGTGGGCCGCCCGGCGTCGGCGAGCGCCTTGTTGGCCGCGCTGAACGGGCGACTGCCGAGGAAGCCGCGCGGGTTCATCGGGCTGGGGTGGCCGGCCTCCAGCACCACGTGCTGCGGGTTGGTGACCAGGGCCGCCTTCTTGCGCGCGTAGCCGCCCCAGAGCAGGAAGACCACCCGGTCCGGTGCGGCGTTCAGGGCCCGGATCGTGGCGTCGGTGAACTCCTCCCAGCCCGAGTTGGCGTGCGAACCCGGGGTGGCCTGGCGCACCGTCAGCACCGCGTTGAGCAGCAGCACGCCCTGCGCGGCCCAGCCGTCGAGGTTGCCGCTGGGCGGCTTGGCCACGCCCACGTCCTCGCCCAGCTCCTTGAAGACGTTGCGCAGCGACGGCGGCACCGCCACCCCCTCGCGGACGCTGAAGCTCAACCCGTGGGCCTGCCCGGCGCGGTGATAGGGATCCTGCCCGAGGATCAGCACCCGGGTGCTCTGCGGCGGGCAGAGCCGGTACGCCGAGAAGAGATCCTCCAACGGCGGGAAGACGGTCTGCGTCGCGTACTCCCGGGCGACGAACTCGGCAAGCGCGGCGGTGCGGGCCGGATCGAGGTGCGGGGTGAGCACGGCACGCCAGGGCTCCGGCAGCAGAGCCAGCAGATCCAGGGCGGGGGCGTCGTCGGGCATCAGGAACCTCTTCCAGCGCGGGTCGGTCCCCCGCACTCTAGGCACCGGGTCCGACAGCGCCGCGCCGACACGGGCCCTAACTCAGCTCGGCGAGCCGTCGGGCCCAGTCGCCACCGACCGGCTCCAGCTCGACGATCCGGGTGTCGTCGTCGCGGCGGTCGATACGGACCCACAGGTGCGCGTCGACCAACTGCTCCACCAGGCCCTCGCCCCACTCCACCACGGTCACCGACTCGTCCACCGAGGCGTCCAGATCCAGGTCGTCAATTTCGGCACGCGGGTCGCTGGCGGCGCCCAGCCGGTACGCGTCGGCGTGCACCAGGGCCACCCGACCACCCCGGGCCGGGTCGGGCCGGTGCACGCGGGCGATCACGAATGTCGGCGAGGTGACGTCCCCGAGAACGTGGAGCCCCGCGCCGACGCCCTGGGTGAGCGCGGTCTTGCCGGCCCCCAGCGGACCGGTCAACAGCACCAGGTCACCGGCCCGCAGCAGCCCGGCCAGCCGGCGGCCGAACTCCCGAGTGTCCTCGACGGTCGGCAGTTTGACGACGAAACTCACCGGTCCTCCATGCTCTCCAGTGACTCGAGGAACCGCGCCAGCGCGGCGTTGACCTCGTCGGCGTGCTCCAGCATCACCACGTGACCGCTGTCTTTGATCTTGATGAACTCGGCGTGCGGCAACCGCCGGACGATCTCCTCCGAGTGTGTCACCGGAGTGATCATGTCCTTGTCGCCGACAACCACCAGCACCGGCGCGTTCGCCAACGCGGCAAGCGCCGGGAAACGCGAGTGCGTGGCCAGCGTCCGCAGGTAGCGGGTCACTGTGTCGGCGGAGGTCCGGGAGTTCATCGTCTCCACGTACGACACGAGCGCCGGGCTGGGCTTGCGGGTGCCGAAGCCATACTTGCGGGTGAGCAGCCAGGCCACGTTGGACGTGGACTTGCGGGCCTTGTCGATCACCGGGCCGCCGTACCGGGTGGCGTTGCTGACCATGTAGAGCACCGGCCCGCCGACCCGGCCGAGCAGCGCCGGCGCGACCAGCTTGGTCTCCGCGATCAACCCGCCCGAGGTGGCCATCAACACCGTGCCCACCACCCGGTCACCGAACAGCTCGGGGAACAGCTCGGCGAACGCCATGATGGTCATTCCGCCCATCGAGTGGCCGACCAGCACCAGCGGCCCCTCCGGGGCGGTCCGGTCGATCACCCGGCGCAGCGTCCGGCCGAGCACCGCCAGGTCGTACTCCCCGGTCTCCAACCGGCCGGACCGGCCGTGACCGGGTTGGTCGTACGCGACGACACGGTAGTCGCCGCGCGCGGCGAGCATCCGGCGCTGGAAGTGGAAGGTGCCCATGTCCAGGCAGAAGCCGTGCACCAGCACCACCGTCGGGTGCCCCGGCACCGGACGGGTCGGCTCGACCACCTCGACGTGGATGTCGGTGCCGTCCGGTAGCTCCAGCCGGAACGCCTCGTCGTACCGCTGCTCGCCGAACCTCTCGTGCGCGTAGCGATCGGCCGGGTCGGCCTTGAGCCGGCGGACCAGGGTGCGTTCGGTCGCGACGCCGGCGGCCAGGCCGGCCGCCGCCACTCCGACCGCGGCGCCGACCAGGCCGGCGACCCGGCCGGCGGCGGTCCGCGGCCGCGGAATGCGGTACGTCACGGCGTCACCCTTGTTCGCGACTGCGGGGCTCGCAACCCCGGCTCACTCCTCGCGCTCACGGCGAGCGCTCGCCGTCGTAGACGCGCGGCACCCGCGTGCTGCCGAACCGGGTGACGATCTCGTAGTTGATCGTGCCGACCGCCTCGGCCCAGTCGTCGGCCGTCGGCTCGCCGTCGGCACCGCTGCCGAACAGGGTCGCCACGTCGCCGTCGGCCACCGGGTCGTCACCGCAGTCGATCACGAACTGGTCCATGCAGACGCGCCCGGAGATCGTCCGCCGCGCACCGGCGAGCTGCACCGGCCCGCTGTTGGACGCGTGCCGGGGCACACCGTCGGCGTACCCGAGGGGCACCACGGCGAGATTCGCGTCGGCCTCGGTCGTGTAGGTGTGCCCGTAGGAGACGCCGGTGCCGGCGGGCACCCGCTTGGTGAGCATCACCCGGGCCCGCGCGGTCATCGCCGGCCGCAGCCCGTACGTCTCGCCGGCCACCGGGGACAGACCGTAGACGGCCAGCCCGGGGCGGACGAGGTCGAAGTGGGTGTCCGGGCGGGTCAGGGTGGCCGCCGAGTTGGCCAGGTGCCGCCAGCGGGGGCGCAGTCCGGCCCGCTCGACCATGGCGAGCCCCTCGTGGAAGACGGCGAGCTGCCGGTCCGTGGTCGGGTGGCCGGGCATGTCCGCGTACACGAAATGGCTCCACACACCGACCACCTCGACCAGGCCGTCGGCCTGGGCCTTCGCGGCGGCGTCGAGCAGCGCCGGCCAGTCGGCGACTGTCGCCCCGCCCCGGGACAGCCCGGTGTCGATCTTCAGGTGCAGGCGGACGGGACGCCCGGCGAGCCGGCTCGCCTCGATCATCTCGTCCAGCTGGGACAGGCTGGCCGCGCTCAGGTCCACCCCCGCGCTGACCCCCTCGTGCAGCGGCAGCCCCGGCGCGAGCAACCACGCCAGCACCGGCGCGGTGATCCCGGCCCGGCGCAGCGTGAGCGCCTCGTCGAGGGTGCACACACCGAGCCAGTCGGCCCCCGCGTCCAGTGCCGCGCGGGCGGACGGGATCATCCCGTGGCCGTACCCGTCGCCCTTGACCACCGCCATCAGCTCGGCGGTGGTGCCGGAGCGGAGCCGGCTCACGTTCTCGCGGATCGCATCAAGATCGACGCGTACCTCGGCCTGCCACATACGCCCAGCCTACTTTCCACCCTGATCACCGTGGGCGGCGACGCACGGCCCGGCCCGCCGAGCCGGCCAACCGGCCCCAAACAGCGACGATCAGCCCAGCCGGGCGACGACCGGGCGCAGGGCGGTCGCCACGTCGGGCGCGGTCACCGGGCCGCCGCGGGCCGCCTCCCGACCGGCGAGCCCGTGCAGGTACGCCGCCGAGGCGGCCGCCCGATCCGCCGGCACCCCGGCCGCCAGGAGCGAGCCGAGCAGCCCCGCCAGCACGTCGCCGGTGCCGCCGGTGGCCAGCGCCGGGGTGCCGGTCGGGTTGACGTACGCCCGGCCGTCCGGCGTGCCGATCACCGTGCGGTCCCCCTTGAGCAGCACCACCGCGTTCATCCAGGCGGCCAGCCGCAGCGCGGCCCCGACCCGGTCGGCGCCGGGCTCCTCCCCGCACAGCCGGGTGAACTCCCGGTCGTGCGGGGTGACCACGATCGGCGCGTCCCGGCCGCGCAGCCGGTCAGCGAGCGAGCCGTCCACCAGCAGGGTCAGCGCGTCCGCGTCGAGCACCACCGGCACCGGGGCGGCCAGGACGGCCCGCAGCTCGGCCGCCGCGTCGTCGCCGGTGCCCAGCCCCGAGCCGCACACCCAGGCCTGCACCCGGCCGGCGTCGGCGACCCGCCCGGTGGCGATCACCGAGGGGTGCTGGTGCAGCACCTCGGCCCGAGCGCCACCGGCGTAGCGGACCAGCCCCGTCGGCCCGGCGAGCGCCCCGCCGACGGAGAGCACCGCCGCGCCCGGGTACGTCGCCGAGCCGGTCGCCACCCCGACCACGCCCCGGGTGTACTTCTCCGACGCCGCGCCCAGCTGCGGCCACCACTGCACGAGGTCGGACCACTCGGTGACCTGCAGCGCGGGAGTGCCGCGCAGCCAGGGCCGCAGCCCGATGTCGACCAGCTCCACGTGCCCGGCCAGGACGGCTGCCGGTCCGACGACCAGGGCGGGCTTCAGCGCGCCGAAGGCCACCGTCACGTCGGCGCGGACCGCGGTGGGCCGGCCGGACGCGGCCAGCGGCACGTGCCCGGTGTCCACCGCCACCCCGCTCGGCACGTCCACGGCCAGCACGGTGGCCCGACCGCCGTCGCGCCCGCGCAGGTCGTCGAGGCGCTGGACCACCTCGTCCGCGCTCGCCCGCAGCCCGCCCGCGCCACCGATCCCGACGATGCCGTCGAGGACCAGGTCGACGGGGCCGGCCGGACGGTCGACCAGCCGGCCACCGGCGGCGCGCAGCGCGGCCAGCCCTGCGGCGTGCGCCCGCCCCGGGCTGAGCAGCAGGGCGGACACCTCGACGCCCCGGCGGGCCAGCCGTTCTCCGGCGTAGAGGGCGTCACCGCCGTTGTCGCCGGAGCCGACGAGCAGCAGCACCCGGCCGCCGTACACCCCGCCCCGCTCGGCGAGCAGCAGGGCGGCCCGGCGGGCCAACCCGGCGGCGGCCCGCTGCATCAGCGTGCCCTCCGGCAGTGTGCCCTTCAGCCCCGCCTCGGCCGCCCGTACGTCAGCCGCCCGCCACACCGCTCTCATGTCACCGTGCCCCATTCCGCTCGCGAGTGGGCCGCCCCGGCCACCCAGCCGACGTCACCGTTCCGCGACCACCATCGCCGATGCGATCCCGCCGTCGTGCGACAGCGAGAGGTGCCAGTGGTTGATCCCCCGCTCGAGCGCCGCCGCCGCGACGGTGCCCGAGACGGTCAGCCAGGGCCGGCCGGCCGTATCGGGCACGATCTCGCAGTCGTGCCAGCTCAGCCCGGCCGGGGCGCCGAGCGCCTTGGCGACGGCCTCCTTCGCGGCGAACCGGGCGGCGAGCGACTCGGGCGAGCGTGGGGTGCCGGAGCGGGTGGCCCGCTCGGCCGCGGTGAAGAGTCGATCGGCAAGCAGCGGCGTCCGCGCCAGGGACCGGGTGAACCGGTCGACCAGGACGACGTCGATGCCGACAGCGACGATCACCAGACCACCCTACCGGCGGCCGAGGCGGCAGATTAGCCGTCGGGCCCGCCGTGGGCAACGCCTGTGGACACACCGGGGTACGGCCGCAGGCGGTGCGTCCACAGGGCACTCCGGCGCGGCCCGACCCTGCCTAGCGTCAGCGCGTGGATGCCGATCGTGCACGGGGGTGGGGTCATGACCGAGGAGCCGTTCGCCGTCCGGCCGCAGGAGCTGCGCGCCGTGGCCGGTGCGCTCGACGACGAGGCGTACCGGTTGGCGTGGGGCCTGACCGGCGCCTTCGGCCTGCTGGTGCCGGCGCCGGGTTGGCGGGCCGCCACCGCTCTGGCGGGGCTGGAGTCGGCCGCGCAAGCATGGTTCTGCCGGCTGGGGGCGGACGTGGCGACGACCGCCTGTGGTGTCCGGGCCGCAGCCGAGGCGTACGAGACGGTGGACGACCGGGCTGCCGGCCGGTTCGCCGTCCTGCCCCGGTGAGCGGCGTCGGCTACCGGCAGCTCTGGGCCGCCGATCCGGGCGGCTGGCGGGCAGCCGGGGCGGCCTGGGCCGGGTTGACCGGTCCGGTCGAGCGGCACGCCGGCGAGCTGGCCGGTTCCGCCGGGCGGTTGCGGGGCGGCTGGTCCGGCGCGGCCGCGGTGGCAGCTGACGCTCGGCTGGGCGGCCTGCGGGGCGAGGTGACCTCGGTGGCGCCCGCGCTGATCGAGGCCGATCAGGTGCTGTCCGAGCTGGCCGGGTGCCTCGTGGTGGCAAAGGCGCGGCTCGCCGAGGCGGTCGCCCGGGCCGACGCGGCCGGCCTGGCGGTGGACCGGTCCGGTGGCGTGCACGTCGATCCGACCCGCCTGCGACCGACCGAGCGGGCCGGCGCGGCCCAGGCGGGCGCTGCGGCCGCCCTGCGGGGCGCGCTGGAGTTGGCCGACGCGGCGGACCGGCAGGCCGCCGACCGGTTGGACGAGCTGGCTCGGGCCGCCAGCACCGGTTGGGCGTCCCCACCGCCGCCCGGCCGACCGGCCTCCGGGGCGACCCCGGCGCTGGTGCGCGCCTGGTGGTCCGGGTTGACCCCGGCGCAGCGACGGTGGCTGGTCGGGCACGAGCCGGCCCTCGTCGGCGGCCTGGACGGGGTGCCGGTCGCCGCCCGCGACCAGGCCAACCGCCTGCGGCTCGGTGCGCGGCGCGCGGAGTTGCTGGCCGAGCGTCGGCGGTTGCTGGCCCGGGTGCCGCCGGGACCGCTCGCGTCGCTGCGGCTGCGCGCGGTGGCGGCGCGGCTGGCCGGCCTGGACACGCTCACCGAGCGCCTGGAGACCGGGCAGCCGCGGGCGTACCTGCTGGGGCTGGACCCGGCCGGTGAGGGTCGGGTGGTGGTGGCCCTCGGCGATCCGGACCACGCCGACCGGGTGCTGACGTATGTGCCGGGAATGACCGCCGGGCTGGACGACGCCCCCGGCGAGCTGGGTCGAGCGGCCCGGGTGCTGGAGCGCTGCGCGTCGCTCGCGCCGGGTGAGCGCGGCGCGGCGGTGCTGTGGCTGGACTACGACGCACCGGACTTCCTGACCGAGGCGGCGTCGGCCGGCCAGGCCCGCGACGCTGGTGGGGCGCTGCACCGCTTCCAGGAGGGGCTGCGCGCCACCCACGAGGGGCCGCCGGCGCGGCAGACCGTGCTCGGGCACAGCTACGGGTCGCTGGTGGTGGGCATCGCCGCCCGGGAGCACGGGCTGGCGGCCGACGCGTTGATGTTCGTCGGCTCACCGGGGGTCGGTGCGGCGCACGCCGCCGAGCTTGGCGTACCGGCCCAAGAGGTGTGGGCCAGCAGCGCTCCGGACGACGTGATCCGCCTGGCCCGGCCGGTGGACGAGCTGGGCCGCCGGGCCCTGCTGGGCACCGCTCCGCTCGCCGCCGTGCTGGGCTGGCCGGATCGGACCGGCCACGAGCTGTGGTTCGGTCACGACCCGGCCGACCCCGGGTTCGGCGGCCGGGTGTTCCCCAGCGGCCGCGGCGGGCACACCGGCTACTGGGAGCCGGACAACCCGGCTCTGGACGGGATGGCCCGCGTGGTGCTGGGCCGCTGACGACGCGCCGTTGACGCTGGGCCGCGCCGGTCGGCATCGCTCGCACGGCGAGGCCCCGGCACACCGCGGGTGCGGTGCGCCGGGGCCCCGACGTCAGCGGCGACTACTCGACGGTGACCGACTTGGCCAGGTTGCGGGGCTGGTCCACGTCGTGCCCCCGGGCAGCGGCGATCTCGGCGGCGAGCACCTGCAGCGGCACCGTGGTGACCAGTGGGGCCAGCAGGGTCGGCGTACGCGGCACGTAGATCAGGTGGTCGGCGTACCGGACGACGGCCTCGTCGCCCTCCTCCGCGATCACGATGGTCCGCGCGCCACGAGCCCGGACCTCCTGGATGTTGGAGACGACCTTGTCGTGCAGCATCCCCCGGCCCACTGGCGACGGCACCACGCAGATCACCGGGGTGCCCTTGTCGATCAGGGCGATCGGGCCGTGCTTCAGCTCACCGGCGGCGAAGCCCTCGGCGTGCATGTACGCCAGTTCCTTCAGCTTCAGCGCGCCCTCCAGGGCCACCGGGTAGCCGACGTGCCGGCCGATGAACAGCACGGTGGGCTCGGACTTCAGCTCGCGGGCCAGCTCGCGGACGGGCTCGATCCGGTCGAGCAGCTCGCGCAGCTTGCCCGGGATGTCCTGCAACTGCGCGACCACCGCGCCGACCTCGTCGGCGAACTTGATCCCGCGCACCTGGGCCAGGTGCAGGCCGATCAGGTAGCAGGCGACGACCTGGGTGAGGAACGCCTTGGTGGACGCGACGGCGATCTCCGGCCCGCCGTGGGTGTAGAGCACGGCGTCGGACTCGCGGGGGATGGTCGAGCCGTTGGTGTTGCAGATCGCCAGCACCCGGGCCTTCTGCTCCTTGGCGTGGCGCAGCGCCATCAGCGTGTCCATCGTCTCGCCGGACTGCGAGATCACCACGATCAGCGTGGACCGGTCGAGCACCGGGTCGCGGTAGCGGAACTCGCTGGCCAGCTCCACCTCGCAGGGGATCCGCGTCCAGTGCTCGATGGCGTACTTGGCGACCATGCCGGCGTGGTACGCGGTGCCGCAGGCCACGATGAAGATCTTGTCGACGTCGCGCAGATCCTGGTCGCTGAGGCGGACCTCGTCGAGGGCGATCTCACCGGTCTCGGTGAGCCGGCCGAGCAGCGTGTCGGCGATGGCCTGCGGCTGCTCCTCGATCTCCTTGAGCATGAACCAGTCGTAGCCACCCTTCTCGGCGGCCGAGGAGTCCCAGTCGATGTGGAAGTCCTTGCCGCTGGCGGGCTGACCGTCGAAGTCGGTGATCTCGATGCTGTCGCCGGTGATCAGGACGATCTGGTCCTGACCCAGCTCCACCGCCTCCCGGGTGTGCTCGATGAACGCGGCCACGTCGCTGGCCAGGTAGTTCTCCCCCTCGCCGCGGCCGACGACCAGCGGCGAGTTGCGCCGGGCGCCGACGACCGCGCCGGGCACCCCGGCGTCGACCGCGAGCAGGGTGAACGCGCCCTCCAGCCGCTGGCACACGACGCGCATGCCGGCGGCGAGCAACTGCGGACTGTCCGGCTGGCCGGCGGCGCGCAGGTCGGCCAGCGCGGCGGAGAGCAGGTGCGCGGCGCACTCGGTGTCGGTGTCGCTGGTGAACTGGACGCCGTCGGCCTCCAGCTCGGCGCGGAGCTTGGCGAAGTTCTCGATGATGCCGTTGTGGATCACCGCGACGCGCCCGTCGGGAGCCAGGTGCGGGTGGGCGTTGCGGTCGGTCGGCCCGCCGTGGGTGGCCCACCGGGTGTGCCCGATGCCGGTGGTGCCGTCACCGATGCCGATCGGGCTGGCCGCGCAGGAGGTCGGGTCGTCGGCGGCGCGCTCGGAGAGCACCTTCTCCAGGTTGGCGAGCTTGCCGGCCTTCTTCTCGGTCAGCAGTTGGTCGTCGCAGACGATCGCCACGCCCGCCGAGTCGTAGCCCCGGTATTCCAGCCGCCGCAGCCCGTCGAGCACGATGCTCAGCGCCGGGCGCGCGCCCGCGTATCCCACGATTCCACACATGGCCCGCAGCCTAACCCAGTTTCGCTCAGCATGGGTGCTCGAAAGTCGGCTAAACAAGCACCGAATTTGAGCGATCCGTGGTTGGCGGGCCGCAATGGGACGAGTGTCACCGGACCGGTCGCGGCGCCACCGCAGCAACGGGGTTGCGGACGGCCAGCGGGTACGACAGTCTTCCGGCGGGCTCGGCGCGCGCTCCCCTGGCCCGTTGGCCCCATACCCACTCCCGCCCGGAGCAGCCATGTCCGACGCGCCGCCACCCGAGGCGTCCCCGACGCCACCCCCGGAGCCAACCCCGACGCCGCCGGATCCGACGGCCGGACAGCCGGCGACGCCGCCGTCCGACTGGGCCGCGCCGGGCTCCTTCCCGATGCCCGACCCACTGGCCCCGGGCCAGCCCTGGGCACCGCCACCGCCGTGGACACCCGCGTCGCCCTCCGCGCCGTGGACACCCGATCCCACCGGAACCTCGTGGACGCCCACCGCGGCGGCTCCCTGGCCACCACACCCGTCGCCGGCACCCACCCCGGCCGCCTATCCGCAGCCGGGTTACCCACCGCCGGGCTACCCACCACCCGGCTACCCACCGCCCGGCTATCCACCGCCCTACCTCTATCCCGGCTATCCGCCGGCCGGTCGCCCCTCCGGCGGCAACGGTCGCGTGGTCGGGATCGTCGTCGCGGTCGTCGCGGCGCTCACCCTCGCCGTCTGCGGCTGCTTCTGCGTGGCCGGGCCCCTGGTCGGGCAGTTGGTCGGGGAGCCGGTGGCCGAGGACCCGTACGACACCGGCCCCTTCGACGACGACGGCTGGCCGCCGAGCGTCGCGCCGGAGCCCACCGCGCCCATCGATCCGGAGACCACCACCGCGGGGCCCACCAAGAAGCCGATCACGCAACCGACGTCGGGGCCCGCGCCGGTGACCGTGGTCTACCAGGTGTCCGGCGTGGGTGAGGCGGACATCGCCTACTACGACGCCGAGAGTGATCTCATCCACGTCGACCGCGCGAAGCTGCCCTGGCGTACGACCATCCGGACCAACGGCCAGAGCCGGGTCATGGTGGAGGCGACCTGGCCCGACGGCGTGGCCGAGAAGCCCCTCGACTGCACGATCACGATCACCGGCGCCGGAAAGCCGGTGATCGACAAGAGCCAGGGGTACTGGATGACCCGCTGCGAGCCCGAATGAGGCTGGGGTTGCGCCGCCGGGTGCCCGTAGGCTGGCGCAGGTGACGACGAGCACCGATGTCGACCCGCTGGTGGCCCGGATGCGGCCGTTCGGCACGACGATCTTCGCCGAGATGTCCGCCCTCGCCGTACGGACGGGGGCGGTCAACCTGGGCCAGGGCTTCCCGGACACGGACGGCCCACCGGAGATGCTGGCCGCCGCCGCCGAGGCGCTGCGCGGCGGGCACAACCAGTACCCGCCCGGCCCGGGGATACCCGCCCTGCGCGCGGCCGTCGCGGCTCACCAGCGGCGGTTCCACGACCTGTCGTACGACCCGGACGGCGAGATCGTGATCACGGCGGGCGCGACCGAGGCGGTGGCGGCCAGCATCCTCGCGCTGTGCGAGCCGGGTGACGAGGTGGTCTGCTTCGAGCCGTACTACGACTCGTACGCCGCCTCGATCGCACTGGCCGGCGCGGTCCGGCGGCCGGTCACGCTGCGTCCCGCCGCGGACGGCCGGTACGCCTTCGACCCGGCGGCGCTGCGGGCGGCGTTCGGGCCGCGTACCCGGCTGGTGCTGCTCAACTCTCCGCACAATCCGACCGGCAAGGTGTTCACGCCGACCGAGCTGGCGCTGGTGGCCGAGCTGTGTCAGGAGTACGGCGCGTACGCGGTCACCGACGAGGTCTACGAGCACCTGGTGTTCACGGACGCGTCCGGTCCACACGTGCCGCTGGCCGCGCTGCCCGGAATGCGGGAACGGACGCTGCGCATCTCGTCGGCCGGCAAGACGTTCTCCTGCACGGGTTGGAAGGTCGGCTGGGTGAGCGGCCCGGCGGCGCTGGTCTCGGCGGTGCTACGGGTGAAGCAGTTCCTCACCTATGTCAACGCCGCCCCGCTGCAACCTGCGGTCGCCGTGGCGCTGGCCCTGCCCGACGACTACTACACGGCTTTCCGCGACGGTCTCCAACAGCGGCGTGACCAGCTCGTGGGCGGCCTCACCGATGCCGGGTTCGAGGTGCTGCCGTCGGAGGGGACGTACTTCGTCACCGCCGACATCACCCCGCTCGGTGGCTCCGACGGGGTGGAGTTCTGCCGGTCGCTGCCGGAGCGCTGCGGCGTGGTGGCCGTGCCGACCCAGGTCTTCTACGACGACGCCGAGGCCGGCCGACGACTGGTCCGGTTCGCGTTCTGCAAGCGTCCGGAGGTGCTGACCGAGGCGGTCACCCGGTTGCGCGCCCTGACCCGCTGACGCGCCGGGCCAAAGCCCCGGTCCCCCCGACTGACTACGACCCGACGGGGCTGGCGGTGCGTACCAGGTCGGCGATCCGCTCGGCGACCTCGCGGGCGGTCGCCTCGGTGGCCGCCTCGACCATCACCCGGACCAGCGGTTCGGTGCCCGACGGGCGCAGCAGCACCCGGCCGGTCTCGCCCAGCTCGGCCTCGGCCCGCTCGACCTCGGCGCGGACGGCCGGCGCGGCGGCGCCGACGGTGCGGTCGCCGACCGGGACGTTGATCAGCACCTGCGGCAGCTTGGTGACGACGGAGGCCAGCTCGGCGAGGGACTTGCCGGTAGCGGCCATCCGGGCCATCAGGTGCAGGCCGGTGAGGACCCCGTCGCCGGTGGTGGCGTGCTCGGGCATGACGATGTGGCCGCTCTGCTCGCCGCCGAGCGCCAGCTCGGAGGCGCGCAGCTCCTCCAGCACGTACCGGTCGCCGACCTTGGTCTCGATCAGCCGGATGCCCTGCGCGGACATCGCCAGCCGCAGGCCGAGGTTGCTCATCACGGTGGCCACCAGGGTGTCCTGGGTGAGCGTGCCGGCATCGCGCATGGCCAGCGCGAGGATCGCCATCACCTGGTCGCCGTCGACCTCGTCGCCGTCGGCGGTGACCGCCAGGCAGCGGTCGGCGTCACCGTCGTGGGCGATGCCCAGGTGGGCGCCGTGCTCGACAACGGCCTCGCGCAGCGCCTCGATGTGGTTGGAGCCGCACTCGTCGTTGATGTTCAGCCCGTCGGGCTCGGCGTGGATCGCGATGACCTCGGCCCCGGCCTCCCGGTACGCGACGGGGGCGACCTCGGCGGCGGCGCCGTTGGCGCAGTCGACGACGACCTTGATCCCGTCGAGCCGGTGCGGCACGGTGCCGACGAGGTGCTGGACGTAGTGGTCCGCACCGTCGAGCAGGTCGTGCACCCGGCCGACGCCGGCGCCGACCGGACGGTCCCAGGCGGTGGTGGCGTTCGTCTCGACGGCCGCCTCGATCCGCATCTCGATCTCGTCGGGCAGCTTGTGTCCGCCGGCGGCGAAGAGCTTGATGCCGTTGTCCGGCATGGGGTTGTGCGACGCGGAGAGCATCACCCCGAGGTCGGCCTTCGCCTCGGCGGTGAGGAACGCCACGGCCGGGGTGGGCAGCACGCCGACGCGTACCACGTTGGCGCCGGCGCTGGTCAGCCCGGCCACGACGGCGGCCTCCAGCATCTCGCCGCTGGCCCGGGTGTCCCGGCCGACCACGGCGAGTGGCGGGTGGCTGCGGTCCGTCTCGGCGAGTGTGTGCGCGGCGGCCACCGCGAGCGCAAGCGCCAATTCGGGGGTGAGATCCGCGTTCGCCCGCCCGCGTACGCCGTCCGTGCCGAACAACCGACCCATACCCGCCAACCTCCGATGAGCACTACCGAGAAGGAGAAAGCGGAACGGCCGGTCCACCTCCCCGGTCGAGGGGAGGCGGACCGGCCGTCCGTCAGAAGTACAACGCGCTGGGAAAGATCAGCGCTTCGAGTACTGGGGAGCCTTACGGGCCTTCTTGAGGCCGTACTTCTTGCTCTCCTTGACCCGGGCGTCCCGGGTCAGGAAGCCGGCCTTCTTGAGGGCCGGGCGGTCGTCCGGCTCGTTGACGATCAGCGCGCGGGCGATGCCGAGACGGAGCGCACCGGCCTGGCCGGTGGTGCCGCCGCCACGCAGGTTGGCGATGACGTCGAACTGGTCGAGCTTCTCGGCGGTGACCAGCGGGTCCTTGATGAGCTGCTGGTGCACCTTGCTCGGGAAGTAGGCCTCGAGGTCCTGGCCGTTGCAGGTGATCTTGCCGGTGCCCGGGACGATGCGGACCCGAACGATGGCTTCCTTGCGGCGGCCGACGGTCTGGATCGGCCGGTCACCACGAGGCGCGCGGGCGACGGGCGCCGGCGCCTCGGTGGCCTCGGGGGCTTCCGGGGCGACCTCGGTCTCGGTGGTGATGTCGGTCATGCTGCTTCCTTCGCCCGCGCTCACTGCGCGATCTGCTTGATCTCGAACGGCACCGGCTGCTGCGCGAGGTGCGGGTGCTCGGCACCGGCGTAGACCTTCAGCTTCTTGATCAGCTGACGGCCGAGCTTGTTGTGCGGGAGCATGCCCTTCACGGCCAGCTCGATGGCCCGCTCGGGGCGCTTGGTCAGCAGCTCGTCGTAGCCGATCTGCTTCAGACCACCCGGGTAACCCGAGTGGCGGTAAGCGACCTTGGTCTGGCGCTTGTTGCCGGTCAGCGCAACCTTGCCCGCGTTCACGATGACGACGAAGTCGCCCGTGTCGACGTGCGGCGCGAAAGTCGGCTTGTGCTTACCACGCAGCAACGTGGCGGCGTGGGTGGCCAGGCGGCCCAGCACGACATCAGAGGCGTCGATGACGTGCCACTGACGCTCGATCTCACCCGGCTTCGGGCTGTACGTACGCACAGGTCTACCTTGTCTCGTCGTCGGTCTGGGGTCGCGCGCCGAGGTGACCAGATCTAGCAGGCCGGACCAGCGCGCACGAACGACCAAGCGTACCTGATAGGGCACGCCTCTGGATGTCGTACAACAGCAGGCAACGATACCCGGCGCCCCATCGGCAGGTCAAAACGGGGGTGGGCTGCCGCGCGGCGACGCGCCGGTCATGACCCGGATCACACCCCGGCGAGCCGGTGGGACCCCGGACGCCGGTAGACGAACCAGGTCACCGCGAAGCACAGCGCATACCAGCCGATGAACGCCAGGTAGGCGGCATCGGCGTTGCCGGAGCCGAGGAACGACTGGCGGAAGGCGATGTTGACCAGCACCCCGCCGGAGGCGCCGATCGCCCCGGCGATGCCGATCAACGCGCCGGTCATCCGCCGCGCCCACCGCGCGGCGGCCTCCGGGTCACGCGAGCCGGCCGCCACGGCGTCCGCCGCCCGGGCCCGGAAGATCGCCGGGATCATCTTGTACGTGGAGCCGTTGCCGACACCGGAGAAGACGAAGAGGGCGAGGAACCCGGCCAGATAGAGGCCGAACGAGCGCTCGCGGGCCGCGTACAGCACCGTGCCGGCGCCGATCGCCATCGCCACGAAGTTCCAGAAGGTCACCCGGGCCCCGCCGAGCCGGTCGGCGAGGTGGCCACCCAGCGGCCGGATCAACGAGCCCACCAGCGGCCCGAGGAAGGTCAGCCAGGCGGCGTCGACGGCTGTGGGAAACCGCTCGGCGAACTGGAGCTGGAGCACCTGGCCGAACGCGAAACCGAACCCGATGAACGAGCCGAAGGTGCCGATGTAGAGCAGCGACATGATCCAGGTGTGCGGGTCCCGGGCAGCCTCGCGCAGCGCCCCGGGCTCGTTGCGGGCGCCGGGCACGGTGTCCAGCCAGCGGGCCGCCGCCAGCGCGGCCAGCACGATCAGCGGCAGGTAGACCGCGGGCACCAACCGGGGGTACGCGGCGCCGGCGGTGGCGAGCACCGCCAGCCCGACCAGCTGCACCGCGGGCACGCCAAGGTTGCCGCCACCGGCGTTGAGCCCGAGGGCCCGCCCCTTGAGCCGGGACGGGTAGAACAGGTTGATGTTCGCCATCGAGGAGGCGAAGTTGCCGCCGCCGACGCCGGTGAGGCAGGCGAGCACCATCAGGGTGGAGTAGGACACCCCGGGTTCCAGCAGCACCGTCATCGGCACCGTCGGGAGCAGCAGCAGCAGCGCGCTGATGATCGTCCAGCGCCGCCCGCCGAAGCGGGCCACCGCCAGGGTGTACGGCAGCCGCAGCACCGCCCCCAGCGCGGCCGGCACGGCGGTGAGCAGGAACTTCCCGGCCGGGTCGATGCCGTACGCGGGCCCGAGGAAGAGCACGGTCACCGACCAGAGGCTCCACACGGAGAAGCCGACGTGCTCGGCAAAGATCGACACCCAGAGGTTACGGCGGGCGATCGGCGCGCCTGTCGTACGCCAGAAGTCGGGGTCCTCGGGCCGCCAGTCGTCCAGCGGGCGCCGACGCCCGGCGACGGCAGGCGGCTCGGCGGTGACTGCGGTGCTGGTGAGCGTGCTCACGGCGGCTCCTCCTCGTCGATGCGACGAGGAGGAACGCTAGGAAAGCGGGGTTACCTGGCAGTGCCCGTCACGGGTCGGCCCGGAAACGCCTACCGCACCACGGGCCTGCGGCGATGGTGAGGTCCGGTGGCTCAGAGCTGCTGGAGGATGCGCAGGGCGCGGCTGACCCGGAGCATGGTCTCGGTGTCGGCGACGTCCACGCAGTCGGTGAACCACTTCTTCATCGGTGCGGAGATCCGGTCGGGCATCACCACGTACCGGCCCATCGGCACGGCGAGGGGCGAGTCGCGTAGCAGCGACTCCTCGACCACCTCGACCACGATCACGATGGGCACGTCGGTGGAGTTGTAGACGTCCGAGCTGATCACGAGACCGAGGCGTTCCCGGGCGCCCTCGATGCGCCAGACCTCACCCCTACGCAGCACTTGGCCGTCCGCCGGAGAAGAGATCGTTGACCATGCCGACCTCGCGGGCGTCGGCGAGGGCGGCGGACTCCAGGTCGAGGCCGGCACGACCCACGGCGGCGGCGTGCGCGGTGAAGACTTCGCGCAGCGCCTTCTCGCGGGCGGCCTGGTCCATCCACGCCGAGAGGGACAGCCCTTCGCGCTTGGCGAAACGCCGGGCCTCCTCGATCGTCTCGTCCGTGAACGACAGCGTCACCTTGGCAGTCATGCCGCTGAGACTACCCAGCGGTATGACCGTCAGTCATCCACGAGCCGGCCGGCTCGTCCCCGGCTGTCGAAACGTACATACCGTCACCGGGCCCGGCCGCCGAACACGGCGAAGCGCCACTCCTTGACGTAGCAGTCGACGTCGACCAGGCCGGCCTCGGCGAGCCACCGGCACTGGTCGGCGACGGTCGCCGGCCGGTCGTGCCGCATCCGCTCCCGGGAAGCCGCGATCTCGTCGGGGGACGCGCCCAGCTCGGTGATCCGCGCCAGCCACACCTCGTCGTAGCGGCGGTCCAGGGCCGGCGTCGGGCCGGCAACCTGCTCGGCGTTGACGAACACCCCGCCGGGTGCCAGCGCGGCGGCGGCCCGCCGGTAGAGCGCCCGCTTGCCGTCGTCGTCCAGGTGGTGGATCGCCAGCGCGCTGACCACCGCGTCGTACCGGCCGGGCGGCAGCTCGTCGGACAGGTCGGCCCGAACGGTCCGGTGCGGCACGCCCCGGTCGCGCAACTGCTCGGTGGCGCGGGCGAGCATGGCCGGTGCACCGTCCACCAGGGTCAGCCGGACCCCGGGCACCGCCGCGGCGAGCAGCAGCGAGAGCAGGCCGGTCCCCGCGCCCAGATCCAACACCTCCGGCGTACGGCCGGCGGCCAGCGCGGCGCGCAGTGGTGGCGCCGCCACCTCGACCGCTGCCCCGTAGAAGACGTCGAAGCAGGGAATCAGTCGCCGACGCGCCTCGTCGTAGGTGCCGGCCACCGCGTCGAACACGTCCGTCACGCTCATCGCGACTCCCATTTAGTGAGACGGTTTTCCCATATATTAGGCGACGAGTAGGTGGTCGGCACAGCACCGACCGCTGGATGGGACGAGGGCGGCGCACGCCACCCGCGGCGGACGGCAGGTCGGCGGACCGAGCCACCCGTCACGTCCGCTGCCCCTGTGCGGTGTGAGCCCCACTTGACAGGACCGAAACAGAAGAGACCCGGACCGGAAACCGCCCGGCGGCACGCTTTCGGGACATGACAGACGGTGCATGGCCGGCAACTCAACCGGGGCGAACCCCCCGGGAGGTGGCGACGCACTGCCCGTACTGCGCCCTTCAGTGCGGGATGACGCTGCGCGAGGACGACACCGGGGTGAGCGTGCTCCCCCGCCAGTTCCCCACCAACCGGGGCGGGCTCTGCCAGAAGGGCTGGACCTCGGCCGAGCTGCTCGACCACCCGGACCGGCTGACCACCCCGCTGCTGCGCGACCCGGTCAGTGGCGAGCTGCGCCCGGCAACCTGGGACGCCGCGCTGGACCGGATCGTCACCGGTTTGCGCACCATCGGGGGCAGCTCCGGCCGGGACGCGGTCGCCGTCTTCGGCGGCGGCGGGCTGACCAACGAGAAGGCGTACGCCCTGGGGAAGTTCGCCCGGGTCGCGCTGCGCACCCGCAACATCGACTACAACGGACGGTTCTGCATGTCCTCGGCGGCTGCCGCCGGGCTGCGCGCCTTCGGCGTCGACCGTGGGCTGCCGTTTCCGCTGGCCGACCTCGGCCGGGCCGACACCCTGCTGTTGGTGGGTGCCAACCCGGCGGAGACCATGCCGCCGCTGGTGCGCTGGCTCACCGAGCAGCGCCGGGGCGGCGGCCGGCTCATCGTCGTCGACCCCCGCGTCACCGCCACCGCCCGCCAGGCCGACCTGCACCTGCAACCGCTACCCGGCACCGACCTCGCCGTGGCCAACGCGCTGCTGCACATCGCGGTCACGCAAGGGTGGGTCGACCAGGCGTACGTGGCCGAGCGGACCACCGGCTTCGACGCGGTCCGCCGCAGCGTCGCCGCCTGGTGGCCGGCCCGCGCGGAACAGCTCTCCGGCGTGCCGGTGGCCGACCTGGAGGCGACCGCCCGCGCGCTGGGCACCGGCGGCCGCGTGATCATCCTGACCGCGCGCGGCGCCGAGCAGCACGCCAAGGGCGTCGACACCGTCACCGCGTACGTCAATCTCGCTCTCGCTCTCGGCCTGCCCGGCCGCGAGGGCTCGGGGTACGGCTGCCTCACCGGCCAGGGC
Organism: Micromonospora sp. NPDC047557; assembly: GCF_043205095.1. Lineage (NCBI taxonomy): Bacteria > Bacillati > Actinomycetota > Actinomycetes > Micromonosporales > Micromonosporaceae > Micromonospora > Micromonospora sp. NPDC047557. Next base: position 6,618 of record NZ_JBIDDK010000012.1, on the reverse strand, counting down.
AACGGCCAGGGCGGGCGCGAGCACGGGCAGAAGGCCGACCAGCTCCCCGGCTACCGCAGGATCGACGACCCGGCGGCCCGGGAGCACGTCGCCGGTGTGTGGGGCGTGCCGGCCGACGACCTGCCCGGCCCGGGCGTACCGGCCTACCAACTGCTCGACTCGCTCGGCACCCCGGACGGCCCCCGGGCGTTGCTGGTGTTCGGCTCGAACCCGGTGGTCTCCGCTCCCCGGGCGGCCCGGATCGAGGGCCGGCTGCGCGACCTCGACCTGCTGGTCGTCGCCGACCTGCTGCTCTCCGAGACGGCAGCGCTGGCCGACGTGGTGCTGCCCACCGCGCAGTGGGCCGAGGAAAACGGCACGATGACCAATCTGGAGGGCCGCGTGCTGCGTCGACGGGCGCTGCGCCCACCTCCGCCGGGCGTCCGCACCGACCTGGCCATAATCGCCGACCTGGCGGCGAGGTTGGGCGACGCCGAGACGGCGGCGGCGCGGTTCCCGACCGACCCGGCCACCGTGTTTGCCGAGCTGCGCCGCGCCTCCGCCGGCGGGGTCGCCGACTACGCCGGCATCGACTGGGCCCGGATCGACGAGACCGACGGTGTCTTCTGGCCCTGCCCCAGCGAGGACGGGCCGGACACGCCACGGCTCTTCGCCGACCGGTTCGGCACCCCGGACGGCCGGGCCCGGTTCCACGCCGTGGACCACCGGCCGGCGGCCGAGGAGGTCTGCGCCACGTATCCCGTGCACTTCACCACCGGCCGGGTGCTCGCCCAGTACCAGTCCGGCACCCAGACCCGCCGGGTGGCCGCGCTGCGCCGGGCCGCACCCGAGGCGTTCGTCGAGCTGCACCCCGACCTGGCGGCCCGGCTGGGCATCGACGACGGCGACCCGGTGCGGGTCACGTCCCGCCGGGGCGAGCTGCGCGCGCCGGCCCGCCTCAGCGCGGGGATCCGACCGGACACGGTCTTCGCGCCGTTCCACTGGCCCGGCGCCGGCCGGGCCAACTCGGTGACCAACGACGCGGTGGACCCGATCTCCGGGATGCCCGAGTTCAAGATCTGCGCGGTCCGGGTGGAGAAGGCATGACGGCCCGAGTGGTGATCGTCGGCAACGGGATGGCCGGTGCCCGGCTCGCGGCCGAGCTGCACGCCCGCGAGGGAGACCGGAAGGTCACCGTGCTCGGGGCGGAGCCGCACCGCGCGTACAACCGGATCATGCTCTCCACGCTGCTGACCGGCCGGATCGCCGAACCGGACGTGGAGCTGACCGAGGCCGCCGGGCACGGCATCGACATGCGCACCGGCGTGCCGGTGACCGCGGTGGACCGGTCCGCCCGCGAGGTCCGCACCGGCGACGGCGAACGGATCTCCTACGACCACCTGGTGCTGGCCACCGGCGCGCGGGCGGTGGTGCCGCCGCTGCCCGGCCTCGACCCGACCGACCTGCCGCAGCGGGTCGTTCCCTTCCGGACCCTGGACGACTGCCGCCGTATTCTCGCCGTCGCCGACGGGGCCCGCAGCGCGATCGTGCTCGGTGGTGGGCTGCTCGGCCTGGAGGCCGCCCGCGGCCTGGCCACCCGAGGGCTCGCCACCACCGTGGTGCACCACACCGGGCACCTCATGGAGCGGCAGCTCGACCCCGCGGCCGGCGCGGTGCTCGCCGGCACGCTCGCCCGGCTCGGCGTCACCATCCAGCTCGCGGTGCCGGCGACCGGAGTCGTCGCCGACGACACCGGCGTCCGCCTCGACCTGGCCGACGGCCGGTCGCTGCACGCCGACCTGCTGGTGCTCTCCTGCGGGGTACGCCCGGACACCGCGCTCGCGCAGGCCGCCGGGCTGACCGTGCGGCGCGGCGTGGTGGTGGACGACCGGCTGCGCACCAGCGACCGGTCCGTCTCGGCGCTCGGCGACTGCGCCGAGCACGACGGCGCGCTCACCGGGCTTGTCGCACCCGCCTGGGCCCAGGCCCGGGTGCTCGCCGACGTGCTGACCGGCATCGATCCGCTGGCCCGGTACCGACCCCGGCCGGTGGTGACCCGACTCAAGGCGGCCGGAATCGACCTGGCCGCGATGGGCGACGCGGCGGGCGGCGGGCCGGGCGAGGAGCTGACCTTCGCCGACCCGGCCCGGGGCACGTACGCCCGCCTGCGGATCCACGACGAACGGCTGATCGGCGCGATCCTGCTCGGCGACAACCCGGCGGTGGGCACGGTGATCCAGCTCTTCGACCGGGGCCACCCGGTGCCGGCCGACCGGCGGGCCCTGCTGCTGGGCCGGGCGCTCGGCGGGGCCGTCGCGGCGCCGAGCGCCTCACCGGCGCTGATGCCGGACGCGGCAGTCGTCTGCCAGTGCAACACCGTCACCAAGGGAGCGCTGGTCCGCTGCTGGCGCTCCGGTGCGCGGACCGTCGACGCGGTGGTAGCGGGCACCCGGGCCGGCACCGGATGCGGCGGATGCCGGGACGCGGTCGGCGGCATCGTCGACTGGCTGTCCGAAGCGGAATCGGTGGAGGTGACGCGATGAGCGGTCAGGACCTGGTCGTCATCGGCAACGGCATGGTGGGGCAGCGCTTCGTCGACGCGCTGCGCGCCCGTGACCCGCAGGGCCGCTGGCGGGTGACCGTGCTGGCCGAGGAGGGGCGTCCGGCGTACGACCGGGTGCGGCTCTCGGCGTACTTCGACGGGGTGAGCGAGGAGGAGCTCAACGTGCACACCCCGCACGACGGTGTGCGGCTGCGCCTCGGTGAGCCGGCCACCGCCATCGACCGCGACCGGCGGGTGGTGACCACCGCCGTGGGCGAGTACGGCTACGACGCGCTGGTGCTGGCCACCGGGTCGTACCCCTTCGTGCCGCCGGTGCCCGGCGCCGACCTGCCCGGCGTGTTCGTGTACCGGACCCTGGACGACCTGGCGGCGATCCGGGCGTACGCGCGGGGACGGCGGGTCGGCGCGGTGATCGGCGGCGGGTTGCTCGGGCTGGAGGCGGCGAACGCCCTGCGCCTGCTCGGCCTGAGCACCGACGTGGTCGAGTTCGCGCCCCGGCTGATGCCGGTGCAGGTGGACCAGGCCGGCGGTGCGATGCTGCGCCGCTACGTCGAGGAGCTGGGTGTGCGTACCCACCTCGGGGTGGCCACCACCGCCATCCGCGCTGGCACCGACGGCGCGGTCGACGCCCTGGAGCTGTCCGACGGCCGCGTGGTCGACGCCGAGCTGGTCGTGGTCGCCGCCGGCATCCGGCCCCGCGACGAGCTGGCGCGGGCGGCCGGCCTGCCGCTCGGTCCGCGCGGCGGCGTGCTCGTCGACGCGACCTGCCGCAGCGCCGACGAGCGCGTCTGGGCCGTCGGTGAGTGCGCGGCGGTCGACGGCACCTGCCACGGCCTGGTCGCCCCCGGGTACGCGACGGCCGAGGTGGTGGCCGACCGGCTGGTCGGCGGCGCGGCGACCTTCCCGGGCGCGGACACCGCCACCAAGCTGAAACTGCTCGGTGTCGACGTGGCGTCGTTCGGCGATGCGCACGGCACCACCGAGGGCTGCCTGGACGTCACGTTCACCGACCCGGCCACCCGGGTGTACGCGAAACTGGTCCTCTCCGACGACGCGCACACGCTGCTGGGCGGGGTGCTGGTGGGTGACGCCAGCGCGTACCCGACGTTGCGGGCCAGTGTCGGCGGCCCGCTGCCGGCCGCTCCGCTGGCGCTGCTCGCCCCGGACGGCGGCGGCGCGGACGCCGGGGCGCTGCCCGGCACCGTCCAGGTCTGCTCCTGCAACGCGGTCACCCGCGGCGACGTGGACGACGCCATCGCGGGCGGCTGCGCGGACGTGCCGGCGTTGAAGGCGTGCACGCGGGCGGGCACGAGCTGCGGCTCCTGCGTGCCGATGCTGAAGCAGCTCCTGGACGCGGCCGGGGTCGCACAGTCCACGGCGCTGTGCGAGCACTTCGACGTCAGCCGGCGGGAGCTGTTCGAGATCGTCCGCGTCCGCGGCATCCGCACCTTCTCCCGGCTGGTCGCCGAGCATGGTCGGGGGCGCGGCTGTGACATCTGCAAGCCGGTGGTGGCGTCGATCCTCGCCTCGCTGGGCAGTGGGCACGTGCTCGACGGCGAGCAGGCGTCGTTGCAGGACACCAACGACCACTTCCTGGCCAACCTGCAACGCGACGGCAGCTACTCGGTGGTGCCCCGGATCCCCGGCGGCGAGATCACCCCGGAGAAGCTGATCGTGATCGGCGAGGTCGCCCGGGACTTCCAGCTCTACACGAAAATCACCGGCGGGCAGCGGATCGACCTGTTCGGGGCCCGGGTGGAGCAGCTGCCGCAGATCTGGCGACGCCTGGTGGACGCCGGTTTCGAATCCGGCCACGCGTACGGCAAGGCGCTGCGCACGGTGAAGTCCTGCGTTGGCGAGACCTGGTGCCGGTACGGGGTGCAGGATTCGGTGGGGCTGGCCGTGGCGCTGGAGCTGCGCTATCGCGGGCTGCGTGCGCCGCACAAGCTCAAGTCGGCGGTCTCCGGTTGTGCCCGGGAATGCGCCGAGGCCCGCAGCAAGGACTTCGGCATCATCGCCACCGAGACCGGCTGGAACCTCTACGTCGGCGGCAACGGCGGCTTCCGGCCCCGGCACGCCGACCTGTTCGCCACTGATTTGTCGACAGAAGCACTGATTCGACTAATCGACAGATTTTTAATGTATTACATCCGCACCGCCGACCGGCTGCAACGCACGGCCGGGTGGATCGAGGCCATGGACGGCGGCCTGGACCACCTGCGCGCCGTGATCGTGGACGACTCGCTGGAGCTCTGCGCCGACCTGGACGCGGCGATGGCCCGACACGTGGCGTCGTACTCCGACGAGTGGCGCGACGTGCTGGACGACCCGGAGCGGCTGCGCCGCTACACCTCCTTCGTCAACGCCCCCGACGTGCCCGACCCGTCGATCACCTTCGCAATGGAACGCGGCCAGCCGGTGCCGGCCCGCGCCCTGACGACCACCCGCCCTGAGCCGGCCCACGCCCGCCGGCAGCCCGTCACGCTCGGCCTTCCGGAGGTACGGCGATGAGCCACACGACCACGCTCGCCTGGACCGCTGTCTGTCCCCTCGACCGGCTGGAACCGAACCGGGGCGCCGCCGCCCTTGTCGACGGCGTGCAGGTCGCCCTCTTCCACACCGTGGACGGGCTGTTCGCGATCGACAACCGCGACCCGGTCTCCGGGGCGTACGTGCTGTCGCGGGGCATCGTGGGCAGCCGCGGCGGCGTGCCGACGGTCGCCTCACCGCTGCACAAGCAGGTGTACGACCTGCGCACCGGGGAGTGCCTCGACCTGCCCGGGACGGCCGTGGCCCGGCACGACACGCGCTGCCACGACGGGATCGTCGAAGTGCGGTTGCGACGGGAGGGCTGATGCGGGAAGAACTGGCCGGCTTCACCATCGGGGTGACCGCCGACCGGCGGCGCGACGAGTTGGCCGCGCTGCTCGAACGCCGGGGCGCACGCGTGGTGCTCGCCCCGGCGCTGCGGATCGTGCCGCTGTCCGACGACACGGAACTGCGCGAGGCGACCCGCGCCTGCTTGGACAAGCCACCCGACATCCTGATGGCCAACACCGGCATCGGGATGCGCGGGTGGCTGGAGGCGGCCGAGGGCTGGGGGCTGGCCGAACCACTGCGTTCGGTGCTCGCCAGCTCGTACGTCGTCGCCCGGGGCCCGAAGGCACGCGGCGCGATCCGCGCGGCCGGGCTGCACGACCAGTGGTCGCCGGCATCCGAGAGCTGCGACGAGGTGGTCGATCACCTGCGCCGCCGTGGCGTGGCCGGGCAGGTGATCGCCATGCAGCTGCACGGTGAGCGGCAGCCCGAGTGCACGCTCGCGCTGGAGGCGGCCGGCGCCACGGTGATCGAGGTGCCGGTCTACCGCTGGGCGCCGCCGACCGACCCGGCGCCGCTGCACCGGCTGATCGACCTGATCGCCGGCCGGCTGGTGGACGCGGTGACGTTCACCTCGGCACCGGCGGCCGAGGCGCTGCTGCGGGCCGCCGGGGACCGTACCGACGCGGTGGTGGCCGCGTTCCGCAGCGACGTGCTGGCCAGCTGCGTCGGCGCGGTGACCGCCGAGCCGTTGCTGCGCCACGGGGTGCCGGTGAGCGCGCCCGGGCGGGCCCGGCTGGGCGCGTTGGTGCGGACCATCGTCGACGAGTTGCCCCGCCGGACCCTGACGTTCAAGGCCGGCGGGCACCTGCTCACCCTGCGCGGGCACGCGGCGGTGATCGACGGGGAACTACGCCCGCTCGCTCCCGCCCCGATGGCGGTGCTGCGGGCGCTGGCCCAGGCCCCCGGACGGGTGCTGTCGCGCACCGCGCTGCTGCGGACCCTCCCCCGGGGCGCCGACGAGCACGCGGTGGAGATGGCGGTGGCACGCCTGCGGGCCGGCCTGCGCGCGCCGCGCGTGGTGCAGACCGTGGTCAAGCGCGGCTACCGGCTCCGGGTCGACTGACGCGGGGGGGGGGGGGGGGGGGGGGGGGGGCCCCCCCCCCGCGGGGGCGCCCCCCCCCCCGGGGGCGCCCCCCCCCCCCCCCCCCGCGGGCCCCCCCCCCCCCGCGGCGCCCCCCCCCCCCCCCCCCCCCACA
>NZ_JBIDDK010000011.1:0-239171 GCF_043205095.1 Micromonospora sp. NPDC047557 | reverse complement strand
TCACATTCCGAACCCGGAAGCTAAGCCCTCCAGCGCCGATGGTACTGCACTCGTGAGGGTGTGGGAGAGTAGGACACCGCCGGACAATCTTCCAGAAAAGGCCACCCCTCGGGGTGGCCTTTTCTGCGTTTCCGCGTCGGCGCCCGATGCCGGTGGCCGATACCTGGCCTAGGCTCGTTCCTGTGGATGACCTCCTGATCCTCCTGGTGTTCGCCTGCTGCGTGGCCGCAGTGCTGAGCGCGTTGGCGTGGCTGGGCGTCCGTGGTCGTCGCCGCGGTGTCGGTGGCGAGGTCATGGGGCCGTTCGAGGAGATGTGGCACCCGTCCGCGCCCCGGTACCGGGCCGAGATCCGAGTACAGGAAGAGCGCCTGGTTCCCATGCCGTCAGCCGATGCGAAGGATCAGACCCCGTGACCGGAGGAGTCGATGCGGGGATGACCCCGGAGCGACAGATGCCCACTCAGGACGACGTGCTCGGATACTTCGACACGCTGTCGAACTGGGGACGGTGGGGTGACGACGACGAGCTCGGCACCCTGAACCACATCACCGACGACGTCCGGCTGGCGGCGGCGCGGGCCGTGCGCCACGGCCGGAGCGTGTCCTGCGCGTGGGAGGTCGCCGTACCGGAGGAGATGGAGCGGTCGACGATGGCGTGTCCGTGCGCCGCCGACATGCCGGGTGCGGAGAACATGCCGACGGCCTTCCACGCCGACCGGCGATGGGGCTTTTCGAACGAGCGGCTCGGCATGAGCTTCCACGGCAACACCATCACCCACCTCGACTCGCCGTGCCACCTCTTCTGGGACGGCACGATGTACAACGGCCGGTCGCACTCGTTGGTCGACGCCGCGACGGGATCGGCGTGGGCGGCCGTCACGGCGGCGGCGAACGGGATCGTCACGCGTGGTGTGCTGCTGGACGTCGCGGGGGCCCGCGGTGTGCCGTGGTTGGAGCCGGGCCAGGGTGTCGTTCCCGAGGATCTGGAGGAGGCCGAGCGTCGCCAGGGTGTCCGGGTGCGACCCGGCGATGCGGTGCTCCTGCGGACCGGCTACGGCCGTTTCCGGCACGAATCCGGTGCGGCCAGCGGTTTCAAGCAGGCCGGCTGGCACGCGTCCTGCCTGCCGTGGCTGCATGAACGCAAGGTCGCGCTGATCGGCGCCGACACCCCGCAGGACGTACAGCCGTCGGGGTACGACGACGTGTTGATGCCGGTGCACGCCGTGAGCCTCGTCGCGATGGGTCTGTGGCTGCTCGACAACTGCGACCTGGAGGCGTGCACGACAACGGCCGCCGAGCTGGGCCAGTGGGACTTCCAGCTCGCCGTCGCGCCGGTCCGCTTCGCCGGCACGTCGGGCAGCCCGGTCAACCCGATCGCCACCTTCTGACCGCGGTCTAAGCGCCGACGCTCAGGACGGCCATGGAGGCTCAGGAGGGCTTGGGGCCGCAGACGTAGCGGGGCTCCGCGTCGTAGTGCCAGGTGAACTTCTCCCGCTTGACGACCACACCGCCCTTCTTGATGACCCGGAAGGCGTCCTGGGCGAAGCCGTTGATGCCGTTGCTCGGAATGCACGACGGGCCGGGTTCGAGGTGGATGACCTTCGGCGTGGTGATGTTGCGCCGAGGGCCGTACTCGGTCTTGACGCTGTCGTAGATCTTCGTGCTCCAGATCGAGACGGTCACCGAACTCGACGTGTACGAGGTGTCGATGAGCAGGCCGTACTCGGTGTTGTTGCGGAACTTGAAGTCCAGGCTCGGCCAGAAGATGGTCGACTCGATGACGGCCGGGTACCTGTCGAACCAGTACGAGTGCGGCTTGTGCTCGACGTCCTCCAGGCCCGCGTAGTAGGTGGCGTTGAACAGGGTGGTGGTGAACTGCGAGGTGCCACCGCCGACGCCCGGCACCAGCTTGCCGTCCAGGATGACCGGCGCGTCCCGGTAGCCCTGCTCGTAGCCACGTTCGCCGGTGTGCCCGTTCAGGGAGAACGTCTTGCCCGGCAGCACGACCGTGCCGTCCACCTCCTTGGCGATGGTGGCGATGTTCTGGCTGCGCGACGACGCCATGCCACCGGTGAACCGCGTGGTGAAGGTGGACACCCGCTCCTTGATGCCCAGACCGGCCAGCTTCTCCGCGGTCAGCTCCGGCGGTGTCGCCTTCAGCTCGCCGGTCACCTCGCGTCCATCCGACTTCGGCAGCACGGCCAACAGGTCACGACCCAGGGCTGCGGTGTCGAGCTGCTGGCCGGCGCGACCGTCGGTGACCTTGGGTCGGCCGCCGGAGATGGTCACCGACGCGTCCTTCGGCGGCACCTCGATCGCGAGCAGGCCGTCGCCGAGGGCTGCGCGCAGCCGCTTGACGTCGACCGCCGGGGTGAGCTTGCCGGCCTTGTCGGCGGTGAATCGGAGGCTCTTCGCGATGGCCGCCGGTGGCACCTGCACGGAGCCCTTGTCGGTGCGCAGGGTGACCGGCGCGGCGACGGCCGGCTTGGCCAGCTCGGCGACCAACCGGTCCAGCTCCTCGGCGGTGGTCGCCGGCTGACTCTCCACGAGCGGCACGGTGACCGGGGTGCCGGCCAGCCACCCGGCGCGGACCGCGTCGGCGGAGCGCTGCGGGTCGAACGCCAGGCCCGGCTTGGGGCGTACGACCTTCGGGGTGGTGCCCTGGTAGGTGATGGCCGGCATCGTCATCGGGCGGACCTGGTCGCCGAGCACCTTGCGCAGGGCCGCGTCCAGCCGATCGGCGTCGATGGTGACCACCGGGTCGACGGTTCGGGAGCCGACCAGCCGACTGACCGGGTGCGCGTCGGCCTCGGCCGCCGCGGCCACGCTGGCCGCCACGTCGACGCTCAGCCCCACCTCGGCGGGGTTGATCTCGGCGGTGCGCTCCCCGACCGTGACCCGCAGGGGCGCGGCCAGGGCCGCCGCCCGCCGGTCCAGCTCAGCCCGCAACTCCCGGTCGGCGGCGCTGCGGCTCCGACCGCCCAGCTCGGCGCCGAGCACGCTGGTGCCCCGGGGCACGTCCCCGGCGTACGCCCAGGCGCCGGCACCCGCCACGGCGGCGAGGACGCCGCCGGTGACGCCGGCCGCGAGCAGCATCCGCACCCGGCGCGGACGGCGTCCACCGTTGTCCGGCTCGCCGGTGGCCGTGGGCGGCGTGACCGGATCCGAACCGTCGTCCGGCCAGGTGACCGCGGTGACCTGCACGGTGGGCCGGTCGTCGGTGGGTGGACGTTTATCGCCGTACAGCGTCACTGCAACCTCGATCGCCAGGTGCCACGGGAGGTCCCCCCTCCCGGAGGACACCACGGTAACCAATGCTCGGCCGTCCGCGCGGGCTGCGCCCGCTCCGCGCTGCCACCGCGTGTCGCCCGGCGTGTCGCGTAGGCCCTCACCGAAGCGGGGCCGAAGGGGGCGGTGCCGGCGAGCGGCGACGACCGTGGCACCGTGGCGGGGTGGACACTGCGGAGCGGGTGTTGGCGTACGGCGGCGGTTGGTTGGACCGGGCGGGCGCGCTGCGTACCGATCCGGCTCGACTCCACGCGTTGCTGATCGAGCCGACAACTGTGGTGCTGCCGTTGTGGCGGGACCGCTGCCTGGTCGACGGGGACGATCCGGTCCGGTTGACGGGCGACCGCGCGTCCCTCGTCCGGTCGGCCGCCGCCGAGACCGTCTTCCTGGGGCTCGACGGGGACATCGCGGTGTTCGCCGTGGACCTCTCCGGGCTCAGCGAGCAGTCCGCCGTCGAGATGGCTGGTGCGGCAAGGGCTGTCGACGTACGGGCCCTGGTCGGGCGGCTCGACCCGGCCGGCGCGGCGGTCCAGGCGTACGCCCGGGGGTTGCTGCACTGGCACCGGCAGCAGCGGTACTGCGGCACCTGCGGCGCGGCGGCCGTCGCCGGCGGTGGCGGGCATGTGCGGACCTGCTCCGGCGCGGAGTGTGGTCGGCTGCTGTTCCCCCGGATCGAACCGGCGATCATCGTGCTGGTCGAGGCGCCCGGCTCGCCGGAACGCTGCCTGCTGGCCCGGCACGCGGGCGCGGCGGCGGACGCGTACTCGACGCTGGCCGGCTTCGTCGAGGTGGGCGAGAGCCTGGAGGACGCGGTCCGCCGGGAGATGGCCGAGGAGGCCGGTGTCACCGTGACGGACCTGGCGTACCAGGGTTCGCAGGCGTGGCCGTTCCCGGCCGGGCTGATGGTGGGCTTCCGGGCCCGCGTCGCGTCCGAGGAGGTGCGGGTGGACGGCGTGGAGCTGTTGGAGGCGCGCTGGTTCAGCCGGGCGGAGCTGCGCGAGCGGGTCGCCGCCGGTCGTCCACTCGGCCGGGTCGACTCGATCGATCACCAGTTGCTGAGCACCTGGTTGGCAGCGGGCGACTGACCCGGGCGGCGCCGGGGATCAACCACGGGCAGGGCGGGCCAGCCAGACCAGCACGGCTGCGGTGAGCGCGGCGGTGACCAGCGCGCAGCTCAGTACGCCCTCGACCGTGCGCGGCGCCACCAGCAGGGCCGCACCGACCAGGCCGGCGGTGGCCACCCAGAGCGGCGCGGCCGGCCAGCGGGCACCGGTCGCCACTCTTTCGTTGACCAGCATGAACACCACCGCGTAGAGGGCGCCGGTGGCGGCGAAGAGCGGGGCCTCGCCGGCCAGGTGCAGGTAGTCCGCGCCGCCCACCAGCCGGAAGGCCAGCTCACCGGCGACCGCTGCGGCGGCCACCAGCACCGCACCGCAGGCCACGATCAGCCCCAGCGCGAGTGCCCGGGCCCGCCGGTCGCCCGAGGCCAGCCGCGGCAGCACCAGGAGGGTGACCACCTGCGGCGCCCAGAGCGCGCCCTTGGTGAGGACCGCGCCGACCGCGTAGCCGCCGGAGCCGCTGGCCGGCAGGAGTTGGCGGGCGAGGAGCAGGTCGGCGTACGAGATGACCAGCATCGCGAGGGTGGCACCGCACGCCGTCAGCACCTGTCGGCCGCTCAGGGTGCGGTCGCGGTCGTCGGCGAAGGTTGGTGCCACCCCGGGTCCGGGGACGCCGAGGGCCGGACCGCTGGGGGCGGCGGGCGCGGCGAGCCGGGCCAGCAGCGGGAGGACGACGAAGCCGGCCAGCGTGCCGAGCAGCAGGGAGCCGACCGGTCCCCAGCCGAGGGCGAGCCCGACGATGAGACCGCCGTAGCGCCCGGCGGCGAGCCCGGTCATCGCGCCGGAGAGCCGCAGGAACCGCTGGTCACCCTGGAGCTCGCCGAGCCAGCGACCGGCCAGCACGGTGGCGAAGGTGGTCGGGGCGAGCAGCAGGGTCAGCGCGACCGGGAGCCGGAGCGCCACCGTGAGTACCGGTGCCGCGACGAGGGTCATCCCGGCGGTGAAGGCGGCGGTGCGCAGCGCCAGTCGTGTCGTCCCGCTGGGCCCCGACCGGGCGCGATGGGCGGCCACCGCGATCTGCAGGCCGAACCCGGGCACCGCCGCGATGGCGCCGAGTGCCAGCACCGTGGCCAGCGCACCCAGGTCGGAGGCGGTCAGCTGGCGGGCACCGAGCATCGGGACCAGGTAGGCCAACCCGTTGGTCAGCATGGTGGCGGCGGTGACCGCCGCTCCGGCGACACCGAGCCGCACGACCCCCGTGTCGCGGGCGGGGCGCTCCGCCGCACCGGGCTGGGCCGGGTCCGCCACCAGCCGGGGTTCCTCGGTGGTCACTCGGGCTTCGGTACCACGTCGCCGACGGTGATCTCGTTCGTGCAGAGCGTCAGGTCCGGCCCGCCGGTCACCGTCAGCTCCACCGCGCCGTCACCGCCGGTGATCTCGAAGAAGCGCTGGTTCAGGCCCCTCTTGACCGGGAACGTGTGGCTGCCCTGCCCGAAGCGCAGCACCGCAGTGCCATCGGCCGAGCTGAGGTACCCGATGCGGACGACCCAGTCCCAGTGGTGCCGTGGCTTGTCCAGCGGTATCCGGACGGTCTGACCGGCTTGCACCAGGTAGCCGCAGCCCTCCTGCGGGCCGGGCACGACGTTGCTGCCCTGGATGGTGGCCACCTGGACCCGCCCCAGGCCGTCGAGTATCGAGGCGTTCTCCGTGTCCTTCACGAACTCCGGGCGGGAGCCGGCGGCGGCGAAGAACCGGGACTGGTAGTTGTACGGCCAGGACAGACTCGACAACACCTGGCTCGGGAGCGGCGTGTCGAAGAAGACGGTGCCGGGCGGGGCGCTGGCCAGCTCGATCCGGGCCGTGTCGAGGTAGGACCGGCCGTACTTCTTCGCCCACTCGTCGCCGTAGCGCGACGTGGTCCAGACCGTGCCGAACATCGCGGCCACCAGCAGGAGCGCCAGACCAGCCGTCACGACCTCGCGGTACCGCTCGGGCACCGGCCCCAGCCAGTCCGGCGGCACTGGTGTCGAAGGCCGCCGCTCCCGTCCGCCGGCCGCGGACGACGCCGGGACGTCCGGCTCGCGCTCCGCGGAGGGCCGCGCCGTCGCCGGGGCCTCGGCTGCCGGCTCCGGATCGAACTCGGGATCCGGCTCGGTCCTCGGCTCGGCGGCCGGCCCGTGGTACGGGTCGTCCGGGGCCTCGGCGTGGATCACACCGGCCCGGGACGAGTAGGCCGCGACGCCGGAGCGCGGTGTGGCCGGCGACGGCTCCGAGCGCGGCACGTCGGGCTCTGCCGCGCTCGGTGCGGCAGCCGGCTTCGCGTCAGCGGACGGTGCGGGAGCCCCGGCGGGCGGGGACGCCTCGCCGTCGGTTGGTTCGCCGTCGGTCGGCGTCGGTCGGGCAACCCCGACGAGAGCGACACCGACACAGATGGCGGCGACCACCACGGCGTCGCTGACGTAGCGGGGCACCCCGCCGGCGACGCCGCTGAACACGGAGCCGAGCCGGGTGGCCGCCAGCAGCGTCGTGGCGATGATCAGGTAGCCGCCGAGCAGGACCCAGGCGCGGGTGGCCCTGCGGTCCCGCTTCACCGTCAGCACGATCAGCGCGGCGAAGACCGCCCAGGAGATCCAGCGGCCGAGGTCGGGCGGCGCGACCACCGGCGACCCGTCCCCCGCGCCGAGCCAGCCCCAGGGCCCGCCCAGCAGACCCGGCACGAGCGTGGAACCGAACAGTTGGGTGAAGAAGGACAGCACCTCACCCACCGACTCCGGCCGGCGCACGGACGACTCGGCGCGCTGCAGGTAGACCGCGGCGAACGCGCCGACCAGCGCGGTCAGCACCAGCCAGGACGGCCACCAGCGACGCAGCGTCGTCAGCACCGAGCGGACCGGCCCGCCGTCGGTGAGGAAGCAGACGGTGAAGAGGAAGACCAGCGGTACGACCAGCAGTGCCTTCTCGAAGAAGAGCAGACCCAGGAGTACGGAGAGAGCCAGCGACAGCAGGTGCCGCTTGCGGCGGGTGCGGACGTACCTGAGCTGGGCGCCGACGGCGAGCACCATGCTCAACTGCATCGGCAGCATGTTCGCCCCGACCGCCCACCACGAGGTCGCCTCCAGCGTCAGCGGGCTGAACAGGAACATCCCGAGCGGGACGAGCAGCAGCCTGCTCGGTCGCAGCAGGTCGCGCAGCAGCCGGTAGAACGCGACGGAGAGCACCGCCTGACCGGCCGCCATCAACAGCACGTACGGCCAGTAGGTGAGCCCGAAGGCGTCGGTCACCAGCCAGGTGAGCAGTCGGCCGCCCGGCATGAAGTGGTTGTTGTAGAGGGTGAGCAGGAAGCCCGGGGTGAGGGCCGATTCGCTGGACTGCGTGACCAGCACGTAGTCGTCGGCCGCCAGGTAACCGCGGGAGGCGATCTGGGCCCGCCACAGCACGCTGACCACGATCATCGTGACGGCGAGGGGCCGGATCGGATCGGTGCGTACCCGTCCACCGGCCCCGCCGGTTTCGCCACGCGCCGCGCCCACCTCGGATCCGGTCAATGCCATGGCGGGAAGACTGCCACACGGATGACGGGCGGCCCCATCAGGTCAACGGATGGTTCGGGGGCCGCCGGGTGGTCCGCGTACAGTGGCCGCCACCAGCGCGACGGGTGGTCGGGCCGGATCGGGGTGGGGTCGTCAGGATGCGCGAACGGATGGTGCCGCACGGCGTCGCCGCCGCCGTCACGGCGGTGGTCCTGGCGCCGCTGCTGCTCCCCGGTTACGTGCTCCGCTACGACATGGTCTTCGTGCCCCGGCAGGCGTTGAGCTGGGAGGTGATCGCCCCGGCCTCGGCGCTGCCCCGGGCCGTCCCGCAGGACGCCGTGGTCGCGCTGGCCAACCAACTGGTGCCGGGGTGGCTGCTGCAACGGCTGGTGCTGGTGGCGATCATCTACCTCGCGGCGCTCGGCGCGGCCCGGCTGGTGCCGACCGACCGGGTCGCGGTCCGGGTGGTGGCCGCCCTCGGGTACGCCTGGACGCCGTACCTGGCCGAGAGGCTGCTCGTCGGCCAGTGGGGACTGCTGGTGGCGTACGCCGCGCTGCCGTGGCTGGTCCGGGCGGCGATCGGGGTACGGACCGGCCGGCCCGGCGCGCTGCCGCGGCTGCTGCTCGCCGCGGCGGCATCGGCGATCACCCCGAGTGGCGGGGTGATCGCGCTGGTGGCGATCGCGGTGCTGCTGCCCGGACGGTATCGGGGGGCGGCCCGGGCGGTTTCGACCGCGCTGGGTGCGACGGTGCTGCTCAACGCGCCGTGGCTGGTGGCCGGTTTCGTGAGTACCGGCAGCGGCAGGTCGGACCCGGCCGGTGTGCTGGCGTTCGCGGCCCGGGCGGAGAACTGGGCGGGGCCGCTGGTGGCGCTCGCCGGCACCGGTGGCATCTGGAACGGGCAGACCACGCCGGCCTCCCGGGGTGCGCTGCTGGTGCCCCTGGTCACCGTGCTGGTGCTGGCCGTCGCCGGGTACGGCGTACCGCTGCTGTTCCGGCGCTGGCCCGCTCCGGTGGCCGGCCGCCTCGGCCTGCTCGCGGCCGGTTCGTGGCTGGTGGCGGCGCTCGGTGCGCTGCCCGGCGGCGCGGATCTGCTCGGCTGGCTGGTCGCGACGCTGCCCGGCGCGGGTCTGATCCGGGACGGTCAGAAGCTGCTCATCCCGTACGCGTTGGCCCTGGCGGTGGCCGGGGCGCTCGGCGCGGAACGCCTTGCCGACCGGCTCGCCGCCCGGTTCGACCCGACCACCGGTCGGGTGCTGCTGGTCGGTGCCGCGCTGCTGCCGGTGGCGCTCCTGCCCGACCTGGCGTTCGGCGCTGCGGGTCGGCTCCGACCGGTGGCCTGGCCGGCGGACTGGACCGCGGTGGCGCGGCTGGTCGAGCAGCGGCCCGGTGAGGTGATCTCCCTGCCGTTCCAGGAGTACCAGCGCTACGGGTGGAACCGCGGCCAAGTGGTGATCGACACGGCGCCCCGGTACCTCGGCGTGCCGGTGCTGATCGACGACACGCTGCGCGTTGGTGGGCTGGCGGTGGCCGGCGAGGATCCGCGCGCCGCGCGGGTGCGGGAACTCCTCGCCGCCGGCACGCCGGTGTCGGCGGCCGGCTCGCGCTGGGTGCTGGTGCAGCGGGGGGCGGGGCCGGCGCCGCCGCCGACGTCCCTGGTCGGGCTGCGGATCGTCCACGATGGGCCAGAGCTGACCCTGTACGAGAACCCGCGCTGGTCTCCACCGCCCGCGCCAACCCGGCCCGGACCGGTCGGGCTCGCCCATCTGCTGGCCGGAACGGTGGTGCTGGCCATCGGTTTTTCGGGCACTGCGCGCGCACGCTACCGCGTGGTAGCGTCCCGGCACGCGAGTCCCGCGGAAGGAGAAGGTGGATGAGGAACCTGCCCGCATTCGTTGCCGTCGGGGTGCTCGGGGTCGTGCTCGGCCTGCTCGGTAGCGTCGGTCTGGCGAATGTGCTCAGCCCGTCCGCCAAGGAGGCTGCCACCACGAACGTCAATGGTGAGCAGGGCGCAGAGCCTCCGCTGTACGGCACGCGCTAAGTCAGACGACGAAAGGGCGCCCGCTGGTCGCGGGTGCCCTTTTCGTGGTGCTCGGAGTCAGTCGGCCCGGCCGGTCGCTTGGGTCACCAGTTGGGCGAAGCGGGCCCCGGTCGCCGTCCAGGTGAAGCGGGACGCGTGGTGCAGCGCCGCCTCCCCCATCGCCTTGCGCCGCACGTCGTCGGCCAGCAGTTCGCGCACCTGGTCGGTGAACTCGGCTTCGTCGTCGACGAGCAGGCCGGTTTCGGTGTCGACCATCGCCTCGGCGACCCCGCCGGCGTAGCGGAAGGCCACCGTCGGGGTGCTGCGCGCGGCGGCCTCGACGATGGTGAGCCCCCAGCCCTCCTTGATCGACGGGGTGAGCGCCACCCAGGCCGAGGAGAGTACGGCGTGCTTCTCCTCCTCGCTGATGAAGCCGGTGAACCGGACGCGGTCGGCGATGCCGAGCGAGTCGCACAGCTCCCGCAGCGGCTGCTCCCACCAGCCCTGGCCCGCCACCACCAGCTCGAGGTCGGGCAGCTCGCCGATCAGTTCGGCGACGGCGCGCAATGCGATCTCCACCCGCTTGTGCGGGACCAGACGGCCGAGCACCAGCAGCGAGGGGTGTGGGGTGCGCGGCAACGGTGGGCCGGTCACCGGGGGCGTGCCGTTGGGCACCACGTCGATCCGCTCGGCGGCCACCCCCAGTGCGGCCAGCTCCGCCCGGCTGGCCTCCGAGACGGTGACGTACCGGCAGCGGCGGTAGAGCCGGACGGCCAACCACGACTCGATCCACCAGCCCAGCCGGGCCATCCACGGGCCGAAGACGACCGGCCACTGCTCCCGGTGCACGTGGTGCACCAGCGCGATCACCGGGCGGCCGGCGTACAGCGGCGCGAAGAACGGCACCCCGTTGCAGACGTCGATCACCAGGTCGGGCCGGCCCAGGCCGCGCCGGCCGAGCGGGCCGAGGCCGAACCGGCCGGCGAGACAGGTAAGCGCGGCGCGGGCGTACACGGTGTGCCGGGAACCGCGGCGCAGCACGCGGACGCCCTCGGCGGTGGTCTCCGCCGGACCGGCGTTGCCGTGCGCGGCGCAGAGCAGGGTCACCCGGTGGCCCATGGCGACCAGTTCGGCGGCGATCCGCTCGAGGTAGACCTCGGAGCCACCACCTTCCGGGTTGGTGGTGTCGCGCCAGTTGAGGAACAGGACGTGGCGTGTGGGGGCGACGGAGGGGTCCACGCTGCTCCTACCGATGAGTAAGTGAGCACGATCGCGCCACCCTAGGGCTGCCCGGCCGGTGGGCGCAATGGGTCGCACCGGCAGCGAAACTCGGATAACCGCTCGTCGATCGGGGTTTGCCGGCGACGGAAAACCTTGGCAGGGTGTGCAACGCAACCGCGTGCGGCGGCCGGCGTCCAGGTGGCGCCGCCCGACCGCCGCGATGGATTCCGACCTGCGCACGGACGCGCCGGTATGTGACGAGGAGGTGGCCGGCGGTGCTGCGCGACGGACTCGCGCCGGTGCGCTCCCTCTTCCGTCGCTCCCCGGTGGTGCTGCTCAGCGCAGCCCTGGTGCTGCTGTTGACCGGCTGGGCCGCCGTGACCTACGTGCGAGCGGACCGGGGCGTGCCGGAGTGCGCCGAGCGGGTTCGGCTGCGGGTGGCCGCCGCGCCGGTGATCGCTCCGGCCCTCGACCGGATCGTGCGGGCAAGCGTCGGTCGCCAGCCGTGCGTGTCGATCGACGTGCAGGCCCGGGAGTCCGCCACCGTGGCCGGGGACCTGGCCAACGCGGTGGACGTCGCCGACGCCTGGCTGCCGGAATCCACGTTCTGGCTGCGCCGGGCCCGGGCTGGCGGGGCCTTCGAGGTGCCTGGCGAGGGCACCTCGGTGGCGAGCACCCCGGTGGTGCTCGCGGTGACCGAGCCGACCGCGCGCCGGCTGGGGTGGCCGGCGAAGCAGGTGACCTGGGCGTCGCTGATCGGACCGAAGGCCCGTCCGACTCCGGTGGGAGTGCCGGACCCGGCCGCCGACCCGTCCGGGGTCGCCGCGCTGCTCGGGGTACGCGCGCTGGTCGCCGGTGAGCGGCAACCGGCTGCCGCGATGGCAGCCGTGCTGCGCCGGCTCGCGGGCGAGACGTTCTCCGCCGGCGAGGGCGGGGGCGTCCTGGCGCCTGGGGGCGGGCTGGCCAACAGGGCCCAGGCGGTCGCGGCCAGCGAGCAGGCCGTGCTCGACCACAACGCGCTGGCCGGCTCGAACAGGTTGGTCGCCGCGTACCCGGAGATCGGCGTGCCGTCGCTGGACCTGCCGTACGTGGTGCTGCCCGCCGCGCGTGGTCACGTCCGGGATGCGGCCGCCGGCTTCCTGACCAACCTGCTCACTGTCGAGTCCCGGGACACGCTGCTCGGGTTCGGCTTCCGGACGGCGTCCGGCTTCCCTCCGGCAATTCCCGACGACGGTCGACTGCGGGCCGAGGAGCGCCGACCCGTGCCGTTGCCCGCCGAGGAGACGGTCACCGAGGTGCTGAACGGCTGGAGCGGCGTGCAGCGCAGCGCGCGAATCCTCACCGTCATCGACGTCTCCGGCTCGATGGCAGCCCCGGTGCCCGGCACCGGCGAGACCCGGCTCGCGGCGACCGTGAAGGCCGCCCGCGAGGGAGCCGGTCTGCTGTTGGACAACAGTGAGCTGGGGATCTGGGTCTTTTCCACGAAGGTGGACGGGGACCGGGACTACCGGGAGATCCTGCCCGTCGCCCCGCTGCGCGCCCAGCGTGCCCGGCTCGCCGACCGGTTGGCCGCCGTCCGGGTCAAGACCGGCGGGGGCACCGGGCTGTACGACGCGACGTTGGCCGCGTACCAGGACGCCCGGCAGCACTGGACGCCCGGCCGGATCAACCTGGTGCTGGTCATGACCGACGGGCGGAACGAGGACGAGGACAGCATCGGCCGGGCGAAGTTCCTGGCCGAGCTGACCCGGTTGCAGGACCCCCGCCGGCCGTTGCCGATCATCTTCATCGGGCTGGGTCGGGACGTCGACCCGGACGAGCTGAACGCGATCGTCAAGGTCACCGGCGGCCGGGTGTTCCGTACCGAGCAGCCCAGCGGCATCCGGCAGATCTTCTTCTCCGCGCTCGCCGACCTGAGCTGCCTGCCGCCGGACTGCCGCCGATGAGCCGACCGCACGTCCGCCGGCTGGTACGCGGGGCGCCCTGGACCCCGCTGTCGCTGCTGCTGCTCGTCGCGATCGCCTTCGGGCAGCGGCCCGGCCAGGTCACCTTCGACACCAAGCTCGACCTGGCCGCGAACCCGATCCACTTCCTGGACCGCGCGCTGCACCTGTGGAACCCGGAGGCGACCTCCGGCGAGCTGCAGAACCAGGCGTACGGCTACCTCTTTCCGATGGGGCCGTTCTTCGCCGGCGGTCAGCTGCTGGGTGTGCCAGCGTGGATCACGCAGCGGGCCTGGACCGCGCTCCTGCTGGCGGTGGCGTTCTACGGGCTGCTCCGGCTGGCCCGGGCGTTGAACATCGGCACCGAACCGACCCGGTACGCGGCCGCGCTCGGCTACGCGCTCGCACCCCGGATGCTCACCGAGATCGGCGCCCTGTCCTCGGAGACGCTGGCCGCGGCGCTGCTGCCGTGGGTGCTGCTGCCGCTCGTGCAGGCCCGCCGGATCGGCTCGCCACGTCGGGCCGCGGCGCTCTCCGCGCTGGCCGTGCTCGGCATGGGTGGGATCAACGCGGCAGTGGTCCTGCTGGCCCTGCTGCTGCCCGGGATCTGGCTGCTGACCCGTCGCTGGGACCGGGCCCACCTGCGCCTGGTCGGCTGGTGGTGCCTCGGTGTCGTCGCGGTGTGCCTGTGGTGGATCGTGCCGCTGCTGCTGCTCGGCGAGTACAGCCTGCCGTTCCTGGACTACATCGAGTCGTCCACCACGACCACCGGGGTGGCCTCGCTCTTCCAGGCCGTCCGGGGCACCAACCAGTGGGTGGCGTACATCGTCCAGGGGGATCCGTGGTGGCCGGCGGGCTGGCTGCTGATCGACCACCCCGTGCTGATGGCGCTGACCGCGCTTGTCGCGTTGATCGGGCTGGCCGGGTTGGCCGGCAACCTCCTGCCGGAACGGCGTTTCCTGGTGCTCGGCTTCCTGGCCGGGCTGACCCTGCTCACCATGGGCTACGTGGGCAGCCTGGACAGCCCGCTCTCGGGGCCGGTCCGGGAGTTGCTGGACGGCCCGCTGGCCCCGTTCCGCAACGTGCACAAACTCGACCCGGTGCTGCGCCTGCCGCTGATGCTCGGCTTCGCGCATGGCGTGGACGCGGTGGTCACCCGGCTGCACAACGCCGCCGCCCGGCGCCGGCCCGGCATCCGGCTGCGACCGTTGGCGCTCGTACCGGTGCTGCTGCTGGTCCTGGGCGCCGCCGCGCCGGCCTGGCTGGGTCAGCTGAGACCCGGGCCCGGCTGGTCGGACCTGCCGCCGCACTGGCGGTCCGCGGCCACCTGGCTGGCCGACCGGGACGCGCTGGCCCGGACGTTGATGGTGCCCGGGTCCGGCTTCGGCCAGTACGAGTGGGGGCGCACTGTCGACGAGCCGCTCCAGGCGCTGGCCGGAGCACCCTGGGCGGTGCGGAACCAGATCCCGCTCGGCTCGGCCGGCAACACGCGGGTGATGGACACGGTCGAGACCGTCCTGGCCGGTGGTCGGGGGTCGGCAGGGCTGGCCGACTTCCTGGCCCGTGCCGGCTTCCGGCACGTGCTGCTGCGCAACGACATCGACCGGAGCCAGGTGGACGCTCCGCCGGTCGCGGTGCTGCGCCGTGCGCTGACCGACTCGCCGGGCATCGCACGGGTGGCGACCTTCGGGAGCACGACCGCTGCCGGTCGCACGCCGGGCAGCCCGGTCGACGACGACGCCGGGCCGGTGCCGGCCATCGAGGTGTACGAGGTGCAGCGCCCGGTGCCGGCCGCCTCGGCGGTGCTCACCGACGATGTGCCGACGGTCAGCGGCGGTCCGGAGTCCCTGCTTCCCCTGCTGGAACAGGGGCTGGTGGAGCGGGACCGGCCGGTGGTGCTGGCCGGGGACCGCGCCGAGGTGGGGGACGAGAGGTGGATCGTCACCGACGGGCTGCGCCGCCGGGAGCGTGACATTGGCCGGGTGCGGGACAACGTCAGCCAGACGCTGACCGCCACGGAAGCCGGCCGGCAGGGTCGGGTGGCCCTCGACCTGCTGCCGTTCCCCGGCAAGCGGCACCAGACCGTCGCCACCTACCAGGGGGTGCGGGAGGTCAGCGCGAGCACCGCGACCAGCTTCGTGGACAACCTCGCCCCCGCCGACCCGTCGCACCTGCCGTTCGCCGCCGTGGACGGCGAGTACGCCACCGCGTGGCACTCCGCGCCGTTGGCCGGGCCGGTCGGCCAGTGGCTCCAGGTGGACCTGGACACCCCGCGCGCGGTGGACACCGTGTCGTTGGCGTTCGTCGACGACCTCGGGGTGGGCTGGCCGGTGACCCGGTTCCGGATCACCACCGACCGGGGCTCGGTGGACCACGAGGTGGCCGACACGCTGGGTGGGCACTCGTACTACACGCTGCCCGGATCCACCAGCCGCATACGGGTCACGGTTTTGGGCGTCGCCGGGGAACGACGCGACGGCGGGGTTGGCATCCGGGAACTCACCATTCCCGGCACCACCGCCCGCCGCGCCCTCCAGGCGCCGAACGACCTGCCCAAGGGCTTCCACGGGCCGGTCGCCTGGTCGTTCAGTCGAGGCCCGGCCGACCGGTCCGCCTGTTTCCCGGCAGCCGCTCCCGGCGCCGGTTGGGACGCGGCGGGCGCCGGGTCGGCGGGCGACGCCGACCGACCGGCCGGCTCGGTGGTGCGGTGCGACCGCTTCCTTGCGCGTGCCGGCGAGGAACCGCTCGGCGTCGACCGGGTGTTCCGCAGCACCACAGCGGGCAACTACCGATTGGCGCTCACCGCCGTGCCCCGACCGGCCGGTCAGCTCACCCTGACCGGCGTACCGGTGGCGGCCACCGTCTCCTCGTACCTGACCGGCGACCCGGCCGTCGCCGGCTACGCGGCCGTCGACGGCGACCCGGGGACGGCCTGGCTGGCCGACACCGGCGACCTCCGCCCCACACTGCGGTTGCGGTGGCCCGGGCAACGACGCCTCGCCGAGGTGCGGCTACGGCCCGCGGAGCTGCCGGTCGGCTCGCTGCCCACCCAGGTCGAGGTGCGGACCCCGGGCCGCAGCCGGGTGCTGCCGGTCGCCGCGGACGGGACGGTCCGCTTCCCGGCTGTGCGAACGGACCGGATCGAGATCGTGGTCCGGGAGACCGCCGCGCGGGTCGCCGACCGGCGCGGTAACGGCTGGACCGCCACCGCCGGCATCGCCGAGGTGGAGATCCCGGCGCTGGACGGCCTGCTCCGCCCGCTGTCCGGCGGCACCCGGATCACCGAGAAATGCGGCACCGGACCGGCCATCGAACTGGACGGCTACCGCTACCAGACCTCGGTGGCCACCACCCTCGCCGACGTGCTGGCCGGCCGGCCGGCGCCGGTCACGATCTGTGGCACCACGGGAGCGGTGGTGGACCTCCCGGCGGGAGGGCACCAGCTGGCGACCGTACCGTCGGCCGGTTTCGTGGTGCAGGACGCCACCCTGCGTCCGGAGGCGGCGGTGCCGGCGGCCCGGCACCGCGAGGTGACAGTGCTCGACTGGGACCCGACGGACCGGCGGGTCCGCGTGGCAGCCGGTGGCGCGGCGCTGCTGGTGGTGCCGGAGAACGCCAACGCCGGCTGGACGGCCACCCTCGCTGGTCAGAAGCTGGCCACGACCCGGGTGGACGGCTGGCAGCAGGCGTGGGTGCTGCCCGCCGGTGACGCCGCCGACGTCCGGCTGGTCTTCGCGCCGGACCGGACGTACCGGGGCGCTCTGGCGGCGGGTGCGTTCTCCGCGCTCGTGGTGTTTCTGCTGGCCGCGTGGCCGGTCCGCCGCCGCGCCGGGGTGGACCGGACGATCCCGGCCGAAGGCCCGGCGTGGGCGATCGGCGTCCTGCTGGTGGTGCTGCTCGCCGCCCTGGGCGGGGTGCTGCCGGTGGCGATCGTGCTGGCCGCGATGCTGCTGCGGCAGCTCGCCATCCGGGCGTTGCCGGTGGTGGTGCTCGGCGGCCTGGCGGTCGCCACGGTGACCGCGGTGGCGGGCCGGTTGCAGGGCCACGGGCAGGAGTGGGCGTACGGCCCGTGGGTGCAGGCGGCGATGCTTGTCGCGATCGGTGCGGTCACCGCGGCGGTGATCCCGGCACCCGGCACACCGGCCGCGCGAACGGCGGCGGGCGGGGACGAGCCGGCGACGGACCCGCCCCCGCAGCGGACGACTGTGGGCCCGGCGCGGCCGGAACCACGGACCAGGGACCAGGACGAGGACGAGGACGGGACGATGGCGCGATGACCACAGCAGACGGGGTGGCTGGCCGGGGGGCGTACCGGCGGTTCGCCACACTGGGCCGCTCGGTGACGCTGTTTCGGGCGTTCCTGGTCGAGCAGACCGACCCGGACCACTTCTACGGTCTGCTGGCCGGGGATTCGGTACGTCAGGTGGCGGGCTACACCGCGCTCGCCGGGCGGACCGTGCTGGACGTCGGAGGCGGGCCGGGGTACTTCGCCTCCGCCTTCCGCGCCGCCGGTGCCCGGTACGTGGGCCTCGACCCGGACGTCGGCGACTTCTCCGCCGCCGGGGACTCGGTCGCCGGCATGCTGCGGGGCAGCGGCACCTCCCTGCCGGTCCGGTCCGCCAGTGTGGACGTGACGTTCTCCTCGAACGTGCTGGAACACGTCTCCGCGCCGAGCCGGATGCTTGACGAGATGGCCCGGGTGACTCGGCCGGGTGGTGTGCTCTTCGTGTCGTTCACCCCGTGGCTGTCGCCGTGGGGCGGGCACGAGACGGCACCCTGGCACTACCTCGGCGGCGACCGGGCCCGCCGGCGTTACCAGCGGAGGATGGGCCGGCCGCCGAAGAACCGCTACCGCGAGACACTCTTTCCGGTCACCATCTCGGACGCCCTGCGCTGGGCGCGCGGCAGCGGTGACGTCGAGGTGCTGGACGCGCTGCCGCGTTACCACCCGTGGTGGGCCCGCTGGGTGGTCCGGGTGCCCGGCGTACGCGAGGTCGTGTCCTGGAACTTCGTGCTCGTCCTGCGGCGAACCGGTCAGGAACCGGGCGGCGCGGCGGAAAAACAGAGCTGACCGGGGGTCGCGTTGCAATGTGACCAGGTAGTAACCTCGCGGCCACATCACTGATCGATAGCGGCGAAATTAGCTCCTCCAGGGAGGAAACATGAAGCACCGCGCCATAGGTGCCGTGCTGTTCGGTGGCGGCGTACTGCTCCTGGCGTTGGCCGCCGGATTGGTGTTCGTCGTCAAGCCCGCGATGACCAAGCTGCCCTATGATCTAGAGGCGTCGACGTCCGTCGCCGAGGCGAAGGGTGCCACTTTCCTTCAGATCGCCAACGGCGCCATCGCGATCCACCAGGGCGATCTCAAGTCCACCGTCCTGGTCACACCGAACCGCGAGCAGACCGCCAAGCTCAGTGGCGACCTCAAGGGCGACACGGTGGTCTGGACGGTCGGTCAGACCGTCGACCGGACGGACACCAAAGAGCTGGTGAACGCGTACGGCGCCACGCTGGCGCTGGACCGGGTCTCCGGCGCGGCGGTGAACTGGGACGGTCAGTACCTCGACGACACCGGCACCCGGGAGAAGGTGACGTTCGCCGGCCAGGTCTACAAGTTCCCGTTCAACACCGAGAAGCGGAGCTACGACGTCTTCGACCGCGATCTGCGGAAGGCGCTGCCGGCCGAGTTCAAGGGCACGGAGGACGTCAACGGGCTCGAGGCGTACCGGTTCGAGCAGGTGATCACCGACCAGCAGCTGAACCTGGCCTCCGACCGGATGGCCCTGCTGCTGGGTGCCCTCGCCCCCGGTGCGACCCAGGGCAGGATGACCTACAGCAACACCCGGACGCTCTGGGTCGACCCGGTCACCGGGTCGTACGTCAAGGTGCGTGAGGTGCAGAGTAAGGCCCTGGTGCCGGATGTCGGCACCCCGATCTCGCTGCTCAAGGCCGACTTCACCTACAACGACGCCACCATCGAGGCGTCGGTGAAGCGGGCCAACGAGAGCCGTGGCCAGCTCACCATCCTCGGCGTCTACGCCCCGATCGGCGTGGCGGTGCTGGGCCTGGTGCTGATCGTTGTCGGTCTGCTGGTGGCCCGCCGGGGCGGGACCGCGCCGGCGGCCGAGGCGCGTCACCGGGCCGACCCGGTGCCCACGGGTGACCCGACGCCGACCCGGGTCGACCAGCCGGCGGTGCGGGACGACGAGCGCGAGCGGGAGGGCGGTCCGCTGACCGACGAGATCCCGCCGGCAACGACGAACTGGAAGTCCGAGGATCCGACGGTCCCGTCCCAGCGCTCGACGCCGGGCGGGGTGGAGCAGCGCTGACGCGCGTACGACCGGACGTATGACGAAGGGGTGGGCCGCACTGCGGTCCACCCCTTCGTCATGTCCCGCGACCTGCGCACTTTACATCCGTTACCAGATTGTAATCGGTCTATGCGATTGTCACTCTCCGTCGCTTTGCCGGGAATGATCACCTGGTTTGTGCCCTTTTGAAACCCCTCTGTGGTCCATGGTCCCGACATCTCGTGACGGTGCGACACCGCCTGGATGGCAGTGTGTTACCGCCGGGTAATCAAGGGGTTGTGAGTCGCGCCGCAACGGGTGCACGATCAGGCTCGATCGTTACCCGCCGGTAATAGATGACGGGCCCGGTGCAGGGCCGCCAGTCCGAAACCGGCCACCCGCGCGCATCCGCCTGAGGAGGAACCCGTGCAGGATCGGTTAGACAGTCAGGGTCGTACCCGGTGGCGGCGCTTCGCCGCCATGATGGTGCCCGCCACGGCGGCTGCCGGCGCCATCCTCTTTGGCATGTCGAGCGGCGCGATCGCGTCCGACATCACGGTCTCCGGGCAGACGTTCAAGATCGGTGCCGACCGCCTGGAGGGCGACGGCTTCAAGCAGTACGGCGGCATCGTCAAGGAGAAGGGCAAGGACGGCAAGAGCGGCGAGGTGCACCCGATCGCGCTTTCCGAGATCAGCAGCGCCGACCTCTACAACCTCTGCCAGTCCGTCCGCGCCGACCTGCCCGGCCTGCCGGTGGTGCTCACCATCAACGCCGGCGAGGGCAAGCAGCCCGCCCACGCCGAGGACCTGCTGATCGCGATGGACTCGCTCGACGGCAACGCGACGTTCACCAAGATCAAGATTGGTCGGGATGCCACCGACCTGAACCCGACGGCGCAGAAGGGTTCGTTCGGCCAGAACGCCGACCACGTCACCATCACCAACCTGAAGCAGGTGTCCCGGTACACGACCGCGGCGACCTTCAACCTGGTCGGCCTGCGGCTCAAGGTCAACGTGGGCGACGACGCCAAGGGCAAGGAGTGCTTCTGAGCTGAGCGCGGCCCGCGGTGACCGACCGCCGCGGGCCCGCTCCACCCCCGTCCCCGCTCCGCCAGGAGGAGTACGTGACAACCGCCAACCCGTCCCATGTCCGGCCGAGCAGTGCGGCCCAGGCGTGGCGGAGGTTCCGCCGCTGGCGACGGAGCCGGCCGTTCTGGGGCGGCCTTTTCACCATCCTGGCCGGGGTGGAGATGTTCGCCTCCACCCGGATGACCATCAACGGCCTGAGCTTCCACAGCGGAGCCACCGGGCTGCTCTCCCTGCTGATCCCGGTCATCCTGGTGACCTGCGGCGTGCTGCTCTGGTTCACCCCGGCGCAGCGGCTGTTCTACTCGATCGTCGCGGCGGTCACCGCGGTCTACGCGCTGATCGGGCTGAACCTCGGCGGGTTCTTCGTCGGCCTGCTGCTCGGCATCGTCGGCAGCGCGCTCGCCTTCGCCTGGACGCCGACCCGACCAGCGTCTGCCACCCCTGACCCGGCCTCTACCGAGCCGACCGCCGCCGCCGAGCAATCTGCCAGCGACCCGACCGTCGCTGACCCGGCCGTCGTCGGGCCGGCCGGTACGGGCGAGGTGCCGCAGCAACCAGACGAGCACCGAACCGAGCGGAGCACCGACTCCGCACCGGCCGGGATCGCCCCGGCCGATGCGACCGATGGCCGGACCGGCTCGGTGGCGGACCCTGACGCGGGCGCGTCCGGGCGTGCCGTTGATCCGCGTACCTTCGGTGTCGCCCTGGTGGTGCTCGGCCTCGCCACCGCCGGCCTGGCCGCCCAGCCTCGGCCGGTGCAGGCCGCCCCGACCCTCCCCGCCGCGAGCGTCTGCCCCACCCGGCCGGCGACTCCATCGCCCACTCCGAGCGCGCCGACCGCGACACCGGCACCGAGCGCAAGCCCGCACCGGGACGGCAACGTCGTCACCGACATCCTGGACGGGATCGGTGACCTGCTCACCGGCGGCCACCGCCGCGACGCCGCGACACCGTCGACAAGCCCGACCGTCACGCCCTCGGCCAAGCCGACCGCCACACCGACGGCCCGTCCCGGGTCCACGGCCTGCCCGGCCCCGGGCCGGCCCGGCCGACCGGGCGCGACGACGCCGGGTCCGGCGAAACCCGGCACCGTGGAGCCGGGCAAGCCCCTGCCGCGCATCGCCGCCGACCCGAACCTGCCTCGGGTGGCGCAGACGCCGTCCAAGCTCACCGGGACTTCGGTGCGGATGACGGGTCTGCGGTTCGAGGGAATCACCGACCTGCAGACCGAGAACGGCACCCTCAAGGTGCTGAAGTTCAGCATGCGGGAGGCGGTGACCGAGGACTTCCTGCTACGCGCCGACGGCCCGCAGGGGCGCAACCAGCGGTACGCGACCGACCGGCTGACCGTGAGCGGTGACGTGGCCTTCTACGCCACCCGATTCGTCGGCCGGCTGCTCGGCATCAAGATCACACTGACGCCGGACCTGCCGCTGCCGAACGGCCTCCCGGTCACCTCGCCCATCCCGATCACGTTCACCGACCCGGTCATCGACCTGGCGTACGTCACCAGCAACACCCTGACCGCGAAGCCGGCGCTGGCGCTGACCCTCGGCTGAGCGGCGGCCCGGCGGCCTCCGGGTGCCGACGACTGATCGCCTCGCCGGCACCCAGGGCCACTTCGGTGCCCTAGAGCCGGGCCAGCGCCTTGCGCAGCGGGTCGAGACCCAGCGCGCCCAGGTCCAACGCCTGCCGGTGGAACTCCCGCAGGTCGAAGTCGGCGCCCTTGCGGGCCTTGGCGTCCTCGCGGGCCTGCAACCAGATCCGCTCACCCACCTTGTACGACGGCGCCTGCCCCGGCCAGCCCAGGTAGCGGTTCAGCTCGAAGCGCAGGTTCTCGTCCGGCACCCGGCAGTGCGCCCGCATGAACTCCCAGCCCAGCTCGGGCGTCCACCGCTCGCCCGGGTGGAAGCCGAACGGGTTGTCCTTCGGGATCTCCAGCTCCAGGTGCATGCCGATGTCGACGATCACCCGGGCGGCGCGCATCGCCTGGCCGTCGAGCATGCCCAGCTTGTCGCCCGGGTCCTCCAGGTAACCCAGCTCGTCCATCAGCCGCTCCGAGTAGAGCGCCCAACCCTCGCCGTGCCCGGAGACCCAGCAGAGCAGCCGCTGCCAGCGGTTGAGCAGGTCGGCCCGGACGGCGGTCTGCGCCACCTGAAGGTGGTGACCGGGCACGCCCTCGTGGTAGACCGTCGTCACCTCCCGCCAGGTGGAGAAGTCCGTGATGCCCTGCGGCACCGCCCACCACATCCGACCCGGCCGGGAGAAGTCCTCGCTCGGGCCGGTGTAGTAGATGGCCCCGTCGCTGGTCGGCGCGAGGCAGCACTCGATCCGGCGGACCTGCTCCGGAATGTCGAAGTGGGTGCCGTGCAGCTCGGCGATCGCCTTGTCGGCGAGCGCCTGCATCCAGTCGCGGAACGCCTCCTTGCCCTGGATGGTCCGGGCCGGGTCGGCGTCCAGCGTGGCCACGGCCTCGTCGACCGTCGCGCCCGAGCCGGCGATGCGCCCGGCCACGACCCGCATCTCCGCCTCCAGGCGGGCCAGCTCCGCGAAGCCCCAGGCGTACGTCTCGTCCAGGTCGACCTTCGCGCCGAGGAAGTACTGCGAGGCGAGTTCGTAGCGCTCCCGGCCGGCGGCCTGCTTGTCCCGACCGTGCGGGGCCAGCTCGGCCCGCAGGAACTGGCCGAACTCGGCGGTCGCAGCGGTGGCCGCCGCCGCGCCCCGGCGCAGTTCGGCGCCGAGCGTGCCGTCCGCGCCCAGTCGTTCGACCAGGCCGTGGAAGAAGTTGTCCGCGGTCGGGTCGGTCCAGGTGTCGCACTGCTTGGCCACCTCGACGAGCTGCACCTTCGAGCTCACCCGCCCGTCGGCGAGCGCCTCGCGCAGCGTGGTCTTGTAACCCTCCAGCGCTCCCGCCAGGCCGTTGAGCCGGGCGGCGATGTTGGCCTGGTCGTCGGCCGTCGCGGTCGGCATCAGGTCGAACACCATGCGGACCTCGTGCAGCCCGCTCTCGATCACGCTGATTTCGCTCGTCGTCTCGCCGGCCTCGTAACGGGCCAGGTCGAGGCCGAGCCGTTCCTGCATGGCCTCCTTGGCGGTGCGTTCCGCCTCGGTGTCCGGCTCGGTCACCTCAAGCTCGGCGAGTGTGCGGCGGGTGAGGTCCGCCTTGGCCTGGTAACCGTCGGGGGAGAGGTCGTCGAGCTGGTCGTCATGGCCGGCGATGCCGACGTAGGTCGCGCCGGTGGGGCTCAACGGCGCCCACTCGGCCACGTAGCGGTTGGCGAGTTCATCAATTCGTCCCACAGTGCGACACTACGTGACCACCCCACCTGGATGTCGACGACGTTTGTCGTGTTCAGGTACCAGATCCAGAGGGCGGAAAGCCGCGGGACTTTGTCGTACCCGTCCGGCAGACTGTCAGGAGTGACCACCGATATCGCTCCTGACAAGGCGCCGTTGCGTGCCTGGCTGCCGGGCTTCTTCGCCCTCGCCGCCATCTGGGGTTCCAGCTTCCTGTTCATCAAGGTCGGCGTGGCCGAGCTGCACCCCGTCCAGCTGACCCTCTACCGCGTCGTCGCCGGCGCGCTGACCCTGCTGGTCGTCCTCGCGGTGCTGCGCGACCGACTGCCGCGCGAGCCCCGCGTGTGGGCGCACCTCTTCGTCGTCGCCGCCTTCGGCGTGGCCGTGCCGTTCACCCTCTTCGGTTACGGTGAGCAGCGGGTCGAGTCGATGCTCGCCGGCATCTGGAACGCGACGACGCCGTTGATCGTGCTCCCGCTCGCGGTGCTGGTGTTCCGCACCGAGCGGTTGACCGTGCGCCGCGCGATCGGCCTCGGGCTGGGCTTCCTCGGCGTGCTCGTGGTGCTCGGGGTCTGGGAGGGCATCGGCGGGGCACACTTCGTCGGGCAGTTGTTGTGCTTCGGCGCGGCCGCCTGCTACGGCGTCGCCATCCCGTACCAGAAGCGGTTCGTCGCCGGCAGCGCGCACTCCGGCCTCTCGCTGTCCACGGCGCAGCTGCTGCTCGCCGCCGTCCAGCTCGCCGTCGTCACCCCGTTCGTCGCGGGTGCGCCGCCGCTGCCCACCGAGCTGTCGCCGAAGGTGGTGGCCAGTGTGCTGACCCTCGGTGCGCTCGGCACCGGGCTCGCCTTCGTCATCAACATGCGCAACATCCGGGTGGCCGGCGCGAGCACGGCCTCCACCGTCACGTACCTGATTCCGATCTTCGCGGTGCTGATCGGCGCCGTGGTGCTCGACGAGCGGCTCAACTGGCACCAGCCGGTCGGCGCGCTCATCGTGCTGCTGGGGGTCGCGGTCGCGCAGGGCCTGTTCGGCCGTCGGAAGCCGCGCCCGGTGGTCGGCGTCGGCGCGCCCGCCGCGCCCGCAGCCGAACCCGCCCGCAGGTGACCCCGACCGGGCCGCCGGTCAGGCCCGGTCGTGTGTCCACTCCACCAGTCGCTCGGCCGACCAGGTGTTGACCACCCGGTCGGCCGGGACGCCGCAGCGGGCCGCCCGCTCGCAGCCGAACCGCTGCCAGTCGAGCTGACCGGGCGCGTGCGCGTCCGTGTTGATCGCGAAGCGGCAGCCCGCCTCCAGGGCACGGCGGATCAGTCGCTTCGGCGGGTCCTGCCGCTCCGGCCGAGAGTTGATCTCAACGGCGGTGTCGTGCTCCGCGCAGGCGGCGAAGACCGCGTCCGCGTCGAAGTCGCTCTCGTTCCTGGTCCGCGCCCGGTGGCCCCGATCACCCGGGCCGGTCACTCCCGCCGGCCGGGACGACACCATCCGCCCGGTGACGTGACCGAGAATGTCCAGGTGCGGGTTGGCGACCGCCCTCAGCATCCGCCGGGTCATCTTCGCCCGCTCGTCCTTGAGGCCGCTGTGCACCGAGCCGACCACCACGTCCAGCCGGGCCAACAGCTCGTCGTCCTGATCGAGCGAGCCGTCGGCGAGGATGTCCACCTCGATCCCGGTCAGGATCCGGAAGCCCTCGGGCAGCGCCGCGTTGACCTGCGCGACGTGGTCGAGCTGCCGGCGCAGCCGCTCGGCGGTCAGCCCTCGTGCCACCGTGAGTCGGGGCGAGTGGTCGGTCAGCACCAGGTACTCGTGGCCCAGCTCCACCGCGGCCAGCGCCATCTCCTCGATCGGGGAGCCGCCGTCGGACCAGTCCGAGTGGGTGTGGCAGTCGCCGCGAAGGGCGGCGCGCAGCGCCGTGGCCTCGGCGTCCAGGTCGCTGCCCTCGGTCGCCACCAGCCGGCGTAGATAGATCGGTTCCTCGCCGGCCAGGGACTCCGCCACGCAGCGGGCCGTCACGTCCCCCACGCCCGCCAGCTCGGTGAGTGTGCCGTTGCCGGCCCGCTCGGCCACCTCGGCCGTCGGGAGGCCGGCCAGCGCCTTCGCCGCCGAACGGAACGCCCGCACCCGGTAGGTGGCCTCGTTCGCACGCTCCAGCAGGAACGCGATCCGGCGCAGGTCGGCAATGGGGTCCCGGGCGCTCATCCACCGAACCTAGTGCGTACGAGCCGCGTCAGGGAGCCTTCGGGCAGCCGTGTTCGCGCTGCCACGCGGTCACCTCGGCGGCGGGTTCCCGGTTGCCGCCGCGCCGCCACGAGTCCAGATAGCGCGCCGGCCAGAGCACACCGCGCCGGATCCACCACCCGTCCTTGCCGGTGCACGGCGGCGAGATGCCGAAGTGCACGTGACAGACGTTGTTCGCGTTGCCGGTGCGGCCCACCTTGCCGAGCTGCTGCCCGGCACGGACCCGAACCCCCGCCTCGATGCCGGCGCCGACCACGCTCAGGTGCGAGCCGTAGTAGCGCACCCCGTCGTCGCCGAGCAACGACACCGACAGGCCGCCGTTGTCCGGGCCCTGCGGCCCACTCTTGGAGTACCTGTCGACACGACTCACCTCCAGGACCTTGCCGTCGGTCACCGCCACGAACGGCTCACCGCAGTCGGCGAACACGTCCGTCGCCGGGTACGCCCCGTGCGTCGTGTGATAGTCCACGTTGTCGGCGCGTACCGGAAAGACGTGCCGGAGCCCGGCGCGGGGTGCGGTCGGCGACGGCCTGGCCGACGACGGCGTCGGGCTGGCCGGGCGGGTCGTCGGCGTGGCCGCCGGCGCTGCCGGCTGCTCACCTGTCGCCCAGACCGCCGACGGCGACGCCGCGGCGCCATCCGGCGGCACCCCCGGCCGGGTGGTCGCGCAGCCGGCGGCCAGCACCGGGGCGAGCAGCAGCAGGATCGGGTACGCCGGACGCACGCGGCGACCGATCGTCGGCGAGGGCATTCGGTCATCCTGACAGACCGGTACCGTGGGCACGAGCGACGCGCGTGAGGGGAGGGCAGCCGATGACCATCGCCCGACCCGACCCCGTGCCGGATCCCGGTCCCGCCCGCCCGGCGTCGCGTACCCCGTCGGGGCTCTTCCCTGCCGGGCCGCCAACCAGACCCACCTACCGCGAACCGCACCCGGTGACCGGCGGTGGCGTCGCCGCCGGCGGTGGCGCGGCGGCTGCCTGGCTGCTGCTGTTCGGGCTGCTGGGCACCGACGTCGCCAGGTACGCGTGGTGGACGGTGGTGGCCGGCCTGCTGGCCTGGCTGACGGCTCTGGTGCTGGTCCGCTACGGCGATCGCGGCGTGGCCACCGGGGTGGCCATCGTCACCGCCGGTGGGTGGAGCATCGCCGCCGCCGTGGTGGCGGTCCGCTGGGCGACAAGCGGTGACTGGCCGATGTGGTGAGCGTGTTCGGACCGGCCCGGATCGGGGGGCGGACGACTGCGCCGCGTGCCCGGTTGGCTGCGTAGCGAACGCCGTCTTGACGTGGCTGTCGATACTCGGCACCCTCGGCACTATGGCCTGGACCACCCCGCGGCAGGACCCGGATCGCAACCGCCGCCGCCTCCAGTTGCTCGCCGAGTTGGCGGGCGCTCGGGCGGTACGCCAGCGCAGCCGGCCGCAGCGACAGCGCACCGAGCGTCTGCGCCAGCTCATCGCCACCCGCCGTCGGGTAGCCGGCTGATCCGACTTTGTCAGGTTTGGCTGGCGTCTCGGGGCGTTGACCGGTCGCCTGCCGACCCGACCGGCTAACGTGCACCCTTGACGAGTCGGCGCTGTGCCGAGGGCTTTTGGGGGAACCGTGTCGTACTTCGCTGCGGCCGTGGTGCGTGACGACAGTGGCTGGACCGCCGCCGAGGTCAGCCTGCGGGGCGCCACCGACATCGATGAGGTCGCCGACCGGCTGCGCGACGTCGACCAGGAAGCCGACGTGTCGCTGCTGTTCGTCGAGGCCGACGACGCGTACCTGGTGATCCTTCGTCTCGACGAGGGCGAGGATCTGCGGGTGTTCGGCTCGGACTCGGCGTTCGCCGAGGAGTCCCGGCTGGGTCAGCTGCTGGTCGGTGACCTGAAGACGTCCGTGACCGGGCTGGACGGCGACGACGAGCCCCGCCCGGCCGCCGGCGGCGACGACGACGAGAGCGAGCAGCCCGCCGTCGATCCGGAGGCCGATCCGGTGGGCGACGCCGACCTGCTGGCCAACCTGGGCATCTCCGCGCAGAAGCTGCTGACGCTCTGCGGCACCGAGGGGATGCTGCCGGCGGACGTCACCGCCGAGATCTGTGAGGTGCTCGGATGCGCCGACGAGGTCGAGGAGTTGCGTGAGGTCTGACCCCGCCGGGTCGGCAGCACACGGTGGGATCGTTCCGGCGGGCGGCGCGGAGCCGGCCGACGCCACCGATCCGCTGTTGGAGACGATCCGGCCGGGGCAGCCGACGCCCGGCGCGGTGGGCCGAGCCGGACCGGGCGCGCACGAAGGGCTGGCCGACCCGGGCGACCTCGGCCGGCGGCAGCGGCACGAGCTGTGGATGCGCCGGGCCCTGGAGGTCGCCGTCACCGGCCCGCCGGTCGACGACGCGGGTCCGGCCGACGTGGACGACGTGCCGGTGGGCGCGGTGCTCTACGGCCCGGACGGCACCGAGCTGGCGATCGGGCGCAACGAGCGGGAGTTGACCGGCGACCCCACCGCCCATGCCGAGGTGCTTGCCCTGCGCCGGGGCGCCGAGCGCGTTGGTCGGTGGCGACTGGACGGCTGCACCCTGGTGGTCACCCTGGAGCCGTGCACCATGTGCGCGGGCGCGCTGGTGCTGGCCCGGGTCTCCACCGTCGTCTTCGGTGCCTGGGAGCCCAAGACCGGCGCGGCCGGCTCCCTCTGGGACGTCCTGCGCGACCGCCGGCTCAACCACCGCCCCGAGGTCTACGGCGGCGTGTTGGAGACCGAGACCGCCGCCGTCCTGCGCGCCTTCTTCCGCTGAGACTGCCGCGCCCCGTTCGCTGTCAGTGCCCCTGGCCGCCGAAACCGCGCGTCGGTTGAAGCTGTGCGCGGGGGTGTCGGATGGTCAGGGTGGGGGCAGGGTCACCGTGACGGTCAGGCCACCGCCTGCGCGGGGCTGCGCGTCGACGCTGCCGCCGTGGGCACGCGCCACGGCACGGACGATCGACAACCCCAGACCGAAACCCCGCGCGCCCGCGACCCGCTCCCTGGACAGCCGGCGGAACGGCTGGAACATGGTCTCCACGTCGTAGCCGGCGATCACCGGGCCGGAGTTCGTCACCGTGAGGGTGGGTCGGCCTCCGACGAGCCCGGTGCGCACCTCGACCCACCCGTCGGCGGCCAGGTTGTGCCGCAGCGCGTTCTCCACCAGGTTGAACGTGAGCCGTTCCAACAGGACCGGGTCGCCGTTGGCCGGGGCCGGCGCGAGCGACAGGTGCACGGGTAGGTCGGGTGCCTGCTTGCCGGCCTGGTCGGTCACGTGCGCGCAGACCTCGGCCAGGTCGACCGGCGTACGGTCGGTCAGCTCGTTCTCCGAGTCGGCCAGGGTCAGCAGGCCGTCGATCAGCCGCTCATGCCGCTCGTTGACCGCCAGCAGTGACTCGCCCAGCCGGCGGGTCTCGGCCGACGCGTCCGGACGGGTGATGGCCAGCTCCACCAGGGCGCGGTTGAGCGCCAACGGCGTACGCAGCTCGTGCGAGGCGTTCGCCACGAACCGGCGCTGCCCGTCG
Organism: Micromonospora sp. NPDC047557; assembly: GCF_043205095.1. Classification (NCBI taxonomy): domain Bacteria; kingdom Bacillati; phylum Actinomycetota; class Actinomycetes; order Micromonosporales; family Micromonosporaceae; genus Micromonospora; species Micromonospora sp. NPDC047557. The sequence continues at coordinate 209,682 of NZ_JBIDDK010000011.1, read as the reverse complement.
AACGAGCGGTCCAACCGTTCCAGCATCTCGTCGAACGTGTCGGCGAGTTCGCGTACCTCGTCGCGGGGGCCGACGAGCGCGATCCGCTCGTGCAGGCCCCGACCGGCGGTGTCCGCGCCGGCGATCCGCCGAGCGGTGTCGGTGACCTGGTGCAGCGGCTGCAACGCCCGACCCGCCAGCAGCCAGCCGAACGCGATCGCCACCGCCGAGACCACGACCAACGCGATGCCACCCTGGGTGAGCAGAGACTCCAGCGCGCTGCGTTTCGCCTCGTCCTGCGCCTGTTCGACGAGGGCCCGCAGCATCTCGATGTTCTGCCCGCTACCCGAGCTGGGAGTGGGCGCCCCGACCTTCGGCAGGTCGCGCAGGCTCACCCCGAACGGCTGCGGCATCCGCTGGTCCACCAGCACGTACGTGACGGCGAGCAGGACCATGCCGGCCAGCAGAAACAGCCCGCCGTAGATGAGGGTGAGCCGGGCACGGATCGTGAGGCGTTTCATCGGATCCGGTACCCCGCTCCGGGCACCGTCTCGATCACCGGTGGATCGCCGAGCTTGCGGCGCAGCTTCATCACGGTCACCCGGACCACGTTGGTGAACGGGTCGATGTGCTCGTCCCAGGCACGTTCCAGCAGGTCCTCGGCGGAAACCACCGCGCCGTCGGCGCGCAGCAGCTCGACCAGTACGGCGAACTCCTTGCGCGACAGGGCCACGTGCCGGTCGTCGCGGCGTACCTCGTGGCGGGCCGGGTCGAGCTGGATGCCGGCGCGGCGCAGCGTCGGAGGCGCGGCCGGGCGGGCCCGGCGCGTCAGCGCGTGCACCCGTGCCGACAGCTCGACCAGGGCGAACGGCTTCGTCAGATAGTCGTCCGCCCCGAGCGCGAGCCCCGCCACCCGCTCCCGTACCGCCGCCGCGGCGGTCAGCATCAACACCCGGGTCTCGCCGCCCGCATCCACGATCGCCCGGCACACGTCGTCGCCGTGCACCACCGGCAGGTCCCGGTCCAGGACCACGACGGCGTACTCGTTGACACCGAGCCGTTCCAACGCCGCGTCCCCGTCGTACGCCACGTCGACCGCGAACGACTCCCGGCGCAGCCACTCGGCGATGGCGTCCGCCAGCACGCTCTCGTCCTCGACCACCAGCACTCTCACGTGTCCATGGTCCCCGGGGCGCGGTAACGGCGGCATAACCGCGCACGGTTACGCCCGGGATACACCCTCTGTCGTGCACTGGGTCCGACGTCCGGCGAGCCACGCCGGACACCAGCGGAGGTGAACACCATGCGACGACAGGTGCTCGTGGTACCCGTCCTGCTCGCCCTGGCGCTGGCCGGGTGCCGTGCGGGAGGCGACGACGGTGACGGGGTCGCGACCGCCGGCGGCGCGAAGACCGGCGCCTCGGCGAGCGCCACCCCGGTCAGCGACTCGGAGCGGCAGCTCGACTTCGCCCGGTGCATGCGCGAGAACGGGGTGGACATGCCCGACCCGGAGCCGGGCGGTCGCCCGGAGTTCCGCTTCGGTGCGGACGTCGACCAGCAGAAGGTCCAGGCGGCCATGGAGAAGTGCCGCGACAAGCTGCCCAACGGTGGGCAGGGGGCACAGCTCAACCCGGAGCAGGCCGAGCAGATGCGCACCCTGGCCAAGTGCATGCGGGAGAACGGCGTACCGGACTTTCCGGACCCGGAAGCCGACGGCCGGATCCAGATCGGGCAGGCCGGCAAGGCGTTCGACATGGGTGATCCGACGATGAAGGCCGCGCTGGAGAAGTGCCGGCAGTACGCGCCGCAGTTCGGAGGCGGCAAGTGACCCGGGCCATCCGACGTTCCCGGCTGCGTGCCGCCGTCGCCGGTGGCGTCGTCCTGCTGGTCGCCGCCGTGGGCGCGGTCGCCGCGATCGGCTTCGGTGGCGGCGCCACCGGGGACGCCGCCGAGGCCAGCGCGCCGGCGGCCACCGCCACGATCACCCGGCAGACCCTCGCCGACGCGCAGACCGCCGACGGTGAGCTGGGGTACGGCACGACTCGCACCGCCACCACCCGACTCAGCGGCACGATCACCGGGCTGCCGGCGACCGGGTCGACGGTGCGGCGGGGCAAGGCGCTCTACCTCGTCGACAACGAGGAGGTGGTGCTCCTCTACGGCGGGTTGCCCGCGTACCGGACGCTCACGTCCGGGGTGGAGGGCCCGGACGTCACCCAGTTCGAGCGGAACCTCAAGGCGCTGGGCTACACCGGGTTCACGGTCGACGACGAGTACACCGGCGACACCGCCGACGCGGTCCGTGACTGGCAGGAGGATCTCGGCCTGCCCGAGACCGGCCGGGTCGAGCAGGGGCGCGTCGTGTACGCCGACGGCGAGGTCCGGGTGGAGAGCCACCAGACCGACGTCGGTGCCGTCGCGCAGCCCGGTCAGGCGGTGTTGACCTACACCGGCACCAGCCGGGTGGTCACCGTCGACCTGGACGTGGACGACCAGCGGCTGGCCAAGCGGAACGCGAAGGTGACGGTGAAGCTGCCGGACGGCCGCTCGGTCGGCGGCACGATCAGCACGGTCGAGACGGTCATCCAGGCCGGTGCCACCGGCGCCAACGGGCAGTCCGGCGAGGCGGAGACGAAGATCGAGGTGACGGTCGCCGTCACCGACCCGAAGGCTCTCGCCGGCTTCGACCAGGCCAGCGCCGACGTGACGTTTACCGCCTCGGAGCGGCGTGACGTGCTCACCGTCCCCGTGGCGGCGCTGCTCGCGCTCGCCGAGGGCGGGTACGGCGTCGAGGTCGTCAACGGCGACGCGAGCCGGATCGTCGCGGTGACCACCGGGCTGTTCGCCGACGGCCGTGTCGAGGTCAGCGGCTCGGAGATCACCGAGGGCATGACGGTGGTGACGCCGAAATGACCGGTGACGTGATCGTCCTCGACCGGGTCAGCAAGCGCTACGCCGGCGGTGTGGTGGCGTTGGACGACGTCTCGTTGCGGATCGGCCACGGCGAGCTGGTGGCCATCGTCGGCCCGTCCGGGTCGGGCAAGTCGACGATGCTGCACCTGATCGGCACCCTGGACCGGCCCTCGTCGGGCAGCGTGCTCCTGGACGGGTACGACGCGGCGAAGCTGAGCGACCGCGAGCTGTCGGCCCTGCGGGCCAGCCGGATCGGCTTCGTGTTCCAGCAGTTCCACCTGGCCCCCGGCGTCCCGGTCGTGGACAACGTGGCCGACGGTCTGCTCTACGCCGGCGTACCCCTGTGGAGGCGGCGCGAGCGCGCGGAGGCCGCGTTGGTCCGGGTCGGCCTGGGCCACCGGCTCGGGCACCGGCCGCACGAGCTGTCCGGCGGCGAACGGCAGCGGGTGGCGGTGGCCCGGGCGGTGGTCGGCGAGCCGGCGGTGCTGCTGGCCGACGAGCCGACCGGCAACCTGGACTCCACCTCCGGCGCCGGGGTGCTGGACCTGCTGCACGAGCTGCACCGGGCCGGCACCACGGTGGTGGTCATCACGCACGACCGGGAGATCGCGGAGAGCCTGCCCCGGCAGGTACGGATGCGTGACGGCGCGGTACGGCACGACTCGGCCCTCGCGACGGCCCTCGCGACGGGCGGAGGCGTTCGATGACGACGGCCACGCCGGCGCGGCTCGTCCCGGCCCGGATGGGTCCGGCGGACGTCCTGCGGGTGGGCGGGGTCGGCCTGCGGACCCGCCCACTGCGGGCGTTCCTCTCCGCGCTGGGCATCGCGATCGGCATCGCCGCGATGATCGCGGTCGTCGGCATCTCCTCGTCGTCCCGGGCCGAGCTGGACCGCGCGCTCGACGCCCTCGGCACCAACCTGCTCACCGTCGAGCCGGGCAACACCCTGTTCGGCGCGGACGCGCAACTGCCCGAGGAGTCGATCGGCATGATCGGCCGGATCGGCCCGGTCACGCAGGTGTCCGCCACCGGGCAGGTCTCCGAGGCCAAGGTCTACCGTTCCGACCGGATTCCGGGGGCGGAGACCGGAGGCATCGCCACCCGGGCGGCACGACTGGACCTGCTCGGCACCGTCGGAGCCGAGCTGACCAGCGGCACCTGGCTGAACGAGGCCACCGCCCGCTATCCGGCGGTCGTCCTCGGCGCCACCGCCGCGCAGCGGCTCGGCATCACCACGGCTGATCCGCAGGTGCAGGTGTGGCTGGGCGGACGGTGGTTCACCGTGGTCGGCGTGCTCGCGGCCGCGCCGCTCGCCCCGGAGCTGGACACGTCAGCGCTGGTCGGCTGGTCCGCCGCGACCGACTACCTGGGGTTCGACGGGCACCCCACCACCGTCTACACCCGGGCGCAGGAGTCGCAGGTCGAGGCGGTGCGGTCGGTGCTCGGCGCGACCGCCAACCCCGAGGCGCCGAACGAGGTGGAGGTGTCCCGCCCCTCCGACGCGCTGGCCGCCGCCGAGGCGACCGACGCCGCGTTCACCGGGCTGCTGCTGGGCCTCGGGGCGGTCGCCCTGCTGGTCGGAGGGGTCGGCGTGGCGAACACCATGGTGATCTCGGTGCTGGAGCGGCGGGCCGAGATCGGCCTACGCCGGTCACTCGGGGCGACCCGCGGTCAGGTACGCACGCAGTTCCTCGCCGAATCGCTGCTGCTCTCTGCGCTCGGCGGGATCGGCGGGGTGCTGCTGGGCATCCTGGTCACCTCGGGATACGCGCTGTCGCAGGGCTGGCCGACAGTGGTGCCAGCGTGGGCGATGCTCGGCGGGGTCGGCGCGACCCTCGTGATCGGTGGCTTCGCCGGCCTCTACCCGGCGGTCCGCGCCGCCCGCCTCGCGCCGACCGAGGCGCTGACCGCCGTCTGACCGGGGTGGCGCGGGTTGGGCTGGCGTGGCGCGCGGTCGGGTCGGCGTGGCGCTTGGGCTGGCGTGGCGGTCCGACCCTGGCGTGATGCGGAAGAGCGGTATGACTCAGAGGAATAAATATTCCTCTGAGTCATACCGCTCTCGGCAGTGACACCGCCCCGCCGGGACGGATCAGGCGATGATCGTGTCGAGCGCGATCTCGACCATCTGGCTGAAGGTCTGCTCCCGCTCCTCCGACGTGGTCTTCTCGCCGGTCTTGATGTGGTCGCTGACGGTCAGCACGGTCAGCGCGCGGGCCTTGAACCGGGCGGCGATCGTGTAGAGCGCCGCTGACTCCATCTCCACCGCCAGCACGCCGTAGTCGGCGAGCGTGTCGTAGAGGTCCGGCCGGTCGGTGTAGAAGGCGTCCGCCGCCAGGATCGGTCCGACGTGCATGGTGATGCCGCGCCGCTCGGCCACCTCGACCGAGGTACGCAGCAGCCCGAAGTCGGCCACCGGGGCGTAGTCGATCAGCCCGTCGAAGCGCATCCGGTTCATGTTCGAGTCGGTGGACGACCCGATCGCCGCGACCACGTCGCGCAGTTGCAGGTCGGTGCTGAGGGCGCCGCAGGAACCGACGCGGATCAGCGTCTTCACGCCGTACTCGTTGATCAGTTCGTGGGCGTAGATGGAGGCGGACGGCATGCCCATGCCGGAGCCCTGGACCGAGACCTCGACGCCGTTCCAGCGGCCGGTGAAGCCCAGCATGCCGCGAACCGTCGAGTAGCAGGTGGCGCCCTCGAGGTAGGTCTCCGCGATCCACTTGGCCCGCAGGGGGTCACCCGGCATCAGGACCCGCTCGGCGATCTCGCCCGGCTTCGCGCCGATGTGCGTACTCATGGCAAAGATCCTGCCAGGCCGGCCCGAGCGATACCGGTTCGGCGTCCGAACCGGCGGTCCTGTACCCTCGTCGGCGGTGGCGTGTCCGAGCGGCCTAAGGAGCACGCCTCGAAAGCGTGTGAGGGTTAACGCCCTCCGAGGGTTCAAATCCCTCCGCCACCGCTCGTGAAATGCAGAAACGCCCGGACGATCCGCGAGGATCGGCCGGGCGTTTTCGCGTCAGAGCTGCTGCTGGCCGCCGTCGACGAACAGCTCGCCGCCGGTCATGAAGCTGCTCTGGTCGGAGGCGAGGAAGAGCGCGGCGTTGGCGATCTCGTCCGGGTGGGCCATCCTGCCCATGGGCACGCCGGAGGCGATGCCCTTCAGCAGCCCGGGGGCCTCCTCGGGGCTGGCCGCCAGGCCCGCGAGGCCGGGGGTTTCGGTCGAGCCGGGCACCAGGGTGTTGACCCGGATCTTCCGGCCGATCAGCTCGGCGGCCCAGGTCCGGCCGAACGAGCGGATGGCGGCCTTGGAGGCGGCGTAGACGCTGAACGCCGGGATGCCGCTCACCGCCGAGGTCGAGCCGGTCAGCACGACCGAGGCGCCCTCGTTGAGCAGGGGCAGGGCCTTCTGCACGGTGAAGATGGTGCCGTAGACGTTGGTGTCGAAGGTGCTGGCGACGTGCTCGACGGTGATCGAGTCGAGCGAACGGAACTCGCCGCCGCCGGCGTTGGCGAACACCACGTCCAGCCCAGCGCCCCGAGCCTCGATCGCCCGCATCACCCGATCCAGGTCGTCGAGCTTGCTGACATCGCTGGCGATGCCTGTGGCGTTCGCGCCGATGCTGGCCACCGCCTCATCCAGCGGGCCCTTGCGGCGGCCGGTGACGAAGACGTACGCGCCTTCGGCGGCGAAGCGGCGGGCGGTGGCCAGGCCGATGCCCGTGGTGCCCCCGGTGACAAGGGCGGTCTTGCCGTCGAGCTGTCCCACGATCGATCTCCTTCACAAATTGTGTACCGAGCGGTACTGATCCGACCGTAGCAACCGCTGACCTGCGCCGCAAATTTCTGTACCGATCGGTTTTCGACACGGGTAGGATGAGCCGAGGGGGTGGTGGGCAGTGCCACAACGAGGGCGACCACGCGGTTTCGACGCCGACGAGGCGCTGGAGCGCGCGCTGGAGGTGTTCTGGCGCCAGGGGTACGAGGGCGCGTCGATGAGCGACCTCACCGCCGCCATGGGCATCAACAAGCCCAGCCTCTACGCCGCCTTCGGCAGCAAGGAGGAGTTGTTCCGCAAGGCCGTGGCCCGCTACGCCGAACAGGACATGGAGTACGCGCGGAACGCTTTCGCCCATCCCACCGCGTACGAGGTCGTCGCCACTCTGCTGCGCGAGAACGTGCTCGCCGTGACCCGGCCCGACCGGCCGGCCGGCTGCCTGTCGATCCAGGGCGGCACCGCCTGTTCCAGCGAGAACGCCGCGGTCGCCGGGTTCCTCGCCAGCAGCCGCCTGGCCGGTGAGCTGGCCCTCGCCGACCGGTTCACCCGCGCCGTCGCCGAAGGCGACCTACCCGCCGACGCCGATCCGGCCGCGCTCGCCCGCTTCGTCATGAGTGTCACCGAGGGGCAGGCGATACACGCCGCCGCCGGTGTCGCTCGGGAGGACCTGCGTCAGACGGCGGAGATCGCGCTCGCCGGGTTCGCCGCCGTGTCCGGGGCGCGGGCTCCCGCGTCCGCGGACAACCCGGCCTGAGCGGCCGCCCCGGCCGAGCGCCGCGAGGCGTTGGGGGCCGTGCTTTGTGGATGACCGGCGGGCCGGCCCTCCAGCCACGTGGAGGACCGGCCCGCCGCCCGTCACGCAGTCGGGGCGTTGCCGTCCCGGTGGGTCAACCGGTACGAGGCGTCGACGGCATCCGTCTCCAGGATCACCGTCACCGGACCGGCGGGCAGGGTGCAGGTGATGGTCCGTTCGACGGCCGGGCTGGTGGGGCCGCAGTACCGGATGCCCTGGCTGTCGAAGACCGACATGCGGGCGTCACCGGAGCCGGCGGTACGCGTCCACGTGAAGCTCTCCCGGCTGGCGCGCTGGTCGGCCGGAACGGTGTAACAGACCGCGAAGTGGTCCGCTCCGGTCGTCACCGTGGCACCGGCCGCGTCCCCCGGCAGGACCGGGCAGGCCGGCGGCCCGTCGACCCGGGCGAAGCCCACGGCGTACGAGGCGGTGGGGGATCCCTCATCCGCGGTGAGCAGCACGGAGAAGGGCGCCTCGCCGGTCAGCTCGCAGCTGTACTGACGCAGCGAGGAGTAGTCGCACACCTGCTCGCCGGCGGCGTTCAGCACGCTGATCTCCGGTGAGGTCGCAGCCGTCACGTCCCCAGCCAGCAACTCGGCGACGTGAGCCCCCGCCGGGCTGGGCAGCTGGAGGCAGTTGTGCTGCCCAGCGGCGTCGAACCCACCCCGGCGCGGGGCGTCCTGCCAGCCGGTGTCGGACACCGGCGTGCAATCCGACGGCTTCCACGGCAGCAGCGCGACGGCGTAGAGGAAGTCATTGTCGATCACCGAGCCGGTCGCGCCCCCGCTGAGGACCATGGTGTACTTCCCCGCCGCAGGGATCTCGCACCAGGTGTCGGTGCAGACCTTGATTCCGGCGGAGTCGTAGACGGTGGCGTACGACCGATAGTTCTCCGCGTCCACCGCCGTGACCCGGTACACGCCGGCGCTGGGAAGGTCCAGGGTCCGGCAGCGGATGCCACCGAGGGCGCCGGCCGGTGCCGAGTTGTACGTGCCCGGGGTGATGGTCGGGCAGCCGGCCGCGTCGGAGAGTCGACGGACCTGGATCTTGTACGTGAGATCCTCGCTGTCGGCGGCCCAGTTGTTCAGGTAGGAGACGACGCGGTAGGTCCCGGTGGAGGGGAGGACGCACCCGTCCTGTTCCGACGAATCGGTACACAGCACGCCACCCTGCTCATCGACTATCCAGGAGTAGACGTCGTTGTACCGGTCCGGGGCCCGGTAGACCATGACCCGCTCGCCGGTCTCGCCGTGGAACGGCTGGCAGTTGGTCTGCACCGCCGAGGTCTGATGCACCGTCAGGGCCGGCTGGTCCCAGTTGAGTCCAGTGGGGGCGGCGCAACCTTCGGCCTGGTCGAGGCGGGCTGCCGCCACCCGGTAGGTAACCGGCTCCCAGTTCCAGTTCTGCGCCACCAGCGTGTAGGCCCCGGCCGTCGGTGCCGCGCAGGACCGCCAGGATTCGTACTCCGCGCACACCACATGTCCGGCGTCGTCGTACAGCCGCCAGTCGAGGTACTGGTTCGCGTTCTGATCAAAGCGGACGATCAGCCGGCCGGGGGCGGTGACCCGCAGCGACTGGCAGCTGATCCCCTGGTTCGGTGGCACGGTGCCCGTCCCGACCGCTGCGCCCGGGTCTCCGAACGCGGTCAGGGGCAGGGCCGGACAGCCGACGGACTGCGAGATCCGGGGCATCTTGAGGGTGTAGGCGGCCTTGTTGCCGTAGGTCTCCTCCAGGAAGAGCCGGTACGGTCCAGGCTCACCGAGGGTGCACTCCGTGGGGTACCGCACCGAGCAGATCGGCTGGAACAGGGCGTCCAGGATGCTGCCCTGGATGTCCTCGGCGCCGCCCGGGTCGGCGAGGTGCAGGACCGTGCCGGTGGGCTGCTTGAAGGTGAAGCAGCGGGCGGCAAGGCCGGCGGGCAGCGTGCCGCTGCGGCCCGTGGAGGCGAAGGAGAAGAAGCTCGCGGGCAGGTTGCCGCAGCTGGACGGGGTACGCATCGACTCCGCCGACAGCGAATAGGCGCCCTTGCCGGTCCCGTAGTCGAGCGTCACCGTGACCCGGTAGGTGCCGGCGGCGCCGAGCTTGCACTCCGTGAGGTACGGGCCGACGTAGCAGACGGTGGTGCCATCGGCGCCCTTGACCTGTGCGCCGACACCATCACCGGAGACCTCTCGGAGCCGGATGTACAGGGTGTCCTGGTCAACCGTCGAGGTGACCTTCCAGATCTGCTGTGCGGTGCCGACGATCGACGCGCAGTTCTTGACCTGGCCCAGCGGGAGCTGGCCGCCGCAGGCGGCGGAGAGGCCGACGACAGTCGTCGGACCCGCGGTGGTCCGGCCCGGGGCGGGGGCCGTGGGTGCTGGCTTCGAGGGCGCGGTGGCGGCGGGCGGTTGCTCAGTTGTCCGCGTCGGTCGCGGCGACGGCTCGGCCGTCGGGGCGGCGGTGGCGGGGCCGGCCAGCAGGCCCGCCCCCGTGAGGCTCAGGGCCGCCACGGCGGCCCACCTTGCCAGGTGTCTCCACCATGGATTGAGCACGGTTGTACGCACGATGTCCCCCCGTGTTCTGTCGCGCGATCTGCACGAGCGAGGGGATAATTTCACGATGGCCGATCGCCGACAATCGGCTTGTCGTATCGACCGGGACCGGTCGCTCAGCAGGGAGCGGCGCCCTCGTCGAAGAGGCGGCGGGCCCAGTCGGCGTACCCGGCGATGGTCTTTCGGACCGTGCGCCCGTCGTGCAGGAACAGGTACGCGCGGTCGCCGCTGCGGGCGAGCAGCCCGTCGAGCCGGTGCGTCCCCTGTGGAGCGGGCAGCCGCGTGACGGACGGGTAGCGCGCCCAGACCTCGTCGATCGGCGAGCCGGCCGTGATGCCCTCCGGGGTGCGCATCGGGTCACCGACCCACAGCAGCACCAGTCTGTCCTCAACGAAGACCGGACTGACCGTGTCGTGGCCGGTGAGCACCGGTCCACAGGCGTCCTGGTCGGTACGCAGGACGCCCCGGCGGGTCAGCTCGGCCTCGGTGTCGCCGAACTCGATGTTGCGCAGGCCGTTCAGGTCGATGACCTCGACGTTGCCCGCGGGTCGGTTCGGTGGCATCGGGCCGGGCGGTGGCGTGCCGCTGCCCGCGATCGAGGCAGCAGTCAGCAGCATGGCAATAAACGCGAATTGTCGCAATTTCATGGAATCCCCCAGTCCCCAACGGGACGGGGCCGCTCAGGTTGCTGCCCGTCGCCGGATTACTGGTTTTCCCACTGTTCGACCAGCTCGTCCCAGTAGTCGGCGCTGAGTCGCCGCCGCCCGTGCGCCAGCCAGCCGTCGGTGTTGCGCTCCAGATGCAACCCCACCTCGGCGAACGGGTCGATCCACGCGCCCCGCTCGACGCCGAGCTGAACCAGTGCCGCGTTGATCGGCCACTCCGCACGCGGCGCGTCGAGGACGTCGTCGAAGCGCGGACCCCAGGACAGGGCGCCGCCCAGCCACACCGCCGCCGACTGACGACCGACGCCACCACCGAACTCGGCCTCCACGTACGCCACCGGCCCCGACCGCGACCAGCGGGCCAGCAGGTCGGCCAGCGCCGGCGACAGCACCAGCTCGAACGGGTGGGCGACGGTGCGGTCGTCGGTCGCGTAATCCGGCAGCGAACCGGTCAACTCCACCACCAACTGCGGCGTGATCGGCAGCAGCGCGAAATCCTGCCGCAGCTCGCCGAGGACCGCGTGATCCAGCTCGGCGGTCTGCTCGCGGAGCAGGTCCACGTCCGCGACCACCGCGCTGAGCTGGTAACCCATCGAACCCTCCGCCGTCCACAGCCTGTGGATAGAACATGTGTACGACGGTTTTCCGGGTGCCGCCGGTCCCTGGAACGGTACCGGTGTTGCGGACGATCCGAAGCGGTCAGACCCGTCCCGGCGGCACCGCGACGGCCTGCACGGTGTCGGCGAGCAGGTGTGGATGGGAGAGCATCGGATGATGGCCGGTGGGCAGCTCGACGGTCCGGGTCGCGCGGACGGCCTGCAGGCGTTGCAGAGCGGGTGGCGTGGCGCGGTCCTCGGCGCAGACGACAGCCGTCGACGGCAGGTGACGCCAACCCGCGTGCCCGACCGCAGCGGTGAGCACCGACGCCTCCTGCCGGGTCAGGCGGGCGACCGCCCCCTCGACGGCCTGCTCGTCGCAGTCCTGGAGGAAGAGCTCGCGCACCGACTCACGCCGTACGCCGAACGTGCCGTCCGGGGAGAAGTCCAGGTAGGGGGCCGGTTCGCTCGGGCCGAGGTCGGCCAGGGCCTGCCCGACGTCCGGCAGGAACGAGCTGACGTACACCAGATGAGCGACCTCGCCGGCGTCGGCGGCCTCGGTCGCGACCACCCCGCCGTAGGAGTGCCCCACCAGCACTGCCGGGCCGACCTCGCGCAGCACCCGTCGGGTCTGGGCGACGTCCGCCGCGAAGTCGCGCTCGGCACCCGCCACCTCGCCGCAGCTCGGCAGCCGGACCGCGACGCTGTCCAGGCCGTCGGCGCGCAGCGCGGCGGCGACCCGCGACCACCACCACTCCCCGTCACGGACGCAGGCGCCGTGCACGAAGACCACAGTCATCACCGTCTCCCGTCCGCGAGCCCGCGCTGGGTCGCCCCGCCATCGATGTTCCGTTGACACCAGCGCAGATCTTGGACAGTTTCCGTTCGCCTGGAACGGAAACTGTCCAAGATCTGCGGCGGTGAGCCCTCCGCGGGCGTCAGGCGCGGCGGGCGACCTGGGTGACGAACGCACGCCAGGCCGTCGGCGGGAAGGCGAGCGCCGGGCCGGTCGGGTCCTTGGAATCCCGTACGCCGATCACGCCAGGCAGGTTGTCGGCGACCTCGACACACGCGCCGCCGTTGCCGCTGCTGCGGCTGCTCTTGCGCCACCGGGCGCCGTTCAGCTCCATGTCTCCGCCACTTCCGTCATCAGATCGACCGACTGCCAGTGCGACAGCGCCTCGCCGCGCACGTTCTCCCATGCCGCCATCATGGCCGCGATGTCGTCGGGGTCGCTAGCCACTTGTCCCTGGAGCTGGTTGTCCAGGTAGCCGGCTACCCGATGGTCGTGGCTGTGGGCGATCACGAACGGCCCGTTGAGGCCGGCGTACGCGCCGACCGCGCTGGGCACCACGTGCACCCGGATGTGCGGCTCCGCGCAGGCGGCGACGACGGCCAGCAGTTGCTCGCGCATCGTCGCCCGGCCGCCCACCGGCCGGCGGAGGATCGCCTCGTCGATGACGGCCGTGAACTGGGGCGGGTCGTCCCGCTTCAGCACGCCCTGCCGGTTGAGCCGCACGCTGAGGTGCCGCTCGATTTCGGTCGGCGGGATCAGGCCAGCACCGCCGAGGACCGCCCGGGCGTACGCCTCGGTCTGGAGCAGCCCCGGCAGGACCGTCGATTCGAACCAGCGCAGCGACACCGCCTCGCGCTCGATCTCCTGCCACGGACGAAACCAGATGGGGTCACGACGTCTTGAAGTGTCCGGCCAGATGTCCGACACGTCCTTGTGGAGGGCTTCCGCTGCCGCCAGGCGGTGCCGAGGATGCGGGATGCGGCCCTCGGTCAGCCAACGCGCCACGGTCTTCGGGTCGACGCCGACGGTCTCGGCGAGGGATTCGGTGGTGTGCCCGGTGTCGTTGAGCGCCACCCGCAACGCGTCGTTCACGGCCCCTCCATCGGATGTCTCGAATATCTGAGAACCATATAGCTACGCCCTGTATCTGCCCGGTGACGCGCCGCACTGTGGTCCACAGAAGACGGCGTGGCCGGTGGAGGCGCAGCAGCCCGGCGGTCGGCGTCAGTCCGGGGTCGCCCCGACGCGGAGGCGGGGTGACCCCTTCCACCAGGAAAGGAGGCTCACCCGTGCCTCGCCGTCGCCACCGAAACCACCTGCCGACCCGACCCACCTGGCGATGTCAGGCGTGCGGCATCGCCTGGCCCTGCTCGGCGGCGAAGCTCCGACTGCTCGGGGAGTACCGGAACGACCGGGTGGCGCTGACCGTCTACCTCGCGACGCTCCTGACCGAGGCCAGCGAGCAGCTCACAGAGGTGGACCCGGCGCGGCTCACCGACCGCTTCCTCTCCTGGGCCCGCGCCCGAGGGTGAGGGGCGGCGTCAGGGTCGCCAGATGACGATGCCCACGTCGCGCCGGCGCTCGGCGAAGAGGCCATCTCGCGCCGCCATCGTCAGGAGATCGCGCAGGTCCGCCTCGAACGCGGGCAGCCGATCGCCGAACAGGTGCGGCGCCGAACTGGACAGCGAGAACACCGCAGCCGTCACCTCGTCCACCGACCGTTCCACGATCATCCCCTGCTCGACGGTCAGTCGGGTGGGGCCGGAGAAACCCGCCGCGAGCATGATCTCCGCCTCGCCACTGGGCGTGCCGGCGGGTAGCGAGCCCTGACCGGCCCGACGGACCGGCCCCAGATAGCTTGCGACCAGCTCGTCGATCCGCGACCAGGGCGGCCGGGGACACGGCAGCGGGTCGTCGCCAGCCACGCCCTGGGTAGTGTTCGCGCTGACGTGGACCCAGGCCCCGTCGGGCGTGAGCATGTCGCGGACCCGCCGGGCCACCAGCGGTCGATCCATCCAGTGGTACGACTGGGCGAACGTGGCCACCCGGAACGTACCCAGGTTGGCCGGCAGATCCTCGGCGCGCAGGTGTCGCCACTCGACGCTGGTGATCCCGGCCTCGCTGGCCCGACGTTGCGCCTCGGCGAGCATGTCCCGGTCGGCGTCCACCCCCACCGCCGCCTCGAACAGGGGCGCCAGCAGCAGCGTCAACGACCCGGGGCCACAACCGACGTCCAGGAGGCGGCCGGTGCCGTCCAGGTCCAGCGCCGTACGGATGGCGTCGGCGAGTTCGGGCGGATAGGGCAGCCGGCCCACGCTGTAGTGGTGCGCGCTGCCCGCGTACAACGTCTCGTCCCACTCCCATGCGGTCTCCGCCATGGCGTCGATGAGACCACAGCAAGAACGCCCAGCCGACCAGTTATCCGTCTGCTGGGCGTTGCTGCTGCTCAGGGGAGCGCGACGCGGCCGGTGCGACCACGCTCGTGTCGTCGGCCGCAGTCCGCGCGTCGGGCACTGACGGGACCGCCGCCCCGGCATCACCAAAGTACGAGGCGCTCAGGGCGCGCTGGATCGATGGGGCGAGTGCTGGCTCGATCTCAACCGCCATCTCCTCAACCGGGAAAGGTGGACGCTCCGTCGTCAGGTGATAGCTCTCCAACTGGTTGATCTGCGCGAAGGCACGGTGGACCAGATTGACATAGCCGGCACGAACGTTGATCTGCCGACGGCTCGCTTGTGCGGCGGCGAGCTTCTCCATCGCCTCGGCCGTCGGAACGTAGGTGTAGACCGTGCACTGGTCCGGCTTCCCCGCCCAGGTCACCCACCTGGTGACCTCTCGGCGCTCGTAATTGCGCTCCCGCACGTCGAGTAGGGATAGGTCTTGGCGGGAGACCGGGAAGACCGAACCGTTGCATCCTGCTGAGGAACGGCTTTCCTCGATACCCAGCACCACCGTCACGCCGGTGTACTCACTGCCGTCGGCAAGCCGAAACGTTCGCTCCGGATGTGAGCCCTTGTCAGAGGCGACGTTCCACGATCGCCGCCACCCGGCCAAGATCGCATAATTGAACCTCGCCTGGTCAACCTCGTGACCCAGCGTGGACTCCACCGATTGGGGGCTGACCAGCGAGCCGTACCCGAAGACATAGATCTCGCCGTTGCCGTCGAAGTTGGGCCACCCGGGCCACGTCCTCGGGGGAGTCTCGTAATCGGTTCCGATCTCCTGGAAGTGCCCCAAGAGCAGATCCTCGCTCGCCTTGTACTCTCGGGCGCTGAAAAAGGGGTTCCCCGTGTCCAGCATGATGCCCGATACTAGCACCAGAAAAGACACGCGGCGTTTGTCTACGGCTTCGTCCCGGCGAGGCAAGCAGACCATCGTGCCGTCAATTGTCTCCTGCGCGGTCAGGCCCTCACCTAGGGCAGCGACGACGGTGAAGGGCACACCGCTTCGGGCGTACGGCCAGGACGCTTCGAGTTTATTGCTATTTGCATCTCGCGCGCCCAGGGGCAGCGCCAAGTTGCTGACCGTTTCCGGCGACCCGGTCGAGCGGACCCGAGCGATCACCTGGATGCTGACCCGTATGAGAGTGGAGGTGGTCCCGTTGTAGAAGCGGAAGCACAGTACCGACTGCCCGTTCGTCCGTGGCTCCAGCGAGACGACCTTCCGCCATTCAATGGGATCCTGCTGGAACAACTTGAACACGAAGGCGCTCAACAGGAAGATCGGAAGGAGAATGCCGAGAAGAGAAGCGAAACCGCCGAACAGATAGTAGGCCGGGGATTCTCCGTCCGCGAGGAGGATCTCTCCGGGGGAGAAGATCGTCGCGAGCGCCAGTCGGAAGGCAATGCCGTAGTGCATCCCCTTGGCACTGGCCGTCGTGAGTGTGAACGCCAGGAGCGATGCCGCGAACACGCAGGCCAGCGCGTAAACCGCGACGATGGTGGGCAGCCGGAGGCGACCAACGCGGACCCCGAGGGAAGTCCGGATCCGCGGATGGTTCCGGTGCCTCTTCAATCTCATGCGCCCGATCGTATCCGTCTATCTCAAACGCGACTGGGCTCGATTGAGCATTGGATCAGACATGTCCTGGGAGGGATTGTCCGCCTTTCCCGGCCGGACTCTTCGTCGTGTAAAGCACCGCGGTGCCGGCTCCTGTGCTCCTGGTCCTCGGCGTCTCCGGCCGTGCCGTGATGGGCATCATGGGCTGGTCCAACTCGGCGGTGGCAGTCCGATACCAGCACATGGCCGATCAGGTGCGTCGGGACATCGCGCAGCAGCTCGGCGGCCTGCTCTGGGGTGACCCGCCGCGTAGGACAGGGGAGGCCGGCCACGAGCGGCCCAACGGGCCGGAACATGGCAAGTGAGACGACAACTGAGACGAGAGCGACGGTGGAGACGATTCAGGGCCGGTCCCCGTGGGGGCCGGCCCTGTCGTTCTTCCTGCTCAAGCGAGCGGAGGATACGAGATTCGAACTCGTGAGGGTGTAAACCCAACACGCTTTCCAAGCGTGCGCCCTAGGCCTCTAGGCGAATCCTCCGCGAGCCAGGATACAGGCCCCCGTCGGTCGGGCCACCCCACCACCCCCTGAAGATCGACGGGCCGTCGGGTAGGGTTGGCGTCACCTCCCGTGCGGCGGTATCTCGTGAACCTCCCCAGGGCCGGAAGGCAGCAAGGATAAGCGAGCTCTGCCGGGTGCACGGGAGGCCTTTTTGTCTCCGGGGCCTTGATCCACTCCAGGTCGCCGATGTGGGGCTGTTCTGGGCCGTGGATACCGCCACGTCGCCGAGATGGAGTCGATCAAGCGCGGCAACCCGGGGTAACCCAAGCTGCCCGGCGGGGTGGGTGGTCACCCGCGGCCGACCGGCGCAGAATGGCTCGGTCGAGAGGAGGCGGGACGAGTGACGCTGGCGCTCTACCGCAAGTACCGGCCACGTACCTTCGCCGAGGTCATCGGGCAGGAGCACGTCACCGAGCCGTTGTCGCAGGCGTTGCGCAGCGGCCGGCTCAACCACGCCTACCTCTTCTCCGGCCCCCGTGGCTGCGGCAAGACGTCCAGCGCCCGGATCCTGGCCCGCTCGCTCAACTGCGAGCAGGGCCCCACCCCCGAGCCGTGCGGCAAGTGTGAGTCGTGCCGCTCGCTGGCCATCGACGGCGCCGGCTCCATCGACGTGATCGAGATCGACGCGGCCAGCCACGGTGGTGTCGACGACGCCCGGGAGCTGCGCGAGCGGGCGTTCTTCGCGCCAGCCAGCAGCCGCTTCAAGATCTACGTGATCGACGAGGCGCACATGGTCTCGACCCAGGGCTTCAACGCCCTGCTCAAGCTCGTCGAGGAGCCCCCGGAGTACGTCAAGTTCATCTTCGCCACCACCGAGCCGGAGAAGGTCCTCGGCACGATCCGGTCGCGGACCCACCACTACCCGTTCCGGCTGATCCCGCCGAAGGTCCTCCGCCCGTACCTGGAGCAGCTCACCCAGGCCGAGGGCGTCGCCGTCGAGCCGGCGGTCTTCCCGCTGGTGGTTCGCGCCGGTGGCGGCAGCGCCCGGGACAGCCTCTCCGTGCTCGACCAGCTCATCGCCGGCGCCGGCCCGGAGGGCGTCAGCTACGCCCGCGCCGCCGCGCTGCTCGGGGTCACCGACGCAGCGTTGATCGACGAGATGTGCGACGCGCTGGCCGCCGGTGACGGCGCCGCCGCGTACGCCACCGTCGACCGGGTCGCCGAGGCCGGGCACGACCCGCGCCGGTTCGCCTCCGACCTGCTGGAACGGCTGCGCGACCTGATCGTGATCCAGCAGGTGCCAGACGCCGCCGCGAAGGGCCTCATCGACGGCCCCGCCGACCAGATCGAGCGGATGGCCGCCCAGGCGTCCCAGCTCGGCCCGGCCACGCTCTCCCGCTGCGCCGACATCGTGCACGACGGCCTGGTGGAGATGCGCGGCACCACCGCGCCCCGCCTGCTGCTGGAGCTGATCTGCGCCCGGATGCTGCTGCCCGGCGTGGACGACTCCGCCGGCGGCCTCCTCCAGCGCCTCGAACGGATGGAACGCCGGCTCACCCTGGGCGGCACCGACGCGCCGTCGGCCGCCGCCGACTCCGCGTCAGCAGCCCAGCAAGGGGTACGCCCACAGCACGCCCCTCCGGTCCCGGCTGCCGCCACCCCGGCACCCGCCAACGCCCCGACCTCCGCACCGCCGTGGGACGTCGACCCGACCGCGTCCCCGGCCCCGGGCGCGCGCGCCGCAGACGCTGCGGGCTCGGGCGTTGTGGGTTCGGGTGCTGCGGGCTCGGCCGCTCGCGTTCCCGGCGTACCGGCCGCGCACGCGCCCTCGGGGGCGGACTCACCGATTCCGGCCTCGCCCGGTGCGTCGGCCGTCGCCGCGTCGACCTCCACTGACCCGACCGCCGCACCCGTCTCGCCGGCCCCGCGTCGCGTGGTGCCGCCGTCGGCCGTGCTGCCCGACCCGGCGACACCCGTGCCGCCTCGCCCCGGCGCGCCGGCCGCCGCACTGGACGCGGTGGCCGTTCGCCGGGCCTGGCCCGACGTGGTCGGCAAGGTCAACCGGACCAACAAGCGGATCGCCGCCCTCATGCGCGACGCGGTCGTGCGGGAACTCGACGGCGACATGCTGGTGCTGACGGTGAAGTCCACCGTGCTGGCCAAGATGATGGCCGACCACTCGGCGGTGCTCACCGACGCGCTCTACGAGGAGCTGGGCGGACGCTGGCAGATCCGCTGCGAGGTGGCCGGCGAGCGGGGCGGCGTGTCGCTGTCCGGCCCGCCGCGCTCCCAGCCGGCCGCGCCGCCCCGCCCGGCCGCTGCCGCGCAGGCACCGACCGCGCCGGTCCCGGCCGCTGCCGCACCGACCCCGGCCGCGCCGACCGCTGCCGTGCCGACCGCTGCCGCCCAGCCGTCTGCGCCGGCCTCGGCCGCTCCGACCTCTGCCGCGCAGCCGACCGCGCCGACCCCGACCGCGACCGCAGTTGCCGCGCCAGCCGCTGCCGCCGCGCCGCCTGCACCGGCGGATGTCCGACCTGCCCCCACGAACACAGCGCCCAACGTGTCTCCGGCCTCGACGAACATGGCCGCCGCGGCTGGCTCGACGAACACCCCGGCGGCTGCGGCAGCTGACGACGAGGACGACTGGCCGGAGGCTGCGCGCCCCGGTGGCAATGCTCCCGCCGCCGCCCAGGCGACGGATGACGACGACTGGCCGGAGGCCGCCCGGCCGGGCGGTACCGCCGTGGACGACCGCGACCCCGCCTCGGGCGGCGCCTC
This sequence comes from Micromonospora sp. NPDC047557, assembly GCF_043205095.1. Lineage (NCBI taxonomy): Bacteria > Bacillati > Actinomycetota > Actinomycetes > Micromonosporales > Micromonosporaceae > Micromonospora > Micromonospora sp. NPDC047557. The sequence goes on along the minus strand of NZ_JBIDDK010000011.1, from coordinate 190,354 downwards.
CGCACCCGTGTCGACCAGCGTGAACGGCGCCGATGCGGCCCACACCAGATCGAACGGCGCCGGCCCGGGGGCGAACGGTGGCGGCTCCGGCGGCTCCGGCGCGCTGACCGGTCAGCCGGACGCACGGGCGGCCAACCCCACGCCAGCGGCCCGGCAGCCGGCGGCAGCCGGCGGCGCACCGGTGAGCAGCGCCATCGCCGCCGCGCGAGCGGCGGCGGCGGGGCGCGGCGCGCGTACCGCATCGGCGGCCCGGCCCGTCGCGGACGCCGAATGGGCCGGCGAACCGCCTTACGACCCGGACTTCGACGGCCCGCAGCGCGGGAGGCGCCCGGGTGGCGCGGCACCGGCGGCGGTACCGACCTACGAGGGGTTCGACCCGGGCGATGAGCCGTTGGACGAGGTCATCGACGAGAAGACCGCCCGGGAGTCGAGCGAGGAGCAGGCGGTACGGCTGCTCCGGGAGACCTTCGGCGCCGAGAAGATCGACGAGGTCGACGCCCGCTGACACCCTGCCCCGTCGATCATGAGGTGGTGTGGCTCTCGGCCGACGCCGCGGCCTCCTGGGCGATGGGGTCGGGCGGGGTTTCGGCGAGCAGGGCGCCCAGGCAGCAGGCCCACACCGGAAGGGGCAGCACCGCTACGCGTTCCATGCCGCCCACTCCGATCCCGAAGCCCTGCTGGGCGAAGAACAGCACGGTCCCCGCCAGCGCGATCAACCCGGCGGCCAGGGTGAGCGGTCGCCATCGGCCGAGCACCGTGGTGTGCGGCGCGAAGCCGGCGAGGAGCAGCCCGACGTTGCCCAGTCCCATGATCAGGAACGCGCCGAGGACGTGCAGGTTCTCGTCGATGTCCGCCGGGTAGCGGGCCACCAGGGCGTACCCGCCGGCCGCCAGCAACAGCAGCGTCTGCGCGGAGCGCACCACCGCGCCGCGACCGAGTAACCGCCAGGTCAGCAGAAGCCCGGCGGCGAGTAGCACGGCGGTGGTGAGTATCGCGGCGTTCATCAACGGGTGCCAGGGGGAGCAGACGTACCGGGGCCGGGTGCTGTCCCAGACGCCGCAGTGGACGTTGCCGAGGTCGCTGATGTTGTGGCTGGCCCAACTGTAGGCCGGCTCGCGCCAGCGCAGGCCGGTGACCAGGCTGGCGACGAGGAAGACCGGCGCGGCGATCACCCAGCACAGTGCGCCGACCCGGCCCGCGGGGTTGAGGTTCATGCTGTCGAGCAGACCAGGGCGGTGGGTGCCGACGCACTACCCGCAGAGGGCCGGTTCGGGGTGGTGCCAGCCATACCTCGCAGGTCGTTCGGGCGGGGTCGGTCCCAGCGGTTAGGCTGGTCGGCGGCCGAGCAGACGAGTGCGAGAAGGAGCCATCAGTGCGCCCAGGTGGACAGCCGAACATGCAGCAGATGCTGAAGCAGGCGCAGAAGATGCAGCAGCAGATCGCCGCCGCCCAGGCCGAGCTGGCCGAGGCCGAGCTGACCGGCACGGCCGGCGGAGGTCTGGTCACCGCGACCGTCTCCGGCTCCGGTGACCTGAAGGCCATCAAGATCGACCCGAAGGCCGTCGACCCGGACGACGTGGAGACGCTTGAGGACCTGGTGGTCGCGGCCGTGCACAACGCCGCCGAGGCCGCGCGCGAGTTGACCGAGCGCAAGATGGGTCCGGTCGCCGGCGGCATGGGCGGCCTCGGCCTGCCCGGTTTCTGAGCCGGCAGATGTACGAAGGCGCCATCCAGGATCTGATCGACGAGCTGGGACGACTGCCGGGCGTGGGCCCGAAGAGTGCCCAGCGGATCGCGTTCCACGTTCTGTCGGCCGACCCGGCCGACGTCAACCGGCTGGCCGGCGCGCTGCGCAAGGTCAAGGAGCTGGTGCGCTTCTGCACGACCTGTTACAACGTGGCCGAGTCCGAGCAGTGCCGGATCTGCCGCGATCAGCGCCGCACCGACGAGGTGCTGTGCGTGGTGGAGGAGCCCAAGGACGTGGTGGCCATCGAGCGGACCGGTGAGTTCCGCGGTCGCTACCACGTGCTCGGCGGCGCGATCAATCCGCTGGAGGGGATCGGCCCGGACAACCTGCGCATCCGGGAGCTGATGACCCGGTTGAGCGGCGGGGCGGTCCGGGAGCTGATCCTGGCCACCGACCCGAACACGGAGGGCGAGGCGACCGCCACCTATCTGGCGCTGATGGTGAAGCCGATGGGGATCGCGGTGACCCGGCTGGCCAGCGGCCTACCGGTCGGCGGCGACCTCGAGTACGCCGACGAGATCACCCTCGGTCGCGCCTTCGAGGGCCGCCGGGCCGTCTGACCCTTCGACGACGATGAATAAACGGTGAGCCGGTGATGACAGTCAGGTGATCGCCGTCGTGACGATGGTGGCTCTTCTCTCCGCATCTCGCGACGGAGGTCACCGTGCGCCGGTTCCTGGCCCCCCTACTCGGACTCGCGGTGTTGACACCGCTGGTCCCGCCCTCACAAGCGGCCTCGGCCGCACCCCCCGACCCCGGCAGGAAGACCGCCGTCGGCCGGCCGGCGACACCGACCCGGCCAGCCGACCCGGACCGGATCCTCGACCCCGACCGGCGGCTCGGAGCCACCTGGCAGCGGTCCGCCGACCGGGTGGTCACCACGTCGTCCGACGAGACCGGTCTGCACGTACTGGTGGCGGACGCCAGGGAGGCGTACCGCTGGCGGACGGCCGCCACGCTCGGTGAGCCCGGCCTGCCGACGGACCAGTGGATCGGGCAGGTCTGCCTGACCGGCTCGGGTCGACGGGCGGTGGCGGTCTACGCCCCGCGCGAGTTCACCAACCGCGAGAACCTGCTCAACGCGGGCGCCTTCGCGGCGGTCGTCGACCTGGACACCGGCGCGGTCTCCAAGCTGCCCGAGCGCTACTCGCTGGCCTATCACAACCCCGGCTGCGGGGCGGGCGAGAGCGCGGTGCTGTCCCGCCTGGAGCTGCCCGCGTCGTCGCGGGCCGGCACGGCGGCACGGTCCACGCTGGCCACCGTGGACACCCGGAAGCCGTCTACCGCCCGGAAGGTGGTGGCCTCCGGTCAGCTCACCTCGGCGATCCCCGTCGGCGACGGGATCGTCGCGGCCAAGGGTCACGCCCTACTCACCCTCGATCGTGAAGGAGCGGTCCGGTCGACGCTGCGGACGTCGGGTTCGCCGTTCCGGCTGATGGCCGACGGTCCCCGGGACGTCGCCCTCCAGGTGGCCAGGGGAAACGAGGTCGACCTCACGCGCCTGGCCGGTGGTCGACTACAGCCGGTTGCGACCGTGCCGACGGGCACCGTCAAGCTGCGCGCCGGTGGTGACGGCCGCGTCTTCGCCGTGGGCGGCCGGGCCGCCGGCCGGCTTGCCGGCAAACGCCTGCCGAACGGTTGGGGCACGATCGACGCGCCGCCCGACAGCGACGTCTCCCGCACCGGCGACCTCGTGTTGACCAGGGCCGTCACGGGCCGGGAGGCCGCCGGTGCGCTGGGCGGCGCGCCGGGCGACGGGCGGACGGACCGGGTCGACATCAAGGCCCGGCTGCGGACCGGGGGCGATGTCGCCTTCACGGTGGTGCCGAACAGCGGCGTCGGGCAGGCGGCCCCGGCGGCGGGAGGCGGGGCCGCGAAGGGCAACGCGACCACCTTCGCCGACCCGAGCCCGGAGACCGTGGCGTACGACCTCGACGGCTCCTGCGCGGTACGCCGCAACGATCCGGCGATCCAGGTCTACCAACCGACCCGTGAGCAGGTGGAGTGGGCCGCCGACCTGGCGGTACGCGGACAGTTGACCTTCCAGCGCGCGGCCAACTGGGCGAACAACGGCCTGCCCGCGTACTCGCCGCAGACGATGTTCCCGTCGATGGCGCTCACGGGTGGTGGCGACGTGCCGGCGCAGGTGTTTCTTGGCATCCTCGCGCAGGAGTCGAACCTGTGGCAGGCGAGTTACCACGTCGTGGACGGGCTGGCCGGCAATCCACTGACCAGCCTCGGCTACTACGGGCTGGATCTGGCGAGCCCGGATTACACCAAGATCGACTGGACGAAGACCGACTGCGGCTATGGCGTCGGACAGGTCACGTCCGGGATGAAGAAGAGCGACACCGACCAGTGGATCGCGGGCGTGCAGTGGGACTCGACGAAGCAGAAGGCGGTGGCGCTGGACTACGCGGTCAACGTGGCGGCCGGCCTGCGCATCCTGCAGGACAAGTGGAACCAGACCCGGAACGCCGGGCTGGTGGCCAACAACGGCGACCCGAGGTACATCGAGAACTGGTGGTTCGCCATCTGGGCGTACAACACCGGTTTCTACAGCCAGATCCCGCAGGCCCCCACGCTGCCCTGGGGGGTGGGCTGGGCCAACAACCCGTCCAACCCCAACTACCCGGCGGACCGCAAGATGTTCCTGACCCAGCCGCTGGACGTGCCCACCGCCAACCCGCCGGTGGACGACCAGGTCGGCTACGACAACGCCAAGCACCCGAACCACTGGTCGTATCCGGAGCGGGTGATCGGCTTCGCCTACACCTCGCTGCGCCGCTACAACTACGAGACGGGCAACTACAGCGCGACGTACGCCACCGCGCAGGAACGCAACAAGCTTGTCGCCCAGCCGGAACGGTTCACCTTCTGCGTACCGGCCCAGAACGCCTGTGACCCGAACTTCTCCGGGGTGCCGGGCGACTACCCTGACGATCCTCCGGGGCCGTGCACCCGGGACGATCTGAAGTGCTGGTGGCACTCGCCGGTCACCTGGACGGACTGCTCGGTCAACTGCGGTCTGGAGAACCGGCGGTACACCAGCATCGAGCCCCGCCCGTACGGGTCCAGCATCTACGACTCGCAGTGCAGCCGGAACGGGCTGCCGAGCAACGCGCTGATCATCGACGACATCGACAGCGCCACCCCACTCGGCCCGCAGGGCTGCCAGCGCGACTACACGCCGGCGGGGAAGTTCTCGTTCAACTATCCGTCCCGGGTCGGGCCGAACAACGTGACCATCTATCCCGGGAAGGTGGACACCCACCAGATCGGCGGTGGGTTCGGCGGTCACTTCTGGTGGGCGCACACCCAGCGGTCCGACACGGCGCCGGAGAAGGTCACTGGACGCTGGACACCCACCAACCGCCTGAACGGCTGGGCCAAGGTGATGGTGCACATCCCCGACCACGGCGCGCACACCCAGCAGGCGAAGTACGTGATCAACACCGGGTCGGGGCAGAAGACCCGGTACATCCCGACCCGGACCGAGGCGCACCGCTGGGTGACCCTCGGGACGTACCAGTTCTCCAACTCGGGCGCCCAGTCGGTGGAACTGAACAACATCACCGAGGACGGTAACGGCACCGAGGACGTCGCCTGGGACGCTCTCGCGTTCGTCCCTCTGAGCGCCAAGCCGCGACACTTCGTGGTGGCCATGGGTGACTCGTACGGCTCCGGCGAGGGCGTCGGCAGCTACTACTACGAGACGGACAACAACTACGGCAACCGGGCATGGAACGGCTGCCGCCGCAGCACGAAGTCGTGGCCGCTGTTGACCCGCCTCCCCGGCTCGTCGAGTTCGATATCCAGCCGGCTGTCGAGCCACGACCAGGGTCTGGACTTCCAGAACGTCACCTGCTCCGGAGCGACGGCACAGCAGATGAGGGACACGAGCACCCCCTACTACTGGCAGAGCCCGCCCAGCGGGATCGGCGCCTACGGGCTAGCCGCCGAGGGGCAGTTCCGGGAGATGTCCCAGATCGAGTCCGGCGTACTGGACGGCAACACGACACTGGTGCTGTTGTCGGCGGGCGGCAACGACGCCAACTTCCCCGGCACGATGACCACGTGCGCGTTGCAGGCCTGTGACACCGCCAGCTACGAAGCGACAGTCCAGCAGCGGATCGACAGCGCACAGAGCCAGGTGCGCCAGCTCGTCAACGCGGTGGCCGCGAAGGCGCCGAACGCCACGGTGATGGTGGTCGGCTATCCCCGCATCTTCGCCAGTTACTACCAGGACTCGTGTGTCTTCGGCCGGTACTCGGCGGGCGAGATGGCGATGGTCAACAGGCTGGCGCTCTACATGCGGGACGCGGAGCGGACCATGGCCGACGGCGCGCGCGCGGCGGGGCTGAAGGTGCAGTTCACCGACATGGTCGACGGCATGCTCGACCACGGGACGTGCCGTAAGTACGACGCCACCCACGACATCCTCGTACCGGACGACATCAACGGGGTGGTCGCCGGCCCGGAGGGTGAGGGCGACTTCCGGATGGTGGACAACGACGACTACGCGACCTGCGTCGGCTGGATCACCGCGGGTCTCAACGTCTGCATCAGCCGGGCCTCGTTCCATCCGAAGGACACCGGCGCGGTGACGTACTCCAATGCCGTGACGTCACGATTGTCGGCGGTGGGATACAACTGAGTGGATCCGGTGGGTCCGCGCGTCGAACTCGCGGACCCACCGGCGTACCTCTGGAGGTGGCGTGTGGCGACGCGGCAACCGGAAAGGCGGTCCTGGACCCCGGCGGTGCTGGTGGCCGTGCTGACGCTGGCCTTCGCCGGCGTCCTCGTGGCGATCGAGGTGGGGAGCCGGCGAACCGCCGCGGACACCCGTGCCCAGGAAGCCGAGGCCGAAGCCGCGGTGACCCGGAACGCCCAGGCGTACGGCGCGGCGGTGGTCGCCACCGGCGACCCGACGCCGACCGACGAACGGTTGGCGGCGGTCGCGGAGGGCACCCAGGTCGAGGTGCGGGAGGTCCGCCGGGCGCCTGACCTGGTGGTGACCGTGTACGGTTCCGCCCCTTTCGGTGTGGTGTTCGGAGTGAGTCACGTGAACGCCTGCCACCGCGTGACCTTCCACGACCTGGGCACGGCCACGGCGGGTTCGGCCGTCGAGCGGCTGGCCGACTGCCCACCACCTGTGGCCTGGCCGTCGCCCTCCTGACGCGTCCCGAGATCGTCGGCAACGGGCGTCGACGGCTGGGTTCGTGGCGTCGGGTTCATGTGTCGCTCTATGTATTCGCCGCGCCGTCGACTGTCAGACGTCCGCGCAAGGTGTCGGCTTGGTAGCGATTGCCTGACGGCCGTTCCGCTTCCGGTGTTACATGTCATAGCCTCCCGCACACGGACCGAGCCACAGCTCGGCGTGGTCATGCGCATGACAGAGGTGAGAGATGCAGGCGAGAAGGCTTAAATCGGCCATGGCCATCGCGGCCGTTGCCGCTCTGGCGGTCGGCGCGGCCGGCTGCGCGAAGAGCGAGCGCGACGGTGGCAGTGGCGAGGCCAAGACTGGCGGCACCTTCATCTTCGCGGGTGCCGGTGACCCGAAGAACTTCGATCCGATCTTCAACGATGACGGTGAGTCGTTCCGGCCGGTCCGGCAGATGTTCGACACCCTGGTGAGCCACAAGCCGGGCACCGCGGAGCTGCAGGGCGGCCTGGCCGAGAGCTGGGAGCACGACCCAGACGGCAAGGTCTGGACGTTCAAGCTCCGCCAGGGCGTGAAGTTCCACGACGGCACCCCGTTCGACGCCGCGGCGGTCTGCTTCAACTTCGACCGTTGGTACAACATGAAGGGCGCTGCCGCCCAGTCCCAGATGATCTACTACATGGACGTCTTCGGGGGCTTCGCCAACAACGAGAGCCCGGACGCCGGCAAGGCGATCTACAACAAGTGTGAGGCGAAGGACGGCGGCACCGCAGTCGTCACCCTCAACCAGTACAAGGGGGCGTTCCCCGGCGCGTTCGCGCTGACCTCGCTCTCGATCGCCAGCCCCGAGGCGCTGAAGAAGTACGACGCCAACACGGTGAAGCAGAACGGCGACTCGTTCGAGTACAGCGCGTTCGCCACCACCAACCCGGTCGGCACCGGCCCGTTCACCTTCGGTGGCTGGGACAAGGCCAAGAACGAGATCACCCTGAACCGCAACGCGGACTACTGGGGTGACAAGGCCAAGGTCGACAAGATGATCATCAAGATCATCAAGGACGAGAGCACCCGCAAGCAGGAGCTCCGCGCCGGCACCGTCCAGGGCATCGACTTCCCGGCCCCGGCCGACCGCAAGGCGCTGGAGGGCGAGGGCTTCCAGGTCATCAACCGCCCGGCGTTCAACATCCTCTACCTGGGCCTCAACCAGAAGAACCCGAAGCTCAAGGACCTGCGGGTGCGCCAGGCGATCGCCTACGCGCTCAACCGCCAGCAGCTGGTGCAGACCAAGGGCCCGGGTGGCGCCAAGGTCGCCGACGAGTTCATGCCGGACACCGTGCTCGGCTACGCCCCGGACGTGCAGAAGTACGAGTACAACCCGGACAAGGCCAAGCAGCTGCTCAAGGAGGCCGGCGCCGAGGGTCTGACGCTGAACTTCTACTACCCGCCGGACGTCTCCCGGCCGTACATGCCGAACCCGCAGGAGATCTTCACCGTCCTCGCCAACGACCTCCAGGCCGTGGGCATCAAGGTCAACGGTGTGCCTCGCCCGTGGAACGGTGGCTTCAAGGACGACGTGCAGCAGTTCGGCAAGCAGGACCTGCACATCCTCGGCTGGACCGGTGACTACAACGACCCGGGCAACTTCGTCGGCACGTTCTTCGGCCGCGGCAAGGTCGAGTTCGGTGACCAGGGGATGACCGAGATGTTCGACGCCATCACCAAGGCCGACGGCACCGTCGACGACGCTGGCAAGAAGGCGGCCTGGGAGCAGGTCAACCGGGACATCGCGGCCAAGTGGCTGCCGGCCGTGCCGCTCTGGCACGCGCCGCCGGCGATCGTCGTCACCAAGGATGTCAAGGGTCTGGTGGCCAGCCCGTTGACCGACGAGCGATTCAACACGGTAAGCGTCGGCAAGTGACGTCCGTCGGCTGACGCCGTAGGCGTGATCGGCCCGGGTCCGGGGTTCCTCCCGGCCCGGGCCGATCCGCGATTCATCGAGAGTCTGGTGTGTGAGAGATGTTGCGAGTCATAGTCCGCCGCCTCCTGCAGTTGGTGGTGACCCTCATAGCGCTGTCGGCGCTGATCTTCATCTGGCTGCGGAACCTGCCCGGTGGCCCCGTCGAGGCGCTGCTCGGCGAGCGGGCCACGCCCGAGCGCCGCGCCCTGCTGACCAAGGCGCTCGGCTACGACCAGCCGATCCTGGTGCAGTACGGCAAGTTCATGCAGCGAGTCGTCACTGGCGACTTCGGCAACTCGATCCGGACCGGTGACCCGGTCACCGAGGTCATCAGCCGCGCCTTCCCGGCCACCATCGAGCTGGCTCTCGCCGCGATGATCATCGCGGTCGGCCTCGGCGTGCCGCTCGGCTACCTCGCCGCTCGCTGGCGCGGGCGATCGCTGGACAACCTCACCATCGCCGGCACCCTGCTCGGCATCTCGATCCCGATCTTCTTCCTGGGTTACCTGCTCAAGGACGTCTTCACCCAGAACATCCACTGGTTCCCACCGTCCGGGCGACTTACCACCGGACTGGACAACACCCACGTCACCGGGTTCTTCGTGCTCGACGGCCTGCTCACCCGCGAGTTCGACGCCAGCGCCGACGCGTTGTGGCACCTGATCCTGCCGGCGATCACGCTCGCCACCATCCCGTTGGCGGTGATCGTGCGGATCACCCGGGCCAGCGTGCTCGACGTCCTCAACGAGGACTACGTGCGGACCGCCGAGGCGAAGGGCCTGCGGCACCGCACCATCCGCGGCCGGCACATCCTGCGCAACGCGCTGCTACCGGTGGTCACCACCATCGGCCTGCAGACCGGCGCGCTCCTCTCCGGCGCGGTGCTCACCGAGAAGGTCTACAACTGGGGTGGCATCGGCACGCTGATCACGGACTCGATCAGCGGCGGCCGGGACTACCCGGTGCTCCAGGCGATCATCCTGCTCGCGGCGCTGGTCTTCGTGGTGGTCAACCTGCTGGTCGACCTCTCCTACGCCTTCATCGACCCCAGGGTGCGTGTGCGATGAGTGACCCCATCACCCAGGCCGGAGCGCCGACCCCCCGCAGCGGGGACGACAACCCCCGCCCCGGCATGAGCGAGCGCAGCATCGGCGTGCTCGGCGACCGCAAGAGGGCACGACTGGACGAGTTGGCACGTGCCAGCGCGTCCGGCCGGGGCGGCGTCAGCCTCGTCCGCGACGCCGTGCGCCGGCTGCGGCGCAACCCGGTGGCCATCGTCGGCGCCAGCATCGTGGGCCTGTTCGTCCTGGTGGCGATCTTCGCCCCGCTCATCGCGCCGCACGACCCGGTGCAGCGCTTCGAGGAGCTGACGAAGAACCTCACCGTGGACAGCATCCCGGGCGGCAGCGGTGACTTCCCGTTCGGCTCCGACCCGCTCGGCAGGGACTTCCTGTCCCGAATGATCTACGGGGCGCGACAGACCCTCTTCGTGGGTGTGCTCGCCACCCTCATCGGTCTGGCTCTTGGTGTGCTGATCGGCGCGATCGCCGGCGCCTTCGGCGGATGGGTCGACGTCGTCCTGATGCGACTCACCGACGTGATGCTGGCCCTGCCGAGCCTGCTGCTGGCGATCACCCTGGTCGCGATGGCCAGCCGGTCGAGCCAGTGGACGGTCATCTTCGCGGTGGCCATCGTCAACGTGCCGATCTTCGCCCGACTGCTGCGCGGCTCGATGCTGGCCCAGCGGGAGAGCGACCATGTGCTCGCCGCCCGCGCGCTCGGCGTCAAGGAGCGCAACATCGTGCTGCGGCACATGCTGCCCAACTCGCTGACCTCCGTGATCGTGCAGGCCACCCTGACCTTCGCGGTGGCCATCCTGGACGCCGCGGCGCTCTCGTTCCTGGGCCTGGGTGACCCGGACATCAACCGGGCCGAGTGGGGCCTGATGCTCGGCGTGGACGGTCAGCGCTACTTCGAGGTCCGTCCGGAGCTGGCGTACTACCCGGCGCTCGCGATCATCGTGGTCGCGCTCGGCTTCACCCTGCTGGGTGAGGCGATGCGCGAGGCGATCGACCCGAAGAACCGGCGGTGACCGCCGTGCGCGCATCGCGAGCGATGGACCACAGCAGTGAGGAAGTGACCCGATGAGCCTGCTCGACGTCCGTGACCTGAGCGTCGTGTTCCAGCGGCGGGGCGAGCGGCCCTTCACCGCCGTCGACAAGGTCAGCTTCACCGTGGAACCGGGGCAGACCGTCGGCCTGGTCGGCGAGTCCGGCTGCGGCAAGAGCGTGACCAGCCTGGCCATCATGGGCCTGCTGCCCAAGCGGGGCAACAAGGTCACCGGGGAGGTGCTCTTCGAGGGCACCGACCTGCTGAAGCTGCGACCGGACGACATGCGGGACCGACGCGGCCGGGAGATCAGCATGATCTTCCAGGACCCGCTGTCGTCGTTGAACCCGGTCATCCCGATCGGCGTCCAGGTGGCCGAGGTGCTGGAACGCCACCAGGGCCGGGACCGCAAGCAGGCGCTGCGCGAGGCACGCGACCTGCTCGACGCCGTCGGAATTCCCGACCCGCAACGGCGACTCAGCGAGTACCCGCACCAGATCTCCGGCGGAATGCGCCAGCGCGCGCTGATCGCCATCGCCCTGGCCTGCAAGCCTCGACTGCTGATCGCCGACGAGCCGACCACCGCGCTCGACGTGACCATCCAGGCGCAGATCCTCACCCTGCTCAAGCAGTTGGTCGACGACACCGGCACCGCACTCGTGATGATCACGCACGACCTGGGCGTGGTGGCCGGGCTCTGTGACACCGTCAACGTGCTCTACGGCGGCAAGGTCGTGGAGCGGGCCCGACGGCACGAGCTGTTCGCGCACGCCCGGCACCCGTACACCCACGGGTTGCTCAACTCGGTGCCGCGGCTGGACTCACCGCGCGGTGAGCGGCTGCACGCGATCCGCGGGTCGGTCTCCGACAACATCCCGTGGACCGAGGGGTGCGCGTTCGCCCCGCGTTGCGACAACGTCGTGGACGCCTGCCTGGAGGGGCCTCCGCCGCTCGAACCCACCGCCACCGGCGGCGACCTGCGCTGCAACAACCCCGTCTCCGAGGAGGTGGCGGCCCGATGACCGAAGAGACCACCCCGCTGATCGAGCTGCGTGACGTCAAGGTCCACTTTCCGATCAAGAGCGGTCTGCTCTTCGACCGGACCATCGGCTACGTCTACGCCGTCGACGGCGTGTCGCTGAGCATCCGCAAGGGCGAGACGTACGGCCTGGTCGGCGAGTCGGGCTGCGGCAAGTCGACGCTGGGCCGTGGCCTGCTCCGGCTCGTCGAGCCCACCGACGGCGAGATCGTCTTCGACGGCACCGACGTCCGCTCCCTCAAGGGCGAGGCGATGCGGCACGCCCGCCGCCGCATGCAGATGATCTTCCAGGATCCGCTCTCCAGCCTCGACCCTCGACAGTCGGTGGAGTCGCTGCTCGTGGAGGGCCTGAAGGCGCACGGCCTGGCCGGCGACAAGGCCGAGACGAACCGGCGGTTGCGCGAGACGCTGGAGGCGGTGGGCCTGCCCGCGTCGGCTCTCAGCAAGTACCCGCACGAGTTCTCCGGTGGCCAGCGCCAGCGGATCGGCATCGCCCGGGCCCTGGTGCTCAACCCGGACCTGATCGTCGCCGACGAGCCGGTCTCCGCACTGGACGTGTCGATCCAGGCGCAGGTGCTCAACCTGCTCGAGGATCTGCAGAACGAGCGCGGTCTGACGTACCTGATCATCGCGCACGACCTGGCGGTGGTCCGGCACATCGCCGACACGGTGGGCGTCATGTACCTGGGTGGACTGGTGGAGGAGGCGTCCAGCGACGACCTCTACCGCGAGCCGATGCACCCGTACACCCGAGCGCTGATGTCCGCGGTGCCGGTGCCCGACCCGGTCGTCGAGGACCGTCGGGAGCGCATCCTGCTCGCCGGCGACCTGCCCTCGCCCACCAACCCGCCGTCGGGCTGCCGATTCCACACCCGGTGCCCGTGGGCGCAGCCGACCCGCTGCGCCAGCGAGCGGCCGGCGCTGCGCGACGTGGTCGGCGGCCACCGGGTGGCCTGCCACTTCGCCGAGGACATCGCCGCCGGCCGGATCCGTCCGCACGAGGTCGAGGTGGAGCTGGTGCGCCCGGCCGAGGGCACCGGCCCGCTCGACCCGCCGGGTGAGTTGATCCCGACGCCGTGACGACATCGGGGGGCCGTCCTGCCACAGGACGGCCCCCGGTGCCACGGGTCGACGGTGCCCAGGTGTGGCGTCAGCCCTGCGGGCGGTGCAGCAGGGCGACCGCCACGGCGTGCACCGCGTCCAGCCCCGCCGGGTCGGCGAGCGGCACCGAGCCGCCGGTCACCGCGTACCACTCGTCGGCGTCCTTGTACTGCACCCGCAGCGTGACCTTGCCGTCGGCGTACTCGGTGCGCAGGGTCAGCTCGCCGGTGACCACCCCGACCTCGTCGGTCATCACCCCGCCCGGACCGGGCACGATGTCGGCGGTCCGGCTCTGCGGGGCGCTGGCGCCGGTCGAGTCCGCGACCATGCCGGCCCCCGGCACCGCGGCCGGCGTGTCGCCGGTGCCGTCGGCGGTCATCCCGGCCGCAGACGGGGCGGTGTTCGCGCCCGTCCCGGCGCCTGTCGCCGGTTCCTCGCTCATAAACAGCCCTCCAGCATGTCGGTCAGTGCGGACTTCTCGGCACTGGTCACCGTCAGCTTCCAGTAGTGCTTCACCGTCACCCAGTCCTTGGCGTACTGGCACCAGTACGACCGGTTTGCCGGCTTCCACTGGGACGGATCCTGGTCACCCTTTGCCCGATTGGAGGACGCGGAAACCGCGATGAGCTGCGGACGTGTCGTGTCGTTGGCGAAGTCACCGCGCTTGGCGTTGTCCCATTCGTCGGCGCCCGAGCGCCACGCGTTGGCCAATGGCACCGTGTGGTCGATGTCCACGTCGGAGGGATCGGTCGCGCTGCGGCCGTCGTACACACTCTCCCAGCGACCGCCGACCACGTTGCAGCCGGAGAGCTTCACGTCCTTACCGTCGCGTTGCAGGATGCTGTCCCGCACGTCGCAGTTCTTGCCGGTGTCCCGCCAGTGCGGGAAGCGGTCGCGGCTGTAGCCCTTCATCGAGCCGGCGGTGGCGACGGTCAGCTGGCCCAGCTGCTGCGCCGCGTTGCCGCCGTCCGTCGGTGGTGGCGGCGTTCCGGTCTCGTCCGGAGGGACGCAACCGGCCACGCCGAGCGCCAGCGCCGCGACGAGCGCGGTCACCGCCGCCCGCGGTCCTGATCTGGTACGCACAGACGACACCTCTCCAGCTTGCGGGCTCCCGGCGATTGCGCACAGTACCCGGGCATGGTTTCGGCGTTTCGCGGCGTCTCCCACATCCTGCAAGGCAGATTGATGAGATGACCACAGCCGTACCGTCGCCCGCTCTGCGGATGGGCACCGCCGCCGGCCGGGGGACGCTGCTCGCCGCGGTGCTCGCCTCCGGCATGGTCTTCCTCGACAGCACCGTCGTCAACGTGGCGCTGCCGAAACTCGGCCAGGATCTCGGGGCGAACGTGGCCGATCTCCAGTGGACCGTGAACGGGTACCTGCTGATGCTGGCGGCGTTCGTGCTGCTCGGTGGTGCGCTCGGGGACCGCTTCGGCCGACGACGGGTCTTCCTGATCGGCGTGGCGTGGTTCACCCTGGCCTCGGTGCTGTGCGGGCTGTCCCAGGGCACCGGTTGGCTGATCGGGGCGCGGTTCCTCCAGGGCGCTGGCGGGGCGCTGCTCACCCCCGGCTCCCTGTCGGTGCTCCAGGCCAGCTTCCACCCGGACGACCGGGGGAAGGCGATCGGCGCCTGGGCCGGGTTGTCCGGTGTGTCCACCGCGCTGGGCCCGTTCCTCGGTGGCTGGCTGATCGACGCGTTGTCGTGGCGGTGGATCTTCTTCCTGAACCTGCCGATCGCCGTGCTGGTGGTGCTGGCCACCGCCCGCTGGGTGCCGGAGAGCCGGGACGAGAACGCCTCCCGGACGCAGGGGCCGGGCCGGACGCGACGCCGATTCGACGTGGGCGGGGCGCTGCTCGGCGCGCTCGCGCTCGCCGGCGTCACGTACGCCCTGATCGACGCGCCCGCGCGGGGCTTCACCTCGGCGTCGGTGCTGATCGCCGCGCTGGTCGGGGTGGTGGCCGCGGTGGCCTTCGTCCTGCTGGAACGGCGGCGCGGCGACACGGCGATGCTGCCCACCGGGCTGTTCGGCAGCCGGCTCTTCTCCGTCCTGAACATCTTCACCGTGGTGGTCTACGCGGCGCTCAACGGCTTCACCTTCTTCTTCGCCGTCTACCTGCAGAACGTCGTCGAGTGGTCGGCCTTCCGCACCGGGATCGCGCTGCTGCCGATGACGGTGCTGCTGCTCATCGGGTCGGCCCGGGCGGGCGCGCTGTCGGCGCGGATCGGCCCCCGGCTGCCGCTGACCGTCGGGCCGGTGGTGGCCGCCGCCGGTCTGCTGCTGCTGCGCGGCGTCGGCCCGGGCGCGTCGTACTGGACCGACGTGCTGCCCGGGGTGCTGCTCTTCGGCCTCGGGCTGACCCTGGTGGTGGCGCCGCTGACCGCGTCGGTGCTCGCCGCGGTCGAGGACCGGTTCTCCGGGGTGGCCAGCGGCTTCAACAACGCCGCGTCCCGAGCGGGCGGTCTGCTCGCGGTGGCCGCGCTGCCGCTGCTGGTCGGCCTCTCCGGCGGCGGGTACGAGCAGAAGACCGAGCTGACCGACGCGTTCCGGGGCGCGCTGGCCTGGTGTGCGGGGCTGCTGCTGGCCGGAGCGGTGCTCGCCCTTGTGCTGGTGCACCGACCGCCCCGGGCGGCACCGCCGTCGCAGCCCTGCCACTCGATGCCCGCCGCCACACCCCCGGCCCGCAGGGGCTGAGGGAGGGCACCGGATGCCCTCCCTCAGCCAGGTCAGCCGCGCGCGCGGTTGACGGCGCTGGTGACCGCCTTGATCGACGCGGTGACGATGTTGGCGTCGGTGCCGACACCCCAGACCGTCCGACCGTCCACCTCGCACTCCACATAGGCGGCGGCCTGCGCGTCCCCACCGGAGGACAGCGCGTGCTCGTGGTAGTCGAGCACCCGGACGCCCACCCCGACCGACTGGAGCGCGTTGACGTACGCGTCGATCGGGCCGTTGCCGACCGCGGTCAGCGACCGTTGCTCGCCGCCCACGCCGACCTGTGCCTCGATCTCGACCTTGCCGTCGGTGGTGCCGATCGTGTAGCCGGCGAACCGGACCGCCGGGTCGGGCTGGTGGTCGAGCAGGTAGTGCGTCGCGAAGATCTCCCACATGGCGCGCGGGTCGACCTCGCCACCGTCGTGGTCGGTGACCTGCTGCACGACCCCGGAGAACTCGATCTGGAGCCGGCGGGGCAGGTCCAGCTGGTGCTCGCTCTTCATGATGTACGCGACGCCGCCCTTGCCGGACTGCGAGTTGACCCGGATGACGGCCTCGTAGGTGCGGCCCAGGTCCTTCGGGTCGATCGGCAGGTACGGCACCGCCCAGGTGTGCTCGTCCATCGGTACGCCGGCCGCCTTCGCGTCGGCGGCGAGGGCGTCGAAGCCCTTCTTGATGGCGTCCTGGTGCGAGCCGGAGAAGGCGGTGTAGACCAGGTCGCCCGCGTACGGGTGGCGCTCGTGCACCGGGAGCTGGTTGCAGTACTCGACGGCCCGCCGGATCTCGTCGATGTTCGAGAAGTCGATCATCGGGTCGATGCCCTGGGAGAAGAGGTTGAGCCCCAGCGTCACCAGGTCGACGTTGCCGGTGCGCTCGCCGTTGCCGAACAGGCAGCCCTCGATCCGGTCCGCGCCGGCCAGCAGGCCCAGCTCGGCGGCGGCCACCCCGGTGCCCCGGTCGTTGTGCGGGTGCAGGCTGAGCACGATGCTGGCGCGGCGCGGCAGGTGCCGGTGCATCCACTCGATCGAGTCGGCGTACACGTTCGGGGTGGCCATCTCGACGGTGGCCGGCAGGTTGATGATCAGCGGCCGGTCCGGCGTCGGGTCGATCACGTCGATCACCCGGGAGCAGACCTCCAGCGCGTACTCCAGCTCGGTGCCCGTGTACGACTCCGGCGAGTACTCGTAGAAGATCTCCGTGTCCGGGGTGTGGATCTCCGCGTACTTCTGGCAGAGCCGCGCACCTGTGGTGGCGATGTCGGCGATGCCGTCCTTGTCCAGGCCGAAGACCACCCGCCGCTGGAGGGTGGAGGTCGAGTTGTAGAAGTGCACGATGGCCCGCTTCGCGCCGCGCAGCGACTCGAACGTCCGGTCGATCAGGTGCTCCCGGCACTGGGTGAGCACCTGGATGGTGACGTCGTCCGGGATCATGTCCTGCTCGATGAGCTGCCGGACGAAGTCGAAGTCGGTCTGGCTGGCCGACGGGAAGCCGACCTCGATCTCCTTGTAGCCCATCTGGACCAGCAGCTGGAACATCCGCCGCTTGCGCTCGGGCGACATCGGGTCGATCAGCGCCTGGTTGCCGTCCCGGAGATCCACCGCGCACCAGCGCGGAGCGGCCTCGACGGTGCGGGTGGGCCAGGTGCGGTCCGGCAGGTCGATCCGGAACTGCTCCCGGTAGGGCTGGTAGCGGTGGTACGGCATCCGGCTGGGGCGCTGCCGGGCGATCGGATCGGTCTCGGCGTCGGTGACAGGTTGAGCCATCTCAGAGTGCTCCCTGGAACATGTGGCGTCAGCAGATCGGAAGGTGTCGGCGAGGTGCCGGGCGTCGGTGCGCGGCGGTGCCGAGAGGAAACTCAGATGTGCTGGACGGCGCGATGCAACTCCGCGACGAGGTGCCGGCCGGTCAGGCCTCGTCGCGGCGGCTAAGGAGAAGAAGCGCCCGCCACATGACCAGGTCACCCTACGTGATGGAACGGGGGGTGCAAAGGCTGGTCCGGACTATGGGACCGGGGTCATGGTCGGCTCCGGGGCCTGGGAACCCAGCCTCGGGGTCCGTTCGGCCCAGGCCACCGCGGGCACGATCGCCGCTCCGACCAGCACGAAGATCGCTGCCGTCGGTAACCAACCCCAGCCGCCGGTGCTGACGGCAAGCGCGGTCAACCCGGCCGGGGCGATCAGGTACTGCACCTGTCTGCCGAGCTCGAACGCCCCCACGTACGCGCCGCGCTGGGCGGCCGGCGGCAGGGCGGCGATGAGCCCCCAGGTGCCCGCCGAGTCGATCAGCTCGGCGAGGATCAGCAGGATCGCGCCGGCCACCAGCACCACCACGGTGAGCGCGCCACGGGTGACCCCGGAGATCGGCAGGACCAGGCAGGACAGGGCGATCAGCAGGCCACCGCGGCGGGAGGCCCGCGCCGCGCCCGCAGCGGTGTCGGCGCCCCGGCTGACGCGTACCTGGAGCAGCACGATCAGGACCGTGTTGAGCAGCACCAAGGCGGCGATCAGCGTCTTCGGGGCGTCGGTGTGGGTGAGGATCCAGAGCGGCAGCACCGTCAGGTAGAGCGTCTGGTGCGCGGTGAGCAACCCGGACAGCAGGGACACCGTCATGAACGGGCGGTCCCGCAGCACGGCGAGCCGGCTCATCGGCTCCTCCGGTCGAGCGACCTGCGGCAGCCGGGGCAGTCGCCGGACGAACAGGGCCGTGACCAGGAAGACCGTCGCGATGAACCAGACCATCGCCCGGTACGCCTCGATCGTGTCCACGGCCAGCACCAGACCGCTGATCACCGCGCCCAGCCCGAAGCCGACGTTCAACGACGACCGCTGGTACGCCATCGCCGTGACCCGTTCGGCGGGCGGGAGCGCGTTGATCGAGTAGACCTGGCGGGCCACGCCTGTCGACGCATCCACCGCCGCCAGCGCCACCACCACGGCGAGGAAACCGGCGAAGCCACCCACGAACGGGTACGACGCGAAGAGCGCCGCGTCCAGCACCAGCCCGACCACCCAGACCCGCTGCGGTCCGTACCGGTCGGTGAGGCCGCCCAGCGGCACGGTGCCGAGCAGTGACACCCCCGCCGAGATGGACAGGCCCAGCCCGACCTGGGCGGCGCTGAGCCCCAGCGCCCGGGTGAAGAAGACGGCGCTGCCAGCGTGGAACAGGCCGCTGCCGACGGCGTAGACCATGGCCTGCACGGCCAGCGCCCGGGTCAGACCGGCCGGCGGTACGACGTTGTGGACAGCGGTGCGGATGGTTTCTCTGGCCCCCATGGCCGGGAAGTGAACCGGGACCGGGCAGATCGGTCGAGCCTTTTAGGCTGGACCGAATCCTGCTCCCGGGGGAGGGCGCGTGTCCGAGTTGCGGTTCAGCCTGGCCGACGTCGCGAGAGTGCGGCTCGCCGTGTCGCCGGTCAACGAGACGGTAATGAGCATGTGGGCGTTGGCCAGCCCCGTTTACCACGCGGTGCACCTGCCCTGGATCGACCGCGCCCGGGTGACCATGCGTCGGCCCGAGGTGGCCGTCCGGGTCCGACCGCTGGTGGAGCTGGCCCGGCCGCGTAGTTGGCTTCCGGACTTCCTCACCCCGGCGGCCCGACCCAACGTGGAGATGACCGAGCAGCTCGACCAGATCGCCGCGACACCGCCGGCCGTGGTGGTCCAGGACCTGCTGGCGACCACCCCGCGCCGGCCGCTGAGCCCGTTCGGGCTGGCGCTGCTCGCCGACCCCCGTGGGCTGTTGCCACAGCTCGTCGACGCGGTGCGGGTCTGGTACGACGAGGCGATCGCCCCGGACTGGTCGCGGATGCGGGCGCTGCTCGACGCCGACGTGGCGTACCGGGCCGCACAGCTCGCCGAGAACGGCGCCGGACGGTTCTTCGAGCAGCTCCACCCGAGCCTGCGCTGGCTCGGCGACCGGGTGGTCAGCGACGATCCGTTCGCGCGGGACTTCGACCTGCGGGACCGTGGGTTGGCGCTGAACCCGACGGTGTTCAGCGAACGTCGGGTGCTGTGGAACCTGCTGGAGGACTCGTTGCCGGCCGGCGCGTACCCGGTCCGGGCGGTCGGGACGCTCTGGGAGACGAGCGCGCCACCGCCCGGCGACCCGCTGGCACGGGTGATCGGCCCCGGCCGCGCCGCGCTGCTGCACCTGCTCGACACGGCCACCACCACCACCGACCTGGCCCGGCTCACCGGGATGTCCGCCGGAAACGTCTCGCAGCACCTGGCCGCGTTGCACGCCGCCGGCCTGGTCGGCCGGTCCCGACAGGGTCGGCATGTGCTCTACCGCAACACCGACGCCGCCGGGGTTCTGCTGCGGGCCAGCGGGGCGGCTGACCCGATCAGGTGATCAGGCGAGCAGCAGGTCGGTGACCGGCCGGCGGTGCCGCAGGCCGGTCTCCCGGGCGCGCAGCTCGGCCGGGAGGGCGAAGGGATCTCCGAGCCGGCCGACGGCTGCGACCACCAGCGGTCGGACGCCGCCGGGCAGGTCGAGTTCGGTGGCGAGGCCGGCCTGGTCGAAGCGGACGAGCTGGCGGACGTGCAGACCGAGCGCGGTGGCCTGCAGCGTCAGGTGGGCGATCGCCTGGCCGAGGTCGTACGCGGCCCGCTCGGCGTCGCCGCCGGTGTGTGCGCCGACCACCAGGGTCGCGGCGTGCCGGGCCCAGCACTGGTCGTCGGCCGGAAGGTTGATCAGGATCCGTTTCCAGTTCTGGTCGTCCCGGTGGCCGAGGGCGAACCGCCAGGGCTGCCTGTTGTCCGCCGACGGCGCCCACCGCGCGGCCTCCAGCAGCGAGGCCGCCTCGTCCGAGGTCAGGGTCGCGCTCGGGTCGAAGGCCCGAGGGCTCCAGCGGAAGGCGAGCAGCGGGGTCAGGTCAGCCATGCCGAGAATCGTCCTGTATGGGCGATTCGCCACTCAATGCGGGCCTGCGGGATGTGGGCAAAAGCACCCGTAACGGGATGAAGATCAGGACGTTCCCGCGCTCGGGCTGAGTGTCGGATCGGGCGTCGGAGGGGCCGCGGTGTCGAGGGGTTCCGCGTCCACCACCACCGGCCCGGCGAGCTGCACGGTGGCGGGCGCCGGGCCGGGCGGGGCCACCAGCCGCAGCGTGCCGGCGTCGGTCCGGACGCCGGTCGGCGTGCCGTCGGTGTCGTAGCAGTAGATGCCGACGTCCAACGGCGCGTTCAGTGAGGCGGAGGTGGAGTCGACCGAGTAGCAGGTCCCGGTCAGCCCCTTCGGCGTGGTGGCCTGGGCCACCGCGAGCGGCGCGCGCCGGTCGGTCAGCACGTCCAGCCAGTCGGTGAGCGGATGCTGGATCCGGGGGTCCAGCCGGCGCGGGAGGGCGTCGTCACGTTCGCCGAGGCGTACGCAGCGCGCCGGCTCCGGGTGACCGGTCGAGGGCAGCGCGCACTGGAACAGCCCGTCGCCGGTCGCGGCCAGCGAGACGTCGGCGGTGCCACCCAGCGCTCCACCCGGCACGTCGACCCGCCAACTGCCGTCGTTCGCGCTGGTGAACACGATGCTGCGGTCCGGTTGGCCGGTCCGGGTGAACACGTAGCGCGCCACCAGGTGGCGATCCTGTGCGGCGGCGGCCAGGGCGGCCAGCTCGTCCCGGGTGGCATCCACCTCGACCGGGCCGGGGTCGGCCGGCGGCGGAGGCGGAGGCTGCTCGCTGGTGCAGGAGACCAGGACTGCCGGCAGGGCGAACACGAGCGGCCCGAGCACGCGGCCGGCCGAGCGGTGAAGGACGGGCACCGGCCCATTCTGGTGGGTGCGGGCCAGGCGCGGGCACCGGCGGGCAGCCGTCCGCTCCGGCGTGTCGGGCGCGGCCTTTCGGCGTACCGCCTGAACTCGCGGACCTGGCCCACCCGCGTTGCCCGCACGGCCGCGCGGGCCGGATCGTGGGATCACCCGACCCGCCGTCGCGGACCGCCGGATACCCTCATGGGGTCTGACACGCGCCGCCGGCCCCGGTTCCGGCGGCGTCGGCACGCTCAGGGTCACTGGGAGGGAGTGCACCGTCGTGGCACTCGTGGTGCAGAAGTACGGCGGGTCCTCCGTCGCCAACGCCGAGCGGATCAAGCGGGTGGCCGAGCGCATCGTCGCCGCCCGCAAGGCCGGCGACGACGTGGTGGTGGTGGTCTCCGCGATGGGGGACACCACCGACGAGCTGCTCGACCTGGCCAACCAGGTCAGCCCGCTGCCGCCGGGCCGCGAGCTGGACATGCTGCTCACCGCCGGGGAGCGGATCTCCATGGCCCTGCTGGCCATGGCCATCCACAACCTGGGGTACGAAGCCCGCTCGTTCACCGGCTCGCAGGCCGGTGTGATCACCACCTCGGTGCACGGCCGGGCGCGGATCATCGATGTCACCCCGGGGCGGCTCAAGGGCGCGCTCGACGAGGGCTCGGTGGTCATCGTGGCCGGTTTCCAGGGCGTCTCGCAGGACACCAAGGACGTCACCACGCTGGGCCGCGGCGGCTCGGACACCACGGCCGTCGCGCTCGCCGCCGCGCTGCACGCCGACGTCTGTGAGATCTACACCGACGTGGACGGCATCTTCACCGCCGACCCGCGGATCGTTCCCAACGCCCGGCACATCAAGGACATCACCTACGAGGAGATGCTGGAGCTGGCCGCGTGCGGCGCGAAGGTGCTGCACCTGCGTAGCGTGGAGTACGCCCGCCGGGCGGGGTTGCCGATCCACGTCCGTTCGTCATACTCGACCAACACCGGCACGATGGTCACCGGATCGATGGAGGACCTTTCCGTGGAGCAGGCACTGATCACCGGGGTCGCGCACGACCGCAGCGAGGCCAAGATCACGATCGTCGGGGTGCCCGACGAGCCGGGTGCCGCCGCGCGGATCTTCGACACCGTCGCCGGCGCCGAGATCAACATCGACATGATCGTGCAGAACGTCTCCACCGAGGGCACCGGCCGTACGGACATCTCGTTCACGCTGCCCAAGGCCGACGGCCCGACCGCGATGGCCGCCCTCAGCAAGATCCAGGAGCCGGTCAAGTTCAAGGGCCTGCTCTACGACGACCACGTCGGCAAGGTCTCCCTGATCGGCGCCGGCATGCGCTCGCACCCCGGCGTGGCCGCCGGCTTCTTCGCCGCGCTCGGCGCTGCCGGGGTCAACATCGAGATGATCTCCACTTCCGAGATCCGCGTCTCCGTCGTCTGCCGGGACACCGACCTCGACGCCGCGGTCCGCGCCATCCACGATCAGTTCGAGCTGGGCGGCGACACCGAAGCCGTGGTCTACGCCGGGACGGGTAGGTAGCGCCGATGACGGCGCTGCCCACCCTCGCCGTGGTCGGAGCGACAGGTGCCGTCGGCACCGTGATGTGTGAGCTGCTCAGCGGGCGTCGCAACGTCTGGGGTGAGATCCGGCTCCTCGCCTCCGAGCGTTCGGTCGGAAAGCGGGTGCGCTGCCGGGGCGAGGACCTCGTCGTCCAGGCGCTGACACCGGAGGCGTTCGACGGGGTCGACGTGGCGATGTTCGACGTGCCCGACGAGGTCTCCGCCGAGTGGGCGCCCATCGCCGTCGCCCGTGGCGCGATCGCCGTCGACAACTCCGGCGCCTTCCGGATGGACCGGGACGTCCCACTGGTCGTTCCGGAGATCAATCCCGAGCAGGTCCGCAACCGGCCCCGGGGCATCATCGCGAACGCCAACTGCACCACCCTCGCGATGATCGTCGCGGTCGCGCCCCTGCACCGCGAGTACGGTCTGCGGGAGCTGGTGCTCGCCTCCTACCAGGCGGTCTCCGGCGCCGGTCAGGCCGGCGTGGACATCCTGCACGACCAACTCGCCAAGGTCGCCGGGGATCGCGCGCTCGGCTCGCGGACCGGCGACGTCCGCCAGGCGGTCGGCGACGACCTCGGCCCGTTCCCGGCGCCGCTGGCGCTCAACGTGGTGCCCTGGGCGGGCTCGTCGGCCGACGGCGGCTGGTCGTCGGAGGAGATGAAGATCCGCAACGAGTCGCGGAAGATCCTCGGCCTGCCCGACCTCAAGGTCAGCGCCACCTGCGTGCGCGTGCCGGTGGTGACCGGCCACTCGGTGGCCGTACACGCGGTCTTCGCCACCGAGGTCGACGCCGAGGGCGCCCGCGAGGCGCTGCGCAACGCCCCCGGCGTGATCCTGGTCGACGACCCCGCCGCCGGTGAGTTCCCGATGCCGATCGACGCGGTCGGCACCGACCCGTCGTGGGTCGGCCGGATCCGCCGCGCCCTGGACGACCCGCGCGCCCTCGACTTCTTCGTCACCGGCGACAACCTCCGCAAAGGCGCGGCCCTCAACACCGCCCAGATCGCCGAACTCCTGGCCAAGGAACTCCGCACCCCTTAACCGGTCGCGCGCCCCACTCTGCCGCCCCACTCTGCGGCACCGCCATCCGCTCTGGCCGCCCGCCATGGCGATGTGCTGTTGAGCGGTATACCTCACAGGTATAAATATGACTCTGAGGTATACCGCTGACTGCCGCATCCGCCCCCAGGAAGGTGACCGACGGTCACCGTCGGCTGTCAGCCGGGTCCAGAGGTCGAGCCGAGACCAGGCCTCACTCGTCCAGGTCGTTCAGGCTGCGGCCAGGTGGACGCCGTCCCGGCCCTGGCGTTTCACCGCGTAGAGCGCCTGGTCGGCTCTTCGCAGGGTGCGATCGGGGGATTCGCCGGGGCGGGGCAGCGCGACGCCCACGCTGATCGTGCGACCGGTCCGTCGAGCCGCCTCGGTCAACCGCTCGGCGATCCGGACCGCCTCCTCCGGACGGCTCACCTCGATCACCGCGACGAACTCGTCGCCGCCGATCCGGTACAGCTCGTCGCCGTGCCGCAACGCCCCCTCCAGCGCGCGGGCCAACCCGACCAGCACCTGGTCGCCGGCCTGATGGCCGTACGTGTCGTTGACCGTCTTGAAGCCGTCCACGTCGATCGCCAGCAGAGCCGTACGCCCCGGGGTGGCCGCCGCGATCCGCTGCCCGAACGGGCCGGTGTGCCGTAGCCCCGTCAGCGGGTCCGAGCTGGCCTGCTCCCGCAACCGGGCGAGCGTACGCAGCCGGTCCAGGCTGGTCCACACCTGCCCGGCGAGCAGCTCCATCAGGCTGACAGTGGTCGGGTCCGGACGCAGCGCCCGCTCGTCGGCGACGAGCAGCGCCCCACCCGCGTCCGGCGGACCCACCGGAACGGCGATCAGCGTGCGTACCCCGGCCCGGGTCAGCGGTCGATAGTCCTCGGTAGGCGGGTGCCCCGCCTCGCCCAGCGTGTACCCGGCGCCGTACCGGTGCGCCCGGTCGATCATCCGGCCGAGAGCCTCCGATCCCGCCTCGGCCAACTCCGCCCGGATGTGGGTCTCCAACTCGCACCCGGCCAGCGGCGGCGGCCCGAGCTGGGCGCCCTCCGGGCCGCCGATCAGCAGCACCGCGGTGGAGAGGGTGGACACCTCCCGGGCGGCGGAGGTCGCCGCGCTGATCACGGCCTCCTCGGTCGGCGCGGCGGAGAGCGCGGCGGCGTGCCGGAGCAGCTTCTCGCTCCGGCTCTCCGACGGAGGGCCGCCCACTGCGGCGATGCGCGCGCCGAGCCGGGCCGCCAGCCGCTGCGCGGTCTCCCGCCACGGCTCCAGGTCGACCGGTCCACTCCACTGCAGGTCCAGTACGCCGATCACCCGGCCCGCCGGGTCGCGCACCGGCACGCACAGCTCAGCGGTCACGTCCGGGCGTACCGGAAGGTAGTCCGGGTCGGCGGTGACGTCCGGGACCACCGCCGCGACGTCGGTGGCGTACACCCGGCCGACGATCCCGGTGCGCGCCGGGACGGTCGCGAAGACCTGCCACGCGCCGGTCGCCGCCACGCAGCGCAGCCGGTCGTGGGCCTCGAGCAGCACCGAGATGGTGGCCGGGGTGTGGCGCGACAGCGCGGCGACCGTCCGCCGACAGGCCTCCGGCGCGGTCGACGCCATCGACAGGCGGACGGTGACGTCACGGATGACTCGCTGATGATCCACTCGCACGTCGTTCCAGGTAGGGGAGGGTCTGCGCGATCAAGCGTACCCACGCTGAGCAGGGCCGTCCGGGCTTCGTACACATGTGCTATCCACAGGCTGTGGACGCAGCCTGTGGGAAGAGGCGACGGGCGATAGCGTGGAACTCCCGTCGCCGAGGAGGCGAGCACGCATGCTCATCGCCCAGCTCAGTGATCCGCACGTGACCACCGGCCTGCTCGCCGCCGAGCCCGCCGCCGGGCTGCACCGGGCGCTCGGCCGGGTGCTGGCCCTGCGCCCGCGACCCGACTGCGTGGTCATCACCGGCGACCTGGTCGACCACGGCCGACCCGACGAGTACGCCGCGCTGCGCGAGCTGATCGGCCGGTTCCCGCTGCCGGTGTACCTGGCCGCCGGCAACCACGACGACCGGGAGTCGCTGCTCGACGCGTTCGGCGGCACACCCTGGCTCGGCGGCGGATTCTCCGCCTACTACCACGTCGACCACGAGGCGGCGACAGTCGTCGTGCTCGACTCGATCACCCCCGGCAGCGGCGGCGGCAACCTGGGCGAGGAGCAGCTCGGCTGGCTCGACGGCGTGCTCTCCGGTCGGCCCGACGTGCCCGCCGCGATCTTCCTGCACCACCCGCCGGTCGCGGTCGGCATCCCGGCGGCGGACACCATCCGGCTCGCCGACGGGCCCGCGCTGGCCGAGGTGGTCGGCCGGCACCGGCACGTCGTGCGGGTCGCCGCCGGGCACCTGCACCGTACGGTCACGGTGGGGTACGCGGGCACGGTGCTCACCGTGGCGCCCAGCACCTGGAAGCAGAGCACCCTCACGATGGCCACGGACGAGGTGATCGGCTGGGTCGCCGAGCCAACCGCCTTCCTGCTGCACCGCATCGAGCCGGACGACTGCGTGACCCACGTCGTGCAGGTCAGCCACTCGGCCGGCCAGACCTGCGGCTTCTGATCGCAGCGCAGATGCCCGGCACCGTCTGGTACGTCGCGTACGGCTCGAACATGCACGCCGCCCGGCTGGCCTGGTACATCGTCGGCGGCTGCCCGCCCGGCGGCCGGCGGACGTACCCGGGTTGCCGCGACCCCCGCCCACCGAGCCGGTCGGCGCCGGTGTGGCTGCCCGGCGGGATCTACTTCGCCGGCGAGTCCGGCGCGTGGACCGGCGGGATGGCGTTCTACGACCCGCAGCTGCCGGGCGAGGCCGCCGCGCGGGCCTACCTGGTCACCATCGAGCAGTTCACCGACATCGCCGCCCAGGAGATGTACCGCCCGACGGGCGACACCGCCGACCTCGTCCCGGCGGCCGGCGCGGCAGTCGACACCGCCGTCGCCGAGGGGCGGGCGACGCTCGGCCCCGGCCGCTACGAGACCCTGATCTGCCCCGGCCTGCGCGCCGGCGTCCCGCTGCTCACCTTCACCGCTCCCGAGCCGGCGTCGGCCGTGCAGTGCCGGCCACCGGCACCGGCCTACCTGCGCATGATCGCCCGAGGGCTGCACGAGTCACACGGCTGGCCCGCCGAGCGAATTGCCGACTACCTGGCACAGCGCCCCGGAGTCGCGGACGGCTGGCCCCCCGACGCGGTGACGACTCTGGTCACCGACGCGCTCACCGCCGGCGGTCGAGCACCATCAACCTGAAGTCCTGGACGCTGCGGGACAAGGCGCGCCATGTTTACACCTTCAGTGGCGACGTCCGCCTCGCCGCCGGAGCGAGTGTCTACATCCACACTGGAAAGGGCCGGAACACCTCGACCCACCGCTACTGGGGATCCGGCGCGTACATCTGGAACAACACCGGCGACAGCGCGTACCTGCGCGACTCGGCCGGGAAGCAGATCGACTCCTGCTCCTGGGGCAGCAAGGGCAGTTGCACCTCCCGCTGAGCAAGCGGACGCCGCCGGTGGACCGGCCGGCGGCGTCCGCCGCGGACGTCGGTCGACGAGATGTGGTCGGTGACCGATGGTGGACCAATCGGTGTATTCGCAGCTCTGCTGTGCTGCTCGGCTCGACGGGTGAGCGTCCGGATGAGAGGCTGGCCGGGCGGGCGACGCCCCAACCGCCCGCAAGCGTGATCGATCCTTCCGACGGCGTCGACGGCGGCCGCTCGACCCACAGGCCGGCCACCGCACGCGCCGATTCTCACGAGGAGTTCCATGTCCATACCCGGGATGCGTAGGGCCGCTGTCGGCCTGACCGCGCTCGCGGTGGCAGCGCTCGGCGCGGTCGCCACCACCCCCGAGCAGGCCGACGCGCGACCGAAGCCGGTCGACGTCACCCTGCTGGCGCTCAACGACTTCCACGGCAACCTCGAACCCCCGAGCGGCTCCAGCGGCACCATCGCCGGGCAGGCCGCCGGAGGCGTCGAATACCTCGCGACCCACCTGGCCGAGCTGCGCGCCGCCGCCAAGAAGAAGAACACCATCACCGTCGCCGCCGGGGACCTGATCGGCGCGTCCCCCCTGCTCTCCGCCGCGTTCCACGACGAACCGACAATCGAGGCGCTGAGCATGGCCGGGCTGGACTACGCCAGCGTCGGCAACCACGAGTTCGACGAGGGCGCCGCCGAGCTGCTGCGGATCCAGAACGGCGGCTGCCACCCGGTCGACGGCTGCGCCGACGGCACCCCGTACCGGGGCGCCGGCTTCCAGTACCTGTCCGCCAACGCCTTCAAGACCGCCACCGGCAAGCCGCTCATGGCGCCGTACGCGATCCACAAGGTGCAGGGCGTCAAGGTCGGCTTCATCGGGATGACCCTGGAGGGCACCCCGCAGATCGTCAGCCAGCAGGGCGTCGCGGGCCTCACCTTCGCCGACGAGGCGGAGACCGCCAACCGGTACGCCCGCGAGCTACGCCGCAAGGGCGTGGAGACGATCGTCGTGCTGCTGCACGAGGGTGGCGCCCAGGCGGCGACCGGTGGCATCAACGACTGCGTCGGCATGACCGGGCCCATCGTGGACATCGCCAACCGGATGGACCCGTCGATCGACGTGGTCGTCAGCGGCCACACCCACCAGGCGTACAACTGCAACATCAACGGCAAGCTGGTCACCAGCGCCAGCTCGTTCGGCCGCCTGGTCACCGACATCGACCTGAAGATCGACCGCCGCTCCGGGGACGTGCTCTCGGCCTCCGCGAACAACGTCGTGGTCACCCGCGACGTCGCCAAGGACCCGAAGCAGACCGCCCTGATCGACAAGTACAAGACGGTGCTCGGCCCGGTCGCCGGCCGCCAGGTCGGCGAGACCACCACCGCCATCACCAAGACCCAGGAAACCCTCTTCGGTACGACCCTGGGCGAGTCGCCACTGGGCAACCTGATCGCCGACGCGCAGCTCGCCGCCACCGATGACGAGCAGAATGCGGTCGCCGCCTTCATGAACCCGGGTGGGGTCCGAGCCGACCTCAACGCCGGCCCGGTCACCTACGAGGAGGCGTTCACGGTACAGCCGTTCGCCAACAACCTGGTGACGCTCGACCTGACCGGTGCGCAGCTCTACTGCGTACTGGAACAGCAGTTCGTCACCGGCCGGACGCTGTACCCGTCGTCGACCGTCGGCTACGTGGTCGACCCGGCCGGCACCACCGGCACCGTCGCCAACCCGTGCGCCGGCACCCGCGTGGTCCGGGGCAGCCTCACCATCGGCGGCACCGCCGTCGACACCGCCGCCACCTACCGGGTGACGGTGAACAACTTCCTGGCCGGCGGCGGCGACGGCTTCAGCGCCCTCACCGCCGGGACCAACCAGGTCACCGGCCAGATCGACCTGGACGCGTTCGTGGCGTACCTGACCGCGAAGTCGCCGGTCTCCGCCCCGACGCTCGACCGCATCCGCACCACCGCCGAGGTCCCCGCCGCCTGACGACGTACCCCGCAACGATCGGGCCCCGGAGCATCCGCTCCGGGGCCCGACCCGTCCCCGGACACCGGCCGCTGCAGCAAGGGACGCGGGGCGCGGGACGGGTCGTCAGACGGGGGTGGGTGCCGGGGCGGGCGTGGTGATCGTCGGGCGGCCGTCCTGGTCGACGGTGAGCAGTCGGCGCAGGGAGAGCGCGATGAGCGAGGCGATCAGGCAGCCGCCGACCACCACCGCGACCCAGACCATGCCGTTGGCCGCGCCGATGAGCGGGCCGGCGGTCACCGGGCCGATCACACCGCTGATCCCGAAGATCATCGAACTCATGGCGTTGTACCGGCCGCGCAGCTCGTCGGTGGCGAGCGCGTTGGTCAGCGCCGGCATCACCGGCGACAGCAGCGTCTCGCCGAGGCCGAAGATCGCCGAGCAGGCCACCACGCACAGGGCGGCCACCAGGGCGTTGCCGGTGCTGATCACGCCGGCGACGCCGAGGACCAGCCAGGCGACGGCGAACACCGCCCCGACCACGGCGAGCGCGCCGGTGCGGCTGCGCCCCTCGATCCGGCGGATCACCAGCAGTTGGGCGAGCACGATCATCACCGTGTTGGCCGCGAGCGCCCAGGCCACCACCCGGGGGTTCACCTCGGCGACGCGCACGGCGTACGCGGCGAAGCCGACCTCGACCTGGGCGTACCCGCAGGTGGTGAGGACCAGACCGAAAATCACGAGTCGGCGGAACGGACGGTCCCGGAGCACGGTCAGGTAGCCGCCGCTCGACGGCCCGTCGCCAGCGGTTCGGTGGCCGAGTCGGTGGCCGACGCCGGGCAGGGTCAACAGGATCAGGGCCGGCATCAGGTAGCTGACCGCATCCAGCAGGTAGATCGTCTGGAAGGTGCCGGGCCGCGCCGTGTCGACGATCGCGCCGGACGTCATGCCGCCGATGCCGATGCCGAGGTTGAGCAGCGCGAAGTTCAGCCCGAAGACCCGTTGCCGCTCACCGTCGTCAGTGAGCGAGGCGAGGATGGTGTTCTGCCCGGACCAGATCGCCGAGCTGCCGACGGCGACCACGGTCATCACGAGCAGGGCCGAGCCGGTCGAGTGGACCAGCGCCAGCGAACCGGTGCCGATCGCCTCGATCACGAAGCACGGCACCACCACCCGGCGCGCGCCGAACCGGTCGATAAGCGTCCCGCCCAGCGGCGACAACGCCAGGGTGACGACGCCGTACCAGCCGATCACCAGACCGGCGCGGGTGTCGGTGAGCCCGCGCACGTCGGTGAGGTAGATGAACAGGAACGGCAGGGTCAGGCCCCGCCCGATCGCCGACAGCAGGGTGCCGAGGAGGATCCGGCGGGCTTCCCGACGGCGGGGCAGGGATCGACGCAGCATGCCCGGCATTCTGTTCGGTGGGTGTGACGCCCCGCGAACCGTTTTGCAGCGGCGATGCTGTTCCCAGGGCCGCCGCGTGACCAACCCCACGGCGATCGTCGGTGTCCGCCGGGTCTGCGATGCTGGCCCGATGACCGGCACCTGGCGACACCTGCCCGCTACCGCCCGCGCCATCGCGGTCACCGCCACAGCGGCCGTCGCCGCCGCCCAGGCGCGCGACCACCAGGCGTACGACGAGGCGGTCGCTGATCTCGCGGCCGACGACAGGTCCGGTCTGGTGCTCGGAACGGTGGTGCGGCTCCTGCTGGAGGAGGGCCACCCGGAAGGGCTGGCTGGCGACGACATCCGCCAAGTGCTGACCCGCTGCGTGCAGGACGCGATGCGGTGGCGTCGTGATGTCGATCCGCACGTGGTGCTCGTCCTGCTCGCCGGGGCCCTCGGGGTGTACGACCCCGATGGCGACGAGTCGCCGCCGGACGCGTCCGCCCTGGCCCGGCATGCCCCGCTACTCGTGGCCGACCTGTTGGCGGTGACGGGCGTGCCGTTGGACGACTACCTGGCCGCCGCGTTCACCGAGATCGAGCGCACCGAACGGCAGGACTGACACCACCCGCCCGTTGCCGTGGCCGTGACCTTCGCCGGCACACACAAGAGGGCACATCCATGGATCGGATGTGCCCTCTTACCTCTGGTCGGGGTGGCCGGATTCGAACCGACGACCTCTTCGTCCCGAACGCGGGGACGGGGCAACGCCGAATGTCGTCCGGTGCTGTCTGACGCTGCCAAACAGCGCCCCTTCGCCGTCTCGTGTTGCCCCTTAGCGTTCACTGCTGGTCTTTTCGCTGCCTACTGGCTGCCTCGCCGACGTGCCACAGCCGGAGGAACGTCTAATGCGCCCGGTTGTGCTCGATCACCGAGATGCGTCGCGAACGCCCCTCGGCAGTGCTGAGCCCGTCAAGGTCTCACGGCACCCTCGTCTTGCCGCGCCGGGACCTCGTGGACCTTCTCGATAGCCACCCATCCCGACCGATGACGCGTGGGCCAAGCAGGGTCTTGCTGATACGCCACTGCGGCGGCAAGAGGCACCGAGAGCTGGCTGAACTAATGGGTGACCTGTCAGGATGACTTGATGGTCCCGATCGAGCCACCGCGTCCCGAGCTCGTTATCGCCCTGGCGAACGCACGCGTGGCTGTCGAAGACCACATGGTCCGGGCAGACCGAGCAGGCATCAGCTGGCGCGAGGAGACTGTCTCGGAGCTGCTGTGGGTCCATGCACATCCCTATATCTCGTGTGCCGACTTCAATAGGAAGCAAGAGAACCAGGTAGGGGCAGACTGGCTGTGGTGGTGGGTTGACGGCACCGGCGAATGCTTTGGACTGCTGGTCCAAGCAAAGCGGCTACATCACAGTCAATCCCAACAACCGCATGCCCTGCTTGACTTCGGGCACGGCGATGGCGAGCAGTTCCGGCGCCTGGTTAGCACTGCTGATCGCCTCGGTGTACCGGCCGCATACATCGTCTACTTTGGCGGCATCGAGCACCGCTACGGCCTCAGCTGCGAAGCGGACGACCATACGTCTCAGTGTCTCCCATGCAAGCGCCGTAGTGTCTCCGTCATCACCTCGTTGCAGGCTGGGTTGTTGCTCGGCGGAAGTCAGAGGGATGCAGCCACGGGGACATTCCTGTACTCCAAACCGCTCGAGAACCTTGTAGATCCTGACCTCGCTGCGCGCCCGGTCCAGGATCTCAACCTCCGCAATATCGACATGGAGCTGCGCAAGTTTCTGCTCACGCCACAAGTCGGAGCGCGCCGAGTCGCGAAAGAGGTTTTCCGCATGGTGGCGGAGATGCGGATGGGCCAGTTCGCCGCCGCCGTGGCCGATCGCGTCGAACTTGAAGACGACGCCATCTTCACGGGCCTGCCACTCGACCGCGGGCACTTCTCTGGCCCTTACTACCCGTACATCATGCGTGGACTTCGGCGCCGGCTTCCAGACACGGTCCAGCACGTACTTGACGGCAAGCCGCCGCCGGAGGAGTTCGATGGAGTTGCCGGCCTAGTCGTTGTGTATTGCTGAGCTTCAGCTCGTCGGGATGGCCACCCCGCGTCTTGACCCAGGCGTCGCACCGCAGGTTGCTGGCAGGACCGATGTATCTAAGGGTGCTGGTCGTTGTCACCTGTCTGACGCAGCAGCCGTGCCGGCCGCCGCAGCCAGGGGCTGATCGAGGGTTGACCCTCAGGCACCGCCCATCGGGCGCACGCCGGGCGCGGCCCACGCTCCTGCCTTACAAAGATCAAAGCTTCTCTCGGTCAGCGTCAGCGACCGTCGCTGGCCTGCTCGCCGCGTCGCCTCCCGTCGGCCGCGGGCGGCTCTCGTCGGCCGGCTTGGCTGTACGGATGGCCGTACAGTCACCCTCTAATCCGTGCTCTGGGCGGGTTGGGTCCCTTTCGGCTTCCCCCGAAGTCGGCTAGCTCCTGGGCGCGGCGTGGCAGCTGGTGCAGCTCGATCGGCTGTTGTACTTCGCTGCTGTACTGCCGCAGCCCCTGCACTACGCAATTCGGCCGCGGAACATGTTCAAGTGGTGCCAGGTGAAATAAGTCGCGCTCGCCACCGTGTGGGCGCTGACGAACCGTCCTTCGAGGTCGGCCAGCTTAGTAGCGATGGCCTTGTGCGCTGGATCGAAGCTGCTGGCGACGATCTGGCCGTTCTCGTTGACGCCGATGTAGCCCGTCTCGAACAGCGAATCACAACCGAAGACACAGGCGAGCATCCCCACGTGCGATAGGTCTCGGCGTTCGGCGTCCGTGCAGACCGACCGCGGCTTGATGTGAGCTGCCCACAGGAAGCGTGCCGGGTAGGTCTCACCGCAGATGGCGCACTCGGCTTCGGACATCGAGCCGAGCAGACGCCGACGCAGAGCCGGTTGTTCTCCTCGTTGGGTCCCCGCGAACGGCTTCTCAAGGCTGCCTGTAAAGGGATCCGTTGCGACCTTGTCGGCAGCCGGCGGTGAGCTGGCGTCTGGCTCAGCCACGGCAGGGGCCTGGAAGCTGATGACGGGAGGACTGCCGCTCGCCAGCGCGTAAGGCAACTGGAGTAAGACGGCTCCAATGAAAGCGCTCCGGTAGCCGACTTGGTCGGGGTGGATGGTGACCGAACCATGTTCCCGCAGGAGCTGCAATGCTTCCTCGACCCAAGCGATCGGTACCAGCGCCCCGGCGGGTGACGACTCCGTAGCAACAACAACCTCCGGTGGGCGCACGGCGAGAATCTTGTTCGTCCGCCCCTTGATGGTAAGTAGAGGCACGCCAATGAGCGCACGGAGCAGCTCGACCGCCTCCATCCGCGCCTCACTGGGCACATAACCGCCGGCGGCGACCCCCAAGGCCGGAAATCTGTCACCGAAGGTCGACGCAAACGACTCCCCGAAGGTCTTGCTCAGGGGGAAGAGGTAGCCCTGCTTGACCTTGCCCGAACGATCGAAAGGCCCAGCCTGCGGCTCCCTCAGCCGTTCATCAAGGAGCAGCTCGTCCAACGCAATCGCGTCCGCGGCCTCGTTATAGGTCGTTCGGATCATGCGGCCGTCGCGGTCCCACATGTCTTCCGGCAGGTCGCCGGGCCTGTGTGCGTCGACCGCGGCGGTGGCCACCACGCTGAACGCACGGACGCCCTTCGCGTAGTGGAGGATCACATCTCCCGGCCGCACGTGAAGCATGGACTGCCAGTGCAGAGGCTGGACGCCATTCTTCTGCACCTTGGGCGCCCAGAGGATTCCAGCCTTGCGCTCCTGCTGGTAGGTCTGGCCCTGGTTGACCCACCAGTAGTTCGTCTGCCCTAGCTTCGTTTCCGCCACGACGTCTGGTCTATCGACTCCCGCCAGCGAGCACAAGATCTGTTCAGCTGAAGATCCTCCTCCAGCCTGGCTGGCCCGGGGACATCATCGCCGCTCTAGCGACCGACCTCTTCGGTGTGAATGTTGCTCCAAGCTGCCGGCGCGCTTCATCCGCTGCCAGCAGATGTCGCTGCGTTCGCCCGATCCATCGTCGTGCAACGATCAACTTTGGATGACGCCAGCCGTCTTGCTGACTTCTCGCTGTCGCAGCGGCCGAGCGCCGGCCCGCGCCTCGAACCCCATCGTTCAAGGCGGGCCGCGACAAGCAGTTCTTCGCCGTGCTCACGTATGGTACTAGCGTGCCAGACTTTCGGCTATTGGCGGACATCTACTCTAGGCGCGCAAAGGGGACGATTCGTAGGATCAGGTTGGAGTGGCGAGGCGCTAGCCAATTCCCGTATTGGAATCCTAGCGGCAAGGTAATCATCTTCCGCCGGCCAACAGTGTTGCGGTTTGTCGAAACCAACCGCTACAGAAGGCATCGTCGTAGAGTTCAACGCATCAACCGCAGGCTGAACGAGAGGTACGTGCCAGGAAGGTTTGCACTGACCTTCATAGCATTGATCGCCGTCGCAGGCATCACCATCGCAGGCATATATACAGCACTAAATACAATCGCCACCGACGGAACCGCCGCCGTTCCTAATGAGGCCTCCTTCCGGTTGGAGGCCATTAAGGTGGCTCTCACGGCAACGGGTGGATTGGGCGCTTTAACCGCTCTTCTTGTTGCATATAGGAAGCAGCGAGCCGACGAAGTCGGACACCTTCGAGACCAAGATAAAACCTTCACCGACCGTTTCACAGCGGCTGCGGGGCAGTTAGGACATGATCGAGCTGCCGTCCGATTAGCTGGGGCATATGCGCTTACCCGTATCGCTGATGACTCCGATCGCGACCGCAGTACCTGCCTCAATACCCTTGCCGCATACCTTAGGATGACCCCCGCGCGTGATTCCGAACCGCCTCCCAGTGAAGACCCAGGCGAGGAAAACTTGAGAAGGGCAATACTGGCGGCCATAGTTCAACGGTTAGACGTATCTCAGCCCGAGATTTTCTGGGCGGAGAGCTTTCTAGACTTGCGTGAGACGCGCCTACCATTCCTGCACCTCACTTTCAGTCGACTGGAGGGCTTCGCCTCCTTTGATGGGACCGTCTTCGACGGGTCAGTTGAGCTGCTGGATGTTGCAAGCGGAGCGCCGCTCCAGTTCAAGCGATGCCACTTTCGGGATAAGGTAGAGACCGTCTTCCGACACGAAATCACCTCTCTCAACTTCTCCGGCTCCAGCTTTGACGAGGGCCTGCGGTCAATTATCGGATGGAAGTGCGAACAGTTCATTGACCTTGAGGGATCAACCATAAGGCAGGAACTGTCGATCGAGCATGAGGATGTCGAGGCCGGTCAGGTTCTTCTCCAAGGCGCGGATCTTTCACAAATTGACCGAGACAAGAACGGAGGACACCGTCTCGATATCCGTGTGGGGGACGTCGTTTATGACCGACAGACCTCATGGCCCACGGGTTTCAAGCCACCGACAAGGTGGCGCCGGCTAGAGCCCGGCGACTTCTCAGGCTTTCACCGTTGGCATAGCGAGTAACCTCAAGTATGGCGGAACGTTGCCCGTAATATGCACTACGAGCTAAGCAGATCGAAGTGAAAGCCTAATAGGAATAGTACGAAGGCAAGCCATCTCAGGTGATGGCCCGGCTCGGCGCGACGCAGGAGAAAAATCACTGGAGTTAGCAGCAGCGAGTGTGATACTGCACCCAGAGTAAGGCGCAGTATCTCAATGTAGAAAATTACCCAAGGGAGAAAATACACTAGGAAAGCTGTGGCCATCCATCCCAGAAGGAAGAAGACCCATACCGGGAGTCCATGCAAGTAGTCAGGCTGGCCTTCGACTACCCCTTGAATGACGGCGCATATTGCAATAAATGCGGGGCAATACGTGATGAACAGCGCGAGGAAGGCGCTAGCCTCCACTTCATCGAGACCCTTAAAGTACTCCGCGCGCACCTCGGGACGCGTCTCGCTGAACCTGTAGTGGGCACTTGCGATTCGGAAGAATGACCGCCTAGTGTCCTCTACATCGAATTGCAATCTTCTGCCAAGCAATCTCTGACGGTCGTCCGCTTTCCGCCCGATTCGTGCCAATCGACGAGGTCCGATTAGGTCTAAGACTACGATGAGCCCTGCGGTGAACTGTGCAATCTTGCCGTATCGCCCCCACCACTTGATCGTGGCCCCGAGCCAGACCTCTGAAGAAACATCTGCTCCGGCGAGCCACTGACACCAGAGATCCCATAAGGCCGACATCAGAGCGAAAGTACCGCTGGTGCGCAATAGGCCGACGCGTCGATAGCTTGGCCGCACCGGACACCCACCTTGATCGCCATCCCGTCTGCCGCCGACCCACACACCGTGGAGCGGGCCAGGGCCAGGGCGACAAGGTGGAGCGCCCAACCGGACGAACGACCTTGTCGCCCTGGCCCTGGTCTGCTCGGCTTGCCTGGGTCGGTGGCTGGCGGGATGGCATCCTCCATCAACCAACCTCCTACCGGAACCGTTCGGCAACTCCATCTCGGAGTCGTCTGGCCCCCGCCGGAGGCACAGCTTTAACCCCGCCTCTCCCTCACCCCCACACCACCTCAACCCCTCCCCTCCCTTGGGCTTGAGCGACCGGGCGCCATCGTTCGGCAACTTCGGCCCTCCGCGGTTGATCCGCCGGATCTCGTGCTGCTTCGGGATCGCCGGCACCGGGTAGATGCATGGGCGCCTGGCCCCGGTCGTCCTTCGGGACTCGTCACCGGGTCACCTCACTGACCCAGGGGTGACGCGCGGGGCGGGGCGTGGGCTCGGCCCGGCTGACTTACCGCCCCGGCGCCGTAGGCGGCCGGGGCGGCGGCTCCGCCGCAGCCGGTTACCGCGCCCCGCCCCGCGCCGCGCGGAGCGCGCTTGATCTAGTACAGGCCAATTCGGCAACAGATCACAGGCACCGCTCCTGACTGGCCACGGCGCGCCACGCACTACATCGGCCCGCACGATGCCAGCTAAGCTCACCCCGACCGCTCGCTCCACGCTCCACCTGGCTATGTGGAATCTCGGAGCGTCCGGTGCGCCGCATCAGCCACTCCCCGGGCATGCCTCTCCGGTCACCTCAGGCATCGCCCCGCAGCCCTTCTTCCGCTTCCAACTCTCAGCAGTCAAGGTGTTTGCGCGTTGAGGTGATGACCAAAAGTTAGAGCGCTACCTCCCACCGTCCCTTCTGAGGGACCGGCCGTCCAGTGCGGTGACACTGCGCTTTGGCCCGGCATCCAGCTATGGCAAAATCACCTAGGGTGGCGGCGCTGTGACAGTGCAGGCTCATTGTCCGCGAGGGGGATGCATGTCGGGGAGCGGACCGAAGTGGCTGAGCCCATCTGACGACCCCTGGCACCACCCGAAGCCGTGGTTCCTTCGGGCTCTCGCCTACGCGCGGGCCGCTGGTTGGTGGTACCGCAAGGCTGCGGGCTCAGCGCACATCCACGGCACCGCGTACTGTCAGCCTCCTGACGATCGCAGTGACGCCTGCAAATTCGTCGTCTTCTCGTCAGGAGGAGGTGGCGAGTCGGCAGCACGTGATCTTGAGCGTTTGGTCCGCCGGTGCTCCCACAACACGGGAGTAGTTGTCGGGGTAGTGGCCGAGGCGTCGGTTCAACTGGACAAGGTCGAAGCGCTCTGCCGAGGAGCCGAAGCCCTCCTAGACCAATGGTTGTACGACCAGGACGCCGCCGGGCTACTAGACAGGGCAGAGCAGCTCTTGACCGAGGCTGGGACAGGGGCGTCCGAGGTGGACGAGTTGCTGACCGCAGCCTTCGACTTGGAGCAGGAGGCTCGGGCTGCGGGTGAAGCCGCAGACGCAAGTCTTCGCCTCGCGGCGACGCAAGTCCGGGACCCTGGCCAGCTATTAGAGCTAGCCGACGAGTCGGCTTTACAGGTGAAGGCATCCCTCAAGCGGGAGCCTGAGTCGACCGAGGTTCGGGACCTGAAGAGGCGGGTAGGAGACATCCGTACTACTATTCGGTCTCTTCGGGAGCGTTTGCCCGAAAGGTGACACACCGAAGCGATTAACTGACGTAGGGTGTTGGCACCTGGCAACAGTAGCCCTATGCTAGAACCTTAGATGACGAGCAGGTGGGAGAGGCTCATGATCCGCATCCCCCTTCGTGTTAGCGGCGTGGATCTAGACGATGACGTCACCCTTGAGCTGCTGGGCGAGCATCTTTCCGATTTGACGTGGTCTGAGTGCGGCGGTGACGTTGTCGCAACGCTTCACACACCGACCAAGAACCCCGTCGCCACGGCCCTACAGGCCGCTCGCCGCATTGCTCACGTCCTTCCTCAGGCCGAGGTTTTAGATGTCGATCCAGAGCTTGTGTCGGCGTCTGACATTGCCACTCGCCTGGGAGTGTCACGTGAAGCCGTACGGCTTTGGGTGGAAGGGCTTCGCGGGCCAGGCGGCTTTCCGCGCCCCATCGGGACAATTGGAAATGGCAAGTCAAAGATCTGGCAGTGGTCAAGTGTCAACTCCTGGATGCAGGAGAACTACCACATCGGCGAAGATGAGCATCACTTGTCGGCAGAGCAGATCGCCGAGCTGAACGCTCACTTGTTGAAGGTCAAGCAACCGATCGACCATGAATGGGAAGCCGCCAATTCGTACCAGGGTCGAATCCGCCCGCCGGTAGAACGAGCGGAACACTATCATGTCCTCCTAGCGCAGCTCACCGAGGAGATTCTTTCCTCGCGAGCGAAGGGGCATATGAATTGGGCGATCGACATGAGCGAAGACTCGTCATCCTGGGTGGCTAGGTACTGGCACCAGCATGCCGCCTCCTACAT
The DNA here is from genome assembly GCF_043205095.1 of Micromonospora sp. NPDC047557. NCBI lineage: Bacteria > Bacillati > Actinomycetota > Actinomycetes > Micromonosporales > Micromonosporaceae > Micromonospora > Micromonospora sp. NPDC047557. The sequence continues at coordinate 150,506 of NZ_JBIDDK010000011.1, read as the reverse complement.
TGAGGTAACACCTGGGCTAGAGCAAGTTGAGGAATTAACGTGAGCAACGCCTCTGAGTCTGAGGTCGTCCACGAGGCTCCCCCGTCCACCGCAGATTCCGAGCCGGCTCTCAGAGACTTAGTCTCCCGCGCAGACCTGCTGGACGTGCGGGTGGCTAAGTGGCACGCAGAACTGTTGACCGATAGTGCCGTAGAAGTCGGCGAGTTGGAAGTTAGAGTTGAAAGCGCATGGCGCCTTCGCGGTGACGGATTCGAAACTCGTTTCAACGTTGATGCACCCCTTGCCTCGCCAAGCGGCGAAGATCAAGTTGCCTCGATCCAGGTCAACATAATTGCAAATTTCTCGCTGAGCGAGGGCGAAAAACCTAATCGAGCACTGATGCGGAAGTTTATCGACCAAGTCGCCTTCTTTGTCGTGATGCCATTCATACGTGAGGGATTGCACTCGCTGTCGATGCGCATCGGGTTGGAACCCATTACCATAGGGCTACTTCACCAAGGTAAGGAAACTCCGCAAACCGCTTGGCAGAAGAAGCGTGGCGCTCCGACGGCGAGAGACTCTGCGGACGCTCAGTAACTATGAGGGCGGCTCCCAAGAGGGAACCGCCCTCATTTGCACTTCTAGCGCCGCCGATTTCACTCGAAGTCCACTGAACTATCCCGGGCGCTCCCAATACATAAACGCTTCTGCAACTGCACGCATTGACGTGACCAGCGCGTCAGCGCCCGCCGCTCGGAAGAGTTCCTCTTTCTGCGGCCTATTTGCGTACCCGATCACCCGGACTCCCGCAGCCTTCGCTCCCTCGATGTCCGCCAGCGAGTCTCCGACCAATATGCAGAGCGCCGGAGAAATTCCCACCGATGACGCCGCCTCTAAGATCGGTGCCGGGTTCGGCTTCATGCGGGACGGATTGGCGTAGGCACGCCCTACCGTCCTAGCGACATGGGCGCTCAGTCGATTACTCTTCAGGTACCTTTCTACCGCCTGAGCGGAGTTGTTACTCACTACCGCGATTTGCAATCCTAACTGCCGCGCCGCAACCATCGTCTCACGGCCGTACGGCGTTGGTTCGGCTGTCCTTACGGCCTGAACTTCGGCCGCAATCAGCCGATCCTCTACGGTCCTCGTAAGGCCATGGTCGCCCTCGACGGCTGTCCGCCGGAGGACTTCGAGTGGATCGGATTGGCCGTCCAGGTTACGGGCGAACTCGGCGCCCCGCGCCATAAGTAGCTGCACTAGTTTCTGGGCGACCATCGGGGCCGGATAGCCTGCGAAAATGCTGCACACCGGTCCGTCGAAGTCGAGCAGCAGCGCGCGGGCTTCGCGGCATAGCTGCTCAAGCGCCGCATTCACCCTTCGTACCTGTAGGCAATGGTCGACCACAAGGAGTCAAACCATTGCTGGGAAGCCTCCACGAACTGCGTACCGTGCGAGGCGTCGTCGTCGGTGACGGCGTAGTGGAAGAGGGGAACGTCCTTGCCCATCAGGTCGTAGATCGCCATGGGCTCGCCCTTGATAGCCACGGTGCGCTCCACCGCTGGGTAGAAGCCAAAAAACACTTCCTCGCCGTTCAGCAGGTAAAGCTTGAACTGCGGGGAGCCGCGGTGCATTCGGACCTCAACGGCTGTTGAGCGGACCAAACCGAGGTCCGCGAGTTCAGACACCTGGTCGATGATCCCGTCCACCGCCCGGCGGGTGATGCGGTCAGCGCGCTCCCGCACCGCCGGGTCATCTGCTTGGGTCTCCGCCCTGGAGGGCAGCGCTACTGGCGCCGACATGTCGGAGACCAAGACTCGGATGGCGATGGTCTCTGGCGCGAGTCGGCCTACCCGGACCTTGTCCAGCACTTCAGCGAGAGCGTCCCGGAGCGTCTCGCCCGAAAAGCCTGCAAAATCGACCGTTACATGAGACCGCTCGAATGCTGCCTCGATATGAGGCCGGAGTTCAACCGCACGCTGTGTCTGGGCTCGGACAAATGCGCCGCTTCCTTGCCTGGTCACGATGAGCCGCTCCGAGCGGAGCGCTTCGAGGGCTCGCTTGACGGTCTCGCGTGCCACGCCATACCGGGCGGCTAGATCAGGTTGCGACGGCAGCTTGTCGCCCGGCGCCAGTCGGCGCGTGAGGATCGCAGCCCGAAGCTTGTTCGCGATCTGCTGTGACGCCTGCTTCGGGTCATCGGGGTCAAGTTCCCCGAGGTAGTCCAGGTTCTCTGTCACCCCCTAAGCCTACTTCTGACTAGCCAAGCCAGGAAAGTATCCCCCTGATCTATTGACCTGGCTAGCCAAGCCCCCTTAGTCTCGACTCCAGCTACTTGGCTAGCCAGGGCGGTCAGTCTGGCGAATGGGTGCTCGGTCGGATCGACCGGCTGAGCGGTGAGCGCCGTTGGCGCTGAGGAGGAACACAATGGCTCTTCGCGGTGGTACTCGGTTCTCGGTTCCGTTCGAGGCGGTCTTTCCGCACGGTTGTGTGTTGGTGCCGGACTCGATCGCGGAGGCGCAGGACTTCGACGAGAAGACCCGGGCGCGGACGCCGAGTAAGGACAAGCTGACGGGGCAGCGGGTGTGGCAGTGCCGGGTGATGGACATGGACCCGGAGTTGGGTGCCCGCTCGCGTGAGGTGTCGATCAAGGTTCTGGCGGATGTGCAGCCGGTGCCGCCGGTGGGTCCGTTCCAGCCGGTGGAGTTCGAGAACCTGATGGTGACGCCGTACGTCGGGAGCAACGGCCGGCTGGCCTACTCCTACCGGGCGACCGCGTTGACGGCGCCGAAGACCCTGGCCGAGTCGCGCGGCAAGGCTGCCTGATGTTCGGCAGGAAGGGTGCCGAGCCGGAGCCGGTACGCAGGGACAAGGTCATGCGACTGATCAAGCTCGGCATGGACGAGACCGATGCGGCCGATCGGGACATTGACGGTCCCGGGTTCGACAAGGCTAAGAACGCGTTCGACGCCGCGAAGGACGGGTGCACCAAGGCGGAGCTGACTGCCGCCTACGACGCGCTTCGCCGGCACGGCTACTGAGCACACCAGCTGTTTTGGCGCGGGGCGGTCCGCTTCCTACGGCCTGACCGCCCCGCTGCCCTCTCAACCCTCTCGGCCTGGAAGGGCAGGTTCATCATGCCAATTTCCTTGGACTGGAGTCGCGGCGGTAGTGCCGGCGAGCCGGTCCCGTGTGTGATCTGCGGGAAGCCGGCGATCTGCCGCAGCCCTGCGGGCAAGCCGGTGCACAAGACCTGCGCGGAGGCGTGGACCGAGCAGCACAGCTCCCGTAAGGCGGTGGCGTGATGCGCGCTCCGCTGGTCAACTTCCGCCGCCTCCAGGTGGCTACCCCGTGGCCGCTGGTTTGGACGGTCACGATCGCGTTCCTCCTGGTCCGCCTCGCGGTGGCGGTGGTGCGCTTCGCTGTCTGGGCGCTGCGGCACTGGCGGGCCTGGCCGGCCGTCACCCTGGTCATAGTCGCCGTCAACGTCTACCAGTCGCGCGGCTGGTGGCCTCACCTCCTGGTCCTGCTCGTCTTCGCCGCTGGCGCTGGCCTGTGGTTCTGGCGCGGTCGGGATTCCTTCCACCGCCTGGTTGTCCTGCGTGCGGTCACTGTGTGGCGGCAGCTGTGGGTCTACCGGCGTCAGTGGCACGAGGCGATGACGCTGTGCGGGCTGGTGAAGAAGTACGACGGTGGCGAGAAGGTCCCTGACCTGCTCTCGGTGCGCTGCTCCTACGCCACGGATGAAGTGGTGCTGCGGATGCCGCGGGGGCAGAACCCGGAGGTCTACCACAAGGCTGCCCGAGATCTGGCGTACTCGTTCGGTACCCGGCACTGCCGCGTGTTCTCCGGCCGACGGCAGGCACCCCCGGTGCGCTCTGGTCGGTTGGCGTGGCTGCTGCGCCGGGTCGACGCGATCCGGTTCCGGGACCGGCCGCGGCATGTGTGGTTGGTGTTCATCCGCCGCGACCCGCTGACCCGCATCGTGGCGCCGCTGCCCGTGCCGGCCCGCCCCGACTTCACCGCTCTACCGCTCGGGCTGCGCGAAGACCTGGCCGTGTACTGCCTGCGACTGCTGGCGACGCATGTCCTGATCGGCGGGGCGACCCGGATGGGCAAGGGCTCGGTCATCTGGTCCCTGCTGCGGGCTCTCGCCGCCGGCATCCGGTCGGGGCTGGTGCGGGTGTGGGCGATCGACCCGAAGGGCGGCATGGAGCTGTCCATCGGTCGGCCGTTGTTCTCCCGCTACGTCGATGACGACTGGTCGCGCATGGCGGACATGCTCGATGACGCCGTGACCCGGATGCGTGCCCGGCAACGGCTGCTGCGGGGCAAGGTTCGGGTGCACACGCCGACCGTTGATGAGCCGCTGATCGTCATCGTCATTGACGAGATCGCCGCCCTGCTCGCGTACCTGTCCGACAGCGACATCCGTAACCGGATCGCCCAGTCGCTGGGGCTGCTGCTGTCGCAGGGTGCCGGGCTCGGCGTCTTGGTCGTCGCCGCGACCCAAGACCCCCGCAAGGAGGTCGTCTCGGTCCGGGATCTGTTCCCGACCCGCATCGCCCTCGGCCTTACCGAACGGGGCCACGTCGACCTCCTGCTCGGTGACGGCGCCCGTGACCGGGGAGCGCTTGCGGATCAGATTCCGCTGTCAGCCAAGGGCGTGGCCTACGTGCTGCTGGACGGCCAGCCCGAACCCGCCCGCGTCCGGTTCTCCTTCATCGCGGATGACGTGATCCGGGACATGGCCGCGACGTTCCCCGCCCCGCCCGAGATGACGCCGGAGCCGGTCGAGTCCCCGGCCTCGGTGAAGCCGGCCCGCTCCAACGGCAACGGGCGGCATACCTACCGGCCGACCCCACCGCGGCAGGCCGCGCCGCTGCTGCCGCCGTCGCTTCTCAACGCCCTGGACCTCAACACCACCCCGAACGGCGGTGACCCCCAATGACCACCGAGCTACCCGAGGACGTTCCGGTGCGGATGCCTTACGCCGACGAACCCGACGAGCAGACCGAGCAGCAGCGTCGCTTCTACCGGCTGCGCGCCCCGCACTTCGACAAGGCCACGGTGCCGGTCACGGTCCGGGTCACCCCCGACGCCGACCTGTACGTCGCGGTTGGCTCCGGCCGGCGCCGCATGTACCTGACTCCGGCTGAGGCGTGGGCGCTGTGGCGCTGCCTGTCGGAAGCCGTGGCCTCGACCGGTGAGCCGCCGGAGTGGATCCGCGTGCACATCACCCCCACCCACCGCTGACCCTGCCCTGTCTGGAGCTTGCGTGATGCGTACTCGTCGACTCAACCGTCGGCCCATCCGCCGGACCTGCCTCGACCTTGCCCACACCGACCCCGACCAGCAGTGCCCCTACTGCGCCCCCGACACCCACGCCGACGCGATCCTTGCCGCCGCGCTCGCCCGGCACGCCGAGATCGCCGCCGACGACGCCGAAGCCTGGGGGTGGGCCGCATGAACCCGCAGCTGTGGTCCTGGCTCCTGATGGCCGTCGGCGTCACCGGCCTCTACCTCGCCGGTAAGCGCTCCTGGACCGGCTGGGCTGTCGGCCTCGCCGCGCAGGTCCTGTGGCTGGCCTACTCCATCACGACCGAGCAGTGGGGCTTCCTCGTCTCCTGCTTCGCGTACGGCGCCATCTACATCCGCAACCTGCTCGCCTGGCTCCGCCCCACCCCGCCAACCGTGCCCGAGTCGGAGGTGACCGAATGCGCCGCCTCCTGAACCCAGAGCGGCTGGAAGCCATCGCCTTGGTCCTCATCCTTCTGGCCGTGGGCGGAATGGCAGGCGCCGCGTCGTTCACCCACGTCAAGGACTGGACGATGCTCCACGCTCCCGCCGGCACCGGGGACTGGTTCGGCTGGTCCAACGCCGTCATCTCGGAGCTGACCCCGGCCGCCGCGCTGCTGGTCATTCGCCGACGCCGCCGCCACGACTCGGAAGCCTCCGTGCTTTACCCGCTGGCGATCCTGATCGCCGCCGTGGCGCTGTCCCTGGCCGCGCAGATCGCCGTCGCCAACGACAGCTTCTCGTCGCGGCTGCTGTCCTCGGTCCCAGCGCTGGCGTTCCTCGCCCTGTCCAAACTCGTCCTCAACGGCACGCCGGCTCAGCCCGCGCCGACTCCGACCCCGCCCACGCCGGTCCCAGTGCAACAGCCCGTCGACCTCGCTCCGGTCACCGTGCCCACCGACCCGGCTCCCGCCGTGGTGCCGACCGCGCCGACGTCCGCACCGGCATCGGTGGTGCGTCCCGCGCTGGTGTCGTCCGTCGTCCAGTCGCCCCGCAACGGCCACGTCTTCACCTCGGAGGTGACCCGATGACCCGCACCCAGCTCGCCCGCGTCCAAACCCGCCGCCCTACGATCGTCGCCCGCCGGATCGTCGGCACCCCCGCCGAAGTCGCCGCGACCGTCGCCCTGGTCCGCGACTCCAACCGGCTGCTCTCCATGAGCGAGCCGCAACTGATCCCAGGCGGCTCCCGGGTGACGGTCACGGTGCGGTTCCTCGACACCGCCCGACCTACGCCCGCCTCGGCCCGGCGCAGGGTCAACCGCGGTCGCGTCGCCGCCGCGATCGCCGTCCCGACCGTGGGCGCCCTCGCCGCTGTCGGCTACCTCGCCATGCAGCTCGTCCAGGCGGTCCGGGCCGCGTTCCCCGCTATCGCGGGCGGCGTCCTGGTCCTGATCGTCATTGCCCTGCTACTGCGCCGCTCGGGTCGCTGCTGCCCCGGTCTGCACTGCCCCGGCTGCGGCCACTGACCGCCATGGCTACCGGCTGGCCCACCTACTGCGCCCGCTGCGGTGGGCCAGCCACCGCCCTGATCGAAGCCGGCCAACCCGGCACCGGCCACTACCGCGCCGAAACCACCTGCGCCCGGCACACCGCTGCCGCCCACCGCTGGGCCAGCACCGCCGGCCCGACCCGCACTACCCCAATCGGTGATAGCCAACCCGCCCTGTTCGACCTCCCGGAGGTGACCCGTTGACCGCCCCGACCCTGCCCGGCCTCGCCCCCGACGCCACCACCGAACCCGCACCCGCCCCGGCGCCCGTTCCGCCGGCGAGCGGGTCCCGCGCTGCCCGCCTCGCTCTGCCCATGTCGCGCCAGGTACTCAAGGAGATGGCCGCTGAGTACGGCGTGTGCCTGCGCCCGGTCACCCTGCGCCGCACCGACCTGCACACCGGCCAAACCGAAGTCATCGACCTGCCCTGCGGCTCCACCCGGGAAGACAAGTGCGAGCCGTGCGCCAAACGCGCCCGCCGGCTACGCCAGACCCAGATCCGGGAAGGCTGGCACCGCACCGACGAACCCGCACCCGCCCCCAACCCGGCCACCGACGCCCAGCGGGAGCTGATCCTGCTGCGCGCGCACCTGGAGTTCGCCCGCGACGAAGCTCAACGTGCCTCGCAGTTTGACCAGGTACCCGGTATCGATCACGCCATCGCCGAAGTCGAAGCAGCCATCGCCGCGGAAGGGCTGCGCGGGCAGGTCGCTCCAGCTCACGATGATGCCGACGGCTTCGGTCTGGGCATCAACCTTGGCGGGCGCCGCAAGCGCTCCACTCGCCGCCGCCAAGATGCTCCGGACCTGCCCCGCAAGAAGGTGGAACGCCGCACTCTGGGCAAGGTCTACACCGCCCCGGATGGCACCGAACATCGCCCGTCGATGTGGCTGTCGCTCACCCTCGACAGCTACGGCCGCGTTCGGCCCGATGGGACACCTGTCGACCCGGACAGCTACGACTACCGGCGCGCTGCCTGGGATGCGGTGCACTTCGCCCGGCTTCTCGACCGGTTCTGGCAGAACCTGCGTCGGTGCGTGGGCTGGAACGTCCAGTACGCCGGGTGCGTCGAGCCGCAACGCCGCTTGGCGCCACACGGCCACTTCGCCATCCGCGGCACCATTCCCCGCGCGATGCTGCGGCAGGTCGCCGCCGCCACCTATCACCAGGTGTGGTGGCCGCCGGCTGACGACCTCGTGTACTCCCTCGACCGGCCCCCGGTGTGGAACAACGACTGCGGAGAGTGGGTCGACCCCGACACCGCAGAGCCACTGCCCTCATGGCGGGACGCGCTGGACCTGGTCGACTCCGACCCCGCCGCCGAACCGGCGCACGTCGTTCGCTTCGGCCAGCAAGTCCACGCCGAGGGCGTCACCCCCGGCACCGTGCACGCTGACCGGACCATCGGCTACATCACGAAGTACATCACCAAGAGCGCCGCCGACTGCCACAAGACCGACACCGACCGACAGCGGGACCACCTCGACCGGCTCTGGCACCAACTCCGCATCACGCCGTGCAACGAGCGGTGCGCCAACTGGCTGCTCTACGGCATCCAACCCAAGAAGGCACACGAGCGGCTACAAGCGGGACGCTGCAAAGGCAAGGTCCACCAGCGAGCCACCCTCGGCATCGGTGGACGACGCATCCTCGTCTCCCGCGACTGGTCCGGGAAAACCCTCGCCGACCACCGCGCCGACGCCCGCGCCTGGGTCCGCAACCTCCTCGGCATCACCACCGGCGCCGACGACTCCGACCCCGCCGGCCCGGACCAACCCGCCGCCTACGCCTGGGAAATGGCCCGCCCCGACGACCCCGACATGCCACCCCTACAACACCGGCTCCTGCGCGCCCTGTCTCAACGGGCGCAGTGGAAGGCCGCGCTCCTGGCCGCGAGAGACCGAGCTGCCACCGCCGCCCCGACCACCGTCGACCACCCCACGTCCTGACCGGAGGAGCAATGGAACACGCCACCATCCCCACCGCCGCCCGTCCGGATCTGCCCGGTCGGATCCTGCGCACTAGTGACACCCGCGCCGTCTACTCCGTCCGGGAGGTCGCCCGCTTGCTCTCGCTCTCCCTGGGCAGCACCTACGCCCTGGTCCGCGAGGGAGAGATACCCGCCCGCAAGCTCGGCGGGCGCTGGGTCATCCCCAAGAAGCGATTCCACGATTGGCTCAACGAGGCCAACGAGCAGGACAACCGAGCATCGGAGGGGTGGGCCTGATGGGCTTCGTTCGCAAGACTCCCGTTGGGCGTCACCGGGCGTGCTGGCGTGATCCAGCCGGCCAGCAGCGGTCAAAGACGTTCCGCACCAAGAAGGAGGCCAATGCCTTCCTGGCCGAGGTCGAGTCGGCGCTGAACCGCGGAACGTACGTCGCTCCCGACGCCGGCCGGCTCCGCTTCGCCGACTACGCGCAACGCTGGTTGAGCAACCGCAACGACGAGAAGGCGACCGCCGCCCGGGACGCCTCGATCATGCGAAACCATGTCGTGCCGAGGTGGGGTCCGGTGCCGCTGGCGAAGATTGAACACTCGGCTGTGCAGGAGTGGGTAACCAAGCTGGGGGAGCGGCTGTCGCCGGCTACGGTCCGCGAGTGCTATCGGCTCACGTCAGGGGTGCTCCGGTCCGCGGTTCGGGACCGGCTCATCGGCTTCAACCCCTGCGAGGGCGTGCGGCTTCCACCGCGGCGACGCATGGACACCGACGAGTTGGTCATCTCCCGCGCGGATCTGTTCGACCGGCTCCTCCCCGTCGTCCCGGACCGGTATCGCGCCCTAGTCGCCGTCGCCGCCGGCACCGGACTGCGCTGGGGCGAGTGCGCGGGACTCCGCTGGGACGCTGTCGACCTGGCCGCTGGCATCCTCCGGGTGGTCCGGGTCGCGGAGGAGGTGTCAGGGCACGTCACGCTCAAGCCGTACCCGAAGTCACGAGCTGGCCGGCGAACCGTGCCGCTGCCTCCGTTCGTCGTCCAGGCGCTGACCGACCACCGGCAGTCCTTCGAAACCGGCGCCGAGGGTCTGATCTTCGTCGCCCGGACCGGTGAACCACTGAAGCGTGGCACCTTCCGAGCGCGAATCTGGAAGCCCTCGCTGCAACGGGCAGGGCTGCCGTTCGCGCTCCGGTTCCACGATCTGCGGCACTCGTACGCGACCTGGCTCGTGTCCGACGGCGTTCCGATCAACGACGTAGCGAAGGTGATGGGGCACGAGCAAACGTCAACGACCTTGGACCGCTACACGCACTCGACGCGTGACCGGGATCGCAGGGTGCTCGCGTCGTTCGCTGCCTTCTCGCTGCCTCAGGAGGAGCGGTGAGCCCTACAAACGAATCAAGACCCCTCGGTGGAGGGGCCTTGACCTGTACTTACCTCTGGTCGGGGTGGCCGGATTCGAACCGACGACCTCTTCGTCCCGAACGAAGCGCGCTACCAAGCTGCGCCACACCCCGAGGCGTGCCGACAAATAGTAGCCCACCCGCTCCGATGGTCAAACTCGGTACCCCGCCGCCCGGCCCGGCGGAACCGCGCCCGGAGCCGCCAAGATCCGCACAACTTCCGCGATGTTGCTGCCTCCCGGCACGGTGAGGCAGCCACATCCCCGATCTTGCGCGGATCTTGGGGCGGGACAGGGCGGGGCAGAGGCTGGGCGACGCAGCGGGCCGGCCTGAGGGTCAGCGGGGGATGAGGGTCAGGATGCTCGCCTCCGGAGGGCAGGCGAAGCGGATCGGTGCGGTCGGGTGGGTGCCGAGGCCGGCGGAGACGTGCAGCCAGGAGTCCGACCCCGGCCACCGGTGCAGCCCTTGTGCCATCGAGCGGGGCAGGCCGCAGTTGGTCACCAGCGCCCCGTACCCCGGGACGCAGACCTGTCCACCGTGGGTGTGCCCGGCCAGCAGCAGGCCGAAGCCGTCGGCGGCCATCTGGTCGAGCACCCGCGGCTCGGGGGAGTGGGTCAGCGCGATGGACAGGTCGGCCGAGGACGAGACCGCGCCGGCCACCGCCGGGTAGTCGTCCCGGTCGATGTGGGGGTCGTCCACGCCGACCAGGTCGAGCTGCCGGCCGCCGGCCTTGAGCGTGGTCCGGGCGTTGTTGAGGTCCGCCCAGCCGGCGCCGGTGAACACCTGGCGCAGCTCCTCGTACGGCAGGTCGACGCCCTCGGTGTACTCCCGGTCGGGCAGGAAGTAGGTGAACGGGTTCTTCAGCACCGGCCCGGTGTAGTCGTTGGAGCCGAACACGAACGCGCCCGGGTAGTCCAGCAGCGGTTGCAGCGCCCGCAGCACGCCCGGCACCGCGCCCGGGTGCGCCATGTTGTCGCCGGTCACCACGACCAAATCCGGGTCGAGGGCGGCCAGTGACGCCACCCAGCGCTGCTTGCGCGCCTGGTCGGGCATCATGTGCAGGTCCGACAGGTGCAGCACGCGCAGCGGCTCCGCGTCGGCCGGCAGCATCGGCACGTCGTACCGCCGGAGGGTGAACATGTTGCGCTCGACGAGCGACGCGTACGCGAGTGTGGTCGCGCCGACCGCGGCGGTTCCGGCGGCGAGGCGGAATAGTGTGCGCTTTCGCATGGCGTTCAGGGTAGTTTGACCGTCCATGAGCACGCTGAAGGACCGCCTCACCGCCGACATGCGTTCCGCGCTCAAGGCGCGCGACGAGCTGACCACCTCCACGCTGCGGATGGCCCTGGCCGCCGTCGGCAATGCCGAGGTCGCAGGCAAGGCCAAGCGCGAGCTCACCGACGACGAGGTGCTCGCGGTGTTGACCAAGGAGGCCAAGAAGCGCCGGGAGGCGGCCACCGCGTTCGCCGACGCGGGCCGCGCCGAGCAGGCCGCGAAGGAGACCGCCGAGGGTGAGGTGCTGGACCGCTACCTGCCCAGTCAGCTCTCCGACGCCGAGCTGACGGAGCTGGTCGCGGGGGCGCTCGCCGCGGGCGGCTTCACCGGCAAGGCCCAGATGGGCCCGGCCATGAAGGCGGCCCAGGCCGCGGTGGCCGGCCAGGCCGAGGGCGGTCGGGTCGCCGCCGAGGTACGCCGACAGCTCGGCCTCTGATCCGCCGGTTCGGACCGACGAAAACGGGCGGGCACCCGCAGTGGGTGCCCGCCCGTTCGTGTGTCCTGCTCGTCGGCTCAGCCGTTCGGGCGGCCGCCGGGTCGACCGGGCGTGCCACCGGGCGGCGCCGGCTTGTTGCCGTCCGGTGGAGTGCCGCCGGCGCCGGTGCTGACCTGGATGGTGACGATGCCGTTCTTGATGGTGCGCCCGTCCGGGCTGGTGCCGGCGGCGGTGCCCGCCGGGCAGGTGGACGCCACCTTCGTCTCGGAGACGATCGGCTCGAAGCCCGCGCCCTTGATCCGGGACTTCGCGGTGTCCACCGGCTGGCACTTCACGTCGGGGATGCTGCGCTGGTCACCTTCGGAGATCTTCTGCCCCGGGGCTTCGAACTGGATGCGCGGCTTGCCCTTCATGGCGTCCCGCAGCGTCTCGTACACCGGCGGGTTGATGCCGTCCTTCTCGGCGTGCTTCATCTCGACGTTGGTCTGCGCCCAGTCCGGGTCGGCCATGATGCCGGCCACCGCGTACTGCTTGGTCATCGCGACCAGGGCGGCGGTCTTCTCCGAGTCGGTGGTGCCGGACTTGCCGGCCACCGGTGCGTCGACGATGCCCCGCACCACAGCGGCGGTACGGCTGCTGCCGCACTTGCTGGTCTTGGAGTTGTCGCCGACCGGGCAGCGGGCGGCGTCCACGGCGGCGCGGGCCACGTCGGTGCTGAACCGCTTCTCGCAGCGCGGGTTGGCGATGTCGAGCTTCTTGCCCTCCGGGTCGCGGATCTCCTGCACCGGGATCGGCTCGCAGTACTTGCCGTCCGCCGCGAGGGTCGCGTACGCGTTGGCCAGGTCCAGCGGCGTGGTGGCGGAGACGCCCAGGGTGAAGGCGCCCCACTGGTGGGCCGCGTCCTTGGTGGCGGCGAACTTGGCGTCGTTGCTGGCCCGGAACTGGATGCCGGCCCGCTTGGCGACGTCGACCACGTTCTCCGCGCCGACCTGCTGCTGCAGCGGCACGAAGTAGGTGTTGATCGACTGGGCGAACGCGGACCACATGTTCTGCACGCCACCGGCCTTCTTGCCCGAGTTGGTCGGGCAGTAGAAGTGGGTGCCGGGGCAGGCCGCCGGGCTGCTGCTGTCGATGATGTATTCCGACTTGAACTGCTGCGGCGCGTTCATCGAGTAGCTGAGCGGGATGCCCTTCTCCAGCGCGGCGACGATGGTGAAGATCTTGAACGTCGAGCCGGCCTGGTAGCCGGCGATGCCGTCGCCGCCGGTGAGTAGCGGGTTCACCGTCGCCGGGTAGTTGCCCCTGATGCCCCGCTTGCTCTTCGCCGGATCGCTGGAGATCTTGTTCTTCGGGTTCTTCGGGTCGTCCAGCTTGAACTGCCGGTTGACCGCCAGCGCCCGCACCCGGCCGGTGCCCGGCTCCACCACGGCGACCATCGCGGCTTCCTTGCTGGTCTCCTTCTTGGACCGGCGAACCGCCGCGTCCGCGCCCATCTGCGCCTGCTTGTCGATCGACGTCACGACGGTGTAGCCGCCGCTCTTCAGGCGCCGCTCACGGTCGTACGAGGTCGAACCGAACGTCTCCTGCTGCATCCACCAGCGGTAGAAGTAGTCGCAGAAGAAGCCCCAGCTGTTGACGTTGGTGGCGACGCAGCCGTTCGGGGTGCGCTTGTCCTTGACCACCAGCTTGATCGCCTTGGCGGCGTCCGCCTCCTGCTGGGTGATGGCCTTGATCTCGACCATGTTCTGGATGACGTAGTCACGTCGTTCCAGCGCGGCCGGGTAGCCCGACTCGGTGGTCGGGTCGTTCGTCGTGGGCGCCTTGACCATGCCGGCCAGCATCGCCGCTTCCTCGATCTTGAGCTTGCTCGGCGGCTTGCCGAAGTAGACCTGGCTGGCGGCGTAGATGCCGTACGCGCCGTTGCCGAACGCGGCGAGGTTCAGGTAGCGGGTGAGGATCTCGTCCTTGGAGAACTCCTTGTCGACCTGCAGGGCCAGCCGCATCTCGCGGAGCTTGCGGGCGCTGGTGTCCTCGGTCGCGGCAACCACGTCGGCCGGGTGGGTGGCCGAGTAGGCGATGGCCAGCCGGACGTACTGCATGGTCAGCGTCGAGGCGCCCTGGCGCCCGGAGCCCTCGCTCTGGTTGTTGACGAACGCGCGGGCGACACCGTTGATGTCGACGCCGTTGTGCTTGTAGAAGTCGTGGTCCTCGGCCGCGATGATGGCCTTGACCATGTACGGCGAGATGTCGGCGAGCTTCACGTCGCGACGGTTCTCGTCGTACATCGTCGCTAGCGGCGTCTTGCCGTCCGACGCCAGCAGGTAGCTGATCTGTGGCGCGCGGGCCACCGTCAGCTCCGTCGGCAGGTTGCCGAATGTCTCTGCGCCGGCCTTGGCGGCCAGGCCGGACATCGCCACCGCGGGGAAGGCCGCCGCAGCGACCACCACGCCAGCCAACAGGCCACATATGAGCAGCGATGCGGCGTTGGTCAGCACATTGTGGTCACGTTTCCGCATCCAGGTCACCTCGGCATGGTACGCGAGTAGGGAACGAGGGGCGCTGGGGCGTTCTTTCCCCATTTCCTGCGTGCGCTGCCCTCGTTGTGCTAAACGCATGACCCCCCGTGCGAGGTTGCGTGTGACCTGGCGCGAGTCTCCACCGTTCGGCGGAGGCTCCGCAGCGTTTTCGCCGACCTCGGCGGGGTAACCGGCGGTCGAGAGCCCGGGAAGCCGGGTGTGTCCGGAATGATGGATTTCGCCGACAACGTTGCGTAATCAGCCGACTACAGAGCATGATGATGGCGGCGACAGCGCCACATGTCGTCCGCACCGCCTTGGGGAAGGCGGCCGGGCGACCGGGGGGAATTGCCGGCTGCCGTGCAACGAGGTCGGTAGGTACTGCAAGGGGGGACGTGTACACATGGGCATGATCACTGACTGGCCGTCGCTGGCGGCGTGTCAGAACGGGGACCCGGACGCGTTGTTCGTACAGGGCGCCGAACAGAACGTGGCGAAGCGGATCTGCCGGAGCTGCCCAGTTCGGTACGAGTGCCTGGCCGACGCGCTGGACAACCGGATCGAGTTCGGTGTGTGGGGCGGTATGACCGAACGCGAACGCCGGGCGTTGCTGCGTCGTCACCCACAGGTGACGAGCTGGCGCAAGATGTTCGAGGCAGCGATGAAGAAGAACAGCAAGGACAAGGCTGGCAAGGACAAGATCCTCGTCAGCGCGGCCACCTGACGCCGGTCACGACCGGCCGATCGCCGCGCCGATCGTCCGCAGCCCGTCGACGTCGTGCACGTCGGCGGGCTGCGCCGTCACCGACACCGCCGGCACCGCCGGGAACGCCTCGGTGAACCGCGCGGCGACCTGCTGCTCGCGTACCGCCTGACGGGCCAGCGCGGCGTGCGACCGCAGCACGTCGGCGGTGGCCTCGTGCCCACCCAGCTCGGCCAGCCGCTCCGCGGCGGCCCGACTCTGCTCGGCGTCCAGCTCCGGGACCGCCGGTCGGTGCACCCGGTTGAGCACCAGGCCGGCCAGCGGCATCTTCTCCTCCCGCAGCCGGCCCGCGAAGTAGGCGGCCTCCCGGACCGCGTCCGGCTCCGGTGCCGCGACCAGCACGAAGGCCGTCTCCCGCGCCTGCAGGATGCGGTACGTCTGCTCGGCCCGCTGCCGGAAACCCCCGAACATCGAGTCGAGCGCGGCCACGAAGCCGGACAGGTCGGTGAGCAGCTGCGCGCCGAGCACCTTCTGCACCACCTTCGAGAACATCCCGAACGAGGCCGTGACCAGGTTGAACATGCTCCGTCCGCCGCTGCGCGCCGGTGCCAGCAGCAGACGCAGCATCCGGCCGTCGAGGAAGCGGGACAGTCGGGCCGGCGCGTCCAGGAAATCCAGCGCCGAGCGGGACGGCGGAGTGTCCACCACGATCAGGTCCCACTCGCCCCGGGCGTGCAGCTGGCCCAGCTTCTCCATCGCCATGTATTCCTGCGTGCCGGCGAACGTCGAGCTCATCGCCTGGTAGAACGGGTTCGCGAAGATCTCCGCGGCCTTCGCCGGGTCGGTGTGCTGGAGCACCACGTCGTCGAAGGTGCGCTTCATGTCCAGCATCATGGCGTGCAGCTCACCGCCGCTGGCCTCGACGTCGATGCCCTTGACCTGACGGGGGGTGTTGTCCAGCTCGGTCAGGCCCAGTGACTGAGCCAGCCGGCGGGCCGGGTCGATGGTGAGCACCACCGTGCGCCGGCCATGGTGCTCGGCGGCCCGCAGCGCCAGCGCCGCGGCCGTGGTCGTCTTACCCACCCCGCCGGCCCCGCAGCACACGACGATCCGCACGCCCGGGTCGGCGAGGATCTGGTCGACGTCCAGCTGCGGCGCCGCGTCTTCGGAAGGCACCAATCGAGCGTATCGGGCCGCGTCGGTCCGTGCGCCCGTGCCGAGCTCAGGTGTGAGTCAATCGGCGCTGACGAGGGCGCGGGCCAGGGTCGTGAGGGCCGCCCGGTCCACCCCGTCGGGCAGCAACGGCAGCTCGACCATCGGCAGCCCCAACTCCACCAGGTCGGCGCGGAGCGAATCCTCCAGTTCGCGCCGGATGAGCTGGTCTCGCGCCTCGTCGTGCAACCCGGCCACGATGTCCTGATCGGCCGGCAGCCCGGCGGCGACCAGGCCGCGCCGGAGTTCCGCGGCGGTGACCGCCGGGCCGGCCGGCAGCGGAGGTCGGGCGCCGTTGACGATCACCTTCCCGATGCCGAAGCCGAGCGAGGTCAGGTCGGCGATGGCGTCCACCGTCTCCTGCACCGGCATCTCCTCCAGCAGCGTGACCACGTGCACGGCGGTCATCGGGGAGCGCAACAGCGCGGACACCCCCTCGCTCTGGGTCTTGATCGGGCCGACCTTGGCGAGCCGCGCCGTCTCGGCCGTGACGTTGAGGAAGCGGCCGATCCGACCGGTGGGCGGCGCGTCCAGCACCACCGCGTCGTACGCGCGCCGCTGCCCCGAGGTCCGGGTGGTGGCCTCCTTCACCTTGCCGGTGAGCAGCACGTCACGCAGACCCGGGGCGATGGTCGTGGCGAAGTCGATGGCGCCGAGCTTGCGCAGGGCCCGGCCCGCCGCGCCCAGCTTGTAGAACATGTCGAGGTACTCGAGCAACGCCTCCTCGGCGTCCACCGCGAGCGCGCGCACCTCACCGCCGTCCGGCGTGTCGGCGAGGTGCCGCTCCTCGTACGGCAGCGGTTCGATGCCGAAGAGCTGGGCGATGCCCTGCCGGCCCTCCACCTCCACCAGCAGGGTGCGCCGGCCACCGGCGGCCAGCGCCAGGGCCAGCGCTGCCGCCACGCTGGTCTTGCCGGTGCCGCCCTTGCCGGTCACCACGTGGAGGCGGGCCGACCATCCGGTACCGGCCGGGTCGGACGGCCGCTCAGCTGCACGCACCCGTCGAGCCTATCCAGGCCTGCCGGTCAGGCGACCTCGCAGACCCACCAACCCGTCTTCTGCACCACAGTGAAGCGCAGGTCCTGGTCGGCCACCTTCTCGTCGGCGGTGGTCATGGTGATGCGGGTGGAGACGGTGGCCCGGTCGCCGGTCTGGTTGTCGACCTTCGGGGTGGTCCACTTGAACCGGGGGTTCTGGTACTCGGACGCGTACTTCTGCACCTCGGCCACCTTCGCCGCGATCTTCTTGTCGTCGCGCGAGGCGGCGCAGACGTGATTGGCGGCCTTTGTCGCGTCCCGGTCCTTGTAGACGGCGGTGAGGAACTCGTCGACGGCGACCGCCGGCTCCTTCGCGCCCTCGCCGGATTCGGCGTTGCGCAGGGTCAGGAACGCCACGACGCCGCCGCCCACGCAGAGCACCATGATCACGACCAGCGCGATGGCGGCGATCAGCAGGCCGCGCTTCTTCTTCGGCTCGACGGTGCCCTGGCCCTGGTACGGCGGGTAGCCGGGCGGGGGCGGCGGGATCGCACCCGGGACGCCGGGAGACTGCGGCGTGCCGGCCGGGTCGTCGGACTGCGGGACGCCAGCGGGCGGGCCGGGCTGGGTCGGCACGCCCGGCTGCGCGGGGAGCGCCCCCGGCGCGGGCTGCCCGGGAAGAGCGGGCTGGCCTGGCTGGGCGGACGGGCCTTCAGCGGCGGCCGGGCCAGCAGGAGCGGCCGGGCCGGGAGGTGCGGGCTGGGCAGCCGGGCCGGGTTGGGCGGCGGTCGGCGAGCCGGGATGCTCCTGGACGGTCGCCCCGTCGGACTCCCTCAAGGGGGCGGTCGGGTCGGGTTGCCCGGAGATCGGCTGGACGGAGGGCGCCGGATCGGACTGGCCGGAGGCCGTCGGGCCGGGCTGTCCGGGGATGGTCGGCGTCTCGGGCTGACCGGCGGAATCCGGGGGCGCCGACGGAAGAGCGCGCGGGCCGGCCTGGTCGCCGCTGGGCGGTTGGGTCATCTCGTTCCCCCGGGGGTGCGGCGCCCGGCCGCCACCCCTGGCGCCGAGCGAGATCGAGCGGGCGGCCGGGCGCTGTGCGACCGTCCGACCGGAAGGGTAGCGGCCAGCCGCCGGTTCGGTGTCGCCCCTACCGCGCGGCGCTGGGCATCGCGCGCATCGTCCAGACCGCGAGATCACTCGCAGTCGGGATTTCTGCCCGACATCTGTCACATATGTGACTGGTGGTGACTGATCGTGCGCGTCCTGTTGGCGGGACTGCCGCCGTGGACCTACCTTCGTCCCGGTGCGGGGGCCGGAACGGATGAATGGTCCGGGCCGGAAGCGTGATCCGAGAGGTACGACCGGAGGCAGTTCATGCGCGACGCGGACAACATCCCTCGCACCCAGTTCCCGACGAACGAGCGGCAACGCCGGCCCGGGTCCATGGGAGAGGTGGCCGGCGGGCCGTTCGGCAGCCTGCCCATCAACGAGCGGTCGTACCGTCGGGTTCCGGAGCCCCCGGAGGTGATCCGGGGGTCGAGCCGGCCCGGCGAGCGGCTGCGGGACGACGACGAGCCCGGGTTCGTCATCCACCTGCCGATCCGGGTGCCCGACCTGGCCTCGGCGACCGTGCTGGCCGGTCGAGTCGCCGAGTCGCTGGGCTTCCTACCGGAGCTGGACGCCGGCGAGACCACCGTGTCCAACGCCGACGACCAGAACAACCGTCACCGGGTCTTCTGCGACCTGCTGCTGCCCGACCGGTCGCGCTGCCCCCAGGGGTACGAGCACCAGGGGCCCTGTGGAGAGCTGCCGGCCACGCCGGAGCAGCGTCCCGCGCCTCGTCCGGCCAGCGGAACGTAGGCTGTGCCCGACGAAGTCCGCACCACGAGGGAGCCCTCCAGCGATGCAGAAGTGGGAATACTCCACGGTCCCTCTGCTGGTCCACGCGACCAAGCAGATCCTCGACAACTGGGGTGAGGACGGGTGGGAACTCGTCGCCGTGGTCCCCGGCCCCAACCCCGACCAGCTGGTGGCGTACCTGAAGCGGCCCAAGGCATGAGCAACGGCCCGCACGCGAAGCTCGCCGAGCTGGGCCTCGAACTGCCCGACGTGGTGCCGCCGGTGGCCAGCTACGTGCCGGCTGTGCAGTCCGGGCAGCACGTGTACGTCTCCGGCCAGCTGCCGATCGCCGAGGGCAAGCTGCTGGCGACCGGCAAGGTCGGCGCCGGCATCTCCGCCGAGCAGGCCAAGGACCTGGCCCAGCGGTGCGCGCTCAACGCGCTGGCCGCCGTCGACTCGCTGGTCGGCCTGGAGAACGTGGTCAAGGTGGTCAAGCTGACCGGGTTCGTGGCGTCGGCCCCCGGCTTCATCGGCCAGCCCGCCGTGATCAACGGCGCCTCCGACCTGTTCGGCACCGTCTTCGGCGAGGCTGGCCGCCACGCCCGCAGCGCCGTCGGGGTCGCCGAGCTACCTCTGGACGCCCCGGTGGAGATCGAACTGATCGTCGAGGTCGCCTGACCGCACCGCCACCGTCCCGCGATCGTGCGCCGCCGGCCCGGAGGAAAGCCCTGAACAGGGATGAATCAGGGGCCGCACGTGCATGATCGCGGGCCGTGGCGGGCGGGGTCGTACGATCGCAGCCATGAGCGGGCACGTGACGGGGGCGACTGCGGCGCTGGCCGACAGGCTGCCGAGCTGGGTGACACTGCTGCGCGCGCCGAACCCCGGCCCGATGACCCTCGACGGCACCAACACCTGGGTGTTGCGCGCGGCCCCGGGCGAGCCGGCAGTGGTCGTCGACCCCGGGCCGCCCGACGAGGGGCACCTGGCGGCGATCGCCGCGCACGGCCCGGTCGGGCTGATCCTGATCACGCACGGCCATCCCGACCACACCGAGGGCGCCGCCCGGCTCAGCGAACTGCTCGGCGGGGTGCACGTCCTCGCCGTCGACCCGGCGCACACCATCGGCGGTACGCCTCTGACCGATGCGCACCTGGGCGGCTTCGGCCTGGGCATCCGACTGCTGGACACCCCGGGGCACACCGCCGACTCGGTCTGCTTCGTCGTCGAGCACGGCGACGAGCGGGCGGTGCTCACCGGTGACACCATTCTCGGCCGCGGCACCACCGTGGTGGCCCACCCCGACGGGCACCTCGGCGACTACCTGAGCAGCCTGGAGCTGCTGTCCGCGTACACCGGAATTCCGGCGCTGCCCGGGCACGGCCCGGCGCTGGCCGACTGCGCCGCCGCCGCCACCTTCTATCTTGCCCACCGCCGGGCCCGGCTCGACCAGGTCCGGGCGGCGGTCGCCGCCGGCGCGCGGACACCGGCGGAGGTGGTCGCGGCGGTCTACGCCGACGTGGACCGCTCGCTCTGGTGGGCCGCGGAATGGTCGGTCCGTGCCCAGTTGGAGTATCTGGGCGTCGACACCGGGGAATCCGCGCCGGGGGTCAGTGGGTTGGAGCACATGTGACCTGCCCGGTGTGCGGAACAGTCGCTGTCCCCGGCGCACGGTTCTGCCACAACTGCGGTGCCGCACTGCCGGCCGCCGCCACGTTGCCGGCGGCCGAGCGTCGGGTCGTCACCGTGCTCTTCGGTGACCTCTCCGAATTCACCTCCTGGTCGGAGGACCTCGACCCGGAGCGGGTCGGCGCGGTCACCGACCGGGTGCTCGCCTCCCTCGCGGGGGCGGTGAAGACGTTCGGCGGGCACGTCGACAAGCTGACCGGCGACGGGATCATGGCGGTCTTCGGGGCGCCGGTGGCACACGAGGACGACGCCGAACGGGCCGTCCGGGCCGCCCTGTCCATGCAGCGGGCCGTGCGTCGGGTGCTCGACGACGAGCGCGGCGGCGGTGCGCCGCTCGGCCTGCGGGTCGGCCTGAACACCGGCGACGTC
Source organism: Micromonospora sp. NPDC047557 (assembly GCF_043205095.1). Taxonomy (NCBI): domain Bacteria; kingdom Bacillati; phylum Actinomycetota; class Actinomycetes; order Micromonosporales; family Micromonosporaceae; genus Micromonospora; species Micromonospora sp. NPDC047557. The sequence goes on along the minus strand of NZ_JBIDDK010000011.1, from coordinate 129,388 downwards.
ATCGCCGGCATCCAGGCGGCCATCGAATACACGGTCATCGGCGACACGGTGAACACCGCCGCCCGGCTGGCCGACGCCGCCGCGGTCGGCGCGGTCTACGCCGGCGGACGGACCGCCGCCGCGACCCGGCACGTCGCCTCCTGGCGGGCGCTGCGCCCGCTGCGGCTCAAGGGCAAGCGCGAGCCGGTCGAGGCGTACGAGCTGCTGGGCCTGCTGGACGCGCCGGGCACCCGGTCGGGTCTCGGCGACGAGGCGCCCTACGTGGGCCGGGAGACCGAGATCGGCCGGGTCGCCGGCCGACTCGCCGAGGTGATCGACCAGGGTGACCCGCGGGTGCTGCTGATGACCGCCGAGGCGGGCATCGGCAAGTCCCGGTTCGCCGCCGAGGTCGAGCGCCTCGCCGCCGGGTACGACGTGGGCGCCGGCCGGTACGCCGCGCACACCGGCGCCCGGGTGCTCTCGGTGCGGTGCGCCGCCTTCGGTGAGCGGCGCAGGCTCGCGCCGTTGGCCGACCTGGTCCGTGCCGCGGTCGGTCTGCCCGGTGACGCGGCAACCGCGCTGACCCGGCCGGCCGTGGAGGAGCGGCTGCGGCGGCTCGGTCAGCGGCTCGCCCGCTCCGCCGGCGAGACGCCCCCGATCGCCACCGACCAGCTGCTCACCCTGCTCGGGTACGCCGAACTGCCCGTGCACGGCGGCGCCGACAACGGCGAGTGGGGCAGCACGGCCGCCTCGCCCGCCGATGCGGAGGCGGTGCCGAACGCCGTCGCCGACCTGCTCAGCGGGCTCGCCTCGGAGGCGCCCCTGGTGATCGTGGTGGACGACCTGCACGACGCCACCCCCGAGACCATCCGCGCTCTCGGGCTGACCCTCTCCCGACTCACCGGCCCGGTGCTCGTGCTGCTGCTCGGCCGCCCCGAGCTGGTCCGCACCGCCGGCGCGCTGACCCGCGTCGCGGATGCCGAGGTGCACTCCCTGCCGCCGCTGCGGGGCGCCGACGCCGCCCGGCTGCTCACCAGCTACCTCGGCGGCGGGAAGCTGCCACCGGCCGACGCGGACCGGCTGCTCGCCACCGCCCAGGGCAATCCGTTCTACCTGGCGGAGCTGGTCACCCTGCTGATCGAACGCGGCGCGCTGACCGCGGAGCGGCCCGCGTCCGGTGACCGTGACCCGAGTACGCCGGCCGGCTGGCGCCTGGTACCCGGTTCCCTGGGCAGCCGGCTGCTCTCCCGGGACCTCGCGGCCGTCCTCGCCGCCCGGATCGACGCGCTGCCACCGGACGCCCGTTCCGTCCTGCGGGACGCGGCCGTGGTGGGTGACACCGTGCCGACCGGCGCGCTGGAGGCGCTGCGCGAGCAGCGGGCCGGCCGCGACGGGAGGCCCTCGGCGGTGGTCGCCGTGGAGTTCGATCGGGCCGTCGAGGAGCTGCTGCAACGCCGCATGCTGCACCGCACCCGCGCCGGCTACGCGTTCGCCACCCCGCTCATGCGGGAGGCCGCGTACGCCGGGGTGAGCAAGGCGGAACTGGCCGAGCGGCACGCCGCGCTGGCCCGTTGGGCGGCACCCGTCGACGGGGCCACGGCCGGCGGGGTGGGAGGGTTCACCGAGGAGGCACGCGACGACTTCGTCGCCATGCACGTCCAGCGGGCCGCCACGCTCGCCGACGCGGTGAAACTGCGACCGGACGCGCCGGCCCGCGCCGTGGTCCCGCTCGGGATCGCCGCGCTCGGCCGGGCCGCCCGCCGGTCGCTGTCCGCCGGGGAGCCCGCGCTCGCCGTCGAGTACGCCGAACGCGCCGACGAGCTGGCCCGCGACGGAATACCGGCGATCGACCGGGTGGTGCACGCCCGTGCGCTGCTGCAGATCGGCCGGGTGGCCGACGCGCTCGCCTTCGCCGAGAAGATCGCCGCCAACGCGGGGGACGACGCCACCCGTGCCAGCGCCCTGCTGCTCGCCGGGCAGGCCCAGCAGACCCTCGGCGACCAGGGTCGGGCGGAGGCCGCCTGGCAGGAGGCGTTGCAGGTGGCCACGGCCGGCGGGCTGCCCACGCTGCGCGCGTCCGCCATGCGTCGGCTCGGCATGGGCGACTTCGTGGCCGGTCGGCTCAGCCAGGCGAGCAGCCGGTTGGCCGCCGCCTACCAGGTCAGCCTCAGCGCGCAGGATCGGCGTGGGCAGGCCTGGTCGCTGCAGAACCTGGCCTGGGTGACCACGACCCGGGGTGACTTCGCCGGCACCGATGCCGTCCTCGGCCGGGCCGCCCGGCTCTTCGCCGAACTGAAGGACCCGTACGGGCGGGCCTGGCTGCGGGGCACCACCGCGTTCGCCCGGCTGCTCGCCGGTCGGCTGCGGGAGGCGTGCCGGATGGCGCAGGTCTTCCTGCCCTTCGGCGAGCGGGTCGGCGAGGCGTGGGCGGTGGGCACGTTGCGCGCGGTCGCGGCGTTCGCCACCGCCGAGTTGGGCGAGCTGGCCGAGGCCGACCGGGAGGCCCGCCGGGCATACCGCGAGTTCGCCGCCGCGTCCGACGACTGGGGGCGCGGGTTCGCGCTGGTCGTCCGGGCCGTCGTGGCCCGTGGGCTGGGCGAGCCGGAGCACGCTGCCGACCTGCTCACCGACGCCCTGGTGTACGCCGAACAGACCTCACACCCGCTGCTCACCGGAATGGCGGGCACGCTGCGCGGCTTCGTGGCGCTGGACATGGGCGACCACGAGACCGCCGAGCAGGCTGCCCGAGCGGTGCTGACGGCCGTCGAACCGCACAACCCGCAGGCGCCGGCGCAGGTCGCGCCTCGGGTGCTGCTGGCCACCGCCCGGCTGGCCGCCGGTGATCCGGCGACCGCGGTCGGGCTGCTCGCCCCGGTGGCGACGGCTGCCGCCAACGCGCCCTCCCTGCTCTTCTCCCGCCGCCAGACCATGGCCCGGTACGCGTCGGCGCTGCTCGCCCACGGTCAGCGGGAGCAGGCGCTGGACTGGGCCCGACGGGCGGTTACCGCGCCCGCTGAGGACGTGCGCAGTCAGGTGATCGCGGCGATCGTGCTCGCCGAGGCACTGGCGGCCTGCGGCCACGCGGCGGAGGCCCGGTCCTGCGCCGACGAGGCGGTCCGCCTCGCGTACGCCACCGAACAACGCAGCGAACGAGCAGCAGCCAAAGCCCTCCAAACCCGCCTAACCCCTCCCCTAACCCCTCCCCCGCCCCCGGCCCCTCGCCCCGGGCCCTCCGCCCGTTGACCCCGTTGATCATGAAGTTATTGCGCCGACACGCCGGCATTGGTGGCAATAACTTCATGATCGCCGCGGGGGGGGGGGGGGGGGGGGGTGGGGGTGGGGGTGGGGCGGTTTTGGCGGTTCTGGGGATGTGGTGGTCGGGGTGAGGGGCTAGCGTGTCACCACCGTGCGGTGGTCCACAGTGGTGATCGTCGCCGTGCCTGGGGAGGCCATCATGAAGCTGCCGCGTTCCGTCGCGGGGTGGACCATCGCGGTCTTCGGCGTACTGGCGCTGGTGATGGGCGCGGTCGGGTTGCTCTGGCCGGAGGCGCAGCTGCGCCTGCTCGGGTTCGAGGTGCCGGCGACGCGTGGCGCTGGCGACTACACCGGCACGTTCCTGCTGGCGTCCTCGATGGCGTCGTTCAACATGGGCGTCTACTACCTGCTCGCCACGGTCACCGAGTGGCGGGCGTTCTACCGGTTCACCGTGGTCTTCCGACTGGTCACCTTCACCGTGTTCAGCATCGCCGTGCTGGCCGACATCGCCCCGGACCGGTTCTTCGGCGTGGCTGCCTGGGAGGGGTTGGGCGCGGTGGCCACCGCGGTCGGATTGCGGATGGACGCTCGCCGCGGCACGCCGGCCGCCGCCGACACCGCTGCCGCGTCTCCCGCCTCCGCTGCGCCCGCCGCCTCCACGTCGGCCGATGTCGACGTGCCGGGAGGCGCCGGAGAGGCGCCCGGCGCGGCCGGTGCCGCTCCGGCGGACGCGGCGCGCTGAGCCGCCGGCCGGGTTGGGTATTTTCGAGCGGTGACCGACACCCCGACCGGTGGCTTGCCGGTGCCGATCGTGCCCGGTCTGACTGATTTGCGGGTCTTTGCCCGAGGTGGCTACGCCACTGTCTACCAGGCCACCCAGATCTCGGTCGGCCGAGAGGTCGCCGTCAAGGTCGAGAACCGCACGCTGGACAGCGAGCGCGACCAGGCCCGTTTCCTGCGCGAGGCGCGGGCTGCCGGCCGGATGTCGTCGCACCCGCACGTGGTGGACCTCTTCGACGTCGGCGTCACCGTCGACCAGCACCCATACCTGATCATGGAACTCTGTGACGGGTCGTACGCCGAGCGGATGCGCAGCTCGCCGCTCGGCCCGGTGGAGGCCCGCGATCTCGGCATCAAGATCGCGGATGCGTTGGCGCACTCGCACGGGGCCGGGGTGCTGCACCGGGACGTGAAGCCCGCGAACATCCTCTACTCGCACTTCAACTCGGCGGTGCTGGCCGACTTCGGGCTGGCCGTGCTGGCCGAGGCGCGGGACGCCTCGGTCACCCTGGAGGTGCTCACCCCGGCGTACGCGCCGCCGGAGATGTTCAGCCACAGCCCGCCGTCGCCGGCCGTCGACGTGTACGCGCTCTGCGCCACCCTCTACGCGGTGATGCACGGCCGGCCGCCCCGCTGGCAGTCCGAGCGCAATCCCAGCCTGGTGACCGTGCTGGAGATGTTCAACCAGCCGCTTCCCGGCCTCCCGGGCGTACCGGACGAGCTCATCGACGTGCTGCGTCTCGGCATGGCCAACGATCCGGCTGAGCGACCGTCCGCCCTCGAACTGCACGACCTGCTCGCCAACCTGCCGTTCGGCTCGCCGGCCGCCCCGGTGAGCGGCGTCCCGATCAGCGGCTCCCCGATCAGCGGTGCCCCGGTCAGCGGCTCCCCGGTCAGTGGTGGTCCGAGCCGGTCCGGCCTGTACGGCACCGGTCAGCCAGTGCCGCGCCCCCCGGTCGAGGACTCCCGCCCCAGCGTTCCCGGCGGCCGGCGCTGGCGGCGGCGCTGGTTCCTCGGTGGCGCCGGAGTGCTGGCGCTCGCCGCCTCGGGCACCACCGGGGCCTGGCTGGCGAGCAGTGGCTCGCCGCCCGACCCGTCACCGTCGGTGACCCAGGTCGCGGCACCGGCGACCGGGCCGCTGCCCGGCTGCGCGTCCGGCGCCGGGGCACCGACCGCGCTGCCCAGCGGTGCCCGTTGCCTGCCCGAGCTGGAGTGCTTCGGCCCGGTGCGCATCCGCGGCGCCCGCGCCGAGGCGGCCCGGGTCTCCTGCGACGGCCGGCACACCTGGGAGACGTATGCCGAGGGCATCCTGCCGGTGCCGCTCGTCGGCGCGGCCTACGACGACGTGATCGCCGCCGACCCGGTACGACAGGTGTGCAGCGCCACGACGTTCCGACTGACCACGAAGATCGCCGAGCCGGTCGGCTGGCACCTGGAGGTGTTGCCGCCGGTGGACGGCAACGTGGACCGGGTCTACCGGTGCCTGGCGGGGCGGGGCGTCGACGCGCTCACCGCGCCCACGCTCACCGGTCGCTGAACCCGCCGCGCGCCCGTCCCCGGTCCCGCACCGCACGCAACGCGTCCCGGCTGTCCAGGGCGTCGAGGGTGTCCGCGTCGATCCCGTACGGCATCAACTCCGGCGGCGCGGTGGCGTGCGGTTGGTCCGCCGGCTGTGGTTCGGCGCGCTGACGGGCGGCGGACACGGCGACCGCGGTGACCATGGCCAGCAGCACGCACAGCAGCGCGAGAACCACACCGACGAGATCCTGCCGGCGCAGGACGACCAGCAGGATCAGCAGCGCGAGGGCTCCCGGCGCCGCGACCGCCGCCACCATCCGCGCATCGATCCTGGACAGTCGATTCACCCCTCCAGCATGTCGCTACCTGGGTCGCTGTCAACTTCAGAGGCGATCCGCCGCGCCGATCGGCGTTGATCGAACGGACCAGCCGACCCGACCGGTCGGCGTGCACACGCAGTGGACCCAGCTCGCTACTCTCGGTGTTCCGCAGACTGCTCCGTCAGCGAGGTCGCCCATGAACGTACGCAGTTCCCAGTCCCGGCTCCGCTCGGTCGCGTCGACGCTGGCGGTCGCCCTGACCCTCACCCTCTCCGCCGCCGCCGGCTGCGACAGCCGGAAGGAGCCGGACCTGCCGTCGGTGCAGGAGAAGTTGCGTGAGTCGCACATCTACGGGCAGTCGAAGCTGCGCATCGGCGTCGCCACCAACGAGCCGTTGATGGGCGACCTCCGCAACGGCGAGCACGTCGGCTTCGACGTCGAGATCGGTAGGTACATCGCCGCTTCCCTCGGTTACGAGGGCGACCAGCAGTTGGAGTTCGTGTCGGCGGCCACCGAGGATCGGATCCCGTACCTGCAGGGCGGCACTGTCGACCTGGTGGTGTCCAGCTTCTCGATGACCGAGGAGCGCAAGAAGCTGGTCAGCTTCGCCGGCCCGTACTTCGTCACCACCCAGGAGGTGCTGGTGCCGGTCCGGCTGAAGGACAAGATCCGCACCATCGAGGACCTGCGCGACCCGGCCTACAAGATCTGCACCACCGGCGGCTCCACCACCGAGGCCGAGCTGGAGAAGCGCCAGGTCAAGGCGCTGGTGGTGAAGGACGTCTGGGACTGCGTGACAGGCATCCGCGCCGGCCGGTACGACGTGGTCAGCTCGGACGAGACGATCCTCGCGGGCTTCTTGGCCACGTACCCCAAGGAGTTCGAGATCGTCGACCTGCCCTTCGGCACGAGCGAGCTGTTGGGCATCGGCGTGCCGATCGGCGATCCGGCGCTGCGCGACCTGGTCGCCTTCTTCCTGCAAAAGAGCTACCAGCAGGGCCGCAACGGGCAGGCCAGCCCGTGGCTGACCGCGTACAACCGGACCCTGGGCCCGTGGCTGCGCGTCGAGAAGACTCAGCCACAGCCACTTGAGGTACCGAAGCTTGTCGACTTCGACGACAAGGCGCCCCGGCGGTGAGCACGGTACCGACCGCCACCGGTGACGCGAGCGCCGGCGGCCCGGTGCCGCCCCGGGCGTCCGTGCCGACCGACCACGTGGAGGTGGACGCCGGCGGGTGGCCGACCGGGGTGCCGCGGGCCGAACCCGCCGTGCCGGTCGCCGACGTCCAGCAGGTGCCGGTGCGGTGGGACCCGGCGGAGCGGCGGGCGCGGGCCAGCCAGTCGTTCTGGACGGCCGTCGTGGGCGTACCGGCGATCTTCTCGGTGCTCCGGCTCGGCGTGGAGGCGGGTGGGGAACTCCAGACCACGCTGCTGCTGGTCGCCAACGTCGGTCCGGTCAACCTGCTCGCCGGGTTCCTGACCACCGCGGCCCGGCTGCTCTCCACCGGGCTGGTCGCCGTCTTCGCGCTCGGCGCGGTGCTGGCCGTGAGCGTGGAACAACTGCCGCCCGGCACCCGTCGCCGCCCGCTCTTCGCGCGCTGGGCGGACCTCACCCCCGCCTGGGTGGTGCTGGCGAGCTTCCTGCTCGCCCTGCTCACCTGGCCGCTGCTCTACCTGCCGCTGCTGCTGCCGGCGTTCGCCGCCGCGTTCCAGCTCCGTCCGGACCGGCTGCACGATTGGGTCGTACCTCGGTTGTCCGCGATCGTCGCGCTGTTCGCCGGGTACGGCTGGCTGCTGCTGCCGACGCTGCGCGACGCCCGTGCGCAGGGCGAGCTGCTGGTGCTGGCACTGCTCGTGGTGCCGCCGGTGTTGGCGCTCTTCATCGCCGGGCCGCTACCCGGCGTGGTGATCCGACCGCTGGCGTCGCTGACCGAGGTGGCGGTGCTGGCCATGCTGGTCTGGGCCGCGCTGCCGGTGATCAGCACACCGGTGCTCCCGCTCACCGTGACCACTGTGGGCGCCGAGAACGGCCCGACCGAGGACGTACGGGGGCACGTGGTGACCACCGACGACGTCAGCATGGTGATCCTGCAGGAACGGGGTGGAGTCCGGTACGTGCCGGTCGACCTCGTCCGCGCGCAGGTGCTCTGCCCGAGCGAGGAGGAGCTGCCCCGGCACCGGCTGCGGATCCACGACTTCCACATCGAGGATTCGCTGCTGGAGGGGATGGGCCGCCGGGTCCGCCCGGTGCACCGCATCGACGCGGCCTGCCGGGCCCCCGGCTGAGGTCAGTAGGACTTGTCCTGGCCGAGGACGTGCTGGGCGACGAAGTTCAGGATCATCTCCCGGCTGACCGGGGCGATCCGGCCGGCCCGGACCGCGCCGAGCAGGGTGGCCACCCCATACTCGGTGGTCATGCCCGCCCCGCCGAGGGCCTGCACCGCGGTGTCCACGGCGAGCGCGGCGGCCTCCCCGGCCGCGTACTTGGCCATGTTGCCGGCCACCCCGGCCTCCAGGTCACGGCCGGAGTCGTACAGGGTGGCGGCCTTCTGGATCATCAGCCGGGCCAGCTCCACCTGCACCGCCGCGTGGGCGAGCGGATGCGACACCCCCTGGTGCGAGCCGATGCTCCGGCCACCCCACACCTTGCGGGTGGCGGTGTACTCGCTGGCCCGCTCGATGGCGTACCGGCCGGTGCCGGCGCCCATCGCGGCGACCGTGATCCGCTCGGGGTTGAGCCCGGCGAAGAGCGCCGGCAGGCCGGCGTCCAGGGACTCGCCGACCAGCGCGTCGGCGGGCACTCGCACGTCGTCGAGGTAGAGCAGGAACTGGTTCTCCGGAGAGACGATCTCCATGTCCAGCTTGGACCGGGTCAGCCCGGCCGCGTCCGTCGGCACCAGGAACAGCGCCGGCTTCAACTTGCCGGTGGACGCATCTTCGGTCCGGGCCACCACCAGGACGTGCCCGGCCTCGTCGACCCCGGAGATGTAGCACTTGCGGCCGTTGAGCAGCCAGTCGTCGCCGTCGCGGCGGGCCACCGTGCCGAGTCGGTGGAAGTTGGAACCGGCCTCCGGCTCGGTGATCGCGAAGACGATCTTCTGGGAGCCGTCCGCGAGGCCGGGCAGGTGCCGCTTGCGCTGCTCCTCGGTGCCGTGCCGGTTGATGACGGTCGCCGCGATGGCGGGGGAGACCACCAGCAGCAGCAGCGGGCACCCCGCCGCCGCCAACTCCTCGCACACGATGGCCAGCTCGGTGATGCCGCCACCCCCGCCGCCGTACTCGGTGGGGATGTTGACCCCCAGATAGCCGAGCCGTCCGGCCTCGGCCCACAACTCGGTCGTGTGCTCGCCGGCCTTCGCCTTCTCGACGAAGTAGCCGTGGCCGTACCGGCGTCCCAGCGCCCGCACGGCGTCGCGCAGTTGGTCCTGCTCGGGGGTGAGGTCGAAGGTCATCGGGGGTCCTCCTCGGGGTTCGACGGCTCCAGGTCGCCGCTTGCGGGGGAGCCGTCGATGACGGCCAGGACGGCGCCGGTGCGGACCTGACCGCCGGCCGGCACCGGCAGTTCGGTGACCACCCCGTCGGTCGGGGCCAGCACGGGGTGTTCCAGCTTCATCGCTTCCAGCGTGAGCAGTGGATCGCCGGCCGTGACCCGCTGGCCGACCTGGACGTGCACCCGGGTCACCGCGCCGGGCAGCGGCGCCAGCAGCGACCCGGCCGCCACCGCCGCCGTGGGCAGCGGGAGGCGTGGCAGCTCGACGAGGCTCGCCGCCCCGTCCGGGCCGTCCACGAAGACCTCCGACCCCACCCGGTGTACGCGGTACGCCTGCCGAACCCCGTCGACGTCGAGCACCACCCGGTCTCCGGTGGCCTCGACCAGCGCCACGGTCGGCGTGTTCGCCGATTCGGAGGCGTCGCTGACCTTCGGCCGCTCGGCGGAGTCGTCGGCTGGCAACGTGCTGGACCAGTCGGCGAGCGCGCCGGTCCGGTCCAGGCGGTAGCGGATCTCGATCTCGTCGCCGTCCGACCCGACGAAGAGGGTGGTCTGGGGGACCGCGGGCACGTTGCGCCAGCCGGAGGGGAGTCCGGCGAGGACGGGGGCGTCCGTCCGACGCTGCGCGGCGCCGGCCAGCGCCGCCGCGAGCGCGGCGATCGGGAGTCGGCCGGCGGGGAGCAGCGGCGCGAAGACCTCCGGGTGCCGGTCCAGGAATCCGGTGTCGATCTCGCCGGCCGCGAACTCCGGGCTGCGCAGCACCCTAACCAGCAGATCGCGGTTGGTCGCCACCCCGTGCAGCTCGGCCCGCGCCAGCCCGCCCGCCAGCGCGCGGGCCGCCTCCGACCTGGTCGGCGCCACCGCGATCAGCTTGGCGAGCAGCGAGTCGTAGTGCACACCCACCATCGAGCCCGCCACCACGCCGGAGTCGAGCCGCAGGCCCGCCCGCTGGAGCCAGCCGAACTCGCGGTCCACGCCGGGCACGTCGAAGCGGTGCAGGGTGCCGGTGGCGGGCCGCCAGCCCTGCGCCGGCTCCTCGGCGCAGAGCCGTACCTCGATCGCGTAGCCGCGCGTGGCGGGGTAGTGGTGGTGCTCGGGCAGCGGGGCGCCCTCGGCCACCAACAACTGCATCCGAACCAGGTCCAGCCCGACCGGGGTGATCAACTCGGTGACCGGGTGCTCCACCTGCAGCCGGGTGTTCATTTCGAGAAAGAAGAATTCGCCGGTCGGCGCCAGCAGGAACTCGACAGTGCCGGCCCCCACGTAGTCGACAGCCCGTCCGGCAGCCACTGCAGTCTCGTGCAGCCGCTCCCGCAGCCCTGGCGGGAGATCCCCGGGCGCCTCCTCGATGATCTTCTGGTGCCGGCGCTGGATCGAGCACTCCCGGACACCGAGGGCGGCCACCGTCCCGTGGGTGTCGCCGAAGATCTGCACCTCGACGTGCCGGCCGCGCTCGACGTACCGCTCGATGAAGACCGTGCCGTCGCCGAACGCGGCAGCCGCCTCGCGGCGCGCGGAGGCCACGGCCTCGGTCAGGTCATCGGCGTCCCGGACGATCCGCATGCCCCGCCCGCCACCACCCGCGGACGCCTTCACCAGCACCGGGAAGCCCGTGACCTCGTCGGCGTCGGTCCAGCTCGGCAGCATCGGCACACCCGCGTCGGCGAGCAGCGCCTTCGCCGCCAGCTTGTCGCCCATCGCGGCGATCACCTTGGCCGGCGGCCCGACCCAGGTCAGCCCGGCGTCGGTCACCGCCGCCGCGAACTCGGCGTTCTCGGCGAGGAAGCCGTAGCCGGGGTGGACGGCGTCCGCGCCGCTGCGCCGGGCCGCGTCCAGGATCAGGTCCACCCGCAGGTACGTCTCGGCCGGCGTGTTCCCGGGCAGCCGCACCGCCTGGTCGGCCTCGGCGACGAACGGCGCGTCGGCGTCCGCGTCGGAGTGCACGGCGACGGTCTGCACGCCCATCGCGCGGCAGGTGGCGAAGACCCGGCGGGCGATCTCGCCCCGGTTGGCCACGAGCAGTCTGTTGATCATGAGTGGCCTCTCTACATCCGGAAGACGCCGAACCCGTCGGCGCCCTTCACCGGTCCGTTGTGGATCGCCGAGAGGCAGAGCCCCAACACGGTCCGAGTGTCCCGGGGGTCGATCACCCCGTCGTCGTAGAGCCGGCCGGAGAGGAAGAGCGCGCCGGACTGCGACTCGATCTGCTGCTCCACCATCATCCGCATCGCCGCGTCGGACTCCTCGTCGTAGTCCCGCCCCCGGGCGGCGGCGGCCTGCCGGGCCACGATGGACAGCACCCCGGCGAGCTGCGCCGGGCCCATCACCGCCGACTTGGCGTTCGGCCAGGTGAACAGGAACCTCGGCTCGTACGCACGCCCGCACATGCCGTAGTTGCCGGCCCCGTACGAGGCGCCCAGGTTCACCGTCAGGTGCGGCACCGTCGAGTTCGACACCGCGTTGATCATCAATGCGCCGTGCTTGATGATGCCGCGCTGCTCGTACTCGGTGCCGACCATGTAGCCGGTGGTGTTCTGCAGGAAGATCAGCGGGGTGTCCGAGGCGTTCGCGAGCTGGATGAACTGGGCCGCCTTCTGTGCCTCCGCGCTGAACAGCACCCCTCGGGCGTTCGCCAGGACCCCCACCGGGTATCCGTGCAGCTCGCCCCAGCCGGTGACCAGCGCGTCCCCGTACGCCGGCTTGAACTCGTCGAAGTCGCTGCCGTCCAGGATCCGGGCCAGCACCTCGCGCGGGTCGAACGGCACCTTCAGATCGGAGCTGACGATGCCGAGCAGCTCCTCCGCGTCGTACTTCGGCGGCTGCGGCACGGCCGTGCGCGGCGACGGGCCCTGCTTGCGCCAGTTGAGCCGGCGGACGCACTGCCGGGCCAGCCGGATGCCGTCGCGCTCGTCCTCGGCCAGGTAGTCGGCGAGCCCGGACGTGCCGGCGTGCATCGCCGCCCCGCCCAGCGACTCGTCGTCGGTGACCTCGCCGGTCGCCATCTTCACCAGCGGCGGCCCGGCCAGGTAGACCTGCGACCGGTCCCGAATCATGATCACGTGATCTGACATCCCCGGCACGTACGCGCCACCGGCCGTGGCGTTGCCGAAGACCACGCTGACCGTCGGGATGCCCGCGGCCGAGAGCCGCGTCAGGTCTCGGAACACCCGACCGCCCGGGATGAAGATCTCCGCCTGGGTGGGCAGGTCCGCCCCGGCCGACTCGACCAGGTTGACCATCGGCAGCCGGTTGGCCAGGGCGATCTCACCGGCACGCCGGGTCTTCGCGAGCGACCACGGGTTGACCGCGCCGCCGCGTACCGTCGGGTCGTTGGCGACGATCAGGCACTCCACGCCCTCGACAACGCCGATGCCGGTGACCACGCTGGCCCCGACGGGGAAGTCCGTGCCGTACGCGGCGACCGGCGACAGCTCCAGAAACGGGCTGTCGGCGTCCACCAGCAGCTCGATCCGCTCCCGGGGGAGCAGCTTGCCGCGCTTGTGGTGCCGGGACACGTACTTCTCGCCGCCGCCCGCCCGGGCCTGGTCCAGCGCGACGTCCAGCTCGGCCAGCCGCTCCAGCAATGCCGCCCGGTTCGCCACGTACCCCGGTGCGGCCGGGTCGATCGCGCTGTCCAGGATCGTCATAGGCCCATGCCCTTCGCGATGATCTCGTTCATGATCTCGGTGGTGCCGCCGCCGATGCCGAGGATCCGGGCGTCGCGGTAGTGCCGCTCCACCTCGGCGTCACGCAGGTAGCCGAAGCCACCGTGCAGTTGCAACGCCTGGTCGACGACCTGGTCGCAGGCGGCCACCGCGACGTTCTTGGCCATCGCCACCTCGGTCACCACCGGCTCGCCCGCCGCCACCCGGATGGCCACCTCGTGCACGTACGACCGGGCCGCCTCGGCGCGGGTGTGCATCTCGGCCAGCCGGTGCCGGACCAGCTGTCGGCTGGCCAGCGGACGCCCGAAGGTCTCCCGGTCTCGGCACCAGCGCACCGCCAACTCGACGCAGCGCTGCGCGGTCGCGTACGCCTGCGTCGCCAGCGACAGTCGCTCGGCGGCGAAGTGCTGCATGATCGCCAGGAAGCCGGTGTTCTCCGCGCCGATCCTGTTGGCCACCGGCACCCGCACGTCGACGAAGGACAGCTCCGCCGTGTCCGAGCAGTGCCAGCCCAGCTTCTCCAGTCGGCGGCCCACCGTGAAGCCGGGCGACCCCTTGTCGATGACGAGCAGGGTCAGTTCACCGCTGCCGGGGAAATCGGTGCACACCGCGGTGGTCACGAAGTCGGCCCGGTGCCCGCTGGTGATGTACGTCTTCGACCCGTTCACCACGTAGTGGTCGCCGTCGCGGCGGGCGGTGGTGCGGATGCCGGCCACGTCGGAGCCGCCGTCCGGCTCGGTGATCGCCAGCGCGCCGATCATCGTGCCGGCCAGGGTGGGCCGGACGTACCGCTCGATGAGGCCGTCGTCGGCGGACGGCAGGGTGCCGCCGAGCCGGCCGCCCAGCGACCCGCCGGTGCGGGCGCCGGCCGCGGCGACCATGTGCGGCAACGCGATGCCGTGCGTGAACAGGGCCGCGACCAGGCCGGACGAGCCACCCGAGCGGATCAGCTCCTCCGTCACGATGATCGAGTCGAGCAGGTCGCCGCCGCTGCCGCCCACCGACTCGGGAAAACCGATGCCGAGCAGGCCGAGCTTCGCGGCGGTCGCGTGCAGGGCCCGGGGGACCTCGCCGGCCCGCTCCCAATCGTCCAGGTGCGGCAGCACCTCCCGGGTCACGAAGGCCCGGGTCAACTCGCGCAGCTGCCGCCGTTCGGGGGTGTCCACGATGCTCATCGCGTCACCCCCGTCGGCAGGTCGACGATCCGGGCGCGCAGCAGCTCACCGAGCGCCTTGGCCTGCGGATCGAACCGGGTGGACGCGGCGACCCCGGCCCCGAGCAGGCCCTCGATCACGAAATTGACCGCGCGCAGGTTCGGCAGCTCGTAGCGCCGCACCGACAGCGACGCCGTCTCCGGCAGCAGCTCGGCCAGCCGCTCGACGGTCAACCAGGTGCGCAGCCACGCGTACCCGGCGTCGGTTCGGGCCCAGACACCGAGGTTGGCGTCGCCGCCCTTGTCGCCCGAGCGCGCGCCGACCAGCTCGCCGAGCGCCCCGCGCCGGGTCGGGCCGTCGACCGCCGCGTCACCGCCCGGTACGGTCTCGTCGTCCGCGGTGGGGGCGGTGTGGATCGGTGGGGCGATCGACACCCGCTCACCGCCGGGCAGGACCGCGACGTGCGCGACCTCGTCCTGCGGCACGGTGTCGGCGGTGAAGACGCCGTACGGTGTCGCGTCGCCCGGGAGGGTGGTCAGCGTGCAGCCCGGGTAGGAGGCCAGCGCCAGCTCCACCGCGGCGGCCGAGAAGGCCCGCCCGGCCCGCGCCCGGTCGCCGTCGCGCAGGTGTACGTGCAGCAGGGCGCTGGCCACCTCGGTGTCGGCGACGTCCGGGTGGTCGGTCCGGGCCAGCGTGAACTTCAGCCCGTCCTTGCCCACCGCCTCCTCGATCTGCCCTCGCACCAGGGCCGCCTTCGCCTCGATGTCCAGCCCACAGAGGACGAACGTCATCGAGTTCCGGAAGCCGCCGAGGTTGTTGACGCCCACCTTGAGCGTTGCCGGCGGCGGGGTGCCTCGCACGCCGGAGACCCGGACCCGGTCCGGCCCGTCGGGGCGCAACGTCACGGAGTCCAGCCGGGTGACCACGTCCGGCCCCAGGTACGCCGGTCCGCCGATCTCGTAGAGCAGCTGGGCGGTGACGGTCTCCACGGTGACCCCGCCGCCGGTGCCCGGATGCTTGGTGACCACCGAGGAGCCGTCCGCGTGCACCTCGGCGATCGGGAAGCCGGGGCGGTGCCCGCCGTCGGGCAGTTCGGTGAAGAAGCTGAAGTTGCCCCCGGTGACCTGCGCGCCGCACTCCAGGAGGTGCCCGGCGACGGTCGCCCCGGCCAGCTCGTCGAGGTCGCCGCGGCCCCACCCGTACCGGGCGATGGCCGGGCCGACCACCAATGACGCGTCGGTGACCCGGCCGGTGACCACCACGTCGGCACCGGCGTCGAGGCAGGCGGCGATCCCGAACGCGCCCAGGTAGGCGTTCGCGGTGAGCGCGTCGGGCCGCTGAAGTGCGTCGCCCTCGACGTACCCGACCTTCGCCGACAGGCCCAGACGGCCGGCGAGCGCCTCGATGGCGGCGGCCAGGCCGGCCGGGTTCAACCCGCCGGCGTTGGTCACGATCCGCACCCCCCGGTCGAGGGCCGTGCCCAGGCAGGTCTCCAGTTGACGCAGGAACGTCTTCGCGTAGCCGAGGCCGGGGTCGCGCAGCCGGTCCCGACCGAGGATCAGCATGGTCAGCTCGGCCAGGTAGTCACCGGTCAGCACGTCCAGCTCGCCGCCGTCGAGCATCTCCCGCCAGGCGGTGAACCGGTCGCCGTAGAAGCCGGAGGCGTTGCCGATGCGGATCACGCCCGTACTCCGTTTTCGCTGGCCGGTGCCCGGCCGGCCCCGGACGGCCCGGCGAAGGCCTGCGCCACGTCGAGCCACTCGTCGGCGATCGGGCCGGTGGCCACCAGAGCGAGGTCCGCGCGGTGGCGGCGTTGGGTGACCAGGAGGCAGAAGTCCCGGGCCGGGCCGCTCAGCCGGTCGGCGGCGTCCGCCGGACCCCAGGTCCAGATGTCACCGCCGGGCCCGACCAACTCGACCCGGACCGGCGTCGCCGGTGCCTCCCGGCCGTGGGCGGCGAAACCGTGCCCGAGAGTACGCACACCGAGGTGCGCCACGTGCCGGAGCCGGTCGCTGTCGGGGCGGACGACACCGAGGGCGTCGGCCACGTCCTCGCCGTGTGCCCAGGTCTCCATCATTCGGGCCGTCGCCATCGAGGTGGCCGACATCCGGGTGCCGTACCAGGGCAGCTTCTCGCCGGCCGGGACGGCGGCCAGGGCGTCGGCGAGTGCCGCCCGCCCGGCGCGCCAGCGGGCGAGCAGGTCGACGGGCGGGGCGAGGAATTCATCGGCACCCGCGTCCACCAGCCGGGTCACGTCCGGAGCGCCGGTCACCGTCGCGTAGAACGCCTCGGTATCGGTGGCGGCCAGCAGCGCCACGTGGTCGGTCCAGGCGAGGTGGGCGATCTGGTGCGCGATGCTCCAGCCGGCCGCCGGGGTCGGGCGGGCCCAGTCGGCCGCCGGCAGCGGCGCGACCAACGCGTCCAGGTCGGCGGACTCGTCGGCCAGATCCGCGAGCAGGTCACTGAGGTCGACCATGGTGCCTCCGGTCGGTGCTGGGCCGGTGTGGCCGGGGTCAGGGCGTGAGGAGGGTGGCGAGCTGGCGTTTCCAGGTGACGAGCAGGGCGGCGCGGCGGGCCGAGTCGTCGCTGAGCAGGTTGGCCACCCCGAGCCCGCGCAGCAGGTCGAGGGTGGCCTGTACGGCTTCGCGGACGCCGGGACGACGCTCGTCGACACCGAGCAGGACGACGGTGAGCCGGTGCATCTCCCGGCCGACCGTCGCCTCCAACGGGACCAGAGCGTCGCGGAGCTCCGGATCGGTGCGGGCGGCCACCCACAGTTCGAGCGCGGCGACGAAGAGCGGCCCGGTGAAGGCCACCCCGAGCAGGTCGATCACCCGGTCCAGCCGCTGCGGGCCGGCCGGCAACGCCTCGGCCTCGGTGCGCAGCTCGTTGGCCCGGCGCTCGGCCAGATGGGCGACGGCGGCCGTGACCAGCGCGGCCTTCGTCGGATAGTGGTGCAGCTGTGCGCCCCGCGAGACACCGGCTCGCGCCGCCACGACGGTGGTCGTGGTGCCGGACCAGCCATGATCGATGAGGCAGTCTACTGTCGCCTCCAGCAGGCGGGCCTGGGTGGCGCGACTGCGCTCCTGCTGGGGCACACGCGTCGCGCCGACGGACGTCGAGGCAGCAGACGTCGAGGCAGCAGACGTCGATGCGGCGGACGTCGATGCGGCGGACACGGCAACAGCCTGCGGCCTCCGAAACAAACAGTCAAGACTGACTTTTTATGGCTGGACCGGCGATGTACTCAGGTCGAGCTGACCTCGACTGCCCTCTCCGGCCCCTGTAGAGCTGCCCCACGAATGGGGCAGCGACGACGCGCCATCTGCCCCTCCTGCTCCGGGGCCTCCGTAGAGCTGCCCCGCCCGTGGATTGGGCGGCGACGATGCGCCATCTGCCCCTCCACCTTCAGGGCCTCCGGAGAGCTGCCCTGCCTCGGGATTGGGCGGCGACGATACGCCATCTGCCACTCCCTGGCCCTGTAGAGCTGCCCCACGAGTGGGGGGGCGGCGACGCCTGGTCTGCCCCAGATCTGGGGCAGCTCTACAGGCAGCAGAGGGGGTCCTCCGAGCTCAGCTGATTCGCCGGCGCCGGCTGTGGGCCACCAGCCGAGGCCGCCTGCAACCGCGAGCCGTCCGCAACGTCGAGGGCATGTGCGGCGCCGGGGCACGTGCGGCGTCGGAGCGGTGTGGGTCAGCGGCCGTCGCGCGGGCCGAAGACGGCGAGGGCGTCGGCGTCGCTGTGCTGGGAGCGCAGGTACTCGTCGGCCCAGGCGGCGGCGTCGGGGAAGGTCGACTCCGTCGCCACCCGGGCGCAGGCCGCGTCTACGTCGAAGGCGGTGCGGCGCAGCTGTACGCCCGGACCGAGCAGCGCCCACCACGCGCCCGCACCTCCGTACGGCATGCCGATGCTGCCCGGGTTGACCACCAGGCGCCGGTCGACCAGCCGGGTGAACGGCATGTGGGTGTGGCCGCAGACCACCGTCGTGATCTCGGCCGGGAGGCCGGCGAACACCTCCGACCAGCGGGACATTCGGGAGTCGACGAGCACGACTTCCTCGTCGTCACGAGGGGTCGCGTGACAGAACAGTGTTGGCCCGAGGCCGTCGATCTCGAACGTCGCCGTCGCCGGCAGGGCCGCGAGTCGGGCCACCTGGTCCTCGCGGAGCTGCCCGCCGGCCCAGTTGGACACCTCGAAAGCGGCGGGCCGGCCGGCCCGTGCGTCGACCAGCTCACGTTCGCAGTTGCCGCCCACCCAGCAGACCCGGTCACCCAGGTCGGCGAGTACGTCCAGCACCTCGACCGGCTGCGGGCCGGACGCGATGTCGCCGGTCAGCACGATGAGGTCGGCGGCGGCGACGTCCGGCTCGGCCAGCACGGCCTCCAGCGCGGGGAGTACGCCGTGGATGTCGGAGAGCACCGCAACCCTGTTCACCATGGGCCCACCCTCACCGCTTCTGCCGCCCCGAGCCAGCATTTCTGCGCCGGGCAGACGAAAACGTCCCCGCCTGCCGTCGGTGACGGCAGGCGGGGACGGGAAGTACCGCTCAGACGCGGGCGCGGCGGGCGAGGCGCTCCGGGTCCAGGATGATGATGCTCTTGCCGTCCAGCCGCAGCCAGCCGCGCGAGGCGAAGTCGGCAAGCGCCTTGTTGACCGTCTCCCGGGAGGCGCCGACGAGCTGGGCGATCTCCTCCTGGGTGAGGTCGTGCGTCACGCGCAGCACGCCGCCATCGCGCGTGCCGAACCGGCCGGCCATCTGGAGCAGGTTCTTCGCGACCCGGCCCGGCACGTCCGTGAAGATCAGGTCGGCGAGCGAGTCGTTGGTCCGACGCAGCCGCCGGGCGAGCACCCGGAGCAGCTGCTCGGCGATCTCCGGACGGTTGTTGAGCCACGGCCGCAGCGCCTGCTTGCGCAGCCGCACCAGCCGGGTGTCGGTCACCGCGGTGGCGGTCGCCGTACGCGGACCCGGGTCGAAGAGCGACAGCTCACCGACCATGTCCGACGGCCCCATCACCGCGATCAGGTTCTGCCGGCCGTCCGCCGCCCGGCGGCCGACCTTGATCTTCCCGGACAGCAGGATGTAGAGACTGTCGCCGGGCTCGCCCTCATTGAAGACGATCTCGCCCTTGCGGACCTCGATCGTCTCCATCTCCTTGGCAAGTGCCTCGGCAGCTTCCGGGTCGACACCCTGGAAGATCCCGCTGCGGGCCAGTACCTCATCCATCGCGCACCTCCGCCTACGCGTGCCGTCCATCGGCCGGGTCCGCCGTCCGCTGATCCCCTCGCGCGCCGCCAAGTCTAGGCGCACGTGAGCACGAATCAGAGGTCGCCCCTGGAATCTTGATCGGTGGGCGTAACCTGCCCGACGTGCTGAGCGACCCGACTCTGACCAGCCGCGCCGAGGACGGGCGGCACATTCCGCTGCTCGTCTGGCGGGCCGACGGGCCCTTGCGAGCGGTCAGCAGCGGCCCGCTCGGCGGTGGCGTCGGCGTCCGGCACTGGGTGCTGAACGCGACAGTGCCCATGTCGTACGACCGGGACGACCCCGCCGCCCACCTGACCTCGCTCGCCGCGGACCTGGCCCTCGACGGGCCCGGGGTGGGCCTGCTGACCGGCGTCGACGTGACCGAGGTGGTCGCCCGGACCGACACCGGGGTGCGGGCCTGGGCGACGGTCGGGCTCGGCACCCCGGTGCCCGCGGCCGCGCCGGAACCGGCCGCGCTCGCCCAGCGGGTGGGCACGGTCAACATCGTGGTGTACGTGCCGGCCCGGCTCGCCGACTCGGCGCTGGTCAACGCCGTCGCCACCGCCACCGAGGCGAAGACCCAGGCGATCGTCGAGCTGGGGTTGCCCGGGACCGGCACCCCCACCGACGCGGTCACCGTGCTCTGTCCGGTGGACGGGCCGGAGGTCGCCTACGGCGGACCGCGCTCCACCTGGGGCGCCCCGCTGGCCCGAGCCGTGCACGCCGCAGTGCGCGCGGGCGGCGACCGGCAGGTCGTTCCCTGGTCGGACCGGCTGGCCGGCTGAACTTCCGACCGATCGGCCCTCGTCGGCGCGTTGCGGGGCCGGTAGGGTCGCGGGCGATGTACGCTTCCGCCTCCCTCGCGCCCCGCTCGTTCCGCCGCGTCGCCCTCGGCCTCGCGGCGCTGCTGGCCGCCCTGCTCGTCGCCGGCTGTGCCGACAGCGGGGAGGCCCCGGTGTGGCAGCCCGGCGCCGGTGGTGGTGGCACCGGAGCGCCGGTGACCACGTCCGGCCCGAAGGCGAGCGGCGGCGCCGCAACCTCCGGCGGGGGTGGCGCCATCTCGCTCTCCGCCACCGGCGACATCATCATGGGCAACGCGCCGAGCCGGCTCCCCGCTGCTGGCGGCAAGGGCTTCTTCGACTCGGTCAAGCAGGCGCTCAAGGCCGACCTGGTGATGGGCAACCTGGAGGAGCCGCTGACGGTGGACACCGGCACCGGCAAGTGCGGGCCCAACTCCACCCGCTGCTACCAGTTCCGGGCCCCACCGGAGTACGCCGCGCACCTGCGCGACGCCGGCTTCAAGGTGCTCAACCAGGCCAACAACCACGGCTACGACTACGGGCCGAAGGGCTACGAGAACACGCAGAAGGCGCTGGAGAAGTACGACCTGGAGCACACCGGCGCCCCGGACGAGTTCACCGTGGTCGACGTCAAGGGCGTCAAGGTGGCCGTGGTGGGTTTCTCGTCGTACGTCTGGTCCAACAGCCTGGTCGACATCGCCAAGGCCAAGACGGTGGTCGCCAAGGCGGCCACCATGGCCGACCTGGTGGTGGTGCAGGTGCACATGGGCGGCGAGGGCGCGGACCAGACCCGGGTGAAACCCGGCACCGAGATCTTCTCGGGTGAGAACCGGGGGGACCCGGTGAAGTTCTCGCACGCCATGATCGACGCGGGCGCGGACCTGATCGTCGGGCACGGGCCGCACGTGCTGCGCGGCATGGAGTTCTACAAGGGGCGCCTGATCGCGTACAGCCTGGGCAACTTCGCCGGCGGTAGCAACACGTTGATCAATACTGGCCGGCTCGGCTGGGGCGGGGTGCTGAAGGTGTCGCTCAAGCCGGACGGCAGTTGGGCCGGCGGCACGTTCACCTCGACGTACATGAATTCCACAGGCAAGCCGACGATGGACCCGGACGACCGGGGCCTGGGCCTGGTCACCGAGCTGAGCCGCGCCGACTTCCCGAAGGGCGGGGCCCGGTTCGACGGGCAGGGCAGGATCACCGCGCCGACGGCGGGTTGACCCGAGCAGGAACGTCCGGGGTGCGACGTAGGCTGACCGTCGTGACCAGTAGCCCTCCCGGTGCCAGCGAGACCGATCTCGGGCGCAAACGTCGTGCCCGCAAGATCGGCCGGGTGCTGGCCGAGACGCACCCCGACGCGCACTGTGAGCTGGACCACTCCAACGCCCTGGAGCTGGCCGTCGCCACCATCCTCTCGGCGCAGTGCACCGACAAGAAGGTCAACGAGGTCACCCCGAAGCTCTTCGCCCGTTACCCGAGCGCCGCCGCGTACGCCGGGGCCGACCGGAGCGAGATGGAGGAGCTGATCCGGCCCACCGGCTTCTACCGCAACAAGACAGATTCGCTGCTCAAGCTCGGGCAGGCCCTCCTCGACCGGTACGACGGTCAGGTCCCCGGCCGGCTCGTCGACCTGGTGACGCTTCCCGGGATCGGCCGCAAGACCGCCAACGTCATTCTCGGCAACGCCTTCGACGTCCCCGGGATCACGGTCGACACGCACTTCCAGCGGCTGGTGCACCGGTGGCGGCTGACCACCGAAACCGACCCGGTCAAGATCGAGCACGCGATCGGCGCGCTGTACGACAAGCGCGACTGGACCATGCTGTCGCACCGGATCATCTTCCACGGGCGACGGGTCTGCCATGCCCGCAAGCCCGCCTGCGGGGCGTGCACGCTCGCGAAGCTCTGCCCCTCGTACGGCACCGGCCCGACCGAGCCGGCTGCCGCCGCCAAGCTGCTCAAGGGCCCCCGGGCGCGGGACCTCGCGGTGGCCGCCGGGGTCGACCCGGAGCTGGTGCCCGCGCAGGCGGTCGCAGCGGAGGTGCCGTGAACCGGCGCCTCGCTCTGCTCGTCCTGCCGCTGCTGCTGGTCGTTGCCGGTTGCACCGGCAGCCCGGCCGACGACCCCGCACCACGGCCGGCCGCCGCCGAGCGGCCGTCGCCCTTCCGTGACTGCGCCGGGCTGGGCACTCCCCCCACGGCCGCGTCACCCGGCGCCGGCACGACGGCCCCCGCCACGCCCGGCACGTCGACGGCACCCGGCGGGCAGGAGCTGCCGGAGCTGACCCTCGCCTGCTTCACCGGCGGCGCTCCCGTCGCTCTGCGCGACGTGGCCGGGCCAGCCGTGATCAACGTGTGGGCCTCCTGGTGCGGGCCGTGCCGCAAGGAACTGCCCGCCTTCCAGCGGCTCAGCGAGCGCGCCGCCGGGCGACTCCAGGTGGTCGGGGTCAACACCCGGGACAGCCGGGGCGGCGCCCAGTCCATCGGCGAGGACTTCGGCGTACGGTTCCCAATCCTGGTGGACCAGGGCGACGCGCTGCAACGGGAACTGAAGCGCAATGCCTTCCCGCTGACCCTCTTCGTCGACGCGCAGGGCCGCATCCGGCACATCGACGCCACCGGGGCGCTCGACGACGCGCAGATCGCCAAGCTGGTCCGCCAACATCTCGGCCTGACGGTGCCAGCATGATCCGCCGACCGCCCGAGTGGATCGAGCCGTTGCTGACCCGGCTGGGCACCGCCCGTGCCGAGGACTTCACCCGGCTGACCACCCCCGCCGAGGGCGGCCGGGAGAGCGCCGTTTTGGTGTTGCTCGGTGAGCAGCCCGGCACCGGTCCCGACGTGCTGGTCCTGCAACGGGCCGCCACCCTGCGCAACCACGCCGGTCAGCCGGCCTTCCCGGGCGGGGCGGCCGACCCGGAGGACGCCGACGTCCGGGCCACCGCACTCCGCGAGGCGAACGAGGAGGTCGGCCTCGACCCGGCCAGCGTCACCGTGCTGGCCGAACTGCCGAAGTTGTGGATCCCGGTCAGCGACTTCGTGGTCACCCCCGTGCTGGCCTGGTGGCACGACCCGCACCCGGTGCACCCGGCCGAGCCCGCCGAGGTGGCGCACGTGGCGCGACTGCCGGTCCGCGAGCTGGTCGACCCGGCCAACCGGCTGCGGGTCCGCCACCCCAGCGGTTGGGTGGGGCCGGCGTTCTCGGCGCGCGGCATGCTCGTCTGGGGCTTCACCGCCGGAGTGCTGGCGGCCCTGCTGGAGATGGGTGGCTGGGCCCGCCCGTGGTCGCCCGGCCGGCTGGTCGAGCTGCCGCCAACGGGGGCCACTCCCGCGCCGTCGGCCGGCACCGAAGAGGTCGACGAGACCGCCCTACGCTGACCACGCGGTCACCTTCCGCAAGCGGTGGTCATCCGGTAGGCGCACTGCCCGTACGCTGGACCCCGTGTCCGTCGTGGATCTCGTCCTGCTGCTGCTCATGCTCGTGTTCGCGATCAGCGGATACCGCCAGGGTTTCGTCATCGGCATCACGTCGCTGTCCGGTTTCTTCCTGGGACTCCTGCTCGGCCTGCAACTCGGGCCGCTGTTCGCCCGGCAGTTCGTCGACGCCGGCACCCGGGTGCTGATCTCACTGGTGGCGATCTTCGGGTTGGCCGTGATCGGGCAGGCGCTCGCCGGCTGGCTCGGCTCGCACCTGCGCAAGACGATCACCAGCGACGTGGGTCGGCGGGTCGACGACATCGGCGGGGCGTTCGTCTCACTGTTCGCGGTGCTCCTGCTGGCCTGGCTCGTCGCCGTACCGCTCGGGTCGTCGTCGGTGCCCTGGCTCGCCGCCGCGGTGCGCAACAGCGCGCTGATCACCGTGGTGAACGGGGTGCTGCCGGAGGAGGCGCACCGGCTCTCCACCGCTCTGGAGGACACCGTCGACACCGACGGGTTCCCGGACGTCTTCGGTGGTCTCGCGCCCACCCGGGCCCGGCAGGTCGATCCGCCCGACCCGGCGCTGGCCGGCTCCCAGCTGGTGGTCAACGGTCAGCGCTCGGTGGTCAAGGTGCTGGGCTCCGCGCCCAGCTGTTCCCGCCGCATCGAGGGCTCCGGCTTCGTGTACGCCGACGACCGGGTCATGACCAATGCCCACGTGGTCGCCGGTACCCGATCGGTGGCGGTGGAGCTGGGCGGTGAGCGGTACGACGGTCAGGTGGTGGTCTACGACCCGAACCGCGACCTGGCGGTGCTGCTGGTGCCGGGGCTGCCCGGCCCGTCGCTGCGGTTCGCCGCCGGCAACGCGGGCAGCGGCTCCGACGCCATCGTGCTCGGCTTCCCGCTCGACGGCCCGTACAACGCGCAGTCGGCGCGGGTTCGGGACGTCGACCGGATCAAGGGGCCGGATATCTACTCCTCCGGCGACGTCACCCGGGAGATCTACACAATCCGGGCTCTGGTGCGTAGTGGCAACTCTGGTGGGCCGCTGCTCTCCGCCAACGGCCTGGTGCTCGGCGTGATCTTCGCGGCGGCGGCGGACGACCCCAACACCGGGTTCGCGGTGACCGCCGCCGAGGCCCGGCCGGTGGCGCTGGCCGGCGCCGAGCGCAACCGGGCCGTCGCCACCGGCGAGTGCACCTGAGCGTCGCGCCGGGTCAGGTCCGGGCCGGTGCGGCGAGCGGCAGCTTGGTCCGCCCCCAGCGCAGTCCCCGGTCCAGCACCGCCCGGGCCATGATCGCGACGCAGGTGCCGCCGTTGAGGAAGGACGCCACCACGTCGCTCGGGTGGTGCATCCCCCGGTACATGCGGGTCAGCGCCACACCCACCGGCACCATCAGCAGCAGCGTCCACCAGGCGACCTTCGCTCCGGTGCTGCGCGCCCGCAGTGCCATCAGCACCGCGATACCGACGTAGAGCGCCACCGCCGCCGAGGTGTGCCCGGACGGGAAGCTCGACGTGGGCGGCGAGACATCCATGTGCTCCACCGCCGGCCGCTGCCGGTCGATCACCATCGTGGTGAACAGGAACACCAGCGCCTGGGCGGTCACCGCCGCGCACAGGAACAGGGGCTCCCGCCAGCGCTTCAGCCAGAGCCGCAGCGCCAGCGCCACCAGCACGGTGACCACGACGATCATCTGGGTGCTGGCCAGCGTGCTGAACACCAGCGAGACGTCGTTCCAGCCGCCGGTGCGGTCACCCGCGAACTCCCGGTTCACCGCGTCCTCGACGGTGAACGGCCAGGTCCGGGCGAACACGCGGGTGACCAGCACCCCGAGCAGCACCATGAAACCGAACAGGAGGGACACCGGCAGCAGCACCCGCCGGACGATCTGGACCACGGTGTCGGACATGGGCCGGCCAGTACCCGGTCGGCGTCGTCGTCACGCCTCAGGTCTTGTCCGGCTGCCGCTCGACCTCGGGCGCGACGCCGTCGCGGACCGGCCGGACCGGTCGGAGGCCGGTGTGCGCCCGCCAACTGGTGAACGCGGCGGTGGTCGCCGCGACCACCGCCACGCCGAGCAGCCAACCGCCGAGCACGTCGCTGGTGAAGTGCACACCGAGCGCGACCCTGCTCACCCCGGTCACCACGGTGAGCAGCAGCGCAGCGACCCAGAGCGCGACCCGCGAGGCCCAACGTCGGACGTACGGCAGGAACACCAGCAGCAGCACCCCGGCGGCCAGGGTGGCGTTCAGCGCGTGCCCGGAGGGGAACGAGTAGCCGGCGGCCCGCGCCACCGGGTCGAGCAGTTCCGGCCGGTCCCGGCCGACGAGCAACTTGAGCAGTGGACCCATCAACCCGCCGACCACCATCGTCGTGGTCACCCAGAGGGCCAGCCGCCGAGCCTGCCGGCGCAGCAGCCAGATCACCACGAGCAGCGCCACGACCCGCAGCGGCATGGGCGCGAACACCGCACTCCAGACGTCCATCAGCGCGACCCAGGCCGGGTGGTGCACCGCGTGGTCGTGCAGCGCGTCGGTGATCGTCGTGTCCAGCCGGTGCAGCGGCGCCCACGCACCGAGCACCAGCAGCGCGAGCAGGGCGAACGGCACCAGCACCAGGAACGCCGCCGTCGCCGCCAGAGTCAGCCGCAGACCGAACGAGTGGTCCGGGTCGAGGCGGCGGCGCCGCCAGGACGGGCGCCGGGTGGTGTCGAGGGTACGTGCGGCGGGCGTGCTCATGCGGACGGTTCTACCCCACCCGCCGGGCAATCAGACCTGCCGTCAGCGGCGCTCAGCGAGAGCGCTGACGGAACCGGCGCACCATCAGCGCCGCGCCGGTCACCAGGGCGGCGAAGAGCACAACCCCGGTCCACAGTTGCTCCGGCGCGGATTCGTCCGGCACGCCCGCCGGCCGGGCCGTCCACCCCGTCTGCTGGCGGGGAGCGGTGAAACCGAGCGTGTCGCTGCCGGCGCCGCTGACCGGGCCGTTGTCGCCCGAACCGGGGGCCGGACCGAAGCCGACCACGCCCGGCGAGGTCAGGTCGTCCAGCGGATTGGCGGTGACCGGGGGAACGTCCGCGGTCAGCGCCGCCACCGGGTCGACCGCCCCGTAGCCGAAGCGGTCGTCCCGGCCGGTCGGGCCGAGGTCACGGGCGGTGGCCAGCAGCCGGTTGACCACCTCGCCGGCGGGCATGTCCGGAAAGCGGGACCGGACCAGCGCGGCGGTGGCGGCCACCAACGGCGAGGCGAAGCTGGTGCCCTGCACCCGCCAGTACCCGTCGGCCGGGCGGGCGCCGACCAGGCCGGTGGCGGGAGCTGTAAGCACCGTCGCCCGGCCGGTGATCGACCCGGACCACAGGTTGTCGCTGCTGCGCTCCAGCCCGGCGACCGCGATCACGCCCGGCTCGCGAGCCGGGTACCAGACCTTGGAGTCGGTCGACGTGGCCAGGTTGCCGGTGCAGGCGACCACCACCACGTCCCGGGCGAACGCGTAGTCCAGAGCTGCGGCCAGGGCGGGGCTGTCCCCGCTGCCGCCCAGCGACAGGTTGATCACCCGGGCGCCGTTGTCGACCGCCCAGCGGACGCCCTTCGCGACGATCAGGGCGTCGTCGTACTTGTTGCGTTCGTCCAGCACGCGTACCGGAAGGATCCGGGAATCCGGCGCCAGGCCGACCACGCCCCGCTTGTCGTCGTTACGCCCGGCGATCAGGCCCGCGACCGTGGTGCCGTGACCGACCGGATCCGGGCCGGCGCCGCCGGCGGGCCCGACCAGGTCGAGGCCGGGCAGCACCTGGCCGGCCAGGTCGGGATGGTTGGCGTCCACACCGGAGTCGACCACCGCCACGGTCACGCCCCGGCCGGTTGAGGTGCGCCAGGCCGTGTCGGCCCGCAACTCGTCGAGCTGCCACTGCTCGTCACGGACCTGGTCGCTGCGGGCGACGCTGTCACCGGGGGCGAGCGCCACCGCTGCGCCGGCGAGTTGCCCGCCGCTGCTGGGCGCGGCGACGGGTGCGGCGGTCGGAACCGCGACAGCGAGCATCGCCGCCACACCGAGCAGCGCCCGGCCGGCCCGCCGGGCCACTGCCGGACCGCTGTGCCGAACCCCTGTCACATCCTCAGCCATTCAATCCGACGACGGAACCACGACGATCGGAGATTACCGGTTTCCCCACCCGTCACGGGAGGAACTACCGAGACAGGTCATGGTGGCGGCAGATGTGCGAGCTGAACGAGGCGTACGCCCTCCCGCCGGGTGACGAGCCGACCACGGCCCGCCGGCAGCGGCCCGGGCCGCACCGGGCCGACGAGCGCACCCTCCTCGGGGCTGCCCGCCATCACCAGCCCGGCGGTGGAAAGCTCCCGCAGCCGCTGCACGATCGGCTCGTACTGGGACCGTCCCGCGCCTCCGGAGCGGCGGGCCAGCACCAGGTGCAGCCCGACGTCGCGGGCGTGCGGCAGATGCTCCTCCAGTGCCCGCAACGGGTTCGCCGGCCCCGCTGCCACCAGGTCGTAGTCGTCGACCAGCACGAACAGCTCCGGCCCCGACCACCAGGAGCGGTCCCGCAACTGCTGCGGAGTGACCTCCGGTCCGGGAGCCCGCCGCTCCAGGTATCCGGCGGCCGACTCGACCAGGTCGGCGGTGTGCGCGGCGGCGGTGCCGTACCCGATGAGGTGCGGCGTCTCGATGGCGCCGAGCAGGCTGCGCCGGTAGTCGACCAGGATCACCCGGGCCTCCTCCGGCGTGAACCGGGTGGTGATCGAGGCGGCCAGCGCCCGTAGGAACGTCGACTTGCCGCACTCCGCGTCCCCGAAGACCACGAAGTGCGGCTCGCTCGCGAAGTCGAGCAGCACCGGCCGCAGGTCCGCCTCGGCGATCCCGATCGGCAGCCGCAGCCCGGTCGTCGCGGCGAGGTCCAGGTCGGCGTACGGCAGAACCGGCGGGAGGAGCCGGACCCGGGGCGCCACCGGACCGGCCCAGCTGTCGGCGATCCGTTTGACGAGGTCGGCGGTGCCCGCGTCCGGGGCGGCGAGCTGCGGGAGCGCGGTGAGGAAATGCAGACTCTCCGCCGTCACCCCCCGGCCGGGGCGCTCCGGCACGTTCGCCGCCGCCCGCCGGGCCACCAGGGAGTCGGCCGGGTCGCCGAGGCGCAGCTCCAACCGGGAGCCGAACAGGTCCCGGATCGCCGGGCGGAAATCCAGCCAGCGCAGCGCCGTGGCGACCACGTGCACCCCGTACGACAGGCCCCGGGTGGCCAGGTCGGTGACCAGCGGTTCCAGGTCGTCGTACTCGCCGCGGACGGTGCTCCAGCCGTCGATCACCAAAAACACGTCGCCGAACGGGTCGGCGCCCGGCTGGCCGGTCGTTCCCGCCGCGGCGCGACGCTGCCGGTACACGGCCATCGACTCCACGCCCAGCTCGGCGAATCGGCGCTCCCGCTCGGCCAGCAGGGTCGTCATCTCGCCGACCGTGCGCCGCACGGCGGTCGGATCGGCGCGGCCCGCCACCCCGCCCACGTGCGGCAGATCGCGCAGCGCCGCGAGGCCACCGCCGCCGAAGTCGAGACAGTAGACCTGCGCCTCGGCCGGGGTGTGGGTGAGCGCCAACGCGCAGATCAGCGTGCGCAGCGCGGTGGACTTGCCGCTCTGCGGCGCGCCGACCATCGCGACGTGCCCGGCCGCGCCGTCCAGGGTCAGCCAGAGCAGGTCCCGGCGCTGCTCCAACGGCCGGTCCACCACCGCCACCGGCACACCCAGCGCGCCGTGCAGCTCGGGGTTGCCCACGGTGAGCCCGCGCGCCGGGTCCACCTCGACGGGGCCCACCAGCTCGTCCAGGGCGGGTGGCTCACCGAGCGGCGGAAGCCACACCTGGTGGGCGGGCGGGCCCTGCCCGACGAGCCGATCGACCAGCAGGTCGAGCAGGGTCTCCCGGTCGCTCTCGTCCTCGGCGGCCATGGTCAGGGCCGGGGTGGTCGGCTCGGGCAGCGGCACGGCGTGGGTGGTGAACGTGAGCAGGCGGGCGCCGCCGCCGGCAGTCGCGCCCGCCGTCGCGGCCCGGCGGCGCATCGTTCCGGAGACGTACGCGGCCTTGAAACGGGCCAGCGGATCGGTGCCGGCCCGCAGGTAGCCGTGGCCCGGTGAGCGGGGCAACTCGTGCGCGTCCGGCACGCCGAGCACCGTCCGGGACTCCAGCGCGGAGAAGGTGCGCAACCCGATCCGGTACGACAGGTGGGTGTCGAGCCCGCGCAGCCGGCCCTCCTCCAGGCGCTGGCTGGCGAGCAGCAGGTGCACGCCCAGCGACCGGCCCAGTCGGCCGATCTGCACGAACAGGTCGATGAAGTCGGGCTTGGCGGAGAGCAGTTCGGAGAACTCGTCGCAGATCAGCAGCAGCGACGGGAGCGGGGCGAGCGGGCTCCCGGCGGCGCGGGCCCGCTCGTAGTCGCGCACGCTTGCGAAGTTGCCGGCGCGGCGCAGCAGCTCCTGCCGGCGGACCAGCTCCCCGTTGATCGCGTCGACCATCCGGTCGACCAGGGGCAGCGCGTCGGCCAGGTTGGTGATCACGGCGGCGGTGTGCGGCAGCCGGTCGAACGGCGCGAAGGTCGCGCCGCCCTTGAAGTCAACCAGGACGAAGTTGAGCTGCTCGCTGCTGTGCGTCGCCGCCAACCCCAGCACCAGCGTGCGGAGCAGCTCGGACTTGCCGGACCCGGTGGCCCCGATGAGCAGGCCGTGCGGGCCCATCCCGTCCTGGGCGGACTCCTTGAGGTCCAGCTCGATGGCCCCGCCGTCGACACCCACCCCGATCGGCACCCGCAGCCGGTCCCGGGCCGAGCGCGGCGCCCAGCCCTGCTCGGCGGTGAAGCTCTCCGGATCGCCGAGGCCGAGCAGCTCCGGCAGGCCCAGCTCGACCTGGAGCGGGGCGTCCGGGCCGCGGGCCGTGCCGGCCAGCCGCAGCGGCGCCAGCCGCCGGGCGACCGCCTCGGCGTCGGCGAGGTCGAGGTGGTCGGCGGTGCCCACCTCCGCGTGCCCCTCCACCGACCACGAGTGCAGCCGCCGACCGCGCAGCTCCAACAGCAGCGCGTACCGGTCGAGCAGGCGGGGCGGCGGAGTGTCCAGGTCCAGCACGGTGACCGCGTCGATGCCGCCGTCGCCGGTCAGGTCGGTGGCTCCGGTCAGGTCACCGCCGTCGAGGACCACCACCACGTGCGGGCCGTCGGTGGCCGGTCCGGCCGGGCTGAACCGGGACCGGCTGGCCAGCACGTCACCGAGCAGCCGCTCCAGCTCCGCGGCCGACGACGTCACCAGCCGCACCGGCCCGAGCGCGTCCGTGCGCGAGGGATGGTGCGCGTGCGGAAGCCACTTCACCCACTCCCAGTCCGCCCGGCGTTCCGGGCCGGCGCAGACCGCGATCAGCAGCTCGTCGGGGGCGTGGAACACGGCCAACTGGGTCAGCACCGCCCGGGCCAGGGCCTGGGCGGCCGGATCGCCGGTGGGCGGCCCACCGCTGGCCGGGCCACCGGCGGCGGTCCGCACGTGCACCCGGGCGAAGCTGCGCAGCGACAGGGCCACCGGCAGCTCCAGCACCACGGAGTACGCGTCCAGAAAGCGGCGCAGCGCGCCAGCGGTCATCGGCTCCAGCTCCTCGAGCGGTCGGGTGACCGGTCCGACGAGCGGGGTGGCCAGGGTCTGCGGCCCGACGGCGACGCGTACCACAGCGAAATCCGGGTCGGCGGGGCGGCGTTCCCAGACCCGGCGGCTGTCCACCGTCGACCACAGCCGACCCGGGTCGGGGTGTCGGTAGTAGAGCCCGGCCCGCTGCTGCCCGGCGGTCTGCCGGACCCGGCGGCGCAGCGTGGCCAGGTGGCGCAGGTACTCCCGGCGGGCCGCCATCATCTCCGACTTCTTCGGGGTGCCCGAGGCGCTGCCCCACGAGGTGACAAGCATCGCCAGCGACGAGAGCCCGAACATCCCGCCCACCACGTACGAGTAGGCGCCGCCGCCCCGGCCGAACATCATCGCCATCGCCACCGTGCCGCCGAGCATGGGCAGCACCATCAGCATCTGCTGCCACCGTCCGCCGGCCACTGCGGGGATCTCCGGCGGCGCCTCGACGGGCAGCTCGCCAACGGGGATCTCCGGCGCCGGCCGACGCGGCGGGCGCTTGATGACGACTGTGGACACTCGGCCTCCTGACAGCGCTGGGTAACCCGAGCCTGGCTCATCGTAGGTAAAGTCCTGTCGTCCGCGCAGCCTCCGATCCCCTTCGATATGGAGATCCCTCGATGACAATCGGGCTGGCCCGCGTCACCATCAGCGCGCCGCAACGGCGGGTCGACGTCGCACTGCCGGAGCAGGTGCCCCTGGCCGAGTTGCTGCCCGACGTGCTCCGACACGCCGGGGAGGGCCTGGCCGACGACGGCGAGCGGCACGGCGGCTGGGTGCTGCGTCGTACCGACGGGGCGCTGCTGGCGACGGCGCAGGCGCTGCTGCCGCAGGGGGTCCGCGACGGTGAGGTGCTGCACCTGGTGCCGGCCCGCGCCCACTGGCCCGAGTTGGAGTACGACGACGTGGTGGAGGCGATCGCCGACGGCGCCCGCCGACGGGGTGGGGCCTGGTCACCAGACGCCACCCGGGTCGCCGGCCTGGCCGGTGCCGCCGTGCCGCTCGCCGTCGGGCTGTTCGCTCTGCTCGCCGGCGGTCCGACGCTGCCCAGCGGCTGGTTCGCGGCGGCGGTGGTGGCGCTGCTGCTCACCGTGGCCGGCGCGGTCGCCTCTCGCGCCAACGGCGACGGTGTCGCCGGGGCAACGCTCGGCGGCTACGCCCTGCCGTACGCCTTCGTGGCCGGCGCCCTGGCGATCGGCTCCGGTGACCCGGTCGGCCCGCTCGGGCCGATGCGCTGGGTCGGCGCACCCGAGCTGCTGACCGGCTCGGTGGCGTTGCTGCTGGTGGCGCTGGTCGGTCTGCTCGGGGTGGCCAGCCGACTGCGGGTCTTCGTGGCCGGCGTCACGGTCGGTCTGCTCGGTGCCGGCGCGGCGCTCGGCGCGCTGCTGCTGACCCCTGCGGGCACGGCGGCGGTGCTGCTCGGCGCGCTGGTCTTCGCCCTCGGGGCGATCCCGCTGCTCGCCATCCGGTTGGGCAAGCTGCCGTTGCCGCCGATCACCCTGCCGGCCGCCGCGTCGGGTGCCGAGCCGGAGCGCCCCCGGGACCTGCCGGACCGGGGTCGGGTGCACGCCGCCGTCACCCGCACCGAGGAGGTGCTGACCGGGATGCTGCTCGGGCACGCCGTGCTGGCGGTGGGCGCGGCGGTCGTCCTCGGCGTGGCCGGTGGGACGGCCGGGCCGGTGCTGGTGGCGGTGGTCTCGGCCGTGCTGCTGCTGCGGTCGCGGCTGTTCGTGGCACTGCGGCACCGGGTGCCGACGGTGCTCGCCGGACTAGCCGGCTACGCGGTGCTGGGCGCGGTGCTTGTCGACCGGGCCGACGACACCGGCCGGTTGGCGCTGGTCCTCGGTGGCGCGGCGCTGGGCCTGGTGACCGTGGCCGCCGGCACCGGGTACGCCCGGCGCGCGGTCTCGCCGTACCTCGGAAGGGTCGCGGACCTCACCGACACGGCCCTGGTGGTCGCCGTGGTGCCGGTCGCCTGCGCGGTGCTCGACCTGTACGACCGGGCCCGAGGGCTGCTCGGTTGAGCGGCTCCCGGGCCCGGTCGGTAAGCGTTCGTCAGTGGCTGGACTCGCCGCGCGCCTCGGCGTCGCGGGCCCGCTGGTACGAGGCCCGGATCTCGGCCTCGGCCTCGGTGCGCCCGACCCAGGTCGCGCCCTCGACCGACTTGCCGGGCTCCAGGTCCTTGTAGACCTCGAAGAAGTGCTGGATCTCCAGGCGGTCGAACTCGCCCAGGTGGTGGATGTCGCGCAGGTGCTCCTGGCGCGGGTCCTCGTAGGGCACGCAGAGGACCTTGTCGTCGCCGCCCTTCTCGTCCGTCATCCGGAACATGCCGATGGTCCGGCAGCGGATGAGGCAGCCCGGGAAGGTTGGTTCGGGGACCAGCACCAGCGCGTCCAGCGGGTCGCCGTCCTCGCCCAGCGTGTCCTCGATGAACCCGTAGTCGGCCGGGTACTGGGTGGACGTGAACAGGGTGCGGTCCAGCCGGATCCGGCCGGTCTTGTGGTCCACCTCGTACTTGTTTCGGTGACCCTTGGGGATCTCAACCGTCACGTCGAAATCCATCTGCACGCTCCCTCGTCTGCCCACGCTGGCTAACGGAACCACTGGTGGCGCCCTCCGGACAGGTGAATGCCCACCCGCCGACTCCGGCCACCGCATAGTCTTCGGACCGAAGTAGTGTCACCCAAGCCGATTTTCGCTGGGGGAGGAGGGGGTCGTGGGGAGGGAAGATTCACACTACCGCCCGGACGGGGGCACCGCGCGTGGTACCGGGCGATCCGGCTCCGGCGGCGCCACCGGGCGGGTCCCGGTGCCCGACGCCCACCTTCCCCGGGCGCCCGAGGAGTCGGTGCCGGAGCGGCCTCCGCCGCTGCCGTGGCACCCGTCGGAGGCGACTTCCGCCGGACCGAACAGCGGGCGCTTCCCGGTTCTGGGCGGTGGAAACCATCCCACCAGCGCCCCGCCGAGCGGCGCACACCCGACCAGCCCCGCCCGGGGTGGCGCACCGTCCGGTGACGGCCCCACTGTCCGCATTCCGACCGGCGTACCGCCGCTGGGCCCGCCGATCTCCGCGCTGCCGGCGCCGGCCGACGCCGAGCCGCCGGTAGCGCCCTCCGCGCCGCCGACCTCGCCGCGCCGCAGAGGGCGGCTGGTGGCCGTGCTGGCAGTGGTGTTGCTGCTGGTGCTTACCGGTGTCGGCGTCGTGGTGACCCGGCCCGGCCCGGTCGCCGGCTGGTTGGGCGAGGATGCGGCGTCCGCGCCGACCGCCGCCGGCCCCGCCGCGGAACCCGCGCCGGCGGACGTGCTGGACGGGCCCGACCCGAACGCCGCGCTGCCCGCGCCCGACGGCGTACGGGCCGCGCTGGACCCGTTGGTAGGTGTCCCCGCCCTGGGCGACCGCGTGAACGTCTCAGTGGCCGACGTGACCACCGGCCAGACGCTGTTCGCCAAGGGGGCGGACGACGGGACGGTGCCCGCCTCGGTGACGAAGCTGGCGACCGCGGTGACCGTGTTGGCCGCCCGTGGGCCCGGGTACCGGATCCCCACCCGGGCGGTGGCCGGCGCCAAGCCCGGCGAGGTGGTGATCGTCGGGGGCGGCGACCCCACGCTCGCGGTGGACAAGAAGGGCTACTACCCCGGGGCGGCACGCCTGGACGACCTGGCCGCGCAGGTGCGCACCGCGCTCGGCGGCACGGCCCCGACAAGCGTCACCGTCGACGGCACGATCTACTCCGGCCCGGTGTACGGCCCCGGCTGGGACGACGACATCCCGATCGGCGGGTACGGCGGCGCGGTGACCGCGCTGATGACCGACGGTGCGCGCAAGGACCCGGGCGCCGAGGCCGGCGGCGCCGAGCGGGTCGCCGAGCCGGACCTCGCCGCCGGCCGGTCGTTCGCCCGGCTGCTCGGCGTACCCGCCAGCACCGTCAAGCGGGGCACCGCCCCGGCCCTGGCGACCGCCGCCGGTGGCACCCCGCCTCCCGGTACGGAGCTGGGCGCGGTGCAGTCGCCGCCGTTGATCCGGCTGGTCGACATCATGATCAGCGAGAGTGACAACCTGCTGGCCGAGGCGCTGGCCCGCCAGGTGGCGCTGGCCCGCAGCCAGACGGCGTCGTTCGACGGTGCCGCCGCCGCGATGGACGCCGAGGTGGCGGCGCTGGGCCTGCCCGCCGAGGAGATCACCCTCTCCGACGGCAGTGGCCTGTCCCGCCGTAACCGGATCAGCCCGTCACTGCTCACCGACCTGATCCGGCTGGCCGCGAGCCCGGACCACCCGGAGCTGGCCGGCGTCTTCGGCGGCCTGCCGGTGGGCGGCTGGTCCGGCACGCTTGGCGACCGGTACCGGGGCGCTCCCGGCACCGCCGGCGGGGCGGGCGCCGTCCGCGCCAAGACCGGCACCCTGACCGGGGTGCACGCCATCGCGGGCCTGGTCACCACCGCCGACGGCCGACTGCTCACGTTCGCGGTGCTCACCGACAGGGTGCCCGGTGGGGCGGACACCGCCCAACCGGCGCTGGACCGCATCGCCGCCGCGCTGGCCGGCTGCGGTTGCCGCTGACGAGCGTCGGGGCGGGGTTTCCGGCCGGCGCCGGGCCCGCGACCGGCGTCGATCGCCGACGCGAGCCCGGGCCGGGGTGTCGCGACGCGGGTACGGTGGGTTCATGGCGCAGTTCGTGGACTGGGATCTGGCCGCCGCGACCGCGGGGGCGTTGAGCAAGTCGGGCCCCCGGGTGTCGTACTCGGAGGCCACCGACGTGGTCGGCGACCTCCGTCGGCTGACCGACGAGGCGGCCGGGCACGTGGCCGACTACACGGGGCTGCGGGCGCAGGTGGCACACCCGCCGGTGCGGGTCGTCGACCGCCGGGACTGGGCGGCCACCAACATCGCCGGGCTGCGTGAGGTGATCACTCCGCTGGTCAGTCGGCTGTCCGGCGACAAGCAGCCCGGCGCGCTCACCGAGGCGATCGGGTCCCGGCTGACCGGGGTGCAGGCCGGCACCGTGCTGGCCTACCTCTCCGGCCGGGTGCTCGGCCAGTACGAGGTCTTCTCCGCCGACCCGGGCCAACTGCTGCTGGTGGCGCCGAACATCGTCGAGGTGGAGCGCAAGCTCGGCGCCGACCCCCGAGACTTCCGGCTGTGGGTCTGCCTGCACGAGGTCACCCACCGGACGCAGTTCACCGCCGTGCCGTGGATGCGGGCCTATTTCCTCAGCGAGGTGCAGGCGTTCGTCGACGCCTCGTCCAGCGGCGGCGAGCACCTCGTCGAGCGGTTGCGGCGCGGGGTGGCGACGCTGTCCGAGGCGGTCCGCGACCCGGAGAGCCGGACGAGTGTGCTGGACATCGTGCAGACCCCGGCGCAGCGGGCCGTCCTCGATCGGCTCACCGCGCTGATGACCCTGCTGGAGGGGCACGCCGAGTTCGTGATGGACGGCGTCGGCCCGCAGGTGATCCCGAGCGTGGAGCGGATCCGGGCGTCGTTCAACCGCCGGCGCGAGGCGGGTAACCCGTTGGAGAAGGCGATCCGCCGGCTGCTCGGGGTGGACGTCAAGATGCGCCAGTACGCCGAGGGCCGCAAGTTCGTGCACGGCGTGGTCGAGCGGGTCGGCATGCCGGGCTTCAACTCGATCTTCAACTCGCCGCTCACCCTGCCCCGGCTGTCCGAGTTGGGCGACCCGGACGCCTGGGTAACGCGGGTGCACGGCCCGGCCGGCACCGTACCGGCCGCTGGCTGACCG
The DNA here is from genome assembly GCF_043205095.1 of Micromonospora sp. NPDC047557. Lineage (NCBI taxonomy): Bacteria > Bacillati > Actinomycetota > Actinomycetes > Micromonosporales > Micromonosporaceae > Micromonospora > Micromonospora sp. NPDC047557. The sequence continues at coordinate 92,372 of NZ_JBIDDK010000011.1, read as the reverse complement.
TCCGTCGATGGGCGCGCTCGCGCCGCCGGTGGCCGCGATCCGGGTGGCGGTCCGTCGCGCGCTGACTCACCTGCCGTCCGGCGGCCCGGTGCTGGTCGCCTGCTCCGGTGGCGCCGACTCACTCGCCCTGGCGGCGGCCACCGTGTTCGTGGCGCCCCGCATGGGCCGGACCGCCGGCCTGGTGACCGTCGACCACGGCCTGCAGGCCGGCTCGGCGCAGCGCGCGGAGGCGGTGGCTGACTGGGCCCGGGAGGCCGGGTTCGGGCCGGTGGCGGTGGCCCGGGTGCGGGTGGCCGGGCGTCCGGGTGGCCCGGAGGCGGCGGCCCGCCAGGCCCGCTACGAGGCGTTGACCGAGGCGGCTCGGCAGCACGAGGCGGTCGCGGTGCTCACCGGGCACACCCGCGACGACCAGGCGGAGACCGTGCTGCTCGCGCTCGCCCGGGGCGCCGGTCCACGCGGGCTCGCCGGGATGCCCGGCCGGCGGGAGCTGGCCGGGGTGCCGCTGCTGCGCCCGCTCCTGGAGATCGGTCGGGAGCAGACCCGCGCCGCCTGTGCGGCGCTCGGGCTCAGCCCGTGGCAGGACCCGCACAACACCGACCCGTCGTACGCCCGCTCCCGGGTGCGGGCCGACGTGCTGCCGGCGTTGGTGCGGGCGCTCGGGCCGGGCGTGGTGGACAACCTGGCGCGTACCGCCCGACTGGTGGCGGCGGACAACGCCGCCCTCGACGAGACGGCGGCGACGGCGCTGGCGGCGGCCCGACACCCCGCCGGTGGGCTCGCGGTGCCGGAGCTGGCCGGTGTGGCCGCCGCCGTACGCAGTCGGGTACTGCACGCCTGGGCGCGGGAGCTGGGCGCGGTGCCCGGGGCGCTGTCGCACCGGCACGTCGCCGCGCTGGACGCCCTGGTCACCGACTGGCACGGTCAGGGTCCCACCGACCTGCCCGGGGGTGTCCGCGTACTCCGTCGTGGCGACCGGCTGACGGCCCTCAGCTCGGGCTGAGAGCCCCGGCGCCGTCCGCCCGGTCCCGGAAGGTGGTCCGGTAGCTGTGCGGGGTGGCGCCGACCCGGCGGCTGAAGTGGTGGCGCAGGGCGGCCGCGTCGCTGAAGCCGGCCTGGTCGGCGACGGCCTCCACGCTCAACGGGGTCTCCTCCAGCAGCCGTCGGGCGAGCAGCACCCGCTGGTTGGTGAGCCAGTCGTGCGGCGTGGTGCCGGTCTCGGCGCGAAACCGGCGGGCGAACGTGCGCGGGGCCATGCCGGCGCGGGCGGCCAGCTCCTCCACCGTGATAGTCCGGTCCAGGTGCCCCATCAGCCACTCCAGCACCGGCTCCAGGGTCGGCGCCTCGGGGGCCCGGGGGATGGGCGCCTCGACGTACTGCGACTGGCCGCCGTCGCGGTGTGGCGGGACCACCATCCGCCGGGCCAGCCGGGTCGCGGTGGCCGAGCCGTGCACCTGGCGGATCAGGTGCAGGCAGGCGTCGATGCCGGCCGCCGTGCCGGCGCTGGTGAGCAGGCGACCGTCCTGGACGTACAGCGAGTTGCAGCGCACCCGGGCGCGGGGATGCCGGCGTTGCAGCTCGTCGACGTAGCGCCAGTGGGTGGTGCACTCCCGGTCGTCCAGCAGGCCCGCCGCACCGAGCAGGAAGGCTCCGGAGCAGACGCTGAACAGGTACGCGCCGCGCGCGTCGGCCCGGCGCAACGCGTCGAGCACCGGGTCGGGAATGACGGTGCCCGCGCTGTGCGCGGGGACGGCCACCAGGTCGGCCTCCTCCAGCGGGCCGAGGTCGGCGTTCGGGGTGAGGTGGAAACCGGCGGACGTGCGGACCGCAGCGCCGTCGGGGCTGCACACGTCGAAGCGGTACGCGGGGAAGCCGTCGGCCGTCCGGTCGGTGCCGAACACCTCGGCCAGCACACCGAGCTCGAACGGAGCGACCTGGTCGAGGGCGAGGACGGCGACGGATCGGAGCATGTGACGAGGGTAACCCGAGAGGTGGCAGTAAATCGATGCCCAGTGGCATCTCTGCCACTGTCTGGCCGGCGGGAGTCGGAGCAGACTGGTCTCAGTCCGGTGCGCACCGGCGGCGAAACCGACAGCAACCATGCGAAAGTGAGCGCCGCCATGGAGTTCCTGCTCTTCCTCCTGTTCCTCGTCCTGCTCGTCGCCGCCTCGGCGGCCGGCCTCACCGCGGACAGCCACGACTCGGCCGACTGGAAGCCCAGCGAGGACGGCCGCCGCTGGCGGTCCCGTACCAGCTGACGTGTTTGGTGTCCTTTGCGCCGAAAATCCCCGGCGGGACCGCGCCGAAAGGTGCGGCCCCGCCGACGAAGGCCATCCGACGTACGGCAGGCTAGGAGTCATGGCTGACGGCTCCTGGTACGACGCCGACATCGACCACGTGATCATCTCCGAGGCGCAGATCCGCGAGAAGACAGCGGAGCTGGCCAAGCAGGTCTCCGCCGACTACGCCCACGTGGGCGACGGACTGCTGCTGGTCTGCGTGCTCAAGGGCGCGGTGATGTTCATGGCGGACTTCGCCCGGGCGTTGGGCCGCAACGGCCCCCCGGCCGAACTCGACTTCATGGCCATCTCCTCCTACGGCCAGGGCACCACCTCCTCCGGAGTGGTCCGCATCCTCAAGGACCTCGACCGGGACATCGCCGGCCGGCACGTCGTGGTCGTCGAGGACATCGTCGACTCCGGCCTGACGCTCTCCTGGCTGCTGCGCTACCTGGAGTCGCGCTCGGCGGCGAGCGTCGAGGTGGTCGCGCTCTTCCGCAAGCCGGAAGCGGTCAAGGTGCCGGTGCCCGTGAAGTACGTCGGCTTCGACATCCCCACCGAGTTCGTGGTCGGCTACGGCCTCGATTTCGCCGAGCGCTACCGGGAGCTGCCCTACGTCGGGGTGCTCAAGCCCGAGGTCTACGCCCGGTCCTGACGCCGGCCGACCGTCCCGCCGGGTCGCGCCCCGGCGGCGTGAGAGCAACTCGCATCGGTATTCGTCAAGCCGACGTTCAGCGGGCTCTCAGCTGTTCCGGTTACCGTGGAGCCCGGTGGCGCGGAGGCAACTCCGCGTCCGGCCCCTCGACCGCGTGACCGGGCGTGCGGGTGGCCGGGCCGGATTCCCCGCCACGCCGGTTCTTGCCCGACCCGCCGTACGTCCTGGTGCGGGGCTGGCGAGGCTGCTCACGGAGCCCGTCGTCGATGGCGACGGAGAACCGAGGGCGGGGCTCGCAGGCTCGCTCCTCGCGTACGACGGGCCGTCGATTGATACACCACTGCGGGGCTCGCAAGCTCACTCCTCGCGTACACGGTGTACCGTCGAATGACCGCGGCGCGGCAGTTTTCGCGCCTCGGGGTCGAGGCCGGCCCGCACGGCGGCTCCGACGCCGCCCAGGGCGGCGACACCATCAGACGGTCAGGACGTCGATCAGGAGGATGCGGGCGCTCCGGCGCTCGACAACAGTATGGAACGTACGCGTTTCTTCCGCCGACCGGTGGTCTGGATCATCCTGGTCATCCTCGGCGCCGTTGTGCTCAGTCAGCTGTTCACCGCTGGTCCCAGCTACCACCGCGTGGACACTTCCGTTGCGCTCGACCAGCTCCACACCGCCCAGATCAACAAGGTCGTCTTCCAGGACAAGGAGCAGACGCTCCAGCTGGACCTGAAGAACAAGACCAAGTTCGGTGAGACCAACACCGACCGGATCGAGGCCCAGTTCCCGTACCAGGCTGGGGACGAGATCTGGAACCAGGTGCTGGACGCCAAGGCGGCCAACCGGGTCACCGGCCCGGCCGACGCCAAGGTCTCGTCGGACAGCATCTGGGTGAGCCTGCTGGTCAACCTGCTGCCGATCGCGCTGCTCGTGCTCCTGCTGCTGTTCTTCATGTCGCAGATGCAGGGCGGCGGCTCCCGGGTGCTCAACTTCGGCAAGTCCAAGGCGAAGATGATCACCAAGGACACTCCGAAGACGACCTTCGCGGACGTCGCGGGTGCCGAGGAGGCCGTCGAGGAGCTGCACGAAATCAAGGACTTCCTGCAGAACCCCGCGAAGTACCAGGCCCTGGGCGCCAAGATCCCGAAGGGCGTGCTGCTGTTCGGCCCGCCCGGCACCGGCAAGACCCTGCTGGCCCGCGCGGTCGCCGGCGAGGCCGGGGTGCCGTTCTACTCGATCTCCGGCTCCGACTTCGTGGAGATGTTCGTCGGTGTCGGCGCCAGCCGGGTCCGCGACCTCTTCGAGCAGGCCAAGTCGAACGCCCCGGCGATCGTCTTCGTCGACGAGATCGACGCCGTCGGCCGCCACCGCGGCGCCGGCATGGGCGGCGGCCACGACGAGCGGGAGCAGACGCTCAACCAGCTGCTCGTCGAGATGGACGGCTTCGACACCAAGGGCGGGGTCATCCTGATCGCGGCCACCAACCGGCCGGACATCCTCGACCCGGCGCTGCTGCGCCCGGGCCGGTTCGACCGGCAGATCCCGGTGGACGCCCCCGACATGGAGGGCCGCAAGGCCATCCTGCGGGTGCACGCCAAGGGCAAGCCGTTCACCCCCGACGTCGACCTCGACTCGGTGGCCCGGCGTACCCCGGGCTTCAGCGGCGCCGACCTGGCCAACGTGATCAACGAGTCGGCCCTGCTCACCGCCCGTAAGGACCAGCGGGCGATCACCAACGACTCGCTCGAGGAGTCGATCGACCGGGTGATCGCCGGTCCGCAGCGACGGACCCGGGTGATGAGCGACCAGGAGAAGAAGATCACCGCGTACCACGAGGGTGGGCACGCGCTGGTCGCCTGGGCGCTGCCGCACGCCGCGCCGGTGCACAAGGTGACGATCCTGTCCCGTGGCCGCTCGTTGGGCCACACCCTGGTGCTGCCGACCGAGGACAAGTACACCCAGACCCGCGCCGAAATGATCGACACCCTGGCGTACGCGCTGGGCGGCCGGGCCGCTGAGGAGCTGGTCTTCCACGAGCCGACCACCGGCGCCGGCAACGACATCGAGAAGGCCACCCAGCTGGCCCGCGCGATGATCACCCAGTACGGCATGAGCTCGAAGCTCGGCGCGATCAAGTACGGCACCAGCGGGGATGAGCCGTTCCTCGGCCGCAACATGGGCCACGAGCGGGACTACTCGGACTCGGTGGCCGCCGAGATCGACGGCGAGATGCGGGCACTGGTCGAGCTGGCGCACGACGAGGCCTGGGAGATCCTGGTGGAATACCGGGACGTCCTGGACAGCATCGTGCTCGAGCTGATGGAGAAGGAGACTCTCTCCACGGCCGACATGGCGCGGATCTGCGCGCGGGTCGTCAAGCGCCCGCCGCTGGCTCCGTACAACGGCTTCGGCAAGCGCCAGCCGTCCACCGAGCCGCCCGTGCTCACCCCTGCGGAGAAGGACAAGCTCAAGGCGCAGGCCCAGGCCGACGGCGCGCAGGCGTCCGTTGGTGGCGGCTCGCCGTCCAACAACTCGGACGGTACGCACTGAGCGACGACCCGACGGCCAGCTCCCCTCACCGGGAGCTGGCCGTTTCCGCGACCGAGCCCGACGGCGACGACGGGCTGGACTACGTTGCCGCCCGGCTGATCAGCGGGCGGTTGACCGGGCGCCCGATCGAGGACGCAGTCGACCTCGGCCGGATCGAGAAGGCCGTGCGGGAGATCCTGATCGCGGTCGGCGAGGACCCGGACCGCGACGGGCTCAAGCAGACCCCGGCCCGGGTGGCGCGCGCGTACGCCGAGCTCTTCGCCGGCCTGCGCGTCGACCCGGCCCAGGTGCTCAGCACCACCTTCGAGGCCAACCACGAAGAGCTGGTGATCGTCCGGGACATCGACGTGATGAGCCTCTGCGAGCACCACCTGCTGCCGTTCCGCGGCAGCGCGCACATCGGCTACATCCCCGGCCCGGACGGACGGATCACCGGCCTGTCCAAGCTGGCCCGCCTCGTTGAGGTCTTCGCCCGCCGACCCCAGGTGCAGGAGCGGCTCACCTCGCAGGTCGCCGACCTGCTGATGAGCAAGCTCGCCCCGCGCGGCGTCGTCGTCGTGCTCGAATGCGAGCACATGTGTATGGCGATGCGGGGTATCCAGAAGTCCGGTGCCAAGACCATCACGTCGGCGGTGCGCGGCGTCCTGCAGTCCGACTCCAAGTCGCGGGCCGAAGCGATGGCGCTGATCATTCCCCGCTGACCTCCCGAACGCGACAACGGCCGGCCGCCCCCTCCCGGGACGGCCGGCCGTCGCGTCTGCGGGGTCGTCTGCTCGGCGGCGGGTCAGCCGGCCAGCAGGGCCAGCAGCAGGCCGGCCGTGACCAGCACCGCCGGCACCAGACAGACCAGCGCACCGAGGCGCACCGTCCGGTCCAGCCGCTCGCCGGGGCTCGCCTGGAACACCCGACCGACACCCACCCAGCCGACGACGAAGGCGACCGCCGGCATCGGAAGGCCGCCGATCAGGGCCGTCACGCTGGCCGGGCCGGTACCCGTCGTCGCGTACACGATGACCTGGATCAGCGGTACCAGCAGCGCCAACGGCCCGTACACCAGGAGGTTGCGCGCCCGCGCGGGCCAGGAGGCCGGTCGGAGGCCGCGACGCGCGGCCAACGCCGCGTCCGCGGCCTCGGCCCGACCACGCGCGGCCCGCAGCGCCGCCAGCACGGCGGCCGGGCCGCCGACCATCGACCGGGCCGCCTCGGTCAGCTCCGGCGGCGACGGCACCAGCGAGATCGCCGGTACGCCTCGCTCCCGCAGCCGCTCCTGCTGACTCGCCAGCCCGGCACGCACGACAGTCAGTTCCTCCCGGGCGGCCTCCGCCGAGCGGGCCTGCTCACCGGCGGCGGCAGCCGCGCCGCGCCGGACCGCATCCAGTTGCCGCGCGGCCGCCAGGTACTCGGCCCAGCCGCTGACGGGTTCCACGGCCGCCGGCGTGCCATCGCCGTCCGCCCCGGCGGTCCGCTGCCGCCCCGGCCCGGTCACCGTGGCGTTCGACCCCACACCGACACCTCCCGCGTGCACCGCCCGCTCACCCCACCTTGTCGGCGAACGGCACCAGGACCGTGCCCCGCTCGTCCGGACCGTCCCACAGCGCCGCCCGGTCCGGGTGCGCCCGCCACTCCACCGGCCGGCCGAAGACGGCGGCGAGCTGCGCCGCCGGCACGTCCAGCACCACGACGGCGGCGAGCTTGTCGACCTCGCCGTCCGGCTCCAGCAGCGCGGCGAACGGCGGCACCGCCCGCCACCAGCCCAGCAGGTGCCGGCCCGCCGGCGGCCCGTCCCGCAGCAGCGCGCGCAACCGGTCGGCCGGCAACTCCCGCGACCCGGGCCGATCCAACCCGAAGACCACCAGGTACGTCGGCAGCTCCCCATCGGTGTCCGCGAGCAGCGTCGGCACGTCCACCAGGCACGCCGGATGGCGGGCGGCCAGCTCGGCCGTCAACGCCTCCGCCAGTGGGCGTGCGCCCTGGTCCGGCGCGGCCACCAGGAACCGGGCGGTGCCCGGCGGATGATGAGCCGCGGTGCTCCGGGCCGCCGTCGCCAACAGGCCACCCGCCGCCGGCCCGGAGCCGAGCACCGCGAGGTTGCGCCCGGCCGCCGGCCCCATCGGAACGGCAACCGTCGTACGGGCCACGTCCACCGCCCGGCCGAGCAGTGCGGCCGGTCCGTGTGCCTGGCCCGCCAGAGCCGCCCGGTGACGCGGATCGTTGCTCAGCAGCGGGCGAGCGTAGCCGGCGAACACGACGGGCGGCGTCGACCCGGCCGGCCGAGCCTCCCACAGCTCGTGCCGCAGTTGCTCGACGACCTCCGGATGGTCCAGCGGATCCGGGTGCCGGATCAACCGCTCGTGGCCACGGATCGCGCCCCGGGGGCCACCGAGCCCTCCGGCGGTGTTCACCACCGCGCTGCCTACCGGCAGGCCCGCGGCCGAGTCGTTGGTCGGCTCCAGCACCGGGCCGCCGCCCGGCAACGCCACCCGCACCGGGAACTGCCCGAGAACCGAATCCCGGTGCCCGGCGTCCGCGCGGCCACTCAATCCCAGCTCGCCCGCGCCGGCCAGCACCAGGTGTACGCCGTACGCCCGACCAGCGCGCGCCAGCCCACCCACCTGCGTGGTCAGCTCGGCGGCCAGCCGATCCCGCGCGGCGAAGAGCAGCGGCACATTGTCCACCACACAGACGATGCGGGGCAGCGGGCGGTGTTGGCGCAGCTCCGCGAAGCGCTGCCCACCGGCCCGCCCGGCGGCCTCCGCGCGGCGCTGCACCTCGGCCGTCAACTGGTCGAGCAGGTCCCGGACGTACTCCCGGTCGGCGGCCATGGCCGCGGCCCGCACCTGCGGGATCCAGGAACGATCCCGCTCGGTCTGCAGAAACTCCACAAACGACTCACCGTCGCCCAGATCCGCCAGGTAGAGCGCCAGGTCGTCCGGGCCGTACCGGGCGGCGAGCCCCAGCAGCGCGGTGGTCAGGAACGCCGCGCGCCCCGCCCCGGACCGGCCACTGACCAGCCAGTGCGGGGTCAACTCGGTGAAGCCCAGCGGCACCGGCCGGCCCCCGGCGTCACCCACCATCGTGGTGAGACTGTCCGAGGAGTCCGCCTCCCAGAGCCGCTCACCCGTCGCCGGCAGGAGATCGGCCAGTGCCAACCGGGAGCCCGCCTCCACCTGGGCGGCGAGCCGTCGACAGACCGCGTCGACGAGATCCGCCGGCGGGTCCGTCTCCACGAAGACCGGTGAGTTCAACCCGCCCGGTGGGTCGGCTCCGGGGCTCGCGAACGACGCCCCCGGAGGGTCGCCGAGCAGCGCGTACGCGTTGCGCAGCACCAGTGAGGTGGCCTGCGGCAACGGCGCCCGGGACGCGTACGGGCCCGGTGGCGGCCAACCGGCCACCACCAGGTGCAGGCCAGCCGTGGGCCCCTGCTCGGCCAGCGCCTCGATCCGCGCCAGGTCGGTCGGACCGGTCAGCTCCGGCAACGCGGCGACCACCAGCAGCAGGGTGCGGTCGTGGCGACGACGCCCGCTCGCACCCGGGGTCACCCACTGCTCCGCCTCCGTCAACACCGCCCGCAGACCCGCCACGTCCACCGCCGGTGGCGGCAGCAGCCCGGCATCGGCCAGCGCGCCGAACGGCGTGAGCACCGCACCCGTGGCGTCCACCGCGCGCACCAGCAGCGCGCCGGCGGGCGCCCCGCCCAGCAACCGCAGCAGCACGGCCCGCAGCAGCCCCGCCACCCGGGGCTCCCGCGCGTCGGCGTCCACACTCAGGTGCCCGGCCCCGATCAACGGCACGAGCGCGGGGAAACGGGCGTCATCCAACGGCGCCGCCGTACCCACCCGCACGAAGGGCGGCGGGCCGTCACCCGCCGGAGAATCCACGGTGAGCGAGTCCAGATTGGCGCCCGACCAGCCCGGGGCCAGCCGCGTGGCAACCACTCGCAGTCGGTCGGCCAACTCGTACTGGCGGCGCTGATCCGCGGGGGCCGGTCGAGTCTCGTCGAGGATGCCGGCGGCGGCGGTCACGACAGCTGCGGCCTGGCGGTGCAGCGCCGCCGCTCGGTTCGTGCGTGCCTTCGGACCGGCCACCGTGTCCACCCCCTCACCCGAGGTTGGCAACCCCTCCCCGAGCAGTGACGGTATCCCAGCCGGAGCCGCTCCTCCGGGAGGTACCGCGGCGGTGCGCCGGTGTTGTCGCGGATCTCACCGGTGGGGAGGGGTCCGTCACGATCCGCTGGATCTGAGGCATTGGCTCCGGGCCGTCCAGCCGTTAACTTCAGGAGGTGGAATCAGTGCAGCCCCCCGCCGGTTCCCAGGTCTCCCGCGTACCGGCCCAACGGACTCCGTCCGAGCAGCTGCCGCCGGCCCCGCCAGCGCCGGCGCCACAACCGCGCCGCCGCCGACTGCGTACCGTGCTCACCGTGGTCGGTGGGGTGCTCGCCCTGCTCTGCCTCGGTGCGGTGGCGACGGGGTACGTGCTGTACACCCGCGCGGCGGCCCCCGACCGCAGCGCCCCCGACGTGGTCGTCGACAACTACCTGCGCGCATTTCTCGTGGACCGCAACGACGCACGAGCTGACCAGTACACGTGCGAGGGCGGGACGCAACTGGAACCACTTCGGGCGCTACGAGCCGACCTGCTCACGCGTGAGCAGCAACTAGACGTCACCATCTTGGTCAGTTGGGGCAGCCTTGAAGTCAAGGATCAGGGCAACACCGCCACCGTCGTGACGACTGTTCGCCGCAGCGCGACGGTAGATGGAACCCAGCAGAGCTTGACGGACACTTGGCAGTTTGACGTCCGAAAGCAGGAAGGCTGGCGGGTCTGCAGCGGGGCGAAAGTGAGCTGACCGTCACTCGATCCACAGCAGATGGACCGGAACCTCCAGGGTGGTGGGTGACTGGCCACGCCAGGCCCAGCGGTACCACTCCACTTCTGGCGTGATCCGGACGCAGATGTCGCCCTCGGCCCCCGAGTAGGTCTCGGTGACGGCCCGCATGTCCCGGTGTTCCAGCCCACCCTCGACGTGCACCACCCGGCGTCCGGTCACCGCGTCCGCCTCGAAGACGGGCGTGGGGGACCGATGGGACGGCCCGTCCAGCGAGACCAGCCGGATCCCGGTATCCCGGGTGCCGTCCGATCCGGGCCGTTCACCGATCGTCTCCACCCAGACCCGCTCCACCGGCACCAGCGGCGCGAACACCTCGACCTGGTCGGCCTCGGCCCGGTACCACTCGTGCTCCGGGATGACCGGCACGTAGGTCCGAGCACCCTGCACGACGCCGTCGTCCGCGCGCAGGTCGCCTCGCCAGCCCAGCCCGGGCAGACCGACCAGCACCCGCTGCCCGCGTAACTCCACGCGTCCGGTCGCGGGCACGATGGCCAGTGGGCGGGGTGGCCGGGGCGCCCAGTCCGGCTGGTCGGCGAACGGGTCCGGCATCGGTCCGGTCATGCCCGTGACAGCCTCACTCCGCGGCGCGCAGCGGGGCGCCCCGCTCGCGCATGAACGGAATAGGGTCGACCGCGCCCCGGCTGGACCGGTCGTTGCGCAGGTGCACCTCGAAGTGCAGGTGCGGGCCGGACGAGTTACCGCTGCTGCCCACCTGCCCGATCACCTCGCCGGCCGGCACGATCTGATCGGGTGCGACCCGGGGGTGGACCACCATGTGGCAGTACCGGGTGATGTAGCCGCCGGCGTGCAGGATGTCGACGAACCAGCCACAGCCGCCCTTGCCGGGGTACCCGTCCACGTCACAGCTCCGCCGTCCGCGATTGTCCGGGTCGCAGCGGGCTACCAGCACCCGGCCGGCGGCCGCGGCGCGGATCTCGGTGCCCTTGGCCGCTCCGATGTCGACACCGTTGTGGCTGGGTCGCTCGGCGGTCCGGAAGCCGGAGCCGACGTCACCGGAGATCGGCGCGGTCCAGCCGGAGGCGGCGATCTGGCCGCGCTCGGCCGCGTCGCACACCGCCTTGCCGTTGATCTCGACGGTGCGGGCCGCGCCACCGGCCAGCGCGTCCACGATCTTGCTGGCCAGCTCCTCGTGCTTGGCGTACGCGTCCGGATAGGCGCTGATCTGCACCTGCTGGGCCACGACGGTCAGCGGTCGGCGCTGCCAACTGCGCACCTTCACGAGCTTCTCGTAGAACTTCCGGGCCGTGTACGCGGGAGTCATCCGCTCGGCGACCGAACCCCACCCCGGCCGCTGCTGGAACAGACCCAATGAGTCGTGGTCCGCGCCGACGCCCTCGTGCGGCAGGGCGAGCGAGGCGGGCACCCCGGTGTTCGCCAGATTACGCAGCGCGGACTCCTGCATCGCGGTGGCCAGGGCGATCACCCAGCCACGCGAGGGCACCCCCATGTCCTGACCGACCTTGATGATGATCGCCGCGTTGCGGATCTGCGCGTCGCCGTACTCGGCAAACCGGGGCAGTTCGCCGGCGATGTCGACCGGCCGCACGGGTCCGCAGCCCCAACCGGCCAGGGTGTCCCCGTCCTCCGCGTCGCCGCCGAGACCGCTGAGGAAGAACGCCGCGGTGCCTCCGGTGCAGCAGAGCAGGAGCAGCAGCCCGGTGAGCACCGAGGCGATCACGCCGACCCGAATCGGGCGGCGAAGGGCACGGCCTGCTCGGCCGGCGGTCACTGTCGCTCCCAGTCCACCACGTCGACCAGCCAACCCTCGTCCGCCACCACCAGCTCCAACCGGAGCCGCCCGGTGTCGAGCGGTAGCAGCACCTCGACGAAGGTGTCGGTGCGCGATCGTACCGATGCTGGGCCGGTCACGTTCTCGGCCGGCACCCCGCCGGGCTCGGCGCCGGCCAGCTTCTCGGTCAGCGCCGGGGTCGACAACGGCCGCAGCCCGGCCTGCCACTGTTCCGCCGTCATTCCGGGTCGGCCGAGCCAGGCGGAGGCGAACCGGTCGGCGGTCTGCTCCGGCGTGCGGGCGCCGGGCCGGGTGACCGGCGACGGCGGAGCCTCGGTGGAGGTCACCCCGTCGTCACCGGCCGTCGGGTCGACGGTGGTGATCGGCCGGTTCGGTCGGCTGCTCAAGCCGTCCGCCGGGTCCATCGGACCGGACGCGAGGCGGGCCGCCCCGATCACCCCGAAGATCAGTACCGCGATCACCACCGCCACTCCCAGTCGGGACCGCAGCGCCCGGGTGAAGAGGAATTCCAGGGCCCGTCGCATCGCGGTCACCGAGCCTCTGAGCGCACCCGCGGTCCGGTGCGATCCGGCGCACGTTCGGTGGAGCCGGGCCGGTAGACCACGAACGACGGGTTCTCCGACGGCACGTCCGGTTCGGTCCAGGTTGCCGGCTGTCGTCGACGGGGCTGCGGCGGCACCGGACGACCTCGGTTGCCGGTCTCCTTCGTCGGCGCCTCATCGGCGCGTTCCTGGCCGTCCGGTCGACCGTCGCTGGCGCCTCGGCCCGCGACCGGTGTCGGCGTCGGCGTCGGGGCCGGGTCTTCCCGGCGTGCCTCCGGACGCAGCCGGGTCTGCTCGGCATCCGGCGACCGGCGGCGTCCGCCCACCGGTTCCATCGTGCCCCCGGGCTCGGCCACGTCGAGCCGGGCCGCCGTCCGCATGTCCCGGAAGAACCGGCGGTGCCAGGACCCGGCCGAGCTGACCGCCTCGCTGCTGTCCTTACCGCCGAGCTGGGTGATCCGCCGGTACGGCCGCAGCAGCAGCCAGCCGACCACCCCGCACAACCACACCAGCACCACCTGGAGCCAGCCGGGCAGCGTGGGCGTACTCATGATCAGATCGACCGCGAACAGGTAGATGGCGGCCCCGGTGCCGAAGATGGCGATGTTGAAGATCGCGGCGACCACGGCGTTCGCGAGCCGTCGTAGGCCGGCACTGGCCGGGCGGAGCAACCCCACCGTGCCCAGGATGGGTGCCGCGATCACCGCCCATCGGAAGATCAGGAAGCCCAGCAGGACCAGCAGCGACGCGGTCAGGTCGAACATGGCGAACAGGACCGAGGCCAGCACCGCGATGAACCCGGCCCCGACCCGGTCCATGTCCCGGACACCCTGGAGGTACTCGTACGCCTCCGGGTCCTCGGTCTGGATCTGCTCGGCCACCCGCGCCCACTGCTGCTGCTTGGCCTTGATCGTCGCCTCCCGGGTGGCCGGGTTGGCGCGCATCTTCTCGACCTCGTCCCACGACAGCGCCTTGGCGTCGTACAGCGCCGGACCGTACTTGCGGGCCGTCTCGCTGTCCGCCGATCCGAGGACTCCCCGGACCCAGTTCCGATAGAGCATTGTCTCGGTAGCGGTGTCGCTCGCGCGGACGGCCGGGGTTCTGAGGTCCTTGCAGCGATCTGGATCGATGCAGCGTCCGGGTGCAGGTTCCTTCGCTTGCGGGCCCACCGCGTCGTGCACCACCCCGAGGCTGGTGACAAGCGCGCCGTCCGCGATGTTCGCTGATTTCACCGGCCAGGCGGCGAGCGCCGTGACGGCGACCATCACCAACAAGGCCCAGCCGGCGGTGGTCATAGCGTTGCTCATGTCGGACTGGCGAGATCGCCAGAGCAGATAGAGCCCCACTACGCACAGCGTGACGATCCCGAAGACGCTGAACACCTTCTCGTAGACGGCCTTGGTCGCCTTCTCGACCAGCGGGTCGGCCCAGCCCCACATCGAGCCGGGATCCCAGGCGCGTTCTCTGAGCGCGTTCGAGGCACCGATGATCGCCGTGGCGACCATGAACTCGCCGTTTGCGACCGTCGTGGTGAACTTGTAATCCGGATGCAGCACGCTCGACGCGCATCCGCCGTCGATGTCGTAGGTGTTGTAGCTGTAACCCGCGTATCCGTAGAGGCTGTACCGACCGGCTACCCCGTTCGCCGCCTCAGCCGGGGGCGCGGCGGCGAACCAGCCGGCGAGGCCGGAGTCCGGCGTGCCCGGGGTCGGCGCGTTACGGCACTTGACCTCGTCCTCGCTGACCGCCTGGAGCTTCCCGACGCAGGCCTGGAAGTCCGCTTGCCATTCGGCTGTCGTGCAGAGGTCGGCTCGGGCCTGGGCGACCGGTGGCGCGGCTGCGGCCGCCTCCGCGCCGAGCAGCGGCCAGCTGAGGGTGGCCCCGGCCAGCACGCCGAGCGCGAGCAGGAACGACGCGATCCGTGCCCGGGGCCCAGCCATGTCACGCCTCCAGATCCGGCAGGGAGATGCTCGGCAGGACTCCGGCCGCCGCGGCGATCGCGGCGGGCGTCGTGTCGAGGTGATCCAGCAGGCCGTCGACGTACGAGACGTCGACGCGGACCTTCTGCACCCGGCCGTCGACGTCGCGCATCACGAACTCGCGGAAACCGAGGCGGTTGGCCGAGTTGGTGTCGGCGGCGGAGAGCGAGGCCAGGGTGGCCTCGTACCCGTCGTTGACCGGCACCCGCAGCAGCCGCAGCGCTTCGGAGGCGATCTCGGCGTCCTCGGCGATCCGGCCGACGAAGACGGTGGAGACCAGGTTCTGGACGTCGAGGCCGAGGATGTCGCGGGGGTTCTGCGAGGCGACCAGCGCCGCGAGGTTCCACTTCCGGGAGTCCCGGGCGAGCCGCACCAGGAACGACCGGCCGGACCGCCAGCCCTCCATGAAGTGCGCCTCGTCGAGGCCGACGAGCTTGCGGGACGACATCGACCCGCCGTAGCAGCGGCGGACGGCGAGCCGGTGCGCGGTGTGCAGCATCGGCAGGGCGAGGGCCTCCTCGGCCGACCAGTACTCTCGTTCGATCTTGAGGTCGGGCAGCCGGAGCCCGGCCATCGTGATCACGGTGAGCGCCGCGTCGGCACCGAGCAGACCCTCCGGCGGCCGACCGAAGAAGAGCATGGCCAGTGGCATCTCAGCGGTGTCCAGGAGCAGGTTCGCCAGCTCCTTGCCGGCGTCGTCGTCGAGCCGCCCGAGGCAGCTCACCACGTCGTCCAGGGTGGACGTCTCTTCGGCGGGGACCTGCCGGACGGCGTGCCGGAACAGGGTGGCGGTCGACGCCTCGCGGGCCACCTGCGGCGGCACGAGCATCATGCAGATGTCCTGGACCAGCATGCGCCGCTCGGCCCGGGCGTTGGAGACAGCGATCTCGAACTCGCGGTCACCGGCGGCGCCGGTGGCGAACTCACTGCGCAGTGGCGTCGGGATGAGCGAGTAGGGCGCCAGGGTGCCGTGCTCCGAACCGGTCAGGTTCAACACCCGGGAGTACGGCCGCAGCTCGGGCATGGCGCAGAGCCGGGCCAGCGGCCCGGACGGGTCGAGCAGGGTCACCTGGACCCCTCGTCGGGCGGCGAGGTAGCCCAGCGCGCCGAGCAGGGTCGACTTGCCGCCGCCCGGCTCGGCCACGAAGACCGCGAGCCCGGAGCGTTCGCGTACCTCCATGGGGAAGTGCAGGTCGAGGAAGACGGGGCGGCGGCAGGTGCCGGCGGTACGCCCGATGAGGTCGCCCCGGCGGTCACCGACGGTGGACGCGGCCTGGGGGAGCGCGGCGGCGAGCAGCGGTACCGGCATCCGGCGGACGTAGCCGGTGTTGGCGATGGGCTCGCCGGGGATGAACTCGCGAGCCAGCCAGTCCTGGTTCTTCGGGTGCTGTAGGGAGATGCGCAGCTCCCGGGAGTAGAGCTGGATGAGCCGCCGGGCCCGCTCCAGGCACTCCTCCCTGGTCCGGCCGCCGACCGCGATCCGGTGCCAGCCGTGGGCGCGGGCCGAGTCGACGGGCAGCCCGGTGGTCATCTCGTCGCCGATCACCAGCGCCCGCTTGGCGAGGCGTTCCAGCTCCGGTGGCGCGTCGATGCCGTGCTCGGCGTAGTCGAGTTGCTGGGAGCGGATCATCCGCAGCCGGTGTTCGAGATTGCGGAACGAGTCGCCGGAACCGAGGATGTCGACCCGGGTGGAGATCTCCATCGGCCAGGGCAGTCGCTCGTGGAAGTGCAGCCAGGGCTCGTGCCGTTCGGGGATCTCCAGCGGCTCCATCCGGCCGACGGCGAGCACTGCCACGTGCCGTTCCTCGCCGGTCATCCGGTTGACCAGTTTCACGGTCGAGCCGTACGGGGTGCGGTAACGCTCGACCTGCTCGGTCAGGGCGAGCAGGTCACCGCGCTCCCAGCGGCCGTCGGTCACCGGGGAGAGCCGGCCCGGGGGTGCCATGCACAGCGCCACCGAGCGGTAGAGCAGCCACTCCAGCTCCTGGGCGGTGACCCGTCGGCCGCGCATGCCGAACGCGCCGAGAACCTCGTCGAACTGTTCCACGGTGCGGCCCAGCTTGCGACGCTCGCCCTCGGCGGTGCCCCGACCGAAGGTGCGCAGCAGGCGTTCGGTCATGGAGTCGCCGAGGGAGCGGCGGGCGAAGGTGACGCCCAGGTAGGTCTGCCCCTCGGCATGGTTGACGGCCATGAGGTGCCGCTGGGCGGCGACCAGGTGGTCCGCCCAGCCGGTGGTGCCGGCGACGTCGGGCAGCGGTGCCGGGGTGTGCGCGTCGATGGTGCGCGCCCACTCGTCGGCGGGGAACGGGCGGGTGGTCCGGCGCAGGTGCAGCCGGAAACCGGCCAGGCCCGCGTACTGCTCGGAGATCGCCGACAGCAGCGCCTCACGCTCGGCGTCCGGGCGGAAGGCCCAGCGGACCTCGGGCAGCCAGTACCAGGCGGTGACCGTGTTCGGGGTGAAGGTCAGGTGGCCGGCGATCTCGGTGATGGCCAGCTCGACCGACGGATCCCGGTCGCCGAATTTGATCTTCGGGGCGCGGACCCGGGTCGGCTTGATCGGCCGGTCCTGGTTGCTCGCGGCCCGCTGGCGCGGTGGGGCGACTTCCTTTCCGGCCCCCTTGGGTCGCTCCGACCCGGGGCGGCGCGGCGTCCGCTCCAGGGCCGGCCGGTCGCTCGGGGCGGCGGTGGCCGGCCGTTCCGCCGGCGCGGTCGGAGGCTGCACCGATGCGGTCGGTGGGACGACGGGTCCGGCGCTGGACGTCCGAGGTGCCGGGCCGATGGCCGTCGACGCGGACACACCTGCGGCGGTCGGCTCGGGGTCGTCCGAGGGGTACCGCATCGGACGTCGGTCGCCCGCCTGATGCGGCACCCGGGATTCACCGGCCGGGTAGGCGTCCGCCCGTCGTGGCTCGATGGCCGACCGGTCGCTGGTGGACCGGTCGTCGGGCGTCCACGGTGGCTCCAACTCGGGCGCCGGTCGGGCCGGGGTCGGGGCGACCGCGGGCGGCTGCTGCGGGGCCGTCGGCTGGCTCCGGGTCGCGGGTCCCGCCGTCACGGCCCGTGGACCACCAGGTCGCGCGCCACCGAACAGGTCCAGGAACGGCGAGTCGATGTCGGCGTTCTCGCCGGCCGAGACCGCGCTGGGCTCGGCGGGCGGTGTCCGGCGGGTGACCGGCCGAGGCGCCTGGAACACACCGACCGCGCCGTGGCCGGGCGAGGTCACCAGCGCGGGGTCGAGCGCCACCTCGTCCTCGGTCTCCGGGTAATCGAATGACTGCGCACGGTGACTGGCCGGCACGGCCGGGCGGCCGGCCGGGGAACCCGGCGTGGAAGAGCGACTCATGCGACCGCCTCACCCGCGTCGTGCAACAGACCGCTCGGCGTACGCCCGGTCATGCCAGCTCCTCCCGGATCCTGATCCGGCTGCCGACCAGACGCGGGTCGCGCTGCTCGATCGCCGGCTCCCGGGTACGTCGCCAGTCGGTCAGCGCGGTGCGGATGACCACCCGCGCCGGCCGGTCGGGGTCGACGTGCCGGAAGATGAACGACGTGGTCACGATGGCGAGCGCGATCTCCCAGGCTGGGAAGAGTTCGACGTTCAACGTGAACAGCCAGTGGATGAACATGTAGAGGGGGACGAGCAGCATGAAGAGCCCGTACTGGGCGTAGGGCAGGTGGACCGGAAGGGTGTAGCCGGGCGGCCCGAGGTAGACCAGGCGGGCCCGGTAGATGTCGTCGTCGGTGCGTAGCCGCATCTGGTGAACGCGCCTATTCGAAGATCAGGTCGATCAGGTAATCGCCGACGAAGAAGAGTGTTGCCGCGCCGGCGATGAAGGCCAGCCCGACGATGGCGATCGCGGAGCTGGTCAGGACCTTGGAGATCTCGCCCCGGCTGGCGCGACCGATGAAGATGACGCCCAGGACGGCGAGCAGGATCGGCGCGATCTTGCTGGCGAAGAAGGTGACGACACTGTTGGTGTCGATCCCCTTCGGTGCCGGCTCCGCGAGTGGAGCCGACGCCAGGGTGGAGAGCGCGTGGGCGACGCCGGAAGACGCCGTCTCCATGAGCTCGAAGGCGATCACTGGAACCTCCCCATAGCGCGGCCGGCGGTGCCGCAGCGGTGCAATGGACGAGCCTGGCGGGAAATGTGCTCCACAGGGCGCAGCGTTCTCGACCCTGCGTTCGTTACTCACCACGGAGGGTGGCGAGGTTTGGGCGTTTTTCCCCCGCTTCGGCCCTCCCTCCAAGCTTCGCCATCTCGATGCTGGCCAATTCCAAAGCGTACGGGCCGCCCCGGATTGCGACAAGCCGCGAAGGGACTGCCTGCTGCTGCCCGGATGACCGATCGTACACCTGTTCTAACGAGCACGTCAGGGGTGGTAGACCCGGGCCGCCGGGTGCCGTCGCTGCGACCGGTACCGTCTAGTCGTGACCGATCTGGTACGGGCTCCGGGCCCGGTGGTGATGGGCGTCCTCAACGTCACGCCGGACTCCTTCTCCGACGGCGGACGGTACGCCGACCTCGACGCGGCCGTCGGACACGGCGTCCGTCTGCGCGAGGCCGGGGCGGACCTGATCGACATCGGCGGTGAGTCGACCCGTCCCGGCGCCGAGCGGATCGACGCGGTGACGGAGGCCGAGCGGGTGCTGCCGGTCATCCGCGAGCTGACCGCCGCCGGTGTGCCGGTCAGCATCGACACCAGCCGGGCGCGCGTGGCCGAGGCCGCGTTGGGTGCCGGCGCGGCGGTGGTCAACGACGTCTCCGGCGGGTTGGCCGACCCCGACATGGCCCGCGTCGTCCGCGACGCCGGCTGCCCGTGGGTCCTCATGCACTGGCGTGGCCACTCCCGGCAGATGCGCGACCTGGCCAGCTACACCGACGTGGTGACCGATGTGCGGGACGAACTGGCTCAGCGGATCGACGAGGCGCTGGCCGCCGGGGTCCCGGCGGACCGCATCGTCATCGACCCCGGCCTCGGCTTCGCCAAGACGGCCGCCCACAACTGGGAACTCAGCGCTCGCCTGCCGGAGCTGCTGGACCTCGGGTACCCGCTGCTCTTCGGCGCCAGCCGCAAGTCCTACCTCGGTCGACTGCTCGCCGGCGCCGACGGCACACCGCGACCCACCGCCCAGCGGGAGGCCGCCACCGTGGCCACCAGCGTGCTCGCCGTCGCGGCGGGCGCCTGGGGCGTACGCGTGCACGACGTGCGTGCCACCGTGGACGCGCTCGCCGTCTGGGCCGCCACCGGCAGCCCGCGCCTGGTGCCAGCCAGCCCGGCTGGGCGGCCCGAACGAGCGGCCGCCGGCCGGCGAGAGGGAGACCGATGAGCGACCGGATCCAGTTGACCGGCCTGCGCGCCCGCGGCCGGCACGGGGTGTACGACTTCGAGCGGGCCCAGGGGCAGGACTTCGTGGTCGACGCGGTCCTGGAGTTGGACCTCGCCCCGGCGGCGGCCAGCGACGACGTCACCGCCACGGTCCACTACGGCGAGCTGGCCGAACGTCTGGTGGCGGTGGTGACCGGCGAGCCGGTCAACCTGATCGAGACCCTCGCCGACCGGCTGCTCGCCGTCTGTCTGGCCGACGAGCGGGTCCGCACCGCCACGGTCACCGTGCACAAGCCGGAGGCGCCGGTCCCGCACACGTTCACCGACGTGGCCGTCACGATGACCCGGACGCGTACCCGATGACCCGGGCCGTGCTCTCGCTCGGCAGCAATCTCGGCGACCGCCTGGAGCACCTCCGGACGGCCGTCACCACGCTCGGCGACACCGTGCTGGTGGTCTCCGGCGTGTACGAGACTCCACCGTGGGGGGACGCCGACCAGCCCGCGTACCTCAACGCGGTGCTGCTGGCCCAGGACGCCGCCGCCACGCCCCGCGACTGGCTGGAGCGGGCCCGGGCCGCGGAGCGCGCGGCCGGCCGGGTCCGTGACCCGCAGCGGCGGTTCGGGCCGCGCACCCTCGACGTGGACGTGATCGCGGTCTGGGGCGACGACGACGAGCCGGTGCTCAGCGACGAGGAGGAGCTGACCCTGCCGCACCCCCGGGCGCACCTGCGCGCGTTCGTGCTGCGACCGTGGATCGACATCCAGCCGTACGGGCGGCTGCCCGGCCACGGCTGGTTGACCGACCTGCTCACCGCCGGCCCGGTCGCCGACGAGGCGCTGGAACTGCGTCCCCGGCCGGAACTGGCGTTAGAGTCGACGGCATGACCCAGTGGAGCCGGCCGGCATGACGCAGGCGAAGTCCCCACCACCGGGCGGGCCGGGCCCGGACCGGTCGCGGATGGGCCCCACCCGGATCTCGACCCTGGTCGTGGCCGCCCTGGGTGCGGCGGCGGTGGCCTGGCTGCTGATCAGCACCCTCTACTACAGCGGCATCCCCCGTCTGCCGTGGCTGCCGGTGGTGACGCTTGCCGCGCTCGCGGTGCTGGAGGCGTACGCGGCCGTCAACACCCGCGGTCGCGTCGAGCGCAAGCCCGGCCGGGATCCGGTGAACCCGTTGATGGTCGCCCGCTTCGTGGTGCTGGCCAAGGCGTCGGCGCTGGCCGGGGCCATCTTCGCCGGTTTCTACGCCGGGCTCAGCGGGTGGCTCTTCGTCGAGACCACCCGGGCCGCCATCGAGGATCGGCCGGCCGCCGGGAGCGGGCTGCTGGCGTCGCTGGCGCTGGTGGGGGCCGCGCTCTGGCTGGAGCGGTCCTGCCGGGTCCCGGAGCGTCCGGACGACGAGCACGAGCCCGACCAGCGCCAGAGCCGTCCCGGCCAGCGCTGAGCAGGGGGTTACGCCTGGCTCCGGGCGCGGGTACGGTGCCTCCGATCGGAGAGCAACGGTCGCCCCCGATCCGTCCGTGCGCCGGACCGGGACGGCCGGCCAGTGGGGAGGCGGTGCCATGGCGTACGAGGACACGGGCCGGGACCGGTCGGTCGAACCCTCGTCCGGGGTTCCTGCCGCCGTCCTGGAGAACGTCTTCGACGATCCCACCCACGGCGAGCCTGGCCGGGACCGCGTCGGCGTGCACGTGTTCTGGGAACTCCTGCTGCTGGTCGGTCTCGCCGCCCTGGGCTGGCTGCTCTGGCGGGCCGACCCGGGCACGCTGCGCGGTGCCGGTCTGCGTACGTTGCTGGTCGGCGCGGTCGGCCTCGGGCTGCTCGCTCTCGCCGCCGGGCTGAGCCTGCGCACCGCCGTCCCCAACCTGGCCGTCGGGCCGGTCGCGGTCGCCGCCGCGCTGCACTACGCGGAACAGGGCGATCGGGGTCTGGCGCCGTCCGTGGGGTCGGCCGTCGTGGTCGCCGCGGTGGGCGGTTTCGTGTTGGCGCTGGCTGTGGTGGTGTTACAGGTGCCCGCCTGGGCGGCGAGCCTGGCCGCGGCGGCCGGGGTCGTGGTGTTCATCGAACGCCGTTCGACGTCGATTCTGGTGCAGGGGGACTACGACCCGAGGCGTACGGCCGGCTACCTCTTCGCCGGGTTCGCCGCCGTCGCGGTCCTCGGCGGTCTGTTCGGCACGATCAGGTCGATCCGCCGGCTGGTGGGTCGGTACCGGCCGGTGGCCGACCCGGCCCGTCGCCGGGGCGCGCTGGCCGCCGTGGTCGCCGCCATCGCGCTGGTTGGTTCCACGGTGCTGGCCGCGCTCGCCGGCGTTCTGCTCGCCGCCAACGGCCCTGGGGCGGTCACGCCCACCTCCGGGCTGGACTGGACCGTCCTGGCCTTCGGCGTGTCCCTGCTCGGCGGCACCAGCGCGTACGGCCGCCGCGGCGGGGTGTTCGGCACGGTGCTGGCGGTCGGCCTGGTCACCGTCTTTCAGGCGTACGCGCCGGAGCGCGACTGGACGGTGAGTCAGTGGGCGCTCGGTGGCGTGGCGCTCGGCGTCGGGCTGCTGGTGACCCGGCTGGTCGAGACGTTCGGGCGGCCCCGGCCGGGCCACGTGGAGAAGATCGAGCCGGTGGGCGACGGCACGATCAGCACGGGATGGAACGTGCCCCGGCCACAGTCGGCCGAAAACTGGCCTCCGACGCTGCCGACACCCCTCGCGCCGGAACCGACCGACCCGTGGCGTGACCCCCGCTGGGAGACCGGCCCACGGCACTGGGACGCCGACGACCGGTGAGCCGTGTCCCGTCCGCCGAGCCGGCGCTGATCTCGACCGTTAGGCTCGCCGCATGACCGACACACCTGCCGCCACCCCCGGCGGAACCTCGTTCGAGGAACTCGACGCGCTGTCCACGGAGGAACTGCGGGAGCGGGCGTTCGCCCGGGCGCGGGAGCGTCGCGACGTGGGGTTCTACTGGTCGGTGCTGCGGCACCTGCCGAACGCGGACGAGGCCACGGTGCTGGACGGCGCGCCCAACTCGATCGGCCCGACCATCGACGAGGCGAACGCCTTGTGGCGGGAGCTGACCGGGCACGGCTACGAGGAGTCGGCGCCGCTGCTGCGGGCCGCCTTCATCGACTACCTGCTGAAGCACTGAGCCGTTCGGGGCAGCCCAGGTCCGCCCGGCCAACCGGCACGGGACCTGGGCGGATCATGGGACTCGTCCGTACCGGCCCGGTCAGCGGCTACGGGACGGCCGCCGGCACCGGCGCGCTCGCCGTACTGCTGCTGGTCGGCATCTGTGGCAGCCCGGCGTACACCGGCTGGGCCGCCGCGACGCTTACCGACCCGGACTCGGCCGGCGGCTTCTACCTGCGCCTGCTCGCCTGGCCGGCCTGGCGGCTGGACGCGGACGGGCAGGCCGGCGGTCTGTTCGCCGCCGACCTGCGGGCCGTCGCGCTGGTGGTCCTCGCGGTAGTGCTGCTCTATCTGCTGCCCGCCGCGCAGGTGGCCCGGGTGCCCGGCCCGGTCAGCCAGTTCTTCTCCGGCTGGGCCGCGTACGTGCTGGCCGGCGGGCTCGCCGCCGTGCTGGCGGCGCTGCTCGGCCCGGACCCGTCGCTGCTGGCGGCACTGCAGGACGCCAGCAGCGGCGCCGGCTACGGCTTCCTCACCGGCTGGATCATCGGCACCGCGAGCCTCGGTGGTCGCGCCTGACCCGAGCGACGCCAGGTGGAACGGGTGACGCCGCCGGGCCGGTCAGCGGCCGGGTCAGCCCGTCGAGCGGCCCAGGTCGAGCAGCCGCTGGCGGCTCAGCGCGCCCACCGGGCGGCCGTCGTCGGTCACGACGAGCTGATCCCGTCCCGACGTGAGCAGTACCGCCAGCGCGTCGTACGCCGTGCCGTCCAGCGCCACGGTGGGCAGATCCGCGGCGGCGCCTGAGGGCACCGGCTCCAGGGACTCCCGGTCGAGCGGGGTGACCGCCAGCCGGCGGATGCCCCGGTCGGCTCCGACGAATTCGCGGACGAACGGAGTGGCCGGCGCGCCGAGCAGGGCGGCCGGCGTGTCGTACTGCTCAAGATGCCCGCCCTGGGAGAGCACGGCGATCCGGTCACCGAGCCGGACGGCCTCGTCGAGGTCGTGGGTGACCAGCACGATCGTCTTGCGGACCTCGGCCTGGAGGCGGAGGAACTCCTCCTGCAGGCGGGCCCGGACGATCGGGTCGACGGCCGAGAACGGCTCGTCCATCAGCAGCACCACCGGGTCCGCGGCGAGCGCGCGGGCCACGCCGACCCGCTGCCGCTGCCCACCCGACAGCTCGTGCGGATAGCGGCGGCCGAACTGGGCCGGGTCCAGACCGACCAGGTCGAGCAGCTCGTCGACGCGGGCCCGGGTCCGATCCCGGGACCAGCGGAGCAGACCCGGGACGGTCGCCACGTTCGCCCGGACCGTCTGGTGTGGAAAGAGGCCGACGTTCTGGATCACGTAGCCGATCCGGCGACGTAGCCGCACCGGGTCGACGTCGGTGACGTCCTCGTCGCCGAGCATGATCCGCCCGGCCGTCGGCTCGATCAGACGGTTGACCATGCGGAGCACTGTCGACTTGCCGCAGCCGGACGGGCCGATCAGCACCACCAGCTCGCCGGCCTTGACGTCCAGGCTCAGGTCCCGCACGGCCTCGGTGCCGTTCGGGTAGCGCTTTCCGATGCCCTGCAGGGAGATCGACGCCGCGCGAGGGGATTCGGCCACGCTGGCGGCCTCCGGGGTAACGTCCACGTATGTCCTTCCGCCTGAGCTACCGGGCCGACCCGGGTAACCCCTGGTTCTCCTGGCAGTACGTGCGGGACAACTCTGACACGATCCTCGCCGCCATGCGCGAACACGCCTCCCTCACGGGACGCGCGGTGCTGATCGCGGTGCTGATCGCCCTGCCGTTGTCCGTGCTCGCGTACTGGGTCCGCCCGCTGGCCGGCCCGATCCTCGGCGTCACCGGCGTGATCTACACCATCCCGTCACTGGCGCTGTTCGCGTTCATCGCGCCGTACCTGGGCACCGGCGCCACCACCGTGCTGGTCGGGTTGGTCCTGTACGCGCTGCTGCTGATCGTCCGCAACGTGGTGGCGGGGCTCAACCAGGTGCCGCCGGAGGTCGGCGAGGCCGCCGAGGGCATGGGCTACGGCCGCTGGCGGCGGCTCTTCCGGATCGACCTGCCGCTGGCGATCCCCGGCATCCTGACCGGGTTGCGCCTGGCCACCGTGTCGACTGTCGCGCTGGTCACCGTCGGCGTGCTGGTGGGGCACGGCGGCCTCGGCCAACTGATCTTCGCGGGCTTCCAGAACAACCTCTACAAGGCCGAGATCATGACCGGTACGGTGCTCTGCGTGGCGCTCGCGGTGCTGCTGGACCTGCTGCTGGTCCTCGTCGGCCGGCTGATCACCCCCTGGTCCGCCCGGGGTGTCCGGTGAGCGCTGCGGCGAACCCCGTGCACCAGGCGGTGCTCTGGCTCAACGACCCCCTGAACTGGAGCAACCCGGGCGGCATCCTGGACCGGCTCGGCGAGCACCTGACGATCTCCGCCCTGGCGGTGGCGCTGGGCTGCCTGGTGGCCTGGCCGGTCGGGCTGTGGCTCGGGCACACCGGCCGCGGCGGCGGTCTGGTGGTGCTGGTGTCCAACGCCACCCTGGCCATTCCCACCCTGGCGCTGCTGACCATCCTGCCGCTGACCTTCCTCGGCTTCGGGCGTACGCCGGTGGTGGTGGCGCTCGCCGTCTTCGCCATTCCACCGCTGCTGGCCAACGCCTACACCGGCGTACGTCAGGCCGACCCGGAGGCGCGCGACGCGGCCCGTGGGATGGGCCTGTCCGGCGGGCAGTTGCTGCGTCGGGTGGAGCTGCCGCTCGCGGTGCCGTACCTGGCGGCCGGCTTCCGGACCGCCGCCGTGCAGGTCATCGCCACGACCGCGCTGGCCTCGTTCGTCAACGGTGGCGGTCTCGGCGAGATCATCCGTACCGGATTCGGTCTGAGCATCGCCGCCGGTGGCGGGCAGATCGTGGCCGGCGGTGTGCTGGTGGCCGGCCTGGCACTGCTGGCCGAGCTGCTCCTCGGGATCGTCGAACACCTGGTCACCCCCCGTCCGCTGCGACGCGGACGGCAGCGCGCGGGCCGCGCCCGGCCGGCCGACGCCACCGGCCGCGCCTGACGCGCCGTCGCGATCCGTCCGGGTGAGCGGACGCCGAAGCGGCGACCAGCGGCGGGCCGGTCGGTGACGATGCGGTGACGAAGCCCATCCCGGGTTGTCGGTCGCTCCCGGACCATGTTGGGTGGAAGTCGCGGGCGGCCGACAGCCAGGATCGCCCGTCGGACACGCGGCCGGCCCGGGACGGGTCGCGCCGGGACACGGAAGGCGGGCGGCACACATGCGCGCACGTACACGTCTGGCGATCGGCGCCATCGGCGCTGTCGCCGGAGCAGCACTCCTCACCGGGTGTGGTGATGCCGGCTCGTCCGGCACCGACGCCCCCCAGACGAGCGCCTCCGGCGCCGGGTGCGCCCCGGTCGCCGGTCAGCAGCTCATCGCTCTGACGGACGACAAGAAGCTCCAGAACTCCGACAACGTCATTCCGGCGGTCAACAGCAAGGTGGCCAACCCGCAGCTGATCGCCGCGCTGGACAAGGTCTCCGCGGCGCTCGACACCCCGAAGCTGATCCAGCTCAACAAGGCCGTCGACGCCGACCGCAAGACTCCCAAGGTGGCCGCCGAGGAGTTCGCCAGCGCCAACAACATCACCGCGGGCATCGCCAAGGGCCCGGGTGGCGACATCGTGGTGGGCGCCGGCAACTTCAGCGAGAGTCAGACCCTGGGCGAGCTGTACCGGATCGTGCTCACCGCCGCCGGTTACCAGGTCAAGGTGCAGCAGATCGGCAACCGGGAGCTGTACGAGCCGGCGCTGGAGAAGGGCGAGATCCAGGTCGTCCCGGAGTACGCGTCGACCATGGCCGAGTTCCTCAACACCAAGGCCAACGGCAAGAACGCCCAGCCGGTGTCCTCGCCCGACATCAACACGACGGTGACCAAGCTCAAGGCCGAGGGCGACAAGGTGGGCATCACCTTCGGCACTCCGGCCGCCGCGCAGGACCAGAACGCGTTCGCGGTCACCCAGGAGTTCGCCGACAAGAACGGCGTGCGGACCCTCTCCGAGCTGGCCGCGAAGTGCTCCGGCAGCGCGACGGTGCTGGGCGGCCCGCCGGAGTGCCAGCAGCGTACGTTCTGCAAGCCGGGCCTGGAGAAGACGTACGGGCTCTCGGTGGGCTCGTTCTCCTCGCTGGACCAGGGCGGGCCGCTGACCAAGAACGGACTGCGTGAGGGCAAGATCAGCGTTGGTCTGGTCTTCTCCTCGGACAGTGCCTTCGCCACCAGCTGAGGCTCCTTACGGGTGTGCCGTGGACGCCCCCTCCCCTTCTCGGGGCGGGGGCGTCCGCGCGTCCGGGGCCCGTTCCCTCCGCTGGGGATCGTCGGTAGGCTGCACAGCCATGCCAGCCCCGGTCACCCCCGACGCCCGGCGTCAACCGCTGTTGCTGACCGTGCTCTTCTGGGGCGGCGTGGCCCTGGCCCCGGTGGCGGCGCTGATCCTTCTGGTCGCTGACGGTAACGGCCCGCTGCGCTTCGCGGCGGTGCTCGCCATCGTGGCGGTGGTCCTGATCGGCCTCTCCATCGCGTTGCGCCCCGACGGCGACGACGCTCGGGCCGATGAGCTGCTGGACGAGATCGAGGAGCTGCGCCGGGAGTTGCGCGCCGAGATCGTGGCCGCCGCGCAGCGCGGCAACCAGGCGCTCGACCAGGCGCAGCGAGCCCAGGAGGGAATCGCGGCGGTCCGCCGCCGCCTCGATGCCACCGGAGCGGCCCTCGCCGGCGCCGCCCCGCCGGCCGAGCCGGCAGGCGCCGGGCGGGTGCGGGTGCCCGCCGCCGACCCGGTGGACGAGACTCCGCCCGCCCGCAGCCGGGTACCGGTCCCCGGCGACGCCCCGGTCGCCCGGGTCCGGGTGCCCGCTCCGGAGGAGGCCGCCGGCCGGGTTCGGGGTCCGGGCGAGGTGGCTGGTCGGGTTCGGGTGCCGGCCCCGGACGAGGCCGCCGATCGGTGGGGTCGCGACGAGCGCGCCGACGATGAACCGGCGTACCGCCACCGCGCCGCCGCCGACGCGCCCCCCGAGCCGGCCGCCGGCGGTGTGTACGGCGCCGACCGGCCCGCGGCCGGATACGCCGCCGCTCCCCGCCCGCGTGAGCACGACCGCCCCCGTGAACATGACCGCCCGCGTGAGCATGACCGCTCGGAGCCGGCGCACCGGCCGGTGGGCGTGGTCCGGCACACCGAGACCGTGCATGTCACCACCCGGCACACCGTCGTCGACGGCGGACCGGCCGAGCCGGGCGGGCGCTACGGCGGCGGGTACGCCGGCCAGTGGACCCCGCCGGCCCAGGAATGGACCCGGGGCGGCGGCCCGGAGGGACGTGCCCGGCCGGCCGACCGCTCGTGGGGCGAGCCGGAGAACCCCCGGGCCACGTACGGCGACGACCGTGCCCGCCCAGCCGACGACCGGGCTCGGCCCGTCGACGACCGGTCGTGGGGTCAGCAGCCCGCCGCCCGGGGTGAGTCCGGTTGGAGGGGCGCACGGGACGGCTCGGGCTCCGACCGGAACGGGCCCGACCGCGGCGACGAGGAGCCGGGCTGGACGGCTCGCCGCGACGAGCCGGAGTGGACCGGCCAACGCGACGTGTACGCCCAGGCCGACGAGCCCGCCTGGGGCGGCCGATCGCAGCACGACGACCGTGGCTGGTCGGAGCAGGCCGAGCCCGATTACGCCGGTGCGCCGCAGCCCGGTCCCGCCCTGCGGGCGGACGACACCGGCGAGTACTGGTCGCAGTTGCGGGCCGGCGACCGGTGGGCGGCCGTCCGGGACGACGAGAACGGCCGTGAGCTGCACGTCGGGGAACGCCGGGCCGAGGTGCACGCCGACGCCACGGGGACCGAGTACCGGATGGCGGACCGCTGGGCGTCCGTCCGCCACGAGGACCCACGCCGCCACGAGGATCCACGTCGCCACGAGGACGCCCGTCGGCACGAGGACCAGCGCCGGCACGACGACCCGCGCTGGCAGGACGAGCGCGAGTCGTACCACCGGTCCGAGCCGGGCGGCCGGCCGGCGCTGCCGGTCGGCGGCGTGCCCGTGCCGGACGAGTGGCGCCCGCCGCGCCAGCGCGGCCACGAGCCGGAGCCCGCCCCCGAGCGGGCCGGCCGCCGCCGGGTCGAGGAGCGGTACGGCTACCCGCCGCAGGACGACGTGCCGCGTGCCGGCGGCGCCCCGCCCGGCGACCGCTGGCGTTGACGCGTCACTTGTCGATGTCGCCGACCACGAAGAACATCGAGCCGAGGATGGCGATCAGGTCCGGCACGAGGCAGCCGGGGAGCAGGGTGGCCAGCGCCTGCACGTTCGCGTACGAGGCGGTGCGCAGCTTCAACCGCCAGGGGGTCTTCTCGCCGCGCGACACCAGGTAGTAGCCGTTGATGCCGAGCGGGTTCTCCGTCCAGGCGTACGTGTGCCCCTCCGGCGCCTTGAGCACCTTCGGCAGGCGGGTGTTGATCGGCCCGGTCAGCTGGTCCACCCGGTCCAGGCACTGCTCGGCGAGATCCAGCGAGACGTACACCTGGTCGAGCAGCACCTCGAAGCGGGCGTGGCAGTCCCCGGCGGTCTTGGTCACCACCGGCACGTCCAGCTCGTCGTACGCAAGGTAGGGGTCGTCGCGGCGCAGGTCCAGGTCGAGTCCGGAGGCTCGGGCCACCGGCCCGGACGCGCCGAACGCGGCGGCGTCGGCCGCGGACAGCACGCCCACGCCCACCGTGCGGGCCAGGAAGATCTCATTACGCCGGATCAGATGGTCGAGGTCAGGCAACCGCCGGCGGACCTCGCCGATCGCCGCGCGGGCCCGCCCGGTCCAGCCGTACGGCACCTCCTCCTTCAGCCCGCCCACCCGGTTGAACATGTAGTGGATCCGGCCGCCGGAGACCTCCTCCATCACGGCCTGGATGGTCTCCCGTTCCCGGAAGGCGTAGAAGACCGGCGTGATGGCCCCGATCTCCAGCGGGTAGGAGCCGAGGAACATCAGGTGGTTGAGCACCCGGTTCAGCTCGGCGAGAGCCATCCGCAGCCAGGTGGCCCGCTCCGGCACCTCCATGCCCATCAGGCGTTCCACCGCGAGCACCACACCCAGCTCGTTCGAGAACGCCGAGAGCCAGTCGTGCCGGTTGGCCAGCACGATGATCTGCCGGTAGTCGCGCACCTCGAAGAGCTTCTCCGCGCCCCGGTGCATGTAGCCGACGATCGGTTCGCAGGCGATGACCCGCTCGCCGTCGAGCACCAGCTTCAGGCGCAGCACGCCGTGCGTGGAGGGATGCTGCGGGCCGATGTTGAGCACCATGTCGGTGCCGAGCTGCTGATCGCCGGTGCCGGCGACCAGACCGGCCCCGGTGCCGACGGTCAGTTCACGAAGGGCCCCGGCGTCGGTGGTCATGCCCGTCATCGTGCCACGGCCGGCGGGAGCGGGATGCCGACCGGTTGGTGCAGCCACAGGTGTCCGCCGAGCCCGGCCGGGTCGGTCAGCTCGGCCACCGCCGACGCGGCGGCCAGCGCCCGCACGTAGCCGGCCGGGTCGGTGCCGGCCAGACTCAGCGGCGGTCGCCCACCGTCGGCCCCGAGCGCCCGCAGCGCCTCGGCCTGCGAGATGAGGGAGTACGCACACCGGGCGACCGCCGCGCCGGCGGAGGCGACCGAGTCCATGGCCACGTGCGCGGTCACATCACTCGACCCGTCCGGCACCGGAGGCACCTGCCGCCCACCCCGATACCCGGTCAACGTCCCGTCCACCGGCCGACCCTCCCGCAGATGCCCGTAGTCGACGGCCACCGCGAGCCCTCGGCTGATCTGTCGCACCGCGTCGGCCCATGCCTCATCTCTGCTCCGGCCGATCTCGGCTCGTCGGTAGTCACTGCTGGGGGTTTCCGGGCAGCCCGGGCGGGGGCGGGGGGGGGGGGGGGGGGCCGCCCCCCCCCGGGGGGCCCCCCCCCCCCCCCCGCGCGGCCCGGGGGGGGGGGGGGGGGGGGCGGGGGGGGCCCCGGGGCCGGGGGGGGGGGGGGGGGGGGGGTCGCCCGGGGGGCCCGGGCGGCCCGGGGGGGGGGGCCGCGGGGGGGGGGGGGCCCGCCCGGGGGCCCCCCCCCCCCCCGCGGCGGTTCAGCCGACCGGCGTGGGAAAGCCCCGACCGTGCTCGGCCTGGAGCCGGAGCATCGCGTGCTCGACCACCGTCACCAGCACCTGCTTGACCGAATCCCGGTGCCGGGCGTCGGTCATCACCAGCGGCACCTGCGGCGAGATGGCCAGCGCCTCGCGGATCTCCTCCACCTCGTACTCGGGAGCGCCGTCGAACCGGTTCAGCGCCACCACGTACGGCAGGTTGCGGTTCTCGAAGTAGTCCAGCGGGGCGAACGCGTCGGTGATCCGGCGGGTGTCCACCAGGACGGCCGCACCCACCGCACCTCGGATGATCTCGTCCCACATGAACCAGAAGCGGGTCTGACCCGGCGTACCGAACAGGTACAGGATCAGGTCCTGGGCCATGGTGATCCGGCCGAAGTCCATGGCGACCGTTGTGGTCTCCTTGCCCGGCACCTTGGACGGGTCGTCGATGCCGACACCCGCGGCGGTCATCACCGCCTCGGTCGTCAGCGGCGTGATCTCGGAGATCGAGCCGACGAGGGTCGTCTTACCGACGCCGAAGCCGCCCGCGACGACGATCTTCGCGGAGACGATTCCCCGGCTCGGCCGCCCCCCAGCGGGGGGGTCATAGCCTGCGAAGTCCACTTAGCACCCTTCCAAGCAGTTCCATCCGCTCCTCGAACCCCTCGGCGGGAGCAGCAGTGTGTAACGTCAGCAGGCTCTCGGCCACCATGTCGGCGACCAGCACCCGGGCGACGCCCAGCGGCATCCGGGTGTACGCGGCGATCTCCGCCAGCGACTGTGCACGGCCCTCGCAGACCGTGGCGATGCGGTGCTTGTCGTGCCCCGCGAAACGGGACTCGGCAACCTGGGTGGGAGAGGACGTGAGGACCGCCTCGAGGGCGATGTCCTGCCGGGGCTCGGTACGACCACGGGTGACCGCGTACGGACGCACCAGAGCGCCGCGCGGGTCAGCGCGCCGTTGGTCCATCCACGATCACCTCCTCCCCAGCGGAGCCGGCCCACACCGCCTCCCATCCCTGATCCGGCGCACGGCCCGCGCGCCGGGTCTACCGGCGCTACGAACGCACCGCGTCCCTCGGCAGCGGCACCAGCGCGGCACCAACCCGCTCCACCAGCAGCGCCATCTCGTAGCCCACCTGGCCCACATCGCAGCTCCGCGCGGCCAGCACGGCCATCGACGAGCCGTCGCTGATCGACATGAGGAAGAGGTAACCGCTGTCCATCTCGATGACGGTCTGCAACACCCCGCCCGCGCTGAACATCCGGGCCGCGCCCTCGGTCAGGCTCACCACGCCGGAGGTGATCGCGGCGAGCTGGTCCGCCCGGTCCCCCGGCAGGTCCCGGGAGGACGCGAGCAGAAGCCCGTCGGCGGACACCGCCACCACGTGGGCGATGCCCGCCACGCTGTCGGCGAAGTTGGTGAGCAGCCAACCCATGTCCTGCATGGCAGCTGGCCTGTTCATCGGCTCTCCTTGGTCGAGGTGCTGTTCAGGTCCGTGCCGGCCGTCCGACCACGCTGTACGCCGCGGTGGTAGGCCGACAACAGGCCGCGTACTTCATCGGGGGTCCGCCGGCTGCGGTCCCGGCCACCCTTCGGTTCGATGCCACCCGGCACGAGCTGTGCCTGCGGCACCCGCTTGGGCAGACCCGAGCGGGTGGTGCCGGCGGCGGCCGGCTCGGCGGCCCGGCTGGCCAGCGACCAGCCCTCGTCGGCCGCCGTCCGCCAGGCGTCCGAGTCCGTGGCCGGCGGGGGCGTGCTCGGCGTGGCGGCGGGAGCGGGGGCCGCCGGCGCCGTCGGGACGGCCGGCGGCGGGGTGTACGACGGCGGTGGTTTCGGCGTCGAGGCGCCACGACCGCCGGTGCTCGCACTGCCGCGACCGCCGGTGCTCACACCGCCACGACCGCCGGTGTTCGCACCGCCGAATCCGTCCATGCTTCCCACGCTCTGCGCTCCGGTGCCCTCGGAACTGCCCGGGGTGCGGGTGGGCAGTGGCGGTCGGGCCGGCGCGGTCGCCGGCGCGGACGCGGACGCGGTGGCCGGTTGACCGCCGTTGGCCGCCCGCAGGCCGGCGTCGGCGGGCGCGGGCGGTGTGTCGAACTGCGGCCGGGTGAAGATCGCGGTGGCGTCGTCGCCGTGCGACCGGAACCAGACCGCCTCCATCTCCCGGAAGATCGGCGCCTCGGCGGGGAACTCCGGCCGGGTGCTGACCGGCGCGGCGGGCGTCGGCGGCGTGGCCGGCGGGGCGGGCTGCACGGGCGGGGCCGGCGTCGCGGGCGTTGCCGGCGGGGCGACCGCTCCGGGACCGGCGACCGGCCCGACGGGCAGCACCGGCGCGCTCCGACCGTCCGTGGTGTCGGCCGTCGAGCCGCGTCGGGGCAGCGCGTCGATGGTCGGGTACGCCACGGTCGGGCTGCCCACCGAGGTGCCCGCGCCGTTGCTGTACACGGGTCGGGCGGGCGGGACCGGGGTGGCCGGCGCGGCGGCGGGCGGCACCGTCGGGCGGGCCCCGGTGTAGCCGCCGGCCTGCACGGCCGGGGCGGTGTCCCGCGCGTCGACCGGCGACTGCCACTGCGCGGGCGCCGGGGCGTTGGTCCGCCACTGGTCGGGCAGCGTCGCCGCCGCAGTGGTGGCGCCGGCGTACGACTCGGCGTGGTTGACCGGGGTGAGCGGGGTCTGCTCGACCGCCATCGGCTGGCGCGGACGGGTGAGCACCTGCTCGCGGCCCCGGTTGCTGGGCAGGAGCACGGTGGCGGCGGGCAGCGTCACCTGTGCGACGGTGCCGCCCTCGACGTTGCGGCGCAGCTCCACCCGGATGCCGTAGCGGGAGGCGAGCCGGCTCACCACGGCCAGACCCATCAACCGGAACGCGGCGACGTCCACGCTCGGCGGGGCGGCCAGCCGGCGGTTGAGCGAGTCGAGCTGCTCGTCGGTGAGGCCGAGCCCGCGGTCCTCGATCTGGATCAGGACATAGTCGCGGATGCGCCGACCGTCGGCGACGACAGTCGTGTTCGGCGGCGAGAACCGGGTGGCGTTGTCCAGCAGTTCGGCGACGAGGCGTACCACGTCGTTGACGGCGTGCGCGGCCACCGAGACGTCGGTGTCGACGGTGCCGAACTCGATGCGGTTGTAGAGCTCCACCTCGGACTGCGCGGCGCGCAGCACGTCCACGACCAACGCGTCGTCGCGGCGCGGTACGGCCGAGTCGGCGCCGGCGAGGACCAGCAGGTTCTCGTCGTTGCGGCGCATTCGGGTGGCCAGGTGGTCCAACTCGAAGAGCTGGGCCAGCCGCTTCGGGTCCTCCTCGCCGCGCTCGATCGCGTCCAGCTCGCCGATCATCCGGTCGACCAGGGTCTGACTGCGGCGGGCCAGGTTGAGGAACATCGCCGAGACGCTGGTGCGCAGTGCCGCCTGCTCGGCGGCGACCCGCACCGCCTCCCGGTGGACGACGTTGAAGGCCAACGCCACCTGACCGACCTCGTCACGGCTGTTCAGCTGGATCGGGTCCCGGACCTGGCGGACGATCTCGTCCACGCCACCGTCACCCACGCTGCCCATGTTCTGCAGCCGCTGCACGGCGTCCGGCAGGTCGTGGTTGGCCACCGAGAGCGCACCCTCGCGCAGCCGGCGCAGCGAGTGGTTCAGCGATCGGGCCAGCACCACGGCCAGCGACACCGCGATGATCAGGGTGAGCAGCACCAGGATCGACTCGACCACGGCCTGCCGGATGACGTCCGAACGCGCCTGGTCGGCCTGCTCGAGCAGCCGGTTCTGCAGTTGGGTCTCGGCCCAGCGCATCAGGTCGTTGACCGCGCCGATGGCGGCGGTGGCGTCCTGCGCGCTGACCAGCGGGCGCTGCCCGACGGAGCGGGTGATGTCGGTGGCGACCCGGTCGGAGAGGCCGACCGCGTCACCGGAGACGGTGCTGTCGACGAGGGCCCGCTGCACGGGGTCGGCGGCGAGCGAGAAGGCGACAAGTGCCTCCTGCTGGCTGGTCAGCGTGGCCACGAAGGAGGAGAACTGCTCCGGGTCGAGCTGGCCGGCGGTCAGCGCCGTGAAGGCGACCGCCTCCTCCTCGGCGACGGACGCCTTGGCGCGGGCGAACGCGGCGACCGCGCGACGACTGTCCGACAGGCTCTCGTCGCCGGGCAGCTGGGCCAGCCCGTCGCCGTAGGCGACCAGGTCGGTGAGGATGACGCCGTAGCGCAGCACCGCCTCGGCGACCGCCATCTGCCGGCGGTCCAGCACCTCCTGGCGGGTGCCGTCCAGGGTGGACAGGTGGTCGTCGATCGCCGCCAGCCGGTCCCGCAGCGCCGCCGGCACGTCGCCGATGCGGCCCCGCTCGGCGTTGTACTGCTCCACGCGCTGCTGTGTCTGGCGCACCCGCAGGTTGTACGCGTCGGCGGGCTGCTGGGGAGCGGCCAGGTAGGCCGCCGCGGCCATCCGCTCGGCCTGGAGATCCTGGGTCAGCGCGCTGACATCGATGGAGAGCGCGGTGAGCGACCGGGCCCGGGTAGCGTCGTAGGCGCCCTCGCCCACCGAGATGAGCCGGACGGTGGCCAGCGCGATAACGGCTGCCACCGGAACGACCAGAATCAGCGCCAGCTTGGACCGGATCCGGGCGTCCCGCAGTCTCGGCAGGCGCCGGCGCGTACGCCGAGTATTTTCACCGAGCGCGGGCAGGGTCGTCGGTCCGGTGCTCACGACATCGCCTCCGTCGTTTCTTCCCCGCCTGGCCCGCCGAGCCGTGCCGTAAGCGGAGGGGACCACGTGCGGCACGGCCGCGATTTCATCAGAGAAGATCGTGTTTGGGAAGCCGCAGTGAGGCAGGAAACGGTCGGACGGCGCGGAACCCCTGATCCGGTCAACTGATACCTTCATTTCCGCAAGCCCCTGAACAGGGCATGTAACTCCAGAGTGGTCACGCGTGTATGCAAAGTGAGCTTTTGCAAACATTGTGTTACCCCAGCATGTGGGATGACCGTCCCGAAAATGCAACCCGGGTCCGCGCTTGACCACAGCGCCGGCCATTGGCAAGGTTTTGCAGGCTTCGCGCACACCGTACGGCAGAGGAGATCCCGCCCTCCACTGAGGACGGATTAGCGGCGGTGACCGGGCAGCGCCCGCGCCCGCACCTGGAGGACTGAGTTGAGCCCCATCCGCTCCGCGACCATCGCGGCGCTCGCATCGGCCGTTGTGGCCACCACGCTCACCGGCTGCCAGTTCGGTGGAGCGGAGCAGGACACGAGTCCGATCGTGATCGCTGCCGATCTCGAACTCTCCGGGGCTGCGGCCCCCGTCGGTCAGACATACCAGCGGGCCCTGAAACTCAAGGTCGAGCAGTTGAACTCCTCCGGAGCACTGAACGGCCGGAAGATCGAACTGAAGGTCAAGGACAACCGTTCCGACGCCGCCGAGTCACTGCGCAACATCGCCGAGTTCAGCAGCGATTCCCAAGTCAGCGCCATCGTCATGGGCGGCTGTAACGAATGCGCGGTCGGCGCGGTCGGGATCATCAACGAGAAGCGGATTCCCACCATTGCGCTCGCCGCTTCCGGTGCGATCGCCAGCCCGGTCGCCGAGCGGCGCTACGTGTTCAAACTCGGCCCGAACGCCGCGGACAGCGCCGCGGCGCTCACCACCGAACTGCGTCGCAAGAACGTCCGCAAGGTGGGCCTGCTCGCCAGCAACGACGACTACGGCCGGGAAGGCGCGCTCGCACTGCGCCGCGAACTGACCAAGGCCACCATCAAGGTGGCCGGTGAGGAGTCGGTGAAGACCACCGACACCGAGGTCGGCCAGCAGGTCGACAAACTCACCAAGCTCAAGCCCGACGCGCTGATCGTCTGGACACCGCCGGAGCAGGCTGCGCTGGCCGCGACCAGCGCCCAACAGGCCGCGTTCCGGGGGGCGCTGTTCTTCGACGCGGGAGCGGCCGGCGAACTCTTCCTCGGCGCCGCGGCCCGAGCCACCGAGCGGGCCACGCTGATCTTCACCCAGACCATGGTGATCGACGACGTGATCGCCACCACCCCGGCGAAGGCGGCCCGGCGGCAGTGGTTCCAGGACTACACGGCCCGCTTCGGCGGCTACAACGGAGCCTCGTCCTTCGCCGCCGACGCGATCCAGCTGATCGCCGACGCCGAACTGCGGGCCGGCGGCCCAGCCGGGAAGGTCGACCGGAACGGCATCCGCGACGTGCTGGAGACGTCCCAGATCGACGGCCTCTCCGGCCCGATCCGCATGACGCCCGACAACCACTCCGGCCTCATGCCGCAGGCGCTCACCACGCTGGTCGCCCGCAACGGGCGCTGGCGGTTGGCGGGGTAACGGCTCGGGCCTCGGGGTGTTGTTGTGCTCGCGGCCTGGTTCGTCGTGCTCGGCGTTTTGGGCTGTGGCCTACCGTGCCCGGCTCCGGGCGGTCAGGCTTGATCCCTCCGCCGGGCACGGTAGGCCACAGCCCTTCCGCGTCACCGTTATCGGAACGGGCCGGCCTCCTTCGTGGGGCCGGCCCTTCGCGTTTGCTGTGGTCTGGTCTTCTCTGTGGGTCAGCGGCTGCTGGTGGTTTCTCTTACCCAGGGCAGTGCGATTCGCTCGATGAGCACGAGGGCGGAGTAGAGCAGGATGCTGACCAGCGCCACCAGCATGATCGCCGCCCAGGCGGTGGCGGTGTCGCCGACGCCCGCGTACTGCGTGATCACGTAGCCCAGGCCTCTCTCCCCGGCCTGGAACTCACCGATCACCGCGCCGATGGCCGCCAGCGGCATGGCTACCTTGAGCCCGACGAAGATCTGCGGCAGGGCCGCCGGGAACCGCACCTTGCGGAACGCCTGCCAGCGGGAGGCGTTCCACGACCGGACCAGCTCGGCCAGGTCGGCCGGCGTGGTGGTCAACCCCGTCGCGGTGGACAGCACGATGGGGAAGAAGCAGAGCAGGAACACCATGGTCAGGATCGGCTTCTGGCCCCAGCCCAGCGCCACCACCAGCAGCGGGCCCAGGGTGATCTTCGGCACGGCGTTCACCGCGACCAGCAGCGGGGTGAACATCCGCTCGACCGTGCGGGAGCTGGCCAGGGACAGTCCGATCAGGACACCGGCGGCGGCCGACAGGACGAAGCCGACGAGGATCTCCAGCAGGGTGGCCCAGGTGTGCTCCAGCATCTGGGCGGGCTTGTCGACGAACGCGGTGAGCACCTCCCCCGGCGGCGGCAGGGCGGCCGGGTGGACCAGCTGCAGCCGGGCGATCAGCCACCAGGCGGCCAGGGCGACCACGAGACCGGCCGCGGGCAGCAGCGCCGCCCCGGCCCCCGCGCGCAGGCCGGCGCCCCGACCCGCCCGACCCGCCTGGGGGCCGGTGCCCGGGGGTGGAGGCACCGTCACCGCCGGCTCGGCTGAGCGGACGTCGGTCATCTTGTCCTCCTCGTTATTCGCCGGCCGCGGGGGCCGACGAGCGACGGGGGTACGCCCCACCGGATCCGGCGGGACGTACCCCCTGGTGGCGACCGGACGATCAGGCCTTCGGCGCGAGGCTGAAGTCGATGATCTGCTCGGGGGTGATGTTCTGCTTGAGCGCGCCCGCGCCCTGCAGGATCGCGATGCTCTTCGCGACCCGGCCGCTGTCCAGCGTGCCGATCGCGGTGCCGGAGTTGCCGGAACGCACGTACGCGGCCATCAGGTCCAGCTCGGCGGCGGCGGCGGCCGGGTTGGCGGCGTCGACGTTCTTCTTCAGGATCTCGCCGGCCTCCTTGGAGTTCGCCAGGCTGTACTCCAGGCCCTTGAGCAGCGCTGCGGTGAACCGCTTCACCATCTCCGGCTTCTCCTTGGCGATCTTCGAGGAGGTGATCAGCACGTTGCCGTAGAGGTCCTGCATCACGTTGCTGTACGGCAGCATGACGGCCTTCTTCTTGGCCACCGCCTCGATCGTCGGCTGGCCGACGACGAACTGGCCGATGCCGTCCACCGACCCGCTGGCCAGGGTGCCGATCAGCGCCTGCGCCTCACCGTTGACCCAGGTCACCTTGCTGGCGTCCACACCGGCGAGCCGGGCGTACGTCGGGAACAGGTTGCGGACCACGGAGCCGGGGGTGTCGGCGAGCTTCTTGCCCTCCAGGTCCTTGGGCGAGTTGATGTTCTTGCCCTCGACGGTGGCGATGCCGGCCATCGTGCGCTGCTGGATCGCGGCCACCGCCGTGAAGTCCTTGGCCTGGCCGTTGCCGAGCTGGAGCAGACCACCGGTGAGGTCGATCGGCCCGAAGTCCGCCTGGCCACCGACGACGGTCTGGATCACGCCACCGGTGCCCTGGCCGGCCTTGATCTCGACGTCGAAGCCGGCCTCCTTGAAGAAGCCCTTGTCCTTCGCCACCCAGGCGTAGGAGTCACGGCCGAAGTTGCCGAAGGAGGTGAGGTAGGTCACCTTCTCCAGCGCGCCGCCCTTGCCGCCCTTGGCGTCGTCGGACGAGTCCGACCCGCTGCTGCAGGCGGAAACAAGGGCGAGGGCGGTGGCCAGCGCGGCCGCAGCGACCGTACGGGTCAGCCTTCTCATCAGTGCACCATGTCCTTTCCGACCGGGGCCGCAGGCCACCGGAGGGGGTTGTCGCGACGGTACCGGCGGGAGGGGTAGAAGCCGGGCACCGCCATCGTGAGGGGACTCTTCGCGGGCACAGCGTACGAGAAACCCACAGTTGCGACGCCAGGCGTATTGGGTTGCGGAACGGATACAACATGACGACCACCCCGGACGGTGCGGAATGTCAACGAGGCGGCTAGCCTTTGTCGGATTCCTGACCGACCACTCAGCGGAGGTACGCCGCAGATGATCCGAATGTCCGGGGTGTCGCGTACCTTCGAGGGTCGATCCGGCCGGGTCGAGGCCCTTCGCGGCCTCGACCTCGACGTCGCCGAGGGCGAGTTCGTGGCCGTGCTCGGGCGCTCCGGCTGCGGGAAGTCCACCCTGCTGCGGTTGATCGCCGGGCTACTCCCGCTGACCTCCGGCGAGATCACCGTGGCCGATACGCCGATCACCCGGCCCCGCCGCGACATCGCCATGCTCTTTCAGAAGCCGGCGCTGCTGCCGTGGCGCAGCGTGCTGGACAACGTCCTGCTGCCGGTGGAGATCTTCGGCTGGAGCCGCACCAAGCACCGCGAGCGGGCCCGCCAACTGCTCGACGTGGCCGGGCTCTCCGGGTTCGAGAAGCGGCTGCCGCACGAACTCTCCGGTGGCATGCAGCAGCGGGTGTCGCTGTGCCGGTCGCTCATCGGCGAACCCCGGGTGATGCTGATGGACGAGCCGTTCTCCGCGCTCGACGCGCTCACCCGCGAGGAACTCTCTGGCGAACTCCAGCGCGTGCACATGGAGAACAAGCCCACCATCGTCTTCGTCACCCACTCGATCGACGAGGCGGTGCTGCTCGCCGACCGGGTGGTCGTGCTGAGCCCTCGCCCCGGCCGGATCCGCAAGGTGGTCGAGGTGGCCATCCCCCGACCCCGCACCCTGGGCCGCAACGCCCACCTCGCCGACGTCGCCCAGGTCAGCGCCGACCTGCACGAGCTGTTGATGGAACGCGACCAGCCGGCCGCGGCCGGCGCGGAGGGACGATGAACATGCGGGTGTCGGTCTTCACCGAGCCCCACCGCGGCGCCGACTACGACACCCAGCTCCGGTTCGCCCGACTGGTCGAGGCCGGCGGCTACGAGGGCTTCCTCCGCGCCGACCACTACCAGTCGATGGGTGCCGACCCGGGCCTGCCCGGCCCGACGGACGCCTGGCTGACCCTCGCCGCGCTGGCCCGCGAGACCCAACGGATCCGGCTCGGCACCCTGGTCACGTCGGCGACCTTCCGCCTGCCCGGCCCTCTCGCCGTGCTTGTCGCACAGGTCGACCAGATGAGCGGCGGCCGGATCGACCTCGGCATCGGCGCCGGCTGGTACGAGCGCGAGCACACCTCGTACGGCATCCCGTTCCCGCCCGTCAGCGAGCGCTTCGACCGACTGGCCGAGCAGCTTGAGGTGATCACCGGGCTGTGGGCCACCCCGGTGGGCGAGACGTACAGCTTCACCGGTGACCACTACCGGCTGGTGGACGCGCCCGCGCTGCCCAAACCGGCGCAGGTGCCCGGGCCACCGATCATCGTGGGCGGGCGCGGTCCCAAGCGGACCCCGGAACTTGCGGCCCGCTACGCCGACGAGTTCAACATGCCGTTCAAGTCCGTGGCCGAGACCGCCGGGGCGTACGACCGGGTGCGGGAGGCGTGCGACCGCGTGGGTCGGGCGGAGACCGGCCGTGCCCCGCTGGTGCTCTCCGCCGGGATCGTGG
Source organism: Micromonospora sp. NPDC047557 (assembly GCF_043205095.1). Classification (NCBI taxonomy): domain Bacteria; kingdom Bacillati; phylum Actinomycetota; class Actinomycetes; order Micromonosporales; family Micromonosporaceae; genus Micromonospora; species Micromonospora sp. NPDC047557. The sequence goes on along the minus strand of NZ_JBIDDK010000011.1, from coordinate 50,810 downwards.
TGGCCATCGGCCGCACCGACGCCGAGGCGCAGCTGCGGGCCGCGCCACTGCACGAGAAGAGCGCGCTGCCACCAGAGGACCCGGTGGTCGGCTCGCCCGCGCAGCTCGTGCAGCGGATCGGCGAGTTCGCCGAGATCGGCGCCACCCGGGTGCACGTGCGCATGACCGACCTCGACGACCTCGACCACCTCGAGCTGATCGCCGCCGAGGTGCTTCCCCAACTGGATGGTGGACGATGACGGACGTGATCGACGGCACCGAACTCGGGCCGGTGGGCCAGGAGATCGTGTACGAGAACGATCGGGTCCGGGTCTGGCACATCCGGCTCGAGCCGGGCGAGCGGCAGCCCCTGCACCGGCACGACCACCCCTACCTGGTGGTGGCGATCCAGGGCGCGAAGAACGTCGTACAGACCATCGACGGCACCCGGATCGACGCCGACGAGCCCACCGGCGGAGTCGTCTACCGGGACCCCGGTGCGGTACACATGCTCACCAATGTCGGGGACACGACATACCTGGCCCGACTGGTCGAACTCAAGTAGACCCGCCGGGCGCGCCTCGCCGCGCCGCGCGGCGCGCCGGTGGCGATCGGGTGTACCAGGTGCGTAACGTGCCGGACATGGCCTTTCGGACCTGGGGCAGACTACTGCTCACGGCGCTCGGGGTGAGCGTGCTGGCCGGAGCCGGCCAGCTCGGCGTCGCGTACGGCTTCGGCATCGTCCGACTCACCGGCGCCTTCACCGGCACGACCGTCAACCAGTGGCCGGCCCAGCTCGTCTGGGTGGGCTGGTTCGCCGCGAACGCCGCCATCGCCGGTGCCGTCCTGACCGGGCGTCTGGCCCGCCGGGACACTCCGTCGGCCAGCACCGGCCGGCAACTGGCCATCGGCGGCGCGGCCGCACTCGGCGCCACCGCCGTGGCCCCGCTCTGCATGCAGCCCGCCCGAGCCGCCGAGTTGATCTCGGTGGACCCGGTCTGGGCGGTCGGCATCTGCGCCATCCTCGGGGCGGTCATCGGAGCGGGCGCGGCCGTCGCCGTACTGTTCCGACCGGAACTGGGCTGGAACATGGCGGCCGTGGCCGGGGCGGTCTGGCTGCTGGCGTTGATCTCCGTCCTGCCGTCGCTCGGCACGGCCGGCCCGCTGCCCACGGTCCGACTCGGCGTCCTCGAACCGAACTGGCTGGACGACGCCGCCGCGCAGCGTCTGGCGCTGCTCCTGCTGCCCGTGGTGGCGCTGCTCGCGGGCGCCGCCACCGCCGGGTTGGCCCGCTGGCGCGGCCAGGTTCCGCTGGTCAGCGGGGCGACCGGGGTGGCGGGTCCGGTGCTGGTGGCATTCGCGTACCTGACCGCTGGCCCCGGCGACGCGGTGGACCGCTACCAGACCACGCCCTACTACGGCGCGCTGATCGCGATCCTCGCCGGCGCCCTCGGCGCCGCTGCCGCCGCCCTGCTGCGCTGGCCCGTCGGCGCCGACGCCGCTGATCCCCAGTCGATCGAGCCGAGCGACATCCTGCGCCCGCTGCCCGCCGGCCCGCCCCTGCCGGGCACCGAGGCGGCGAGGTCGACGGGTCCGGTCGACGACCACCGTGACACCGAGCCCACCGCCGACGCGACCCCCACCGGTGGGCACCTGACCGGGACCGGTCCGGGTCCGCGCACCGCCGACGACACCGCCACCGTACGCACCGTCCCCGCCCACTGGGACTGGCCGGCGACCACCGCGAGCGGCCAGTACGGCGCCGTCCCCACCGACGCGACGCCCCCCGGGCAGGCGCCCCAGCCGGTCGGCCGTCGCCAGCACCCGGACACCACCCCGGACGCGCCGACGACGGGCACCCCGACCCAGAACGCGCTCCACACGGGCGGGCAGCACGACCGCGCGACCAACCCGCCGGCCCCCGCCTCCTGGCTTACCGACCCGACCGGCGAGTTCACCGCCGGGCGGCAGTCGGCCCCGTCGAGCCGGGATGCGGACCCCATCGTCGCCGCCGACCCGACCCCTACCGTCCCGGCATCCACCGCGGCGACGTCCACCGCCGCGACGTCCACCGCCGCGACGTCCACCGCTGCGGCCGGCGACACGGGGGCCGTCGGTACAGGGGCCGTCGGTCCGACGTTCGACGCGGACGCCGACGACCGGACCGGCAGCACGACGACGACCACGGCCGGCGGTGACGAGCGGGACAGCGACCGCACGACGACCAGCGACCCGACGGCCCCGGTCACGGCGGCCCCGGTCACGGCGGCCCCGGTCACGGCGGCCCCGGTCACGGCGGCCCCGGTCACGGCGGCCGCGGACACGCCAAGCGCGGGCAGCGCGGACACGCCGAGCGCGGGCGACGCGGACACGCCAAGCGCGGGCAGCGCGGGCACGCCGAGCGCGAGCGCGCCGAGCGCGGGCGACGGCGCGGCAGACGCGCCCGCACCCAAGCCGCGCCGTACGCGCAAGCCGAAGTCCACCCCGGCCGACGTCACTCCGGGCACGACCGCCGACCAGACGGCGGCAGCTGCCGGATCGACCGCTGGGCGCACCAGGCGGCCGGCCCGGTCCGGCAAGGCCACCGACCTGACCGGCACCGACTCCGCAGGACCCGTCGACCAGGACGCTCTCCTGCCCGACCGGGACGCTCCCCTGCCCGACCGGGACGCTCCCCTGCCCGGCCAAAGCACCGAGCCCGGCCAGGCGAATCAGACCGGCGGAAAGGATCCGCAGGAGCAGACCGTCGGGACCGGTGGAGAGAGCCGGCGCGACGGGACGGCCAGCACCGAGCCGGCGGCCACCACCGCCCCGGTCGGTGATCCCGCACCCGTCGAGGGGTCCGGGACGGGCCGCGCCGACCGGTCTGCGGCCGAGAGCGACGGCGGCGCTTCGTTGTTCGGTGCGGCGACTGCCGAGGGCCCGGGGACCGACCGGTGGGCCCCGACGGCACCGGCCTGGCCGGTCACCTCGGCGTGGACCACCGCACCGGGGACGGAGACGGCCGACCCCGAACCGTCCGGTTCGGATGCTCCCGTCCCGGCGGAGGAGCCGACCGACTGGACGCCCCGCTTCCGGCACCGGGCGCCGCTGCCGGACCTGAGCCGCGCCAGCACCTGGGACGCCTTCAACACCACCCGACGCGCCGCCGCGTCGGATCGCACCGCCAGCACGCCCGACCAGGGCAGCCCGACAGATCCGACCGCCAGCACGCCGGACCAGGACAGCCCGACCGCCGCCACGCTCGACGGGGGCCGGTCGAGAGGCCGCGCCAACAGCACGACGGGCCAGGCCAGCAGCGCGACCGACCCGGCCAGCAGCATGACCGACCGGGCCAGCAGCGCGCCGGACCGGGCCGTCGGCAGGCGCGGCCGGGTCGGCGAGGCTACCGGCGCGCCCGCCTCGGCGGGACCGGTCGTGCCGCCGCCGGCCGGTCCGGGCATACCGGAGCAGGGCCGCGCGTCCGGCACCGCCGACAGTGGCGGGCCGGACGGCGATGCCCGGCGGGCCGCACCGGCGTCCACGGACGACGCGGAGCAGCCCTCCCGGCGGGGACGGCTCGGTGGCCTGTTCCGGCGCAACCGGGCCCGGGCCGACGAGGAGAAGCGGCCCGCAGCGGATGCGGCGGAGCCGCTGGCCACGCAGGACGAGGAGTTCGTCGACTGGGTCGCCGGGCTCGGCAAGCCGATCGCGGACAACGAGCCGGAGCAGGAGAACGGTCGTCGCTCGCTGCGCTCCACCGGCCGTCACCACCGCGACTGACCCACCTGACGTCCGTTCGGGACGCCGACCCCGTCTGATCGACTCGGGTTCCCTGAATCCGGGCTGTCCCCGCGCCGGGACACCCCGACCTCAGTGAACCCGAGTCGACCTTGCCGGGCCGGTCAGGCGAGCGGCAGATAGACCTTCCCGCCGCCGGAGACGAACTCCGCCGACTTGTCCTTCATGCCGCGGGCCGCGTACTCCTTGAGCTCTTGCGTGATCTTCATCGAGCAGAACTTCGGGCCGCACATCGAGCAGAAGTGCGCCGTCTTTGCCGGCTCGGCGGGCAGCGTCGCGTCGTGGTACGACCGCGCCGTCTCCGGGTCAAGCGAGAGGTTGAACTGGTCCTCCCAGCGGAACTCGAACCGCGCCTTGGACAGCGCGTCGTCCCACGCCTGCGCGCCCGGGTGCCCCTTGGCCAGGTCCGCCGCGTGGGCCGCGATCTTGTACGCGATCACGCCGGCCTTCACGTCGTCGCGGTCCGGCAGGCCGAGGTGCTCCTTCGGGGTCACGTAGCAGAGCATGGCGGTGCCGAACATGCCGATCATCGCGGCGCCGATGGCCGAGGTGATGTGGTCGTACGCGGGCGCGATGTCGGTGGTCAGCGGGCCGAGCGTGTAGAAGGGCGCCTCGTGGCACCACTCCTGCTGGAGGTCCACGTTCTCCTTGATCTTGTGCATGGGTACGTGGCCGGGGCCTTCGATCATCACCTGCACGTCGTGCTCCCAGGCGACCGTCGTCAGCTCGCCGAGGGTGCGCAGCTCGGCGAACTGCGCCTCGTCGTTGGCGTCGGCGATCGAGCCGGGCCGCAGCCCGTCGCCGAGGGAGAACGTCACGTCGTAGCGCGCGAGGATCGCGCACAGCTCGGCGAAGTTGGTGTAGAGGAAGTTCTCCTCGTGGTGGGCCAGGCACCACGCCGCCATGATCGAGCCGCCTCGGGAGACGATGCCGGTGACCCGGTCCACGGCCAGCGGCACGTACGGCAGCAGCACCCCGGCGTGCACCGTCATGTAGTCGACGCCCTGCTCGGCCTGCTCGATCACGGTTTCCCGGAAGACCTCCCAGCTCAGCTTGACCGGGTCGCCGCCGACCTTCTCCAGGGCCTGGTAGATCGGCACCGTGCCGATCGGCACCGGCGAGTTCCGCACGATCGCCTCACGGGTCTCGTGGATCCGCTTGCCGGTGGACAGGTCCATCACGGTGTCGGCGCCCCAGCGGGTCGCCCAGGTCAGCTTCTCCACCTCCTCGGCGACCGACGAGCTGACCGCCGACGTGCCGATGTTGGCGTTCACCTTGACCAGGAACGCCTTGCCGATGATCGCCGGCTCGCACTCCGGGTGGTTGACGTTGAGCGGCAGCACCGCCCGGCCGGCGGCGATCTCGGCCCGCACGAGTTCCGGGTCGACGTTCTCCCGGATCGCCACGAACTCCATCTCCGGCGTCACCACGCCGGCCCGCGCGTACGCGAGCTGCGTCGGACGACGTCCGTCCACGCCGGCGAGCGGCGTACCCGCGCCTCGTACCGGCGCCACGTCACCCCGCTCGGCGATCCACGGGCCCCGCAACGCGGGCAACCCCACCGACGGGTCCGATCCCGGGCCGGACGTGTCGTAGAGCCGCACCGGCGGATGGTCGCCGGTCAGCGCCACCTCGGCGAACGGCACCCGCACATCCGGTCGTGACCCCTCGACGTACACCTTGCCTCGTGCCTGCATGACAACCTCCCTGGTGATCAGGCGGACCAGCCGAAGTGATCCAGCGGCCCGCGCCCCGCGCCCAGCTCCCAGCCCCGCGCGCCGGTCAGCGCGCGGAGCACGTACTCCTTGGCGGCGCCCACCGCCGCCGGCACCGGATCGCCCAGCGCGAGCCGCACCGCGATCGCCGCCGAGAACGAGCACCCGGTGCCGTGGGTGTGCCGGGTGTCCACCCGTGGCCCCCGCAGCAGGGTCGTGATGCCGCCCCCGTGCAGCACGTCGACCGCTTCGTCTCCGCCCAGGTCACCGCCGGTGACCACGACGTGCTCGGGGCCGCCGGCGGCGAGGGCCTCCGCGGCGACGACCATCCCGGCCAGGTCGTCCACCGCGCGTCCGGTGATGGCCGCGGCCTCCGCGCAGTTCGGCGTCGCCACCCGGGCGTACGGGAGCAGCCGCTCCACCGCACCCACCACGCCGAGCCGGTGGCCGCTCGTGGCGACCAGCACCGGATCGACGACGAGGTGGGGCAGCCGGCCGTCCTGGGCAGCCTGGGCGACCGCGTCGGCGACGGCGGGTGTGCCGAGCATTCCCGTCTTGACCGCGCCGACGGTGAAGTCGGCGAGCACGCTGTCCAGCTGCTCGGTGACCGTGCGCGGCGGCAGCGGCAGGACGGCGTCGACACCGCGGGTGTTCTGCGCGGTGACCGCCGTGAGGACGCTGGTGCCGTACGCCCCGAGCGCCGCGAAGACCTTGAGGTCCGCCTGGATGCCGGCGCCGCCGCCGGAGTCGGAGCCGGCGATGGTTAGCACTGTGCTCGGGGTCATGTTGCCTCTTCGGTTGCGGTCTGGGGCTGCGGCCGACCGTGCCCACTCCGGGCGGTCAGGCTTGATCCCTGCGTGGGCACGGTCGGCCGCAGCCCTGACCTGGGGACCTCCGTGCGCCCTTGCCAGCTTTCGGGCAGCTTCGGGGTGACCGCCTCTTGGAAAGCGCTGCTCAGTAGGTGGGCTGTTTCTTCTGGGTTTTGGGCTCGCATGAGTGCGCCCAGCACTGCCACTCCGCTGGCTCCTGCCTCGACGCAGGCGGTCACCTGTTCCGGTGTCTCCACTCCCCCGAGGGCCAGGACGGGCACCGGGCTGGCCTCGATCAGCTTCCGCAGGCCGTCCGTTTCCAGGGGTGGGCCGTAGCCGGGCTTGGATTTTGTTGGCCAGATCGGGGAGACCGTGGCGTAGTGCTCGGTGGTCAGGCGGTGCAGCTCGTCCTGGTTGTGGCAGGAGCGGCCGACCAGTTGGTGGGGCGGCGGCGGGTACGGGCCGGCGGCGGGCAGGTGGACGGCGTCGCCGCCGAGCGGGTCGGGGCCGGCCACGATGAGGGTCCCGTCGATGTCGGCGAGGATCGCGCGCAGGTCGACCGCGAGGGCGGCGCGCTCGGCGCGGGGCAGGTCCTTCTCCCGCAGTACGACCCACCGCACTCCCCCGGCGACCGCCCCCGCGACGACCCGTTCAAGACCACCCCTGGCGACCAGCCGATCGGTCAACAGGACAATTCCCGACGGCACGGCCCCCGTCACAGGTCTGGTCTTCCCTCGTCGGGAGTGGACGGCAGGGCGTGGAATCGGCGGGCGATCCGACCCGCACCGGCGGCCAGTCGGCCCGCCTCGACGGCGTACCGCATCGCCGTGGCCATCGCCACCGGGTCGGCGGCCCGGGTCACCGCGCTGGCCAGCAGGACCGCGTCGCAGCCCAGCTCCATGGCCAGGGCCGCGTCGGACGCCGTGCCGATGCCGGCGTCCAGGATCACGGGCACGTCCACGCTCTGCCGGATCAGCCGGATGTGGTGCGGGTTGCCGATGCCGAGCCCGGAGCCGATCGGCGCGCCTGCGGGCATCACCGCGGCACAGCCCACGTCGGCGAGGCGGCGGGCGAGCACCGGGTCGTCACTGGTGTACGGCAGCACCGTGAAGCCGTCGGCGACCAGCTCCTCGGCGGCGCGGAGCAGTTCCACGCCGTCGGGCAGCAGCGTCCGCTCGTCGCCGATCACCTCCAGCTTGACCCAGTCGGTGTCGAACGCGTCGCGCGCCAGCCGGGCCACCTTCACCGCCTCGGTGGCGGTGTGGCAGCCGGCGGTGTTCGGCAGCAGCCGTACCCCGCACCGGTCCAGCAGGTCGAGCAGGCCTCCGGCGGTGCCCGGGGCGGTGTCCACCCGGCGCAGCGCCAGCGTGACCAGCTCCGTGCCGGACGCCCGGATCGCCTGTTCCAGCACGTGCAGGTTGGCGGCGCCGCCGGTGCCGAGGATCAGCCTCGACGTGAACGCCACCCCACCCAGTTCGAACGACATGCCGCTCACCCGCCCTGCGCGGCGGTTAGCACCTCGACGCGGTCACCGTCGCGCAGCACCGTGCCCGGCCAGCCGGCCCGGGGCACCACCTCGCCGTTGACCGCGACCGCGACGCCACGCTGGTGCGGGGCGACGTCGCGGACCAGGTCGGCCACCGACGCGCCGCCGGGGACGCTGCGCCCGGCCCCGTTCACCGTCAACTCCACCGGTCCTCCTCGGTCGTCCGTCCAGGTCCGCTCACGTCGCCCGCGCCGGGCCGTGCCGCGTCGCCGGTCTCGACCGACGTGACGGCGAACCGGTCCGCGCGAAAGGGCGCGAGCAGCGGGTCGGGCACGCCGGTGGTCACCAGGTCGGCGATCTTCTCGGCGGTGATCGGGGTGAGCACGATGCCGTGCCGGTGGTGCCCGGTGGCGGCCAGGACGTCCGGCCGGCCGGGCAGTGGCCCGAGGATGGGCGCGTTGTCCGGCGTTCCGGGCCGCAGACCCGCGATCGCCTCGACCAGGTCGTACTCGGTCAGCTCGGGCAGCAGGTCGACACCGGCGCGCAGCAGCCGCAGCACCGCGCCGGCGGTGACGCTGGTGTCCGCGCGCTCCTCGACCGTCGCGCCGAGGACCACCTCGCCGTCGGCGCGGGGCACCAGATAGACGTGCTCGCCGTCGGCGTACCCCCGGATCACGTACCGGAAGCCCGGCGCGACGCCGCCGGGCGCGCGCAGCCGGAGGATCTGGCCCTTCACCGGCCGCACGGGCAGGCCGGTGAGCGCGGCGGCCCCGCAGCCGGCGGCGACCACGGTGACCCCCGCGTCCACGTCGGACAGCCGCCGAACCGGCTGCGGCACGAGCACCGCGCCGGCCCGCTGCGCGGCCGTGCGCAGCGCCGGCACCAGCAGCCGGGGATCGACCTGATGGTCGGTGGGCGCAAGCGCGCCGCCGCGCACCCGAGGGGCGAGCGCCGGTTCGCGGTCGCGCAGCTCGCTCGGGCGCAGCGGCGTCACCGGCAGACCCAACCCCTGTTGGTACGCCCAGAGCCGGCGTGCCTCGGCGAGGTCGTCGCCGGTCAGCCCGACCATCAGGGTGCCCTCGGTCCGGTAACCGATCTCGGTGCCGCTCGCCTCGGTCAGCTCGGCGGCGAACCCGGGCCAGCGGGCGGCGGACGCCACCAGCAGCTCGGTCAGCCGCCGCTCACCGAAGTACGCCTCGGCGACCGGGGAAAGCATGCCGGCGGCGACGGCCGACGCCCCCGACCCGGGGGCCGGGTCGTGCACCTCGACGCGCAACCCCCGGGTGGCACAGCGCCACGCGATGGCCAGTCCGATCGGGCCCGCGCCGACCACCGCCACATCGGCGCGCGTCACGCCAGCGCCCGCAGCAGCTCAGCGGTCGCCCGCGCGGGGTCGGCGGCGTCGGAGAGCGCACCGATCACCGCCACCCCGTACGCCCCGGCGGCCCGCAGCGCCGGCACCCGGTCGGCCCGCACCCCGCCGATCGCGATGACCGGCACGTCGACGGCGTCGGCGACGGCGCGGACGCCCGCGGGCCCGATGGGATCCGGCAGGCCGCCCTTGGTGCTGGTGGCGTGGCACGGGCCGACGCCCAGGTAGCTGGCCCCGGCGGTGACCGCCTCGACCGCCGTCTCCGGCGCGCGTGCGGTGGCGCCGAGCACTCCGGTCGGGCCGAGCACGTGCCGGGCGGCGGCGACCGGCAGGTCGTCGGCCCCGACGTGTCCACCGGCGGCGCCCACCGCGAGCGCCACGTGCAGCCGGTCGTTGACCAGGCAGGTCGCTCCGTACGTCGCGCAGAGCGCCAGCACCCGGCCGGCCAGGTCGTACGCCTCGCGATCGGTCGCGGAGTCCTCCACCCGGACCTGCACGACGAGGTCGGCGCGGGCCGCCGCGAGGGCGGCCCGGACCACGGTGAGTGGGTCACGCCCGGGTCGGGTGTCGGTGATGAGATGCAGTCGTCCAAGGGACGGCACGGCAACGCTCCTCCCTGCGCCGGCATTACCCGGATCAGGTTCGACGGTCGGGGGCTGTCAGCCCCCCTCTCAGCCCGGTTCACCGGGCTCCCGTGGGTTACTTGCGTGTCACCGTACGACAGTTCCGCCTCCTCTGCCAAGAGAGGGGTCGGCGGCCCCGGCACGAAAGATCGACCGAGCACTTTCTCCTGTCCTGTTCGGAATGTCGCCCGCCGTTGCAGAACCGTTACCCGCCGGCATCTTGCCGGACATCGATGCAGCCGAACTAATTTGTTCAGCGAATCGACAAAATGCCGGCGTGGACGCCCTGGCACGGCGTCTCCACCGGCTCCATCTGGGACGGTCTTCGGCGAGCCGCCCCCGCGAGTCCTGTCCACCGCGACATTGGAGGCGGCGTGTCCCGTTCTCGTCGTGCCCGTTTACCACTCACCGCTACCCTGCTCTCCCTCGCGCTCGCCTCGACGACCCTGCTCGGGTCGCCGGCGCAGGCGGCTCCGGCCGCGGCGCAGGTCCCCCCGCGAGACGCGCAGGCCGCGGCTCCGGTCACCCAGGTGGTGCCGAAGGCACCGAAGGCCGCAGCGGCCGACCCCTACTCCGTCCTGGTCTTCTCCAAGACCGCCGGCTTCCGGCACGACTCCATCCCCACCGGCATCGCCGCCATCCAGCAGCTCGGCGCGGCGAACGGGTTCACGGTGGACACCACTGAGGACGGCGCCGCGTTCAACGACGCCAACCTCGCCAAGTACAAGGCCGTGATCTGGCTCTCCACCACGGGTGACGTCCTCGACGCCGACCAGCAGGCGGCCTTCGAGCGCTACGTACGGGCCGGCGGCGGTTACGCGGGCGTCCACGCCGCCTCGGACACCGAGTACAGCTGGGCCTGGTACGGCGACCTGGTCGGTGCGTACTTCGCCAACCACCCGCAGAACCAGCAGGCCACCGTCAAGGTGGAGGACCACGCCCACCCGTCCACCGCCGAACTGCCGGACCGCTGGTCCCGGTTCGACGAGTGGTACAACTTCCAGACCAACCCCCGGCCGGACGTGCACGTGCTGGCCAGCCTGGACGAGAAGAGCTACACCCCGGGCGCCGGCGCGATGGGCGCCGACCACCCGACCGCGTGGTGCCAGGACTTCGACGGTGGCCGCTCCTGGTACACCGGCGGCGGGCACACCCGGGAGTCGTACGCCGAGCCCGAGTTCCTCAAGCACCTGCTCGGCGGCATCCAGACGGCGGCCGGCGTGGTCGACGCCGACTGCGGCGCCTCGAAGACCTCCAGCTTCGAGAAGGTCACGCTGGACAGCAACACCAGCAACCCGATGGAGCTGGACATCGCCCCCGACGGGCGGGTCTTCTACATCGAGCGCGACGGCCGGGTGCAGATCATCAAGCCGGACACCGGCAACACCGTCACCGCCGTCGACTTGGACGTCTTCACCGGTAACGAGGACGGCCTCATCGGCATCCGGCTCGACCCGGACTTCGCCACCAACAAGTGGGTGTATCTCTACTACGCCCCGAACGACGGCGTCACGCGCAACCTGCTGTCCCGGTTCACGGTGACCGGCGACACCATCGACCCGGCGAGCGAGAAGCAGGTGCTGCGGGTCGACACCCAGCGCAACACCTGCTGCCACGCGGGCGGCAGCATGACCTTCGACAGCGCCGGCAACCTCTACCTGGCCACCGGTGACAACACCAACCCGTTCGAGTCGAACGCGTACGCGCCGCTCGACGAGCGGCCGGGCCGTCAGGACTACGACTCGCAGCGCACCTCCGCCAACACGAACGACCTGCGCGGCAAGGTGATCCGGATCCACCCGGAGGACGACGGCACGTACACCGTTCCGACCGGCAACCTCTTCGCGCCGGGCACCGAGAAGACCCGTCCGGAGATCTACGCGATGGGCTTCCGCAACCCGTTCCGGATCGGCACCGACCCGAAGACCGACACGCTGTACGTCGGGGACTACGGGCCGGACGCCAACGCGGACAACCCGAACCGGGGCCCCCGCGGTCTGGTCGAGTGGAACGTCGTGAAGCCCGGCAACTACGGCTGGCCGTACTGCACCGGGACGAACGAGGCGTACAACGACTACACCTTCCCGTCCGGCCCGAGCGGTCCGAAGTTCGACTGCGCCGCGCCGGTGAACAACTCGCCCAACAACACGGGCCTGACCAACCTCCCGCCGGTCGTCCCGGCCACCGTCGACTACGGCTACGCCGGTGACGCGCGGTACCCGGAGATCGGTGGCGGTGGCGCCCCGATGGGCGGGCCGGCCTACCGGTACGACGCCAACCTCAACTCCACCCGCAAGTGGCCGGCCTACTACGACGGCAAGGCGCTGCTCGGCGAGTGGAACCAGAACAAGATGTACACGATGCAGATGACCGCCGACGGCAAGTCGTTGGTGGACATCAACCAGCTGCTCACCGGGATGCGCATGATCCGGCCGATGGACTTCGAGTTCGGCCCGGACGGCGCGCTCTACCTGATCGAGTGGGGCACGGGCTTCGGCGGCAACAACGACGACTCCGGCATCTACCGGATCGACTACACCGCCGGCGACCGCGCACCGATCGCGGCGGCGTCCGCCAACCCGACCTCGGGGCCGGCACCGTTGACTGTCGCCTTCTCCAGCGCCGGCTCCCGGGACCCGGACGGCGGCGCGCTCACCTACGCCTGGACCTTCGGCGACGGGCAGACCTCCACCGAGGCCAACCCGACGCACACGTACGCGACGGCGGGCAACTACACCGCCCAGCTCACCGTGACCAACCCGAAGGGCCGTACCGCGGTGGCCAACGTGCCGGTCACCGTGGGCAACACCGCACCGACGGTGAGCATCGAATTCCCGCCGGACGGTGGCTTCTTCAACTGGGGTGACCAGGTCCGTTACACGGTCAAGGTGACCGACCCCGAGGACGGGCAGATCGACTGCGCCCGGGTGAACCTGCAGGTGCTGCTCGGTCACGACGAGCACGCCCACCCGCTGGAGCAGCACACCGGCTGCACCGGCACCGTCCAGACGTCGCTCGCCTCCGGGCACGGCGCCGAGGCGAACGTGTTCGCGGTCTTCGAGGCCACCTACACCGACAAGGGCGGGGCCGGCGGGTCCGGCGCGCTCACCGGCCGGGACATCGAGATCCTGCAGCCCAAGCAGAAGCAGGCCGAGTACTTCACGGCCACCGGACGGGTGCCGGGCGGCACCGGCGGCGGAGACGCCGGCGTGCAGCGGGAGACCGGGGCCGACACCGCCGGTGGCGGCCAGAACATCGGGTTCATCGAGGACGGCGACTGGTGGTCGATCGTCCCGGCGGACCTGACGAACATCACCGAGATCCGGTTCCGGGCCGCCTCGGCCGCCGCCGGGGGTCGGATCGAGGTCCACGCGGGCGCCGTCGACGGACCGGTCGTGGCCACGGCCACCGTTCCGGCGACCGGCGCGTGGCAGACGTACACGGACGTGAGCGCGCCGGTCACCGGTGCCGCGAGCGGCTCGCTGTACTTCGTGGCCCGCGATCCGAACGGCGGAACGGGTTCCCTGTTCAACGTCAACTGGATGGACTTCGTCGGCCGCGGCGTCACCGAGAACGGGCCGCCGGTGGTCACCGCCACCGCGACCCCGGCCACCGGCACCGTGCCGGTCACCGTCGCCTTCGACGGCACGGCCACCGACGCCGAGGGCGACACCCCGCTGACGTACGCCTGGGACTTCGGTGACGGCGGCACCGCGTCCACCCTGGACGCCAGCCACACGTACACCAGCGTGGGAACCTTCACGGCCACCCTCACGGTGACCGACAGCAAGGGCGCCAAGTCGTACGCCACGGTGCCGGTGCGGGTGAACGCGCCGGACACGTCCTGCTTCGGGGCACGTTCGGACGACTTCAACGGCAACACCCTGGACAAGGGCCGGTGGACCAGCGTGGTCCGGGAAAACCAGCTCTACTCCATCGGTGGGGGCACGCTGAAGCTGCCCACCGCGGTGGGTGACCTCTACGGCGCCCGCAACGACGCCACCAACCTGGTGCTCCAGGCGGCTCCGAGCGGCGCCTGGGAGATGACCACCAAGGTCACCCTTCCGGTGACGGCCAACTACCAGCAGGCCGGCCTGCTGGTATACGGCGACGACGACAACTACGCCAAGCTGGACCTGCTCTACAACGGCAGCCGACGGGTGGAGTTCATCCGGGAGACGGCCGCGACGCCGCGCAACGACGCTGCCGACAGCGCCGCCGCACCGGCGGGTGACACCGTGTACCTGCGGATCACCAGCGACGGGACGAACCTGACCGCGGCCTTCTCGGGCGACGGGCAGACCTTCACCCCGGCCGGCCGCTCGGCCGCGCTCGCCGGCATCACCAACCCGCGGATCGGGGTCTTCGCGCTCAACGGAGGCACCGAGGCGCCGGTTGTCGACGCCGCGTTCGACTCGTTCGTGGTCACGCCGGACGCCCCGGCCGGCCCGGTCGAGCCGTCGGACGAGTTCAACGGCACCACGCTGGACAAGTGCCGGTGGGACGCGATCCTGCGGGAGGACCCGAACGGTTACCGGGTGACCGGTGGCGCGCTGCGGATCGACGTGCCGAACGGTGACATCTACGGCACCGGCAACACCGGGCCGAAGAACTTCATCCTCCAGACCGCGCCCTCGGGCGACTGGACCCTGGAGACGAAGGTCGACGGCAGCCTGCTGAACGAGCAGTACCAGCAGGCGGGTCTGCTCGTGCAGGCGGACGACGACAACTACCTGAAGTTCGACTTCATCGCGGACAACCAGGCCGGCCAGACGGTGACGCGGCGGATCGAGTTCCGCAGCGAGATCGGCGGCGTCGTCCAGAACCCGCAGCCGGAGGCGACGAGCCTCACCTCGGCGGTGTGGCACCTGCGGCTGGCCCGTGTGGGCAACACCTTCACGGCGTCGTACTCGGCCGACGGGACGACCTGGACCACGCTGGAGGCGCTGACCAACAGCGCGGTCGGGGCGACCCCGAAGGTCGGTCTGTTCACCCTCGGCGCCAACCAGACGGCGTCGAAGACGGCCTCGTTCGACTACTTCCGGTTGAGCACGAAGGCGGCCGACGAGAAGGCGCCGGTCACCACCGCGGCGGTGTCCGGCACCCCCACCGAGGGGTGGTACACCGGGCCGGTGACGGTCACCCTGACCGCCGCCGACGAGGCCGGCGGCAGTGGCCTGGCCGGTACGCAGTACCAGCTGGACGGGGCCACCGCGTGGACCAACTACACCGCTCCGGTGGCGATCAGCGGTGACGGCGAGCACGAGCTGCGGTTCCGCTCGACGGACCAGGCCGGCAACGTGGAGTCGACGAAGACCGTCTCGGTCAAGATCGACACCACCGCGCCGGTCACCACTGCGACGTTCGCTCCGGCGAACGACGCGGGCTGGCACAACGGGACCATCCCGGTGGTGCTGACCTCGACCGACGCCGGTTCCGGTGTCAAGACGGTCGAGTGGTCGCTGGATGGCGGCGCGTGGACGCCGTACTCGAAGCCGGTCGAGGTGGCCGGTGACGGGCAGCACGAGCTGCTGTACCGCTCCACCGACAAGGCGGGCAACGCCGAGACGCTCAAGTCGGCGATCCTGAAGATCGACGGCACCAAGCCCACGCTGCTGGTCTCCGGTATCGCCGACGGCCAGCTCTACGGGGACAGCCAGGACGTCCGGGTGTCCTGGCAGGCCGTCGACCCGACCTCGGGCATCGCGACAGTGGTCGGCCAACTGGACGGCAAGGCGTACGCCAGCGGCACTCTGCAGGCCATGTACGAGCTGTCGCTCGGCCTGCACGAGCTGACCGTCACCGCGACCGACAAGGCCGGCAACAAGACGACCTCGAACGTCCGGTTCTTCGTCACCACCTCGTTCCGGGACATGCAGTTCCTGCTGGACCGGTTCAAGGCGACGGGACGGTTGTCGGCCAAGGCGCACAAGCAGTTGACGGCGAAGCTCGACGCGGCCCGCAAGGCCGAGGCGGCGGGCAACGACGACAAGGCGATCAAGCAGCTGACCGAGTTCCGGACCCTCGCCACCGACGCCACACTGGTGCCGGAGGCCGAGATCCGGGACGTCCTGATCCGGGACGCTGACGCCATGATCGTTCGGCTCGGCGGCACGGCCAGCAAGGCCGGGGTCAAGGCGAACGACGGCGAACCCGTCAAGGGCACCGGACGGCTCGGTGGCGACGCCACCCGGCTGGCACCCGGTCGCCAGCTCTGATCCGATCGAGGCCCCTCTCTGACACCACGGTGTCGGGGAGGGGCCTCCCTCATCCGTAGTGGGGAGATGTCCGTGACGGGTATCCGTAAGGTCCTGGCCGCCGTTTTCGTCGGACTGGCCCTGACCCTGTTCGCCGCGGCCCCGGCGGCCGCCAAAGCCGACAAACTCAAGCTGACGGTGGCCGGCGACGGCGCTGAGGGGGTCACGATCCAGGCCACCTACGCCGATGGCCGCCGGCTGGACCGGGTGGTGCGGTTGGTGCTCACCGCCACCGGCCCGGACGGGCAACGGGTCGGTCCGGTGCAGCTGGAGCCACAGCCCGAGGGGCAGGGCTTCTACAGCAGCGGCCCGGTGCTCTCCACCGGCACGTGGAAGGTGACGGTGGACTCCCCCGCTCCGCTGCAGAGCAAGGCCACCGCCACGGTGCAGGCGAAGGCGGCACAGTCTCCGCCGGTGCCCGCGCCGGTCGCGGTGCCCATGCCCGCGGACGAAGGCGGGGCGGGCGGCTGGTGGCCGTTCGCCGCGGCCGGCCTCGTGCTGGTCGCCGCGGCGATGGTGGCGGCCATGCTGTTCGGCCGCCGCCGGGCCTGGACGCCGAACGACTGACCGACCGGCGCTGCGGCGCCACTGGAAACGACCGGGCCGGGCCGCGACGAGCGGCCCGGCCCGGTGTCGTTCAGGCGACCACGCGCCCGCCGCGCTCAGAGGATGGCGCGCAGCGCCGCCAGGTCGTCGTCGCTGGGCTCCCAGGTGCCGGCGGCGGCGTTGGCGTGCACCTGCTCGGGCGTGGTGGCGCCGGCGATCACCGAGGTCACCGCCGGCTGGGCGGCCAACCCGCCGATCGCCACCTGGAGCATGGTCAGACCCCGCTCGGCCGCGTACGCCTCGATCGCCTCGATGGTGTCCCAGTCGGCTGCGGCGAGCCGGTCGGCGTACCGGCCACCGCCGGAGAGCCGGCTGCCGGCCGGCGGCTGCTCGCTGCGCTTGTACTTGCCGGTGAGCAGGCCGTTGGCGAGCGGGAAGAACGGCAGCATGCCGAGGCCGAACCGCTCGCAGGCCGGGATCACCTCGGTCTCCACGGACCGCTCCAGCAGGCTGTAGTGGTTCTGCGCGCTGATGAAGCGGGCCCGGCCGTTGGACGAGGCGACCCAGTCGGCGTCGGCGATCTGCCAGCCGGCGAAGTTGGAGTTGCCCAGGTAGCGGACCTTGCCGTCGCGGACCAGATCGTCCAGGGCCGCGAGGGTCTCGTCGATCGGGGTGCCCGGGTCGGGCTCGTGCATCTGGTACAGGTCGATGTGGTCGGTGCCGAGCCGGCGCAGCGACGCCTCCACCGCGCGGGCGATGTACCGCCGCGAACCCCGGGCGCCGAAGTCCGGACCGTTGAGGCCGTTCATGTCCATGCCGAACTTGGTGGCCACCACCACGTCGTCCCGGCGTCCCTTGAGCGCCTGCCCGAGCAGCTCCTCGGAGCTGCCCTGCGGCTCGCCGTAGATGTCGGCGGTGTCGAAGAGGTTGATCCCGGCGTCCAGGGCGGCGTCCACGACCGCGCGGGTGCCGTCGAGGTCGAGCTTGCGGCCGAAGTTGTTGCAGCCGATGCCGACCACGGACACCACGAGCCCGGAGTCGCCCAGCCGGCGATAGGTCATGTCAGTCACGAGATCCACCCTATGCCGGCCGGGCGCACCCCCGCCGGACGACGGCTCAGCCCACGTCCCAGACCGGCTCCGGGGTCTCCACCACCTCGCTGTCGCCCCGGAACAGCACGAACCGGTCGAAGGAGCGGGTGAACCACCGGTCGTGGGTGACCGCCACCACCGTCCCCTCGAACGCGTTCAGGCCCGCTTCCAGAGCCTCGGCGCTGGCCAGGTCGAGGTTGTCGGTGGGCTCGTCGAGCAGCAGCAGGGTCGCGCCAGACAGCTCCAGCAGCAGCACCAGGAACCGGGCCTGCTGCCCGCCGGAGAGCGTGCCGAAGCGCTGGTCGCCCTGCCCGGCCAGCTCGTAGCGGCTGAGCACCCCCATCGCCGCGTGCCGGTCCATCCCGGTGCGGTGCTCGTCACCCCGCCACAGGATCTCCACGAGCGTCCTGCCCATCAGCTCCGGTCGGTCGTGGGTCTGCGAGAAGTGGCCGGGGCGGACCCGGGCGCCGAGCCGGGCGGTGCCGTCGTGCGCCACCGGGGCGAGCGCGCCCGCCCCGTCGACAGGCCCGTTCGCCGGGTCCGGATCGGTGCCACCCCGGGCCAGCAGCCGCAGGAAGTGCGACTTGCCGGTGCCGTTGGCGCCGAGCACCGCCACCCGGTCGCCGTACCAGATCTCCAGGTCGAAGGGGAAGGTCAGGCCGTCCAGCTCCAGCTTGTCGCAGACGACCGCGCGCTTGCCGGTCCGCCCGCCGGTCAGCCGCATCCGGATGTCCTGGTCCTTCGGCGGTACGGGCGGCGGCCCGGCCTCCTCGAACTTACGCAACCGGGTCTGCGCGGCCTGGTAGCGCGAGGCCAACCCGTCGTTGTACGCGGCCTTCTGCTTGTACATCAGCATCAGCTCGCGCAGCTTCTGGTGCTCCTCGTCCCAGCGCCGGCGCAGCTCGTCGAGACGGGCGTGCCGGGCCACCCGCGCCTCGTGCCAACTGGCGAAGCCACCGGGGTGCACCCAGGCGCTGCCGCCCTCGACGGCCACCACCCGGTCGGCGCTCTGGGCCAGCAGTTCGCGGTCGTGCGAGACGTAGAGCACCGACTTGGTGGACTCGCGCAGCCGCGCCTCCAGCCAGCGTTTGCCGGGCACGTCGAGGAAGTTGTCCGGCTCGTCCAGCAGCAGCACCTCGTCCGGGCCGCGCAGCAGCAACTCCAGGGCGAAGCGCTTCTGCTGGCCGCCGGAGAGGGTACGCACCGGCCGGTCCCGTACCGCGTCCCAGGGCTTGTTGAGCACGATGGTCGCGACGGTGTCGAAGAGCACCTCGGCGTCGTACCCGCCGGCCTCGCCCCAGGCGCCGAGCGCGTCGGCGTACGCCAGCTGGGCCTTTCCGGCGGCGCTGCTGAACTTGCCGCGGACCTCGGCCGCCCGCATGGCCGTCTCGGTCTCGGCGAGCCGGCGGCCGGCGTCGCGCAGCGGTGGCGGGGCGAGCGACAGCGCCAGGTCGGCCAGCGTCGTCTCGTCGCCGATCATGCCGATGAACTGGCGCATCACGCCCAGCCCGCCGGCCCGTGCGACGGTGCCGGTACGCACCGGCAGGTCACCGGCGACCATCCGCAGCAGGGTCGTCTTTCCCGCGCCGTTCGGCCCGACCAGGGCGACCTTGCTGCCCTCCCCGACCCGGAACGACACGTCGGCGAAGAGTTCCCGACCGTCGGGCAGGATGTGCCCGACCGCTGCCACGTCCACGTATCCCACGCCGGGATCCTGCCCCAGCGAGGGCCGGGAGGGACATCCAATTACCGGGTGACCCGCAGCACCCGGAAGCCCTTCTGGCTGGCGCGCCGCTCGACCTGCCAACCCGCATCGACGATCCAGCGGTGCAGCGAGTCGCCGCCGAGGTGGCGGGCGACGACCAGCCAGCCGACGCCGTCCGGGGCGAGTCGGGGCAGCCAACGCAGCAACAGCTCGTGCAACTCGTCCTTGCCGATGCGAATGGGCGGGTTGGACCACAGCTGCGCGAACCGGAGGTCCGCCGGCACGTCGTCCGGTGCGCTGACCCGCACCCGGTCGGCGGCGCCGATCCGGGCCGCGTTGACGGCTGTCAGCTCGCGGGCGCGGGCGTTGACGTCGACCGCCCAGACGGTGCTCGCCGGTGCCACGTCGGCCAGCACGCAGGCGATCGGGCCGAACCCGCAGCCGAGGTCGAGCAGGTCACCGGTGGTGTCGGCGGCGGGCAGCTCGGCCTTGCGCAGGAGCACCGCGGTGCCGGGATCGAGCCGGCTGGCGGAGAAGACGCCGCCGGCCGAGACGAGCTGGTAGTCGCGGTCGGCGACGGAGAACTCGACTTCGCGCACCTGCGCGTCGCTGGCGGGCTGCGCGGTGAAGTAATGGTCGCCGGTCACGCCGGCAATTCTCGCACCGGCCCGGGCAGGCCACGACACGGCCCACAGCCGCATTTCCTAATATTACCCCCTAAAGGGACAATGGCTCCTACTCTAGGCGACATGGTGTATCGGTACGAGTCCGAAGAGGACGCATTCGAGGACCCGGAGCCCGGGTCCGACCTGGCCGTGCTCGGCGCCGGTCCGCCTCCGCCAGCCGGCCCCTCACCGTCCCGGTTTCCCGCTCCGTCGCTGCCCCGACCCAACCAGCTGATGCTGCCGTCGACCCAGCCGCCGCCGGTAACCCGCGTCAGCACCCCGGTCGCGGCTCCCCGCAGCCAGGTCTACACCTCGGCCCAGCCGGTGGAGCCGCCCGCACGGCGCGGCGGCGGGCGACTCTGGCAGGTGCTGGTCGGCGGTGCGGCAGTCCTGGTCCTGCTCGCGCTCTGCGGTCTGGGCGCCGCCGCGCTGCTGGTGGACAACAAGCCGGCGCCACAGGCCACCCCGACGTACCAGCCGAACGTCGCCGCGTCCGCTTCCGCACAGCGGCAGGATCTGGACTCGCGGGACACCGACCAGGCGCCGCTCACCGCGAAGGAACTCTTTCCCGGCAAGGAGTTGAAGCTCGGCAACGGCCAGCCCGCCTACGAGATCCTCAAGACGCACTCCAGCGGCAGTTGCGCCGTCGCCGCCACCGACGAGGTGGCCGATTTGCTGGTCCGGCTCGGCTGCAACCAGGTCGTCCGGGCGACGTTGCGGGCTCCCGGCGGCGACCACCTGGTCACCGCCGGCCTGTTCAACCTCACCGACAAGGTCAGCGCCGAATGGGCCCGGGACCGGATCCGGCAACTCCTCGACGACCGGCAGGGCCGGTTCCGGGGGCTGTCCGCCGGCGACGACGCGGATGTCCTGGCCACCGCCCCGGCACGGGTCGGCTGGCAGGTCCGGGGCCACTACCTGGCGTACGCGCTGGTGGTCCGCGCGGACGGAGCCGCGGTCAAGTCCGGCGACACCAAGATCCGGGAGATCCTGTTCGACATGATCGAGGCGCACCTCAGCCGGGGCGTCCTGCAACGGCGGGCCGACAGCGGCACGGCCGGACAACCCACGACAGCGCCGACCGAGAGCAGCGGAACCCAGAGCGGCACCGGCAGCGGCGACGGCGACGGCGAACTGCCCGGAGACTGATCCGCACCTCCGCCCGACGGGTGTGCCGCCGACAGGTGGCACACCCGTCGTCGTCCTCGACCGCCCGTCGTCAGCCTTCTCGACTGGCCGCCGAGGTCGCGACCGCCGCTGTCAGCCCTCCACGGGCACGCGCAGGCGGCGGGTCAGGCCCGCGCGGCGGGCGTAGTCGGCCGGGTCGGCCGGGTAGCCGACCGCGACCAGGGTGAGGCCGTGCGCCGGGGCCACCGTCACCTCGCTGGAACGCTCCTGCCGGTCGAGCAGGCTGCCCGGCCACTGGACCGCCCGACGGCCGTCGCCAGCCGCGAGCATCGCCCCGACGAGGCTGCGGACCATCGCCTGGCAGAACGCGTCCGCCTGCACGGTGGCGACCAGGATGCCGTCCGGGTCGCGCCGCCAGTCCAGCCGGGTCACCTCGCGCAGCGTCGTCGCGTTCTCCTTGCGCCGGCAGTACGCGGCGAAGTCGTGCTCACCGACCAGACCGGCCGCGGCGGCGTTCAGGGCGGCCAGGTCCAGCGGTCGCGGCCAGGCCAGCACCTCGTGCCGGCGTAGCGGCTCGGCGCCGTACGGGGCGTCGGTCACCCGGTACTCGTAGCGCCGGAAGGTGGCCGAGAAGCGGGCGTCGAAGTCGGCCGGCACCTCCGACATCGCCCGTACCCGCACGTCGGTGGGGAGCAGCCGCGCGAGCCGGCGCAGCAGCCGTCCCTCGTGCTGCCGCCACACCTCGGCGGGGAGGTCCAGGTGGCAGACCTGCCCGGTGGCGTGCACCCCCGCGTCCGTGCGACCCGCGACGGTCAGACCGGTCGCCGTGCCCGCGCCGAGGACCAGGTCCAGGGTCTCGACGAGCACCCCGGCGACGGTCCGCCGGGTCGGCTGGGGCGCCCAGCCGGAGAAACCGGCGCCGTCGTACGAGACGTCCAGCCGCAGCCGGATCCGCTCGTCCACCTCGTACCTCCTGTTACGGGTCGGGCCCGGCACCCCGATGGGGGTGCCGGGCCCGACGTTGCCCTTGATCAGGCCTTGTTCTCGGTGGCCTCGTCGCTGTCCTCGCGGGCGGCGTCGGTGTCACCGGACGCCGATACCGGCGCCTCGGAGTCCTGGTCGGCCGGGGCCGACTTCGGGGCCTCCTCGGCCGGGGCGAGCGCCTCGACCTTGTCCTGCTGCGCGGCCTTGCGGGCGGCGGTCTTCTTGTTCACCTTCGGCTCGGCGACCTGAAGCTCCTCCACCAGCTCGATGATGGCCATCGGCGCGTTGTCACCCTTGCGCGGACCGGTCTTCACGATCCGGGTGTAACCGCCGGGGCGGTTCGAGTACCGGGGCGCGATCTGGTCGAACAGGGCGTAGACAACGTCCTTGTCCTTGACGACACCCAGCACCCGCCGCCGCGAGGCGAGGTCACCGCGCTTGGCCTTGGTGATGAGCTGCTCGGCCAGCGGACGCAGCCGGCGCGCCTTCGTCTCGGTGGTCTGGATCTTGCCGTGCTGGAACAGCGCGGTCGCCAGGTTGGCGAGCATCAGCCGCTCGTGCGAGGGGCTGCCGCCGAGGCGGGGGCCCTTGGTGGGCGTGGGCATTTTTGGTGCTCCTCAGTTGTGGCGGCAGCGCGGACTAGAGCTGCTCGGTCTCGCGGTAGTCGTCGGTGTCGTAGTCGGCCTCGCCGAAGGTGTCCACGACGTGCGCCGGGTCGAAGTTCGGAGCCGAGTCCTTCAGCCCGAGACCCATCCCGGCGAGCTTCATCTTGACCTCGTCGATCGACTTCTGACCGAAGTTGCGGATGTCGAGGAGGTCGGCCTCGGTACGCCCGATGAGCTCACCAACGGAGTTGATGCCCTCGCGCTTGAGGCAGTTGTAGGAGCGGACGGTGAGGTCCAGCTCCTCGATCGGCAGAGCGAGGTCCGCCGCCAGCTGGGCGTCCTGCGGGGACGGCCCGATGTCGATGCCCTCGGCGGTCTCGTCCAGCTCCCGGGCCAGCCCGAACAGCTCCACCAGCGTCGAACCGGCAGAGGCCAGCGCGGTACGCGGGCCCATCGACGGCTTGGTCTCGACGTCGATGATGAGCCGGTCGAAGTCGGTGCGCTGCTCGACGCGGGTCGCCTCGACGCGGTAGGTCACCTTCAGCACCGGCGAGTAGATCGAGTCGACCGGGATGCGGCCGATCTCGGCGCCGGACTGCTTGTTCTGTGCAGCCGTCACGTAGCCCCGGCCCCGCTCGACGGTCAGCTCCATGTCGAGCCGGCCCTTGCCGTTGAGGGTCGCGAGCTTGAGGTCCGGGTTGTGCACCGAGACGCCGGCCGGGGGCTGGATGTCGCCCGCCGTCACGTCGCCCGGGCCCTGCTTGCGCAGGTACATGCTGACCGGCTCGTCGTGCTCGGAGCTGACGCACAGCTCCTTGATGTTCATGACGAGCTCGACCACGTCCTCCTTGACACCGGGGATCGTGGTGAACTCGTGCAGCACGCCGTCGATCTTGATCGAGGTGACCGCCGCACCCGGGATCGACGACAGCAGCGTGCGCCGCAGCGAGTTGCCGAGGGTGTAGCCGAAGCCCGGCTCGAGCGGCTCGATGGCGAACCGCGACCGAGTCTCGTTGATCGACTCCTCGGAGAGGGAGGGTCGCTGGCTGATGAGCATGTTGTCTCTTCTCTTCCGGGACGCCCGCTATTTGACGCCCACGACACAAACTGTTCCGGTGGCCCGCCCCGAGGGGCGGGCCACCGCAACGAGCCCGACTACTTGGAGTAGAGCTCGACGATCAACTGCTCCTGGACCTGCGTGTCGATGACCTGCCGGGCCGGGAGGGAGTGCACGAGCACCTTCATCTGGCTGGGGATTGCCTCCAGCCAGGCCGGCACCGTCTTCGAACCGGCCTGAGCCTGCGCCACCACGAACGGGGTGAGCTCCTTGCTCTTGCCCCGGACCTCGATGATGTCGTGCTCCTTGACGCGGTACGACGGGATGTCGACCTTCTTGCCGTTCACCGTGAAGTGACCGTGCTTGACCAGCTGGCGGGCCATGTCCCGCGAGTGGGCGTAGCCGGCCCGGTAAACGACGTTGTCCAGCCGCGACTCGAGGATCTGCAGGAGGACCTCACCGGTCTTGGCCTGCTTGCCAACGGCTTCCTCGTAGTAGCCACGGAACTGCTTCTCCAGCACGCCGTAGACGCGGCGGGCCTTCTGCTTCTCGCGGAGCTGGAGCAGGTACTCCGTCTCCTTGGTGCGGCCGCGGCCGTGCTGCCCGGGCGGGAACGGCCGGGACTCGAACGGGCACTTCGGGCCATCGCACTTGCTGCCCTTGAGGAACAGCTTCATCTTCTCCCGCCGGCAACGGCGGCAGTCAGCACCGGTGTAACGAGCCATCTCTCTCTACCTCTCAGACCCGACGACGCTTAGGCGGACGGCATCCGTTGTGCGGCTGCGGGGTGACGTCGGCGATCTGGCCGACCTCCAGCCCGACGGCCTGCAGCGAACGGATCGCGGTCTCCCGGCCGGAACCGGGGCCCTTGACGAACACGTCGACCTTGCGCATGCCGTGCTCCATGGCCCGACGCGCGGCGGCCTCGGCGGCCAGCTGAGCGGCGAACGGAGTCGACTTGCGGGAGCCCTTGAAGCCCACCTGGCCCGCGGAGGCCCAGGAGATGACCGCACCGGTCGGGTCCGTGATGGACACGATGGTGTTGTTGAAGGTGCTCTTGATGTGCGCCTGCCCGTGGGCGACGTTCTTGCGTTCCTTGCGCCGGACCTTCTTGACAGCGGCTCCGGCACGAGCCTTCGGTGGCATAAGTCTGTGCGCTCCTGAATGGGTTCTGTGGCTTGTCGCCCCGTTGATTACGTAGACACCGGTTCCGGTTGGAGCCCGGCCTACCTCGACGGAGAACGACCAGAATTCCGGTTAAAGAATTACTTCTTGCCGGGCTTCTTCTTGCCGGCGACGGTCCGCTTCGGGCCCTTGCGGGTCCGTGCATTGGTCTTGGTCCGCTGGCCACGCACGGGCAGGCCCCGGCGGTGCCGGATGCCGGCGTAGCAGCCGATCTCGACCTTGCGGCGGATGTCAGCGGCGACCTCGCGGCGCAGGTCGCCTTCAACCTTGTAGTTGCCCTCGATGTGGTCGCGGAGCTGCACGAGCTCCTCGTCCGTGAGGTCCCGAGCGCGCTTGTCCGGCGAGATGCCGGTGGCGGCGAGTGTCTCCAGGGCGCGGGTGCGACCGACCCCGAAGATGTAGGTGAGCGCGATCTCCATCCGCTTCTCGCGGGGGAGATCCACGCCGACTAGACGTGCCATGTGCGGGCGTACTCCTCGTGATGTGTGGCGGAGGTGTGGACCCGTCCCACCCCGCTACCGGCCGTCCCGTCTTTCCGACGCTGTCAGCGCCGGCGACCGGGATCGGTCGCTGCCCAAGCGGGCCCCGGCCTCCGACCGGGGGTCAGCCACGCGCAAGTACGTCTCGCGTACCGCTCGCGGCTGGGACGAGCATGTGTGATCTGTGTGTCGCTGAGGAACTGCCCGGACCAACGCCACCCGGCCGTGTTCCGGCCGGACGGGCTGAGTCAGCCCTGGCGCTGCTTGTGGCGCGGGTCGCTGCAGATGACCATGACCCGGCCGTGCCGGCGGATAACCCGGCACTTGTTGCAGATCCTCTTGACGCTCGGCTTGACCTTCACGGTTGCCTTACTTCCCATCTGGCCCGGGGACGCGCGATGCGCGAGACCGGACGTCGAAGACGGACACGGGACTTCCCGGCCGCCGTCAGGACTACTTGTAGCGGTAGACGATGCGCCCGCGGGTCAGGTCGTACGGCGAGAGTTCGACGACGACCCGGTCCTCCGGCAGGATGCGGATGTAGTGCTGCCGCATCTTGCCGCTGATGTGAGCCAACACCTTGTGGCCGTTCGCGAGCTCCACCCGGAACATGGCGTTCGGCAGGGGCTCGATGACCCGACCCTCGATCTCAATGGCTCCGTCTTTTTTCGGCATGTCCTCCGCTGTCCTGACGTCGATTGCTCCGGGCGGCCCACAACGTCTTACACGGGAAACTGACCAAGATCAGAAGCCCGCGCCAGCCGCGGCTCCAGGTCCCACCGAAGCGCAGGGTGGGCATGCCGGAGTGGACGCTGTGCGCCGAACAGAAAGTGTACGCCGGCCTGCGCGCCGTCGCCAAACCGGCCACCCACCGCAGCCTCGCGTCGGCCCCCGCTGCCCCACCCGGCCCTCGGATGATCTCCGCGGAGCCGCGCTCCACCGAATACCGATCATGAGGTTGTCGGGCCGAAACACCGCGACCGACGACACCAGGTCCATGATCATCGACTGCGGGTGGGTCAGGTCTCAGGCCCGGGATCTTCCGGCCCGTCGGTGCGCAGCTCCCGGCGGCGCTCACGCTTGGCCCGCTTGCGCTCACGCCGGCGCTCCCGCTCGATCGCCTGCCGGCGTGGCTCTCCCCCGGCCAGCCCGCCGACCGTCCGGAGCACCAGCACCACGCCCCAGGGCCCGGCCACCCACGCCGGCCAGAAGTAGAGCAGTTCCTGGCTCAGCAGCGAGGTCACGCCCCAGATGGTCACCACGATGGCGATCACCCTCACGTACGGCAGCCACATCTCGGCCAGCCAACGATTGACATGGCCGCGCCCGAGCGCGCCGAGCGGGCCGACGGGCGGCTCAGCCGGCGCGCTGGCCGGCCGCAGGGCCGAATGCTCCGGGGGCGTCACCGGGGGCAGGTCGGTGAGCAGGGCGTCCAGCTCGGCGTACGTGCGCGCCGCGTAGGCCCGCTGCACCCGCTCGTCGTACTCGTGCAGGTCCAACCGCCCCTCGCCGAGGGCGGCCCGTAGCCGGTCGGCAACCACCTCACGGTCCGCGTCCGCGGCTCGCATCCCGTCGCGCCCGTCCATGCCGGCAAGCATGCCACCGCCACGCCAGTCCGCCCGACCTCGGACATCGGTTGATCATGAAGTTGTTGCCAGCCGCACCGGCGTGTCAGGGCAACAACTTCATGATCAACGGACGGGGTGGGGTCAGGGGGTGGTGGTTTCTGCGGGTTGGCGGGCGGTGACCAGGTCGCCCAGGCGGGCGCGGCCCCCGTCGAAGGCCGTGAGCACCCACACGCCGTCGGGCAACAGCGCCATCGAGTGCTCGACGTGCGCCGCGACCGACCCGTCCCGGGTGACGACCGTCCAACCGTCGGCCAGTTCGACCGTACGCGGGGACGCCATGGTGATCATGGGCTCGATCGCCAGCGCCATGCCGGGGACCAGACGCGGCCCCTTCCCCGGCCGGCCGTGGTTGAGCACGTGCGGGTCCTGATGCATCTCGGTGCCGATGCCGTGGCCACCGTAGCCGTCGACGATGCCGTACCGGCCGCCCTTGCGGACCGCCGTCTCCACGGCGTACGAGATGTCGGTGAGCCGCCCCTTGCCGCTGGCCGCTCCGCGCGCTGCGGCGGCGATGCCCGCCCACATCGCGTCCTCGGCGACCTCGGCCATCTTGAGCAGCGCCGGGTCGACGTCGCCCACCCCGACGGTGATCGCGGAGTCCCCGTGCCATCCGTTGAGCACCGCGCCGCAGTCGATCGAGATGAGGTCGCCGTCGGCGAGCACCTGCTCCGGCGAGGGGATGGCGTGCACGATCTGCTCGTTGACCGACGAGCAGATCGACGCCGGGAAGCCGTGGTAGCCCTTGAAGGACGGGACGGCGCCCGCCTCGCGGATCGTCGACTCGGCGATGGCGTCCAGATCCGCCGTGCTCACGCCGGGGGCCACCGCCTCGCGCATCCGCCGCAGGGCCTCGGCGACCACGAGCCCGGCCGCGCGCATCTTCTCGATCTGGTCAGGGGTCTTCAGCTGGATGTCCAGCTGGGGACGACGCATGGAGCGGTTACCTTTCGTGGCTATTCAGCGGGGCACGTCTCGCGTACCCCGCTGTTCGCACTCTATCCGCCGCGGCGCGGGAAGAACCTCAGCCGCCGTACGACCGCAGGGCGTCGATGGCCCGGGTGGTGACGTCCTCCACCGGGCCGGTGGCGTCGATCCCGACCAGCTTCCCCTGGGCGCCGTAGTAGTCGACCAAGGGCGCGGTCTTCTCGCTGTACTCCCGCAGGCGGGTGGCGATGGTCTCCGGCTTGTCGTCGTCGCGCTGGAACAGCTCGGCGCCGCACCGGTCACAGATGCCCGGCCGGGTGGTGGCGTCGAACTCGACGTGCCAGATCTTGCCGCAACCCCGGCAGGTGCGCCGGCCGGAGAGCCGCCGGATCACCTCGTCGTCGTCGACCACCAGCTCCAGGACCAGATCCAGGGCGGTGCCCAGATCGGCGAGGAGCTTGTCCAGAGCGGCCGCCTGCGGAGTCGTCCGCGGGAAGCCGTCGAGCAGAAAGCCCTCGCTGGCGTCCGGCTCGGCCAGCCGGTCCCGGACCATGTTGATGGTGACCTCGTCCGGAACCAGCTCGCCGGCGTCCATGTAACGCTTCGCCTCTACGCCGAGCGGCGTGCCCTGGGTGACGTTCGAGCGGAAGATGTCTCCGGTCGAGATCTTGGGCACCGACAGGTGCGCGGCGATGAACTCTGCCTGCGTGCCCTTACCCGCACCCGGCGGGCCAACCAGAACGAGTCTCATCTACCGCAGGAACCCTTCGTAGTTCCGCTGCATGAGTTGGCTCTCGATCTGCTTCACGGTCTCCAGACCGACGCCGACCATGATGAGCACAGCGGTGCCACCGAACGGGAAGTTCTGGTACTGCTGGCTGTCCAGCCAGATGAAGAAGAAGTTCGGCAGGATGGAGATGATGCCGAGGTAGAGCGCGCCCGGCAGGGTGATCCGGCTGAGGATGAAGTCGAGGTAGTCGGCCGTCGGCTTGCCCGGCCGGATACCCGGCACGAACCCGCCGTACTTCTTCATGTTGTCCGCGACCTCGGTCGGGTTGAACGTGATCGAGACGTAGAAGTACGTGAAGAAGATGATCAGCAGGAAGTAGACCGAAATGTAGATCGGGCTGTTCGGAGCGACCAGGTTGTTCTGGATCCACGCCTGGACCTTGCCCGGGTCGTTCTGGTCGAAGAACTGGAGCGCCAGCTGCGGGAGGTACAGCAGCGACGAACCGAAGATGACCGGGATGACACCCGCCTGGTTGACCTTCAGCGGGATGTAGGTCGAGGTGCCGCCGTACATCCGCCGGCCGATCATCCGCTTGGCGTACTGCACCGGGATCCGGCGCTGCGCCTGCTCGATGAAGGTGACCGCGGTGATGACCACCAGAACCAGCGCGATGACGAGGGCGAACTTGCCCCAGCCCTGGCTGGTCTTGATCTGCCAGCCCTCGCCGGGCAACCGGGCCGCGATCGAGGTGAAGATCAGAACGGACATGCCGTTGCCGACGCCCCGGTCGGTGATCAGCTCACCGAGCCACATGACCATGCCGGTGCCGGCGGTCATGGTGATCACCAGGATGGACAGGGTCAGCCAGTCCGGGATGCCGGTGCCCTCGGGGATGATCGGGAACTGGTCGCAGCGGTTCTGGAACAGCTGCCCCGAGCGGGCCAGCGCCACGAACGCCGAGGCCTGCAGCACGCCGAGACCGAGGGTCAGGTAGCGCGTGTACTGCGTGATCTTCGCCTGGCCGGCCTGGCCCTCCTTGCGGAGCTGCTCCAGGCGCGGAATCACGACGGTCAGCAGCTGCAGGATGATCGACGCGGTGATGTAGGGCATGATGCCCAACGCGAAGACCGAGAGCTGGAGCAGCGCCCCGCCGGAGAAGAGGTTGAGCAGATTCAGCGGGCCCGTCGTGTCGCCCGAGATGGAGTCGAGGCACTTCTGCACGTTGCCGTACGAGACGCCCGGGCTGGGGAGCGTGGCACCCAGCCGGTAGACCGCGATGATGCCTACTGTGAACAGCAGCTTCTTGCGCAGGTCAGGCGTACGGAACGCACTGAGAAAGGCGGACAGCAACTTCTTCCTCCTGCGCGAGGCGGGCCGCCGGTGATCCCTGGCGGGTGGGGGTGGATCACGGGCGAGTGCCCGCAATCCATGGCTGGGATGGGACTCTAACAGCCCTGTCCCGCTCCGGGCAGGTGTGCCCGGCTACATAAACCGAATCCGATATTACCGGGCGCACACGGCCCAGGCAGACCTAGGCGCCCGCCAGTTGCTCACAACTGACGGGCGCCGAGGTCGTACGCCTTACAGCTCGGTGGCGGAGCCACCGGCGGCGGCGATCTTCTCCTTGGCCGACGCACTGAACGCGTGCGCCGACACCTGGAGCGCCACCCCGCCAAGGTCCCCGGTGCCGAGGACCTTGACCGGCTGGCCCTTGCGGACCGCGCCGGCCTCGACCAGCTCGAGCGGGCCAACCTGGCCGCCGTTCGGGAACAGCTCGGCGAGCCGGTCCAGGTTGACCACCTGGAAGACCACCTTGAACTTGTTCTTGAAGCCCTTCATCTTCGGCAGGCGCATGTGGATGGGCATCTGCCCACCCTCGAAGGCCGCCGAGATGTTCTTGCGGGCCTTGGAGCCCTTCGTACCGCGACCAGCGGTCTTGCCCTTGGAACCCTCACCACGACCCACACGGGTCTTCGCGGTCTTGGAACCGGGCGCCGGGCGCAGGTGGTGCACCTTGATCGTCATTACTCGACCTCCTCGACCTTCACGAGGTGGTTCACAGTGAAGATCATGCCGCGGATCTCGGGCCGGTCCTCCTTGACCACCACGTCGTTGATCCGCTTGAGACCGAGCGAACGCAGCGAATCACGCTGGTTCTGCTTGGTCCCGATACCGGACCGGACCTGGGTGACCTTCAGACGTGCCATCAGTGCGCCACCCCCGCACGCGACGCCAGCATGGCGGCCGGCGCGACGTCCTCCACCGGCAGGCCACGACGCGCCGCGACCTGCTCGGGGGACTCAAGCCCCTTCAGGGCCGCCACGGTGGCGTGCACGATGTTGATCGGGTTCGACGAGCCGAGGCTCTTGGAGAGCACGTCGTGGATCCCGGCGCACTCCAGCACGGCGCGCACCGGACCACCGGCGATGACACCCGTACCGGCCGAGGCCGGCTTGAGCAGCACGACGCCAGCGGCGTCCTCACCCGTCACCGGGTGCGGGATCGACTGACCGATCCGCGGAACCTTGAAGAAGTGCTTCTTGGCCTCCTCGACACC
The DNA here is from genome assembly GCF_043205095.1 of Micromonospora sp. NPDC047557. Taxonomy (NCBI): domain Bacteria; kingdom Bacillati; phylum Actinomycetota; class Actinomycetes; order Micromonosporales; family Micromonosporaceae; genus Micromonospora; species Micromonospora sp. NPDC047557. The sequence goes on along the minus strand of NZ_JBIDDK010000011.1, from coordinate 19,505 downwards.
CTTGGCGATCGCCGCGGGCACCTCCTTGGCCTTTCCGTAGCCCACGCCGACCGTGCCGTCGCCGTCGCCCACGATCACCAGGGCGGTGAAGCTGAAGCGACGACCACCCTTCACGACCTTGGCGACGCGGTTGATCGCGACGACCCGCTCAAGGTGCGGGGTCTTCTCGACGGGCGCGTTTCCGCGGCCGCCCTCACGGCGGTTGTCGCGGCGACCACCCTCGTTGCCACCGGACCCGCCGCCACGGCGCTGTTGACCTGGCATCAGCAGCCTTCCTTATCTCTCGTGACGGGGTTGTTAGAACTCGAGCCCGGCTTCGCGGGCGGCGTCGGCAAGCGCGGCGACTCGCCCCGCGTACCGGTTGCCACCGCGGTCGAAGACGACCTTGGAGACGCCGGCGGCCTTGGCCCGCTCGGCGAGCAGGGCGCCCACCTTGCCGGCGAGGGCGCTCTTGTCGCCCTCCGCACCGCGCAGCGAGGAGTCCAGGGTCGACGCCGACGCCAGGGTGTGACCCTTGGTGTCGTCGACGATCTGGGCAACCATGTGCCGCAGCGAACGGGTGACGACCAGGCGCGGACGCTCGGCCGTACCGCTGACGTTCTTGCGGACGCGGAAGTGCCGACGCGCACGCCCAACGGCGCGCTTGGCGGCGACGCCGCGGCGGCGCTTGAGCAGCGTGGCGCTCACTTCTTACCTGCCTTTCCAGCCTTGCGGCGGATGACCTCGCCCTGGTACTTCACGCCCTTGCCCTTGTAGGGCTCCGGCGGACGGATCTTCCGGATGTTGGCGGCGACCTCACCGACCTGCTGCTTGTCGATGCCGGCCACGTGGAACAGGGTCGGCCGCTCCACCGTGAAGGTGATGCCCGCCGGCGCGGGAACGACCACCGGGTGCGAGAACCCGAGCGCGAACTCGAGGTCCGAACCCTTGGCGGTGACCCGGTAACCGGTGCCGGCGATCTCCAGGCTCTTGCGGTAGCCCTCGGTCACGCCGACGATCATGTTGGCGACCAGGGTACGGCTCAGGCCGTGCAGCTCCTTGGCCTTGCGCTCGTCGTTCGGGCGGTTGACGTTCAGCTGCCCGTCCTCCGCACGCTCGATCGTGATCGGGTCGGCGATCGTGTGCTGGAGCTCGCCCTTCGGGCCCTTGACCTTGACGGTCTGCCCGTCGATCGTGATGTCGACGCCGGCTGGTACCGGGATCGACTTACGTCCAATTCGCGACATTTCTACCAGTCTCCCGTTACCAGACGAAGGCGAGGACTTCCCCGCCAACACTCCGCTTGCGGGCCTGCCGGTCGGTCAGCAGCCCCTGGGACGTCGAAATGATCGCCACGCCCAGCCCACCGAGCACCCGCGGGAGCCCGTCCGACTTGGCGTACACCCGGAGACCGGGCTTGGACACGCGCTTGATGCCGGCCAGGCTCCGCTCCCGGTTCTGGCCGTACTTCAGCTCGACGACCAGTCGCTTGCCGACGGCGCCCTCCTCGGGCTCCTCGACCGACCAGGTGGCGATGTAACCCTCGGCCTTCAAGACTTCGGCGATGTTCGCCTTGATCTTGGAGTAGGGCATCTTCACCTGATCGTGGTACGCCTGGTTGGCGTTACGCAGACGCGTGAGCATGTCTGCGATCGGGTCGGTCATCGTCATGGATTTCGTCAGCCTTTCTCGCCGGGGTTCCCGGGGCACCAGCCCCGGGCCTACGGCGAAGAGCAATACCTAATCGGTGCAGGAGTTCCCGGCCGACAGCCGGGACGCGGTCGCCCTTACCAGGAAGCCTTGGACACACCCGGCAGCTCACCGCGGTGGGCCATCTCCCGGATGCAGACCCGGCAGAGCCCGAACTTGCGGTAGACCGCCTTCGGACGCCCGCACCGCTGGCAGCGGGTGTACGCGCGAACCGAGAACTTCGGCTTCGCGGCCGCCTTGATGATCAGCGCCTTCTTGGCCATCTCAGTTCTCCTTGAACGGGAAGCCCAGGAGCTTGAGCAGCGCCCGGCCCTCGTCGTCGGTCGTGGCGGTCGTGACCACCGTGATGTCCATGCCCCGCTGGCGATCGATCCGGTCCTGGTCGATCTCGTGGAACACCGACTGCTCGGTCAGACCGAACGTGTAGTTGCCGTGCCCGTCCAGCTTGCGCCCGTCCAGACCGCGGAAGTCGCGGATACGCGGCAGCGCGATGGAGAGCAGCCGGTCCAGGAACTCCCACATCCGGTCGCCGCGAAGGGTGACCTTCGCGCCGATCGGCATGCCCTCGCGGAGCTTGAACTGCGCGATGGACTTGGTCGCCCGCCGCACCTGCGGCTTCTGGCCGGTGATCGTGGCGAGGTCGCGGACCGCGCCGTCGATCAGCTTGGCGTCGCGAGCAGCCTCGCCGACACCCATGTTGACGACGATCTTGACCAGCCGCGGCACCTGCATGGGGTTGCCGTAGCTGTTCTGCTCACGCAGCTGGGCCACGATCTCGTTGCGGTACCGCTCCTTGAGGCGCGGCAGGGTCTTTTCGGTAGCCGTGGTCATCACAGGTCCTTACCGGTGCTACGCGCGATGCGGACCTTCTGGCCGTTGTCGTCGAACCGGTAACCGACGCGGGTCGGCTTGCCGTCGGAGTCCAGGACCTGCACGTTCGAGACGTGGATCGGGGCCTCCTGAGTGACGATGCCGCCGGTCTTGGCGCCACGCTGGGTGGTGCTGATACGGGTGTGCTTCTTGACCCGGTTCACGCCCTCGACCAGGACCTTGTCCTGCCGCGGGTAGGCCGCGATGACCTTGCCCTTGGCACCCTTGTCCTTGCCGGCGATGACGACGACCGTGTCGCCCTTCTTGACCTTCACGGTCACAACACCTCCGGCGCGAGGGAAATAATCTTCATGAACCGCTTGTCCCGCAGCTCCCGGCCCACCGGGCCGAAGATGCGGGTACCGCGCGGGTCCCCACCGTCCTTGATGATGACGGCGGCGTTCTCGTCGAAGCGGATGTACGAGCCGTCCGGCCGCCGCTTCTCCTTGGCCGTGCGAACGACGACCGCCTTGACGACGTCGCCCTTCTTCACACCGGCACCCGGGATCGCGTCCTTGACCGTGGCCACGATGACGTCGCCGATGCTCGCGTAGCGCCGACCGGAGCCACCGAGAACCCGGATGCACAGGATCTCCCGAGCACCCGTGTTGTCGGCGACGCGCAGTCGCGACTCCTGCTGAATCACGTCTATCTCCTATGTCTGCCGGTTCTCCGGCCGCCGTGGCGGCCGGAGCCTGGCGGAACCTACGCCCGACGCAACGCCGGGCGAGCTCGAGCCTTCGCTACTTGGCCTTTTCCAGGATCTCCACGATCCGCCAACGCTTGGTGGCGCTCAGCGGCCGGGTCTCCATGATCAGGACCCGGTCGCCGGTGCCGGCGGCGTTCTGCTCGTCGTGCACCTTCAGCTTGCTGGTACGACGCATGATCTTGCCGTACAGCGCGTGCCGAACCCGGTCCTCGACCTCGACCACGACGGTCTTGTCCATCTTGTCGCTGACCACCAGGCCCTCGCGAACCTTGCGGCGCGCGCGGGTGGCGTCAGTGGTGGTGTTCTCGGTCATGATGCAGTCACCTCAGTCGGCGCGGCCGAGAGCCCCAGCTCGCGCTCGCGCATGATCGTGTAGATCCGGGCGATCTCCCGACGGATGACCTGCAGCCGCCGGTTGTTGTCCAGCTGCCCGGTTGCGGCCTGCACGCGGAGGTTGAACAGCTCCGCCTTGGCCTCCCGCAGCTTCGTGACCAGCTCCTCCTCGGAGAGCTCACGCAGCTCGGTCGCCTTAACGCCCGCTGCCATCAGGATTCACCCACTTCGCGCGTAACAATGCGGCACTTCATCGGGAGCTTGTGGATCGCGCGACGCATGGCCTCTCGCGCGATCTGCTCGTTGGGGAAGGACATCTCGAAGAGAACCCGCCCCGGCTTGACGTTGGCGACCCACCACTCGGGCGAACCCTTACCGGAACCCATCCGGGTCTCGGCAGGCTTCTTGGTGAGGGCCTGGTCCGGGAAGATCGTGATCCAGACCTTGCCGCCACGCTTGATGTGACGGGTCATCGCGATACGCGCCGACTCGATCTGGCGGTTGGTCACGTACGCAGGCTCGAGAGCCTGGATCCCGAACTCGCCGAACACCACCCGGTTACCACCCTTGGACGCGCCACTGCGGTCCGGGTGGTGCGGCTTGCGGAAGCCCTTCGGGGGCTTGCGCGGCATCAGCATCTGTCAGCCCTCCTGCTGCGTTTCTGCCGGAGCAGCCGCGGCCGCGACAGCAGCGCTGTCGACCGGCTCGCCACTCGGCGTCTCGGCCTGCTGCGCGATGGTGGTCGCAGCAGCCCGGCCGGCCTCGGTGCCACCAGCGGTCGTGCCGGACGAACCGGACCGGCCACGGCGCGGACGCTCGGGACGGTCGCCGCGCTCACCACGACGCGGGCGCGACGGACCGGCCTCGGCCGGAGCCTCCCGGCCCGGAACCGCGTCGCCCTTGTAGATCCAGACCTTCACACCGATCCGGCCGAAGGTGGTACGGGCCTCGAAGAAGCCGTACTCGATGTTGGCCCGCAGCGTGTGCAGCGGAACCCGGCCCTCGCGGTAGAACTCGGTCCGGCTCATCTCGGCGCCGCCGAGGCGACCCGAGACCTGAACCCGGATGCCCTTGCAGACCGGGTTCTTCATGGCCGACTGCATGGCCTTGCGCATCGCCCGACGGAAGCTGACCCGGCTGGACAGCTGCTCGGCCACGCCCTGCGCGACGAGCTGAGCGTCCGACTCGGGGTTCTTCACCTCGATGATGTTCAGCTGGACCTGCTTGCCGGTGAGCTTCTCGAGCTCACCGCGGATCCGGTCGGCCTCCGCACCCTTACGGCCGATGACGATGCCCGGCCGGGCGGTGTGGATGTCGACGCGGACGCGGTCGCGGGTGCGCTCGATGTCGACCTTGGAGATCCCGGCACGCTCGAGGCCCTTGGACATCATGCGGCGGATCTTGACATCCTCGCCGATGTAGTCCTTGTAGAGCTTGTCCGCGAACCAGCGGGACTTCCAGTCGGTCGAGATGCCGAGCCGGAACCCAGTGGGGTGAACCTTCTGACCCATTACTCGGCGTCCTCCGTCTTGCTCTGCGCTTCGGCCGGTGCGGCCTCCGTGGCCGGGGCGGCCTTCTTCGCCGCGGCCTTCCTCGGCGCTGCCGGCGCGACCGCCTCGACCGCCACTGTGATGTGGCAGGTGCGCTTGCGGATCCGGTACGCCCGACCCTGTGCCCGCGGCTGGAACCGCTTCATCGTCGGGCCCTCGTCCACGAACGCCTCGCTGACGAGCAGCGCGTCGGGGTCCAGCCGCTCGTTGTTCTCCGCGTTGGCGATCGCGCTAGCGAGCACCTTGTACACCTGCTCGCTCGCAGCCTGCGGCGCGAACTGCAGCACCGTGAGCGCCTCCTTCGCGGGCAGGCCGCGGACGAGGTTGACCACCCGGCGCGCCTTCATCGGCGAGATGCGCACGTGCCGCGCAACCGCCCGCGCGCCCGGAAGCACCGGAGCGTCGCCCTTTCCTGGCATCGCTGTAACCCCTTGTTCCCTCTATCCGTATGCCTGGCGGCGTCAGCGCCGACGGCTCTTCCGGTCGTCCTTCTCGTGACCCTTGAACGTGCGGGTCAGCGCGAACTCGCCGAGCTTGTGCCCGACCATCGCCTCGGTCACGAACACCGGGACGTGCTTGCGTCCGTCGTGCACGGCGATCGTGTGCCCCAGCATCTCGGGGATGATCGTCGAGCGCCGCGACCAGGTCTTGATCACGTTCTTGGAGCCCTTGTCGTTCTGGACTTCCACCTTCTTGAGCAGGTGGTCGTCGACGAACGGGCCCTTCTTGAGGCTGCGAGGCATGTCTTATCTCCCTCAGCCGCGCTTACGCGTGGCGTAGCGGCGGCGGACGATCAGCTTGTCGCTCGGCTGGCCCTTACGGCGGGTGCGGCCCTCGGGCTTACCCTGCGGGTTGACCGGGTGGCGACCACCGGAGGTCTTACCCTCACCACCACCGTGCGGGTGGTCGACCGGGTTCATGGCGACACCACGGACGGTCGGGCGCTTGCCCTTCCACCGCATACGGCCGGCCTTACCCCAGTTGATGTTCGACTGGTCGGCGTTGCCGATCTCGCCGACGCTCGCGCGGCAGCGCACGTCCACCCGCCGGATCTCGCCGGACGGCATACGCAGGGTCGCGTACGCGCCCTCACGGCCGAGCAGCTGGATGCCGACGCCTGCGGAGCGGGCCAGCTTGGCCCCGCCGCCCGGACGCAGCTCCACGTTGTGGATCGTGGTACCGACCGGGATGTTGCGCAGCGGCAGGTTGTTACCCGGCTTGATGTCGGCGCCCGGACCGGACTCGACGCGGTCGCCCTGCTTCATGTCCTTCGGCGCGATGATGTACCGCTTCTCGCCGTCGGCGTAGTGCAGCAGCGCGATGCGCGCCGTGCGGTTCGGGTCGTACTCGATGTGAGCGACCTTCGCCGGCACGCCGTCCTTGTCGACCCGCTTGAAGTCGATCAGACGGTACTGGCGCTTGTGACCGCCACCGTGGTGCCGCGTGGTGATCCGGCCGTGGGCGTTACGCCCGCCCTTCTTCGGCAGCGGAGCCAGCAGCGACTTCTCCGGCGTGGACCGGGTGATCTCGGCGAAGTCGGCGACACTGGAGCCACGTCGGCCCGGCGTCGTCGGCTTGTACTTACGGATAGCCATTGTCTACACCCCTCAGCTGACCGGGCCGCCGAAGGCCTCGATACGGTCACCGTCAGCCAGCTTCACGATCGCCCGCTTGGTCGCCTTGCGCTGACCGAAGCCGGTCTTGGTGCGCTTGCGCTTGCCCTGGCGGTTGAGCGTGTTGACCGTCAGGACGCGGACGTCGAAGATCTGCTGGATAGCGATCTTGATCTCGGTCTTGTTCGCGTCCGGGTGCACCAGGAAGGTGTACCAGTTCCGGTTCAGCTCGCTGTAGCTCTTCTCCGAGACGACCGGCGCCACGATGATGTCGCGCGGGTCGGCGATCGTGCTCACTTGCCACCCTCCTCGGTGGTCTCGGCGGGCACGCCCAGGAACTCGTCCAGGGCGTCCTTGGTGAAGACCACGTCGTCGGCCACCAGCACGTCGTACGTGTTCAGCTGGCCGGACTCGATCAGGTGCACGCGCGGCTCGTTGCGCAGCGACACCCAGTTCAGCTCGTCGGTGCTGCTCAGCACGACGAGAACCCGACGGGCCTCGGTGAGCTTGGTCAGCGTGGCCAGTGCGGCCTTGGTCGACGGCTTCTCGCCCGAGACGAACGCCTCGACGACGTGCACCTGCCCGGCGCGGGCCCGGTCCGAGAGGGCACCGCGGAGCGCGGCGGCCTTCATCTTCTTCGGGGTGCGCTGGCTGTAGTCGCGCGGCACGGGACCGTGCACCACGCCACCGCCGGCGAACTGCGGCGCGCGGATCGAGCCCTGCCGGGCGCGACCGGTGCCCTTCTGCTTGTACGGCTTCTTGCCGCCACCGGCGACCTCGCCGCGGGTCTTGGCCTTGTGCGTGCCCTGTCGGGCCGCCGCGAGCTGGGCCACCACGACCTGGTGCATCAGCGCGACGTTGGCCTGCACGTCGAAGATGTCAGCCGGCAGCTCGACGGAGCCGCTGGTGCTGCCTTCGACGGTGCGCACGTCAACGGTGGTCACTTGGCCGCACCGCCCTTCTTCACCTTGCTCTTGGCCGCGGTACGGACCAGAACCAGCGCGCCCTTGGGACCAGGAATGGCACCCCGGACGAGCAGCAGGTTGTTCTCGGTGTCGACCGCCTGGACGGTGAGGTTCTGCACGGTGTAGCGCACGCCACCCATGCGGCCGGCCATCCGGGTGCCCTTGAAGACACGACCCGGGGTGGCGCAGGCGCCGATGGAACCGGGCGAGCGGTGCTTGCGCTCGACACCGTGGCTGGCGCGCAGACCGTGGAAGCCATGCCGCTTCATCGGGCCGGCGTAGCCCTTGCCCTTGGTCTTGCCGGTGACGTCGATCGTGACGCCTGCCGGGAACTCCTCGACCGTGACCTCCTGGCCCAGCGAGTATTCCCCGGCGTCCGTGGTGCGCAGCTCGACGATGTGCCGGCGCGGCGCCACGTCCGCCTTCGCGTAGTGCCCGCTGATCGGCTTCTTGACCTTGCGCGGGTCGATCGTGCCGTACGCCAGCTGGACCGCGGAGTAACCGTCCTTCTCGGCGCTACGAACCTGGCTGATGACGCACGGGCCGGCCTCGACCACGGTCACGGGAACAACACGGTTGTTGTCCCAGACCTGGGTCATGCCGAGCTTGGCGCCCAGGATCCCCTTGACTTGCCTGTCCATTTGTCCGGTCCCTACAGCTTGATCTCGATGTCGACGCCAGCCGGCAGGTCGAGGCGCATGAGCGAGTCGACCGTCTTCGGGGTCGGGTCGATGATGTCGATCAGCCGCTTGTGCGTGCGCATCTCGAAGTGCTCGCGCGAGTCCTTGTACTTGTGCGGCGAGCGGATAACGCAGAAACGGTTGATCTCCGTGGGCAGCGGCACCGGGCCCGCGACCTGCGCCCCGGTGCGCGTCACCGTCTCGACGATCTTCCGAGCCGAGGAGTCGACGACCTCGTGGTCATAGGCCTTGAGCCGGATGCGGATCTTCTGTCCCGCCATGGTGGCTTCTGTTCCTTCTCTCGATGCCGCTGTGTTGCGGGCGCCTGTACCGGCTGGCACAGGCCCACTTCGCCGACCCCCGCGGTCGGGCGTGTCGCGCCCTCGGGCCGGGCTCCGCCCCGTGGTTCCGGAGTGGTGCTGACCGCGCGGTGGGTCAAGGCGCCGATCGCATTACCGCGACCTGAACGCCGCGCGAGGGTGGTTGGCGACTGGGCCGCCAACCACCCCACGCTCGACTGTCTCGCCACCCGGAGGTTCAGCGAAAGCCGAACACAGGCGACGAACTGTCGTTACGCAACCTGACTAGTATGCCGCACGACCGGCGGCGGGTCTAATCGGGGTTACCTAGCTCACTTGATGATCTTGGTGACGAACCCGGCGCCGACGGTGCGGCCACCCTCGCGGATCGCGAACTTGAGGTTCTCCTCCATGGCGATGGGCTGGATCAGCTTCACCGACATGGTGGTGTTGTCGCCCGGCATGACCATCTCGGTGCCCTCGGGGAGGGTGACGACACCGGTGACGTCCGTGGTCCGGAAGTAGAACTGCGGACGGTAGTTCTGGAAGAACGGGGTGTGCCGGCCGCCCTCCTCCTTGGAGAGGATGTAGACCGTCGCCTCGAACTCCGTGTGCGGGGTCGTGGTGCCCGGCTTGACGACCACCATGCCGCGCTCGACGTCCTCGCGCTTGATGCCACGCAGCAGCAGACCGACGTTCTCGCCCGCGCGGGCCTCGTCGAGCAGCTTGCGGAACATCTCGATGCCGGTGCAGACCGTCTTCTGCGACTTCTCGCGGATACCGACGATCTCCACCTCCTCGTTCGGCTTGAGGATGCCGCGCTCGGCGCGACCCGTGACGACGGTGCCACGACCGGTGATCGTGAAGACGTCCTCGATCGGCATGAGGAACGGCCGCTCGGTCTCACGCTCCGGCTGCGGGATCGCGGTGTCGACCGCGGTCATCAGGTCCAGGAGCTTGCCGGTCCACTCGGGGTCACCCTCGAGGGCCTTCAGCGCCGAAACCCGGACGACCGGCAGGTCGTCACCCGGGTACTCCTGCGAGGAGAGCAGCTCACGGACCTCGAGCTCGACGAGCTCCAGGAGCTCCTCGTCGTCGACCATGTCGCTCTTGTTGAGCGCCACGACGATGTACGGCACGCCAACCTGACGCGCGAGCAGCACGTGCTCACGGGTCTGCGGCATCGGGCCGTCGGTCGCCGCGACCACCAGGATCGCGCCGTCCATCTGCGCGGCACCGGTGATCATGTTCTTGATGTAGTCCGCGTGGCCGGGGCAGTCGACGTGCGCGTAGTGCCGCGCCTCGGTCTGGTACTCGACGTGCGCGATCGAGATCGTGATGCCGCGGGCCTTCTCCTCCGGCGCCTTGTCGATCTCGTCGAACGGCGTGTAAGGGTTCAGGTCCGGGAACTGGTCGTGCAGGACCTTGGTGATGGCCGCCGTCAGCGTCGTCTTACCGTGGTCGATGTGACCAATGGTGCCGATGTTGACGTGCGGCTTAGTCCGCTCGAACTTCGCCTTCGCCACTGGTGTCCTCCTGTGGACTTCTTGGTTCGTACGCCCGGCGCGCCGGTCGGCGCTTAGGACTCTGTCGACAGCCTTTCCGGCCTGGCGGCCGGAGAGCTTTTGTGGGTTCTGCGGCGATGAAGCCTACAGGCCCGGTCTCACGCGATCCGATCGTGGTGGCCGCGGGCGGGTGAAACCACCCGCGACCGACCACGAATCACCTGCTCGGGGAGGTTACTCGCCCGTTGCCTTCGCGATGATCTCCTTCGCGACGCTCTGCGGAACCTCGGCGTAGGAGTCGAACTGCATGCTGTAGCTAGCCCGGCCCTGGGTCTTCGACCGCAGGTCGCCGACATAGCCGAACATCTCCGACAACGGCACCAGAGCCCTCACGATGCGGGCGCCGCTGCGCTCCTCCATCGCCTGGATGATGCCGCGGCGGGAGTTGAGGTCGCCGATGACGTCACCCATGTTCTCCTCAGGAGTGGTGACCTCAACGGCCATCATCGGCTCGAGCAGTGCGGGATCGGCCTTGCGGGCCGCGTCCTTCATCACCATCGAGCCGGCGATCTTGAATGCCATTTCCGACGAGTCGACCTCGTGGTACTGGCCGTCCAGCAGCGTCAGCTTCACACCGACCAGCGGGAAGCCCGCCAGGATGCCGTACTGCAGCGCGTCCTGCGCACCGGCGTCCACCGACGGGATGAACTCCCGCGGGATACGGCCACCGCTGACGGCGTTGGCGAACTCGTAGGTCGGCGAGTCGTTGTCCAGCGGCAGCGGCTCGACGCTCACGATGACGCGGGCGTACTGGCCGGAACCACCGGTCTGCTTCTTGTGGGTGTACTCGACCTTGTCCACCTTGCGGCGGATGGTCTCGCGGTACGCCACCTGCGGCTTGCCGACGTTGGCCTCGACGTTGAACTCGCGGCGCATCCGGTCGACCAGGATGTCCAGGTGCAGCTCGCCCATGCCGGAGATGACCGTCTGACCGGTCTCCTCGTCCAGCTGGACGCGGAAGGTCGGGTCCTCCTCGGCCAGGCGCTGGATAGCGGTGCCCAGCTTCTCCTGGTCGGACTTGGTCTTCGGCTCGATCGCCACCGAGATGACCGGCTCCGGGAAGGTCATCGACTCCAGGATGACCGGGTTCGCCGGGTCCGAGAGCGTGTCGCCGGTCGTGGTCTGCTTGAGACCCTGCACGGCGATGATGTCGCCGGCCTGCGCCGACGGACGCTCTTCCCGCTTGTTGGCGTGCATCTGGTAGATCTTGCCGATCCGCTCCTTGCGGTCCTTGGTGGAGTTGACCACCTGGGAACCGGAATCGAGCGTGCCGGAGTAGACCCGCACGTAGGTGAGCTTGCCCAGGTGCTTGTCCGTCTGGATCTTGAAGGCCAGACCGGAGAAGGGCTCCGAGTTGGACGGCTTACGCAGCAGCGGGGTCTCGCCGTCGGTGGCCGTACCCTCGATCGCCGGAACGTCCAGCGGCGACGGCAGGAAGTCGACCACGGCGTCGAGCATGGGCTGGACGCCCTTGTTCTTGAACGCCGAGCCGCAGAGCACCGGGTTGGCCTTGCCGGCGATGGTGGCACGCCGGATGGCGGCCTTGATCTCCTCGACGGAGACCTCTTCGCCCTCCAGGTACTTCTCCATCACCGAGTCGTCGACGTCGGCGAGGGTCTCCATCAGCTTCTCGCGCCACTCGGCAGCGGAGTCGGCCAGGTCGGCCGGGATCTCCTCAACCGCGTAGTCCTCACCCTTCTGGGTCTCCCCGCGCCAGGTGAGGGCGCGCATGCCGATCAGGTCGACGACACCGATGTGGTCGCCCTCGAGCCCGATCGGGATCTGGAGCACCAGCGGGGTGGCGTTCAGCCGGTCGATCATCATCTGCACGCAGCGGAAGAAGTCGGCGCCGGTCCGGTCGAGCTTGTTGACGAAGCACATGCGCGGGACGTTGTACTTGTCGGCCTGCCGCCAGACGTTCTCCGTCTGCGGCTCCACGCCGGCGACACCGTCGTAGACCGCGACCGCACCATCCAGGACACGCAGCGACCGCTCGACCTCGACCGTGAAGTCGACGTGACCAGGCGTGTCGATGATCTGGATCGTGTGGCCCTTCCACTCACACTTGGTAGCAGCGGAGGTGATGGTGATACCACGCTCCTGCTCCTGCTCCATCCAGTCCATGACGGCAGCGCCCTCGTGGACCTCACCGATCTTGTACGTGATGCCGGTGTAGAACAGGATTCGCTCGGTGGTCGTGGTCTTACCGGCATCGATGTGCGCCATGATGCCGATGTTGCGTACGTTGGCGAGCGCGTCTGCGGCGGCCACTTCAATCCCTACTTATCGTCGTCTCGACTCAACTGGTGGCGGTTCCGGCGCCCGGAGGCGCCGGAACCAGGGTGTTACCAGCGGTAGTGCGCGAAGGCCTTGTTCGACTCGGCCATCTTGTGCGTGTCCTCGCGCCGCTTGACGGCGGCACCGAGGCCGTTGCTCGCGTCCAGCAGCTCGTTCATCAGCCGCTCGACCATGGTCTTCTCGCGCCGGGCGCGGGAGTAGGTGACCAGCCAGCGCAGGCCCAGGGTGGTCGCCCGGGTGGGGCGGACCTCGACCGGAACCTGGTAGGTGGCGCCACCGACACGACGGCTGCGCACCTCGAGGGTCGGCTTGACGTTGTCCATCGCCCGCTTGAGGGTGACGACCGGGTCGGTGCCGGACTTCTCGCGGCAGCCCTCGAGGGCCGCGTACACGATCGACTCGGCGAGCTGACGCTTGCCGCGGAGCAGGATCTTGTTCACCAGCTGGGTGACCAGCGGCGAGTTGTACACCGGGTCAGCGACCAGTGGCCGCCGCGGAGCGGGTCCCTTACGCGGCATGTCAGCTCTTCTCCTTCTTCGCGCCGTAACGGCTGCGCGCCTGCTTGCGGTTGCGGACACCCTGGGTGTCCAGCGAGCCGCGGACGATCTTGTAACGCACGCCGGGGAGGTCCTTCACCCGGCCGCCGCGAACGAGCACGATCGAGTGCTCCTGCAGGTTGTGACCGACGCCCGGGATGTAGGCGGTCACCTCGATCTGGCTGCTGAGCTTCACACGAGCGACCTTGCGCAGCGCCGAGTTCGGCTTCTTCGGGGTGGTGGTGTACACGCGGGTGCACACGCCGCGCCGCTGGGGGGACCCCTTGAGCGCCGGGGTCTTGGTCTTGGTCGTCTTGGCCTGACGGCCCTTTCGGACCAGCTGCTGGATGGTGGGCACCGGGTTTCTCCGCTCCCTTCGGCCGCTGTACGCGGCCGCGCCGTCTGCTCGTTAGCCGGCCTGATGACCGGCTCTCCTACATTCCGACCAGGGCCACCTTGCGGAGGCCCCGGCACCCGCGGTCGGGCGTGTCGCCCAGCTCACGGTCCCGGTGCGGACGCTTTCGCAGGCGTACCGGGTTTTCTGTCACCGGCACGCGGATCGCCCCGCCCCGGATCTCTGGCTTGTCGTGCCGCCGTCCGGACTCCGGATCCAGCGCACGCACGAGTTGCCCGGGCACGCCCGGGCACAAGGGGAAAGAGTACCTACCACAGCCGCCCAGGTCAAAACGGAATGGGTCGGCGACCGTCTCACACTCGCCGGCCGGATCTCGTCCCGCCTCGTCGCCCGCGATGGGCACCTACGGACACAAGTGTACCGGCTTCCCCGCCGGGCCACCCGTCGCCCCCGTGGCAGGCACCGCAGACCCGGCGCGCGGCCTCACGTCAGGGTGATCAGCAACGCCAGCCCCAGACCCAGCAGGCTGAGCAGCGCACCCGCCGCGCCGCAGCTGATGCCCGCCGCCGCCAGCCCTCGCCCGGTGAACCGTACCGCCGACGGCCCGGCCGGCCGGCCGATCTGCCGCCGAGCGAGCAGACCGGTGACGATCGCCGCCACCCCCGCCAGCACCCCCAGCACCGTGAATGCACCGGAGGCCCAGACGCCACCCTCGTTAGCGAACGCCACCCCGAAGCAGATCACCAGGAGCGAGACCAGGATCGACGCGATGCCCGCCACCAGCGCCCCGGTCGCCAGTCCGGAAATGACCGGCGGCACGTCCAGGTGCACGACGCCGAACGGCGTGCCGGGCACCGCCTCCACCCGCTTCGGTGGCCGCCGCTGGTCGTCGGTGGGCGGCGGCACCGATCGGGCGGGAGCCACACCCCACCCGGGCGACTGGCCCTGCGCCGGCTGGCCCCAACCCGCGGGCGCGCCGGGCCCCGATGGCGGCTGACCCCAGGCGGGCGGCACGCCCATCCCCGCCGGCGGGTGCCCCCAACCCCCGGGCGCACCAGGCCCGGACGACGGCTGACCCCAGCCCGTCGGCACGGCAGGCCCCGACGGCTGACCCCAACCCGACGGCGCACCAGGGCCCGACGGCGGCTGGCTCCAGGCGTGCGGCAGCGGCGCCCCGGAAGGGGGATGGGGCTGGCCGTGTCCGGGCGGATAGACCCCGCCCCACTCGGCCGTGGGCGGACCCCACCCGGGCGGGGGCGGCGCACCCCAACCCGACGGCGGCGTACCCGGATCGGGGACGTCGGAGCGTGGGGCGGGCTGCCCGTTCGGATCGGGTTGGGCCCGGTCGTCCGGTCCGGAGGGGGCCGGGCTCGCGGCCGGCGCGTCAGGATGCCCCGCCGGCTCGTCCGCCGGGGGCCGCGCCGGTTCCGTCACGAGGTCCTCCTGTCGACAGGGCCGCCGTCGCCGCGCGGCGGACACCGGCCAGGCTACCGCCGGAAGCGGCGCCGCCCGCGCTGGGCGTGGCCGGTGGAACGGTCAGTCCATGTTCGCCGGGTAGTCGTGACCGAACGGCGTGCCAGCCAGCCGGACCACCCCGATCACCACGGCGACGACCACGGTGACCGCGACCAGCGCCAGGCCGGTCCAGGCCAACCGCTCCCCCCGCCGCAGCCAGACGCCGCCGGTCAGGAAACCCCCCGAGGCGTACGCCTCCCGGCGGGCCTGCCGGGCGAGTTGCAGCGCCACCGTCGCCGGCACCACCCCGCCGATGAAGAGCCCGGTCAACATGCCGAGCAGCCCCAGCGCGAAGACCGCCCGCGCCTTCGTGGCACGGGCCGGGTCCGGATCCAGCGGGTGGCGCAGGCCCTGGGACGCGACGGACACCTGTCCGGGTGCGGTCGTCATGCCTCCATCATGCCCAACCCGGTCGACGGCCGGGTCGGTCCGGACACGACGAGGCCCCCGGCAGGTGCCGGGGGCCTCGTCGGTGTCGGTGCTTAGCGGTACGACCCGAAGTCGAAGTCGTCCAGCGGCACAGCCTGCCCGCTGGCCGGCCCGAACCCGTAATCGGTCTCCGGGTAGCCGGTCATCGAGTAGACCTTGGCCTTGGCCTCCTCGGTCGGCTCGACCCGGACGCTGCGGTACTTGCTGATGCCCGTACCGGCCGGGATGAGCTTACCGATGATCACGTTCTCCTTGAGGCCGACCAGCGAGTCGCTGCGCGAGTTGATCGCAGCGTCGGTCAGCACCCGGGTGGTCTCCTGGAAGGAGGCCGCGGAGAGCCAGGAGTCGGTGGCCAGCGAGGCCTTGGTGATACCCATCAGCACCGGACGGCCGGCGGCGGGCTCGCCACCCTCCGACACGAGCCGGCGGTTCTCCGACTCGAACAGCGCCCGGTCGACGAGCACACCCGGCAGGAACTCGGTCGAGCCGGAGTCGATGACCGTCACCCGCTTGAGCATCTGGCGAATGATGATCTCGATGTGCTTGTCGTGGATGAGCACACCCTGCGAGCGGTAGACCTCCTGGACCTCACTGGTCAGGTGGACCTGGACCGCCCGCGGACCCATGATCCGCAGCAACTCGTGCGGGTCGATGGTGCCCTCGGTCAGCTTCTCGCCGACCGCGACGTGACCGCCGTCGTGGGTCCGGAGCTTGACGCGCTTCGAGATCTTGTCGTAGACGATCTCTTCGCTGCCGTCGTCCGGCACCACGATGATCTTGCGCGAGCGCTCGCCGTCCTCGATCCGGATCCGGCCGGGGGTGTCGGCGATGGGCGCCTTACCCTTCGGGACCCGAGCCTCGAAGATTTCCTGAACACGCGGCAGACCCTGGGTGATGTCCTCACCCGCGACACCACCGGTGTGGAAGGTACGCATCGTCAGCTGCGTACCGGGCTCACCGATGGACTGGGCGGCGATGATGCCGACAGCCTCGCCGATGTCGACCGACTTGCCGGTCGGCAGCGAACGGCCGTAGCAGGCCGCGCAGACACCCAGCTTGGACTCGCAGGTGAGCACGCTGCGCACCCGGACCGTCTCCACGCCAGCGGCGACGATCTTGTCGACCCCGATGGAGTTGATGTCCTGGCCGCGCTCGGCCACCACGGTGCCGTCCGGCCCCTTGATGTCGTCGGCCAGCGTCCGGGCGTGCACGCTGGTCTCGGCGTGGGTGTGGACGACGAGCTTGCCGTCCAGCTTCTCGCCGATCTGCATCGGGATCGCCCGGTCGGTGCCGCAGTCCTCCTCGCGGATGATCACGTCCTGGGAGACGTCCACCAGACGACGGGTCAGGTAACCCGAGTCGGCGGTCCGCAGCGCGGTGTCGGCGAGACCCTTACGGGCACCGTGCGTGGAGATGAAGTACTCCAGCACGGACAGACCCTCCCGGTAGCTGGCCTTGATCGGCCGCGGGATGATCTCGCCCTTCGGGTTGGCCACCAGACCACGGATCGCCGCGATCTGCCGGAGCTGGAGCAGGTTACCGCGGGCACCCGAGTTGATCATCACCCACAGGGGGTTCTCCTGCGGCAGCGCGGTGTCCATCTCCTTGGCGACCTCGTTGGTCGCCTTGGTCCAGATCTCGATGAGCTCGCCGCGTCGCTCCTCGGCGGTCATCAGACCACGCTGGTACTGCTTGTCGATCCGGTCGGCTTCCTTCTCGTACTTCGCCAGGATCTCCGCCTTGCGCGGCGGAGCGATGACGTCCTCCATGCCGATCGTCACGCCGGACCAGGTGGCCCAGTGGAAACCGGCCTCCTTGAGCCCGTCCAGGGTGGCGGCCAGCGCCACCTTGGGGAAGCGCTCGGCGAGGTCGTTGACGATCGCGGAGAGCTGACCCTTGCGGATCTCGTAGTTCACGAAGCGGTAGCCCTGCGGCAGCGTCTCGTTGAACAGCACCCGGCCCAGGGTGGTCTCCACGGTCAGCGGGTCACCCTCGACCCAGCCCTCCGGGGCGGTCCACGCCTCGGAGCCAGCGCCGTTGTCGACGCCGACCACGCCACGCAGGCGGATCTTCACCGGCGCCTGCAGGCCCAGCTCACCGTTGTCGAAGGCCATCTGCGCCTCGGCGTCCGAGCTGAACACCCGGCCCTCGCCCTTCTCACCGGGGGTGAGGTGGGTGAGGTGGTAGAGGCCGATGACCATGTCCTGCGTGGGCATGGTGACCGGCTTGCCGTCGGCCGGCTTGAGGATGTTGTTCGACGACAGCATCAGGATCCGCGCCTCGGCCTGGGCCTCGGCGGACAGCGGCACGTGCACCGCCATCTGGTCACCGTCGAAGTCGGCGTTGAACGCGGTGCAGACCAGCGGGTGGATCTGGATCGCCTTGCCCTCGACCAGCTGCGGCTCGAAGGCCTGGATGCCCAGACGGTGCAGGGTCGGCGCCCGGTTGAGCAGCACCGGGTGCTCGCCGATGACCTCTTCCAGCACGTCCCACACGACCGGGCGCTGACGCTCGACCATCCGCTTGGCGGACTTGATGTTCTGCGCGTGGTTGAGGTCCACCAGCCGCTTCATCACGAACGGCTTGAACAGCTCCAGCGCCATCTGCTTGGGCAGACCACACTGGTGCAGCTTGAGCTTCGGGCCGACCACGATGACCGAACGGCCCGAGTAGTCGACGCGCTTGCCCAGCAGGTTCTGGCGGAACCGGCCCTGCTTGCCCTTGAGCATGTCGGACAGCGACTTGAGCGGGCGGTTGCCCGGGCCGGTGACCGGCCGGCCGCGACGGCCGTTGTCGAACAGCGCGTCGACGGCCTCCTGGAGCATCCGCTTCTCGTTGTTGACGATGATCTCGGGCGCGCCGAGGTCGATCAGCCGCTTGAGGCGGTTGTTCCGGTTGATCACACGCCGGTACAGGTCGTTGAGGTCCGAGGTCGCGAAGCGGCCACCGTCGAGCTGCACCATCGGGCGCAGGTCCGGCGGGATGACCGGGACGCAGTCCAGCACCATGCCGAGCGGCGAGTTGCGGGTGTTCAGGAACGCCGCCACGACCTTGAGCCGCTTGAGCGCCCGGATCTTCCGCTGACCCTTGCCGGACCGGATGGTCTCCCGCAGGCTCTCGGCCTCGGCGTCGAGGTCCATGTTCTGGACCAGCGCCTTGATCGCCTCGGCGCCCATGGAACCGGTGAAGTACTCACCGAACCGGTCGCGCAGCTCGCGGTAGAGCAGCTCGTCGGTGACCAGCTGCTTCGGCTCCAGCTTGCGGAAGGTGTCCAGCACCTCGTCCAGGCGGTCGATCTCGCGCTGGGCCCGGTCGCGGATCTGGCGCATCTCGCGCTCTCCGCCCTCCTTGACCTTGCGCCGGACGTCCGCCTTGGCACCCTCGGCCTCCAGCTCGGCCAGGTCGGCCTCGAGCTTGGCGGCCCGCTTCTCGATCTCCGAGTCGCGGCTGTTCTCGGACTGCCGCTTCTCGGCCAGGATCTCGTTCTCGATCGTCGAGAGGTCACGGTGACGCGACTCGGCGTCCACGCTCGTCACGACGTACGAGGCGAAGTAGATGATCTTCTCGAGGTCCTTGGGGGCGAGGTCCAGCAGGTAGCCCAGCCGGCTCGGAACGCCCTTGAAGTACCAGATGTGGGTCACCGGAGCGGCGAGCTCGATGTGCCCCATCCGCTCACGACGGACCTTGGAGCGAGTCACCTCGACGCCGCAGCGCTCGCAGATGATGCCCTTGAACCGGACGCGCTTGTACTTACCGCAGTAGCACTCCCAGTCCCGCTGCGGACCGAAGATCTTCTCGCAGAAGAGTCCGTCCTTCTCCGGCTTCAGGGTGCGGTAGTTGATCGTCTCAGGCTTCTTGACCTCGCCGTGCGACCACTGACGGATGTCGTCGGCGGTGGCGAGACCAATGCGCAGCTCGTCGAAGAAGTTGACGTCGAGCACTCTGTCCCCTATGTCGTCGTCTGTACTGCTAATTCTCGGGTGGGGTCGGGGGGGGGGGGGGGCCCCCCCCCCCCCCCCCCCCCCCAACCAACCCCCCCCCCCGCGCGCCCCCCCCCCCCCCCCCCCACACACAACCCCCCCCCCCCCCCCCCCCCCCA
>NZ_JBIDDK010000010.1:0-252688 GCF_043205095.1 Micromonospora sp. NPDC047557 | reverse complement strand
CCGCGGGGCGACCGCGCCCCCCGGGGCGGGCGGGCGGGCGGGGGGCGGGGGGGCGGGCCCGGGGGGGGGCCCCCCGGGGGGCGCCCCCCCCCGCCCCCCCCCCCCGCGGGGGGGCCCCCGACGATCGACAGGAAGACGGTCGGGAGGTCGCCGCGCCGGGCCCGCGCGTCCCGGTCCATCACCGCGAGGTCGGCGCCCACCATGGGCGCCAGGTCGGTCTTGTTGATCACGAGGAGGTCGGCGGACGTGACCCCGGGCCCGCCCTTGCGCGGCACCTTGTCCCCGCCGGCCACGTCGACCACAAAGATCTGCCGGTCGACCAGGCCCCGGCTGAACGTGGCGGTGAGGTTGTCCCCGCCGCTCTCCACCAGCACCAGGTCCAGCGGACCGAGCGCCGCGGCCAGTTCGTCCACGGCGTCGAGGTTGGCGCCGATGTCGTCGCGGATGGCGGTGTGGGGGCAGCAGCCGGTCTCCACGGCGCGGATCCGGGCCGGGTCCAGGACGCCGGCCCGCTTGAGGAAGTCGGCGTCCTCGGTGGTGTAGATGTCGTTGGTCACCACGCCGAGCCGCAACTCGTCGGCGAACGCCCGGCACAGGGCGGCCACCAGCGCGGTCTTGCCGGACCCGACCGGCCCGCCGATGCCGACCCGCAGCGCTCGGCCCGCGGGTGCCAGCGGCGGGTGCGGGTCCACCCCCGGCTCGGGATGGGTGTGCGGAACGGTCTCGTCGTGCGGCGGCCCGGCAGCGGGTGCAGCGGCGGGTACATCGGTCGGCTCAACAGTGTCAGGACGCAAAGAGACGCACCTCCCAGGTGGCGTGGACTTCGGCAGAGATGTCGGCGAGCGGGGCGGCAGCGGCCGGCAGCCGCTCCGGTGGATCGTCGGCGGCACGGGCCGCGTCGGCGGCGGTGCCGTCGCAGAGGTCGGCGAGGCCGACCAGCAGGGCCTGGACCTGGTACGGGTCGAGGCCGAGCAGACGTACGCCGGCACTGGCCGCACCGGTGACCGTCCCGTACGCGGCGACCGTTGCGGTCTCGGTGCGGCTCAGCCCGGCGGCGGCGCAGAGCAGCCCGAGCACCAGCGGCTGGTGCGCTCCCTGAGGTGTGGCGGGCAAATCACCGAAGGGAGCCTGCGGCCAGATGGCCCGTCCGGCGCGCAGCAGCGCCCGCCCCTGGCGGCGGGACACCGCGCGCAGCGCCGGAGCGGCGGTCCGCGCGTCCAGCTCCGCGTCGAGCCGGGCCAGCGCGTCCGACCGCGCGGCCGAATCGGCCGGCGCGCCCGACCGTCCCGCGGAATCGGCCGGCGCACCCGACCGCCCGGCGGGATGGCCACGTCCGACCGGCCGTGCGGTGGCCTGGGCTGGTTCGGCGGCGGTGCCGCCGGCTGGCAGCGCCACCCGGTGTGCCGCCGCCGCGAACGCCGCGCCGACCAGCCCGGCGGTGGTCAGCCGGCCGACCAGGAACGACTCCAACGAGGCCAGGTCGCTGACCCGGCCGGCGGCGACGGCCGCCTCCAGACCGCCGGAGTGCGCGTGCGCGCCGGCCGGGAAGCGACCGTCGGCCAGCAACAGGAGCAGGCTCGACGTCGCCATCAGAACAGGAAGTACCGCTGGGCCATCGGCAGGTGGGGCACCGGGTCCGGCTCCACCACCTCGCCGTCGATCCGCACGGTGAAGGTGTCCGGGTCCACCTCGATGCGCGGCATCGCGTTGTTCTCCGGCAGGTCGTCCTTGCCCCGGGACCGCACGTCGGCGACCGGCACGACCCGCCGCCGCACGTCCAGGCGCAGTCCGGCGTCCAGGGCCGCCGGCGCGACGAACGTCAGACTGGTGGCGGCCGCCGCGACCCCGTACGCCCCGAACATCGGGCGCGGCAGCATCGGCTGCGGGGTGGGAATCGACGCGTTGGCGTCACCCATCTGGGCGTACGCGATCATGCCGCCCTTGAGCACGAGGTGCGGTCGTACGCCGAAGAACGCCGGGTCCCAGAGCACCAGGTCGGCGAGCTTGCCGGGCTCGACCGAGCCGATTTCGCCGTCCAGCCCGTTGGCCATCGCCGCGCAGATGGTGTACTTCGCCACGTACCGTCGCGCGCGGTGGTTGTCGGCCGCGCCGTCGCCCGGCAGCGCGCCCACCCGCTCCTTCATGACGTGGGCGCTCTGCCAGGTCCGCAGGATCACCTCGCCCACCCGGCCCATCGCCTGCGCGTCGGAGCCGATGATGGAGATCGCCCCGAGGTCGTGCAGCAGGTCCTCGGCGGCCATGGTGGACGGTCGGATCCGGCTCTCGGCGAAGGCCAGATCCTCCGGCACGGACGGGTTGAGGTGGTGGCAGACCATCAGCATGTCCAGGTGCTCGGCCAGGGTGTTGCGGGTGTACGGGCGGGTCGGGTTGGTCGACGAGGGCAGCACGTTCGGCTCGCTGGCCACCGTGATGATGTCCGGCGCGTGCCCGCCTCCCGCTCCCTCGGTGTGGTACGAATGGATTGCCCGCCCGCCGATCGCGCGCAGCGTGTCGGCCACGAATCCGGCCTCGTTGAGGGTGTCGGTGTGGATCGACACCTGGACCCCGGAGGCGTCCGCCACCCGCAGGCAGGCGTCGATCGCCGCCGGGGTGGTGCCCCAGTCCTCGTGCAGCTTGAAACCGCCCGCGCCGGCGCGCAGCTGCTCCCACAGCGCCTCTTGCGAGACGGTGTTGCCCTTGCCGAGCAGCAGCACGTTGACCGGCAGCGTGTCCAGCGCCTCGTGCATCCGGGCCAGGTGCCAGGCGTTGGGCGTGACAGTCGTGGCCCGGGTGCCCTCGGCGGGGCCGGTGCCGCCGCCGACAAGCGTGGTGACGCCGCTGGCGAGCGCCTCGGTGACGATCTGCGGGCAGATGAAGTGCACGTGGGTGTCGACGGCGCCGGCGGTGAGGATCCGGCCGTTGCCGGCGATCACCTCGGTGGCCGGGCCGATGACCAGGTCCGGGTGGACGCCGGACATGGTGTCCGGGTTGCCGGCCCGGCCGAGAGCGACGATCCGCCCGTCGCGCAGCCCCACGTCGGCCTTGACCACACCCCAGTGGTCGAGCACGACGGCGCCGGTGATGACGGTGTCGAGGGCTCCTTCGGCGCGGGTGGCCCGCGACTGCCCCATCGACTCGCGAATCACCTTCCCACCGCCGAAGACGGCCTCGTCGCCGCCGACGCAGTGGTCGGCCTCCACCTCGATCAGCAGGCTCGTGTCGGCCAGCCGGATGCGGTCACCGGTGGTGGGTCCGTACAGGTCGATGTAGCGGTCCCGCCGCACGGCGCTCATCGCGCCGGCCCGTCGCTCGTCGGTGCGTCTGTGGTCGGCGCGGCCGGGGACGCCTCGTCCAGCGGCCCGGCGCACTCCCCGCGCAGGCCCGGCACGATGCGCGCGCCGCCGAGCGGGACCAGGTCCACGCTGCGGCTCACGCCCGGCTCGAAACGGACCGAGGTGCCCGCCGGTACGGCGAGGCGCTGCCCCCAGGCCGCGACCCGGTCGAAGGTCAGGGCCGGGTTGGTCTCGGCGAAGTGGTAGTGCGAGCCCACCTGCACCGGCCGGTCGGCGGTGTTGACCACGACCAGGGTGGTCACCGGCCGGCCCGCGTTGATCTCGACCGGGCTGGCCGCGGGCAGGATCTCTCCCGGGATCACGGGATCGGGTGGTGCACCGTCACGAGCTTGGTGCCGTCCGGGAACGTCGCCTCCACCTGCACCTCCCTCAGCAGCTCGGGGATGCCGTCCTGGACGTCGTCGCGGCCGAGCACGCTCCGGCCGGCGGACATGAGGTCGACCACCGACCGACCGTCGCGGGCGCCTTCGAGCAGGAAGGCGGTGATCATCGCGACGGCTTCGGGATAGTTGAGGCGCAGGCCGCGTTCGCGGCGGCGGCGGGCGACATCGGCCGCGACGTGGACGAGCAGGCGGTCCTGCTCGTGCGGGCTGAGGAACACGGGACTCTCCGGTGGGGATCGGCGTGTCCGGCTCGCCGTCGGCTCCGTACGGAGCTGCGCCGGGCAGCAGTCACCCGGGGACGAGCTGGAGTCACACGACCGCCGGAACCACAGTCGACGGGGTGGCCCGGGACTCCACCATCCCGGCCCGCGCGACGGGCATCCGGCGGTGTCCGGTCGGATGCGGACCGCACCGCCCACCGCTTGAGCAGACCGTAGAGGATCGTCACCGGCCGGGGCAACAGTCCGTTCGGGATCAGCGGCGACGCCACGGCCCGTCGGATAGCCGACTCGCCGCCGCGCATCCTGGCGGCGTGCGGCACTCGGCGCACGAGCGCGTCGATGGGATCATGACAGCGCGGGTCCGTCCCGTCGTCCCGCCCACTCCCGCGCGGTCGCGCGACGTGCACAGTGGAGGTAAGCGTTGGGAGAGTCGGCCACGCCGCCCGCAACGAGCGGCGGCAGCGGCGATCACCGGATCCGGACGCTGGCCGTGATCGGCGTGGTGGCCAACGTTCTCGGTGTGGTGACCGCGGTGGAGAGCTGGCTGAAACGGGACGTGCTGTTGTTCGCTCTCACCCTGACCGCGGTCCTGGTGCTCGGCGGGTTCTGGCTGTGGTACCGGCAAACCCGCGTCGCGGTCGCTCTGCTGGCGATGGGCTGCCTGCTGCTCGGCGGTGTCGTGGCGACCCAGCTCAGCCGCCAGTCGACGCCGCCGCCCACCGCCGGCCCCCCGACGGGGACACCGGCGACCTCGGCCGCCGCGCCCCCGCCGACCACCGGCCCCGCCACGCCGTCCGCGAGCCAGGCCACCCCGACCCCCGGGGGTACGACTGACCCGGACGCGCCCCGCACCCTCGTCGAGCGGACCGTGGTGTTGCCCCGCTTCGCCGCGGTCGACGTCGACCGGCCGGATCAGCAGGTCGTCAGGGACCACTCGGACGGCGCCACGGACGGGCTGGACCTGTACCACGACTGGGGACAGGTGCGCTCGGACAACGTCCAGGTCGCCAACGCGCCGAACGTCTACCCGTACTCCGGCGGCAATCCCGCCCAGGCGTACGCGGGCTGCGTCGCGTCGGCCACCGGCTCGGCGCGGCCCTCCTTCACACCCGACGCCGACTGGTGCTTCCGTACGTCCGAGGGGCGGATGGGGTTCGCCACCATCACCACCACCCGGGCGGATCAGGCGTTCGTCGTCCACGTCGTGGTGTGGGACGCCACGGGCGCCTGACGCTCGGGTCGTCGACGGGTACGGGTACTCATTCCCCCGCGAGTCGATGCGGGAGATGATCGCCCGATGACGGCGACGAGGCGTACGCACGCACTGTTCGGTGCGGTGTTCCTGGCGGTGGCCACGGTCGGGGTGTGGCTGCTCTGGCTGGGCTGGGACACCGGTTACACGGTCGACGCGCAGACCGGCGCGACCAGCGGCCCGTACGAGCCGTGGCAGGTGATCGGCTGCGTGCTGACGCTCGTGCTGCTGGCCGCCCTGGCCGCGTGGCGGCTCAGCCCGTGGCTGGTGGCTCCCGTGATGACCGTCGCCTTCACCGCTGCCTGGTCACGCCAGGCAGCGTCGCGCGACGACAGCGGACTGTGGGTCGTCGGGGCGGTCCTGGTGCTGGTCGGGATGGCGGTGGGCAGTACGGCGGTGAGCCTCGCCGTACGCCGGGTCGCCCGTGGTCGGAGCGGCCGTTCCGGCTAGGACGTGTCAGCGGGCCGCCACGGGCTCCGGCGCCGGGCGGGGTGTCGTCGTCCCGGCGAAGGGGATGTCGACGGCGTCCGCCGGACCCGGCTGGCCGTCGGGGTGCCGCCACAGCCCGCGCTCGCGCAGGATCGGCAGCACGCCCTCGCCGAACCAGTACGCCTCCTCCAGGTGCGGATAGCCGGAGAGGATGAACTCGTCGATGCCGAGCGCGTGGTACTCGGCGATCCGGTCGGCGATCTCGCGGTGGCTGCCGACGAGCGCGGTGCCCGCGCCGCCCCGGACCAGCCCGACGCCGGCCCACAGGTTGGGTGAGACCTCCAGGCTGTCGCGGGAGCCGCCGTGCAGGTCGAGCATCCGGCGCTGCCCCTCGGACTCGCTGCGGCGCAGCCCGTCCTGCACGGCCCGGATGTCGGCCTCGGCGATGCCGTTGAGCAGGCGGCGGGCCTGTGCCCACGCCTCGTCGGCGGTGTCCCGGGCGATGACGTGCAGCCGGATGCCGAACCGCAGGTCCCGGCCGGCGTCGGCGGCCAGCGCCCGCACCCGGTCCAGTTTGCCGGCGACCTGGGCCGGCGGCTCGCCCCAGGTGAGGTAGACGTCGCTGTGGCGTACGGCCACCGGCAGGGCGGCGGCGGACGAGCCACCGAAGTAGACCGGCGGCGCCGGGTCGGGCAGCCGGTGCAGCCGCGCCTGCTCGACGCGCAGGTGCGTGCCGTGGTGGTCGACCGTCTCACCCCGCCACAGCGCGCGGACGACGTGCAGGAACTCGTCGGCCCGCGCGTACCGGGCGTCCTTGTCCAGGAAGTCGCCGTACGCCCGCTGCTCCTGCGACTCGCCGCCGGTGACCACGTTGAGCAGCAGGCGGCCCCGGGACAGCCGCTGGAACGTCGAGGCCATCTGGGCGGCGAGGGTGGGTGAGGTCAGGCCGGGTCGGAAGGCCACCAGGAACCTGAGGCGTTCGGTGACCTCGGTGAGCATCGCCGTGGACAGCCAGGCGTCCTCGCACCACGCGCCGGTCGGGGTGAGCGCGCCGACGAAGCCGAGCTGCTCGGCGCTGCGGGCGATCTGCCCGAGGTACGCCACGCTGGCCGGGCGGGCGCCTCCGGCGGCCCCGGTCGGCACGCCGTGGCCGCCGCCGACGATGTCCCGGCTGTCGCCGTTGGTGGGCAGGAACCAGTGGAAGGTGAGGGTCATCGCGGCTCTTTCCTCCAGTGCGCGGCGGAGCGGGTGCGGGCGGCGCGCGCGGTGAGGCGGGCACCTCCTGAGGGGTGGGACGATCCCGCCGACAGCCTACCCATAAAACCTACCGGGTTAGTAGGCTACCGCCCACGCCACCCACGCCGGTCGATGCGGCCCGGCACACCTGCCCGACCCAAGGAGCCGCCATGCGTACCCCCTCGTCGAGTCATCCCCCGCGTCGCCGCCTGCTGACGACCGCGTTCACCGCGGTGGTCCTGCTCGCCACGGTCGCCGTGAGCGCCTGCGGCGGGTCCGCCGACGCCGGAGGCGACGCGGGCAAGCTGCGGATCGGCTACCAGCGGTTCGGAGGGCTGAGCCTGGTCAAGGCCCGCGGTGGCACCCCGGGCGTCGAGTGGTCGCTGTTCGAGAGCGGGCCGGCCCTCACCGAGGCGCTCAAGGCCGGCTCGATCGACATCGGACAGGTCGGCGAGGCGCCACCCGTCTTCGCCGCCGCCGGAAAGATCCCGTTCTCCATCATCGGCACCTCGGCGCCGATCCCGCAGGGCGAGGCGGTGCTGGTCAAGGCCGACAGCGGCTACCGCAGCTTCGCCGACCTCAAGGGCAGGACGATCGCCCTCAACAAGGGCTCCAACGTGCACTGGCTGCTGGTCCGGCTGCTGGAGGCCAACAAGATGACGTTGAAGGACATCAACGTCAAGTATCTCAAGCCGGCCGAGGGGCGGCCCGCGTTCGACAGCGGGCAGGTCGACGCCTGGGTCATCTGGGACCCGTACTTCGCGCTGGCCGAGCAGCCGGGTGTCCGGGTGCTCGCCGACGCGACCGGCCTGGCCAGCAACCGCGAGTATGTGCTGGCCGCCCCCGACGCGGTCGCCCAGCGCTCGGACGACATCCGGGCGTTCCTGCAGCGCTACCGCGAGGTGACCGACTGGGGCATCGCGAACCCGCAGGAGCGGGCCAGCACGCTGGCGCCGGAGTTGAAGATCCCGCAGGACGTCACCAGCCGCGCCCTGGACCGCAGCGCCAAGCCGCTCGCCCCGATCACCCCGGCCATCGGCGACGAACTCCAGGCGATCACGGACAGCTTCATCGCGCTGGACCTCATTCCGGGCCCGGTCGACATCAGGAGCCGGCTGGACGACCGCTTCAGCGCGGTGTTCCAGTGAGCCGTACACCTCTGCTGGAAACGCCGCCGGAGGCCGCGGCCGTCGCGCCGCCCGACCCCCGCCGCCCCCGGCCGACCCGGCGGTGGCGGCGGCTGGTCAGCCCGGTCGTGCTGGTGCTGGGCTGGGAACTGGCCGCCCGGACCGGGGTGCTGGCGCCGGAGAAGCTGCCCGCGCCCAGCGACGTGCTCGCCACCGGCTGGCGGCTGTCCCGCGACGGAACGCTCGCCGTCCACCTCGTGGACTCCCTCACCCGGGCCGGAGCGGGGCTGCTCATCGGCGGCATCCTGGCGCTGGTCCTGGGCACGGTCGCGGGGCTGTTGCGACTCGGCGACGACCTGGTCGACCCGCCGGTGCAGATGGCCCGGATGCTGCCCCACCTGGGCCTCGTGCCGCTATTGATCATCTGGGTCGGCATCGGCGAGTCGCTGAAGATCAGCCTGGTGGCTCTGGGGGCGTTCTTTCCCATCTACTTCAACACCTACGCCGGCATCCGGGACATCGACGAACGGTTGGTGGAGGCGGCCCGCGCCTGCGGGCTCGGGGCGGCCGCCCGGCTGCGCCACGTGGTGCTGCCCGGCGCGTTGCCGTCGCTCTTTCTCGGCCTGCGGCTCGCGATCGGGGCGGCCTGGCTCAGCCTCGTCGTCGGTGAGCAGGTCAACGCCCAGAGCGGCATCGGCTTTCTGATGATGGAGGCGCGGGAGTTCAGCCAGACCGACGTCGTGGTCCTCGGCCTGCTCGTCTACGCGCTGCTCGGGCTGATATCCGACCTTGCCCTGCGCGTTGCGGAGAGGAGGATGTTGACATGGCGACGCGGACTGCGGGCCACCTGACCGGCACGACGCCGGTGCTGACCGCCCGCGCGATCCATCGGACGTTCGGGCCGACGGCCGTGCTGGCCGGGGTCGACCTGACCATCGCGCGGGGCGAGGTGGTGGCCCTGCTGGGCTCCAGCGGTTCCGGCAAGAGCACCCTCCTGCGGGTGCTCGCCGGCCTGGACGGCGACGCCACCGGCGACACCGTCGTGCACGGCACCGCCGCCGTGGTCTTTCAGGAACACCGGCTGCTGCCCTGGAAGCGGGTGGCGGCCAACGTCGGGCTCGGCCTGTCCGGCCCGGACACCGCCGGCCGGATCGAGCGGGCGTTGCGCGAGGTCGGGCTGGCCGAGCGGCACCGGGCCTGGCCGGCCGAACTGTCCGGCGGGCAGGCGCAGCGGGTGGCCGTCGCGCGCGCCCTGGTCCGCGAACCGGACCTGCTGCTACTCGACGAACCGTTCGGCGCTCTCGACGCGCTCACCCGGCTGAGGATGCAGATGCTGCTGCGCCGGCTGCGCGCCGAGCACGGCTTCGCCGCCCTGCTGGTCACCCACGACGTGGAGGAGGCGCTCCTGCTGGCCGACCGGATTCTGCTCCTCGACGAGGGCCGCATCGCCGCGGAGCTACCCATCGACCTGACACCCACCCGCACGCCGGACGACCCGGGCTTCGGCGCGCTGCGCCGCCACCTGCTCGACCGACTCGGCGTTCCCACCACCTGAGGAAGCGGAGACCCGATGACCCGCTGGACCCCCGACCCCACCTTCTACCCGTCGCCCCGCGAAGCGGCCACCGCCCCGGTGGAGAAGCTCGCCTACGTGGCGGCCTTCGACCGTACGGCCAGCCGCCCGGACGCCATCGCGGTGCTGGACACCGACCCCGACTCCCCCGACTACGGCCGGGTCGTCGGCTGGACCGACCTGCCGTTCGTCGGCGACGAGCTGCACCACTTCGGGTGGAACGCGTGCAGCAGCGCGCTCTGCCCCACCGCCCCGCACCCGCACGTCGAGCGGCGCTACCTGATCGTGCCCGGCCTGCGCTCGTCGCGGATCCACGTCCTCGACACGCAGCCCGACCCGCGTCAGCCGCAGGTCGTCAAGGTGATCGGGCCGGAGGAGCTGGCGAAGCGGGCCGGCTACTCCCGGCCGCACACCGTGCACTGCGGCCCGGACGGCATCTACCTCTCCGCACTCGGCGGCGCGGACGGCGCGGAGGGCCCGGGCGGCATCGCGATCCTGGACCACACCACGTTCGATGTCCGCGGGGCGTGGGAGGCCGACCGGGGCGCGCAGTTCCTGGCGTACGACGTGTGGTGGCACCTCACCCAGGACGTGCTGGTCACCAGCGAGTGGGGCACCCCGTCCATGATCGAGGACGGGATCATCGGCGAGCTGCTGCTGGGCCGACGCTACGGCCATGCCATCCACTTCTGGGACCTCGCGAAACGCCGGCACGTGCAGCGGGTCGACCTGGGTGATCAGTACCAGATGCCGCTGGAGCTGCGCCCCGCGCACGATCCGACGAAGTCGTACGGGTTCGTCGGGGTGGTGATCAGCGTCGAGGACCTGTCCGCCTCGGTCTGGCTGTGGCACCGCGACGGGGACTCCTGGGCGGTCACCAAAGTGATCGACATCCCGGCCGAGCCGGCCGACCCGGCGGACCTGCCCGACCTGCTCAAGCCGTTCGGCGCGGTGCCGCCGCTGGTGACCGACATCGACCTGTCGGTGGACGACAAATTCCTCTACGTCTCCTGCTGGGGCACCGGTGAGCTGCGCCAGTACGACGTCAGCGACCCGCTGCACCCGGTGCAGACCGGCTCGGTGCACCTCGGCGGGATCGTCCGCCGCACCGCGCACCCGTCCGCACCGGACGAGGCCCTCGCGGGTGGTCCGCAGATGGTCGAGGTGAGCCGCGACGGCCGGCGGGTCTACGTCAGCAACTCCCTCTACGGCGCCTGGGACGACCAGTTCTACCCGGACGGGGTGGGCGCCTGGCTGGCCAAGCTCGACGTGGACGTCGAGGCCGGCGGGCTCACCCCCGACGTGCGGTTCTTCCCGCACGGCGAGGAGTTCCGGGGGCTGCGGGTGCACCAGACCCGGTTGCAGGGCGGGGACGCGTCCTCCGACTCGTACTGCTTCCCGTGACCCTCGGGACCCTCGCGACGCTGGCGGCGCTCGGCGCGTTCCACGGCCTGAACCCGGCGATGGGGTGGCTGTTCGCGGTGGCCCGGGGCCTGCAGGAGCGCAGCCGGGCGGCGCTGCTGCGCGCCCTGCCGCCGATCGCGGCGGGGCATCTCGCCTCGGTGGCGATCGTCGCCGCCCTGGTCACCGCCACCAGGTCGGTGACGGCGAGCACGGCCCTGGCGGTGGTCGGCGGCGTGCTGCTGGTCGGCTTCGGGTTGTGGCGGCTACTTTCCGAGCGGCACTTCCGCTGGGCGGGGATGCGGCTGTCCGCGGCACAGCTCGCCGGCTGGTCGTTCCTGATGTCGTCGGCGCACGGCGCGGGGCTGATGCTGCTGCCGGTGCTGGTCGCCGAGCCGGTGCCCGGGGGTCACTCCGGGCACCTGGCCGCCGCGCCGGTCGGTGCGCTGCCCGGGTTGGCCGCGGCGGGCGTGCACACCGTGGCGATGCTCGGCACCGCCCTGGTCGTGGCGGTGCTGGTCTACCAGGTGCTCGGGGTCGGGGTGCTGCGTCGGGCGTGGTTCAACGTCGATCGGCTCTGGGCCGGCGTGCTGGTGGCGGCGGGGTTGGTGACGCTGATCCGGGCGTGACCGTCCATCGTGGAAACGTGTGAGGTGTGATCTCATGTCGCCATGGTCACTCCGACTCCCCTCATGCAGCTGGTGGCCGGTGTGTGGGGGTTCAAGACCCTCGCGGCCAGCGTCGACCTCGGTCTGTTCACCCGGCTCGCCGGTGGGCGGACGATGACCGTCGAGCAGGCCGCGGCCGAGTTCGGGCTACCCGACCGGCCGGCGGACCTGCTGCTCGCCGCGTGCGCCTCGCTGGGCCTGTTGGAGAAGGCCGGCGACGGCTACCGCAACACCGAGTTGGCCGAGCAGTTCCTGGTCCAGGGCCGCCCCTACTATTTCGGCGCCCAGATCCGCTACTCCGACCTGCGTACCTACCTGCCGTGGCACCGCATCGGCGAGGCGCTGCGCACCGATCGACCGTTGACCTGGGACCCGGAGTCCCAGCAGTCCATGTTCGACACCGCCGACCCGGAGATGCTGGCCCAGTTCTGGGACGCCATGTATTCGACGTCGAGCTTCACGGCGAGCGCGCTTGCCGACGCGTACGACTTCTCCGCGTACCGTCGACTGCTCGACGTGGGCGGCGGGGCCGGCGCGTTCCCGATCGAGTTCTGCCGCCGTTTGCCCGAGCTGCGGGCGACAGTCCTGGACCTGCCGCACGTCTGCGTACGGGCGCGGGAGCGGATCGCGGAGGCCGGTCTGACCGGTCGGATCGACGCGGTGGCCGGCGACTTCCTCGCCGATCCCGCGTTGCCGGGTGGGCACGACGTCATCCTGCTCAGCATGATCCTGCACGACTGGGACGAGCCGACGAACCGGGCACTGCTCGCCCGTTGTCACGCGGCGCTGCCGCCCGGCGGCGCCATCGTCGTCTGCGAGCTGCTGCTCAACGACGAGCGCACCGGGCCACCGGAGGCGGCTCTGATGGGCATGAACATGTTGGTCGAGACCGAGGGCGGCCGGAACTACTCGGCGGCCGAGTACGGCGCGTGGCTCACCGACGCCGGGTTCGTCGACGTCCGTACCGTGCCGTTCGATGCCCCCGGCGCCAACGGCGCGGTCGTGGCCCGCCGGCCCTGAGCGCCGACGGCACCCGACCCCGGGGAGGGTCGGGTGCCGCAGCGTCATCGTGACGCTGGCGTCCGATCGGCTACCGGTACGGGTCAGGCGCGAGCCATGGCCGGCTGCTTCATGAAGTCCATGATCGCCTTGTTGACCTCGTCGGCGTGCGTCCACGGGATGCCGTGCGGCGCGCCCTTGAGCGTGACGAGCGTGCCGGTCGGCATCATCGGGCCGAGCCGCTGGCCGGTCACCGGGTAGGGCAGCACCCGGTCCTGGTCACCCTGCACGATCAACACCGGAATATTGATCTTCGGCAGGTCCTGTCGGAAGTCCTCCTGCCAGGCGTTCACACTGTCGTGGGTGGCCTTGCCGGAGGCCATCGCCCCGATCTGCCAGTGCGCCCGGTACGCCTCCTCGCTGACCCGCTTGCCCATGTTCTGGTCCGGGTTGAAGAACGCGTCGCAGAACGTGGTCAGGTAGGCGAAGCGGTCCTTCATGATGGCGTCCTGGAAACCCTTGAAGAGGTTCCGGTCGACGCCCTCCGGGTTGTCGTCGGCCTTGGCCAACATCGGCTGCAGCGGGCTGAGCAGCACGGCCCGGCTGACCCGCTGGGAGCCGTAGTTGCCCAGGTAGCGGACGACCTCACCGGTACCCATCGAGTGACCCACCAGGGTCACCTCGTTCAGATCCAGCTCGTTCATCAACACGTCCAGGTCTGCGGCGAACGTGTTGTAGTCGTAGCCGGACGCCGGCTGCGCCGAGTTGCCGTAACCGCGTCGATCGTAGGTGATCGTCCGGTATCCGGCGTTGAGCAACGCGTTGGTCTCCTTCTCCCACGTTGCCCCGTTGAACGGGAAGCCGTGGATGAGCACCACGGGCTGACCGGATCCGTGATCCTCGTAGTACAGGTCGATGGGCGCGGAGTTTTCCGTCCCCACGGTAACGAAAGGCATGTTTTTCTCCTGCTCCGGTTTGGGCTGTCGGACGCCCCGCGCTTTCCCGTCGGGTCGCCGGATATGCCGTCCCCCGGGCACCTCCCGTGCTAGCCACGGCGAACCTCCCCCATCGACATTTATCGACGCCGTGACTACGCTCCCCGGTAGGAAAGTTTCGCCGTACGGGAGGTGGGCATGCTTCGAGGAGTTCCCGCAGCGCTGGCCGTCGGAGCGGCCGTGGCCGCCCTGGGCGCCACGCCGGCCCAGGCCGACCCGGTGGTGCCACGGCACGCCATCGTGGTCTGTCAGAGCGCCAGCTTCTACGCCAACTACGACTCCGCCGGCGGCCCCACCGGCCTCAAGCGCACGCTCGGCTACGGAAACAAGATCGGCCACACCCCGGGCGCGCACCCGGTCTACAACGGGTGGGCGGCCGCCTTCGACTTCGGCCCGAACGACTGGGGTTACCTGCGCTCCGAGTGCATCGGCGGGTACGACTCATGGTGAGGACCCGGGTGATGGCCGGCGTGCTGGCCGGGATCGTCGCCGCGACCCTCGCCGCGCCGGCCCCGGCGCAGGCCGCCAACGGCACGATCGGCCAGCGGGAGACGGTGTGCGCGAGCGACCTGTTCGTCCGCACGCAGCCCAACGGTGCCTGGATGGGCACCCTCTACCAGGGTCAGACGTTCCTGGTCGAAGGGCCTCGCAGCGGCGGCTACGTCTACGGCTTCGCCTACGGATACATCAACCGCCGCGGCTGGGTGCAGGACGGCTGGTTCTGCTGAACGGTCGGCCGGCGACGCGACCGGATCGGAGTGTCCCGATCCGGCCGCGGCGGCCTAGCCTCGAAAGGTGAGCCCTTCGCCCCGGCTGCGAGCCGTCAGCGACCTGCACATCAGCTACGCGGAGAACCGCGCGTTCGTCCAGGAGCTGCGGCCGGACCACCCCGGCGACTGGCTGCTCGTCGCCGGTGACGTGGCCGAGCGGTACGCCGACATCGAGTGGGCGCTCGGCCTGCTGAGCAGCCGCTTCGCCCGGGTGGTCTGGGCGCCCGGCAACCACGAGCTGTGGACGCCGCCCGGCGACCCGGCGCACCTGCGCGGCGAGACCCGCTACCGCGAGCTGGTCGAGCTGTGCCGGCGGCTGGGAGTCGTCACGCCCGAGGACCCGTACCCGGTGTGGGACGGCGAGGGCGGGCCCGCCACCATCGCCCCGCTCTTCGTGCTCTACGACTACACGTTCCGGGTGCCGCAGGCGCGCACCAAGCAGGAGTCGCTGGACCTGGCGTACGCGGCGGGGGTGGTCTGCACGGACGAGGCGCTGCTGCACCCCGACCCGTACCCGAGCCGGGAGGCGTGGTGCGACGCCCGCATCACCGAGACCGAGCGCCGACTGGCCGAGCGCGACCCGGCGCTGCCGACCGTGCTGGTCAACCACTACCCGCTGGTGCGCGAACCCACCGACGTCCTGTGGTTCCCGGAGTTCGCCCAGTGGTGCGGCACCGTCCGCACCCGCGACTGGCACCTGCGCTTCGGCGCGTCCACGATGGTCTACGGGCACCTGCACATCCCCCGTACGACCTTCTACGACGGGGTGCGGTTCGAGGAGGTCTCGCTGGGCTACCCGCGCGAGTGGCGGCGACGCGGCCCGGTCCCGGACCCCGTCCGCACCATCAACCCCGCCGACGACCTGCGCCGGCGCGAGTCCGTCAGCGGGTGAGGCCGACCAGCGTCGCCAGTCGCGCCACGCCGGCCGGCGCCGGGTTCGCGCGGGCGACATCGGCGATGAGAGTACGCGCCAACGGCCGCCACCGAACCTCAGCCGGCGCGACACTGTCCGCGTCGACCAGGGCGCGTGCCGCCCCGCGCAGGTCCCCGGTGTGGAGGTACGCCCGCGCGACGTCGAGCAGGTAGGCGCCCCGATACTCGGCCGGCAGCCGCCGCCACGCCTCCCGCCGAACGATGCTCACATGCCGTTTCAGTGCGCCGTCGGTGTCACCTCGTTGGGTTGCGAGCAGCACGCGTGCCATCTCCACAGCGACCGGTCCGAAGCTGGTGCGGTGCTGATCGTCGTACCCCCGCAGGCTGGCGGCGATGCCCGCGGCCCGGTCGGTCAGCTCGTCGGCGCGGCGGTGCTCGCCGCAGCCGGCGACGGCGAGCGCGGCCTGCATCAGCAACGTCCCACCCAGAGCGCTCCCCCGCCGATCACCCCCACCCACACCCGGGCCCCGGTGATCATGGGGTTCGTGGGCAGTTTGATCTCCAAACGCCTCGCCAACCTCATGTTCATAGAGGTGGGTCGGCGCTGGGAGGACACGTGTGGCCGCCGCAAGGGTCACCGACAGGGCCAGCCGGTTGCGGCCTGAAGCGCGTAGCGCCTGGGCCACCGCGACCGCCGCCGTCGTCGCGAGCAGCGGGTCATCGCCGGCAGCGCCCATGGCCCGGTCGGCGGCCAGCCAGGCGAGGTCCGCCTCACCGAGCTTGACCAGCAGCAGAGAGGTGATCCCGTACGCCTGCACCAGCTCCCTTGTCGACCGCGCGCCCTGGGCGGCGTCGAGCAGGCCCGGCACCGAGCGCACCAACTGCGGGTAGTGCGCGTGCTGGTAGGTCAACCAGGCATGCCCGACCTGCCGCCTCAGCTCGTGCATGTGTGGTGGGGTCGGCGGGGTGTCGTAGCGGGCGAGCGCGGCCCGGATGTCGTCCACTCCGGTCGGGGTGCTCGCCGGGGTGCTGGGCGGCTGGCCGAGCAGCACCTCTGGATCGACCCGCAGGACGCGGGACAGCTCTTGGATCACCGAGTACCGATCGAGGGGGCGGACGCCGCGCTCGATCTTGTCGACCCAGCTCTTGGACCTGCGCAGTCGATCGGCCAGCATCTGCTGGGTCATCGACCGCCGCACCCGCCAGCCGGCCACGCGACGGCCGATGGGGAGGTCATCACTGCTCACGCCGCCACCGCCGGTCCGGGACCGCACGGGTCGTGTCGTCCACGGGCACACGCTCTGCCTCGGCCTGAGCCAGAATGCGCTGCTTGGCAGCCTCCCGCTCGACCGCCTCAGCCTGCTCACCCTTGCTCGCCGTCTCGTCGCCGCGCATAGCCACCTCCATTAGGCCATCGGCGCGGCGTTCCCGTTGATTCGTCGCGTCCTATCTGGATGGCACGTGTTGTGAGTTCAGGCTCTGCGAATTCGTGATGACGACTTCACCGCGAGTTACGGACGAGTAGGGACGTCCTTGTTAGAGTGAGTCGTCCCCGATGCCGTCCCCAAGCCGAGTGAGCAGGAGACGCGATGCCGAACGACCGTCTTCGCAACGGGATGCTCAAAAAGGGCCTAACGGCAGCAGCGCTGGCCGAGAGGGTCGGCGTCGACTCGAAGACTGTCGAGCGGTGGGTAACTCAGGCTCGCATCCCGTATCCGCGCTATCGCCACTCCATCGCCGAGCTACTGGGCGAGAGCGAGTCGTACCTCTGGCCGGACGCGCTACCGACGCAGCGAGCCGTGCAGATCAGCCAGTCAGAACTGGTCCACATCTATCCGCGCCGCGGAGCCGTTCCTACCGACCTCTGGCAGCGACTCCTGGAGCAGGCCACCCGGCAGGTTGGTGTCCTGGTCTACGGAGGGCTGTTCCTGCCCGAGTTCAACCACCGCTGGATCGCGACCCTACGCGAGAAGGCTTTGGCTGGAGCGCAGGTGGAGTTGCTGTTCGGCGACCCGGAGGGCGTGCACATCGCGGAGCGAGGAGACGCCGAGGGCATCGGCGCCGCCATGTCCAACAAGATTCTCAACTCGTTGGCCTTCTACAAGGAGCTTCGGGATCTGGACAACGTCGGGATCTACTTCCACGACACCATCCTCTACAACTCCATCTACCGCTTCGACGACGAGATGCTGGTCAACACTCATCTCTACGGCACGCCGGCCGCGTACTCGCCAGTGCTGCACATACGGCGTCTTGGTGGCGGAGACCTCTTCGACAGCTACGTAGCCAGCTTCAACCGGGTACTCGGGCAGAAGCGGGCTGTGTGGCCTGAACACTGACAGGGTGGAGGCATGGCGCGGATCGAGCACTTCGACAACCCGAACGCTCCGAAGCCGAACAGGATCGTCGTAGCGGTGACTGTCTTCGTTCAGGACCGTCGAGGCCGGTTGCTACTCATCCAGCGGACCGACAACGGCCTCTGGGCACTGCCGGGCGGTGCTCAGGACTTCGGGGAGTACATCGCCGAGACCGCCGTACGGGAGACGCGCGAGGAGACCGGCATCGAGGTTGAGGTGACCGAGATAGTTGGGATCTACTCCGATCCCAGGCACCTCGTGGAGTACAGCGACGGCGAGGTACGGCAGCAGTTCTCGATCTGCTTCCGCGCCCAGTACCTCTCCGGCGACCCGGCGACCAGCGATGAGTCCTCGTCCGTGGCGTGGGTGGCCCGTGACCAGCTTGACCGGCTTTCGATGCACCCTTCGATGCGGCTCAGGGTCGACCACGGATTCCAGCGGCTTCCGGTCCCCTACATCGGCTGAGCTGACAGGCGACGCTGAGTCCTGCCTATGGCCTCTCGAAGCACCGGTTCAGCCTTCTGCCAGAACCGCGTCACGACATCGTCCGGACCGTAGCGCTGCCGGATCTCCGCCAGCCTCTCGTCGACGGTGAGATCCTGGCCGTCCGGGCCGGTCGTCATGTCCGCGTACCAGAGCGCATCTGAGGTAGCGGTCTCTTCACGCGGGAACTCGCTGGCCAGAACCTGTCGCAAACCGCGCGCCTCTGCTTCGTGGACAGCGCAGGAGTGGTGGGCGACCAGAGCCGCGAGCCGATCTGGAAAGCCTTGCCGCCGAAGCCATCGTGCCCCGTCCAGCGCGTGGAAACCCGTAACGGCGACGCCTGGGGCGTACCCGATGTCGTGCAGCCACGCCGCCGCCGTCAGCAGCTCCGCATCAACTCCCACCAGGCGCGCAAGCCCCTCTGCCTTCGCCGCGACCGCCCGGACATGCAACCACCGACGGGGTAGGGCATCTTGCAGATGACGCCGCGATATTGTCGCGGCTAATCGGGAGGACGGGCTCACGCGGGAAGTTTAGAACCTGGCCGACACCATCACCCGGCGTCCGCACCCCCAATCTGCGTTACGAACTGCCGCCGGCCCGCGGCCTTGCTCCCGACAGCCAGACTGCCGTCTGCCATCCCTGCAACCGAGGACTTCGCCGGGGCCTGTCTGCCCCGAGCAGCGCTGCAGGCGGCCGAGCGATCGGGGCAGACGGATGCGGCAGCCCACGACATGCGGAAAACCGGGTTCCCAGTCGCCTCCTGACCTGTTGCGGGCTTCGAGCAGGATTGAGGACGACGAAGGAGAGAGCCGATGAGAGGGCGTCGACCGGTCCGGCGACGACGACAGCGCCGCGCGTCGACGAAGGCGACGGATTGGCTGCAAGGCGTCTCTGCGCTGCTCGCCGTGGTGCTCGCGGCACCAGCCCTGCTTGTTGCGCTGGTGACGTACCGGGACCAGCAGGAGGTCAATCGGGCGCAACTGGCCCTGACTCAGTTGGAGCGCCTACGTTACGAACAAAGGTTCGCGGCGAGGGTAGCTAAGGGACGTCTCGTATCTCGACGATGGTGAGATGTCCGTCGCTGCTGCGGTGGTGCGACCGACGGTGGTCTTCGAGGTGAGCCTTCTGCCGGTGACCGCCGTATCAGTACGGCCGCTGGATTCCTCGCTCCGAGAGCGTCGCTTCGTAGAAGCCGAGGAAGCGCTCTGCCTCTCCGACTACGTCGTCCAGCTCGTCGAGAGCTGCGCGGTCGCCGGGGTCATGGCGCAGTAGGCGCGCCGCGTCCGCCAGCTGCACCAGCAGGGCAGCGAACGTATCGCCCTGCAGGTGGATGCCGGGGAATGCCCTACCCGGAAGCTGCACGACGGCACAGTTGGTACCACGGGACAGCACCTGCGCTTGATCCTGGCTCATCTGAGCAGGATTTCAGCACCACTCGAAGATCGTTCAACAGACGTCTCCTCACCCCGGTGACTGTCTAGTTAAGACGGCCGGTCAGGCTGCCTGGGTGCAGGTGATCACCGGAGCTCGCTCGGCGTGGATTTTCCCGTTCACCGGGCTGCAGCCCGCCCAGTTCCGCCAGCTGGTCCGCTTGGTCGCCGAGCGTGGCGGTGACGCGATTCGTGACGGGCGGCCGGGCCGGCAATGGGCTCTCGACCTGCCCGATCGGGTGCTGTTGGTGGCCGTGTACTGGCGCAAGAACCTGACCATGCGTCAGATCGGCCCGCTGTTCGGGGTGTCGCACTCCGCTGCGCATCGGGTCATCGACACCCTTGGCCCATTGCTGGCCCTGGCACCGGTGCGCCGACGGCCGGTCGACCAGATCGCCATCGTCGACGGCACCCTGATCCCCACTCGCGATCACCGTCTGGCCACCAAGAGCAAGAACTACCGGTACTCGACGAACCTGCAGGTCGCCATCGACGCCAGCACCCGGCTGGTCATCGCTGTCGGCGACCCGCAGCCCGGCAATCGCAACGACACGATCGTCTACCGCACCAGCGGCATCGAAGAGAAACTGGCCGGGCGCCCCGTCATGGCCGACGGCGGTTACCGCGGCAACTCCGAGGTGATCATCCCGTACCGCAAGCCCGCCGACGGCGGTGTGCTGCCAGCCTGGAAAGAGGAGCTGAACAGCCACCACCGCATCGTCCGCGCCGGAGTCGAACACGCTCTGGCCAGGATGAAGTGCTTCAAGATCCTGCGCGACTACCGCCGCGCCGCCCACACATTGGCCGACGCCGCCTCCGGCATCGCCAACCTCCACAACATCATCCTGACCGGCTGACCGCCGGCCGGCGCTGGGACACGCCTTTACCCAGTTACGAGACGTCCCTTAGGGTGCTTGTCCCTAAACGCGGGCTGATTGCCTCAGACTGAGTCCGTGACGGTCCCTGACGTGGACGGCTGACTACTCAGCTGAAGCCCCACGATGCTCAAGAGATCTATGCAGCAGGAGTCGAACGTTGACTGGATCGTGAGCGGCTCATAGAGGTTGGTGAGATGCGGAGGGGCCTGCGTGGCGAGTTCTCGTTGAGTCGCGGCGTAGTCGGCGGCGGCCATCAGGTGTGCTTGACGTGCTGCGGCGAACTGACTGTCTGTGACCTTTTCAGCCTTAAGCGCGGACACAGCAGCGAGTCTGGCATCAATGAGTCGAAGGACCGACTCGACCGTCAGCGGCGCGGCTGGGTGTCCCAGCTCTCTCCGGACGCCGTCGGGCTCGAACACGCCACGGACACCTGCCTCTAGGCGGGAAGGATCAGCCCGCCCGGTGTAGGCAACCTCTGCCATGGCATCGACGAGTTCGCGCCTGGCACGTGAGGCGGTGGCCGGATGGTCCAGTTGTCCCAGGACCAGACGTGCCTGCTCCCGCGCCCGCTTCCGGTTAGACACCTCGTTGGCCTTCAGCCAAGTCATCAATGCGCGTCTCGCCTGGCGGAGCGGTACGAACTCGTCGCCCCAGTACAGCCAAATGAACACCGGGATGGGCGCCAGTTTCGTTACTCGGGACACTTCGGCACGTTTCGCGAGAAGCGTGAGGAAGAGTCTTCGCTGATGGGGAGCGTAGAGGCCCTTGCTGGATCCCAGCCCTCGCCCTCGTGGCTGGCGGCGCGGCTGGTCGAGCAGACCGAGGCTTACCCAGTCGGTGATCAGCCGGGTTGTGGCCTGGTAGCCCTCGGCCCGAGCATCCGTGACCAGATCATCGATCGTGCCGGGTCCGGTGAGATCCATGCTTTAGAAATTACACCACATCGGCACCCGCGAGGTCGGTGAAGCCTCTGGATCTCGCGGCTGCAAACGCCCACACTCGTATGGGCATGACACGCTGTGCCGGCCCTTCGGCCGCAATCAACCAGCTCGACAAGCAAGGGAGGTGACAGGAATGAGGGATCTACGCCAGATCGTCAAGTGGGTGGCTGCCGTGGCCGTGGCCGTTCAGGCGGTTCGGACTGCACACGCTCTGACGCGTCAGACCTTCCGTCTCTGACGGTCGTGCGCGGACCGGTCGGGCTGGCAGCCGCCTTGGAGTCTCATGCACCTGCCAGCCTCGGCGGTCCGACATCTCGCTGACAAGCTCTGTGCACGTCGTCCGTGCTCGTCCGGGAATGGCTGCACGCTCGGAGCTTCGTCCATGCCTGGACTCGTCAGCGTGCTTGCGTCCGGCGCGGTTGCTGTCAGCCTTGCTGTCGACAGCCATCCGGCAGACGACCCGGGCCGACTCCCGCTGGGGGATGCGGACTAAGACCTTCGGCCACTGCCAGCTGGTGCCGACCCGCGTTGACGAGCAAATGCCCGGCCTCTTCGCTTCACGGCCGGGATCGCGGTGCACCGACGCTCGCGCTGCCTCCTTGCTGCCTCGCTGCCTAACGCCCCGCCTACAAGATCGCCGCAGCAGGTCCGTGACCGGGCATTCTC
The DNA here is from genome assembly GCF_043205095.1 of Micromonospora sp. NPDC047557. Taxonomy (NCBI): domain Bacteria; kingdom Bacillati; phylum Actinomycetota; class Actinomycetes; order Micromonosporales; family Micromonosporaceae; genus Micromonospora; species Micromonospora sp. NPDC047557. The sequence continues at coordinate 230,650 of NZ_JBIDDK010000010.1, read as the reverse complement.
GTCAGCTTGGATCGGCGCCCGCCTATGCTGTGGAAGGGTCGTCAGCTCAAGCGGCCCCTCCGACAAGTTTCTGCGTCCGATGCAGGTACGTGTAGTCAGAGACACCCCTACTGATGTCCCGCCGCAACCGTGTCGTTGCGACGTTGACCGCTCCGCCGGAGAGAGCCATCAGAGGTACGTTCAGTATGTTCAGGTCTGGTTGCGCGGCGGCTCCGAAGCCGGCAGCAAGGGCGACAAAAGCCGCGACCGGACGGGCTACCCAACTCCACTTCGTGCTGCGTGCCGCAGCATCCAGTTCCGCTGTCGCTTCGGTCAGTTCTCGCTCCACCAAACGAAAGGCGTCCTGTGGGTGACGGTCAGCTTGCTTCAGCTGATGCAGGAGGTCGTCGATGGCAAGCATCAGTCTTTGTCGCTCGGCGTCGTATCTCGTCCTGAAGCGCACGAGATCACCGATCATCACATCATCTCGTGGTACCGGCAGGAGCGGACCCACATTGACCTGCCAGCACGCCGTCACGTCGTAGCCGGATGCCGTGTCTGTGCCAAGGAGGTGCGCCGCTTTTATGTCGGTGTGCGGGCGTAGCCCTTCAGGGCCGCTGCAGCCCGACTCAGCGTTGATGCCGGCAGCGATACGCCCCGCGATGAGGCTGACGACGACGTTGAGCAGCGCCGGCGCGGCGACCAGCCGCGAACGGCTGCCAGGATGCCGGTACACCAGCCTCCGCTGGAGCAACTCCTTCACGACACTCTTGTGCAGCTTGTCCACATGGAGAGTGCTGAACTCACCAGGCGGCGGTTCAGCTGGCGGAATCAGGGCATCCAGCGGCACTTGCTTCAGCGCATGATCGAGTTCCATCTCGATCTCGTACAGCTCGAAGGGCCCGAACGCCCGGTGAGCCTCGAGCGGCCGGTAGAGGCCAGCGTCCTGGACCTCCTTCATCCGCGCACTTAGCCGGTCCTCCCATCCTGGCGCTACGACCGTAGCGAGGTCGTCCCAATACAAGATCGCTTGCTGGAGAACGGGCGGCGGCGCGTTCGCGAACGGGTAGTAGAGCATCCCAGCCATGCCAACCTCCACCGGGGAGAACTCACGGCGATTGATGTCAAGAAATCTAGCGCCTACCGCGTAGGAATGGTTCAACGCATGTCGGCGTGTACAAGAGCATGACGGCCCGCAGCGGTCGCCGCTCATCGCTACCGCTGCCAGATCGTGGACCAGGTGCCACCAGCAACACCTACGGCACGCAGCTAACAGCGCCCCTCCAGACCTTCTGGACCGCATACATAGCGACCCAGAGCGCCGACGTGCATCCCCCAGCAGGTGAGATGGGCGGCCAGGAGGGCGAAGCAGAGGCCGAGGCTTGAACCCTAATCCGAGACGTGACGGAGAAGTCGGCCAAGACGGACGTACCGGTGCGCTTGCCTGGCCTCCATCCCTCGGCAACTCTCGACGTCTCACACGCGTTCTCGCTGTCGGCTGTGCCGAATCTGTGCCCGATGATCTTGACTCGGTGCCCGGCATCCGGATAGGGACCCACCCGCGCGTCGCCTAAGCACACTCGGTTTAGGAAGGCGGCAGCGGCAGTCTCACCACTGTGGCCGTTACCTGCGCGCCTGGGATGCCTTCCGGTTCTCCGCGTCAAGATCATTGCACGCACTTTGCACGAGGCGCTGCGGACGCCCGAGGACGGCCGGAGGCCGCCCGCAGGGCGAGCCGCAAGCGCGCCTGCCCTGCATTGCAAAGATCAAGACTTCTGTCGGCCAGCGTCGGTGATTGCCGCTGGCCTGCTCGCCGTGTCGTCGACCGTCGGCCCCGGACCGTGTCCGTCGGCCGGCTTGGCTGTACGGATGGCTGTACAAGCCAGCCCCTCGTTCGAGTACGGGTACGCAGTGTTATCGGTTGTCCTCAGGAGTTGCCTCGTGCTGCCGACCGTGGCTCCCTTGGTTGTTCCTACGGTGCTTGTCGGCCTTCGGTAGCGCTTTCGCTGCCTTCTTGCTGCTCCCCGCAGCGTCAGTAGCGTGCTGAAGGTTGGCTGCGATCGTCCGGGTCTGTGGATCGTCGTCGCAGAGGACCCGCCGACTGTCGGCCAGCACCTGCTCCAACAGGGTGATCGCCTCACCGACCCGCCCCACCGCCCGGTAGGCGTAGGCCAGGTTGTTGCCCGAGGCCAGGGTGCTCGGGTGGTCGTCGCCGAGGACCCGCCGGTAGTCGGCCAGCGCCTGCTCGAACAGGGTAATCGCCATACGACCCGCCCGCCCGACTGGGTGTCGGGTTTCGGTCTGATCGTCGCGCCGGAGGCACAGCTCTAACCCGCACCCCTCCCTCACCCCACCACCCCTCACACCACCCCAACCCCTTCCCCACCCCCGGACCTGAGCGACCGTGCGGAACCGTTCGGCAACTTCGCCCCGCCGTGGTTGGCCTGCCGGATCTCGTGCTGGTTCGGGATCGTCGGCACCGGGTGGAACGGCGTCCGCCTGGCCCTGATCGTCCTTCGAGACTCGTCACCGAGTCACTTCACCGACCCAGGTGTGACGCGCGGGCCGGGGCGTGGGGTTCGGGCCGGCTGATTTTTCCGCCCCGGCGCCCTTGCGCCGGGGCGGCGGCTCCGCAAGAGCCGTTTGCCGCGCCCCGGCCCGCGCCGCGCGGAACGCGCTTGATCTAGTACAGGCAAATTCGGCAAGAGGTCACGGTCACGTCTGGGTCGGCATGGCCGGCAGGGCACAGCACCGGCCCCGGCCGTCGCGTTCCTGATCCGCCCCCGGGAAGGGCTCTGGCTCGCCTACGTGGCTGACTTCGGCTGCCTGTCCGTTCCGCACGTCGCCGCCCTGTCGCCTGCTCTTGGTCGCTCCGCGGCTTCCTCGGTCACGTCCTGGTCCTCAATGGCAGAGGTCCGCGCGGACGTGCACACCACGGCGGCAGCTCCACGGCTCAGTCCCGCCATTCGCCGTCGTCTTTGCGCAGCTCCCACCGCCACTGTTACGCGGTCCCGACCAGTTAGCTTGTCCCTTCGCACCAGGTACCCTGCACCGGCTCCACCACCGTCGCCCGCTCATCGCCCTGGTCCTCAACAGCGACCCTGCGGGCTCGATCTTCGACGGCGGTCGACATGACCGGCTCATCTAGTCGCGGTAGCTGCGCCACTGCTCCCGCAGCTGGTCATGCCACGGCTCAGCCAGCACCCGCGATAGGGCCATCTCCGCCACCGGCGCTGACTTCAACAGCCCACGATGCCCCGGGCAGCAACGAGGCCGGCGCATACGATCGCCGCTAGCACGAGAAGCGCCCACGGCTACCGTCCGCCGGCCTACGCCGCTCACTGACTCGATGCGGCCGCCAACGGTATATCTTCTCTCCCGGGATCACGCTAGACAATACGCCGAAGACGCTCTGCGCTAGCAGATGGTACTGTGCTACCCGTGTGGAATCAGGCCCTAACGCTATCGCGCGAAACCTTCGGCGACCCTTTCGTGGCTTATGCGCTTAACGTAGAAGAAAAAGATCTGGCCGCCTTGGAAGTATCAGCCGAGAGGGCGGATGTAATTCGCATCTTGGAGCATCATGCAATGCGTCCGGTCAACCCGAGATCACACAACGATCCTAGTTCTTGGCTGTGGGAAAAAGTTCCGCCGATACTTCAATCTTTATCTAGCCTGCGGCACCAATGCGGCGGAACGCCTCCGCCTTTTGAATCTGAAGACGAGGTCGAGGCATTACTGCTTGAGGCCGTATATCATGTGTGGCCAGCCCTTCTACTCCCCCCACCAGAAAAGGATTCGTCTTCCCTGCGCGCAGGAATGCAATTCGCGATCCTGGGGATGCCAATAAATGCCGCCCTGGGTCTCGCAATAGTCCGCGACACTGATTTTCGTAAAATATTTACTGACGACGCTCGATTCGAAGCGCTGGACCTTTTAGAGGAAAGCAAGAAGCTCCGCGTCCACACCAATCTATGGTGGAGGTCGGGGCAAGGCGGGACAACCTGGGTGGAAGCCATCGCCAGCCATCTCGTCTTGCATGGAGTCACCATGGCTGGTATCCATGATCAAAGAACTTTCGCAGACGCCGCACGTTATGCTTCAGCCGGTTTGCAGATCGCGCGGAGGCTTGCAGGAGGAAGGCAAGCAACGGTGCCACTGATGGCGACAATCTCGAACATAGATTTGGGGGATGACGTTGATGAGATTGATACCGCCTGGGGTAAGCTGTTCCGTCCGACTCCGATGAGTCGGGCGCTGCTGCGAGAAGTCGGACTCTGGCACAATGGAAGCCCTCGCGAAACTACAGCAGTACTGGCGTCCGAGGCGTTCGATAAGTTGGTTTGCCTTCAGCACAGGTGGCCAGACGTAGAATTTGAAGATGACCACAAGTGGTGGAAGTCGTACTCGGACGAGACGAACAAGGCTTGGACAGAAGCCGAGTCCATGCTGGACAAACTACGTTTTTCCCTCCTCCTGTCGTCTAGCCCGGATAGCCTGATAGCCGCAGTGGCAGAATCAGCCAGCTATCTCAACCCTCTGGCCAGGTCGGATGCGAGGCACCTGAACTACTTTGTGCAGGTCTTCGCCGGCCGTACGGTCATCACCTCATCCATTGCTGAGACAGTCCAACAATGGTCGTATCGAGTCAAGGATGAGCACCCGAGGTCTCTCGAAACCGGCATGCGACGGCTACTTTCAGCTGCCACGTTTCGCCTAGATCCAATGGACGGGTTTATCGATGCCGTAATGTGCTGGGAAAACCTTTTTGGCGAGGCGCAAGAAACCTCTTTTAAAGTTTGCGGGGCGCTCGCGAAGCTACTTGAGCCAAACGATCGACTTCGCCGAGAGGCCCTGTATGGCGAGCTGAAAAAACTCTATGACACCAGAAGCAAGATTGTGCATGGCTCACCCAGGGAGCCAACCCGACAATCTGCGGCAGAGCATCGAGATAGAGCTGTTGTAATCGCCTTGACGGCCTTGCGCGCAGCATACGAATATCCCGGACTAATTAAGCTTGGCGACTCGTCCGAACGATACAAGCAAGTTCTACTAGAATTTCCGCATTAATGGGTACGAGCTTCAGTCGACATGATCGGCTCATCTCGTCGCGGTAGCTGCGCCACTGCTCCCGCAGCTGGTCATGCCACGGCTCAGCCAGCACCCGCGATAGGGCCATCTCCGCCACCGGCGCTGACTTCAACAGCCCACGATGCCCCGGGCAGCAACGAGGCCGGCGCATACGATCGCCGCTAGCACGAGAAGCGCCCACGGCTACCGTCCGCCGGCCTACGCCGCTCACTGACTCGATGCGGCCACCAACGTGCAATTCCTCCCGATGGTCACCTATGCACCATACAGAGTGGCGAGAGGAGATCAGGCCTCCTTAACCTGCACCAAGGCTTGAGCTACCTGCCGCATCGACGTGACGACCACGTCGGCGCCTGCCGCCTCGAATTCCGCTTCCTTCGCTGGCTTGTTTGCGTACCCGATCACGCGGACACCTGCGGCCTTCGCTCCCTCAACGTCGGACAACGAGTCACCGACCAGCACGCATAGCGCCGGGGCAGTCCTCAGCGACGCTGCTGCGTCCAGGATAGGCGCAGGGTTCGGCTTCATCCGCGAGGGCTCGGCGTATGCCCGGCCAACAACCCGGGCGACATGGGTGGTCAGCCGATGGTCTCTTAGTTAGCTCTCTACGGCCTGCGGGGAGTTGTTGCTGACGACCGCGATCGGCAAGTCGATCTGTCGTGCGGCCACGATGACCTCTCGACCGTACGCAGTCGGCTCCGCGGTCGATACCGCCTTCACTTCTGCCGCGATTAGAGCGTCTTCGGCCACCCGCACCAACTCGTGGCTCGCTGAGTGGCACGCGGTTTGCGGTTCCGTTCGAGGCGGTCTTCCCGCGCGGTGCGGTGTTCATGCCGGACTCGATCGCGGAGGCGCAGGACTTCGATGAGAAGACGCGGATGCGGACTCCGTCGAAGGACAGGCTGACGGGTCAGCGGGTGTGACAGTGCCGGGTGATGGACATGAACCCGGAGTTGGGTGCCCGATCGCGTGAGGTGTCGATCAAGATCCTCGCGGATCACCAGCCGGTGCCGCCGGTGGGTCCGTTCCAGGCGGTGGAGTTCGAAACCTGACGCTGACGCCGTAGCGGAGGTCACCACCGAGCGGGAAGCCATCGCCCACGTCGCAAAAATGGCGCCGGGCGGGCTGCGCTTCCACGACCTACGGCACTCATACGCCACAGAGCTGGTATCGCGCGGTGTCCCGGTCAACGACGTCCAGGCCGTGATGGGCCACGAGAAGCCGTCGACCACGTTGAACCTCTACACCCACCGATCAGACGGGAGGGATCAACGCATCCGGGAGGCGTTCGCTGACGATCCGCTGACGCCCAACGACGACTGACGATGGAATCAGTAAGAGCCACCCTCTCGCGAGGGTGGCTCTTACTGATTATTTCGATGGTGGGCGATGCTGGTATCGAACCAGCGACCTCTTCGGTGTGAACGTGGATGGGCCTCACCGTTGGGTGCCGTCGGACACCCTTCGATGGCGCTGACCGTGGCCGCTTTGCTGTCCCGTGTCGCCTGCTGCTGGCGGTTGCCGCTGCTTTCGCTGCCTCCTGGCTGCCTCACCTCTCCCCGGACTAGCCTGACCGGGCTCGTCCGATCCCGGTCCAACCCGACTAGCCGTTTCATGCACGTCTTCTTGCGGGACGTCGCCGCATGAAAGCATGAAACCGAGTAGTGCCAACAGAATGAAATAGCCGACGAGAAACGCGTTGGTGACCGTCGGCGACGGCAGAAATTCGGGGGACCTTACAGTTATATCCCCAGATACAATTGCCACGATCACGCTAACAACCAATACAGTGATTGGCGCCGCCACCTGGAACTGCGGGGAGTACTTCCGCCAGGCAGCTCTCTGAGCAATTGGAGTCAACGAGACCGCCAGGACGGCCGCCAGCGCAGCGGTAAGAATGAGGCCCATTCCAGACAATGACGGCTCACAAGGGCCGACCTTCGCTGCACGGGCCGCCACGACGTCCGATGTCCCGTTGACGACGTAGTTATAAGCAAGAGCAGGGACGGCGACCACTGTGACGAAACGCGCAGTCGCAACCACGGCTCGATCAACAGCCGAGCGCTGCATCAGCAGCGTTACACCTTGAAACAGCATGATTACGGCCAAGCCGAAAACGACCCCGTTCACAATCGATGCTGTTGCAGCCCTAGGCCTTGCGTCGATGTCGGTCTCACCGGCTAGTACCGAATAGATCAGCGTTGTGATCACAAGCGCAACGAAGGCAGCGAATAACGCAAGAAGTTCGCCGCCCGCTCTGCGCTTGCGGCCTTCGCGCCGGGTACGTTTAGCGGGCCTTAGAAGGAATACCATCGCCGTAAAAGCGAAGCCTGCCAGGACACCGCTCATTTGCGAATAGTAGCCCGATATGACAGCAATGTTGATCAGGGATGGGCAATCAACGCTGGGCATAGCGACACCTCGACTAGTTCATGGCACCGAGCCAGGTTGAGAGGAGGCTAGCGTTGATCGGCGCAAGCCGAAGCCGCTGACCCAAGCATCTGTCGGAAGTCGGACTCTCGTCGCCAGCGGCTTCATGCCGGGGCTGTCGAACGTACTTGCTCTCTGGCGGGTTGGCCCGGCAAGAGAGGGACGCGTCACTTGGCGTTGTACTGATCCCGCTGACCAGCAGAGGCAATCAAAGCGGGCATCACACCGCCGGGCCTGCTACGTCAAGCGGCCTTCACGCACGTTCGGACGCTGGCAGGTCGAGTGGTGGTCTGCCCGACTTGCCAGCGGGTCGCCGGCTGGCGGGATGGCCCGCGCAACCACCCCCGGAGGTGGGGCTGACCGCTTGTCTGTTCAGTAGTAGGTCTCGCTAGGCCGTCGTCAGGTGTATACGGTGCATCGGTGCATGACCCATCCGTGCTGGACGGTCTGGTGAAGATGACCGGCGTGCAGATGCTGTGGTTCGCCGACTACTACGACGGACCGTTGGATGGTCTCGCGCTGCTCGACGGCAGGGAGTACTGGTTCATCGCCGTTGCGGATGAGCACGGCTGTCCCGTTGACCAGCGACGGCGCTGCTACGTACTTCACGCGATCTCAGAGGAGCAGGCACGGGCGGAGTGGGCGGAGCACCGCGACTTTGTTGCGGTGGTTAGTGGGCCTGGGTGCGTACACACACCCGCTTGCCCCCGCGGCCTCGGTGATGCCGACGCGGCTGCTGCCTGGCACAGCGATCATCCTTGGGAGCTACGGCCCGACCATGCCAGTGGGCCAGCGGTCGGGTGGTTCCGCGGGTAGACCGTCGAGGCAGGCGAAGACTGTGCACTGGCGTTCTCCCGCTCATCGGTCGAGCCGTCGCGGTTTCATCAACCCTTACCGGCATGACTAGTCCGGGTAGGAGTCGTTGATGACCAACTCTCGGGTCTCGATGATGCCGGGCCAGTAAGGGGAGACCGGGTCGGTGCCCCGGCGCAGCCAGAGGGTCGTACCGTCGGTGGCCGTCGCGGTCTCGATGACGTGCTCGGCGTCCGCCTCGATGCGGCCGGTCTCGACTGGGCCCAAACTGAGCCTCTCCGCCTCGGTGCGCAGGTCGGCGCGGGCAGGGTAGAGCAGAGCGGCACGGCCCGGGTCCACGCTGACGGCGGCCGGCTCGACGCGGGCCAGCCACGGCCCCAGCGCAAGCACGCTCGCGGCGATCCCCGCCCCCGGAACGGTGACGAAGAGCCGGGCGACGACGTCAGCTTCGGCCGGCCCGATGTCCAGGGTGCGGTCGGGCGTGAGGCCGGAGCCGTTGGTCGCGCCCTCCCAGCCCAGGTCCTGGTCGGCCCGATCGATCACCAGGCGGGTGGCGGGCGGCCCGGACGGGGGTACGACGGTCTCGGCGTAGCGGACGTTGCGCGAGTAGCTGAAGTCCTGATCGCGCCAGCCGAAGCGGTGCAGCAGCGGCTGCGCCAGGGCGTGCATGGCGCGTTCCTCGTTCCCGGCGACCCGGTAGCCCGACAGCAGCAAATCCGCGCGGTCGACGTCGACGTCGATCCCGTCGGCACCGAGCTCGTCGGCGAGCGAAGCGTAACGGCGCAGGGTGTCGGTGGCGGTCGCGGTGCCGCGTTCCAGCCTGAGCATCGCCCTCATTCTGAACGGCGGCTTGTTCTTCGCCACTCGCCTCACCACCAATCCGCGGGACGCACCGTCACGCGGGGCACCGTAACCAGCGGCTACGAAGTGAACAACGGATTTGGGTCGGGTCGGCTGGGCACCTGCGCCGACGTCACGGTCGAGAATCGTGGGAGGTGTCGAGTCCACGTGCCCGCTCGCCGGACAGGTGGCGGCCGCCGGTCGGCGTCCGGCGGCCGCCCCACGCCCGGTCAGCTGGCGTACACCTCCAGTGCCGCCAGTTGCCCGGCCGGCCAGCCGGTGTTACCGGTCACGGTGATCCGCACGTAGCGGGCCTGCGCGGCGCTGAACGTCAACGACACCGAGTTGCCTGTCGAAGGATCGAAGGTGCGCGCGCTTGAACCGACCAGCGTGCCGAAGCTGCCCCCATCCGTGCTGCCCGTCACGGCGAGAGTCTGCATGCGGCTCCCCCACGCCGACGACGGCGGCAGCTTCAGCACCACCCGCCCGACCGTGCGCGTCGCGCCCAGGTCGACCTGGACCCACTGGGGGAACGCGTTGTTGGCGCTCTCCCAGTAGCTGTTCGCGTCGCCGTCGACCACGTTGCCCGAGCCGTAGCTCTGGACGTGGCTGCTCTCGCTGGTGGATCGCCCCCGGGCGAGGTCGGCGTTGGCCGGGGCGTCGGTGGTGACGGTGACCGCGTTCGAGGCCGCCGAGGTGTTGCCGGCGGCGTCGCGTGCGGTGACGGTGAAGGTGTACGAGGTGGATGCGGCAAGGCCGCTCACGGTCGCCGTGGTGCCCGTGACCGTGCTGACCACCGTGCCGCCCTGGCGCACCTGGTAGCCGGTCACGCCGTTGTCGTCGGTCGACGCCGTCCAGGCCAGGGACACGCTGCTCGCCGTCCGGCCGGTCACCGTGAGGCCGCTCGGGGCGGTCGGCGGGTTGTCCGTGGTGCCGCTGGCGGCGTACACCTCGACCTGGGAGAGCTGGCCCGCCGCCCAGCCGGTGTTGCCGGCGATGCTCAGCCGGACGTAGCGGGCCGTGGTGGTCGTCAGCGTGCGGGTGACGGCGTTGCCGGTCGCCGGGTCGAAGGTGAACGCGGAGGCCGCGGCGATGGTCGAGAAGGAGCTGCCGTCGACGCTGCCCAGCACCGTGATGGTCTGGGTACGCGCGCCCCAGCTGGCGGGCAGCCGCACCACGAGCCGGCTGACCTGCTGGCTGGCGCCGAGGTCGACCTGCCACCAGTGCGGGAACGCGCCGCCGCCGCTCTCCCAATAGCTGCCGGCGTCGGAGTCCACCGCGTTCGCGGCCACGAACGGGCCGTTCTGGCTGCTGGCCGAGGTGGACCGGCCGGCCGCGAGGTCGCCGCTGGTCGGGGGCGGGGTGCCGACCATGGGCGGGGTGGGGCGTGTCGCGGTGAGGGCGAGCTGCCCCTTGAGCATCCGGCCGCCGTCGGCGGTGATGCGCAGGTAGTAGTCGGAGGAGCAGGCGACGCCGTCCTCGTCCAGGGCGCGGATGTTCGCGCCGGCCGGGGTGGTGGCCTGGGTCTCGGACGTCTTGGCGATCTGGTTGCCCTCGTTGTACTCGTCGAACATGGACACGTAGAGGCCCTGGGAGCCGAGCCGGACCATGTTGTAGATGTGCCGCCAGTAGAAGTCGCCGTGCTTGCGGTGCCCGCCGGCGAGGTCGCCGGGCATGACGCAGGGCAGGTAGTCGATGCCGCGCGCCGCGCAGTCGGCCATGTCGCCGACGTTGACGTTGTTGTAGTACGAGTCGAGTTCCTCCACTGTCCTGGCCCGGTAGACCATCCACGGCGAGATCGCGTGGAACGCGTGGTAGACGTCGAGGAAGCCGGGGCGGGAGTCCTCGATGCCCTGCCGCCACCAGGTGGGTACGCCACCGATGACGTAGCAGCCCTGCGCCTTGAACCAGTTGACGACCTCCAGGCACGGCCCGGGGGCGAAGGGCCGGCTGGGCTCGCTGAAGCCGAAGCCCCAGATGCAGACGACCGGCTTGCCGTTCTGCCGGGCGTACGCGCTCGAGGCGGTGTGCGCGGACATCTTCGTCGTCCAGTCGGTCTTGATGTCCGTCTGCATGGTCAGCCAGTCGGTGACGTCGTACATGATGTAGAACTTGCGGCCGTAGCGCTCGGCCGCCGCGCGGACCTTCTGCGTCATGGCGTCGCGGGTCGGCCCCTCGTCGCCGGTCGGGTTGAACCGTTGCAGCGCGGCCGTGTCGCAGCCGTACTCCTGCATCCAGCGGACGTGGGTGTCCACGGTCTGCTGGTCGTAGGAGGAGAAGAGGGTGGCCGGCGAGCCGTTGCCGAGGTTGGGGTACGCGGTGGGATAGCTGCGCGTGTACTCGCGCATGTCCGGCCAGGACACGATTGTGGTGTTGGACGGCGACGGCGGCTGGAAGCGGTCGCGGCTCCAGTGCCACCAGCCGCCGATGGGCGCGGAGTCGCCGGGAGCGCTGAACCAGCCCTGGTAGCCGACCGTCACCTTGCCGACCACGTCGCCCGGAGGGCTCGCGGCGGCGGCCGGGGTCGCCAGTGTGGAGAGTAGTTCGGTGGTGGAGGTGGCGGCGAGGGCGGACCCGGCCAGCACGGACGTGACGAACCTGCGGCGGGAGACCGCCATGAGGACCACTCCTTCGGGACGGAAGGCATTGACGGTCATCGTGGCAGGAGCGGTCGCCGCACCGCAAGAGTGCGACTGAGCCGTGGAATTTTGGACCAGGAAGCCGAAAGTACGTCTGCGGGGCACTTTTGATTACACCAATTATCACAACAATGCCATTCACGCCCCTTATTGGACATAGCGTCGGTCTGGCCTTCTCGACCGTCGGGAAGGGTTACCGACCAAAGGCGACAATGTTGAGATTTTCCCAGCGACTTTCAGCTACTGGAGCAGTCGCGGCAGCGGCCGCGGGAGTGCTGGTCCTGTCCGGAGGCGCTCCGGCTTACGCGGCACCGGGTGATGCAAGCGCCCGGGGAGCCGTGGTGGACCTGTCTGCGTCAGTGTTCGGCAATCCGGTCATCAGCGCCGGAGCCGTCATCGGCACCGCGACGGCCCCGGCCGGCGGTGGCACGGACGACGACATCGGCCTGGTGTTCACCATCCCGGGCGCGCTGGGGATCACCACCGCCGGCAGCGTCGTGGTGGTCGGCGCCATTCGCGGCGACACAGCCTCCTCCGCCAGCGCCTCAACCTTCCAACTCGCACTCGGCGTGCTCGGCATCCCGGTGATCAACTCCGACGCGATCTTGGCGAGCGTGACCTGCCCGCAGGTCGGCGCCCAGACAGCGGACACCACGTTGGCCGGCTTGGAGTTGTTCGGCAAGCCGGTCAATCTGCTGCCGAACACTCCCGGCGTCACCGCCAGCCACGCCGTCACGGTCCCCGGCCTGACCGGCGCCAGACTGAACGTCACGCTCACCAACGTCGAGACGACAACGGCCGACGGAGCCACGGCCATCGCCGTCCAGGCAACCCTGCGGCTCACCGGCAGCATCGTGGGCGGCCCTCTGCTGGACATCCCCGTCGGGTCCGTCATCCTGGCCGAGGCCCGCTGCGAACGCCCGCTGCAGCCCACACCCACGCCGACCGCCACGCCGACACAGCCCACACCGTCACCGACCCAGCCGACCGCGGCCCCGACCGGTGACCCCACACAGCCCCCGCCAGCCCTCACGGCCAGCCCGACCCTGCCCGTCACCGGTGACAGCGCCGGCGACCTGTGGTGGCTCCTCGGCACCGGCCTCGTCCTGGTCATCGCCGGCACATCGGCACGGCTGATCTCCCGCCGGAACCGCGCGTCATTCGACGCTTGACACGCCATTTGAGCTGAACCCGCGTGGAGCGGGTCCGGGCGGTGAGCCCTGACCCGCTCCACACGGTGCACCGGTACCACGGCGGGGGCCGGAGCCGTAGGCCGGTTCCGGCCCCCGCCAATACGCCCGAGACCGCTACGGAGTCGGGTACTGCGCGATGTAGACCGGCACGCCGACCTTCGTCGTGTCGGCCGCGTCGCCGACGCCGTTGACGACGTGGTCGATCGTGCCAGCGCTGAGGTTGACGGTCATGATGTGGTGCAGCCGGACACCCGGCCGGTTCGGCGCCTCGAAGCCGTTCTCGGTGTGGATCGACGGGTTGTTCTGGTTGAACACGTACACCCCGCCGCCGTAGAGGTCGTGGTGGCGTACCCGGTCGCCGACCTTGTAGCCGGCATAGCCCTCGACCGGGCCGTTCATCCAGTCGGCCTGCGTCGGCGGGTCGTACGGCAGCTCGTTCTGGTAGAGGATCGTGGTGCCGTGCTCGCCGTTCCAGACGGTGTTGTAGCGCTGGAAGTGCTCGACGAACAGGCCGGTGGCCGTCACGTGGTCGCCGTTGATGACAGCGCCGTAGCGGCCGGTGTTGGTGCGCCAGCGGTCGGTGTCACCGTTGACGCCCTCGGTGAAGCCCTCGACGCCGTGGTCGCCGCGCCACACCCAGGTGTGGTCGATGAGCACGTTGTCGCTGTTGACCTCCAGGGCGGTGTTCGTGCGGCCGATGTGCGGGCCGCCGACCCGGAAGTAGACGTCGGACAGCGTGGTCGGGTTGGCCGGGCTGCTGGCGTCGTGCCCGTGCTGCCGGCCCACCCGCAGCAGGACCGGCGACTCGACGGTGCCGGCGTCGATCGTGACGCCCGCGACGATGACACCGGGGACGTTCGCCACGTCCAGCGGGACGGCGCCGTTCACCGCCGTGAGGGTGGCGTGGCCGATGCCGAGCACCACCGTGTTGGCGCGTCGGATCTCGATGCTCCGGGCGATGTCGTAGACGCCCGGGGTGAGCAGCAGGTGCTTGCCTCGCGCGAGCTGGCTGTTGATCACGCGAACCGGGTCGGACGGCTTCGCGATGAAGAAGTCGTCGATCCCGATGGTCCGCCCGGGGGTCATCCCGTTCGCCCACGAGACGCCCCGGCTGTCGCGCTGCGCCGCCGGCACCCGCACGTTGTAGCGGCCCTTGCCGTCGACGTACAGGTACGGCTTCTCCCGGCTCACCGGCGTGGTGTCGAGGGTGGTGTACGGCGGGTCCGGGAACGTGGCGTCGTCCGGTGCGCCCTCGACGCCCGCGAAGACCTGGTTCCACACGGCGTTGGACCACCCGGCGACCTCGCTGTTGCGGGTGAGCCACTGCTGTTGGGAGCCGTTGGTGGTGGCCGGCAGCCGTGAGTCGGCGATGAAGCCGCCGCTGGCGTACTGCGGGCCGGCCGTGCAGTAGTCCATCAGGGACAGCCCACCGCCGGTGATGTTCAGCCGGCGCATCGAGACCGCCTGGGACACCGCCCAGAAGTTCGCCGTCGACCGGCAGCCGTCCTGGCCGGCGGCGTTGACGGTGAGCGAGAGGTTGGACAGGGTGCGCCAGAAGTTCACAAGCGCGAGGCAGTTGCCGGTGCCGCCGTCGGCCAGGCAGCGGTTGTAGACCTCGATCTTGCCGTTGACGGCGACGTCGGTGGGCGACGCGCCCAGGCCGGCGACCTCCGTGTAGTAGCCGACCTTGGCCTGCAACGGCTGTTCGGCCGTGCCGTACGCGCCCGGCTTGAACAGGTAGGCGTGCCGCTCGGTGCCCATCTCGTTGTCGACCTGGCGGGCGTGCGCGGCGTCGAGGGTCTGCTGGATCTCGCTGACCGGCATGGTCGGGTCGAAGATCGTCACGTTCGGCCCGAAGTCGGGCGCGCTGTGCGTGGGGCGGCCGGCGCTGGCCGCGGTGCTGGTCATGGTGACGGCGGCGGTCACCAGCAGGGCAAGGATGAGGGTACGTCGGGACGGGCTCGTCATGTGGTTCGTCCTATCCGCTGACGGGACGGTGCTCCCGGTAGCTGGGTGGTGAGAGCGCTCTCTGAAACCCGTTTCTACCCGGTGAACGCCCCGTACGCCATGCCCCAACCGTGGACGATGTCCACGGTGGAGGCGAGAATGAGCCGTGACGCGGGGAGGCGCCCATGCGGATCGACTCGTTGCCCAGGGTGGACGAACACGCCATTGTGATCGCCGCCGAACCGCACGAGGTCTGGCCCCACCTCCTCCACGTGGTGCAGGAGACGTTCGACGGGACAGCCGTGAGCGCGTACGCCCGTCTGGTGCGCGCCGCCGACCCCGTCGCGTCCGGGCCACGGCCCCTCGCCGAGGGCTCGACCCTCCCCGGCTTCCACGTGACCACCGCGCACCCCGCCCGGGAGCTGACGCTGAGGGGCAGCCACCGGTTCTCGACGTACGCGCTGAGTTTCCGCCTCGAACCGGTCGAGCCGGGACGGACCCGCCTGCGAGCGGAGACGCGAGCGGCCTTCCCCGGCCTGGCCGGCGGCCTCTACCGGCAGCTGCTACTCCGGTCCGGCGGCCACGTGCTCGGCGTACGCCGAATGCTGGCAAGAGTCCGCCGCCCTCTAGACGAGTAAGTCCTCACTCACGACGGGGCTGGGGCTGCGGCGAGGGGCGCCGGTCATCCGCTGTGGCCGACTGTCGTGTCGATGTGCTGTTGAGCGGTATTCCTCAGAGGTATGAATATGACTCTGAGGAATACCGCTCACCACCGCATCCGCCCTCACGGAGGTGACCGAGGGTCACCGCCGGCCGCCGGCTGCGCCCACCGCCGCGTCGCGTACCCCCAGGGGGTGCGGCGCGTCGGCCACTCTCACCCGCCGGCGGTTCCGACCGCTCGCTGGTACTCGATCGTCGCGGCGACCCGGTCCGCGGTGGCAGCATCCATCTCGCGTTCCGTGATCCACAGGCCCAGATCCAGCCCGGCGGAGAGCGCGCCTGCGGTGATGCGGTCGCCGTCGTCGACCACCCGCTGATCGAGGACGGTGACGCCGTACGCCCGTAACTCCTCGTACGCGTTGCGGTTGGTGGTCGCGCGCCGGCCGGTCAACAGTCCGGCGGCGGCGAGCAGGAGGCTGCCGGTGCACACCGATGCCATCCAGCGCGTCGAGGGGGCCAGCGCGGCCAGCCGGGCAGGCAGCACCCCGTGCTGCGCCTGCGCCCAGGACCCCGCAGCGGCCCGGTTCAGCCATCCACCGCCCGGTACGACGATGCCGTCGGCCTGCCCGAGCACCGTTGGCACGTGCAGGTTCACGCCCCGCATGCTGCGTACCGGTCCCGGCTGCTCGACGGCGACCAGCTCGACGGAGAAGCCCGCCATCGCCAGCACCTCGAAGGGTCCGAACACGTCCAGCTCGTCGAAGCCGTCGAAAACCACGATCTCTATTCGCACCAGGCCAGGATCTCGTCCGGTCGTCCGCCTGACGAGTGGCATTCTTGCCCCTGTGCACAAGCAATCCGCCACGCACCGGGTCGCCGTGCTCGCCCTACCGCCCGTCGTCGCTTTCGACCTGACCATCGCGACGCACGTCTTCGGTCACGAGGGCCAGGGCCGGTACGCGACTGTCGTGTGCTCCCCGGACGGCGGCGCCGTGCCGACCACGACGGCGGGACTCGGCATGACCGTCGACGCTGACCTTGACGCCGTGCGCACCGCGGACACCGTCATCGTGCCCGGTTTCCGGCGCGGACCCGCGCCGGCCCGAGCGCTCGACGCCCTGGTCGCCGCCTACGAACGGGGTGCTCGTGTCGCGTCGATCTGCACCGGCGCGTTCGCGCTCGCCCAAGCCGGGCTGCTCGACGGCCGGCGGGCCACCACCCACTGGGCCCACGCCGAGGCGCTGGCCCGCGAACACCCCGCGGTCACCGTCGACGCGAACGCGCTGTACGTCGACGAGGGACAGGTGTTGACCAGCGCCGGGCTGGCCGCCGGCCTCGACCTGT
This sequence comes from Micromonospora sp. NPDC047557, assembly GCF_043205095.1. NCBI lineage: Bacteria > Bacillati > Actinomycetota > Actinomycetes > Micromonosporales > Micromonosporaceae > Micromonospora > Micromonospora sp. NPDC047557. The sequence continues at coordinate 213,714 of NZ_JBIDDK010000010.1, read as the reverse complement.
GCCTCTACCTGGTCGGCCGGGACCACGGCCAGACGGCGGCCATCGAGCGCGCCCGGGTCATGGTCACTCCCCTGCACCGGGCCGGCGGTCAGGCGCAGTTCATTCCCCTCCAACCCACCGATGCCGCTGACCTGACCGTGGTCACCGAATGGGCGACCGCCCACCTGCACCTGCCACTGACGGTCGGGGACCTGGCCCGGCGCGGCCACCAGTCGACCCGTACGCTGCACCGCAACTTCCGGCGGCGCTTCGGCATGAGCCCGCAGGCATGGCTGACGCAGCAACGACTTCGTGCGGCGTGTGGCCTGCTCGAAGACGGCACGGTCACCATCGACGAGGTGGCCCGACGGACCGGGCTGGGCACCGCCACCAATCTGCGCGCCCACTTCCGCCGGGCCTTCGCCGCCACCCCCACCGCCTACCGTCAGGCCTTCCACCCCTGAACCCCGCGCCTCCCGCGATCTTGCACTTTGTGCAGCTGTCACGCGGCTTTCGCGCCTTATATCACCGCAGAAAGTGCAAGATCGCCGTGGGAGGCGCATCGAAGGGCTTGGGCGTGTTGCTGCTATACAAAGCAACCATGACGCGTGATCGGATCATCGCAGGACTGTTGCTGGTAGTCGCACTGCTCAGCCTGGCCGCTTCGAAGGCCGCGCCGTTCCTGGACGACGCCCCGCTGGCGGCACGAACGGCGGTCGTGGTTCTCGGCGTGGCGTGCGGCCTTGGTGGCGTCTGGCTGTGGCTCCGACGCTCCCCCGAACAGCAGTAACCCACCCGCTCATCTGGGTCACCGGGCTGGCACCGGCTCGGCCAGGAACTCGTCGATCATCGGGGCCAGCCAGTCGGCGCGCTGCGGGATCGTGGTGTGGGTGGTGCCCGGCAGGATGGCCAGCCGGCAGGCCGGCAGACCGGTCAGGTCGCCGGGCACCCCGCCGCCGAGCAGCCGGAACATCCGTACCGCGTGCTCGGGCTGGACGATGTCCGAGTCGGCCAGCACGATCATGGCGGGCGCGGCCAGGGCCCGGATCTGCTCGGGCGTCCACCGGGGCAGCTTCGCGTCCAGGACCTTCATCTTGGTGACCAGGGTGGCCCAGCCCGCCGGGTCGGGCGCGGTTCGCAGGTACTCCTCGTGGAACTCCGAGCCGTGCAGATGCTCCGGTTGCAGGTCCTGGATCCCGTCGAGCAGCCCGGGGTGCAGGCCGTCCTCGTCGAAGCTCACCGAGGCGAGGACGAGCCGCCCGACCCGCTCGGCGTGGTCGGTGCCCAGGCGCAGCGCCACCGCCGAGCCCATGCTCCAGCCGAAGACGTCCGCCCGCTCGACACCCAACCGGTCGAGCAGTTCGACCACGTCGGCGGCGAAGTGCTCCACGGTCAGCGGACGGTCGACGTCCGGGGTGTGGCCGTGCGCCTGCAACTCCACGGCGATCACCCGCCGCGACTTCGCCAGGAACGGCAGGATCGTGCCGAACGAGGTGCCGATGCCGGAGAGCGCGCCGTGGATGAGCACCAGCGGCCGGCCCCCGTCACTGCCATGTGTCTCGTGATAGATCTCCATGCCCACACGGTGCGCCGGCGCGCTTACGGTCTGCTTCAGGTCGTCTTACCGGCGCTAAGATGTCCGCCGTGCAGTTCGGGGTGCTCGGGCCGCTCGCCGTCACGACGGACGCCGGCGAGCCGGTGGTGGTGCCCGGCACCAAGGTGCGCGCCCTCCTGGCGGACCTGCTGACCAACCGCAACCAGGTGGTCTCGGCGGACCGCCTGATCGACGACCTGTGGGGGGACGACTCCCCTGCCAACCCGGCCGGCGCGCTCCAGGTGCGGGTGTCGCAGCTGCGCAAGGCGCTCAACGACGCCGAGCCGGGCGCCCGCGACCTGGTCGAGTCCCGGGCTCCCGGCTACCTGCTGCGGGCCGACACGGTCGACGCCGACCGGTTCGCCGAGCTGGCCCGGCACACCGACGTCGATCGGTTGACCGAGGCCCTCGGGCTGTGGCGGGGCGAGGCGTACGCCGACGTGGCCGACGCCGAGTTTGTCCGCGCCGAGGCGACCCGACTCGCCGAGCAGCGCCTCGCCGTGCACGAGCGGCTCGCCGAGGCGCGGGTGGCCCGGGGTGAACACGACCTGGTCGCGGCCGACCTGGTCGAGCTGGTGGCCCGACACCCGCTGCGCGAGGGCCTGCGGGCGGTGCAGCTGCGCGCGCTGTACGCGGCCGGTCGCCAGTCCGAGGCCCTGGACAGCTACGCCGACCTGCGGGACCGGCTCGCCGACGAGCTGGGCCTCGACCCCGGCCCCGAACTGGTCGCCCTGCACCGCAGGATCCTCGAACAGGACGCCGGCCTGAGCGCGCCGCCGAAGGCCGCGATCATCCGCAACAGCCTGCCGGCCCAGCTCGACGAGCTGGTCGGCCGGGCCGAGGCGCTGACCGAGCTGCGGGCCCTGCTGCCCGCGCAGCGCCTGGTCACGCTGATCGGGCCGGGTGGCGTCGGCAAGACCCGGCTGGCCACCGAGACCGCCCGCGGCCAGTCCTTTCCGAACGGCGTTCTGCTGGTCGAGCTGGCGCCGCTGCCGGCCGGCGACCCGGGCGTCGCCGAGCAGGTGCTCGGCGCGCTGGACGCCCGCGAGGCCGCCGGCACCAGCCTGTCGGCCACCGATCGACTCGTCGCGGCGCTGCGGGCGCGACACCTGCTGCTCGTGCTGGACAACTGCGAACACGTCATCGAGCCGGTCGCCGCGCTGGTGGCCCGGCTGCTGCGCGACGCGCCCGGGGTGCACGTGCTGGCCACCAGCCGGGAGTCGCTCGGCCTGACCGGGGAGCTGCTCTGGGAGGTACCCCCGCTGTCGCTGCCCTCGGACAGCGACCCGGACGCGGTGCGGCGCTCGGCGGCGGCCCGGCTGTTCGCCGCCCGTGCCGCCGCCCAGCACCGCGGTTTCCGTCTCGACGAACGCACCGCGCCGGCGGTCGCCCAGCTCTGCCGTCGCCTGGACGGCCTGCCGCTCGCGTTGGAGCTGGCCGCGACCCGCGTCCGCGCGCTGGGTCTGCGGGGTGTGGTGGACCGGCTCGACGACCGGTTCCGGCTGCTCACCACGCAGCAGCGCGACGTGCCGCCGCGACAGCGGACGCTGACCGCGGTGATCGGCTGGAGCTGGGACCTGCTCGACGACGCCGACCGCGCGGTGCTGGCCCGGCTCGCGGTGTTCGGCGACGGCTGCACCCCGGAGGCGGCCGAGTTCGTCTGCCGGACCGACCTCGACACACTGGCTCGCCTGGTGGACCGGTCGCTGGTGGTGCTGGACGACTCCGGCACCAGCCCCCGTTACCGGCTGCTCGAGTCGGTCGCCGCGTTCTGCCTGGACCACCTGCTCGACGCCGACGCCACCCGGGCGCGGCACGCCGCGTACTACTCCGACCTGGCCGAACAGGCCGACCCGCAGCTGCGCGGCCCCGACCAGCAGCGGTGGCTGGCGCTGCTCGACGCGGAGACGGTGAACCTGCGCGCGGCGCTGGTGCACGGCGGCGGGTTGCGGCTGGCCGTCGCGCTGAGCTGGTACTGGTACCTGCGGGGCCGGCTCAGCGAGGCGCGGCGAGCCCTCGCGACGCCTGGCGATCCGACGCAGGAGAGCCGCGCCGCAGCCTGGCGGATCGGTTTCGCGCTGTTGCAGGGCGAGCAGATCCCGGCGGCCGAGGTGCGCGCCGCCCTGGCCGGTGTCACCGACGCCCGAGCCGTCTGGTTCGCGGCGAACGCGGTACTCGAGAGCAGTGACCTGCCGCTGGCGTCGGAGCTGCTGCCCACCGCCGCCACCGATCCGTGGACCGAGGCCGCGGTGCTCAGCTCCCGGGCCATGATCGCGCACGCCGCCGGTGACCTGGCCGCGTTGGAGAGCGCAGCGACGCGCAGCACCGCGCTGTTCGCCGAGGTGGATGACCGGTGGGGCCGCCTCCAGGCGAGCGACTGGGTGGGTGGGCTGGCCGAGATTCGCGGTGAGTACGAGCGCGCGGCGGCCCTGCACCGGGAGGGGCTGCGCTGGGCCGAGGAGCTGGGGCTGTGGCCGCACGTGGCCGGCAAGCTGTCCTGGCTGGCCTGGCTCGCGGTGCAGACCCGCGACTACGCGCAGGCCCGGGAGCTGGCCGAGCGCGCGTACCAGCTGGCGGTGGAGCAGGGCTCGCCGAGCGCGATCGTCTTTGCCGAGCTCGGCCTCGGCTTCGCCGCCCGCCGCGACGGCAAGCTCGACCTGGCCACCACCCACCTCACCCGCCTCGCCGAGCAGGGGCGCAACGAGGCCCAGCCGGCGCTCTACCTGCCGATGGTCCTCGTGGAGCTGGGTTACGCGGTCGAGCAGAGCGGCGAACCCGCCGCCGCGCTGGCCCTGCACGTCGAGGCCTTCGACGTCGCCGAGGCGATGGCCACCGCGCGCGATGTGCTCGGCCCGCTGGAGGGGATGGCGTCGGCGGTGCCTTCGCCCGAGGTCGCGGCCCGGCTGCTCGGCGCCGCGGCCGCCGCCCGGCAGGCCGGCGGCATTCCGGCCGCGCCGGCGGAGCGCGACGACACCGACCGGGTGACCGAGCGGGTGCTCGCCGTGCTCGGCCGGGAACGGTTCGACGCGCTGGTCGCCGAGGGCGCGAAGCTGAGCCCGGGCGAGGCCCGGGCCCAGCTCTGACCGCCGCTCAGCCGCTCAGCTCGCCGCTCAGCTCGCCGACTTCGGCCGGTACGAGGCGACGATCACGCCGCTCTTGTGCACCCGGGTGTCGATCAGCTCGAACGTCGCCTTCACGTCGGTGAGCGGCGTGCTCAGGCTGGCGCCGCCCTCCAGCACCGGGTGGATCCAGAACCGGACCTCGTCGATCAGGCCCGCCTTGACCAGCTGGGCGGTGACCGAGCCGTAGCCGTACTGGATGATGTCCTTGCCGTCCTGGGCCTTGAGCTTCGCGACCGCCTCGACCAGGTCCCCCTGGAGCACCTCCGTGTTGTTCCAGGTGGGGTTGGTGAGGGTGGTCGAGGCGACGTACTTCTTGACGTTGTTGAAGAACGCGGCGCCGGTGCTCGGGTCGCTCTCGTCCATCGTCGGCCAGGCCTGGGAGAAGCCGTCGTAGGTGGCCCGGCCCATCAACAGCGCGTCGGCGTCCTCGGTCTGCGAGCCGGCGAAGGCGGCGGCCTCCTCGTCGAAGTAGGGCGCGGTCCACATCGGGTTCTCGATGACGCCGTCGAGGGTGAGGTAGGTCGAGTTGATGAGCTTGCGCATCGGAATCTCCTGGGTGTCTGTCGTGTTCTGCTGACACCCGGAACACTGCCGGCCTCCGCTTACGATTCGCTTCAGGTGCCCTTGCGAGGGTCCGAAAGCGGGTCGGTCAGCGGGATCGGCAGCGCCTGCGGGGCCGCCGTGCCGCCGCCGGGCGAGTGCGCCGGCGCGGGCCGGTCGCCGGTGCGGCTGTGCAGGCGTCCGCGCCCGGCCGGCCCGGCGCGGCGGGTCACCTCGACGGTCACCATCCGCACCGGCGGTGGCGGCGCGGTGAAGCGGCCGACGCCCCAGCGCACCCAGATCGGGATCCGGCCGGCGTCCGCCTCGGCGGTCAGCTTCTGCACCGTACGCGCCCGGTCGGTGTGGTCGACCTCGATCACCACCGGCGGGCCGTCCGGTCGGGCGCACGCCACGTCGAGGACGGAGTGCCGCTGCTGCATCGGCGGCGGCAGCGGTACGACGCTGGGCGCGCGCCGGTAGACCCGCCAGCGGTGCTCCTGCCCCCACCGCACCACCGCGTCGATGATCCGCGCGGTCACGTCGTCGGTGTCCAGGTCAACGAAGGTCACGTCGGTCAGCCACCGGCTCAGGTCGGCGGCCAGCCGCTCACCCTGCTCCGTGACGTCCACCGGCGCAGGATAACGCCTCAGCCGAGGGTGGCCGGCGTCACGGCGAGGTGCCGGGTGAGCCAGGCGGTGGTGGCCGTACGCGCCGTCTCGGCGTTGTCGCGGGCGAGGAAGTCGTGCCCCTCGCCGGTGAGCACGAGGTGCCCGTGCGGGACGTCCCGCGCGGCGAGGGCCTGCGCCACCTGGGCCGACTCGCCGGCCGGCACGTTGGTGTCGTTGGCGCCGTGGATGAGCAGCACCGGCACGTCGAGCTTGTCGATGTGGGTCATCGGCGACAGGTCCCGCAGCAGGTCGGCGTCGCGTACCGGGTCGCCGTACTTGCTGACGGCGGCGGCGGCGATCCACGGCTCGGTGCCGGCGTAGAACGTACGGAAGTCGGAGATGCCGCACTCGGCCACGCCCGCGGCGAACAACCCCGGGAAGTTCACCAGCACCGCGAGGACCAGGTAGCCGCCGTAGGAGCGGCCCAGGCAGCCGAGCCGGCCCGGGATCGCGACACCGCTGTCGAGCAGGTGGTCGGCGCACGCCGCCACGTCGGCGATGGCCCCGTAGCGGCCGGCGAGGTTGTCGGCGGCGACGAAGGTGCGGCCGAAGCCCGACGAGCCGCGCACGTTGGGCGCGAACACCGCGACGCCCTGCGCGACGAGGGCCTGGAACAGCGGGTTGTAGCCGGGACGCTCCTGCGCCTCGGGGCCACCGTGCAGGCTGATCGCGGTCGGCCAGGGGCCCGGACCGGGCGGGCGGTAGAGCCAGCCGGACAGCGGCAACCCATCGCGCGCGCGCAGGTCGACAAGCTGCGGGGCGACACCGCTGTGGCCCGTACGCGCGGCACCGGTGTCCGGCCGCAGCGGGCGGGGCGTGCCGGTCGCCGGATCGACAAGCCAGACCTCCCGGGGCTGCACCGGCCCCTGCGCGGTGACGCAGAGCAGGTTGCCGTCGGCGGCGAAGACGGCGCCGTCGAGCACTTCGCCCGGGGCGGCGACGGCCCGCTGCACGCCGCTGGCGAGATCCAGCAGGCTCAGCTCGCTGCGCCCGCCGTAGGTGTTCCAGAGCAGCGCGGCACGTCGCCGGTCGGCGCTGAGCGCGACGTGTTCCAACTCGGCGTCCGGACGTTCCGCGAGCCGCGTCGGGGCCAGCGCCGGTCGCGCGAGGTCGACGCGCACCAGCGCGGCCAGCTCCGAGTACGCGTCGGTACGCGCCAGCACGCTCGTCCCGTCGGGGCCGAACCAGCCCTGGTCGGTGCTGCCCCGGCCGGTGTCCGGCATCAGCCGCACCTGGTCGCCGGTGGCCACGTCCAGCAGCTCCAGCCAACGGGCGTTACGCGGACCGCGACGCAGCAGGGCCGAGCCGCCGTCCGGGCTGACGTCCAGGAGGGTGAGCAGGTCGCCCTCGGCGAGCACCCGCCGGTGCCCGGTGCCCGCGTCGACCAGCACGGCGGCACCGCGGTCGGCGGTCTCGGTGACCGCCAGCAGCGCGCCGTCGGGCAGCCAACCGGCCAGGGCGGCGCTGCGGCGGCCGAACCCGGCGACCTGGCGGCGCTGCGTGCCGTCCGGGCGCAGCACCCACAGCTCGGTGCGGGGGGCGCCGCCGGGCGCGACGACGCAGGCCAGCCACTGCCCGTCCGGGGACCAGCTCACCGAAAGGACCGGTGCGTCGCCGCTGGGCAGCGCGACGGCCTCGGCGGCGTCGACGTCGCGGACCCAGACGGTCGGGGTTCCGGCCCGGTCGGACAGGTACGCCACCCGTCGGCCGTCCGGCGACGGCGCGGGCGCGAAGTCCTCGCCGGGGGGCGGGGTCACCGCCGGCCGGTGGCGCACGGGTCGGACCCGGCGCGGCACCTCGATCCGTACGCTCATCTAAACCCCGATCCGCTGCAACCAGAGCTCCAGCAGCCCGAGCTGCCAGAGCGCGTTGGAGCCCAGCGTGGTCCGCCGGGCGTTCGGCGCGTCCAGCAACTCCTCCAGGTAGTCCTTGCGGAACAGGCCGCGCTCGCGCGCCGGCCGCGCGGTCAGCGCGTCACGGACGTCGTCGAGCAGCGGGCCGGACAGGTGCCGGATGGCGGGCACCGGGAAGTATCCCTTCGGCCGGTCGATCACCTCGTCGGGCACGATGCCCCGGCTCGCGGCCTTCAGCACGCCCTTGCCGCCCTGGGCCAGCTTGAGCGCCGGTGGGCAGGCGGCGGCCAGCTCGACGACCTCGTGGTCGAGGAACGGCACCCGGGCCTCCAGCCCCCACGCCATCGTCATGTTGTCGACCCGCTTGACCGGGTCGTCGACAAGCATCACCAGGCTGTCCTGGCGCAGCGCCGCGTCGAGCGCGGTGTCCGCCCCCGGCGCGCCGAAGTGGGCGGTGACGAACTCCAGGCTCGCGTCGTGGTCGAGCATCCACTCGGGCGCCAGGTGACCGGCGAGCGCGTCGTGGCGACGGTCGAAGAACACCCGGGCGTACGCCTCGACGGCGTCCGCGCGGGCCACGTTGGCCATCGGCGGGTACCAGTCGTAGCCGGCGAAGATCTCGTCGGCGCCCTGCCCGGACTGCACCACCGTGATCCGCTGCGCGACCTCCTCGGAGAGCAGGTGGAACGCCACGCAGTCGTGGCTGACCATCGGCTCGCTCATGGCCGCGATGGCCTCGTGCACGGCGGGCACGAACCGGGCCGCGCCGATGCGGATCTGGTGGTGGTCGGTGGCGTACTCGCGGGCCACCAGGTCGGAGTAGTGGAACTCGTCGCCGCTCTCCCCCGCCGCCGCCTCGAAGCCGATGCTGAAGGTGGCGAGCCCGGTCTGGCCCTGCTCGGCGAGCAGGGCGACGATCAGGCTGGAGTCCAGGCCGCCGGAGAGCAGCACCCCTACCGGCACGTCGGCGACCATCCGGCGGCGTACGGCGGTGCGCAGCGCCGCCATGATCCGTTCCTGCCACTCGTCGGGGGACATGGCCGGCGCGGCAACGCGGGTGAACTCCGGTCGCCAGTAGACGGTGTCGGTGCTGCGGCCGTCGCCGGTGATCACCCGCACCGTGGCCGGGGGCAGCTTGCGGACGCCGGCCAGGATGGTGCGCGGTGGCGGCACCACCGAGTGAAAGCTCATGTAGTGGTGCAGCGCCACCGGGTCGAGGTCGGTGTCCACGTCACCGGCGGCGAGCAGCGCCGGCAGGGTCGACGCGAAGCGGATCCGGCCCGGCGTCTCGGCCAGGTAGAGGGGCTTGATGCCGAGCCGGTCGCGCGCCAGCACCAGGGTGTTGGTGGCCAGCTCCACCAGGGCGAACGCGAACATCCCGTAGAACCGCTCGACGCAGGCCGTCCCCCACCTGTGGTACGCCTTGAGGATCACCTCCGTGTCCGAGGTGGACCGGAAGGAGTAGCCGGCGGCGGTCAGCTCGTCGCGCAGCTCGCGGTAGTTGTAGATGCAGCCATTGAAGACCATGGCGAGGCCCAGCTCGGGATCGACCATCGGCTGGGCGCCCGCGTCGGACAGGTCGATGATGCGCAGCCGGCGGTGCACCAACGCCGCCGGGCCGTGCTGCCACCGCCCCTCGCCGTCCGGGCCCCGGGAGGACAGGCCCGGGAGCATCCGTTCCAGCGCCGCCAGATCCGGTGGCGCCCCGTCGAGGCGGAACTCGCCTCCGATACCGCACATGGCACACACCTCTCATCGGCTCGGTCCGCTCGGGCCGCTGACCGGTCCAGGCTTGGCGGACCGGGTTGCGTCCCGATGACATCTTCATCAAGCGTGAGTTACGCCGAGGGCTGCTCGACTCCGCCGAGCAGCCAGGTGTCCTTCGACCCACCGCCCCGCGACGAGTTGACGATCATGCTGCCGGCCGGCGCGACCCGGGTCAGCGCCACCGGGGCCACCTCGGCCGTCTCGCCGAGGAACACGAAGGCCCGCAGGTCGACGTGGCGCGGCGCGAGCGCCGTACCGTCGAAGACCGGGTGGGTGGTGAGCGCCACCACCTCCTGGGCGATCCACCGGTGCGGCGCGGCGAGGATCTGCTCCCGGACGGCGTCCAGCTCCTCGGCCTCGGCACGCGGGCCGATCACCACGCGGTCCCCGCCGTACCCGTCGACCGGCTTGAGCACCAGCTCGTCGAGCCGGCCCAGCACCTCGGCGCGCTGCTCGGGCAGCCCGCACAGGTACGTCGGCACGTCGCCGAGCAGCGCCTTCTCCCCCAGGTAGTACTCGATGAGCCGAGGCACGTACGCGTACAACGCCTTGTCGTCGCCGACGCCGTTGCCCAGCGCGTTGGCCAGCGTGAGCCGCCCGGCGTGCACCGCGGCCAGCAGCGGCCAGCCCAGCGGCACGCCGTCGGCGCCCGGGGCGTGCAGCAACGCGTCCTCGTCCATCCGCAGGTAGAGCACGTCGACCTGGCTGCGGCGGCCCTCCCGGACCAGGTGGACGCGGCCGTCGGACACCAGCAGGTCGCTGCTCTCGGTCAGCGGCACGCCCATCTCGTCGGCGAGCAGCCGGTGCTCGAACCAGGCCGGGTCGCCCGGGCCGCTGCTGAGCACCACCACGGCGGGGTCGTCGGCGGCGGCGGGGGCGGCGGCGAGCAGCGCCCGGTGCAGCATCGCGGGTGTCTCGTCGGCGGGCAGCAGGTCATCGGGCACCGGAAGCTCGGGCAGCACCGCCCGGGTGAGCCGGCGGTTCTGCACGGCGTAGCCGATGCCCGAGGGAACCCGGAGGTTGTCCTCCAGTACGTACCAGCCGCCGGCTGGGTCGCGGACGAGATCGGTTCCGGACACCTGGGCCCGCGCGCCGCGCCGGCTCATCAGCGCACCGGTCGGGCGCAGCCCCGGCGAGGACTCCACCACCCAGGCCGGGACGACCCCGTCGGCGACCACCGCCCGGTCGGCGTACACGTCGCGCAGGAACGCGTCCAGCGCGCGGGCGCGCTGCACCAGGCCGGCGCGCAGCGCCCGCCAGTCGTCGGCGGGCACGACCCGGGGCACCAGGTCGACCGGGAAGAGCCGGGTGCTGGCCTCACCGGCCACGCTGAACGTCACGCCCCGGGCGCGCTGCTCCTCGTCCCGGTCGTGCTCGCGTTGGCGCAGGCCAGCGGCGCCGAGGGTGCGCAGGGCGGCGAGCAGCGGACGGAACGTCGGCGCCGGCCCGTCCGGGCCGAAGACCTCGTCGCCGGCGTCGGCGTACGCGGACAGCGCGGGCGGTGGCGGCACACCGGGCAGGGGCGTACGCACCCGGCCCCGCGTCTCGTCGAGCAGCAGGTCGACCACGTCGGCCAACCGGCCCCGCCGCTCGTACGCCCGCCGCTGCCGCGCCGCGGAGCTGCCGCGCTCCAGCGCGTACCGGGTCAGCTCGCGGACCTGCTCGGCGTCACCGGTCGCCTCCAACTGCGGGCGCAGGTCGGTCACCAGGCGGTTGACCGCCTCGGCCGCCGGCACCGGCCGGGCCGAGCGGGGCAGGTCGAGCAGGTCGCCTTCCAGCCCGGAGCGGGCGGCCCGCCACACGGCGGCGCGCAGCACCGGCGGCCGCACGGCGGTGCGCTCGACGCCGGCGCGCAGGGCGGCGACCTCCCGACGCACCAGCGCCCGGAACAGCCCGGTGAGCAGGACGATGGTCTCCACGTCGGCGTTGGCGTCGGTGATGCGCAGCTCCACGGTGGGCACGTGCGCCGACGGCCGAACATCGAAGTAGATCATGGCGGGGTCGGTGATGGTCTCCGAGGAGATCAGCTCGGCGACCAGGGCCTCGTGGTCGGCCGCGCTGGTCACCTCGCCCGGGTCACCGGCCGTGGGCCAGCGCTGCCAGACCAGCGAGCGGACGCTGGCGTAGCCGCTGTCCTGACCCATCCAGTACGGCGAACTGGTGGACAGGGCGAGCAGCACCGGCAGCCACGGCTGTACCCGCCGGGTGACGGCCACCGCCAGGTCCCGGTCCAAGACCCCGACGTGCACCTGCGCGCCGCAGATCAACTGCTCCCGGGCGAGCATCTGGTACTCGTCGAGCATCCGTCGATAGCGCGAGGTGGGGGTGACGCTCGGGTCGCCGTCGGCGCGCAGCGGCACCGTGCCGGCCGCCACGATGCCCAGTCCGGCCCGGTCGGCGACCTGGACCGCCGACTGGCGCAGTCGGGTCAGCTCGGCGCGGATCTCGTCCAGGGTGCGACAGACCGCGGTGTTGGTCTCCACCACGCTGCGGTGCAGCTCGGCGGTGAACGACGTGGCCGGCAGCCGGTCGAGCAGTTCCCCGGCCCGGGGCACCAGCTCCCGGGTGTGCAGGTCGACGACGTGGAACTCCTCCTCCACGCCGATGGTGGCAAGGTCGGCCGGGTCGTCGTGCACCGCCGCCGGGGCGGGGCGGGACGTGGGCACGGCCCGGCCGTTGCCGGACCGGCCCACCGGCCCGTCGAAGGTCGCCGCGTTCGTGGTGTTGTCGACCATGGTCACCCCGGTTCGCGTGTCGGTGCTCTCGACTGTCCGACGAGCGTTCCCACGCTTGGTACCGGGGGCGTTTCCGGCGCGTTAAGGTGACGCACCGTTCTGGCCGGGTTGGCTCAGCGTCGACGACGGCGGCACCGGGCGTACCGCTGATCCTCTTCGGACAGCGGGGTCTCTCCGGGCTCGGTCGCGGCCACCAACCTGCGCGCTCACTTTCCAGCGGGCCTTCGCCACCACTGCTACCGCGTACCGGCGTGCCTGCACACCCTGAACTGACGGTCGGGGATCGGATCTGGTCGAGAGCGATATACCTCAGAGGTATGAATATGACTGACAGGTATATCGCTTGCCGAAGCGACCGCCCCGGCGAGGGCAGCCCCGTGAGTGATCGACACGGGATCGGCGATGTCGGGGCATCCCACTGGCCCGGATACCCCGACATCGGCGATCTGGAGGTGATCAGGCGGTCAGGTCACCTCATGTTGGCCACCACGAACGGCGCGTGGCCGTGCAGGTAGTTGTTCCACCCGCCGGTCACCGGCGCGCCCGGGCTGAGCAGGTTGGTGGTGTCGGTGCCGACGTCGAGCTTCCAGGCGGTCCAGGAGATGTTGTTCGCCTTCATCCAGTCGATCCAGGACTGCGCCTCCGGCAGGCAGGCCCGGCCGTCGAGGCCACCGTCGGCGTTGCTGGCGCCCCACTCGGTGACGAACAGCGCCAGGCCGGCCCGAATGGCCGTGTCGCCCTTGGCGCGCAGTGACGCGCCGTGCGTGCACGAGTAGAAGTGCAGCGTGTACATGAGGTTGGTGCCGGAGACGGGGCTGGCCGCCGCGACGTCCACGTCCTGCGACCACGTCGGCGTTCCGAGCACGACGATGTTGTCCGGGTCGGCGGCGCGGATCGCGGACACGACCGCCTGGTGGTACGGCTTGATGACGCCGGTCCAGCTGAACTGCAACGGCTCGTTCCACGTCTCCCAGATGACGTTGGGCAGGTGACCGTAGCGGCGTGCCAGGTCGCCGAAGAACGCCACCGCCTGGGACTGGTTGTTCTGCGCCTCGTGCGCGTGCCAGTCGACGATCACGTACACCCCGGCGGTGACCGCGTTGTTGATGATCGTCTCCACCTGCGCCCGCGCCTTGCCCGGATCGCTGAGGTACGCCCCGGCGGGCTCCACGCCCATCGCCGCGCGGATCACCTGGAGGTTCCAGTTGTCCCGCATCCAGGTCAGCGCGGAGAGGTTCTCGGCGTAGGGAGCGGTCTCCCAGTTGAGCCACATGCTGCTGACGCCGCGCAGCTGCACCCGCGCGCCGTTCTTGTCGCACATCGTGGTGCCGCAGACCCGCAGCTGCCCGTACCGCTGCACGGGTGTGCCGGTCGTCGGCGGCGGAGTGCTGGGCGGCGGGGTGGTCGGTGGCGCAGTGGTGGGCGGCCGGGTCGTGGGCGGTGTGCCGCCGGTGCAGGACACGCTGTTGCCGTTGACGGTGCAGTTCACCGGAGTGCCGGAGCCGTTGACGAGGAAGCCGAACGACGTCGAGGCGCCGGCCCCGAGGGTGCCATTCCACGACACGTTGCTGAAGGTGTAGTGGTTGCCCGAGGTCACCTGCTGGGCGTTCCACGACTGGCTGATGCTCGTGCCGGCCGGCAGGTCGAACTCGACCCGCCAACTGCTGATCGGCGCGGAGGTGTCGTTGGTGACGGTGACCTGGCCCTGATAGCCACTGCCCCAGTTGTTGGTCACGGAGAACACAACAGTCGCCGCGCTGGCCGGCGTGGCGATCATCGCCACCGCGCCGGCGAGCAGGCCGGCGACGGCCAGCGACGTGACAAGTCTCAGTGTGCGCATGCGGAACCCGCTTCTCTTCGACGGTGCTGGTCTGAGGCGGGGCGGCGCCTTCACGCACAGTATCGATCAACGACGATGTCCTGCAAGACGGGGCGCGCCGATGCCCGCCGCTCGGCAGGTCAACCCCGCCGCCAGCCCCAACGCCGCGAACCGGTCGCGTCCCGCGACCCACCCTTCTCCCGGGCCAGCATCTCGGCCGCGACCCGCAGCTTCTGGGCGGGCTCCGCGGCGGCCGGGCCCAGCGTCTCCACGAAGCGGTTGCCCATCGACAGCACCATGGCCGCCCGGTCGAGGTCGCCGATCAGGACCAGGCACTGGGCGTACACCCCGTAGGTGTTGGCCATCTCCCAGAAGGTCAGCGGACGCGCCAGGTCGAGCAGCCCCTGCCGCAGCTCGCAAGCCCGCGACGCGGCCAGCGCCGCCTCCTGGGCACCGTCGCCCGACGACGGCCGCGTGAGGTGCCGGTGCAGCAGCGCCGTCGCCTGGTTGTGGTAGGCCGTGCCCATCGCCTCCCGGGTGCGAGGCCCGGCGGACGGCGGAGATCCGGCAGAGGTCAGACCCACCGTCACGGCCCGTTCCAGCAGGTCCCGGCGCGTGGCGGGCTGACCGGCGGCGAACGAGACCTCGGCCAGGTCCACCAGTGCGGTGATCAGCTCGGCGAGGGCGTCGTCCCGGGGCGCCGCCGCCACGTTCCCGCCCTCGGCCGCCACGGCGTCGTACACCCGCTCGAAGACGACCACCGCCTCCCCGCCGGGCGCCATCCCGTCGGCGGCCCTGCCGCGCGCCGAGAGCAGCATGCTGTGCCGCCACAGCGCCCGGGCCAACTGCTGCTGGTCCTCCCGGACCGCCCCCGGACCGCGCACCGCCTCCCGGTACGCCTCGATCACCCGGACCCACAACCGGTCCGCCTCCGCCCAGGTGTCCTTTCGCGCCGAACGCTCCCGCGCCTGCTCGAACAACCGTCGCCGCTCGTCCGGTCCCATCGTCCGCACCGCCCTTCGTGGTCGCCCCCAGCCCACACCGCCAAAAGCAGTGAGACACGTCGATTCTAGGTCGCCCCGATGGTCACCACCCGCGCCCACTCCGGCGGTGTGTTCGGTGCGCGGTCCTCCTCCTCGCTCCACGACGCCCGGCCCCGAGGGAACAGGCCGACCACCGTCCGCGACGTCGGGCGGGCGGACGGCCAGGGCGTCTGCCCGTCGGTCAACGCCACGATGACGTCCGGTCGAGGGCGCGCCCGCAGCGCCCGCGCGAAGCCGCTGCGCAGGTCCGTGCCGCCGCCACCGATGAGCGGGATCTCCTCCGCTCGGCACAGCGGGTGCACGACCCGCGCCGCCGCGTCGCACGGCAACACGCTCACCAGGTCGCGCCGGCCGCCCAGGGCCCGGCCGATCGCCGCCACCTCGAGCAGCGCGCTGCCCAGCTCGGCGTCGCTGACCGACCCGGACGTGTCGACGATGACGCAGACCGTCGGAGGTCGACGGCGCAGGCTGGGCAGGATCACACCCGGCAGGCTGGCGGACCGTCGGGACGGCCGCCCGTAGGTGTGGTCCGCGCCGACCCCGGCGGCCACCGCCGCGGAGCGGATCGCCGCGCCCAGCAGGTCCCGCCACGGCTGCGGCGGGTGAAACGCCTGCTCCGCCCACCGCCGCCACCCCCCGGGAATGGAACCGGGGTGCCCGGTGATGCCCTCCGCCACCCGGTACCGCACCGCGTCCCGCTCCTGCTCGCTGAGGCCGTGCGCGCCGTCCGGCCCCAGATCCCACCGCCGCGCCAGCCCGTCCGCACCGCTGCCGCAGTCCAGCCAGACCAGATCCTGGGTACGCGGTCCCAGCCCGAACTGGCGCAGGTAGTCCTCCATCAGCTCCCCTGGGTTGAGCCCGAGCGACGCCGGCTGGACGGCGCCCTCGGGCATCGTCAACCCGTCACCGAACACGTCATCGTTGATCTCGCAGTCCGCGGCGATGTTCATCCGCAGCCGCTCCCCCGGGCCGGTCAGCCCTCGGGCCCGGGCGACCCGGTCACCCCGGCCGTGGTGGTCGCGCAGCAGGTGCGACACCTCGTGCACCCACACCCCGGCCAACTCCTCCAGGGGAGTGCGGTCCACGAACGCGGGCGAGACGTAGCAGCGCCAGTGCCGGTCCACCGCCATCGTCGGCACCTGCGGGGACGCCACCGGGTGCAGGGCGAACAGCGCCGTCGCCAGGTAGGGCCGTACGCGGGCGGCGTGCAGCCGGGCCGCGTACAGCTTGTCGACGTCCAGCCGCCTCGTGCTCGGGGCGCTCACGGTCGCACCCCGGCGGCCCCCGCGACGCGGGCTGCCGCCTGGTCGGCTCGCCGGGACAGCGACACCGCCCCGCCGAGGCGCTCGATCGTGTCGGGGACGTCCCAGTCCTCGCGGCGCAGGGTGGCGAGGGTGGTCGCGGGAACCACGACCAGATCCGGCGCACCGGTCTCCACAGCCCGGGCCAGCAGGGCCCACGCGGCGTCCCACCGTGACCGTTCCGGGCGGTTGCGGACCGCCGCGACGACGGCGTCCAGCACCGCCTGGCGCAGGTCACCCCGTTCGGGCAGGACGGCCGCCGCTGGGTCGGCCAACAGGTCCTCCGGATCAGGAAGGTCCATCCGGTCCATGCTGGCCAGCAGCTCCAGCCCCGGACCGTCGCCGACCGTGCCCCGCACCAGCGTGGACAGCACCTCGCGGGACACGCCGGCGGCGCTCGCGAAGGCGGTCAGCCGCAGCGCCATCTCCCAGCTGCGCGGCGACGGCCACGGCCCGCCCCGGGCGACGTCGGTGGTGGGCAGCCGGTGCACGAGATCCGGGCGCACCGCCAGCAGTCCGCACACCGCGCGGCGGGCGAAGGCGACGGCCTCCGGCAGCAGCGCCGGGTCGAGCCGGGGCAGCTCCGCGCGGGGCCACGTGCCGCCGAGTCCGCGGACGACGACCTCGTGGTCGTGCGTCCACTGCAGGTGGACGAAGCGGTTGGCCAGCGGCGGGCTCAGTTCCCATCCGTCGGCAGCCGACGAGCGTGGATTGGCGGCGGCGACGATCCGTACGCCGGGTGGCAGCCGCAGGGCACCGACGCGGCGTTCCAGCACGAGGCGCAACAGGGCGGCCTGGACGGCCGGCGGAGCGGTGGACAGTTCGTCGAGGAACAGGAGCCCTCGACCGGCCCGCACCAGGCGCACGGCCCAGTCCGGTGGGGCCATCGGGACGCCCTGGGTTGCCGGGTCGGCGCCGATGATCGGCAGTCCCGAGAAGTCGGACGGCTCGTGGACGCTCGCGACGACTGTGGTCAGGGGCAGGTCCAGGGTGGTGGCCAGGTGGGTCAGAGCCGCCGTCTTGCCGATGCCGGGCTCACCCCACAGGAGTACGGGCAGGTCGGCGGCCACGGTCAGGGTCAGGGCCGCCAACTGGTCGTCGGAACGGGGTTCGGTGGTGGTCGCGCCGAGCAGGGCGAGCAGGTCTCCGGCGACGTCGAGCTGAGGACTTGTTGCAGACATGGTCATCACCTTTGAGTTCGTGGTGGGTGAAGTGGGGGCGTACCGCGGTCAGCGATATGTCGCGTGCCGCGAGCGGCGGGGTCGCGCGACCGCGCGGCGGGGTTCCGCGGCGGTGGGGCCCGACTCGGCCCCGATCAGGCCGGCCCGGAACAGGCCGTGGGTGATCCGCCGCTGCGCGGCGGTCTCGAGTTCGTCGCGCAGGGCCCCGGCACGCAACAGCGCCCGAGGGCCGAGCAGCGCCTCCACGGTGGCCAGCGCCCCGGCGGTGTCCCCGTGGTCGAGGCGAGCCCGCACGTCGGGCAGGCACTCCGGCTGTCGATGTGCCTCGTCGATCGCCCGCAGGCAGGGCAGCGGCGCCCCGGTGAGCGCGGCCAGCAGCTCCTCCCGGCGGATCTCTGCCGCGTCGTGATCCAGCGCGGTGAGCACGCCGTCGACCAGACCGATGCGATGGTGGGCGCCCCGGCACAGCACCACGCGCGGCAGCTCGGCCCGATCCGGCGTGGCCGGGGCGGTCGCCACCGGCTGCTCGGGCACCAGCGCCGACGCGACCAACGGATGCAGCCGGTCGGCCTCGATCAGCCCGGCACGCAGCAGCGCCAGGTCGGGCAGCACCCAGGTCGCCGCGTCGGGCAGCACCGGCAGCCCCGCCCCGCCCGAGCTGGAGACCCGTGCCGAAGGCGGCCCGTCGTGCCCGCCCGGTGTCACCTCAAGGACCAGCCGACGCCCGCCGCCGAGCCGCACCGTGACAGCCCCGCCGGTACGCCCCTCGGCGCGCAGCAGAAGCGCGGCCTCAGCCGCCCATCGGTCGGTCGCGTGCCCGGACGTCTGCGCCGCCTCTCCCCTCTCGGGGACGACGGAGGGTGGGGTGTCCCACGGCAGCAGGTCGGCACCGGATCGAGCCCGCAACTCACCCGCCCGACGCGCGTCCCACAGGTGGCGGTGCAGGTCGAGCCGGAATCGCCGGTCGGGGTGGGGGTGTGCGCCGGACCCGTCGCGCGTCCCGTCCCACAACCCGAGGCTGATCCGCTGCCCGGCGTCGGCCCACGCCGGTGGCGTCCGGGCCACGAGGTGCACCGCGCCGCCGTCGGGCCGCTCCTGGCCGTACCGGGACAGCGAGACGATCAGGCTCGGGCGC
This sequence comes from Micromonospora sp. NPDC047557, assembly GCF_043205095.1. Classification (NCBI taxonomy): domain Bacteria; kingdom Bacillati; phylum Actinomycetota; class Actinomycetes; order Micromonosporales; family Micromonosporaceae; genus Micromonospora; species Micromonospora sp. NPDC047557. The sequence goes on along the minus strand of NZ_JBIDDK010000010.1, from coordinate 194,977 downwards.
AGCAGACCGTCGGGAGCGACCCTCGGCAGGTGCCAGCGCAGCAGATCCGGGGCCAGCTGGCGAAGGTCGGCCCGGACTCGGGCCGCCAGCTCCCGTCCGTGGCGGCCGGCGACCGCACGCAGGCTGATGTCGGGGTCGACGCGGGCGGCGGCACATGCTCCGGCCCAGTCACCGACCAGACGCCGAGCGGTCGCACGCTCGATCATGGGCGGCGGCACGGCGAACTCGCGCACGCACCGCCAGAAGGACAGTCGAGAATCCGCATCCGCGGCCCGGGAGTGCATCAGCACTCACCGTTCGCGGATCGGACCCCCAATCTGAAGAGAGAGGAAGTGATCATCACGCCGGAGCATACCTGCGGGACGCCGGCTCCGCCATGGCCGCACCGAGCCCGCTGGTCTCAGCCGACCGGTCCGGTCGTCGCATGCGGCCGTACCGCCGGTTCCAACAGCGACAACGTCCGCTGCCCCGCGTCGAGGGCGGCGCGGACGCCGACCGGCATCGGCAGGTTGGGGCCGGCGTGTCCGAACTCGACGTTGCCCAGCACCGGGATCTCACGGTCGCCGAGGACGTCTTGCACCAGCTCGGGCAGCGTCGGTGACGCATCGGGCGTGTCGAGTCCGTCGATCGCGTGCGGAACGCCCACGACCATGCCGGCGATCCGGTCGAGGATGCCGGCGTGCCGCAGCACGTGCAGATAGCTCCACACGTACGACGCCTGGCCGCCCATCTCCTCCCAGAACAGCACCGCGCCGTCGAACCAGTCCAGCGGCAGCGCGTACCGCGTCGCCTGCACCAGCGCGATGCGATTGATCACCCCGCCGATGAGTCGACCTTCGACGCGACCGGGGCGCCAGCACTCCCAGGACGGGCCGGTCGGGAGCGCGCCGAGCGGCTCCGTGCCGGTCAGCAGGGCCGAGTAGAGCTTCTCCAACTCTGCCCTGCGCGCCACTGGGGCACGCTGCCACGCGCCACCGAGGCCGGGCGTGGCCAGGTCGGCATGGAACCCGACCAGACCCGTACGCGCGTACAGCACCAGATGCAGCAGCGAGATGTCGCTGAAGCCCAGGATCGGCTTGGGGTCGGCGACGATCGCCTCGACATCGATCAGGTCGAGGTAGCCGAGCGCCGTCTGACCGCCGTCGTGCGCGATGATGGCGCGCACCTCGGGATCCCGCAGGAGCCCGTTGAATTCGCCGGCGATCTCCGCGGGGGTGGCCGCGCTCCACCAACGCTGCCGCCCCGCGTCGAGCAGTGGCGCCCGCCGCACTCGGAACCCCATCCGCTCGAGCACGACCACCGCCTGCGCGAGGTCGGGCTCGTAGGCCGCGTGCAGCGGCCCGGACAGCGCGGCGACAACGACCAGATCGCCGGGCCGCAGCGCAGGTGGTCGAAGCAGTCGAGGCGATGCGGAACTGGTCACCGGGGCAGTGTCCCGACACGCGCACCAGCGCGCCACACCAATTCCGATCAAGCACGCTGGCGTACGGGTGCGAGGGGCCGGCCCGGGCGGGCCGGCCCCGAGGCGGTCAGGCCGCCGGGCGTACGCGGTAGGCCAGGTGCGTGACGCCGTCGCCCTCGACGACACGGAAGGGGCCGTCGAGTTGCAGCGGCGCGATCGTCAGGCCGGCGAAAAGCGGTATGCCGGCGCCGAGCACGACCGGGACGAGGTCGACGTGCACCTCGTCGAGCAGGCCGGCCTCGACGACCTGGGCCGCGATGGTGCCACCGTTGACGCCGACCTCCTTGTCACCGGCGAGCGCCTTCGCGCGGTCGATGGCGCTGGCGATGCCGTCGGTGACGAAGACGAAGGAATCGTTCTCCGGCTCCCAGCCCTCCGGCACGGTGTGCGTGACGACCACGACGGGTACGTCCATCGGGTGCCGGCCGCCCCACCCGCCGGTCATGTCGAACAGCCGCCGGCCGACGACCAACGCGCCGGTACGTTCGGTGAGGTCCCGCAGGTGGCGGGCGCTCGCGGCGGACGTCCGGAACGTCATCTCCGGGTTGGCCGTCGGGGTCTCGACGTCGCCGCTGCCGTACCACTGGAAGAGGTGCTCGAAGCCGCCGTGGGAGGCGTTCGCGATGTAGCCGTCCAACGACATCGTCGCCCCGGTCGTCACCTTCGTCATCGGTCCACTCCTTGGTCTGTGCGGTGTCAGCCTGCCGGTGAGGCCGGTCGTGCCCGGCCCTCACCCCGTGGTCGAAGCAGGCGCTGCCGTCCTCGACACGGCCGCCGAACTCTTTCTGACCGGGTTGGACCGCCGCTGGATGCCGCCGGGCGGCAGGCGGACGGCGGTCGTAGCGTGGTGCCCATGAGAACCACCACGCTGGGCAGTGCAGGGCCCGAGGTCGGCGTCATCGGTCTCGGGTGCATGGGCATGAGCCACGGATACGACATCACCGGCCCCCGCGACGACGACACCTCGATCTCGGTGATCCGGCAGGCGCTGGACCTGGGCGCCACGCTGATCGACACGTCCGACGTGTACGGGCCGTACACCAACGAGGAACTGGTCGGCCGGGCGCTGGCCGACGGCCACCGGGAGCGGGCCGTCCTGGCGACCAAGGTCGGGCTGGTGGCCACGTCCCTGACCGGAGGCCCCGGCAACTCGCCGAAGATCGGCAACAACGGCCGTCCGGAGCACATCCGCACCGCGATCGACGACAGCCTGCGCCGCCTCAACACCGACCATGTCGACCTCTACCAGCTGCACCGCGTCGACCCCGAGGTGCCCATCGAGGAGTCCTGGGGCGCGATGGCCGAGGTCGTCGCGGCGGGCAAGGCCCGCCAGATCGGCCTGTCCGAGGTGACGGTGGACCAGATCGCGCGGGCCCAGGCCGTGCACCCGGTGGCGTCGGTGCAGTCCGAGCTGTCACTGTGGACCCGGGACCCGCTGGCCGAGGTGCTGCCGTACTGCGTCGCGCACGGCATCGCCTTCCTGCCGTTCTCCCCGCTGGGCCGGGGCTTCTTGACCGGCCGGTTCTCGTCGTTCGACGACCTGCCGGCCGACGACTTCCGACGCGGCCTGCCGCGCTTCCAGCAGGACGCGCTGCGGGCCAACCTGGCCATCGTCGCCCGGGTCCGGGAGATCGCCGACCGGGCCGGCGTCACTCCCGCGCAGGTCGCGCTCGCGTGGGTGATCGCCCAGGGCGACCGGGTCATCCCGATCCCCGGCACCAAGACGCCGAAGTACCTGGTGGACAACTGCGCGGCCGGCGACGTGCAGCTCGGCGCCGAGGAACTGGCCGACCTGGACGGGCTGCCCGCCCCCGAGGGCGGTCGCTACTGAGCATCCGGCGGCCCGGCGCTCAGCCGGGCCGCCGGAGCGTCACCGGCGGGCCGAACCGCACCCCGACACCGGGCGAGTAGAGCACGCTGACCGGCGGTCCAACCGGCGCCGGCAGCCCGGCGGCGGCGACCAGCCCGTCGTCCAGGTGTAGGAGCTCGGCCCGGTACAGCGGCCAGCGGGGATGCCAGTTCGGCAGGTGCAGCGTGCGACCGTACGCCCGGGTGTGCAGCCCCCACCGGGCGGTGACGAAATGGTCCAGCGGGGTGGGGTCGGCGATCGGCTCCCCCACCCGGACCGCCATCCGGCTCGTCGTACCCGCGGGGCCGGGCCAGCGACGCCGGCACCGGTAGGTGAGTCGGTCGCCGCCGCGGTCCAACCGCATCGACGACCAGAGGTACGGCAGACGCAGCGTCGCCCGTGCCACCAGCACCGGCACGAGTCGGGACGCGTCGAGCGAGCGGAACACGACGGCCCGTCGACCGGTGTCGTCGACCGAGTAGAGCCGGACGTTCGTCTCGGCGAAGGTGCCGAAGTACGGCAGCCCCGGCCCGCGACCGAAGCCCAGCCCGACCATCCGGAAGCCGATCAGCCCCACGAAGCTCACGCCGTCCAGCGTGTCCGGACGAGTGCCGGCGGGCAGCAGCGGCGCGACGAGTTCCGGGTCGACGGCCCAGTGCAGGAAGGTGAGGTCCTCCCAGCGCTGCCGCAGGATCGTCTGGACGAACGCCTGTCGGGGCGCGTGGTCGACCGGTTCGATGTCCACGCCCCTCATCCTGACTGAGTCGCGCGAACCGACACGCGCCGTCCCGACGATCATGGGGACGAACCCGTCCCCGGCCGGGGCGACGCCGGCCCGCCGTAGGCTTGAGTGAGCAGAAGCGTTCAGAACAGGCCGTTCGGGGAGGAACTGGACGTGACGCAGGGTGACGCGGAGCTGGTCGCGCTCGCGCAGGCGGGAGACGCGGCGGCGCTCGGTGCGCTGCTGACCCGTCACGAGGCCGGCATGCGGGCCGTGGCGCTGGGCGTCCTGGGCTACGGACCGGACGCCGAGGACGCGGTGCAGGACGCGATGGTGACGGCCCTGCGGCGCATCGGTGAGGTCCGCGACCCGGGCGCCGTCGGCCCGTGGCTGCGCACGATCGTCCGCAACAACGCCCGGATGACCCTGCGCGGGCCACGCCCCGTCCCGGTGGCCGAGCCGGAGTGGTTCGCCCAGCCCGCCACCAGCCCCACCCCCGAGGAGGCTCTGGACTCCGGCGCGCTGCGCGACTGGGTGTGGCACGCCATCGGGGAGTTGTCCGAGCCGGACCGGCTGGTCACCCTGCTGCGGTACTTCAGCGACGCCTCCTCGTACGAGCAGATCGCGGCCGTGTGCGGCGTGCCGGTCGGCACCGTCCGCAGCCGCCTCAGCCATGCCCGTCGGGCCCTCGCCGGCGGTCTGCGGACGGCGGCGACCACGGCGCACGCCGACGTCAGCGCGGCCGGCGACGCCCGCTGGCGCGAGGGTCGCGACATGATCGCCACGGCCATGCGGGGCGACTTCGACCGGGTCGTACACGAGATCTGGTGGCCGGACGCCGAGATGGTCATGCCGGGTGGGCCACGCGGCGGCCGTGACCTGGCGATCTGCGGCATGACCACCGATCTGGAAGCCGGGGTACGCCAGCGGCTGCGCAACGTGGTCGCCAGCGGCGACGTGCTGATCTGGGAGACCGACCTGATCAGCCCGCCGGACGACCCGGAGCACTGCCCACCCGGCGCGCTGTGGTTGCAGCAGCTGCACGAGGGGCGGGTCCGCCGGCTCACCCTCTTCCACCCCGTCCCGGCGCTGGTCTGAGAAACGTCGCAGACCGAGCGAACTTTCCCCTCCACCCGTGCATCTGGTCCGTGTCAGTCACCAGCCGCGCGGCGGACACACGCCGCGCGGGTCACGGATCGGGAGATGGTTCATGGGTTCCACCAGCCACGACGTCGACGCCCTCGCACCGGGTGCGCACACCTTCACCGTTGATGGCGTCCGGCAGGTCTACCACGTCGCCGGCACCGGCCCGGTCTGCGTGGCGCACTCCGGCGGCCCCGGGATCGAGTGGGCCTACCTGCGCGCGCCCGGCCTCGAAGAGCACTTCACGATGGTGTACGTCGAGCCGGTCGGCACGGGCGCGTCGGGGCGCCTCGACACCAACGACTATCACCTCGTCACGTATGTCCGGTTCCTCGACGCCGTCATCGCGCACCTCGGCGCGCCCCGGGTGTACCTCCTCGGCCACTCGCACGGCGGATTCGTCATCCAGCGGTACGCCCTGGACCACCCGGACCGGGTCGCCGGCCTCGCCCTGTACGACACCTCACCCGTCACCGGCGCCGACTTCTGGGGTGAGGCGATGGCCAACCTCGCCGCGTACCCGCAGCGGCACCCGGACCGGCCGGAGGCGGCGGAGATCCCGGCCGCGTTCGCGCAGATCGGCGCCGCCACCGACGACGAGTCCCTGGGCGACGCCCTGCGCGCCGCCCTTCCGGTGTACTTCGCGGACTTCTGGGGTCGGCAGGCCGAGTTCGCCCCGCTCCAGGCGGCCGTGCGGATCTCGGCGGCGCCGGCCGGCGCGCAGGACCCGACGCCCTTCGACGTGCGCGACCGCCTCGCGGAGATCACCGCGCCGGCCGTGGTGATCGTCGGGGCATACGACTTCATCTGCGGCCCCCGCTATGCCGAGGAGCTGCACTCGGGCCTCAAGGACTCGCGCCTGGTGGTGCTGGAGCGCAGCGGGCACTTCGCGCACGTCGAGCAGCCGGCGGAGTTCACCGAGGCGGTGGTGGAGTTGCTGAAGCGCTGACCCGCGCGCCGCGCCCCGAGGTCCGTTCGTCACAGCGGGCAGGGCCCGGGGGGCGGCGGCGTTTGACGGTCATAGGCTTGGCACTTCGCTGCGCCGTGACGAAGGAGAGACCGCCATGAGCCAGACGGATTCCGTCGACGAGTGGAACGTGGCCGAGGACGACGGCGTGCTGGACGCCTCCGACACCCTCGACGACGACCGCGTCGGCGACCCCCTCGACACCGGCATCGTCGCCGCGGACCACTGGACGGCGGCGAACCGGTTCGGCACCACCCCCGCCGAGGAGCGGGCGGGCGAGTCGTTGGAGCAGTACCTCGCCCAGGAGGAGCCGGACGTCGACCCGTACGCCGAGGGCGGCGACGACGAGGACGAGCTGACCCGCCGAGGGTACGAGACCGAGGCGCGCGCCGGCCGCCTCGTCGAGTACGACGAGGGCGTCCGCGAGGACGACGAGGCCGAGTCGGTGGCGTGGGACGCCGGGATCGACGCGGGTGGCGCCAGCGCCGAGGAGGCCGCGGTGCACGTGGTCGACGACCCCGACGGCCCGGGCGACGGTCCGCTGCGCTGACCAGGCACACCGCCGCGCTCGACACCGCAAGGGCGTCGAGCGCGGCGGGCGCGTCGGTCAGTGGATGACGACGGGCGTCTTCGGCAGGTCGGTCTGCTCGTCGCCGAGCGGCTGCGCGGGCGTACGGCGGCGCGGCAGTAGGGCGGCCGGGATGAACGTGGCCAGCACCAGCGCGAACGCCACCCAGAACGTGTGGGCGAACGACCTCGCGGCGAAGTCGAGACCACGCTCGATGATCGACGGATCCACCGGCATCTGCTGGAGCAGCTCCGGCCGTTGCTGGGCGGCGATGGCCAGCCCGGCCTCGGTGATCGGCTTGCCGCTCGGGTCCACCGCGCCGGGGATCGGCCGGGAGCCGTTCAGCTCGTTGGTGAGGATCACCGACATCACGGCGGCGCCAACCGAGCCGCCGATCTGCTGCAGGATGTTGACAAGCGTCGAGCCGCGCGCGACCTCCTGTGCCTGCAACGTCCGCAGCGCCGACGTCATGACCGGCATCATCGTGCCGCCCATGCCCAGGCCCATCACGAACAGCGACCCGCCGAGCAGCCAGTACGAGGTCTGCGGGTCGACCTGGGTGAAGCCGAAGAACCCGGCGACGATCAGCGCCAGCGCGAACGGGACGGTACGGCCGATGGGCACCCGGTCGGCGAGCGTGCCGGCGATCGGCATGGTGATCATCGCGCCGAGGCCCTGGGGCGCCATCAGCAGCCCGGCGGCCAGCGTCGACTCGCCGCGCACCTGCAGGAAGTAGCTCGGGAACAGCAGGCCGGCGCCCATGAACGCGATGATGAACACGAACAGCGTGACCGAGGCGATGGTGAGGTTGCGGTTGCGGAACAGCCGCAGGTCGAGCAGCGGGTGCCGAGGCTTGAACGAGTAGAGCACGAACGCCACCACAAGCGCGCCGCCGACAAGCATCGGGGCCCACACCTTGGTCGCGGAGAAGGTGCCCGCCTCCGGCAGCGACGAGACGCCGTAGAGGAAGAGCGCGAGACCTGGGGAGAGCATCAGCATGCCGAGGAAGTCGAAGGACTCCGACGGCTCGGGGGCGTCCTTCGGGAGCGCCATCTGCGCGTAGATGAGGGCGACGACACCGATCGGCAGGTTGATCAGGAAGATCCAGTGCCAGCTCGCCGTGTCGATCAGCCAGCCGCCGAGGATCGGGCCGCCGATCGGGCCGAGCAGCATCGGGATGCCGAGGACGGCCATCAGCCGGCCGATCCGGTGCGGCCCCGCCGCGCGGGTCATGATCGTCATGCCCAGCGGCATGAGCATGCCGCCACCGAGGCCCTGAAGGACGCGGTAGCCGATCAGTTCGCCGATCGAATCCGCGGTGGCGCAGAGGCCGGACCCGATCGTGAACAGGGCGAGCGCCACCATGTAGAGGCGCTTGGTGCCGAATCGGTCGGCCGCCCATCCGCTGAGGGGGATCACCGTGGCCAGGGCCAGCGTGTAGCCCGTCATCGTCCAGGCCACGCGGGCGTAGGACGCGTCGAACTCGCTCTGGAACTTGGGCAGCGCGACGCTCACCACCGTCACGTCGAGAATCGACATGATCGCGCCAAGGACGACGACACCCGCCACCTTGAGCACCGCGGCGTCGAGCTTGTCCGATGTCGCGACGGATTGCTGTGTCACTGACTCTCCTGAGGTCGGTTGATCCGGCGAATGGTGGGCGGTGGCAACGGATGCCGCGCCGACCAGGCGCGGGACGCGACGTGCCGGGGCGACGACGCGCGGAGGCAGACTATCCGGGGACTGTGACGGATTGCCGCCGGATTTCGTGACGACCACGTGGCGGAACCGATCGGCCGCCCGATTGGAACCGGTCGTTGAGGTGTCGATCAGCCGGCGGACCGACCCGGCACGAGAGCACCCCGGCGGAACAGCGCGGCCGACCCTGGCTGTTGCACCCGACGCCGCGCCGAGGTCGCGAGCGACGAGAAGCTGCGTCTGCTGTCCGTCATCGGCGGTCAGCTCGTCCGATCGCCGGCGGCTCGCCAGGAACGCGCGCGGGAGCCGCATAGCGGGACGGGCTGACGCCCAGGTGCCGCCGGAAGTGGCGGGTCAGGTGCGCCTGGTCGAAGAACCCGGCGGCGGCGGCGACCTCGGCCGGGCGCTGCCCCGCGAGGAGCAGACGGCGTGCCAGCTCGACCCGACGACCGGTCAGGTACGAGTGCGGCGGCAGCCCGTGCGTGTGGGTGAACGTCCGGACCAGGTGGGTCGGGTGGGCGTGCAGCAGCTCGGCGGCCTGGCGCAGCGTGAGGCCCTCGACGGTCCGGGCGTCCAGCAGCTCGCGTAGTCGGACGGCGAGGCCGCGCGCGGCCGGCGGAACGCTGGCCGGGGAGCGCTGGCGCAGCCGCTGGCGCAGCCGGTCCAGGATGAGCGCGAGCCGGCTGTCGGCCTCGAACTCGTCCCCCGGCGCGGCGAGCACCCGGTGCAGGTGGTGGATCCGGTCCCGGAGGCGCGGATCGGCCAGGTCCGGCCGGTCGACCGCCGGACCGACCAGCTCGGCGTCGAGCGCCGTGGTGTCGAGGTACAGGACCCGCTTGCGGAAGCCGTTCGGTGTGGCGGACCGGCCGTCGTGCGGCACGTACGGCGGCAGCAGCGTGACCGACGTCCGTAGCGCGCCGTGGCGGTGCCGGTCCAGGTCGAAGCGGACCGCGCCGTCGTCGACGATCAGCAGCGTCCACACGTCGTGGGTGTGCAGCGGGTACGCGTGATCCAGGAAGTGGGCGTGGAAGACCTCGGCGACCCCGGCGACTGCGGGTCGCCACGCGCTGACCTGTGCGCCCGTCGGTCGGGTGACCACGCTAAGAACGTACAAGAACGGCCGGGTGCCGGACGGGCAGGCTCGACGGCATGACCGAACCGATCCGTTTCCCCACCAAGATCGCCGTGCTGCTCCGTAACGACCTGGCGGGCTGGCAGCGGCTGAACGTCACCGCCTTTCTGGTCAGTGGCATCGCGCAGGCCGAGCCGGAGCTGCTGGGCGAGGAGTACCGCGACGCGGACGGCACCTCGTACCTGCCGATGTTCGGCCAGCCGGTGCTGGTCTTCGCCGGTGACCGGGCCACCCTCACCGCCGCGCACTCGCGGGCGCTCACCCGCGGGCTGCGCCTGGCGATCTTCACGTCGGAGTTGTTCGCCACCGGCAACGACCGGGACAACCGGGCGGCGGTGCAGGCGGTCGGCCGGGAGAAGCTCGACCTGGTGGGGCTGGCCCTGCACGCGCCGCGCACCGTGGTCGACAAGGTCCTCAAGGGCGCGGCCATGCACCCGTGAGCGCATCCGGCGCGGTGAAGACATTGATATCAATGGGTACGGCTGTAATGATTAACACACTTTACAGTTGTTTCGTCGCCCGGAAGGACCCCGACATGGCGCGCCGATTGGCCGGGCCCCCGCCCCGCCGCCCCCGTACCAGGTTCGCCGCCGCGCTCGCCGCGGCACTGCTCGCCGTGCCGACCGGCGTGTTCGTCGGCGCCTCCGCCGCGACGGCCGCCGCCACGGGCGCCATCACGGGGTACGGCGGCAAGTGCGTCGACGTGGCCGCCGCGAACCCGGCCAACGCCACAGCGGTGCAGCTCTACACCTGCAACGGCTCCACCGCCCAGCAGTGGACGGTGGCCGACGACGGCACGATCAGGGCCCTGGGCAAGTGCCTCGACATCGCCGCCGCCAGCGCCACCAACGGCGCCCGGGTGCAGATCTACGACTGCAACGGCACCGGCGCGCAGCAGTGGTCGTCCAGCGCCGGTCAGGTGGTCAACCCGACCTCGGGCAAGTGCCTCGACGCGACCGGCCCCAGCTCGGCCGACGGCACGCCGTTGCAGATCTGGAGCTGCACCGGCAGCGCCAACCAGCTCTGGAGCCTGCCCAGCGGTGGCACCACTCCCCCGCCGTCGAGCGGCTTCACCCACCCCGGGGTGCTGGTCAGCCGCGGCCAGCTCGACTTCGTCCGGGGGCGGGTGCAGGCGGGTGCGCAGCCGTGGGCGGCGGCGTACAACCAGATGATGGGCAGCCGGTACGCCTCGCTCTCGCGCACCCCGGCGCCCCGCGCCGTCGTCGAGTGCGGCTCCTACTCCAACCCCAACAACGGTTGCACGGACGAGCGCGAGGACGCGATCGCGGCGTACACCGACGCGCTCGCCTGGTACCTCACCGGTGACTCCCGGTACGCGCAGAAGGCGATCCAGATCATGGACGCCTGGTCGGCGACGATCACCTCGCACACCGGCAGCAACGGGCCCCTGCAGACCGGCTGGGCGGCCTCGACGTGGCCTCGGGCCGCGGAGATCATCAAGTACACCTACGGGAGCTGGCCCAACGCCAACCGGTTCGCCACCATGCTGCGCAACGTCTACCTGCCGGTGGTCCGCAACGGCTCGAACAGCAACGGCAACTGGGAACTGACCATGATGGAGGCCGCCGTCGGCATCGCCGTCTTCCTGGAGGACCGCACCGCCTACGACGCGGCGGTCACCCGCTTCCTCAACCGCACCCGCGCCTTCATCTACCTGCCCAGCGACGGCGCGCTGCCGTACACCGTGCCCGCCAGCGGCCTGGACACCAGCTCGGAGATCATCGGCTACTGGCAGGGCCAGTCCACCTTCGTCGCCGGCCTCGCACAGGAGACCTGCCGGGACTTCGTCCACACCGGCTACGGGATCTCCGCCATCTCGCACGTCGCGGAGACCTCCCGCATCCAGGGCCGCGACCTGTACCCGCAGGTCGGCGAGCGGCTGCGGCAGGCGCTCGGCTTCCACTCGCGCTACCAACTCGGCGAGGCGGCACCCTCCTGGCTCTGCGGCGGCACCCTCACCCGGGGCCTCGGCCCCGTCACCGAGGTCGGCTTCAACGCGCTGAGCAACCGGCTGGGCAACGTCATGACCAACACGCAGACCCTCACGCTGCAACAGCGACCCGCCGGCACCAACAACCTCTTCGTCGCCTGGGAGACGCTGACCCACGCGAGCAACCCCAACTGACCGCGCCGCGGCGGGCCGGCGCCGAACCCTCTCGACGCCGGCCCGCCCCCGCACCTCGGCGCGCTCAGCCCTCGACGCCCAGCGCCACCACCGGGCTGACCCGCGACGCCCGCCGCGCCGGCAGCACGCCGGCCAGCGCGGTCAGCCCGACCAGCGCCGCGAAGAGCCCGACCAGCGACAGCACCGGCAGCGACAGCGGCGCGTTGAGCCCGAGCGCCCGCACCGCCAACCAGGCGTACGGGACGCCGAGCAGCAGACCGAAAGTCGCGCCGATCACCCCGTACAGGCCGGACTCGACGGTCAGCATCGTGCGCAGCCCCGCCCGGGACAGGCCGACGGCGCGCAGCAGCCCGGACTCGCGGACCCGCTCGACGACCGACAGCGCGGTCGTGGAGCCCACCCCGACCACCGCGATCAGCACGGTCAGGCTGACCAGGCCGGCAGTGATCCAGACCAGGGCGCTCAGCACCGCGTCGTTGCGATCCCGCTCGTCGGCGAGCACCGCGATGCCCAGCCCGGCGCCGTTCCCGATCGCCTGCCGCAGCGCCCGCACCCCGGCGGTGCGGCCGTCCTCGCCCGCCTGCGCCGCGTCGGCCAGCAGACCGGTGTACGCCGTCGGCCCGCCGATCCGGTCCAGGTCGGCACGGTCGGCGAGGATGCCCGCGTACAGGGGGCCACGGTCGGGCAGGACCGCCGCCACCCGTACGTCGACAGTCCGCCCTTCGCGGGCCAGTGTCACGGTGTCACCGGCCCGCAGCCCGGCGTTGCGGGCGACCCAGTCACCGAGCACGATCCGGCCGGGTCCACGGTCGGCGAGGGTGCCCTGTGCCACGTCCAGGTCCGCGGTGGTCGGCAGCGCCGACATGTCGAGGTCGGTGGTCGAGTACCCGGACTCGGTGTCGCCGAGCCGTTCGGCGCCCCGCATCAGCGCGACGTCGTGGACCATCCGGTACGGCACCACCCGGGTCAGCGCGCCGCTCGCCGCCCGCGCCCTCGTCACCACGGCGACCGGCAGGCTCGTGCCGTCACCGGAGGACACCTCGAAGTCGGCCGGCGCGGAGAGCGCCATGTCGCGATCGGCGACGACCCGCATCGACGCGCCGCCGATGACCACCCCGGAGATCAGCGTCACGCCGAGCGCGACCACGACGGAGACGGCGGCGGCCCGCCGCGGCGTCCCACCGATCCCGCCGACCGCCAGCCGTCCCAACGGTCCCACCTGCCGCAACGGCCAACCCGCCACGGCCAGCACCGGGCGCACCAGCAGCGGCCCGAGGGCGACCAGGGCGAAGAACGCCAGCGCTCCCGAGGTGACCACCAGCAGCAGCGCCCCGCTCGGGTCGTACGACTCCTGGTCCGGCGCCGGCAACCGCCGCACCGCCGCGACGGCGGCCAGCAACGCGCCGAGGACCAGCAGCGCGCCGGACACCAGACGCGGCGCGCCGATGCCGCGCCGCCCGGCGGTCACGCTCGCCGCCCGCAGCGCCTCCAGGGGCGAGACCCGGGCGGCGGAGAACGCCGGAGCCAGCACCGCCACCACGGTGAGGACTACCGCGCCGAGCACCACCGCGACCGCCGCTCCCAACGACAGGCCCGGCGACGAGACCGCCATGCCCGAGGCGCGCAGGACCATGGGGAGGACCTGCCCGGCGGCGAGGGCACCGACGACTCCCACGACACCCGCGACCAGCCCGGTCAGGGCACCCTCGGCGGTCAGCGCGACCACCAGCCCGCTCCGACCCGCGCCCACCGCCCGCAGCAGCGCGAGTTGCTGCATCCGCTGGGCGAAGACGATGCGGAACGTCGAGGTGACCACCAGCGCCGCGGCGACCACCGCGACCGCGACGAACATGCCGACCAGCGCGAACAGCCTGCCCACCTGCTCGGCCGCCGCGTCGGCCTCGGCGTCGCGCACCTCGGCGCCGGAGCGGATCGGCTGATCGGCCGGGACCACGGCGGTCACCCGGTCCCGAACCGTCTCCGCCGCGCCGGCAGCCGTCCGCACGTCGATCCGCTCGACAGTGCCGACGTGACCCCACGCGGCCACCGCGTCGTCCGGGGCGTACGCGTCAGAGCCCCCGTCGTCGGGGCTGTCGACCACGCCGGTGACGGTCAGCGGCGCCCCGGTGGGGAGTTCGCCGCCCGTCCCGGTGGTGACGGTGCCGATCGTCAACCCCAGCCGCTCGACCGTACGCCGGCTCACCGCGATCTCGCCGGGCTGGTCCGGGTAGCTCCCCTGGACCAGGCGGACCGTCGCCAGCGGGCCGGCGCCCGGGTCGGTCCGCAGGTTGAGGTAGCCCTCCGCGAGGGAGACACCGAGCGTCGTGCGGCCTACCGCCTCGGTGACACCCGCCACGGCGCGGACGGCACGCAGCGCCGCCACGGTGGGCGGCGGCTGCTGGGGGTCACCGATGACCAGGTCGGTGGCGGCCGGCGTGCCGCTGAGGTTGTCCCGCGCGGTCCGTTCGGTGATCTCCTGCGCCAGTACGGTGCCGAAGACGACGAACGACGCGACGAGGATCGCCAGGCCGGTCAGGATCAGTCGACCCGGGCGTCGGGCCGCGGCGCTCACCTGGGTACGCAGCACCGTCGCCCTCACGCGGGGACCGCCAGCTCGCGCAGCGCGTCGGTGACCGAGCCCTGGTCCGGCTCGGCGATCTCGCCGGCGACCCGGCCGTCGGCGAGCAGCACCACCCGGTCGGCGTACGCGGCCGCGATCGGATCGTGGGTGACCATGACGACCGTCTGGCCCAGGTCGCGTACCGAGTCGCGCAGGATGGTGAGCACCTCGGCCCCGGAGCGGGAGTCGAGGTTGCCGGTCGGCTCGTCGGCGAACACGACCTCGGGCCGCGACACCAGGGCCCGGGCCAGCGCCACCCGCTGTTGCTGGCCACCGGAGAGTTCGCTGGGCCGGTGCCCGAGCCGCTGCCCGAGGCCCAGTACGTCGACGAGGCGCGCGAGCAGGTCACGGTCGGGTTCCCGGCCGGCGAGATCCAGCGGCAGAGTGATGTTCTGCGCGGCGGTGAGCTGCGGCAGCAGGTTGAACGACTGGAAGACGAAGCCGATCCGGTCGCGGCGTGCGCGGGTCAGCGTGCGGTCGGACTGACCGGTCAGCTCCGTGCCGCCGAGCAGGACCCGGCCGGAGGTGGCCGTGTCCAGGCCGGCCAGGCAGTGCATCAGCGTCGACTTGCCGGAGCCGGACGAGCCCATGATCGCGGTGAACTCGGCCCGACCGAAGCCGACCGAGACGCCGTCCAGGGCACGGACCGCGGTGTCGCCGCTGCCGTACACCTTCACCAGGTCGACCGCGGCGACGGCGGCCTGCCCGATCGGCGGCGGGGCGTGGGTTGTCATGGGTTCCTCCAGTGGCTGCGATGTGACCGCCGGAAGCCTCGCCCGCGTCGGGCGGGAGCCGCATCGGCCCGCGGTCGGGGAACGCCCGTGCCGGGTCTGTCTTTCGGCCGATCTGCCCGCGCCGTCCGCCTGGCTACGCTGGGTCACGATGAACGCGCTGGGATTCTCGACATGGTGGGTACGCCTGGGTCAGCTCGCCGGTCTGGCGGCGCTGGCCCTGCTCGGTGCCTTCGACCTGCGGTACGGCCTCTACACCGGGGTGAGCGTGGCCGAAGCCCTGCGCGCCCTCGTGCAGGTGGGGTTGGCGTTGATGACCGCGGTGGTCTGGCTGCCCGTGCACCGGCAGGGGTCCCGATCCCTGCCGCTCGCGGCGCTCGTGCTCGGCACCATCTCACTCACTGTCACGTTCGGCTTCCTGGTGCTCAGCCGGAGCGGCAGTTATCTGCTGGGCGGCAGCTGGGGGCTGGCCGAGTCCGCCGGGATGATCGCGGTGGTGTTCGTGGTGACCCGGTGGGCCGCCGCACGGCTCGCTCCGTGGGCGGCGGTGCTCGCCGTGCTCGCTGCCGCCGCGCTGCCGCTGCGCGCCGGGGCGGACTACGTCTACGTGATCTTCGGGCTCCTCCAGGCGCTCGCCGCGATCGGCGCCGCCGCCGTCGGGATCTACCTGCGCGTCGTCGCCACCGGGCGGGAGCGGGCCATCGCGCTGGTACGGGCCGAGCAGCGCGCCGAGTTCGCCCGCGACCTGCACGACTTCATCGCCCACCACGTGACCGGCATCGTGGTGCAGGCGCAGGGCGCCCGGTTCGTCGCCGAGCAGGACCCGCAACGGGTGATCGTCGCGCTGGAGCAGATCGAGCGCGCCGGCGCCGAGACGATGGCCTCGATGCGGCGGATGGTCGGCGTGCTGCGCAATCCGGACGCCCCGCCGGACGCCCCGCTGGCCCCGCTGGCCGGCGTGGCCGACCTCGCACCGCTGTTGGAGGGCCACAACGACACCACGAACGCGCCGGCCCGGCTGTACGTCGACGGTCCGCTCGACGAGCTGCCGGTGGAGGTGTCGACCTCGGCGTACCGGGTGGTGATGGAGGGGTTGACCAACGCCCGCCAGCACGCCCCGGACGCCCGGTCGGTGGCCGTGTCCGTGCGTCGTACGCCGGACTGGCTCCTGGTCCGGGTCGCCGACGACGGCACGACCCCGCGTACCGCTCCCGCCCGGGGGCACGGCTTCGGCCTGCTCGGCCTCACCGAGCGGGTACGCGCCCTCGGCGGCACGATCACCGCCGGGCCGGGCATCTCCGGCGGCTGGGTGCTCGACGCCGCGTTCCCGCTGCGGTCGGCGGTGGCCCGATGATCCGGGTGCTGATCGCGGATGACCAGGCGATGGTCCGGACCGGCTTCAGCATGATCATTGGAGCGCAGCCGGACATGGCGGTGATCGGCGAGGCCGCCGACGGGGTCGCCGCCGTCGAGATGGTCCGGCGGCTACGCCCGGACGTGGTGCTGCTGGACATCCGGATGCCCCGCCTCGACGGCCTGGAGGCGTTGCGCCTGCTCGCCGGGCCGGGCGTCGCCGACCCGGTGCGGGTGGTCGTGGTGACGACCTTCGACCTCGACGAGTACGTGCACACCGCGCTGTCCAACGGCGCCTGCGGCTTCCTTTTGAAGGACTCCGGCCCGGCGCTGCTCGTCGAGGCGGTCCGCGCGGCCGTCTCCGGCGACGCGCTGATCAGTCCGTCCATCACCGTACGACTGCTGGAGCACCTCAGCCCGCCCAGCGCGCCGCGGGACGACGCCGGCCTGTCCCCGCGGGAACTCGACGTCGTGCGGCTCGTCGCCCGGGGCCTGACCAACGCGGAGATCGCCGGTCAGCTCTTCATCGCCGTCGGCACCGTGAAGACCCACCTCGCCAGCGTGCAGGCGAAGCTCCCGGCCCGCAATCGCGTCGAGATCGCCGCCTGGGCCTGGGAACGCCGCCTCGTCGGCTGAACGACGACCTGACCGGCCGAACAACAGCTACCTGCGGGTGCGCAACACCGGCCACAACGCGGTGATCAGGCCCGGTGGCACCGTGTCGCTGGGCGTCGTCGCCACCGGTACGCAACTGGCGGAGGAGGTCACGCTGAACGGCGGCACCTGCGTGGTGGCAGACAAGTAACGCTCGCGTCCGGGGTCTGGCGTCGACGGCGACATCTTGCGACGCTAACGATCGTGTATGACTACGACCTGTTGGTGCTGGGCTCCGGACCCAGCGGTCAGAAGGCCGCGATCGCCGCCGCCAAGCTCGGCAGGCGGGTCGGCATCGTGGACCGCCGCGACATGATCGGTGGGGTGTGCATCAACACCGGCACCGTCCCGTCCAAGACGCTGCGGGAGGCCGTGCTCTATCTGACCGGCCTGAGCCAGCGCGACCTGTACGGCAGCAGCTACCGGGTCAAGGAGGAGATCACGGTCAGCGACCTGGCCGCCCGCACCCAGCACGTGATCACCCGACAGACCGACGTCATCCGCAACCAGCTCGCGCGCAACCGGGTCGCGATGATCACCGGGACCGGGCGCTTCGCGGACGCGCACTCCATCTGGGTCGACGCTGGCTCCGGGCGCGAGTCGAAGGTGACGTTCGACAAGGCCATCATCGCCGCCGGCACGCGCCCGGCCCGCCCGGACAGCGTCGACTTCGACGACCGGACCATCGTGGACTCCGACGGCGTCATCAACCTCCAGGCCGTCCCGCGCAGCATGGTCGTGGTCGGCGCCGGCGTGATCGGCATGGAGTACGCGTCGATGTTCGCCGCCCTCGGCACCAAGGTGACCGTCGTGGAGCGCCGCGATCGGATGCTCGAGTTCTGCGACGACGAGGTCGTCGAGTCGCTGAAGTACCACCTGCGTGACCTGTCGGTGGCGTTCCGCTTCGGCGAGGAGGTCGCCGCGGTGGAGAAGCACCAGACGGCGGCGCTGTGCATTCTCAAGAGCGGCAAGAAGATCGTCGCGGACACCGTCATGTACTCGGCCGGCCGGCAGGGCCAGACCGACGACCTGGCGTTGGAGGCGGCCGGGTTGCAGGCCGACCGGCGCGGCCGGATCGCGGTCGACGCCAACTACCGCACCCCGGTCGACAACATCTACGCCGTCGGCGACGTGATCGGCTTCCCGGCGTTGGCGTCCACCTCGATGGAGCAGGGCCGGCTGGCCGCGCAGCACGCCTGCGGCGAGCCGATCCGGGAGATGCACGGCCTGCAACCCATCGGCATCTACACCATCCCGGAGATCAGTTTCGTCGGCCAGACCGAGGCCGAACTGACCGAATCGTCGACGCCGTTCGAGGTGGGCATCGCGCGCTACCGCGAGCTGGCTCGTGGCCAGATCGTGGGCGACTCGTACGGGATGCTGAAGCTGCTCGTCTCCCCCGAGGACGGCCGACTCCTCGGGGTGCACGTGTTCGGCACCGCGGCGACCGAGATCGTCCACATCGGGCAGGCGGTGATCGGCTGCGGCGGCACGATCGACTACCTGGTCGACGCCGTGTTCAACTACCCGACCCTGGCCGAGGCGTACAAGGTGGCCGCGTTGGACGCGTCCAACAAGATCCGCAACATCACCCGCATCGACGGCTGACCCCGGACCCCCACCCCTCCCCCGGCCCCGGCCCCGGTGATCAAGAGGTTTGCGTCACGACACGCCGGGACGGGTGACGCAAACCTCTTGATCACGAGGGTGGAGCGGGGGTGGGACCGGGTGGGGTTGGGTTGGGTGGGGTGGGTGGGTTTTAGCGGGGGGCGCAGGTGGGGGTCAGGGTGCCGGCGGTGCCGGTGCCTTGGAAGCCGAACTCCGTGGACTGTCCGGCCCCGACCTGGCCGTTGTAGGACACGTTCGTCCAGTTCGTCGTGCCGCTGTTACCGCTGCGGTCGGCGCTCCAGGCGTTGGTGACGGTCGCGCCGGACGGCAGGGTGAGCGTCACGGTCCACCCGTTGAGGGCCGACGAGCCGGCGGTCACCCGTACGTTCGCCACGAAGCCGCCGTTCCACTGGTTCACCGTCACCGACGCCGAGCAGCCGGTCTGCCCCGGCGGCGGGGTCGTGGGCGGAGGCGTCGTGGGCGGCGGGGTGGTGGGCGGAGGCGTCGTCGGCGGCGGGGTCGTCGGCGGCGGAGTGGTGGGCGGCGGGGTCGTCGGGTTGGTACCGCTGTTCAGCGCCGCGAGCACGGCGTCGTACGCGGCCTTCTTCTGCCCGCTGCTGTTGAACAGCAGCGGCGTCTGCGAGGACCGCCACGAGTCGCTGTCGCGGATGCCCCACACGGTGATGCCGTTGCAGCGCGGCACCGCCAGGCAGTCCTCGACCACGGCGCGGTACGTGTTCGCCGGAGCGCCCTGGATGTCCAGCTCGGTGATCTGCACGTCCACGCCCAGCGCCGCGAAGCTCGACAGCGTGGTGCGGTAGTTGCTGGCGTACGGGGAGTCGTTGTTGAAGTGCGACTGGAATCCGACGCAGTCGATCGGCACGCCACGGGCCTTGAAGTCGCGGACCATGTTGTAGACGCCCTGGGTCTTGGCCCAGGTCCAGTTGTCGGTGTTGTAGTCGTTGTAGCAGAGCTTCGCGCCCGGGTCCGCGGCCCGGGCGGCCCGGAACGCGGCCTCGATCCAGTCGTCGCCGGTGCGCTGGAGGTTCGAGTCGCGACGGCCGCCGGAGTTGCCGTCGGCGAACGCCTCGTTCACCACGTCCCAGGAGTAGATCTGCCCGCGGAAGTGCGTGGCCACCTGCGTCACGTGGTTGAGCATCGCCTGGCGCAGGGCGCTGCCGCTCATGCCCTGCATCCAGCTGGGCTGCTGTGAGTGCCACGCGAGGGTGTGCCCGCGTACCTGCATGCCACGGCTGCGGGCGTGGTTGACGATCTGCTCGGCCGAGCCGTAGCTGAACTGGCCCTGCTGCGGCTCGGTGGCGTCGATCTTCATTTCGTTCTCGGCCGTCACCATGTTGAACTCACGGTTCAGGATCGTGGTGTACGCGCTGTCCGAGAGCTTGTACGCGGCCACCGCCGTACCGAAGTAGCGGCCCTTCTCCGCCGCGGACGCGCCCAGGGTGGTTCCGGCGGACGCGGGCGTCACCAGGACCATTGCCATGCCGGCGGCGAGAGCGCCCGCGCCGGTCAGCGCGATCGCGGCTCTCGATGCCGCCTTCCATCTCGTTCTGCTCATCGTGCGTCTCCGTCTCTCAGATGGTGGCGTCGGTCAGGAGACCGCGCAGGTGGCCCCGTTGAGGGCGAACGACGAGGGCTTGCCGGTGCCGCCGGTGTGGGTGGCCTGGAACCCGATCTCGACCGACGCGTTCGGGGCGATGGTGCCGTTGTAGGAGACGTTGCGGGCGGTGACCGCTCCGCTCGTCGGGGAGTAGGTGGCGTTCCAGCCGTTGGTGATGGTCTGGCCGCTGGGCAACGTGAAGGTCAGCGCCCACCCGTTGACGGCGGCGGTACCGGTGTTGGTGATGGTCACGCTCGCGGTGAGACCCGAGTTCCAGGCGTTGACCGTGTACCCGACGCGGCACGCACCCGCACTCGGCGGCGGCGTGGTGGGTGGCGGCGTGGTCGGCGGGGGTGTGGTCGGGGGCGGCGTGGTGGGTGGCGGCGTCGTCGGCGGCGGCGTGGTGGGCGGAGGCGTCGTCGGCGGCGGCGTCGTCGGGGGCGTCGTGCCGTCCAGCCCGAAGAAACGGATCACCTGGGCGGCGTCGACCGGGATGTTGTGCGTGACGCCCTGCATGCTGATCGCCTCGACCGGTGCCATCGGGCCGCTGCTGCCGTACCGGGTGCGGGTGTACCCGGACTGCGGGGAGTCGGTGTACGTCGGGGTCTGGCTCAGACCGTGCACGTTCGTCCACTGCTTGATCTGCTCGCCGAAGTTCGGGTAGCGCAGCGTCTCGTCGCTGGTGCCGTGCCAGATCTGCATCCGCGGTCGCCGGCCGGTGTAGCCGGGGTACGCCCCGCGGACCAGGTCACCCCACTGCTGCGCGGTCTTGATGGACTGCCCGTTCGCGCACTCGCTGTTCCACTCCGAGGTGCCCCCGGTGGCGAAGCAGGCGAACGGCACCCCGGCGAACGACGCGCCCGCCGCGAACACGTCCGGGTAGTCGCCGAGCATGACGTTGGTCATCATCGCGCCCGACGAGGTGCCGGTGGCGAAGACGCGGTCCGGGTCGGCTGAGTACCGCTGCTTCACGTAATCGATCATCGACACGAGCCCGACCGGGTCGCTGCCACCACCTCGGCGCAGCGCCTGCGGCGAGGCCACGTCCCAGCACTTGCTGCTGCGCGTCGCCGACGGGTAGATGACAATGAATCCATACCGGTCGGCGAGGGACGCGTACTGCGTGCCGGAGTAGAAGGCGGGGCCCGTTCCGGTGCAGTAGTGCAGGGCGAGCAGGATTCCTGGCCGGGATGCGACCCGGTCCGGGACGTACAGATGCATCTGGAGGTTGGTGGGGTTGTTGCCGAAGCCGGTCACCTGGGTGAGCGTCGCGGCCGATGCGGGGGTGGCGAACGCCAGCGCGGCGGCGGCGACTGTCGCGACCGCCGTGAGGACGCCGAGCAGCCTTGTCTTCAGTGTCATGGTTCGCGATTCCTCGGGAGAATGGCGCATGGAAGGGGGTTAGTCGAGGACTGCCCTTCGCCCGACCGTGACCGCGGCTCGCGTGACCGATGTCAGCTTCGATCGAGCACACTCGATTGTCAAGGCTTCCGGAAACCTTTCGGGACAAAGGATTGGGCCTTCACCTGCGCACGGGTGCGGGCCCGCCGAACCGTTCGGCGCCGGCCGCCGGCGGGATATTATCGGCACGTTCCCGGTAAGCAGAACGTCCTCGTGTGCACCCCCTACGACCCCCGTAGGCACGAAGGAGATCGCGTGAAGATCGTCGACGCCCGGGTCATCGTGACCTCTCCGGGCCGCAACTTCGTCACCCTCAAGATCGTCACTGACGAGGGCGTCACCGGCGTCGGGGACGCCACCCTCAACGGCAGGGAGCTGGCCGTCGCGTCGTACCTGCGCGACCACGTGGCGCCGCTGCTGATCGGCCGGGATCCGGCGCGGATCGAGGACACCTGGCAGTACCTGTACCAGGGCGCGTACTGGCGGCGCGGGCCCGTCACGATGAGCGCGATCGCCGCGGTGGACACCGCGCTGTGGGACATCAAGGGCAAGGTGGCGGGCCTGCCGGTCTACCAGCTGCTCGGCGGCCGGTCCCGCGAGGGCGTCACGGTGTACGGCCACGCCAACGGCGAGACCGTCGAGGAGGTCCTGGTCGAGGTCGCCCGCTACGTCGACCTCGGCTACCGGGCGGTCCGGGTGCAGTGCGGTGTGCCGGGCCTGCCCAAGACGTACGGGGTCAGCGCCGACAAGCTCTTCTACGAGCCGGCCGACGCGGCGCTGCCCAGCGAGACCACCTGGTCGACGCCGCGCTACCTGACCCACGTACCCACCGTGTTCGCCCGGGTCCGTGACGAGTTCGGCCCCACTCTGCGGCTGCTGCACGACGTGCACCACCGGCTCACGCCCATCGAGGCGGCCCGGCTCGGCCAGAGTCTGGAGCCCTACGCGCTGACCTGGATGGAGGATCCGGTCCCCGCCGACCTCCAGGAGGGCTTCCGGCTGATCCGGCAGCACACCACCACCCCGATCGCCGTGGGTGAGGTCTTCAACAGCGTCTTCGACGCGGCGCAGCTCATCCGGGAACAGCTCATCGACTACATCCGGGCCACGGTGGTGCACGCCGGCGGCATCACCCACCTGCGTCGCATCTTCGACCTCGCGGCGCTGCACCACGTCCGCAGCGGCTCACACGGCGCCACCGACCTGTCGCCCGTGTGCATGGCCGCCGCGCTCCAGCTCGACATCTCGATCCCCAACTTCGGCCTACAGGAATACATGCGGCACACCGCGCAGACCGACGAGGTGTTCCCGCACGGCTACCACTACGCCGACGGCTACCTGCATCCCGCCGAGACCCCCGGCCTCGGCGTCGACATCGACGAGGAGGCGGCGGCCCGCTACCCGTACGCGCCCGCGTACCTGCCGGTGAACCGGTTGGAGGACGGGACCGTCCACCCCTGGTGAGCGCGACGGCGCCGGTGCTCCGGCCGGCCCGATCGGGCCGGCCGGATCAGTGGATGCGCCGCCCCCGCGCGTCGGGCACCCCGGACTTGCGGAAGAAGTACGTGTTGATCTGGTCCCGCCACTCGGCGGCGCAGCGCACCTGCTCGTCGAGGCGCTCGGCCACCCGTTCGTACACGGCCGGATCGATCATTCCGTTCAGGGTCCGCCACCGCCGCCGCATCACCGCCACCTCCTCGACGCCCGCGAAGTGGGTGTCGTAGATGTGCTGGATGACGGTGGACCCGCTGTGCAGGACGTGCGTGTACGGGACGTGGTGGAAGAAGAGCAGCAGTTCGTCCGGGCACGTCCGGGGCGACTCGTACACCTCGGCCCAGTAGGGCGGGTACTGGCCGGCGAAGCCGGTGCCCGAGGCGCGACTGCGGTCCACGCCGACGCCGTCGCGGTCGGCGAAGTGGTAGGTGCCCCACCGCGAGTACTCGTACCCGTCGACGTCGGGGCCGTAGTGGTCGCCGGGATGGACCATGAAGCCGACGCCCAGCGGGGCGGTGTACCGCTCGTACGTCCGCCAGGAGTCGTCCATGATCTCGTGCAGCGTCCGCCGCACCAGCTCCGGCTCGGCGGTCGCCGACGGCGGGAACGTCAACGTCATCCACTCGTCGAGGACCGCCGTCGGATCGAGGCGCGGATCCCAGGCGAGCCGGCCGAACGTGTAGAGGTTGGCCTGTGCCAACGGGTGCCCCGTCCAGAAGGGGTCGTCGCCGGTGTTGGCGACGGCGACCAGGCCACCCCCCTTGCCGGCCTCCCCGGTGACCACGTCGGCGATCGTCCGACCGCCGGGGCCCCAGGGCGCGAAGCGCAGCACCTCACCCCAGCACGGCCCGAGGTGGCAGACGTGCCGCTGCTGACCCGTGTACTCCTGGGTGACCTGCAGCTCCACGGCGATCCGGGTGGCCGGCATGGCGGCCAGCACCGGCGAGACCGGCTCCCGCGTCTGGAAGTCCACCGGGCCGAACTTCACCTGGAGGACCACGTTGGTGCGGAACCGCCCGTCGAGCGCGGCGAAGTGGTCGTACGCGGCCCGCGCCCGGTCGGTGGAGCGATCCCGCCAGTCCTGGTGGTGGTTGTAGACGAACGCCCGCCAGTGCACCACTCCCCCGTACGGGGCGAGGGCCTCGGCGAGCAGGTTCGCCCCGTCGGCGTGGTCGCGCCCGTAGGTGAACGGGCCGGGTTGCCCCTCGGAGTCGGCCTTCACCACGTAGCCGCCGAAGTCGTCGATGCGCTCGTACACCCGCCGGGTGGTGGCGGCCCACCAGGCGCGTACCTCGTCATCGAAGGGGTCGGCGGTGGACAGTCCACCGAGGATCATCGGCGCGGCGAAGGTGACCGACAGGTGCACCCGGATGCCGTACGGGCGCAGCACGTCCGCGATCTCCGCCACGTCGCCGAGCCGGTCGGTGAGCAGCAGCGCCTCGGCGCGACCCACGTTGACGTTGTTCACCGAGATCGCGTTGATCCCGCTGGCGGCCAGCAGCCGCCCGTACTCCCGGATCCGCGCCAGGTCCCCGCGCGGACGGCCACCGGCCCAGAAGATCGAGCCGCCCGCGTACCCCCGTTCGACCTGACCCATCACCGGGTGCACGGCCACGTTGTCCCAGTGGTTCAGCATCCGTCGGCGCAGCGTGGGCCGGTGCAGCTCGGGTGGACGGGCCGGGTCGAACGCCGCCGCGCAGAGCCGTACGACGTGGAACAGCCCGTACAGCAGGCCGGCGGGCGCGTCGGCCAGCACCACCGTCGTCTCGCTGGCGCGGGCCAGCAGGAACCCCTCGTCGCCGAGCGTCGCACCGTCGCCCAGGTCGACGAGCGCCGCCTCCCCCGCCGACCGCGCCGCCTCGACCGTGGAGCTGGGCAGCTCGTCGGCGTCGCGCAGGGTGAACACCAGGTCGGCGTCGACGTCCCAGGAGGGGGAATGCCAGACCCGCCCGCCGTAGCGCCTGCAGGCGCGGGTCACCTCGTCGAGGACGGTGTCGACGAGCAGCCCGTCGCCGTGCACGAGGACGCGACGCGCGCCGAGCGCCCGGAACGCCTCCGGTGGAAGCCAGGCGGGGTGTACGCGCGGCTGCTCGATGTCGGGCGGTTCTGCCACGAACACCGGCTCCTCCAGGTCCATCGACTCGTGCGCGTTCACGCGTCCTCCCGGCCGAAGCGCGCCTCGTCGGTCGCGGACAGGCTCATGCGGTGAACTCCTTCCGGATCAGGTGGATCATCGGGTCGCCGACGCGCAGGACCGCCAGGACCACGACCGAGGCGAGCAGCGCCAGGACCGCCTCGGAGAAGACCGCGGTGACCCCGGCCGCCGCGGCGAGCAGCAGGGCGTTGCCGACGGTGACCCCGGGGGTACGGACGAGGAAGTGCACGGCCAGGCGCAGGACGTCGCGGGTGCGGAACTCGAACAGCGAGGTGATCACCAGCGCGTTGGCGGCGCAGAGGGTCACCCCGACCGCGATCAGGACCAGCGGCACCACCCACCACCTTCCGAGGCCGACCGCACCGGAGTAGGCGAGGTTCAGCGCGAGCACGGTCAGCCACAGCAACGTCGGCGCCCAGATTCGCAGCGCGCCCCCGACGTTGATCCGGTAGCCCCGCCAGAACAGGGCGGCGGGCCGCAGGTCCGTCAGGTCGGGCCGCTGGTGGCGCAGCGCGTACAGGGCGGCGCAGACCGCCGGACCGACCGGCAGCAGCAGGAGCGCGACCAGCGGCAGGTTGCTGGGGTCGCGGCCGAGCAGCAGCAGCGGGAGCAGGCCGGGCAGCGTGGCGACCAGGAGCAGCACCTCGACCACGAGCAGCGTGTAGACGCGGGACGCGAACCGGGACAGGGGCCCGTCGCCGAACTGCCGCCCAGCGTGCGCGGTGCTCATCGGTGCTCTCCCGGCGCGGCGCCGAGGTCGAGGTACGCGCGGCCGGTGCCGACGGCGAAGCGCCAGGCATCGGACAGTCGGCCCTGCGGATCCGCCGACACGGTCATGCGCGTCATCTCGTCCTCTTCGGTGCGGTGCGCGGCTGACGGTGCTCGGCCGGTCCGGTCGTGACGGGCACCACCGGACCGGCCGACGGTCAGCCGTGGTCCTTCTGGTACCTGTCGTACGCCTTGTTGATCATGGCCAGGTAGGTGTCCATGTTCTTGCCCTTCAACTCGGCCAGGTACGCGTCCCACTGGGAGAAGTCGCGCTGGCCGAGTGCGAACTGCAGGGTCGCCTGGTAGACGGCGTCCTTCAGCGGCGTCTCCCACAGGGACGCCTGCTCCCGTTCCTCGTCGGTCAGGGGGTGCGGCGGGGGCACCGCGACCGGCGGACGGGCGTTGAGCACCTTCTGGAACTCCTGCTCCTCCGGGGAGAAGAAGCCCTGCACCAGTTCCGGCTTGCCGCCGTAGGCGAACACGCCGTTGTAGAAGCCGAAGTCCTTCTGCAGATGCTTGGACGCCTTCGGGTTCAGGCCGATGACGTTGACGTCGGGTGCCAGTTTGGGCTTACCGGCGGCGTCCCGGACGAACGTCGTGCCCTCGACGCCCCACTTGGCGAACTCCTGGCCGGCGTCGGAATACCAGAGCCAGTCGATGAACTGCATCATCGCCACGAAGTTCTTGCTGTCGCGGGCCTTCGAGGAGATCATCACGCCGTTCTCCAGGCGGCTGGCGGGGTTGACCGCACCGGCCGGCCCGATCGGCAGCGGGATCTTGGCGATCGTCGCCTTGGGGTTGGTCTTGGCGAGGTCGGGTCGGTAGTCGTTCACGACTGCCTGCGCGTTGGCGCTGATCACGAAGGACTTGCCGTTGGCGAGCTTCTGCCGGGCCTGTTCGTCGGTCTGAGTGAAGCTCTCCGGGTCGAGCAGCTTCTCCGACACCAGCTTGTTGAGGTACTGGAGCATCTGCTTGTACTGCTCCGTGGCGCCGGTGTAGACGAACTTCTTGGCGTTCGCGTCCCAGGAGGTGTGCTGGAAGTTCCAGCCCGCGCCCTGCAGTCCGTACGACACGGCCAGGATGTTGAGCAGGTTGCCGGCCGGGTTGGGCTTGCTCCACCGGTCGGAGAACGGATACACGCTCGGGTATTTGGCCTTCATGGCCTTGAGCACCGTGTACAGCTCGTCCCAGGTCTTCGGGGCCGTCAGGTGCAACTCGTCGAGGATGTCGGTCCGGATCGCCAGCGAGTAGTCCTGCCAGGGCTTCTCATGCAACCCCGGCAGCAGGTAGAACTTGCCGTCCTCCTGGCGCCGCGTGTCGAGCTCGGGCTTGAGGTTCCACCGCGAGATCTTGTCCTGCAGGTTGGGCATCAGGTCCAGGTAGTCGCTGACCGGCAGGACCGCCCCGGAGGAGACGTAGGCGTCCTCCTGGCCGGGGTACGTCTTCGGGATGATCATCGGAGCGTCACCCGCGCCGATCAGCAGGCTGCGCTTCTGTTCGTAGTCGCTCAACGGCACGGCGACCGGCGAGAGCGTGACGTTGGCCCGCGACTTCAGCTCATTCCAGAAGAGCCAGTCCTCGCGCAGGGGATAGTTCGGATGGTTGTTGTAGAGGATGGAGAAGGAGACCGGCTCGCTCGCCTTGAACTGCTTGCCGATGCCGTAGTCGGCCATCGCACCGGCCCGGTTCTCCGACAGGTCCTTGGCGTCGGACGGATCCTCGCTACAGGCGGCGATACTGGTGGCCGCGAGCAGAGCGGCTACCGCCGCTGTCGCGGCGCGGCGCCACGATCGGTGGAGCATGGCGGTCCTTTCGGGTTCGGTGGTGGGGAATGGTGGACGTGCCGGTCAGCCCTTGACGGCGCCGAGCATCACGCCGCGGACGAAGTACCGCTGGACGAAGGGGTAGACCACGAGGATGGGCAGGGTGGTGAGCACGATCGTCACGGCCTTGAGCGTCGCGTCGGCCTGCACCTCGTCGGCCTCGGAGATGACGCCGACGTTCTCCGCGCCGGTGGCCCCCGCGATCAGGTTGCGCAGATAGACGGTCACCGGCCACAGCTCCTGCTGGTCCATGTAGAGGAAGGCGGCGAACCAGGAGTTCCAGAAGGCCACGGCGTAGAACAGCACCATCGTGGCGACGATCGCCTTCGACAGCGGCAGCACGATGCGCAGCAGGATGCCGTACGTGTTGAGGCCGTCGACGGCAGCGGCCTCTTCCAGGTCGGTGGGCAGACTTTCGAAGAACGCCTTCATCACCAGCAGGTTGAACACGTTGATCGCGTTGGGCACCGCGATGGCCCAGACGGAGTTCTTCATGCCCAGGCTGGTGACCAGCACGTAGTTGGGGATCAGGCCGCCGGTGAAGAACATGGTGAACACCGCGATACCGATCAGAGCGGTACGGCCCCGCAGGTGCTTCTTGGACAGCACGTAGGCGTAACAGGTGGTCAGCACGATCGAGATGGCCGTGGCGACGACCGTGTAGAAGACGGTATTGCGGTAGTTCGTCCAGAACAGCGAGTCGTTCAGCACCAGCCGGTAGGTGTCCAGGTTGAACCCGCGCGGCACGAGGTTGACCTTGCCGGCGATGAGGTACCGCTCGTCACTGAGCGAGCGGGCCACGACGTTGACGAACGGGAACAGCGTCGCCACCACGACGATGGTGAGCACTACCGCGTTGCACGCCTGGAACACGCGGTAGCCCCGGCTCGGGCGGATTCCGCGCGGCCGGGCGCGGGCGGGCAGGTCGCTGGCGCTGGCCGTGTCGGTGGCGTCGACGGTCACCACAGGCTCGTCCCGACGGTACGGCGGGCGATCAGATTCGCCGTCAGGACCAGCGTGAGCCCGATGACCGCCTCGAACAACCCGATGGCGGCGGCGTAGCTGAAGTTGCTGGACCCGAAGCCCATCCGGAACAGGTACGTGGAGAGCACGTCGGCGGTCGGATAGGTCAGCGGGTTGTAGAGCAGCAGGATCTTCTCGAACCCGACCGCCATGAAGCTGCCGATGTTGAGGATCAGCAACGTCACCATGGTGGGGCGGATGCCCGGCAGCGTCACGTGCCAGGTCTGCCGCCACCGGTTGGCGCCGTCGATCCGGGCCGCCTCGTACAGGTCGTCGTCGACGGTGGTGAGCGCGGCGAGGTAGAGAATGGTGCCCCAGCCAACCGTCTGCCAGACCTCCGACGACACGTAGATGGTCCGGAACCACTCGGCTCGTTGCAGGAACGGCACCGCGTCGCCGCCGGTGGCCTGCACGATCTGGTTGATGGTGCCGTCGACCGAGGTCAGCTGCATGACCATGGCCGCCACGATCACGATCGACAGGAAGTGCGGCAGGTAGGACACGGACTGGACGAAGCGCCGCAGGCGGCGGGCGCGCACCTCGTTGAGCAGCAGCGCCAGGACGATCGGCAGCGGGAAGCAGAACAGCAGGGTCAGCGTCCCGAGCACCAGCGTGTTGGTGAAGACGTCCCAGAACGTCGGGTCGGTGAGGAACATCCGGAAGTACCGCAGCCCCACCCAGTACTCACCGAAGATGCTGCCGCCGGGCTTGAACCGTCGGAACGCGATGACGTTGCCGATCATCGGGAGGTACCGGAAGACCAGGAAGAACAGCAGAGGCAGAACGGCGAGCGAGTAGAGCTGCCAGTCCCGGCGCAGCGCCTGCCGCCAGGTGCGGCGCCGGCGCGGTGCGCGCGGCGGCCCGACGGCGGCCTCCGCCGGAGCGCCGGGTGGCGCCGGCGGCGGTGGCCGTAACGTTCCGGACGTCATCCTCGCCTCCTATGCGGAGTGCGGTACGGCCACCAGGGGCTCGATCCGCACCGACGTGAGTAGTTCCCGCTGGTGGCCCACCTCGCGCTCGGCCCCGGTCAGCCGCAGCGCCACGGCCGCCGCCATCTCGCCGCTCGACCGCCCGAACCGCAGCTCCACCGCGCCGGGCTCGACGATGCGCCGACCGGACCGGCCGGTGAACGACGCGATGTCGGCCGGTACGCCGAACGTCACGTGCGCCTCCGCCCCGGGCTCCAGCGGCACCCGGGTGTAGCCGACGAGCCGGATCACCGGGCGGGTGGTCTGCGCCACCGGGTCGTGCAGGTAGAGCTGCACCACCTCGGTGCCGGCCCGGTCACCCGTGTTGCGGACGGTGATCCGCACCCGCACCTCGCCGTCGACCGGCCAGTCCGTCGTCTCGTCCCGATCCCCATCCGCCGACGGCACGACCGTGGCGTCGGACCACTCGAAGCTGGTGTAGCTCAGGCCGTGGCCGAACGGGTACGCCGGGGTCGTGTCGATCGAGGACACCTGGTTGCGGTGCCCGAGCGGCGGCGACAGGTAGGTGCCCGGCAGTCCGCCGGCGTCGCGGGGGACGCTGACCGGCAGCCGCCCGGACGGGTTCACCGCGCCGATGAGCACCTCGGCGAGCGCCTGCCCGCCGAGCTGGCCAGGGAAGAACGCCTGCACGACGGCCGCCGCGGCATCGAACTCCGGGCCGAGCGCGTACGGCCGGCCGGTCATCAGCACCAGCACGACCGGGGTGCCGGTGGCGAGGACGGCCCGGACGAGGTCGGCCTGCACCCCGGGCAGCCGCAGGTCGGCGGCGTCGCAACCCTCGCCGGAGGTGCCCCGGCCGAACATTCCCGCCCGGTCGCCGACGGCGAGCACACACACGTCGGCGGCGGTGGCCGCGGCGACCGCGGCCGGGATGCCCGAGGTGTCCTCACCGGTGATGGCGCAGCCCGGCTCGTGGGTGAGCAGGGGGACGCGGCGGGCCAGTTCCTCGCGCAGCGAGGCGATGTCCAGGCCGAGGCCGTGGTCGCTGTGGTTGACGCCGACGTGGTTCGGGAAGGAGTAGCAGCCGAGCATGGCCATCGGGTCGTCGGCGACCGGACCCACCAGGGCGACGCGGCTCGCGACGGGCAGCGGCAGGACCCCGTCGTTGCGCAGCAGGACGACGGACTCGCGGGCCAGGCGTACGGCGACGTCCCGGCTGGCCTCGTCGTCGAGGCGCAGCTCCGCGACGCCGTCGGGCACCTCGTGCCAGTCCTCGTCGAGCAGGCCGAGCTCGATCTTCTGGATCAGCACCCGACGCAACGCCCGGTCGATCAGCGCCTCGTCGATCTGGCCGGCGCGGACCGCCTCCACCAGCGCGTCGCCGAAGGCGTCCACGGTGGGCAGTTCCACGTCGATCCCGGCGCGCAGGGCCAGGTGGGCGGCGTCGGCGGCGCCCTCGGCGACACCGTGCAGAGTCTGCAGGAACCGTACGGCGAAGTAGTCGGCGACCACGGTGCCGGTGAAACCCCATTCATCGCGCAGCAGCCCGGTCAGCAGGTGCTCGTCGGCGGCGGCCGGCATGCCGTCGATCTCGGCGTAGGAGTTCATCACCGACCGCGCGCCGCCGAGGCGCATGGCCATCTCGAACGGCGGCAGGATGACGTCGGCCAGCTCGCGGCGCCCCATCGACACCGGGGCGAGGTTGCGGCCACCCCGGGAGGCCGAGTAGCCGGCGAAGTGCTTGAGGGTGGCCACCACGCCGGCGTTCTCCAGGCCCCGCACGTACGCCGCGCCGGTCGTCCCCACCAGGTACGGGTCCTCCCCGATCGTCTCCTCGGTGCGGCCCCAGCGGTAGTCGCGGGTGACGTCGACGACGGGCGCGAGCCCCTGGTGTACGCCCGCGGCGCGCATCGACCGGCCGATCCGGCCGGCCATCTCCTGGACCAGGTCGGGGTCGAACGACGCGCCCCAGGCCAGCGGGGTCGGGTAGACGGTGGCCCGCCAGGCCGCGAACCCGGTGAGGCACTCCTCGTGCACCTGGGCGGGAATGCCGAACCGGCTGGCGGCGACGATCTGCGCCTGGGAGGCCGCCAGCGACCGGGCGCCGAGCACCGGGTCGACCGGCGCGGTGCCGAACGGCCGGGTGAGCTGGCCCAGCCCGTGGGAGATGACGCTGTCCCAGGCCGGCGTCTCGGCGACCATGTCGGACTGGTGCGGGGCGACGCCCTCGCCGGAGGCGTCGGCGCCGACCCAGACACCGACGAGCTGGGCGATCTTCTCCTGCACCGACATCAGCGGGAGCAGCGCCTCGGCCCGTTCAGCCGGTGACAGCCGCGCGTCGCGCCACGGTGTGGCGTCGCGGGACGTCGTTTCGCCGTCGGCGGGCAGCTGACTTCTCATGCCGAGACCCCTTAGCTCCGGCCACGTTCCCGCACCCTCGTGGGACCGGTCCGTGGCGGACGTATGCGATCCGAAACTTTCCGGAAACCCGAGCTACCTTTTCGGCAACCTAAGTCCACCGCCCGGATGTAGTCAAGGGGCTCGATCGGTCGCGGGACGGCTCCTTCGAACGGTCCGTGGCAGCGGCCATTGCGCTCGGTCATGACCGGGCCCGGGAACCGCCGCGGCCGCGCCTGAGCCATGGCCACATCGACCGTCCTGACCGACTGATCGTGTTAAGGTCTTCCGAAAATTTCGACGCTGCATGAGGCTGCGATGACAGAGCACCGCCCGCTCGACCCACCCGCCTCCACCACCATCGCGACGATCGCCCACGACGTCGGCGTGTCGGTCGCCACGGTGTCCAAGGTCCTCAACGGCCACGAGGATGTCGCCCCCGGCACCAGGGCACGGGTCGAGGAGAGTCTCGACCGTCACCGGTACCAGCGCCGCGCTCGGCGATCGTCCGGCACGGGGCGGATCGATCTCGTGTTCCACGAGTTCGACACCGGCTGGGCGATGGAGGTCCTGCGCGGCGCCGAGGCGGTCACCAGCATCGCCGGCATCGGCCTCGCGGTCTCCCAACTCGACGGTGCGCACCGCCCACCGCAACGGTGGCTCGACACGCTGCTCAGCCAACGCCCGCTGGGTGTGCTGCTCGTCCTCTGCCACCTGACCGAGACGCAGCAACAGCAGCTGCGACGCCAGGGCGTCCCGTTCGTCGTGATCGACACCGACAGCGCGACCTCGGCCTCCGTGCCCACGGTCGGGTCGAACAACTGGAACGGCGGCCTGCTCGCCGCTCGACACCTGCTGGAGCTGGGCCACCGCCGAAACGCCGTCATCTCCGGGCCGCCCGACGTGCTGTGCAGCCGGGCCCGAGCCGCGGGCTTCCAGCACGCGCATGAGGAGATCGGGTTGACCGTCGACCGCGAGCTGGTCCGCTACGGCAGCTTCTCCGCCGGCGCCGGGCACGCCCACGGGCTCGAGCTGCTGAACCGGCCGGACCGGCCCACGGCGATCTTCGCCGGCTCGGACACGCAGGCCATGGGGGTGCTCCGGGCCGCCCGGCAGTGCGGCCTGCGGGTCCCCGAGGACCTCTCCGTCATCGGGTACGACAACCTGCCGGTCGCCACCTGGACCGATCCGGCTCTCACCACCATCAACCAGCCGCTGCGCGACATGGCGGGCATCGCCACCCAGATGCTGCTCGACCTGGTCGCCGGCAACGGCCCGGCGACCAGCCGGATCGACCTGGTGACCGAGTTGGTCGTCCGGGAGAGCACCGCACCCCCCGCCCGGCAGCTCTGACCCTGCGAGGAACCGTTGCCACACTCCGACCCCGCCCTCGACGAGCTTGAGCGATACGCGCCGACCGTCGCCGAGCCCGAGGACTTCGACCAGTTCTGGCGTGGCACCCTCGCCGAGGCGGCCACCCGTGCGGTGCTCGTGGACGTCCGTCCCGAACCCACCGACCTGCGCCTGCTCGACTCCTGGGACATCACGTTCGCCGGCTTCGGCGGTGACCCGGTGCGAGCCTGGTACACCCGCCCGGCGGGTGTGCGCGGACCGCTGCCCGCCCTGGTGGAGTACGCCGGCTACGGGCGCGGACGCGGCCTGCCGCACGAGCGACTGACCTGGCCGGTCGCCGGGTACGCGCACCTGTTGATGGACAACCGGGGCCAGGCGGGGCAGCACGGCGCCGGCGACACCGCCGACCCGCACGGCAAGCCCGGTGGCCCCTGGCCGGCCACCTGGGGAATCCTCGACCCGCACGACTACCACTACCGACGTCTGATCACCGACGCGGTCCGCGCCGTCGAGGCGGTTCGCGCCCTGCCCGGAATCGACGCGGGCCGGGTCGCCGTGGTCGGCAACAGCCAGGGCGGCGGCCTGGCCCTGGCGGTGGCCGGCCTCGTCGACGACCTCGCGGCGGTGCTGGCGACGGCCCCGTTCCTCTGCGACGTCCAGCGCGCCATCACGCTCAGCGACGTCTCGCCGTACGGTGAGATCGGCCGGTACCTGGCGGTGCACCGGGAGGCCGAGGGGGCGGTCCGGCGCACGCTGTCCTATGTCGACGGGGTGACCTTCGTCCGGCGGGCGACCGCGCCGGCGCATTTCGGCATCGGCCTGCGCGACAACGTCTGCCCGCCGAGCACGGGCTTCGCCGCCTACAACCAGTACGGCGCCGCGACCGGACGGGCCGTCCCGCCGCAGCGGGAGATGCACGTCTACCCGTTCAACGGCCATGAGGGCGGCGAGGCCGTGCACGTCCGGCGGCAGCTCCGCTGGCTCGCCGCGACACTTGCGGGCGCAGCGGGCCAGGACTGACCGCTTCGTTCACTCCCGAACATCGCCGACGTTCGATCCGTTGCCCGTGTTAGCGGTAACAAGCTATGGTGCGTCCAGGCGGGGTGCAGGGCACATCTCGGCCAGGGCTCATCGATCCCGTCGTCTCCGACCGTCGATGACCAGAGCGTTCGACCAGCGGTGATGACGTCCGGGTTCCTGGTCCTCGCGCAGCTCACTCTCGCGTACCGCGCGGTTCCGCCTCGTCGGTGGGCCGCCGCTGTCGTGCCCCCACCACCTGAGGAAGCCCCATGAGCAGACCGATCCTTGGCAACCCCATCCCCCCAGCGCCCGCCACCACCGTGACGACGTCGAGGCCCCGCCGGGCCCGACTGTGGTGGGCGGCCCTGGCCGCCGTCGCGGCCATGACCGCGGCCGTCCCGGTGGCGACGGCGCCGGCGAGCGCCGAGTCCAACGGTGGGGTACGCGTCATGCCCCTCGGCGACTCGATCACCGACGGCTTCAACGTCGCCGGTGGCTACCGCATCGAACTCTGGCAGCGGTTCGTCTCCGGCGGATACCGGATCGACTTCGTCGGTTCCGGGTTCAACGGCCCGGCCAGCCTCGGTGACCACGACCACGAGGGCCACTCCGGCTGGACCATCGCCCAGATCGACGCCAACATCGTCAACTGGCTGCGCGCCACCAACCCACGGACCGTGCTGCTGCACATCGGCACCAACGACATGTACGGCGACACGTCCGGCGCCCCGGCCCGCCTGGCCACCCTGGTCGATCGCATCACCAACACCGCACCGAACGCGGAGGTGTTCGTCGCGACGATCATCCCGAAGTCCGGCGCGGACACCCAGGTCCGCGGCTACAACGCGGCGATCCCGGGGATCGTGCAGACCCGGGCCGCCGCCGGCAAGCGCGTCCACCTGGTCGACATGTACCGCGCGCTGACGCTCAGCGACCTGGCCGACGGCGTCCACCCCAATGCCACGGGTTACCGCAAGATGGCCGTCGCCTGGTACGACGCCCTGCGCACGGTGCCCGGCAGCATCGGGGGCGACACGCCGCCGACCACCGCACCGCCGACCACGGCACCGCCCACCACCGCGCCACCCACCACGGCACCGCCCACCACCGCACCGCCGACCACCGCACCGCCGACGACGCCGCCGCCGTCCGGGGGATGCCGGGTCACGTACACGGTCAACGCCTGGAACAGCGGGCTCACCGCTGCCGTGTCGGTGACCAACACCGGCAGCAGCGCGGTCAACGGTTGGGCTCTGGCGTTCACGCTGCCCAGCGGCCAGACCATCACCAGCGGCTGGAACGCCAGCTACTCCCCGTCGAGCGGGGCGGTGACCGCGGGCAACGTCTCCTACAACGGCACCATCGCCCCGAACACGTCGGTCGACATCGGCTTCCAGGCCACCCACACCGGCGACGCCGGTCGACCGTCCGCCTTCACGCTCAACGGCACCGCCTGCGCGGTCGCCTGACCCTCGTACCCGACCCGGGACGCGGGGGCGGCGAGGCTTCTTTTCGCCGCCCCCGCAGGTACGGGTGGCTCAGGACGCGTATCGGTCGGACGCCGAGCGCCGCGCCGCTCGGCGTCCGGATCTGCCGACGAGCGGATGGCCTGGCGGAGAAGTACTAGCTCTGTTCGGCTGCGCCGTACCTCACCGGACTGAGATCGGCGGGCAGGTCGCGCGCGGCCAATGACACGGCCTCCTCCGCTGTAGCGGTCTCACCGAGTTCCTGTCCCATGTAGCCCATCGTGACGATGTAGTCCTTGCCTCACCCGGCATGCAAGCACACCAGGAGATCGCGGGAGAGGCTGGGCCGGGTGCTGGTGGAGAACCGCAGAGACCAATGGCTGGTGAACGGGTAGAGCTGCCGGAGCCTTGGCTCGGTGTACGCGGCCTCGATGAGCGCGTGGTATTCGGGCCAGTTCACCTCCGCTGCCTCCGTACGCAGGTGCCGCCACTCCGATTCGACCAGCCCTGCCGGATCGCGGTCGGGCACCTCGAACCGTCCAGTCAGTTTCACGAACGACGCAGCCTGGGGGATCTCGGTCAGGGGCGCTCCGTCATGCCAGGCCTGCGCGGCTCGCGCCACCTGACCGAGATCCACCGTGTCTCCTTCGATCAAGGCCAGACCTTGGTCGCGCTCGCAACCGCGAATAGACCACCGCCGCTCAACGTAGCTGGCGGACACCTTCAACTCCTCACGGTGCGGGACGGTGGTCGGAACGACAGCGCCATGCAACGAATTGGACGCCGTAACCGGCACGCGAATGGACAGCCCTTGCCGGATGGCGACGGCTCGCAACGCCGCCGCAAGGCTGCCCTCGGCAGCAACCTCCGGATAGAGAACAACAGGATCGGGGTAGGTCGGCACGGCTCACGATTCTGCCGCACCACGCTGCCGGGACAGCCGCGAGACGGCCGGGATCGAGTCGACTCGAAGCACCCGCTCTTGCCGCGATCCGCGTGGTCATGGCTCCCCTCTGTGGCGAGCGCAACATCGTGCGGGACGACGACTTCACGTGCGCCCTGTGCGGCAGCGCCCTGCCCGCGCAGTGGAACCTCACGTCCGACTGACGGTATCCGATCTGCCGCTGAGTGTGCGCGGATCTGACGAAGTCGTATGTCGGATCGCGCAGGCGTACCTCGGTGGGCCGTCGGCCAGGCCCGCGTCGCCAGGGTCACGGCTCACCCAGGTCAATACCGGAAGACCTGCTCGGACACTCGGAACGTCGTGCTGCACTGCGTGCAGTTGGCACGGCCGAACAGGTAGGTGAGGGCAATGGCGACGGATTGCTGCCCGGCCTGCACGCTCATCAGATGCAGCCGTTGACCGACGCCGTTCAACTCGTCCGGTTCGGTCGGCAGTAGCGGTGTCTGCTCGACGTCCGGCTTCGTGGCGTAGTCCTCGTGGGTGGCGAAACACCCATCCTCGCCGAAGGCCACGAACAGCGACGTCTCGCACTGCGGGCACTCGACCTCGATCTCGTCGTGCACGATCCGATCGAGCTCCGCCCCCCAGAGCTCGTCACCCTCCAGCGCCATCACCGCCTGCAGACGGAAGACGAACGAGTGCCGGTCGGTCGGTGTGGCAAGCCAGTCGTTGGTCAGCCGGTGCATGGTTGCGAACACTTCGGCGTATCGCGGCAAGTTAGCCTCATCAAGATCCGCTGCGACCTTGCCGGCAAGCATCAGAACGTTGTCGCGGTCGGCCGGTGCGTACCGGCCCGCGAGGTCGGCCAAACGCGGGATCAGGGAGGCTTCGTCCGCATCGGAGAAACCTTCGTGGCACGCCTTCTCGTATAGCGAGTCCCAAGCATCTGCGTACGGGTCGGCCGCAGCGGTCGCCAGCAACTCGTCGACCTTCGTCACGGCATGAATCTAACCAGGTCGCCGCGCCGGATCGTGCCGACGACGACAGCGCTCGGGGTGGGCGGCGAGCACGATGGACCCTGCGTACGCTGCCGTGGTGCAGATCGATCTGGTTGCCCTGATCGTTGACGAGTACGAACCCGCGATCGCGTTCTTCACCGACGTACTCGGCTTCGATCTCGTCGAGGATTCCCCATCGCTGACCACTGACGGGCGGCCCAAGCGTTGGGTCGTCGTCCGGCCACCGGGTGCCCAGACCGGGATTCTCCTCGCTCGCGCCGACGGAGACCACCAACGTGCCGCAACGGGTAACCAGGTAGCCGGCCGAGTCGGGTTCTTCCTCCGAGTCGACGACTTCGACGCCACTTACCGACGGATGGCCGAGGCCGGCGTCACCTTCGTCCGGGAGCCTAGGGCCGAGCCCTATGGCCGGGTCGCGGTCTTCCTCGACATCGCCGGCAACCGGTGGGACCTCCTCGGATGCGCCTGACGTCGCCGCAGTTGTCACTCAAGGCGCCCAGGTCAGACGTCCTGATGTGCCGCTCAGTGTGCGCGGATCTGCCGATGAGAGGTCATCCAGGGTTCAGCGCTCACAGATGTCGCTGATGCGGCAGGTCGCGGTGTCGACTCCCTCGTCACCTGGCATCACCTGCCGCCCGGCCTTCAGATAATCAGGTCCTCGCACGAAGAACAAGACTTGATCTTGTAGCGCGGTGGTTCCACGCTGTGACACATGAGATGGGACCCCGTCACCACGCTCCAACGCGCCCGCCCTGTGGATCGGCGGCGGCCAGTGGGCCGGCAAATCCACTGTCGCTGGCATTCTCGCTGAACGGTACGGCCTCACCCATTACCACTACGACTACCACGACGCTCGCGGCCATGATGATCGGCGGATAGCACAGCGGGTCCGTTGCGGCGAGTCCCCAACCGGACCGGACTGGGAGGCAGTCTGGATCCAAGCAACGCCAGAGGAGATGGCCGATCAGGTCATCGCCGACTTCCCGGACCGTTTCCAGTGGGTGCAAGACGACCTGCGTGCCCTCGTCTCCCCTCGGCCCATCCTTGCTGAGGGCTGGGGGCTACGCCCAGAACTGGTCGCGCCGGTCGCCGGCTCTATCGGCCGGATGGTGGTCATGGTCGCGGCCGAGGAGTTCCGCAACGCGCACCGATTGGGGGTCCGCGTCATCGAGGTCGACGGATCACGGGACGCCGAAGCCGTGGCCGACCTAGTGGCCGAGCACTTCGCGCCGTTCCTGCCCGAGCAGCCTTGAACGTATAACTCATCTGCCGCAAGTTGCGCGTCACAAGGCGCGACGGCTACTCGTGCTGACCGACGCACGCTCGTGGGCGTACCAGCGGACTCGCCATACTGAGCTGCATGACGCAGGCAGAGCACGTCGATGCTGTCTCCACAGCCGGCCGTCAACGCTTCGCTGATGGTGCGGACGCGGTGTCCAGGCGATTCCCGGCCTCGTTCATTCGCACGATCACCGACCGGCGACGATGCAGATCGATACCGACGTATTGCTGTCCGTCGCGGTCGGCGTCTGGCTCGCCGGCAGGGCCTCCGCCGCAGGCTCGACGACCCCGCGGGAATCGCCGTCGACGGTAAGACCCTGCGCGGCTCCCGCAGCGCCGACACCGCCGCCCGGCACGTGATGACCGCCTGCGACCAGGCCACCAGTGTGGTCCTGGCCAGCATCGACGTCGACGGCAAGACCAACGAGTCACCCTGTGCCGAGCACACTTTGCCGGGGCCCTGGGCTCGACCGGCTCGGTGCTGCCGCGCTGCGGCAGGCAATCCGCCCGTTCGCGCCGGCACGGTCGACCTTGGAGGCGAAAGTCAGGTAGGGATCGAGTGCCTTGCGGAGCTTGCCGGCGTTCTTCTCGGACTTGGCCACCCTGCGCAACACCGCGGTCAGCCTTCTCCGCCTGGACGGCGTCACCTCGATCGCACCAGCCTTAACGCCGAAACGGCCAAGATCCGTAATGATCCCTACGACTCCATGGACTCACCTAAAACGGTCAAATCTCGACCTTGCGACGGCCCTGGGATCGCGCCCTGGATATTGCCATAACTCATTGATACTTTCCTGTCGCTGCCGTTGTCCCAGCGCCGGGCGGGCAGTGTTGCGAAGATGGGGGCGACCAGCAACGAGCAGGCGCATCGGGGGATCATGCAATTTCGTCTGCTGGGGCCGGTGGAACTGTGGGAGGCAGACCAGCGGGTTGACATCGGCCCGATGAAGCAACGTGCGGTTCTCGCCGCGCTCCTCGTCGATGCCGGGCGACCGATCAGCCCAGATGTCCTGACCGACCGTGTCTGGGGCGACAAACGTCCGGCCCAGGTCCGCAACGTTGTGCACACCTATGTCACCCGGCTCCGTAGCGTATTCGCCCGGCTGCCCACCGGCTCGCCTGGCCGGCGGCCGCAACTGCTCAAACAGCCTGCCGGCTACGTGCTGGACCTGGACGCTCGAGATGTCGACCTACTGCTGTTCCGCTCGCGGGTCGGCGAGGCGGCCGCGGCGCGCACCAGTCAACCCGACCGGGCGCGGCTGTTGCGGGAAGCTATCGACCTGTGGCGCGGAGAGCCGCTTGCGGGAGTGGCCGGCGAATGGGCGGCACAGACACGCGACGCCTGGCAGATGGAACGGTGCGAAGCGGTGGCGGGCTGGGCACGGACCTCGATCGACCTGGGCCAGGGGGCCGAGGCAGTGGGACCGTTGGAGGATCTGTGCCGGCAGCATCCCTTCAACGAGTCGACTCTCGCACTGCTGATGCGGGCGATGCACGCCGCCGGACGCGATTCGGCAGCACTGGACCGCTATACGGCCATCCGGCGCGTCTTCGCCGAGGAACTCGGCATGGAGCCCGGTCCGGAGCTCCAGCAAGTACATCAAGCGATCCTCCGCGGTGAATTGCCGTCGACCGGCCCCAAGCCGGAGGCAGTGGCCCAGATCCCGACTGGTCTTTCGCACTTCGTGGGACGGGAGTCACACCTGTCCCGTCTAGCGGCTCTGCTCGCGGAGGCGGAGAACCAGCCCACCACCACGATGATCGCCACGATCCACGGCACCGCCGGCGTCGGCAAAACAACCTTGGCCGTGCACTGGGCCCGTCAGAACGCCGACCGCTTCCCGGACGGCCAGCTATACGTCGACCTGCACGGGTTCAGCGCGGACAGCACGATCGCCGACCCCGCGACGGTTCTACGTGGCTTTCTGGAAGCTCTCGGCACGCCGGCGGGACGCATCCCCGCCGGGCTGGACGACCGCGCCGCAATGTACCGGAGCTTGATGAGCGGCCGGCGAACTCTGGTCGTACTGGATAATGCCCGCGACGCCGAACAGGTCCGGCCGTTGCTGCCGGGCGCGCCGTCCTGCGTCACCCTGATCACCAGCCGTAACCAGTTGGCGGGGCTGGTGGTGACATACGGTGCCCAGTTGGTATGCCTGGATCTGCTCGACGATGGCGAGGCACGCAGCCTGGTCGTGGACCGGATCGGGGCCGCCCGGGGCGCCCAGGAACCGCAACTGCTGACCGAGATGATCGCGCGCTGTGCCGGACTGTCCTTGGCCTTGGCGGTACTGGGCAGCCGGATGGCGATGCGACCGGACGTGCCGTTGGCCGTCATGGCCGTCGAGCTGCGTGAGACCGGCAACGCCCTCGACGCCTTCGCCAGCGACGACCCGGCCACCGACGCGCGTAGCGTGCTGTCCTGGTCCTATCGGATCTTGAGCGCCCCGGCCGCGCGGTTGTTCCGGCTCCTGGGCGTTCATCCCGGCGAAGACATCACCGCCAACGCCATGGCAAGCTTGCTGGCAGTCCCCGTGCCGGCGGTCCGAGTTTTCATTCGCGAACTGACTACCGCCCAGTTGCTCTCGGAACATCGGCCCGGGCGCTACAAGCTGCACGACCTGCTCCAGGCCTACGCGGTCGAACTGGCCGGCACCGAGGACAGCGCGGCCGAGCAGCACCTGGCCGAGCGGCGACTGTTCGACCACTACCTGCACACGAGCTGCGCGGCACGAATAGCGATGAGCCCTTACCAGCTGCCACGAGCATTGGGCGAACCTTCACCCGGCACCCAAGTCGCGGAAATTCTCGATCATGCCGGCGCGATGGCCTGGTTCGCGGCCGAACATCGCGTGCTGATGAGCACGCTACGACGCGCGGCGGAGTCCGGCGCGTTCCGGCATGTCTGGTTGCTGGGCTGGTCGCTCTCCACGTTCCTGATCCGTGGGAGCTATTGGCAGGACCATCAGGATGCGATGAAGGCCGCCCTCGATGCGGCAGTACGACACGGCGATCGCGCTGGTGAAGCGTTGGTCTTACTGTGTACCGCGATGGGGCTGAGCCGTATCGGAAAGTCGGCCGAGGCGCGGATCAACCTCGAGCGGGCCGTCCGCCTCCAGGCTGAGCTGGAGGACCGGAGCGCTGAGGCGAACATCCACGGCACGCTTGCCAGTGTGCTGACACGCGAGGGAGCCTATCCCGCGGCCCTGCGCGAGGGCCGTCTCGCCGCCGATCTGTACCGCGCGGCCGGCAACACGTCGGGTGAGGCGGCAGCTTGGGGCAGCATGGCGTGGACGTTGACCCTCATGGGCCGCCCGGATTCCGCTATCGAACACGGCTTGCGGGCGTTGTCCTTGTCCTCCGCCGTCGAAGATCCGAACAGCCAGGCGGCCACCTGGCACACCATCGGGTACGCCCAGCACCAGCTCGGACGCTTTGACGACGCACGCCGCTCGTACGAGGAATCCTTGGCGCTGCTTCAACGCGGCGTCGACCGGTACAACAATGCGCGGGTGCTCGTCGATCTGGGCGACGTCCGGCGTGCGACCAACGACCTTGAGGCCGCCTCTGTGGCATGGTTGCAGGCTCTGAAGATCCTGGTGGACCTCGGCTACGCCGAGGCCGCCGACGTCAGGCGCAAGCTCATGGACCTGCGCCTCGCGACGCTCCGTACCGGGAGTGGTCCGACGACCCAGGAGCACCAGGTCCACTGAGTTAGCGGCGATTTCGCCCTGGGCGCCCCAGCGGCCAACGCCTCGATTACCCCGCCCGGCGCGCCCACCGGCCCGGCGGCCGGTCAGGGCCGAATCAAGAAACGTTCATGTACGTCCCGCGATTCTTCTCCCAGTCACCGGCATTGCCGGTCCGACATCAGGGAGAATCGATGGATTTTACCAGTCCTCATCGTCGGCTCCGGGCCACCGCTCTCGTCCTGGGTGGAGTCGCGACTGCTTCGTGGGCTGACCCGCCCTCGGGCATAGCGGCCACGGCCCGGTTCAGGGCGACAGAGCTAGAATTCGAAGGAGAGGCAGTGAGACGGTCCAACGTGCTCAGATTTCTTTTCAGAGCGCCAAGCGCAACGTTCAAATCGGTCCTGACGTCCGGCAAAACCAAGAGCTCTTTCTGTGCTGCCACCGTTGCCTCGGTGGCACTTCTCGCAGGTGTTGTCGTTGCATCCCCTGCAAGTGCAGCTGCAAACCCGAACCCGGCGCGAATCACCTCGGCCTCTTGGTGGTTGATGGAGGAGCTGCTCAAGCTTCAGCCCGGCTCGCAGAACGGCGGCATCTACGCCGACAAGCCCGGGTACCACAACACCCGAGCGGCAAACAGCTCAGACAACTACTCCGTCCGGGACGCCGAGGACAAGGGCGGCCCATCGGACAAGGCCGCTGCCTATGACTGGACGTTTCCGGAGGCTCAAAGCCTGGCCTTGAGTTCCCTGCAGGTCGATCCGAGCGCGGACAAGAAGCTTCCGGCAGGAATTACGGCAGCAGCATCGAACTACAGCAACATTGCCCGGTTCTCCAACCGCCTGCTGGCTTCCGGGCAGAACGCCAATGATCCGCGCCTGAACGGGTGGAAAGAGTTCTTCGGCCAAACCGACAATGACACGACCGTCGAGGGCTGGGATTTCCGCTACCATCGCGCAGCGTCATCCGACTCATCCCATCTATGGCATATTCACCTAAGTGAGGATCGAGACAAGGTCGAGAGCTACGACAACAAGCAGGCTCTACTCAGCGTCCTACGCGGCGAGACGGTCGACCAGTGGCTGAACCGCGGCTCGAGTGGTGGTGTGCTGGCGGGTCAGGCGGTGGTTCATGAGGGTTATACGAGTGTGTTCACGGTGAACGCGGCGGACGGGCATTTGCAGGAGTCGTTCCTGGCGCGGCTTGGTGGTGAGTGGGTGACGCAGGATCTGTCGGTGGAGGCGGGTACGCCGTCGGTAGCGGGTCAGCCGATCGCGGTGGTGCATGACGGGTACACGAGTGTGTTCACGGTCAATGCCTCGAACGGGCATTTGCAGGAGACGTTCCTGGCTCGTGTCGGTGGTGCGTGGGTGACGCAGGATTTGGGTGCGGTCGCGGTGGGACAGACGCCGTCGGTCAGTGTCCACGACGGCTTCGTCAGCGTGTTCACGGTCACCTCGGCCGGGCAGATCCAGGAGACGTACCTGTCCCGTCTGGGCGCGGCGTGGGTGACCCAGCCGTTGCCGGGTG
Source organism: Micromonospora sp. NPDC047557 (assembly GCF_043205095.1). Lineage (NCBI taxonomy): Bacteria > Bacillati > Actinomycetota > Actinomycetes > Micromonosporales > Micromonosporaceae > Micromonospora > Micromonospora sp. NPDC047557. The sequence continues at coordinate 150,455 of NZ_JBIDDK010000010.1, read as the reverse complement.
GGGTGGTAGCGCCGTACACGTCGGTGGTGACGCACGACGGTTATGTCAGCGTGTTCGCGGTGACGACCGGCGGCCGGGTCCAGGAGACCTTCCTGGCCAGTATCGGCGTTGCCTGGGTGTCGCAGGACCTCGGCGCGGCGGCGGTCGCGCAGGCACCGTCGGTGGTGACGCATGACGGCTATGTCAGCGTGTTCACCGTCACCGCGGCTGGGCAGCTGCAGGAGACCTACCTTGCTCGGATTGGCGCCCCATGGGTGACCCAGTCGCTGCCGGGCAGCGCGGTGAAGCCGGCAACGTCAGCGGTCGTGCATGACGGTTACGTCAGCGTGTTCGCCGCCACGACCGGTGGCCGGCTGCAGGAGACCTTCCTATCTGGTCTCGGCACCGCGTGGGTGGCACAGGACCTGACCGCCAACCCGGGCACTCCGCTGATGGCGGGTCGGCCGGCCACGGTGACACATGACGGCTACACCAGCGTCTTCACCATCAACGCCACGGGCGGTCATGTCCAGGAGACCTACCTGCCTCGTATCGGCGCGGCCTGGACCACCCAGGACCTGACCACCACTGCCGGGACCCCGGCAGCCAAACCGTAACGACTGATCGAAAAGCGTCCGGGCTGCCGCGCTCCACCGGCAGCCCGGACGACGTCCCGCCCCGCCCGGCGGTGTCCACCGACCCGGCGCGGCCACTGACTGCCGGCGCCGGATCAAGCCTGGCGAGGTGCCCCACGATGGGGCCCGTTGTTCAACGCACCCTTTAGCCCGCCCTTCGGGGACCGACGGCGCACCCGCGCGCTGTCGTTTCTCCACCGTAGGAGTCGTCCATGACTAAGTTTCTTCGAAGCCTCACGTTGGCCAGCGCAATGATTACCATCTCAATGTTCCTGACAGTTCCGGCGGACGCCGCCGCCAAGCAGGAGCCGTCGCCGGCGCGGCCGGTGCCGGTGGAGGCGTTCGCCGCTATCCCGTACGCGCCATGCCGCGCGGGTGGCCCAACGGCGGCAGACACTGCCATCGCGGATCAGGTCCGTCCATTCATGAATGGATCACGGCTGCGAAGCGCGGTCGACGCTTACAACATTTCGTGCGCGCGCACGATCACCGAGGTCGTCGTCGGCCGCGGCATGGACAAGCGTGCGGCGGTTATTGCTGTAACTACAGCTATCACCGAAAGCACCTTGCACAATTACACACAGGCGGTCGACTACGACAGCCTCGGCCTTTTCCAGCAGCGCCCGTCCCAGGATTGGGGAACACCGGCCCAGCTCATCGATCCGATCTACGCCACCAACGCATTCCTGAACGCTATGGTGAGGAAGTTTCCTAGCAATAGCTGGATGACCGGTGACATCGGGGCCATTTGCCAACGGGTCCAAGTCTCTGCGTTCCCGGACGCGTACGCGCGAGAGGTCCACGATGCGCAGTCGATCGTCGATAAGTTATGGCCCTCGCAGTCGAGTGGTGGTGTGCTGGCGGGTCAGGCGGTGGTTCATGAGGGTTATACGAGTGTGTTCACGGTGAACGCGGCGGACGGGCATTTGCAGGAGTCGTTCCTGGCGCGGCTTGGTGGTGAGTGGGTGACGCAGGATCTGTCGGTGGAGGCGGGTACGCCGTCGGTAGCGGGTCAGCCGATCGCGGTGGTGCATGACGGGTACACGAGTGTGTTCACGGTCAATGCCTCGAACGGGCATTTGCAGGAGACGTTCCTGGCTCGTGTCGGTGGTGCGTGGGTGACGCAGGATTTGGGTGCGGTCGCGGTGGGACAGACGCCGTCGGTCAGTGTCCACGACGGCTTCGTCAGCGTGTTCACGGTCACCTCGGCCGGGCAGATCCAGGAGACGTACCTGTCCCGTCTGGGCGCGGCGTGGGTGACCCAGCCGTTGCCGGGTGGGGTGGTAGCGCCGTACACGTCGGTGGTGACGCACGACGGTTATGTCAGCGTGTTCGCGGTGACGACCGGCGGCCGGGTCCAGGAGACCTTCCTGGCCAGTATCGGCGTTGCCTGGGTGTCGCAGGACCTCGGCGCGGCGGCGGTCGCGCAGGCACCGTCGGTGGTGACGCATGACGGCTATGTCAGCGTGTTCACCGTCACCGCGGCTGGGCAGCTGCAGGAGACCTACCTTGCTCGGATTGGCGCCCCATGGGTGACCCAGTCGCTGCCGGGCAGCGCGGTGAAGCCGGCAACGTCAGCGGTCGTGCATGACGGTTACGTCAGCGTGTTCGCCGCCACGACCGGTGGCCGGCTGCAGGAGACCTTCCTATCTGGTCTCGGCACCGCGTGGGTGGCACAGGACCTGACCGCCAACCCGGGCACTCCGCTGATGGCGGGTCGGCCGGCCACGGTGACACATGACGGCTACACCAGCGTCTTCACCATCAACGCCACGGGCGGTCATGTCCAGGAGACCTACCTGCCTCGTATCGGCGCGGCCTGGACCACCCAGGACCTGACCACCACTGCCGGGACCCCGGCAGCCAAACCGTAACGACTGATCGAAAAGCGTCCGGGCTGCCGCGCTCCACCGGCAGCCCGGACGACGTCCCGCCCCGCCCGGCGGTGTCCACCGACCCGGCATCCCGGATGGCCGGACGCCTCTCAGCCTGCTTCGGCAGCTTCCGCTCGGAGGAGGGCACGATGGTTTCGGCTTACGGCATGGCGTGGCGATCGCGGCGTGTTTCCGCGGTGGATCATCCCGTAAGTAAGCATCTCGACCCGATCGGTCATGTAAGGAGCTTGTACCGTTCGAAAACCCCGGCCGCGGGTTATGACGCGCGGTTTTGTCCGGGGCCGTCGCCGGTTGTCGTGGTCATGCTGAGACCATGATCCTGTCGTTCGGGTATCTGATCCTGCGCCAGTTGCTGCAGCGGCTCATCGTGGAATTCGATGAGGGCGAGACACTTGACGTGTGGGATCCCGAGGATCTCACCGTCAACGAGCGCGCGCTCCGCGACAAAATCCCCTACCAGCCCCGGCCGCTGCCGGCTCTAGCATCAGCGGCGTGAAGGACCTGGACCTCGACGACTTCGCTGCCATCGTGCACGCCCGCGCCAACCAATGGAACAACGCAGGCGTGCAATGGGAACTGCATCGCGGACCCACCCGCGACAAGTCAGCGGCCTGGATCGTCTGCACCACCACCCACCGCGAGGCACAACTGACCATCTGGACCAGCGGCGAAGCCGAACTCGACCTCGCCCACATCTCCACAGGTGCCGTCCTCAGCACCCACTACGAACTGTCCACCATCGCCGACCTCACCGCCTGCCTCGACGACCTCACCTACCGTTTGACGTCGACACCCTCCGGGACTTGACCAAACCCACAGGGACACCCCCCGGCCGCAGCCTGCCGACCTGTTCGCCCGGTTCATCTCGTGGACTCGCTGACAGCTATGCCGTCCGACGACCGCTCAGCGACCCGCCTCGCCATAGAGGCGGCTCACCGTCTCGGCGACGCACACGGGCTTGCCCCCGGCGTCACTCTCCACGGTCACCGCCGTGACCATCTGCACCCCACCGCTGACCGGTGACACCTCCGCGATGACCGCGGTGGCCCGCACGGCGGCGCCGACCCGCAGCGGCGCGGGGAAGCGCACCCGGTTCAGCCCGTAGTTGACTCCCATCCCGACCCCTTGGACGCGGTACAGCTGACCAGCCAACGCCGGCAACAGCGACAGGGTCAGGTAACCGTGCGCGATCGTGGCGCCGAACGGCCCGGCCGCCGCGCGTACCGGGTCGATGTGGATCCACTGGTGGTCGTCGGTGGCGTCGGCGAAGAGGTCCACGCGGTCCTGCTCGATCCGCTGCCAGGGGCCGGGCCCGAGGGTCTCGCCGACCGCGGCGGTCAGCTCGTCGAGGGAGGTGAAGACTCGCATCCGGGGTGTCCTTAGAGCTAGAAGGCGTTGACGCCGGTGAGCGCGCGTCCGATCAGGAGCTGTTGGATCTGGCTGGTGCCCTCGTAGAGGGTGGCGACCCGCGCGTCGCGCAGGTACTTGCCGACCGGGTATTCGTCGATGTAGCCGTACCCGCCGAAGACCTGGACCGCGTTGTTGGCCGCGCGGACGGCGGCCTCGCTGGCGAAGAGCTTCGCCATCGACGCCTCGGTGGCGAACGGCTGGTCGCGGTCGATCAGGTCGGCGACCTGCCAGACCAGCAGGCGGGCGGCCGCCGTGTCGACGGCGATGGCCGCGAGCAGCTGCTGGACGAGCTGGTGCCCGGCGATCGGCTTGCCGAACTGGGTGCGCTGCCCCGCGTAGCCGACCGCCGCGTCGAGGCAACCCTGGGCGATGCCGACGCAGCCGGCCGCCACCGACATCCGCCCCTTGGCGAGGGTGGCCAGGGCCAGCCGGAAGCCGGCGCCCTCGGCCCCGAGGCGGGCGGCGTCGGGCACCCGCACGTCGTCGAGACGCAGCTCACCGGTGGCCTGCCCGCGCAGGCCGAGCTTGCCGTGGATCTCGCGCCGGGTCAGGCCCGGACTGTCGGTGGGCACCAGGAACGCGGTGATGCCCCGGTGGCCGGGACCCCCGGTGCGGGCGAAGATCAGGGCGACGTCGGCGGTCGTGCCGTTGGTGATGAACGTCTTCGTGCCGGTGAGCAGCCAGTCGTCGCCGTCGCGGACCGCACGGGTACGCAGCGCGGCCGCGTCCGATCCGCTGTCCGGCTCGGTCAGCCCGAAACAGCCGAGCGCGGCGCCGGAGCAGAGCCGGGGCAGCCACTCGGCCCGCTGCGCGGCCGACCCGTGGGCGGCGATCGACTTGGCGACCAGGCCGAGCGAGACCGAGACGATGCCACGCACGGCCGAGTCGCCCCGGCCAAGCTCCTCCAGGACCAGGCAGTACGCGAGGTGGTCGCCGCCGGAGCCGCCGTCGGACTCGGCGATGGTCAGCCCGAGGAAGCCGAGGTCGCCGAGCTTGCCGACGATGGCCGGGTCGACCGACTCGCGCCGATCCCACGCGGCGGCGTGCGGCGTCAGCTCACGGTCGGCGAACTCGGCGGCGAGCTGACGGACCGCCGTCTGCTCGGCGGACAGGGTGAGCTCCATGACGGATAAACTAGCGGTGATAGTTTACGTCGTCCAGACCGGACCGGGCCCGGGCCGCGCTCACCGGTCGGAGGCCAGACCGGCGTGCGGCTCGGCGGCGAAGGTCCGGGCCAACTCGGTACGGGAGCGGATGCCCAGCCGGTGGAAGACGTTGCGCAGGTGGTGGTCGACCGTGCGGGTGGACAGGAACATCCGGGCGGCGATCTCCCGGTTGGTGGCGCCCTCGGCGACCAGTTGCGCGATCCGCAGTTGCTGACCGGTCAGCAACCGCGCCGCCGGCAGGTCCGGCGGACCGACCGACTCCCCGGCGGCGCGCAGCTCGGCTGTGGCCTGCTCGGCCCAGCGATCCGCGCCGAGCAACGTGAACGTCTCCCGGGCCTGGTGCAGGTGCCCCCGCGCGTCCCGTGGACGCCGGCTGCGCCGCAGGTCCTGACCGAAGAGAAGCTCCGTGCGCGCCCGTTCGAAGGCGCCGTCCTCCGTCGGGTGCAGTCGCAGCGCGGTCCGGAACTCCTGCTCCGCCTCGATGCCGCCCCGGGGCGCGAGCAGCGCGTGACACCGGGCCGAGAGCGCCCGGCGCAGCGGGCTCGCGGTGCTGCTCGCCCACCTGTCGAAGGCCGCGAGCGCGGCCGTCGCCGCCGGCCGGTGCGGCAGGTGGGCCGCCGCCTCCACCAGGTACGGGGTGGCCATCACCTGGACGAGCACCTGGCCCCGGCCGGTGTTGAGCCGGGCCAGCGACGCCAGTCGGGCCGCCGCCTCGGCGTGCCGACCGTCGACGAGGTCGAGCACGGCCAGCGCCCACCCGGCGAGCGCGTGTGGTCGGCTGCCTGGCGTCGGCGTCGGGCCGATCTCGCGGATCCGCCGCAGGCTGGTCTCCCGGTCGGCCCGGACGGCGGCCAGCACGGCAAGCAGGCCCAGGTGGACGTTGGCGCAGTTGAACTGCCCGGTGGCGCGGGCGACCCGCAGCCCGTCGCGGGAGGTCTCCGCCGCGGCCTCGTGCCGCCCCAGCCAGTACTCGGCTACCGCGCGCAGCTCCAACGCCCGGGACAGCATGGACAGCTCGCCCCGCTCCCGCGCCAACCCGACGGCGCGCTCGGCGAGCCGGTGCGCGGCGCCGTCCACGGCCACCACCAGCCCGGCCGCCGCCGCACAGGTGAGGGCGGTCGGGGTCAGCGCCGGCCCGGCCAACCGGCCGCCCAGCACGACGGCTCGGCGCAGCGCGGGACCGGCCCGCTCGTGGTCACCCCGCAGCGTGGCGGCCACCCCGGTGACGAGGCATCCCGCCAGCTCCACGGCCGGCGGGTCGTTCGGGTGCCGCAGGGCCGCGGCCCGGCGGCCGACCTCCGCGTACCGGTACTGGTCGCCGGCGAAGCACACGGCCTCGCCGGCCCGCGCCAACGCCTCCATGGCCACGGCGCGGTCGGCCCCGGCCACCGTATGCGTGGCGGACAGCAGCGTGGCCGCCGCGCCGTCGGCGTCGTCGCAGCGCAGTTGCAGCTCGCCGCGCAGCAGCCCGGCGTGCCCGGTGACGGTCGGGTCCACGCAGGTCGCGCGGAGGCGGTCGAGCAGGAGCCGGGCCTGGCCGGGTTGCCCGGCGGTCCAGGCGTACCGGGCGGCGGCGAGCAGGCGCGCGGCGACGTCGCTCGGGCGGTCGCTGAGCGCGGCGGCCCGGCACAGCGCGGCCGACGCCACGGCCCAGCCGTCGCGCCCACCGGCCGCCGCCCGCTCCAACTCGGCGGCGAGGGCCGGATCGGTGCCCGCCGTCGCGGCGGCGAGGTGCATCGCCCGCAGCAGCCGTTGCCCGTCCGGGTCGAGAACCTCGGCGAGCAGCCGGTGCGCGGCCCGCCGCTGGGCGAGCGGCGCACCGGCCGCGACCATCGTGCGGGCCAGCGGCTGCGCGAACGTGACGCCCCCGGGCTCGACCCGAACCAGGCCGGCGGCCTCGGCCGGGGCGAGCGCCTCGACGGCCAGGCCGGCGGCGTCGGCCGCGCGAACGAAGGTCGCCGGTTCGCCCGACTCGTCGAGCGCGGCGAGCAGCAGCATCCGGCGGGTGTCCGGCGGCAGCCGGTCGAGGCGGGCCCGGTAGGCGCGGGCGAGTGCGCCATCGGCCGGCGGCGCGGCCGGCAGGGGCTCCTCCCCGCGCCACTGCCCCGGGCTCAGCACCTCGGTGAGGTCCACGAGAGCCTGCGGGTTGCCGCCACCGACGGCGGCGAGCGTGGCCGCGACCGGCGCAGCGGGTCGCTCGGGTAGCCGGTCGGCCAGGACGGCGATGCTGTCCCGCTCGCCCAGCGGCGGCAGCCGGTGCGCCGCGATGCCGTCGACGGTGGCGGTGACGTCCGCGGTGAGCAGGACGGCGGCCGGCAAGTGCCGTAGCCGGCGGGCGACGAAGGCCAGCACCTGCGCGGTCTGCGGGTCACCCCGGTCGACGTCGTCCATGGTGGCGAGCAGCGGGCGCTCCCGGGCGGCCGCGGCGAGCAGACCGAGGACGGCCACCGACAGGGCCAGCCGGCGCTCGGGCCGGCAGCCCTCGCCGTCCAACGCCCGGCGCAGCAGGTGCCGTCGCGGCTCGGGCAGGGCGGCGGCCCGGTCGAGCACCGGATCGAGCAGGCGTTGCAGGCCGGCGTACGGCAGCGTCGCCTCCTCGGGCAGCCCGGCCCCGGCGAGGACGGTGCAGTCCTTCGCGTACCGGTGGGCGTAGGAGAGCAGCGCCGTCCGGCCCGAGCCCGGCTCGCCGTACAGGAGCAGCGCTCCGCCGCCGTCGGACAGGCCGTCGAGCAGGGTCCGGATGGCCCGGCACTGGTCGTCCCGGCCGCGCAGCACGGTTATTTGCACTGAGTATGCAGTAACCATGCGTCCCAGTGTCACCCATCGGTCACCGGATGGAAAGAGGGGGACGAGCCGGGATCAGTCGGTCGTGACCTCGGCCAGCAGCGCGCCCACTGTCCGGGACATCACCGCCCGGGCCTGGTCCACGCCGAGCCCGAGGCCGTAGCGCAGCATCGACCAGGCCGGCCACATGCTCGCCGCCACCACCGCGTTGAGCAGCTGCTCGCGCCCCCGCCCGGCGTTCGTCAGCTCGGCGGCGAAGAGGTGCTCGACCTCGTCGCGCACCCGGTCGATGTGCTTGAGGCGGTTGCGGTGCAGTTGGTCGGAGACCGGCTCGCGCATCTGCGCGGCCCGCGCCGACGGCGCGATGAGCTGGAGCAGCCGTGCCCGCTGCCGGCAGTACGCGTCGACCCGCTTGGCCAGCGGCAACGCGGGCGAGATCGGCCGGTAGGCGGCATCCTGCTGGCGCAGCACCTCGGCGCCGCTCGCCTCGAAGAGCGTCTCCATGTCCTTGAAGTTGGTCCAGAGTGTGCGCAGTGAGATGCCGGCCCGTTCGGCGATGCGTTCCCCGGTCGGCCGCAGGTCGCCCTCGGCGATGAGCGCCAGGTGCGCCTCGACGATGGCTGCCCGGGTGCGCTCGGCGCGGGCCGTCCGCCCGTCCACCCGCCCCGGGGCCTCGACCCTGTTCATCCGCCCCCGCCCCTTCACCGCCACGACGTCGCCCGGCTCCCCGCCGAGTCTAGACAGGCGATGATCAGGCACCTCCGAGCGCGCACGGGAGGTGTCATCCGGACCGGCCGGCCAGCGTGACGCCACCGTCGCAGACGATGGTCTGTCCGGTGATCCAGGCGGCGTCGGGGCCGGCCAGGAAGGCGACCGCGCCCGCCACGTCCGGCGCGACGCCGAGCCGACCGAGGGGGTACCGCGCCGCGACCTCGTCCTCGCGCCCCTCGTAGAGCGCCGCGGCGAAGCGGGTCTTGACCACGCCGGGGGCGACGGCGTTGACCCGGATCGTCGGCCCCAGCTCGACGGCGAGACTGGCGGTGAGGTGGTTGAGCGCGGCCTTGCTCACGCCGTAGAAGGCGATGCCCGGCGACGGCGCGAGGCCGGCGATCGAGGAGACGTTGACCACGCAGCCGCCCCGCTCGGTCATGCCGGCGGCGCAGACCTCCTGCACCCAGCCCAGGGCGGCGACGAGGTTGACGTCGAGGATCTTGCGGGCGGCGGCCAGGTCCAGCTCGACCAGCGGGCCGTGCACGGGGTTGATGCCGGTGTTGTTGACCAGCAGGTCCACCGGCCCGAACGCCGCGCCGACCTGCCGCACCGCCTCGGCCCGGTGCTCCGGGTCGTCGGCCCGGCCGGGCACGGCCACGGCGTACGCGGGGCCGCCGAGGGCGACGACCGCGTCGGCGAGCGCCTCGGGACGGCGGGCGGTCAGACCCACCCGGGCGCCCTCGGCGACGAGGCGTCGGGCGATGGCCAGGCCGATCCCACGACTGGCGCCGGTGACGATGGCGACCCGACCCGCGAGTCGACCTGAAGTTGCATCCACAGTGCAGATAGTAGGAGGGCTGATCGGTGTCGGTCAACGGCTGGCATCCGTCGGCGCCGCGCACGGAGTCCGGGCACGCTCGTACGACCCGGAGGCGGTGACCCCCGGGTCGTGCGAGGCGATGGCGGGTTCGTCAGGACACGGTCGGCACCCCGTTCGCCGGTGGCGCGACCGGCGCGGCGGTGTACTCGGTGACCGGCCCGTCCCCGTCGTCGGTCTCGTACGTCGGCCCGAAGTAGCTCTGCACTCCCCCGCTCACCCGGCTCAACCGCTGCCCGCCGTAGCCGGAGTGGTCGTCGGCGGAGAAGCGCAGCGGCGCGAGCCCGGGGCCCGCAAAGCCGCCCTTCTGGACCGCGTCGAGCACCTTCTCGCGGGTGACGTCCTTGCCGGCGGCGAGCAGCACCTGCACGAAGAGGTAGCCGACCGACATGCCGTAGACGGTGTTGCCGTCGAACGGCGCGTCACCGTTGTGCGTCTTGTTGATCTTCGTGAAGAGCTGGATCCACGGGTTCGCGGTGTCGTTCTGCATCGGCAGGTAGTTGGTGCCGACCATGCCCTCCAGCAGCGGGGCGGCGGCGCCGAGCTGCTTGGCCAGGGTCGGGTGGTCGGCGCCGACGTTGGAGACCAGCCACTGTGGCTTGAAGCCCAGCCGCGCGGCGGTGCCGATGGACAGCGCGGTGAAGCCGGGCACGGTCGCCAGCATGACGACCTGACAGCCGGCCGCCTTGAACGCGCCGATCTGCGGCGCGACGTTGGTGTTGCTGGTGACGTACGTCTGCTTGACGGCCACCGCCCCGGCGCCGAGCACCTTCTCCACGCCGGCCAGGCTGTCGCGGCCGAAGTCGTCGTCCTGACCGAGGAAGCAGACCTTCCGGCCGGCCAGGTTCGCCTTCGCGTAGTTGGCGAGGATCTTGCCCTCGATCGTGTAGTCCGGGTTGAAGCCGAACGTGCCGGGATACTTGTCGGGCTGGTCCCAGCTGCGGCTGCCGGAGGCGACGAAGAGATCGGGCACCCGGTTGGTCTTGAGAAAGTCGAGCACACCTGTGTGCGTCGGCGTGCCCAGGCCGTTGAGGATGGCGAAGACCTTGTCCTGCAAGACGAGCTGGCGTACCACCTGCTGGGTGTTCGCCGGGTTGTAGCCGTCGTCCATGATCTTGTAGGTGATCTTCCGGCCGTGCACGCCGCCGTTGGCGTTGACGTAGTCGAAGTACGCCTTCGTCGCCGGGGCGATCTTGGAGTAGCCGGCCGAGGCCGGTCCGGTGAGCGGCATGTGGGTGCCGACGACGATCTCGGTGTCGGTGACCCCCGGCACCGACCCCCCGCCGGAGGTGGGGCCGTCGTCGCCGCTACAGCCCGCGGCGGTGACGAGCAGGGCGATGGTGCTGGCGATCGCGAGACCGCGTCGTGCCGTACGGTGCATGGGAAACACCGACCTTTCTCGGTCCGGTTCGGTGGGAACGGTGTGGTGGTGAGGCGCCCGGCCGAGGCCGGGCCGGGGACAGCTCAGGAACGCCGCGCCGGCCAGCGGGCCCGCAGCCCTCGGCCGACACGGGACAGCAGACCCTGCACACCGCCGGGCGCGGCGATCATCACGACGATCAGCGTGAGGCCGAAGATCGCCAGCGGGAGGTTGCCCTCCAGCCGCTGCGCCACCGCCGGCGAGAGGGTGAGCAGCTCGGTCACGGAATGGGTGAGATCGGGCAGGGCGACCAGCAGCACGGCCCCCCACAGCGCGCCGGCGAGGCGACCGAGACCACCGATCACCACCGCCATCAGCAGGAAGAGGGACAGGGTCAACGAGAACGCCCCGGGCGAGACGCTCTGCGCGAGCATCGCGAGCAGCCCGCCGCCGAGCCCGGCGGTGGCGGCACTGACCACGAAGGCGAGAACCTGCGTGCGGGCCACGTGGATGCCCGCGAGCCGGGCCGCCACCTCGTCGTCGCGGACCGCCCGGAAGGTCCGCCCGTACCGGCTGCGGATGAGGTTCGCCACCAGCAGCAGGGCCAGCAGGGTGGCAGCGCCCGAGAGCCAGAGCTGCCACCGCTCGTACGGGAAGTACGCACCCAGCGCCATCGGCGGCGGCTCCACCGGCACCGACAGCCCCTGCTCGCCGTTGAACACGCCGTCGAAGGTGACGGCCAACGCCGGCACCACGACGGCCACGGCGAGCGTCACCCCGGCGAGGTAGGGCCCGCGCAGCCGGGCCGCCGCCACACCGACCACCGCGCCGACCGCGACCGTGCTCAGCACCGCCGCGACCAGCGACAGCGGCAAGAGCCAGCCGCCGGTCCACCCCCGGTCGGCGAACGCGTTCTGGCACAGGGCCACGGTGTACGCGCCGGTCGCCATCAACGCCCCGTGCCCCAGCGACAGCTGACCGTTGAGCCCGGTGAGGACGGTCAACCCGGCGGTGGCGCAGAGATACGCCGCGACCGTGGCGAGCTGGAAGTTGCGGAACGGCTCGACGGCGTAGCTGACCGCCACCAGCACCAGTCCCACGGCGAGCAGCACGGCGAGGTGCCGCAGCAACGTGGAGCCGCGGCGCCCGCGGTCGACCGGACGGTCGCCGGTCTCGGCCGCCCGCTGCCTCGGCGGCAGGGCCGCCCGGGTGGCGCTCACACCCGCCTCGCCGTGACCGGGGCGAACAACCCGCCGGGCCGGACCAGCAGCACCGCCAACAGCAGGACGAGCACCGCCAGCGGGGTGAGGTCGCTGCCGGCGTACCCGCTGACGTACGAGAGCAGCAGACCCACCACCAGGCCACCGACCACCGCCCCCGGTGGACTGTCCAGCCCGCCGACCACCGCCGCGGTGAACGCCGAGACGAACACCAGGTCCATGGCGTGCGGGTGCAGGCCCAACTCGGTCGGGATGACAAGCATCGCGGCGAGCGCGCCCACGCCGGAGGCGAGCGCCCAGCCGAGCGTCAACATCCCGCCGACGTTGACCCCGAGCAGGCGGGAGACCTCCGGCGCGAAGGCCGCCGCGCGCATCCGCAACCCGACCGCGGTACGCGCGAACATCCAGGCCAACGCGCTGACCACCACCCCGATCGCGGCGAAGACGAACAGGTCGTACGGCGACAGCACGGCCACCCCGCCGACGGTGAGGGCGGAGCGGCTGAACGGGACGTCGGCGGGGCGGAACTCGTTGCCGTACACCATGCCCAGCACGGCCTGGAGCACCAGCACCAGCCCGAGCGCGACGATGACCGGGTTGAGCGGCGACGCGTGGTCGACGTGCCGCATCACGACCCGGTCCACCAGCGCGCCGAGCAGCAGGCCGGCGACGATCGCGACCAGGAAGCCGAGCCAGTAGGAGCCGGTCGCGGCGGACACGGAGTAGGCGACGTACGCGGCGGCGACGGCCATCGCCCCCTGGGCGAAGTTGACGACCCGCGCCGCCCGCCAGATGAGCACCAGCGCCAGCGCGAACGCGGCGTACACCGCGCCCCGCGACAGACCGTCGACGGTGAGGAAGACGAAGCGGTCCAACAGTCCTCCCTCCAGGGGACGAGGTGGGTCAGAAACCGAGGTACGCGTGGCGCAGCTCGTCGTCGTCGCGCAGCGTGGCCGCCGGGGCGGCGATCACCACCTGGCCCAGTGACATCACGACGCCCTGGTCGGCCACGGCGAGCGCGCTGCGCACGTTCTGTTCGACGAGCAGCACGGTCAGGCCCGTGCGGTCGCGCAGCTGGCGCAGCAGCGCCATGGTCCGGGCGACCACCCGGGGCGCCAGGCCGAGCGACGGCTCGTCGAGCAGCAGCAGGCGCGGCCGGCCGACCAGCGCCCGGCCCAGCGCGAGCATCTGCCGCTCACCACCGGAGAGCTGGTGGCCGAGGTGCCGGCGACGCCGGGCGAGCGGCTCGAAGAGCTGGTAGACCTCGTCGAGGGCGCGGTCGGCGTCCGCCCGGTCACGCCGCCACAACCCGCCGAGCCGCAGGTTCTCGTCGACAGTCAACTCGCTGATCACGCCCCGCCCCTCCGGCACGTGCGCCATGCCGCGCCGGACGAGCTGCTCCACCGGCGTACCCCGCAGGTCCTCCCCCGCGAGGACGACCTGGCCGGCGGCCGGACGGATCATGCCGGAGAGCGCCCGCAGCAGCGTCGTCTTGCCGGCGCCGTTGGCGCCGACGACGGCGGCGATCGTGCCGGCCGGCACGGTGAGGTCGACGGCCCGCAACACCGGCGCGGCACCGTAACCGGCCACGAGCCCCCGCACCACGAGCAGATCGGCCGCGCTCACGCTGGGCCCTCCTTCGTTCGCGACTGCGGGGCTCGCAAACCCGGCTCACTCCTCGCGCTCACGAGGTCTCCTCGACGAGGGCACCGAGGTAGGCGTCGGCGACCGTCGTGTCGTCGCGGATCTCGTCCGGCGTGCCGGCGGCGATCACCCGGCCGAAGTCGAGCACCACGAGCTCGTCGCAGACGGCCATCACCAGGTCCATGTGGTGCTCGACGAGCAGCACCGCGCACGGGTCGGCGTCGCGCTTGGGGAGCTGGCGCACCAGCTCGGCGAGCTCGGCGATGTCGTCGGCGCCGAGGCCGCCGGCGGGTTCGTCGAGCAGCAGCAGCCGGGGCCGCGCGGCGAGCGCGCGGGCCAGGGCGACCCGCTGGCGTACGGCGAAGGGCAGCGTGCCCGGCGCGGCGTCGGCGTGCCGGGCGATCCCCAGGTCGTCGAGGACGTCCAGGGCGTGCTCGCGCAGCCGGCGCTCGTCGCGGTCGCTGCGGGGCAGCCCGAGCAGCGCCGACCCGAAGCCGGCGCGGGCGGTGTGCGACGCGCCGGTCATCACGTTCTCCAGGACGCTGAGACCGGCGAAGAGCCCGGTCCCCTGCAGGGTCCGGGCGATGCCGAGTCTGGTCAGCCGGTGCGGCCGTGGTCGCAGCGGACGACCGTCGAGAGTGAGCGAACCCGCCTGGGGCGTCACGAAGCCGCAGATCACGTTGAACAACGTGGTCTTGCCGGCGCCGTTGGGCCCGATCACGCCCACCACCCGGTTGGGTGGCACCCGCAGCGAGACGTCGTTGAGGGCGGTGAGGCCGCCGAAACGGACGCCGATGCCGTGCAGTTCGAGCCCGCGTTCCATCACCCATCCCTCTGCCGTGGCGGGTGTTATTTACACTCGCAGTGTACGTTTCTCGGTTATGGCGTCAAGACCTTCGATGCGCTGACGCGACCGGGGCGGCCGCCAACGGCGACCGCCCCGGCCCGACCCGCTCAGTAACTGGGGCAGGTGTTGCGGTACTCCTCGATCGCCGACCCGCTCGGGCCCGGGCAGAGGAACTGCTCGTAGCGGGTGTCGTCGTCGACGAACCGCTTCAACCAGGCCACCATCTGCCGGGCCGTCGGCGTGTTGACCGTCTGCGGGAAGAAGTGGCTCGCGCCGTTCAACTCCAGGTACGCCTTCTCGGCTGAGGCCGGGATGCTGGTGTAGAACGGCACCGAGTGCGACGCGACGGGCGCGACCGTGTCGCTCTCGCCGCCGATGATCAGCGTCGGCACCCGCAGCTCGGACCAGCTCTTGTCGGTGTTCCAGGGCGCGAGCGGCACGGCGGCCTGCAACGACGGCCGGGCTGAGGCGGCCTCCAGGCTGCCACCGCCGCCCATCGAGTGGCCGGCGACCGCGAGTCGGCTGCTGTCGATGCGGCTGCGCACCGAGCTGCGCTCGGTGAGGTAGTCGAGCGCGGCGAGCAACTGCCGGCCACGGCTGTCCGGCTGGTCGAGCCGGGTGTTGGTCTCGATCCCGATCACCACGAAGCCGTGCGAGGCGATCCGTGGCCCGAGCCAGCTGATGCTGGACCACGCGGCCGTGTAGCCGGGCGAGATGGCGATGGCGCCGAACGTGCCCTCGCTGGTGCTGGTCGGGTAGTAGATGACCCCGCCGCCGAAGCCGGTGACGCTCAACGAGGACACGCTCTGCGAGGCGGTGGCGAAGGGGCCGCGGCTGGCCTCCAGGATCGCGGTGGTCGGGGCGGGGCCCCGCTCGTACGGGCTGGCCGCCTGGGCGGGGGCGGGTCCGGCGAGGACACCGGCGGCGAGCAGGGTGGCGGCCAGCGCGAGCCGAACGGCCCGAGCGGGTGCGGAACGGGGACGGGTGGTGGTTGGTGACGACACGTCGGGCACTCCCTAGAGTCGAGCGATATCGACGTTCGTCAGTCTTCGCCGCTCCGCTCGGCCCCCGCATCGGTGAAATCACCAGTCCCGCCCGCAGATCGGATCTTCTGCGCGTTTCGACCCTCCCACCAGGGGTAGGGGTGCAGGGGCCTGCCCAAACGCTCCATGGAGAGGTTCACACAAGTGGATTCCAGCAAGCCCGCTGAGGCGGTCAAGAACGTCGTGAAGACTGCCTCCGAGAAGATCACCGACGCTCTGACGCCCGAGGTGCCCGGCGCCCCGGGCAGCGCACCCCCACCCGTCGAGGAACCGACCTCGCCCCACGACCCGCTGCCGCCCAAGCCGGAGCAGGGCCAACCGCAGACCCGTACGCCGACCGGCGCCGAGACCGGCGTGCCGCCGACCGCCAAGGGCCAGCAGGGCGCGTACCTCACCACGGCGAACGGGGCGCGACTGCGCGACACCGACCACTCGCTCAAGGCCGGGCCCCGGGGGCCGGTGCTGCTCCAGGACCACCACCTGCGCGAGAAGATCACGCACTTCGACCACGAGCGCATCCCGGAGCGCGTGGTGCACGCCCGGGGCGCGGGCGCGCACGGGGTGTTCACGGCCTACGGCACCGCCGAGGCGGTCACCCGGGCCGGCTTCCTCAAGAAGGGACGTGAGACGGAGGTCTTCGTCCGGTTCTCCACCGTGCTCGGGTCGCGGGGCTCGGCCGACACGGTCCGGGACACCCGTGGCTTCGCGACGAAGTTCTACACCGACGAGGGCACCTTCGACCTGGTCGGCAACAACATGCCGGTCTTCTTCATCCAGGACGCCATCAAGTTCCCCGACATCATCCACGCCGCGAAGCCGCACCCCGACCGGGAGATCCCGCAGGCGCAGAGCGCGCACGACACCTTCTGGGACTTCGTCTCGCTGCACACCGAGGCGCAGCACCACGCCATGTGGAACATGTCCGACCGGGGCATCCCGCGCTCGTACCGGACGATGGAGGGCTTCGGTGTGCACACCTTCCGCCTCGTCAACGAGGCCGGGGAGACGGTGCTGGCGAAGTTCCACTGGAAGCCGAAGCTCGGTGTGCACTCCCTGACCTGGGAGGAGGCGCAGCTGCTCGGCGGCATCGACCCCGACTTCCACCGTCGGGACCTCTACGACGCGATCGAGGCCGGCGCGTTCCCCGAGTGGGAACTCGGCATCCAGGTCTTCCCCGACACTCCCGAGGAGACCTTCGCCGGGATCGACCTGCTGGACGCCACGAAGATCGTTCCGGAGGAACTGGCGGAGGTGCAGCCGATCGGCAAGCTGGTCCTCAACCGGACGCCGACGAACTTCTTCGCCGAGACCGAGCAGGTCGCCTTCCACCTCGGCCACCTGCCGCCGGGCATCGACGTCACGAACGATCCGCTGTTGCAGGGCCGGCTCTTCTCATACGTCGACACGCAGCTCACCCGCCTCGGCGGGCCGAACTTCGCACAGATCCCGATCAACCGCCCGCACGCCGCGGTCAACGACATGCTGCGCGACGGCTTCCACCAGCACGCCGTGCACGCCGGGGTGGCGCCGTACCGGCCGAACTCGCTCGACGGTGGCAACCCCTTCCCGGCCGGCGACGCCGAGAAGGCGTTCCTCGACGTGCCGGTGACCGTGGCGCAGGCACCCAAGGTTCGGGCCAACCCCGCGTCGTTCGACGACCACTACAGCCAGGTCCGCCTGTTCTGGCTGAGCATGTCGCCGGTCGAGAAGGAGCACATCATCCGGGCGTACACCTTCGAGCTGGGCAAGTGCTACCACCAGGCGATCAAGGAGCGCCAGCTCCAGTGCCTCGCCAACATCGACCCGGTGCTGTGCGAGCAGGTCGCCACCGGCCTGGGGCTTCCCGCGCCGCAGCCGACGGTGCCGCTGGCCGACGTCGCGCCGAGCCCGGCCCTGTCGCAGGTCGGCGGGGCATGGCCCGCCGACGGTCGCATGGTCGGGATCGTCGTGGACCCCGACGGTGACCTGGACGGCGTCGGCGAGGTCCGCCGGGCCGTGTTCGAGGCTGGCATGGTGCCGCTGCTGATCGCCCCGCACGGGGGCATGGTGGGCGACATGCCCGTCCAGCGGACCTTCGCCACCGGCCGGTCGGTCGAGCTGGACGCACTCCTGCTGGCCGGGGCGCCGGTGCCCGCACCGGACGCGCTGCCCGCGCGCGACGCCAAGGCCGGCCGGCCGGACGCGGCGACCGTCGATCCCCGCGTGCTGCTCCTGGTCGAGGAATGCTGGCGGCACGCCAAGGCGATCGGCGCCTGGGGCGCCGGCGTCACCGTGCTGGAGCAGGCCGGGGTGGCCGGCACCCCGGGCATCGTGTCCGCCGGCTCGGGCGCCGAGGCGCTGACCGAGGTGCAGCAGTTGATGGCCGCGCACCGGGTGTGGGAGAGGTTCCCCGCCTCGGTCGGCTGACCGGTCACCGACGAGGGCCGTCCCCCGCTTCGGCGGGAGGGCGGCCCTCGTCGTCGTGCGCGAGCAGCCGACCGCTCGTTTTTCACACCCGCCGGAAATACAATTTCCGGCGGGCGGAGCAGCCATTTGGGTGAGCCTTGTCATTACGGCCGGGCGGGTGCGGCACCCGCATTCCACCGCGAATTGGCCTTCCGTTCACAATGGTCGGCCGCGCCCGCGTCAGCCGATGTCGGCCAGCCGCGGCAGCACCTCGTCGCCGAGCCGCCGGGCGAACTCCACGGGGTGCCGGTCCGGCGTGACCTGCACCTCGCTGACGCCGAGCGCGGCATAGTCGGACACCTCGGCGAGGAACGCGTCGAGATCCTCCAGCGGCGGCTTGGACGCCAGCACCGTTTTCTCGATGCTGTCGTAGTCGCGGCCCTCGGCGGCGCAGTGCCCCCGCAGCACGTCCAGCTTGTGCGCGATCCCCTCGGCGCCCGTGCCGAACAGGTTGCAGGCGTCGGCGTACCGGGCGACCAGCAGCAGCGTCTTCTTCTCGCCGCTGCCGCCGATCATGATGGGCGGGTGCGGACGGCGCAACGGCTGGGGCGAGTTGATCGTCTCCGTGAGCTGGTAGTGCCGCCCGTCGAACGGCCCGTTGTCGTCGCTCCACATCTGCCGGCAGATCCGCAGCGTCTCCTCCAGCCGCTCGAACCGCTCGGCGACCGGCACCACGGGCACGCCGAGCCCGCGCTGCTCCCGCTCGTACCAGGACGCCCCGATGCCGAGCCGGGCCCGGCCGCCGGAGAGCACGTCGAGGGTCGTCACGGTCTTGGCCAGCAGCCCCGGATAGCGGTACATCACACCCGTGACCAGCACACCGAGCGTCATTCGACGGGTCTGCGCCGCGACGAAGCCCAGCGTCGTGTACGCCTCCAGCATCGGCTCCTCGGCCGGGGCCAGCGCCTCCATCTGGAAGAAGTGGTCCATGACCGTGAACGAGGCCACGCCGGCCTGTTCGGCGATGGTCGCCGCCTCGGTGAGGGTCGGCGCGATGGCGGCCGGATCGGCCGGAGTCGAGAAATTCCAGTAGTGCAGACCGAGCTTCATGTTCGGCACCTCCGCGATCGAGCCTAGTAGCGCTCCCCCGGGTTCCCAACGCGTCGCCGGAAAGATGGTCGTGGTCCCGGTACGACGATCCAGCGGAGTCCATTACCGGTTCATGACAATTCGTGGATCGGGCGCGGATATCCGGCTGGCAGTTTCTGCTGAGTGATCCAAGAGCTGTCTTTCACCGAGTCGCGACGCGACGGGTACGACGCCGACACGCGCGTCCGGTTCCGCCACCGACGGCGGCCCGAGGCCGGCGCCGCGACCGCCCGGTCACAGCGCGTGCAGTGGGCCGACGCCGCGAAGGGCGTGTGCATCATCCTCGTCGTCGCCTGGCACGTCGTCGTCAAGGACTACCTGACGATCGACTGGCACGTCGGGGTACCCGTGCCGGGCCTGTGGGGCACGCTCGGCGAGCAGTTCCTGCCGCTGCGGATGCCGCTCTTCTTCACCATCTCCGGCGTCTTCGCGGCGAACGCCGTGCAGCGGCCCTGGCGCACCGTCGCCCGCGGCCGCATCGCCGGGTTCCTCTACCTGTACGCGGTGTGGCTGCTGATCCACACGGCGGTCCTCGCCCTGGTGCCGGACTTCCCGACCGACCGCGCCACGTCGGTCCTCGGCCTGCTGGCGCAGCTCACGGTCACGCCCTCCAACCTCTGGTACCTGTACGCCCTGGCGCTCTACTTCACGCTCGCCAAGGCGACCCGCCGGCTGCCCCGGTTGCTGGTCGGCGTACCGGCAGCGGTGTTGTCCGCGGTCGCGGCCGCCGGCCTGCTGGCCACTCCGGGCAACCGCGCGGGCCTCTACCAGAACCTGGTCTTCTTCCTCGCCGGCCTGTACCTGCGGCCGTGGATCGAGCGGTGGGCGGCCACGGCCACCCGGCGGCGACTCGTGCTGACGTCCGGGGCGTACGCCGTCGCGCTCGCCGCGATGGCGGCGGCCGGCGCCCAGCAATGGCTCGGCGTGTGGCCGGTGGTCTCCGTCGTGGCGGTGGCGTTCGGTGTCACCGCCGCCGCCCGGCTGGCGCGGCGGCCCGCCCTCAGCGACCGACTGGCCGCGCTCGGGCGCATCACACTGCCCATCTACGTCGTCCACATGCCGCTTCTGGCGCTGCTGCACCGCCTGCTGTCCGCCCCGGTCTCCGGGCTGGACCCGGTCGCCCAGAGCCTGGTCGTGCTCGGCTACCCGATCCTGCTGACCGCGCTCGTCATCGGCCTGAGCCTGGCCGTGCACCGCGGCGTGCTGAGGGTGCACGGCCGCTGGCTGTTCGCGCTCCCCGGCACGCGTCGCGCGGCGGTGGCCGGATGAGCGCGCTGGCCGAGGCGGTGATCGACCTCGGGGCGATCGCCGACAACGTGCGCACGGTCGCCGCGGTCACCGACACCGAGCTGATGGCCGTGGTGAAGGCGGACGGGTTCGGCCACGGGGCGGTGCCGGTCGCCCGGGCCGCGCTGCGCGCCGGCGCCACCTGGCTGGGGGTGACCTCGGTGTCCGAGGCGCTGGCCCTGCGCGCCGCGGGCATCACCGCGCCCACGTTGAGCTGGCTGCACCGACCGAACGACGACTTCGACAAGTTGATCAGCGCGGGCGTCGACGTCGGCGTCTCGACGACCACCCACCTGCACGCCGTGGCCGACGCGGCCCTGCGCCTCGGCGTGCCCGCGACGGTGCAGCTCAAGGCCGACACCGGCCTGACCCGCAACGGCGCCGGCCGCGACGACTGGCCCGAACTGGTCACCTGGGCCCGAAAGTACGAGGTGGAGGGCGCGGTCCGGGTGCGCGGCGTGTGGTCGCACCTGGCCGACGCGGACGTGCCCGGCACCCCGGGGCTGGCCCGTCAGGTGCGGACGTTCTCCGAGGCGCTGCACGTCGCCCGGGGCGCCGGCCTCGATCCCGACCTCGTGCACCTGGCCAACTCGGCGGCGGCGCTGTCGTCGCCCCGGACCCGCTTCGACCTCTGCCGGATCGGGCTGGCCCTCTACGGCGTCGACCCGTTCGGCGCGGTCGGTCCTGGCGCGTTCGGGCTGCGCGCGGCCCTGACACTGCGGACGACCGTGATCAACGTGAAGCGGGTGGCCGCCGGCACGGGCGTCTCCTACGGGCCGGAGTACGTGACCGCCGCGCCGACGACGCTGGCGCTGCTGCCGCTCGGTTACGCCGACGGGCTGCCCCGGGCCACCGAGGGCCGCGCCGAGGTGTGGCTCGGCGGCCGGCGCTGCCCGATCGTCGGGCGCATCGCCATGGACCAGTGCGTCATCGACGCGGGTGACCTGCCGGTGACCATCGGCGATCCGGTCGTCGTGCTCGGCCCCGCAGCGGCCGACGCCGCCCCGCCGACCGTCGCCCCGCCGACCGTCGCCGAGTGGGCGCGCTGGGCCGGCACCAACCCACACGAGATCTTGACCGGCATCGGGGCCCGCGTGGGCCGCGACCATCTCCAGGAAAGGGCGGACGTCGCATGACAACGCGACTGGCAGTGCTGTACGGCGGACAGAGCGGCGAGCACGAGGTGTCGCGGCGCTCGGGGGAGAGCATCCTGGCCGGGCTGGACCACGAGCGGTACCAGGTCACCGAGGTGCTCATCGACACCGACGGCGGGTGGCACGTCGGCGGCCGTCCCACTCCCCTGCCGCAGGCGTTACGGGTGCTGCGCGCCCAGGACGTGGTGTTCCCGGCCCTGCACGGTCCGTACGGCGAGGACGGCACGGTCGCGTCGCTGCTGGAATGGCTCGGCGTGCCGTACGTCGGCAACGGCGTCTTCGCCAGCGCGGCGGGCATGGACAAGGGCGTCACCAAGCGGCTCCTCGCCGCGGACGGCCTGCGGGTCAGCCCGGGTGTGACCCTGCGGCCCGGGGAGCACCTGTCGCCGGCCGAGCAGCAGCGACTGGACCTGCCGGTCTTCGTCAAGCCGGCACGGGCCGGCTCCAGCCTGGGCGTGGTCCGGGTGACGGACTGGGCGGCGCTGCCCGCCGCCCTTGAGCAGGCCCGGGAGGTCGATCCGAAGGTGCTCGTCGAGCAGGGGGCGCGCGGCCGGGAGATCGACGTCGCCGTCCTGCAGTATCCCGACGGCCGGGTGCAGGCCGGGCCACCCCTGGAGATCCGGGTGAACGGCGCCGGCTTCTTCGACTACGACGCGAAGTACGACGGCGGGGCCGTCTTTGAGATTCCCGCCCCGCTCGACCCGGCCACCACCGAGGTGCTCCAGGACCGGGCCGTCCGCGCCTTCCACGCCCTCGACTGCCGAGGTCTGCTGCGGGTGGATTTCTTCCTCTCCGGCGAGGGCGCGGAGCCCATCGTGAACGAGGTCAACACCTTTCCGGGATTCACCGCCGCGTCGCAGTTCCCGCAGATCTGGCAGCGGGCCGGGATCGAGTTCCCCGCCCTGCTCGACATCCTGATCTCCGGCGCGCTGGTCGACCGTCCTCGGGTCGCCTCGTTCGGGCTGCCCCGGCCGGCGCGGGCGGTCGATCTGGTGTGAGCGGCGTCCGCCCCGGTCACTCGAGCGGGCAGGGCCAGGGTGGCCGGGTGCCGTCCGGCCCGACGAGGGTGACCGGGGTGGCGCTCCTTTCCGGCATGGCGAACACCACGGTGCAGATGATCTGGTTGGCCGCGACTGTCGACAGCGGCAGCACGGCGCCGGGCATCGTCACCGTGATGCCGGGCTCGTCGACACTCGGCGCCACCTTGGCCGGCGCGGCGTCGGATGGCACCTCGCTGCTGAGCCCCGCCTTCCGCTCGCTCGGGGTGGGGCCGGCCGCGAGCAGCGCGAGCGTATCGGCTGGTGATGAGGGAGCGAGGCCGGGTTTCGTCCCGCGCAGGACCAGCGTCAGCTGGCCGTGCGAGATCAGGTAGAGGCCCGTGCCTGCCGACGGACCGCTCACCGCGGAGCGGCCGGTGATGACGTCGCTGGGCCGGACTCCGCAGCCCGCCGTGAGCAGGGTGAGCAGGAGCCCGCCCGCGAGCAGCGTCCGCGCCACGCGTCGGCGCGGCACCGTCCGGCATGCGCGGATCACCGTACGCCTCCGGCGTCCACGGTCTCCGCCGCCACCCGGGGCAGGCGCAGCGTGAACACGGCGCCGCAGTCGGGGGTGTTGCCCGCCACCAGACTTCCCGACCGGCCGGCGTGCCGGTGCAGGCGCGCGTTCTCCCAGGCGATGGCGAGGCCGAGGCCGCTGCCCTCGGACCGGGTTCGCGCGGTGTCGGCCTTGTAGAAGCGGTCGAAGACGTGCGGCAGCACCTCCGGGTCCAACCCCGGCCCCTGGTCGGCCACCTCGATGGTGATCCAGTCCGGTTCGGCGCGCAGGCGTACGGACACCGGCTCGGTGCCGTGCCGGAAGGCGTTGCCGACCAGGTTGGCGACGATGACGTCCAGCCGGCGGGGATCGAGCCGGGCGACGACGCCGGACGGCAGATCCGTGTGCACCCGATCGGCCCACCGCCGCAGCCGCAGGGTCGCGTTGACCGCGGCGGCGACGTCGACGTCGTCGAGGGCGAGCCGGGCGGTGCCGGAGTCGAACCTGCTGACCTCGATCAGGTCGTTGACCAGTTGGGTGAGGTTCTGCGTCTCCTGACTGACGAGCCGGGCGGCCTGGCCGGCGTCTCCCGGCAGCCGGTCCGCCTCCTCGTCCAGCACATCGGTGACCGCCGTCATCGCGGCCAGGGGCGTACGGAGTTCGTGCGACACGTCGGCCACGAAGCGCCGCGCGTCGGCCTCCATCCGCCGCAGCTCGCCGACCTGACGCTCCAGGGTTCCGGCGGTGTCGTTGAAGGTGCGGGCCACGTCGGCCAGTTCGTCGACACCCCGAACGGTCAGCCGGGTGGACAGGTCACCCTCGCCGAGTCGACGTGCCGCGCGGCCCAGCTCCCGTACCGGCCGCAACACGCCCTGCGCGGCCAGCAGGGCCAGCAGGACGGCGAGGATCAGGGAGAGGCCGCCGGTCACCCACGCCAACGTGGCGAGCCGGTCGATGCTCTGCTGCTCGGTGGCGAGGCTGCGCACCGAGTAGACCTCCACGCCCGATGGCACGGACGTTCCGTCGGACCTGTCGAACCTGAGCTGCGTGCCGATGAGCAGTAGGCGCTCTCCGTGGCGATCGACGCGCTGCCAGGCGATGCGACCGCCCGCCACCTCCCGCCGCAGCTCCGGGGTGAGCACGTCGGCCTCGTCGGCGACGTTCTGCGCCCACAGATCTCCGTAGCGGACCACGGCGTCCCCCTCCCGGTCGGAGAGGCGCTGGGCCAGCAGGTCGAGTTCCTCCTGGGTCGGCGGCAGACTGACGACCGGGTACACCTTCGACAGCTCGTCGGTAAGCGACGCCACCGCCGCGTCCTGCGCCTGCTGGAGGATGACGGTCCGGGCCTGGAAGTAGCTTCCGCTGGCCACCACGGCCGTGGTGGTCACGCCCAGCAGGGCGAAGGCCAGGAGCAGGCGGACGCGCAGGCCCAATGCCATGGCGCGGGCCCGGTGCCAGGGGGTCACAGCGGCCCGAACCGGTATCCGAAGCCGCGTACCGTCTGGATGTAGACCGGTGCCGACGGCTCGTCCTCGATCTTGGCGCGCAGCCGCTGGACGCAGGCGTCCACCAGCCGCGAGTCGCCCAGGTATCCGTGCTCCCACACGGCCTCCAGCAGTTGCTGGCGGCTGAGCACCTGGCCTGGCGTGTGCGCGAGTTCGAGCAGCAGCCGCAGCTCCGTCGGGGCCAGGCTGACCGGCGCCCCGTCCTTGCTGACCACCAGCGCGGCCCGGTCGATGGTCAGGGCGCCGTGCTGGTGCAGCCCGGGTCGCTCGGGGCCGGGGCGCCGCGAGTCGCCGCCGGTGCGTCGCAGCACCGCCCGGATCCGCGCCTCGAGCACTCGGGCCTGCACCGGCTTGACCACGTAGTCGTCGGCGCCCGCCTCCAGGCCGGCAACCACGTCCATGTCGTCGTTGCGAGCGGTGAGCATGATGATGGGCAGGTCGCCCTGCTGCCGGATCCGGCGGCACACCTCGAACCCGTCCATACCCGGCAGCATGAGATCGAGGACCACCACGTCGGACGCCGCCGTCCGCAGTCGTTCCAAGCCTTGTTCGCCGGTCGCCACGGCGACGACCGAGTGGCCCTGCCGGGTGAGCGCCAACTGCAGTCCGTCGCGGACCGTCTGGTGATCTTCGATCAGCAGGACCTGTGGCATGCCGTCCAGTATCCCATCATGAGAATTGTTCGCCTTTGGTCGATGTCTCACGGTCGGATATCGACCCGTCAGCGCCCTGCCGTCCGGCTGTCCGTCACCATCAGGCGCTCCATGGCCCCCGGTTGGGCCGGCCGCCGCTGCGGCGGATCCACCGGCCCGGCGAACTCCACCGACCGCACCAGGAAGACCGCTATGCCCACCGCCAGCACCGTCAGCCCGGCCGCCGCCAGAATCGCCACGAGCGGCCCCCACGGCAGCGCGGCGGCGAGACCGGGCAGCAGCACCCCAACCACCCAGCCGAGCACGATCAACCCCACCACCCCCTCGGCGAACGGGCGCCAGGCGTGACCGGCGACCGGCGTGGCCGGCGGGCACGGCGCGGCACCGGCGCGTCGGACCGTCAGCGCCGCCGCGGCCAGGCAGAACAGCGCCGCACTCAGCAGGACGCCACCGAGCACGTCACTGAACCGGTGCCAGCCCGCGATCATGGTGGCCGCGCCGATCACCGAGACACCCGCCGCGCCCGGCACGACCAACCACCGGCGGGCCCAGCCCGGTAGGACCAGCAGGTAGGCCAGCACCAGAGCCGTCGCGACCGCGACGTGGCCGCTGGGGAAGCTGTTGTGGGTGGTCGAGCCCTCGATCGCGAAGTCTGGACGGGGCAGTGCGGACTTCACCGCACCGGCCGTCACGACCGCGCAGAGCACCATGCCCACGCCCACGACGCCGGCCAGCGGCCGGCGACCGAGCAGACCCACCATCAGCACCCCGGCGAGCAGGACGGCGAGCAGCGTCGGCCGGCCGAAGTGCCGCAGGACGACAGTCGCCGGCCCGAACAGATCGTCTGACTGCTCGTATCCGCCACCGCGTTCGGCACGCGGCAGGAGCAGCCCGTCGATCCACTGACCCCAGTCGGTCCACACGAACAGCACGCCGGTGAGGCCCAGCGCGAGCAGGAAACAAACAGCCGCTCCGAACAGCCGCAGACCTGGCGGGGCGGCAGCACGGTCGGACGGCAGCGCCCGCGCGGGGTCGGGCGAGGACCGGCCGATGGGGTACGACGATCCGTGAGACATGTCGACAATGCTCGGCCCGCCAGGTCCGGACGCCGTCCGTGGATTGTCTTCGTTCTGTCACAACCGCCGGTCACCACCGGAAAAAACCGGGCGATCCCGCTCTCCGAAACCCCGCCGGCCCCTGTTGTCGCCAAGCCGTCCGCACAGCCGTGACGTCAGGCCTCATTCACATGCTTACATGCAACTATGTTTTACCCAGCCGAGACGAGCCACCACTAGGGTCAGGACGCCGATCGATGGACGTCCTCGGCGGTGCGAAAACCATCCGGAGTGATTGTGGGGAACCGGAAGGGGTTGGGCAATGCAGGGAATTCCGGTCGCCTCGCTGGTCATCGGCATCGCGTCCTCGCCGGCTGAGCGCCGGCAGTTGGCCCGTCTACTCGGCGGGACCGACGCCTTCCTGATCGTCTCGAACGTGGACCAGGCGCGGGAGTTCCTCGGGGTGGTCGAGACTCCCCCCGACGCACCTCCCCCCGTCCAGACCGTGCTCGCGGAGGTGACGCCGAGCCCGCAACCGCCGCCGGATCTGAGCGTCGACTCCGACCGCCGGGTGCTGCGCTGGCGCGACCAGGAGATCGACCTGACCCGACTGGAGCACGACGTGCTGCTCTGCCTGGTCGACGCCCCCGGGCAGGTCTGGACGTACGAGCGACTGCACCTCGAGGTCTGGGGCAACCGGCACCTCGGCCGCGGGTCCGACATGCACTCCGTGGTTCGCCGGGTGCGTCGCAAGCTCGCCCGGCTCGACGCCGCCACCACGATCCACGCGGTCCGCGGCGTCGGCTTCCGGCTCGCGCCCGTCTGAGCGCACGCCCGACCCGTCGCGAAGGCTGGTCCGGCCCGCCTGGTCGAGGACCAGGCGGGCCGGACCGGTTTGCTACCGCTTACCGCTCAGGTGTCAGCACCGGATGGGCTTCAACCCGAAGTCCTCCACCGCCGGAGTGGCGGTGTCGATCCTCGTCTGACGGGTCTGGGGCTTCCAGCCGTCCTTGGCGACGATCATCGTGAGCGGGTTGTTCCGACGGTCCACCCAGTAGGCGTACTTGCCGGCGCTGTCGGTCGCGAACGTCCACGACATCGCCCACGAGTCGACCTGGACGACCGCCCCGGCGATCGGCGAGGTCGCGCCCTGGCAACTCGTCCCGGTCACCGTGCCCATCAGCTTGCCCCAGGTCTTCGGGGGCGTCGCCGTCATGGTCACCGCCACCGGCGCCACCGAGTACGGCGTGTTCTCCTTGATCGTGACCGCACCCGAGTAGGTGCCCGGCTGGTCCACGTTCGCCGTCATCCCGACGGTGACCGTGACCTTCTCACCCGGCGCGAGGGTGACCGTCGACTTGTCGATCGTCATCCAGCTGACGTCGGCCGCCGCCTCGACGCACCCCTCGAAGCCCGGCAGCACCTCACTGTCCGGCGCCGCGTTGAAGCTGCCGGACGAGCCACCGATCTTGTAGAAGCCACACGCCGCGCCGCCCCGGTACCGGGCGGTGTTGGCGTTCGGCAGGTTCGACCACGAGCTGGTGGCCGGGTCGTAGGCGAAGCCGGCGTTGCTGATGGCGCCGCCCTGCGAACCGCCCACGACGAGGAGCTTGCCGCTGGCAACCGCGTACGAGCTGGCCCAGTTGTCCGTCGGCGCGTCGGCGATGGCGGTCCACGTGTTGGCACCCGGGTCGTACGCGTAGCTGGCCTTCTGCGCCGCGGTGCCGTCGTTGCCGCCGGTGCAGTACAGAACGCCGTCGATCCCGCCGCAGGAGACGAAGGCCACCGACTTCGGGTAGTTCGCCAGCGTCTCCCAGGCGTCGGTGCCCGGGTCGTAGCGGACCACGGTGTTCGACATCGGCAGGCATGCCGAGGTCGTGCAGCCGCCCACGGCGTAGAGCTTGCCGTCGACGACCGCCTGTCCGGCCGCCGCCCGGGGGGCGGGGTTGTCGGCCAGTTCGGTCCAGCTGTTGGCCCCCGGGTCGTACGACCAGGTGGCGGCGTCGGGGCCCTCGGCGCCCCAGCCACCCGTTGCGATGATCTTCCCGCCGACCACGCCCACGGTCAGCGCGTTGCGGGCGCCCGGCAGGTCGGCTGCCGCCGTCCAGGTCTGCGCGACCGGGTCGTAGGCGTAGGTCTTCGCGGTGGAGGCGCTACCGTCGCCACCACCGATCGAGTAGACCTTGCCGTCCAGGGTGACCACCCGGTTGTCCATGATGTTGCCCGGGTAGTCGGTGATGTCCGTCCACGGAGCGGCCTGCGGGCTGGCCGCGGCGGAGGTCGCCGACGTCGCCTTGCCGGACGCCCGGGCCGCGAACGACGTCGGGACGCTCAGCCGCTGCTCCGGTGCGCCGGCCGCGCCGAGCACCTGCTGCCGGGTCACCCGGGAACCGTCCGCCCGCAGCAGCTCGAAGCCGTTGTCCCGCTCACCGAAGCCGACCTCGACCGGCGCTCCGCCGGTGTTGGTCACGGTGAACGTCCTGGTGGCCTTCCCGTTGGGCATCTGGACCGTGGCGCTCAACTGGGTGGGCGTCACCGACAACCGGCCGGCCGCGAGGACGAAGTTCGCGGCGGTGGCCCAGTCGGGCTCGACGTCGACCTGCTTGCTCTGGCTGACATAGTTGCCGGCCGTCGCGGTGAACTTGTGGGTGCCGGTCAGCGTCGAGTAGATCCAGTAGAACCCGTCGGGCAGTCCCGGGTCGTCCGGGGTCGCCACGGTGACCGCCTTCTCGGCGGGCCGGTCGTTGCTGGTGACGGTGGCGCCGTTGACGTAGCTGTTGTCGTTCTTGTCGCGGACGTTGCCCACGACCAGGCCACCGTCGACCGGCACGCAGGTGACCTGGCTGCCGATGAGGACGTTGTCGACCTCCCACCACCACTCGTACGAGGCGTCGTAGTAGTGGAACCGCACCTGGACCTGCGCCTTGCCGGCCGCCTGCGGGATCGGGATCTCGGTGAGCTTCGGGCCCCGGACGTCGGTCTCCTGCCGGAGCACGTTCGTCCAGGTCGCGCCATTGTCGATGCTCAGGTCGACGTCGGCGGTGTCGTCGTTGAGCTGGTTGAAGTCCTGGTTGAACCGGATGACCGGGGCCGCGACGCCGGTCAGGTCGACCACCGGGCTGACCAGGGAGGTGTCCTGGCTGGTGCCCGCGCCGTAGTCATCACTGTCGATCATCGCGAAGTTGCCGGTGCCACCGGTCAGGTTGCCCCGGCCGCCGTCGTCGGTGAACTTCCAGACCTGACCGCTGCCCGCGTTGTCCACCACCGTCCAGCCGGCCGGGGTGGTCGGCGCGTCGAAGGTCTCGTACTCGCCGTCGGAGCCGAACGTGTAGCCGGGGGCCGTCGTGCACCTGGTGGTGTCCACCGGCACCGCGACGTTGGCGGTCACGTTCCGC
The DNA here is from genome assembly GCF_043205095.1 of Micromonospora sp. NPDC047557. Taxonomy (NCBI): domain Bacteria; kingdom Bacillati; phylum Actinomycetota; class Actinomycetes; order Micromonosporales; family Micromonosporaceae; genus Micromonospora; species Micromonospora sp. NPDC047557. The sequence goes on along the minus strand of NZ_JBIDDK010000010.1, from coordinate 120,768 downwards.
GTCCCGACCACGACCTCCTTGGTGACCCTCTGGTAGCCCGGGTACTGCGACTCGTACGTCAGGGTGTACGTCTGCCCGGCCGGCAGCGTGATGCTGTAGCGGCCGTTCGAGGGCGTCGTGTAGTCGTACACGCCGGACGGGCCGCTCACGGTCACCTTCGCGTACAGCGGCCAGCCGTGGCCGGAGCCGTCGGTGACCGCGCCGGTGACGTTGACGCGCGGCACCGCCGTCAGGGCGACGTTGAGCGTCGTCGTCGCGCGGTTGGCGACAGTCGCGGACTTCGTGGTGCTGCCGTAGCCGAATGCCGACACGACGACCTGGTAGTCGCCGGTCGGGACCTGGGTCGAGTAGGTGCCGTCGGCGCCGGTGGTGATCTCACGCGAGGTCGGACCGGTGAGGGTCAGGGTCGCGCCGGCGATCGGTGCGCCGGTGGCCGCGTCGGTGACCGTGCCGGCCAGGGTGCCGACATCGCCGGTCGGGGCGGCGTTGAGCAGCGCGAGGGCGTCCAGCCGGCCCTCACCCCAGACGTTGTTGTCCGCGGCGGTGCCGCCGCACTGGGCGTCGGCCTTGTCGATCGCGGTGCCGTTGAGCAGCGCGCGGGTCCCGTTGACGTCACCGATCAGCGACGGCGCCGCCGAGTACAGCAGGGCGATCGCGCCCACCAGGTGTGGGGCGGCCATCGACGTGCCGCTGGCGGTGCCGTACCCGTTGCCGGGAACACTCGACCGGACGTTCACGCCCGGAGCGGAGATGTTGGGCTTGATCTCACCGTTCTGCCCGACGCCGCGCGCCGAGAAGCTGGCGATGGTGTTGTTGACGTCGTACGCGCCGGCCGAGTAGTTGCTGGCCAGGCTGCCCGGCGAGCCGCTGGTCTGGCACGCCGGCCCACTGTTGCCGTTGGAGAACACCCCGAAGATGCCCGACGCGGCCCAGGCCAGCGTCACGTCCTCCATGAAGGGCTCGTTGGACGGCTCCCGGGTGCCCCAGGAGTTGTTGATGATGTTCGGCCGCTTGCTGGCGTCCGGGTTCTGACCGCTCAGGTCGGTCGGTTCGAGCATCCACTGACCGGATTCGATCAGCGCCGCGTCGGTCGGGCAGCAGCCGTTCGCCGCGATCCACTTGACCCCGGGCGCGACACCGATCTGGTTCGTGCCGGCGGAGCCGGCCATGGTGCCCATGGTGTGCGTACCGTGCCCGTCGTCGTCGCACGGTGCGTCGGCGCACGTCCCGGCGGCGTTGAACCAGTTGTAGTTGTGGTCGAACGTGCCGTCCCCGTTGTTGCCGCGGTAGGAGTTCACCAACGCCGGGTGGTCGTACTGCACACCGCTGTCGATGCTCGCGATGGTGACGCCCTCGCCGGTGACGCCGTACTGGGACCAGACGTCGTCGGCGTTGATGTTGGCAACGCCCCACTCGACGGAGTTGACGGTCTTCTCGTCGGTGCCCTTGGTGAGTTCCGGCAGCTTGTAGGCGACCGGGGCGTAGAGGCCCTCGACCTCCGCGTGGGCGGCGAACTTCTGCGCCATCGCCAGGGAGCCGCTGTTCACCTTGATGGCGTTGGTGGCCCAGAAGGTCTGGTACTTCGTACCCGAGCTGTCGAGTTCGGCGCGGATCTTGCCCTGGCTGGCGGCGGCGGTCTCCCGCAGCGTCTGCGCGACGGCGGCGCCGCGCTTCGTCCAGTCCTTGATGGCACTGGCCTTGCTCAGGTCGGCCCGGTCCTTGAACCGAATCCAGAAGTCCCCTGCGCTCTTGGCCTCAAGCTGGCGGGCGAGCTCCGGTCGGATCTTGTCCCCGGCGGCGGTGCCCGCTCCCAGCGAACCGGGCGCGGCCTGCGCGCCGGAGCCAACGCTGGCCAGGCATGTGGCGGCGAGGATCATCGCCGCGCTGGCGCTGACCAGCGATCTGGCCGTGCGTCTCCATTGTGGACGTCTGAACATCGGTGCTGCCTCCCTCAGAACGACCCAGGGGTGTAGTGGGCCATGGTGAGGAGTGCGCGAGATCCAGCTCGACGGAACCGAGCGAACGGACCCCTCATGCCTCCCCATGCACCGCGCGGGTCACGCCGGTTGCCCGAGTGGACACTATGATCGAGAGGAAAGGACGATCAAGAACTTGCTGTGAGCAACTTGTCGCTAACGGTTGCCCTGCTGGCGGCGCGCTTGCCAATCATTGTCAGGACCATGACGATAACTGGGCAGGGAAGCCCATCGATCCCGGGCGGTGTGGTGGCCGAGGACGACGAGACGGCGGTGGACGGGGCTGATCCGGCCGACGAACCGTTTCCGCTGCTGATCGCGGTGACGCCGTCGCCGACCGAGCGCATCCGGCTCGCGGAGCGCCTCGACGGGATCGCGCCGCTGCTGTTGGTGGCCGACCTCGACGAGCTGCGCCGGCTGATCGCGATCCCGCAGCAACGGGCCGGCCCGCTCGGCGAGCCACCGTCGACCCCGACGCCCACTGTCGAGCCCGGCCCCGCCCTGGTCATCGACTCGGCCCGGTCCACCGCACGGTACGGGGGTCGCGAGGTCGACCTGACCCGACTGGAACACGACCTGCTGACCTGCCTGATCACCGAGCCGGTCCGGATCTGGAGCTACGCCGAGCTGCACCGGTCGGTCTGGCACGACGAGGGGCGCGAGCGCAGAGCGGACGTGCAGTCGCTGGTGAAGCGGCTGCGACGCAAGTTGCGGGACCTCGGCGCCGGTGCCACGATCGAGGCCGTACGCGGTGTCGGGTTGCGCCTCACTGGCCGGCACGAGCCGCGGATCGGGCGTGCCTGACGGCTGCCTGATGTGGGCAGTTCATCGCCACGTCCGGCCGCCCCCCACCGCCGGCAGACCCGTCGACGCCGCGCCCCGGCCGGACGACGGCCGTCAGATCAGCCCCGCCCGAGCCCACAACAGCCGCCCCGGCCCGCCCACCAGCCCGACGCCCGCGAGGTGGTCGTGCACCCGGGCCGCCGACCACCGCAGCGTGGCCTGCCAGTACGGGTTGGCGCGGGCGGCGGCCCGGCCCACCGCCGGCGGGATACCCACCGCCGCGTACGCGTCGGGGTGGACGAGACGGTTGGCGATCGAGTGTGCGGCGCGACCGACCAGCAGCCGGGCGTACGCCATGCCGACCGGTCCGGCAGCCGCGACCTGGCGGGCCAGCTCGTCGCGGGCGAACCGGACGTGTCGCGCCTCCTCGACGACGTGGATGCGCGAGACCATCCGGATGAGCGGCTGAAGAGACTCGTCCGCCATGATCTCGCGCTGGAACGCGTCGAGGATCTCCTCGGCGACGAGGATCGCGGCGTACATCCGGGGGCCGCTGGCGGTCGCCTTGAGGAACCGGCCGAGCAGGTGGTCGAACGGGTCCGCCCGGTAGACGGGACAGCCCATCGCCTCGATCAGCCGACCGAACATGATCGAGTGCCGGCACTCGTCGGCGACCTCGGTCAGCGCGTACTGGGCGCGCGGGCTGGTCGGGTCGGCGTCGTAGTAGTGCCGGATCAGCATCTGCATGAGGATCGTCTCGAACCACAGACCGGCGCTGGCCGTGCTGGCCACCTCGTGCTTGGTGAGTTCGACGCGCTGCTCTTCGCGCAGGCCCGACCAGAGCGCCGTGCCGTAGAGGCTGCTGCGGTGCGGCGGGAGCCAGTAGGCGCCCGGGGTGTGCGGCGCGTCCCAGTCGATCTCGACCACCGGGTCGTAGCTGGTGCGCAGCGACGACGTGAGCAGCCGTTCGGCGACCGCCGAGTCCTCGGGTTCCGCCGCCTCCATGACTCCTCCACATTGACGTGACTGGCAGTAACTGTTACCTGTAGTAGCATGCAAGCGCCGCGCATCGATGTCAATGGACCCCAGCCGCCGGCCGCGTCCACCGGCGACGGCCGAACGGTGACGGGCAACGGCCGCCGGGACCGCTGGGCCAACCACCGTGAGCAGCGCAGGCAGGCGCTGGTCGAGGCGGCCGTGCAGGCGTTGCTGCGGCACGGCCCCGAGGTCGACATGGAGCAGGTGGCCGCCACCGCCGGCGTCAGCAAGCCGGTCCTCTACCGGTACTTCGACGACAAGTCGCAGCTCTGGATCGCCGTGAGCGAGCGGTTGTCGGCCCAGGTCGTCGACACGATCGCTCCGGCCATCGCGCGGGTCCGCGAGGAGCGCGACCTGGTCGAGGCGACGATCGACGCGTACCTCGGCGTCATCGAGTCCCAGCCGACGCTCTACCGGTTCCTGATCCACCGGTCCGGTGACCCCGGCATCCACCAGGTCGTCTCCGGGACCAGTCGGCAGGTGGCTGCCGGGCTGGCCCGCGTGATCGGCGACCGGCTCCGCGCCCTGGGCCTGGACGCCGGCCCGGCGGAGCCCTGGGCGTACGGCCTGGTGGGCTTCGTTCAGGCGGTCGGCGACTGGTGGACGACCCGCGGCCAGCCGATCAGCCGCGCGGCCCTCACCGACTACCTGACCACGCTGCTGTGGAGCGGGATCCAGGGGGTCCGCGCCAGCGCCGACCTGCCGCGCGAGCTGACCCGCGCGCACGAGCGAATCGTGCCGTGAGCTACCACGGCCCGGCGAGCGTCGCGGGCACCCCGGTGCGGGTGCACCTCAGCGGTCGGTGGGAGCCGGTCGACGGCCGTTACCACTGGGGTGGCCGGATCGAGCCCGAGCCCGGAGTGGCCCACCTGCTGCGCTCCGGTCGGCGCGACGTCGAGCTTCGCATCGCCGACCGGGCCCGGCCCGCCCGGCTGGCCGAGGTTGACGCCTGGGGTGGTGTGCGGATCACCGGCGTCGGCTCCCCGCCCTGGCCCGCGCCGACAGGCGACGAGCCGGATCAGCCCGTTTTCCCGTAATCGCGAGCCGCGGTCCGGCGACCACGTAACGTGAGCTACAGCCGATCAACGGCGAACGCCGGACGCGCTTCGGGCCGCCAGGTGGCGGCGCAAGCCGCTCGGTCATCCGCCGGGAGTCCGGTGCGATTCCCCGGCCCGGCGTCATCCGGGCATGCGCGGATTCCGCTCAGTGGGCAATACGACGGTACGGGGAACAGCTCCGTCTCGCCGCCTGCCCACTCAGCCGCAGGAGGTGCGGAGCCCATGCTGTCGGTATTCGACCCTCGGCACACCGTCGCTCCCCCGGGATACAGCCGCTGGCTCATCCCGACCGCGGCGCTGGCCGTGCACGTCTGCATCGGCCAGGTCTACGCGACGAGCGTCTACAAGAACTCCCTCATCGCGCACTTCGACGTCAGCCAGACGGCGATCGGGGCGATCTTCAGCATCGCCATCGTCATGCTGGGTTCGTCGGCGGCGGTGGGCGGCCGGTGGGTGGAGCGCAACGGCCCCCGCCGGGCCATGTTCGTCTCCGCCTGTTTCTGGGCCACCGGGTTCCTGGTCGGCGCGCTCGGCATCGCGACCCGGCAACTCTGGCTGCTCTACCTCGGTTACGGCGTCATCGGCGGCATCGGGCTGGGCATCGGCTACATCTCGCCCGTCTCCACGCTGATCAAGTGGTTCCCGGACCGGCCGGGTCTCGCCACCGGTTTGGCGATCATGGGGTTCGGCGGCGGCGCTCTGGTCGCCGGCCCGCTCGCGCGCCAACTGCTGTCGCTCTACGACGCCGGCTACAACCCCGCCAACCCCAAAGCGGTGGCCTCGGGGTCTGCGCTGGTGGGGCTCTTCGTCACGTTCGGCATCGGCTACTTCGTGATCATGATGTTCGGACCGTTCAACGTCCGGGTTCCTCCGCCGGACTGGCGACCCGCTGGGTTCGACCCCGCCCGCGTCGCCACCCGGTCGCTGGTGACGAGGGCGAGCGTGTCCGCGTCCAACGCCGTGCGGACCCGTTCGTTCTGGCTGCTGTGGATCGTGCTGTTCTGCAACGTCACGGCGGGTATCGGCATCCTGGAGCAGGCCAGCCCGATGATCCAGGACTTTTTCCGGGACAACGGTTCCACCGCGGTCTCGGTGTCGGCGGCGGCCGGCTTCGTGGGTGTGCTGTCGCTGTTCAACATGGCGGGCCGGTTCGTCTGGTCGACGACGTCGGACGTGATCGGTCGCAAGCCGATATACCTGGTCTACCTCGGCGTCGGCATGGTGCTCTACGCCCTGCTCGCCGTGGCCGGGCACGCCGCGACGGCGCTCTTCGTGCTGATCGCCGCCCTGATCATCTCCTTCTACGGCGGCGGCTTCGCCACCATGCCCGCGTACCTGCGGGATCTCTTCGGCACCTTCCAGGTCGGCGCCATCCACGGCCGGCTGCTGACGGCCTGGTCGGCGGCGGGCGTCGCCGGCCCGCTGATCGTCAACGGGATCCTCGACAGCCAGGGCAAGCCCGGAACGCTCACCGCGTCGGCGTACCGACCCGCGCTGTTCACCATGGTCGGCGTGCTCGCCATCGGCTTCGTGGCCAACCTGCTGGTCCGCGCCGTGCCCGACCGTTTCCACGAGCCCGACCGGGGTCCGACCTCGCCCGTGGCGAAGGCCAGCGTCACCGAGCCGGTCGCCCTCGGCCCGCAGAGCACGCCACCGGTGCCCGAGCACGTCGGCGGCCAGACCGGGCGGCTCTGGTTGTCCTGGCTGCTCGTCGCGGCGCTGCTCGGCTACGGCATCGTCGAGACCGTCATCACGGCCGCGAAGCTGTTCACCGGCTGAGGGTCGTGGCGGCCGAACGGGCAGTGCCCCCGAGGGCGCTGCCCGTCCGCGATGCGCTCATCGTCGGCCGTCGTCCACCGTCGGTCCGTGCTCGGCGAGGCGCTCCCGCTGGGGTATCACTGTGTACTTCGGATCGCGCGCCGACACCCTGCCCGCCTCGAAGATCCCGAACCGGGTGGCGACCGACGAGGCCACCAGGGCCACGCCGGAGAGCACCGACAGGGCCCGGCTGCGCCGGCTGAGCAGTGCCGCGGCGGTGCCCACGCTGAGCAGCACCCGGCCCGCCTTGACCAGCCGACCGCTGCGGCCGCGCACGTACGGCTCGCTGGTAAGTCCCAGTCGCTCCAGCCGATGACCGCTGATCACCTCGACGGTCGCGGCGGCGAGGGCGAGGCGCCGCAGCGGGGCAGTCTCCGCGGACGGCGCCGCGATCAGGCCGACCCCGGACGCGGCGGCGAGCGCGCTGCCGGCGAAGACGAACGGCAGGAAGGGGTACGCGTCGTGCCAGGCCGGTACGGCGGTGTCGGCGAGCAGGACGCCGGTGTACGTGGCCAGCGCCGGGCCGGTGGCCGCGGCGGCCAGGCCGGCGACGTCGCCGACGGTGGGCGCGAGCCGGCGGGCCAGGCCGAGCACGCCGTGCTGCGGGAGCCGGGGCGCGAGCTCGGCGACCGCCGCCACACCGGCGGCCGGCCCGAAGGCGGTGAGGATCCAGGTGCCCACCGACATCGGCGAGGTCAGCTTGGCGACCCGGAGCATGTGGTGGAAACGGTCCGGCCGACCGAGGTCGTGCACCAGCAGGTACGCGCTGGCGAGGGTGCCGCCAAGGGCCGTCCAGCGGCCCACGCGGCGCAGGGCGGGGCGTCCGGTCAGTTGCGCTCCCGCGCCGATCAGCGCGCCGCCGGCGGCGAGGCCACCGCTGAGCAGGTAGCCGGCGATGTCGTGCTTCCACACCGGCGGTTTGAGGATCGGCCGGCCGTAGTAGGAGCTGAAGTCGGCCGGCGGCACGGTGAGCTGCTCGCCGCCGTGGCCGCGACCCCGGCGCTGCCCGTCGGGCTGGTCGAGGTGGGCCGGGAACTCGCGGAACCGGGCGCCGACCGGCTCGTGCGGTGGCATCGCGTCGGTCATGGCCGCCTGCCCAGGAACGCCAGCGCCGTGGCGGCGGCCATCGTCAGCGCGGCGAGGCCGGCGCGTTTCCACATCGCCGGCAGATCCCGCGTGGTCACCACCGGATCCGGCGGCAACCCATACACCTCCGGCTCATCCAGCAGCAAGAAGAACGCCCCGTCACCACCCACACCGTCGTTCGGATCCTCCCCGTACAACCGCGCCTCGGGCACCCCGCGCTCGTGCAACGTCTGCACCCGCGCCGCCGCCCGCTCCCGCAACTCGTCCAGGGGCCCGTACTGAATCGACTCCGTCGGACACGCCTGCGCGCACGCGGGCGTCATCCCCGCACCCAACCGGTCATAACACAGCGTGCACTTCCACGCCCGACCATCACCCTTACGCTGATCGATCACCCCATACGGACACGCCGAAATGCAGTACCCACACCCATTACAGATGTCCTCCTGCACCACCACCGTCCCGAACTCCGTCCGGAACAACGAACCCGTCGGACACACATCCAAACAAGCCGCATGCGTGCAGTGCTTACACACATCCGACATCATCAACCACCGAAAATCCGACCGACCCTCCACACCAGTGCCCCGCCCCGGCGGCTGCCCACCCGGCATACCGAGGAACTCCGGACCGCCCGACATGCGGGCCGCCGCGACCGGCGAGCCGGTGGGCAGACCCGGGTCCGTGCCGGTGTCGGTGCTGGTCCGCGCGCTCACAGCCGCCGTCGCCGGGCTGACCGCCGGCCCGTCCGGATAGCCCTCGAACGCCGGCGTCTCCCGGCCGAACGGGCGTGGCTGCTCGATGAACGCGACGTGTCGCCACGAGTTCGCGGTCAACGCCCCGGTGTTGTCGTACGACATGCCCAGCAGATCCAGGCCACTTCCCGGAACGCCGTTCCACTCCTTGCAGGCCACCTCGCACGCCTTGCACCCGATACACACGCTCGTGTCGGTGAAGAACCCCATCCGCGGCGGCGCGTCCACATAGCCGGCGTCCGGCGCCGGATCGAGCGGCCCGTACAGGGCGTTGGCGTGGGGCATCGCTCAGTCCTCCTGGTCGCTGCTGCTGTCGGCGACGTCGGTCGTGATCAGCGGCGGGTAGCGGTGGCTCAGGTGCCCCGACCGTCGCCGGTAGTCGAAGACGAGGTTCAGCAGATCCTGGCCCCTCGGACGTCGGCCGGGCCGCACGTCGCACGTGCCGACCTTGCTCTCCTGGATGAGGACGTTGGGGTCGAGGGTGATGCCGAACAGGTCGTTGGCCGAGTCGCCGGTGACCAGACCCTCGTAACCGAAGTGGTACGGCAGCCAGACCTGGTGGATGATCCGGTCGTCCACCCGCAGCGGGGTGATCCGGTCGGTCACCAGGACCTTCGCCTCGACGGCCGCGCGGGCGGTGACCAGGTGCGCCCAGCCCAGGTGCGTCAGGCCGCGTTGGGCGGCCAGTTCCGGAGACACCTCCATGAACATCTCCGGCTGCAACTCGGCGAGCTGCGGCACGGTCCGGCTCATGCCGCCTGCGGTGTGATGCTCGGTGAGCCGGCTGACCGTGAAGATGCACGGGAAGACGTCGCTGTACGGCTCCGGCGGGCTGGGGTTGAGCGTGTTGATCGGATGCGTGTACACCTTGCGTGCCGGGTTGGCCTGCTGGCGGTAGAGCGGGTTGCGCACCGGTGACTCGATCGGCTCGTAGTGGGTGGGCAGCGGCCCGTCCAGGACGCCGGTGGGCGCGTACAGCCAGCCCTTGCCGTCGCCCTGCATGATGAACGGATCGTCGCCGGCGATCCCCGCCGGCCCGGACGCGTCGGCCGGCGGCCGGTACGACGGGGGTTTGGTCTTCTCGAAGTCCGGCACGTCGTAGCCGGTCCACTCGGCCTTCTCCGCGTCCCACCACACGTACTTCTTGCGCTCACTCCACGGCCTGCCCTCCGGGTCGGCCGAGGCGCGGTTGTAGAGGATCCGCCGGTTGGACGGCCACGCCCAACCCCATTCGAGTGCCACCGAGGACTGCTCCGAGCCGGGCTTGCGGCGCGCCGCCTGGTTGACGCCGTCGGCGTACACCCCTGTGTAGATCCAGCAGCCACCGGCGGTGGAGCCGTCGTCCTTCATCTCCGTGGAGCTCGACAGCGGTCGACCGCTGGCCACCTCGTACCCGTTGATCTCGCACAGCACCGACTCGGCGCTCGGTTCGGCGTGCGGACCGTGCGTGGGGTAGTTCCAGGTGAGGTCGAGCAGCGCCCGGTCACGCGGCAGCTTCGAGTCGGCCAGCCGTTCCCTGACGATGCGGCCGAGGTGGTAGAAGAACCACAGCTCGGAGCGGGCGTCGCCCGGCGGCTCGACAGCCTTCTCCCGCCACTGCAACAGGCGCTGCGTCTGGGTGAACGTCCCCTCCTTCTCCACGTGCGAGGCGGCCGGCAGGAAGAACACCTCGGTACGACACTCCCCCGGCACGATCTCGCCCGTCTCGATCTCCGGGGCATGCTGCCAGAACGTGGCGCTCTCGACCATGAACAGGTCCCGCACGACAAGCCAGTCGAGGTTGGCCATGCCGAGGCGCTGCGCCCGGGCGTGCGCCGAGCCGACCGCGGGGTTCTGCCCGAGCAGGAAGTACCCCTTGATCTTCCCGTCGATCATGTTGAGCACCTGCTGGTAGGTGCCGTGATCGCCGGTCATCCGGGGCAGGTAGCCGTAGCAGTAGTCGTTGTCGGCGGTGGCCGCGTCACCCCAGTACGCCTTGAGCAAGTTCACGCCGTAGGCGCGCGCGTCACCCCAGAAGCCCTTCTGGCCGGGGTGCCGGATGCTGTCCACCCACTCGTCGAGGGTCGGGTGGTCGGCGTGGTGCGGCATCGGCAGGTAGCCGGGCAGCAGATTGAACAGCGTCGGAACGTCGGTGGAGCCCTGGATGCTGGCGTGACCCCGCAGCGCCATGACGCCGCCACCGGGCCGGCCCATGTTGCCCAGCAGCAGCTGGATGATCGCCCCGGCGCGGATGTACTGCACGCCCACGCTGTGCTGCGTCCACCCCACCGAGTAGATCAGCATGCCCGTGCGGTCGCGGCCGGAGTTGGCCGTCCACGCCTGGGCCAGCTCGAGGAACTTCTCCTGCGGAATGCCGCAGACCCGCTCCACCATCTCCGGGGTGTAGCGGGAGAAGTGCCGCTTGAGGATCTGGTAGACGCAGCGCGGATGCTGCAACGTCTCGTCCCGCTGGGTGTCGCCGCCCACCGGCGCCCCGTGCGACTCGTGCTCCAGCCCGGCCGCCGTTTCCCGCTGCGTCTCGGTGTCCCGGGGAGGGATGTTCTCCTCGACGCCCTCGTACTGCCAACTGGTCTGGTCGTAGCTGGCGTTGTCCTTGGCGAAGCCGGAGAAGAGCCCGTGCAGGTCCTCGGTGTCCCGGTATTCCTCGGTCACGATGGTGGCGGCGTTGGTGTACGCCACGACGTACTCGCGGAAGTCCAGCTCGTTGTCGAGGATGTAGCGGATCACGCCGCCGAGCAGGGCGATGTCGGTGCCCGCCCGGATCGGCAGGTACGCATCCGCCACCGCGCTCGTCCGCGTGAACCGCGGGTCGACATGGAACACCTTCGCCCCACGGCGCTTGGCCTCCATCACCCACTGGAAACCCACCGGGTGCGCCTCGGCCATGTTCGAACCCTGGATGACGATGACGTCAGCGTTGGCGATGTCCTGCTGGAAATCCGTCGCACCGCCACGACCGAAACTGGCCCCCAGACCGGGGACGGTGGCGGAGTGTCAAATACGCGCCTGGTTCTCGATCTGCAACGCCCCCATCGCGGTGAACAACTTCTTGATGAGGTAGTTCTCCTCGTTGTCCAGCGTCGCCCCACCCAGACTGGAGATCCCCAACGTCCGGTTCAGCGGCCGGCCCTCGTCGTCACGGTCTTCCCAGGTCTCGTCCCGGGCAGCCAGGACCCGATCGGCGATCATGTGCATCGCCGTGTCGAGGTCGAGATCCTCCCACTCGGTGCCGTACGGCCGCCGGTAACGGACTGTCGTCTGCCGCAACGGACTGGTCACGAGGCTCTTGCTCGCCGAACCCTTCGGGCAGAGCCGGCCCCGCGAGATCGGACTGTCCGGGTCACCCTCGATCTGTGTGACCTGCCCGTCCTTGACGAACACCCGCTGGCCACAACCCACCGCGCAGTACGGACAGACCGACCGGGCGACCGAGTCGGCGGTGTCGGTACGGGCGGTCAGCGACAGTGACAGGGCCGACTTGGCCGCCGCGCCCCGCCCGAGCGGGTCGGTGCCGGTGAGCTGGCGGTAGAGCGGCCATCTCTCGACCCAGCGGCGCACCCCCATCGCTGCACCTTCCCGACGAAAGCCACTAAATGTGAACAGTCCGACAGTAGATGAGGTGCCGGCCCGGCCGCAGCGGGATCAGCAGAGCGGGCCATTTCGCGCTGGCCGCCGACGGCGCGGTGTAGGAGGGCCGCGATCAGTTCGACGGGTGCTGGACCGCCAGGCGATCACCGAAGGTCCGGTAGCGGTGCAGCTCCCAGAACAGCCAGCCGATGCTGACGATCGCCAGTACGACGAAGACCAGCGAACCCGAGAACGTGTCCCAGAGGGTGTGCAGGACGACGACGCCGAGGAAGGTGCCGAGGAACCCGAACAGCCGGCCGACGCTCGGGCTGGCCAGCAGCGCCCACAGCGCTCCGGCGGTGAGCCCGGTCCACGCGGTGTGCCCGGCGGGCGCGGTCAGACCACGGATGAACAGGGTCTGCTCCACCGCGCCGATGTTGCCCTGCGAGCTCAGCAGCGCGGTGAAGGCGTACCCCATCGTCTCCAACGCGGCGAAACCCATGCCGGCGGCCACACCGATGACCAGGCCGTCGGACGGCAGACGGCGACGGTGCTGCGCCAGGGCCGTGAACAGCAGCACCACGGGGACGATCAGCTTCGCCGACTCCTCGATCAGTGCCACGAACAGCATGGGCAGGGCGCCGAGGCCGCGCAGAGTGTCGTACTCCAGGGTGCCGGCGACCACCGTGCCGATCACCCCGCCGAAGAACGCCGATGTCACCAGCACCGACGCCGGCACCTGCCAACGCCCGGTACGGGCCTGGGCGAACGTGAGGAACGTCAGGGGAGCCAGGGTCGCGCCGAGCAGGATCAGTGCCGGCACGAAGTTCGGGTTCTGGGTGCGGACGAGGGTCCGCAGCACCGCCAGATACAGGATCAGCCCGATGACGAGCACTCCGACCCACGCCCACCGGCGAGAACGATCACCCATACCGGGGAGTCTCGCGGATCCAGGTTACGAAGACCAGCCACGATGCTGGGATCCCCACGACTACCCGGCGGATCTCGCCCGCGCACCGCTGGCCGAACTCGGGCAGCGGCGTTGACGAAGGGTCGTTACGATCTCCGCCCATGCGTCGCCTCGCCCCGTCCCTGGCATTCGTCCTCCTGCTCGGCCTGTCTGCCTGTACCTCGAAGCCCGCGGAGTCCACGACCGTCGCACTGACCGTCATCCTGGACACCGACGTCACGGCGGAACGGAAGAGCGCCGTGGAGCAGCGACTGAGGTCGATGCCCAGCGTCGAGGAGGTGACCTTCGAAACCCGCGAGCAAGCGTACGAGCACCAGAAGGAGACCTTGAAGGACAGTCCCGACCTGTTGGCGAAAGTCAAGCCGGAGTACGTGCCGGAACTGCTCCACGCCACGGTCACCGACGCACCGATCGCCGAGGCGGTCGAGCTGGTGATGGCCGACGTGGACGGCGTCGCGGATGTCGCACTCAAGGTCGCGGACGTCCATCCCATGCCCTCGCGGATCGGGATCGTCGTCCGCCTGAAGTCGGCCGCGACCGGCGAGCAGCGGACAGCCGTGGAGCAGGCCGTCCGGGCACTGCCGACCGCCCAGTCGGTCGACTTCGAGGACCGGGCCGCCGCGTACGAACGCCTGCGCACGCGCTGCCAGGGCAAGGGCGAGCTGGCCACGCAGCTCGAACCACAGATGGGACACGACTCCTGGCGGTTCGAGGTGCCCTTGGACAAGAAGGGCCCGGGGGTGTCCGAGCTGATGGAACTCGACGGGGTCGACGTCGTACGGCTGGTCCCGCTCGCGATGCTGTAGCCGCCACCCGGGCAGCTCAGAGCACGTGCAGCAGCCGGAAGCGCTTGGTCACCACCAGGGTGTCGTCGTCGACCGTGAAGTCGGGGTCACCCAATTCGGCGCGCACCTGCGCGCTGTGCCAGAACGACTCGTGCCCCGCCCGCCACTGCGCCACCGACTCGTCTCCCTCGCCCTCGGCCAGGGCGTGCTCCAGGTCCACGTCGGCGAGCCCGACCACCCGCACCTCGGTCAACTCGATCGCCGCCACCCGCCGCCCCTGCGAGTCCACCACCGCGGATCGCTGACCGACCTCCGGCAGCGGCTCGTTCGCGTGCTCGTAGCCGAGCAGCAGCGCGGACGTGGAGGTCTTCGCGCCGGCCAGGATCGCGGCCACGAGCGTGTCCCGCAGCGGCCCGGGGAACCCGAACTCCACCACCGGAAGATCATCCAAACCCATTCACGGAGGGTACGCTCGACGACCGGCGACGGGGGCCGGCCAGCATGGCATGGTCTCGTGCATGGCCACCTACGACGTCGCCCTCGTCCTTCTCGTCGACGCCTCCGGGTCGGTGCTGATGCAGCATCGCGACGAGCACGCGCCCGTCTCACCCAACCAGTGGAGCCTTCCCGGCGGTCACATCGAGCCCGGCGAGTCGCCCGAGCAGGCGGCCCGCCGCGAGCTGCTGGAGGAGACCGGCCTGACAGCCGGTGAGCTGCGCCTGCTGTGGAGCGGTCCGCGCCCGTACGAGGCGGGCTTCGGGCACACGGTGACGGTGCACGTCTTCCATGGCGTCACCACCGCGCGTCAGGAAGACGTCGTGCTCGGCGAGGGGCAGGCCATGGTGTTCGTCCCGCGCGACGAGGTGTTCGATCGGGAGCTGGCGGCCTCGACCGCGCTGGTCCTGTCCATGATCTAGGGTCCTTGCCCTTCGGCAGCCTCGCCGCCCGGGAGTCCTCGACAGCGGATGCGAAATGGGGTTGTTGGCGTGGCATCGCGGGCCTACCGTCATGGGGCACCTCCCGGTGCGCAGGCAACGGCTACTTCCGCTTCCAATCGGGGAGACGTGGGTTCGAATCCCACCGCCACTTCGGGTGGCGTCGACCAGCGGCCGAGGTCACCTTGGCCCGCGAGGGCCGGTCGCCGTCGCCGCTTCGATCTCGGGAGGTGCTCTCGCCGCACGCCCGGTGCGACGGATACGGTTACTTCCTGGTGAAGGCCCGGCAAGGGCCTGCGGTTCGAACCCGCAAACACCGTGTCCACTTCTGATCTCGGGCGTGCGGTGCGACCACACCGCATTCGATCACAAGATCACAAAACCCGTTGCCCGTCCCGCACCGCTGCCGCTACGGTCGTGACCGCACTTCCCGGTGCGTAGGCGACGGCTACATCTGGAGGGGTTTCGGCCCCGGTGAAGGACATCCGTCGCCAACCTCGATCTCGGGAAGCGCGACCACACGCACACCCGGTGCGCAGGCAACGGTTACTTCCCGGCTCCGCAGATGGGGGTTCGAATCCCCCCCGACCTTCGGGTCGGTGGTTCAACGGACAGAACGGCGGACTAGTCCGTGGCCGACTCTGATCTCGGGTGTGCGCTGTGGTGGCGCCTTCTCGGCCGACTGACGTGGGGGACGTCATGGCCAAGTTCAACGTCAAGCTGCGCACGAGCCGGCATCGGCCAGTGACCGGCGAGGGCGCACCCGGTTTCGTCCGTGAGCCGCGCCTGGAACTGTTCCTGCTCGGTGTCTCGAACATGGTGGGCGAGGCCAGCTTCTACGAGCGCGCCACCGACCGCGACGGCCGCTTCCGGAAGCTGGTCGCCACCGTCGCTGTCGCTGATCCCGACTGGTTCGCGCGCTTCGTACCGTGGCTCCGCACCGGAGCGATGATGCGCTCAGCGTCCGTGGTGGCGGCCCTTGAGGGTGCCCGCGCCCAGGTAGCGGCGGGAATTCCGGGCTCGCGCGCGGTCGTGGATGCGGCCTTGCAGCGTGCGGACGAGCCGGGCGAGGCGCTCGCGTACTGGCTGGCTCGTCATGGCCGGGCACTGCCCAAGCCGGTGAAGCGGGGCATCGCCGACGCGGCGGTCCGGCTCTACACCGAGCGGAGTCTGCTCAAGTACGACTCCATCGCCAGCCAGGTGCGCTTCGGTGACGTCATCGAGCTGACCCACCCCAGCGCCAGGGATGAGCGACAGGGCGACCTGTTCCGGCACGCGCTGGATCGGCGGCACCGGCGGGACAATCCCGTACCCCCGTCCCTGCGGATGCTCAGGGCGCGGGACGCGCTCATGGCGATGCCTGTCGAGCAGCGCAGGGAAATCACCGATCCGGCGACGCTGGGCGCTGCCGGTATGACGTGGGAGGCGCTGGCCGGCTGGCGACAGAGCGCGATGGACGCGGCGGCATGGGAGTCGGTCATCCCGACGATGGGCTACCTGGCGCTGCTGCGTAATCTGCGCAACTTCGACCGGGCCGGGGTCAGCGACACCGTCGCGGAGACCGTGGCGGCCACGCTCTCCGACCCCGCTCAGGTGGGGAGTTCGCGGGTGCTGCCGATGCGCTTCCTGTCGGCGTACAACGCGGCGCCGAGCCTGCGCTGGGCGTACCCGCTGGAGAAGGCGTTGCAGCACGCCCTGGCGAACGTGCCCGCCCTGGACGGGCGGACGCTGATCCTCATCGACACGTCCGGCTCGATGCGGAGCCCGTTCAGCAAGGACGGCACGCTGCTCTGCTGGGACGCCGCCGCGGTGTTCGGTCTCGCGCTGGCCGCCCGCGCGCAGTCGGCCACGGTGGTGTCGTTCTCCCACGACACCCGGGTGTTTCCCGAGGTGGCGGGCGAGTCGGTCCTCGCGGCGGTGCGGCGGTTCAGCGAGGGCGGCTACTTCCTCGGCACGGGAACCGACACCGAGAAGGCGGTCCGCGAGCACTACGACCGACACGACCGGCTGATCATCCTCACCGACGAGCAGGCCCAGTGGCACGGGTCGACGAATGTCGTCGCGGCGGTGCCGGCGGAGGTGCCCGTCTACACCTGGAACCTGGCCGGCTACCGGATCGGGCACACGCCGACCAGCACGAACCGGCACACCTTCGGCGGCCTGTCCGACGCCGCGTTCGCGATGATCCCGCTGATCGAGGCCGGGTCCGACGACCGGTGGCCCTTCTGATCCGCGCGCTGCGGGGCTGCGCCTGCCCCGCAGCGCGCGGATCAGGGTAGGAACTCGCCGGTCAGGGCGATGAGGGCGCGGGCGGCCGCGCCCACCGGTCGGTCCACCGGTGTGGCGAGCGACGCCGTCCAGTCGAGGTCGGCGTCGGTGACCGTCAGCGTGCGCACGCCCTCGGCATCGGCGACGGCGAAGCGGGGCAGCAGCGCGATGCCGAGGCCGTGCCGGACGTGGTCGGCGCCGGTGGCGATGTCGGGGATCTCGATCGTGACGCGCCGGGACAGGCCGGCCGCGGCGAAGGCCCGGTCGGTGACGGCGCGGTTGCCGTACCCGACCGGCGAGTCGATGAAGTTCAGCCCGGCGATTTCCCCGAGCGTCACCGCCTCGCGGGCGGCCAGCGGATGATCGTCCGGCACGACGAGATCGATCACCGAGCGGGCCAACTCCGTGAAGCGGACCTCGGCCGGCGGCGCGCCGGGCAGCGAGACGAACGCGAGGTCGAGCCGGCGCTCCGCGAGCGCGTCGATGAGCCCCTGGGAGCCGGACGGAGCGACGCTGGTGTGCAGCAGCACCCCGGGGTGCCGGCGGTGGAACTCGCCGAGCAGGGCCGGCAGGTGCAGGAGTCTGATCGAGGTCATCGTGCCGATGCGCAGGGTGCCACGGAGGCCGCCGTGCACCTCGGCGACCGCGTCGCGGGCGTCGCGGGCCGCGTCGAGGGCGATGCGGGCGCGGGGCAGCAGCGCGGTGCCGGCGTCGGTGAGGAGTACGCGTTTGGAGTTGCGGTCCAGCAGCGGCGCACCCAGTTCGCGTTCCAGGGTCTTGACCGCCGCCGAGACGGCGGACTGGACGACGTGCAGGCGGGCGGCGGCACGGGTGAAGTTCTGCTCCTCGGCCACGGCGACGAAGTACTCGAGTTGGCGGAGTTCCACGTCGTCAAGTATCACCCATACTGATCGTTGCTAGCGTCAACTTTCGTTGCAGGCGATGATCGGGTGGGGCGACAGTGGGGTCATGTCGTCGACGACCCTGTCATCCCGCCGGCCCGCCGCCACGTCCACCCGCACCGAAGGACCCTCTCGCCGCCATGGCCGGGGCTTCTGGGCGATCGCTCTGGCGTTCCTGACCGCGATGGCATTCGGCACCGTGCCGACCCCGCTGTACCCGCTGTACATGGCCCGGGACGACTTCTCCACGTTCATGGTCACGATCGTGTTCGCGGCGTACGCGGTGGGCGTGGTGATCAGCCTGCTGCTCGCCGGGCACGTCTCGGACTGGGTTGGCCGCAAGAAGATCCTCATTCCGGCGCTGGTGTTGGAGCTGGTCGCCGCCGCGCTGTTCCTGGGCGACGCGTCCCTGCCGGTGCTGCTGGTCGCCCGCCTGGTGAGCGGACTGGGCATCGGCATGATCACCGCGACCGCCACCGCCTACCTGCAGGAACTGCACGCGGCGCACCGGCCCGGCGCGTCGCGCCAGCGCTTCGAGGTGGTCTCCACCGCCGCCAACATCGGTGGCCTCGGCGTGGGCGCGTTGGTCGCGGGCGTCCTCGCCCAGTACGTCCACGCGCCGCTGCGCACTCCGTATCTGGTGTTCGCCGTGCTGCTGACCGCCAGCATCGTGGCGGTCGCGGCGACCCCGGAGACCGTCGAGGTGCGGCTGGTCAAGCCCACGTACCGGCCGCAACGGATCAGCGCCGACCACGGCGACCGGGCCGGGTACGTGGCTGCTGCCGGCGCCGGCTTCGCGTCGTTCGCCGTGTTCGCCCTGTTCACCTCCGTCGCCCCGGGCTTCGTCGCGGGCGCCCTGCACCTGCCGTCGCGAGGGCTGGCCGGCGCTGTCGTGTTCGCCGTGTTCGGCGGCGCCGCCGTGGCGCAGACCGTCACCAACCGGCTTCCCGCCCCGGCGAAGGTGCGGCTCGGGCTGCTGGCACAGGCGGTCGGCGTGCCCGTCGTGCTGGCGGGTATGCACACCGCCAGCCTGACCGCGTTCGTGGTCGGTGGTGTCGTCGCCGGTGTCGGGGCCGGCGTGCTGTTCAAGGCCGCCGTCGGCATGGTCGCGGCGATGGCCACGCCCGCCCGGCGCGGCGAGGCCCTGGCCGGGCTGTTCCTCATCGCCTACCTGGGGATGAGCCTGCCGGCCGTCGGCTTCGGGATCGCCACGCGAGCCGTCAGCACGATCACGGCAATGAACTGGTTCACCGGCCTGCTGCTCGTCATGCTCGCCGGCGTGACGGCGCTCTTCCGTCGCCGCCCCGCAGCCCGCTGAGCCCGCCGACCGGGGTCGGGCCGTGTCCGGCCCGACCCCAGCCCCGTGCGGTCAGCGCGGATCGGACCACCAGGGTTCGAGGACGACCGGGTCGGCGATGTAGGCCCGCACCTGCGTACGCTCCGGCTCGGTCAAGGTCAGCGCGCGGAGCTGGGCACCCCACTCGGGCACCCGATCGGTCTTTCCCAGCGCGATCGACAGCTCGATCAGGCCGGCCAGCGCGGTGGCCTGCTCGACAGTCGGAGCGTCCTCGGCGCGACGGCGCATCCCCGAGTCGAGCGCCCGGTAGGCGGCCCGGTCGTCCATCTTGAACTCGCGCAGGATCCGCGCGTTGTCGAGCACCCGGGCCAGGCCCTCAAGCTCCTTCGACCCGCCGTACTCCAGATCCTGCGGCTCGTCGCGTTGGATGAAGACGATGGTGTTGCCCGACGGGTCGACGACGCTGAAGCGTGACGCGCCGGCACGGTAGCGCGTCAATCGGGGCACGCCCTTGACCAGCACCTTGCCGTGGGCGCGGCGCATCGCGTCGGCGAACGCGGCGTGGTACGGCGCGACCGCGTCGACCATCACCAGGCAGCCGCCGGTCTGTTCCTTCGCCGGGTCGAGGTCCTTCGGCGCGGGCCCGTAGTGCAGGGCGAACCCGCTCCACTGAACGACCAGATACACGTACGGCCTCATCTGCTCGTAGGTCACCTCGAAGCCCAGGGCACGCCAGAAGGCCAGGGTCTCCTCCGGCGCCGGGCAGGGCAGCAGCGGCACTGTTGTCTCGTTCGGCTGGACGCGGTCCTCGTTGGTCGTCATGGTCACTCCCGGTCCGGTCGACAGGTCGGCCATTGTGCCAGCACCGGCGGTGGGCCGCCCGGATCGCGCCTCCTACCCAGGGAGGAGATGCGCTCCGACCCCGGGCCGCAACCGGGGCCCCCGGTCGGACGCGACCGACGGGAACGGCCACGAGCATCTACAGACATGACTACCGTTCTGCGTCGGGCGACACACTGGAACCGCCCCCTCATGCTTCTCGTCGGCGCGATGGCGGTGCTCGCCGTCGTCGCCACGGTCGGCATCCTCGTCGACCCGCGCGTCCTCACCGGGGCGCCGATCTGGCTCAAGCCGTTCAAGTTCGCGGTGTCCTTCGTGCTGTACGGCGCTACCCTCGCGTGGATGCTCTCCCTGCTGCCCCGGCGCAGCCGGATCGCCGAACGAGCGGTAGTCGTCATCGTCACCGTGGCGGTCCTGGAGAACGCGTGGATCGTCGGCCAGGTGATCCGCGGGCAGGCCAGCCACTTCAACGACACCACAGCCCTGAACACCGCGCTGTTCGCGGCGATGGGCGCGGCGATCATGGTGCTGTTCTTCGCGCACCTCGTCATCGGGGTCGTGGTGCTGATCCGGCGGATCCCCGATCGGGTCGCCGCGACCGCCGTCGGGTGGGGGCTCGGCCTGTCCCTGCTCGGCATGCTCGCGGCGGTGCCGATGGCGCTGCCGATGCAGGACCCGGGCATCGAGGGCATCTCCGGGGCGCACAGCGTCGGCGTGGCCGACGGTGGGCCGGGGCTGCCCGTGGTCGGTTGGAGCACCACCGGCGGCGACCTGCGGATCGGGCACTTCGTGGGGCTGCACGCCCTGCAGGCCCTGCCGATCCTGGCGATCCTGCTGACCCGTTTCGCGACCCGGCTCGACGCGCGCACCCGCGTCCGGCTGCTGGTCGTCGCGGGCAGCGCGTACGGCGTACTCACGATGCTGTTGACCTGGCAGGCCCTGCGCGGGCAGCCGCTGCTGCGCCCGGACGCCCTCACCCTGGCCGTCGTCGCGGCCCTGGTGGTCGCGACGGCGACCGCCAGCGGCCTGGTCCTGGCCCGCCGACGCCGCCTGGAACTGGCGCTCGCGGCATGACCGCGACCCTGTTCTCCCTGACGTTCGCGGTGGCCGCTCCGTTCTGGGCGCTGATGATCCTGTTGCCGCGCTGGTCCTGGACCGCCCGGATCATCAGCTCACCGCTGATCGTGCTGCCCGTCGTGGTGATCTACGCGCTGCTGGTGATCCCGGCGTTCGGCGAGGTGCTGCCCGCCGTCGCGTCGCCGACCCTGGCCGGGGTACGCGAACTGCTCGGCACGCCCGACGGCGCGGCGGCGGGCTGGGCGCACCTGATCGCGTTCGACCTGTTCGTGGGCCGCTGGGCGTGGCTGGACAGCCGGGAACGGGGGGTGCCGGCGCTGGTCATGGCTCCGGTGCTGGTGCTGACCATCCTGCTCGGACCACTCGGCCTGGCCGCCTACCTGGGCGTCCACACCCGGTGGCGGCGGTCGCTGCCACCGACCGTGAGCACCTAGGCTGGCGACCGTGGGAGGGCTGGGACGACTGTTCGACACGCGGGACGCGCGCGTGCGGATGATGCTGCTCGACCTCAGCGGGTTGGGCTACCTGCTCTTCGTGCCCCACTCCGGCCCCGCGCCAACGGTGACACAATGGATCCTCGCGGTGGCCGCGTTCGCCGGCGCGCTCGTGACGTATCGCCGGCCGGTGGTCAACCTGGTGCTCCAGACGGCGTTGCTGGCGGTCGCGGTCTGCCTCATCGACGACCTCACCATCAACCAGGTGGGGGCGAGCTGGGCGCTGCTCGAGGTCACCATGCTCTCGGCTCGCGCCCGCACCATCTGGCTGGCCGCCGGGCTGCTGGCCGTGGTCGACCTGACCGACTCGATCGGCGACCCGCCGCGCCGGGTCGCCTCCGGCGTCGTCGGACTGGCCCTGGAGGTCGGTGTCCCGGTGCTGCTCGGCCTGGTCATCCGCACCAACCGGGAGCTGGGTCGGCAGGCCGTGGAGCGGGCCCTGGCGGAGCAGCGGCGCCGCGAGTCGGAGAGCCGCGCGGCGCGCGCCGACGAGCGCAGCGCCATCGCCCGCGAACTGCACGACGTCGTCGCCCACCACGTGGCGTCGATGGTGCTGCGGGTCGGTGTGGCCCGGCACGTGCTGACCGACCTGGACCCGCGGGTGGACGAGGTGTTCGACGACGTGCACGGCACGGGCACCGCGGCGCTGTCGGAGCTGCGCCGGCTGGTCGCGGTGCTGCGCAACCCCGACGGGGTACGCGGTGACGCGGCGCTGACCGCGATCGAGCCCTCGGCGCTCCCCTCGGCGCTCGGCGCCGCCGTCGACCGGGCCCGCCAGGGCGGCATCACCGTGGAGGCCGACATCGACGCGGCGATCGGCTCCCTCGACGCGGTGCGTGGCCTGGCGGTGCTGCGGTTGACCCAGGAGGCGCTGACCAACGTGGCACGCCACGCCGGGCCGGCCGCGCGGGCGCACCTGGTGGTCGCTCTGCACGGCGGGGCCGTGCACTGGGAGGTCACCGACGACGGGGGTGGCGTCGACGGCGACAGCGCGCCGACGGTGCCGGCCGGCGGCGGCCACGGCATCACCGGCATGTCCGAACGCGTCGAGGTCCTCGGCGGCCGGCTGGAGGCGGGACCGACCGGCACGGGCTGGCGCGTGCGGACCGTCCTGCCGAACACGCTCCCCGAGACCGCCGCCGGGCCGGCGCCGCGGGCCCGTGAGGTACCGGCCGCATCAGCCGCCCCGGAGCCGGCGTGATCCGCGTCCTGCTGGTCGACGACCAGCACCTCATCCGCGCGGGCCTGCGCATGCTGTGCGACGCACAACCCGACATCGAGGTCGTCGGCGAGGCGGACAACGGCCGCGAGGCGGTCGTCCTCGCCGCGCGACTCATCCCCGACGTCGTCGTCATGGACCTGCGCATGCCCGGCGTCGACGGAATCACCGCGACGTCGCGGATCCTCGCCGAGCGTCCCGCCACCCGGGTGCTGGTGCTGACCACTTTCGGCGACGACGACCACCTCTACCCCGCGCTGAGCGCTGGGGCATGCGGCTTCCTGCTCAAGGACGCGCCCCCGACCGAGCTGCTGGACGGCATCCGCCGCGCCGCCGCGGGCGACAGCCCGTTCACCCCGGAGGTGCTGCACCGCCTCGTCCAACGAGCGGTGCGCGCCCGCGTCGAGCCGCCCCGATCCGTGCCGGGGCTGACCGCCCGCGAGCAGGACGTGCTGACCCTGGTCGCCGAGGGCCTGTCCAACAGCGAGATCGCCGAACGGCTCCACATCGGCGTCACCACCGTCAAGACCCACATCACGAGCCTCATGACCAAGACCGACAGCCCCAACCGCGTACGCCTGGCCCTGTTCGCGCGCGGCGCCTGAGCGTCAGCGACCGCAGGCGTAGCCCTGCATGCCCCTCGGGTTCGCGCCGGCGGCGAGCACGCCCGTGCCCGGGTCCCGGGTCACGGCGCAGAGCCGGCCCAGACTCCACGCGTCGGCGAGCCGCACCTCGTGCCCGTACGCCCGCAGGGCCCGCACCACGTCGGCGTCGAACCGGTCCTCCACAAGCAGGACGCCGGGCTCCGAGTCGCGGGGATAGAACGACGCCGGCAGGCTGACGGTGTGCCACGCGGGCGCGTCGATGGCCTCCTGCAGGTGCTGACCGCCGACGAGGTGGCGCAGCAGGAAGGGCACCTGCCACTGGTCCTGCTGGTCACCGCCGGGCGTGCCGCACGCCAGGACCGGTTCCCCGTCGCGGTACACCATCGTCGGGCTCAACGTGGTGCGCGGTCGGCGGCCCGGGGCGAGCGACGAGGGCAGCCCCTCCTCCAACCAGAACATCTGCAGCCGGCTGCCCAGCGGAAAGCCGAGTTCCGGGATCGTGGGCGAACTCTGCAACCAGCCACCACTCGGCGTCGCGGAGATCATGTTGCCCCAGCGGTCGACGACGTCCACGTGGCAGGTGTCGCCCCGGGTCACCCCGTCGGACCGCACCGTCGGCTCCCCCGTGGTCGGGTCCGACGCGTCGACGCGGCGGCCGGCGCCGGGTCGGACGTGGGCCGGCAGGCGCGGCTGCGCCCCGTCGGGACTCCCCGGTCGCAGCTCGGTCGACGCGCGGTCACCGATCAGGGCCGCCCGCTCCCGCGCGTACGCCGGGGAGAGCAGCGCCGTGGCGGGCACGTCGGCGCTGTCGCCGTACCACGCCTCGCGGTCGGCGAAGGCGAGCTTGAGGGCCTCGACCTGGGCGTGGATGCCGGCGGCGGTGGCCGTCTCGTACGCGCCGTCGTCGTCGAGCGCGTTGAGGACGGCCAGCGCCTGGAGCAGCACTGGGCCCTGGCCCCAGAAGCCGGTCTTCGCCACCGAGTAGCCCTGCCAGTCGAGGGTGGTCGGGGCCTCCCAGGTCGCCGAGTACGCGGCCAGGTCGTCGCCGGTGACCAGCCCGGCGTGCGCGCGTCCGCTGGAGTCACGGAACGGCTGCCGGCTGAACTCGTCGATCGCCTCGGCCACGAAGCCCGTACCCCAGGCTCGGCGCGCGGCCTCGATCTGCGCCTCCCGGTCGGTGCCGGCCGCCTGCCCGGCCTCGACGAGTCGGCGCAGAGTGCGCGCGTACGCCGGGTTGGCGAACTTCTCCCCCGCCGCCGGTGGCCGGCCGTCGCGCAGCCAGAGCTGGGCGGACGTCGGCCAGTGCTCCTCGAACAGCGACCGCACGGCCGCGACGGTCGCACCGACCCTGCCCAGCAGGGGGTGACCGGCGGCGGCGTAGCCGATCGCCGGCTCCAGCACGTCGGCGATCGAGAACGTGCCGTGCTCGCGCAGCAGCAGGAGCCACGCGTCCACCGCGCCGGGCACGGCGGCCGCGAGCGGGCCGGCCCCTGGGATGAGGTCCATGCCGAGGGACCGGAAGTGGGCGATGGTCGCGGCGGCCGGCGCCGGGCCCTGCCCGCACAGCACCTTCGGGCGTGGATCCTGGGCGGTCGCCACGATGGCCGGCACCTCGCCCCCCGGGCCGTTGAGGTGGGGTTCGACGACGTGCAGGACGAACCCGGCCGTCACCGCGGCGTCGAAGGCGTTGCCGCCGCGTTCCAGGACCCCCATCGCGGACTGGCTGGCGAGCCAGTGCGTCGACGACACCATGCCGAAGGTTCCCTGCAGGGTTGGTCTGGTGGTGAACGTCATGACAACACCTCACTCGGGCCCGATGGCGCTGGGAGGCGGCCCTTGGCGGCCGCCTCCCAGCGCGCAATGCTAGAGCGTGTTGTACGCCTGGGCGGTCACGGTGGCCTGGCGGGCCAGGCCCGACCGGGCCGGCCAGGAGATCCCCACCTGACGCGTCTCCCCCGGCAACAGCCAGAAGTAGTTGTCGTCGTAGCGGGCCGGGAGGATCCGCTCGCCCCTCTGGTCGCGTACGGCGAGCCGGATCATCGCGGCGACCGTACGGCCCTGGTTGCGGACCGTCGTGGTGACGGTGTTCCGGCCGTCCACGACGCGTACGGTGTTCGTCGACGTCGACAGTCGAGGGCTCGCCAGGTCGTTGAGCGCCCGCATCTGCTCGGGCTTGTCGTAGCGCCAGTAGGTGTTCTCCGCGAGCAGCCGGTCACGGCCGTCGCGCAACTCCAACCGGACCAGGTGCAGCCCACCGCCAGCCGGCGCGGCGACGGCGAACACGGGCGTCGTCGACGAGCGTGCCACGTCCGCCCGCTGGCGTTGGGCGGCACCCAGCGACCGGCCGAACAGGTCGTACCGGCGGGCGGTGACCGTCACGCCGGTGAGGGCCGTCGTCGTGTGGTTGACCACCCGTGCCTGCCAGGTGCCCGGGTCGGCCTGGACGTGCACCGGCTCGCACCCCTTGCGGGCGCCGTAGTAGGCGCCGTTGACATCGAGGTCGTAGTCGTAGGTCTGCCAGACCGTGCTGTGCCACGCCGGGTGCGACATCCACAGCAGCAGGCCGGTCGCGTCCTGCCACAGGTTGGCGTTCCACGCCTCGAACATGGCGCGGTGGCTCTCGTAGTTGACGAACTGCGCCCGGGCGGCGAACTCGTCGAGCGAGTCGGACGCACCGAGCCGCGCGTCGATCGCCGCCTGGTACGTGCCGACGCGCTGGTTACCGATGGTCGACCAGTCGTGGTAGTTCCACACCTCGCCGATCGGCCACTCCGGCGCGTCGCCGACCAGATTGCGCATGCTCTCGGCGACCGACACCACCGGCATGCCGATCTCGGTGTGGAAGCCGAACGAGTCGGCCTCGTAGATCGTCGCGTCGGTGTAGGTGGTCGGGTCGACCCAGCCGTACGGCCCGCGGCCGCTCACGATGCCGCTGGCGGAGTTGGGGATGTAGAGGATCTCCGGGTGTTCGGTGGCGACGGCCTGCTTGAGGCCGGCGTCGACGATCGGCGGCGGGTCTCCCTCGTTGGCGCCGCACCAGATGACGATGCTCGGGTGGTGGCGGAAACGCCGGATCGTGTCGGCGGCGATGTCGACGTAGCCGGGCGGGTTGGGCAGGAAGCCTCCGGCCTGCCAGAAGTCGTTCCACACCAGGATGCCCTGCTCGTCGCAGGCCCGGTACAGCTCCTCGCGGTTGCTGCTGCCCAGCCAGTTACGGATCATCGTGAAGTTCATGTCGCGGTGCATCTCGACGGTGTCGGCCAGCCGGTCGGGCAGCACCCGGCGCAGCAGCTCGTCCCAGCCCCAGTTGCCGCCCCGGGCGAACACCGGCACGCCGTTGACGCTGATCTTCAGCTCGGTGATCTTGTTGCTGACCGCCTTGACGTCGGTCCACCGCTGCCCGTCGTCGGACACCTGGATGACGAAGTCGCGGGCGTACGCCTGCTCCCAGACGATCGTCACCTGGTCGAAGGCGACCGGAGCACCGAGGTCGACAGCGATCCACTGGTTGTCCTCGAATGCCGACGACCACCGGGTACGCGGGTTGCCGTCGACGGCCCGCTCCGGGCCGTTGGAGTCGCCGTCGGACGACGACGCGGTGGCCGTCCCGTGCAGGGCCAGGTCGACGCCCGGCTCGGCCTGCCGCTGTACCGAGAGCGCCCACATGGACACGCCCCACGACGTCACCCGCGCGCCGGTCTGGATGCGCAGGTGCCGGGCCGTCCGGCTGTCGAATGTCTCGACCTGGGTGGCGCGGCTGCCCAGCGGGGTGTCGTTGCTGACGGCCTGCACGTCGGTCCACGTGCCGCCGTCTGCCGAGACCTGGACGCGGTAGTCGAGGGCGTACGCCTGCTCCCAGACGATGGTGACCCGGTCGAAGTCGGCGGCCGCGCCGAGGTCGACCTGGATCCACTGGTCGTCCTCGGCCCGCGAGGCCCAGCGGGTCGCGGGGTCACCGTCCACGGCCCTGGCGGGCACGTTGGTGTCGTTCTCCGACGACGACGCGGTCGCGTCGCGTCCCAGGGCGAGGTCCGGGCCGGCGCCGTCGGCCACCGACAGCGCGTACATCGAGATGCCCCAGCCGGTGGCGCGCTGGCCGGCCTGGATGCGCACGTGTCGGGCGTGCTGCCGATCGAAGGTGACGGTCTGCGTGGCGGCGCCGTCGACGAAGTCCAGCGGGGGCCGGCCGGGCGGGGAGATCACGATCGGCTGATGCCAGTCGTAGCCGAACTGGCGGATACCGAAGCGCAGCTCACGCCTGTCGCTGACCGCGCGCTTGACCGTGGCGGTGAGCGTCAGGTCGTACAGGTGGGGCTCGCCGTAGCCGTTCGGCCACCAGAGGCGGGGGCTGGTGAGGCGCAGGGCCCCGAAACGCTCCGGGGTGAAGGAGACCGTCGCGGACCCGTGGGCGGGAATGGTCACGGTGGACTCGACGCGTACCTTGTCGAACTCCGCGCGCACGGTGACGGTGGTCGCGGTGGCCGTGGCGTTGCGCACGGGCACCCGAATGGTGACCTCGGCCGTGCCAGTGTCCGGCAGTTTCGGCAGCGTGGTCTCGACGTGCGGGTCGCCGACGACCACGGCGCCGGTGCTGCGCAGCCGCACGTGGTCCCACAGGCCGGTGACCCGGTCGCGGACGGCGGGCATCCAGTCCCAACCGGACACCGCCAGGTAGGTCGGCGCGTCGAGGTAGTGGTGGGCCGACTGGAGGAAGGTGCGGCCGTCGGGGCCCTTGTCGCCGGGGGTGCCGGCGTGGGGCATCGGGGTGACCCGCACGGCCAGCACGTGGTCGCGGTGGCCCGCGAGAGCGTCGGTGATGTCGAAGGCGGCCCGCGCGAACGGGTGCTTGACGCTGCCGACCTGCACGCCGTTGACCCAGACGGTGGCCTCGTGGTTGATGCCGTCGAACTCCAGCCAGATCCGGCGGCCGGCGGAGGTGTCCAGGCCGCGCGGCAGCCGCAGCGCCCGCCGGTACCACCAGGTGTGCCGCGACAGCGCCTCCGGGATACGCAGGTTGTTGAAGCCGGCGACCGGGTCGGGCAGGTGTCCCTGCTCGACCAGGGTGCCCAGTACGGTGCCGGGCACGCTCGCCGGCAGCCAGGAGCTGACGTCGACCCCGGCGCGGGACAGCTCGGCGCCGTCGGTGGTGCCCGCGAAGTCGTCCATCGTCAGCGACCAGCCGGATTCCAGCGCGACGGTGCCGTCCGGGGCCACCGTGAGCTCGGGGGTCCGGCCGGTGTTGCCTCCCTCCCAGCTCGTCCAGCCCGCGGCCTTGGGGCGGGGGGACAGGGCGACACCGTAGACCTGGAAGCCGTTCAGGCCGACCGGGTTGCTGTTCGACCGCCCGGTGACCGTCATCCGGACCCAGCGCGCGGTGACCGGCTGCGGGAGCTTGATGGCCTGCACACCGCCCTGACCGTCGGTGGTCTCGTACACCGACCGCCAGTCGTGGCCGTCGGTGGAGACGTCGATGCGGTACGCCTTCGCGGCGCTGGAGAGGATCTCGTCACCGTCGGTGTCGGTGTAGTTGCCGTCGAACGGTCCGTCGGCGAGGGTCGCCTCGAAGACCAGGGTGACGGCCTCGACGCGGCACTGCGTCTGAAGGTCCACCGAGATCCACTGCGGATCGCCGTTCGCGGCGCGCCATCCGCTGCCCCGTACGCCGACCTGGGGCAGACCGTCCACGGCGAACGCCGCGGGCGTCGGCGCGTAGTCGGTCGACGAGACCGATACCGGGCGGTACCTGGCGAGATCGGTGGACGACGGGCCGCTGGCCGGCGGCGCGGCGGCGCTGGCGGCCGCGTCCGGCAGGACGGCGCTCACCCCGACCGACGCCAGCAGCGTCGCTCCGGCGGAGAGGAAGGTACGCCGCGAAACGGGCGATGGCTCGGACATTGCGCCTCCAGAGATGGCAACGTTGTCAAATGGTGGGGACGTCGGTGACAACGTTGTCAGATGGTGGCCTGATGTTTCCCGGGAGTCAAGAGCCCGCGGCCTATCCACTGGGGAGCGGGCGGCAGCTCGCCGCCCGCTCCCCGACCGGCATCACTCCGGGTACGACGGTCCCGGCTCGGTCCGCAGCATCCGCTTGAGCATGCGGTTCGCCTCCCGCATGTCGTCGGTGATCAGACGGGTCCGCACCGTTCCCTTACCGGTCAGCTTGCCGCCCACCTCGAACACCGCGCTCTCGCCCGGCAGCGGCACCGCCTGGCAGCCCGTGTACGTCTCGGCGGGCAGTCGGCCGTCCAGCAGGTAGGCGTAGACCGGGTCGTCCACGCACGGGGTGTAGTACGGGAAGACGCCGTGACTGCCCTCGTTGTCGACGCTGATCATCGACGCGCCCGGGAGTTTCTTCGACGCCGCGAGCGCCCCCTCGTACGCGGTCGCCACGTCGAGCTCGTCCTGCAGCATCAGCACCTTCGGGAAGGTCTTCTGGTCGAACTTCGGCATCCGGTTGCTGGTCGGCCAGTACGCGCAGGCCGGCGGGTTCTGCAGGTACGGGGCGACCAGCGGCGCGTCCCGGGTGAGGCGTCGACTGAACGCGTTCCAGTGCGCGATGCTGCCGTTCCACTGCCCGTCCTGGCAGCGGATCACCTCGAAGACGTAGTCGATGTCGTACGTGTACTCGTCCGTGGCCTGAGTCAGCAGGGACCGGTCACCCTGGGTCTTCAGCGCCGCCTGGGCCGTGACCCGCGACTGCTCGATGTACGCCCGGTCCTCGGCGGTGATGCCCGGCGCGGCGAGCAGCTTCGCGGTCGCCGCGGTGAGGATCTGCTCCGGCGTCCAGCCGTTCCACTCCTCGTAGTACTGGATCACGGTGTTCACCGCCGCCGCGGCGGTCGGATAGTTCTGTGTGTCGTAGAGTGCGCCGAGGATGAACCAGCCGAACATGAACGGTCCCATGCCGACACGGGTGCCGCCCGCGCGCTCGAACATCTCCCGGATCTTCATCGGGTCGGTGCCCCGGCCGTACAGGTCGTCGTGGCGTGCCATGTACGGCAGCAACTGCTCCTGGAACGCCCGGTCACGGGTGAACGGTTGCAGGTCCCAGGTCTCCTGGAGGGTCGGCGAGCCGACCGCGGCCACCGAGTCGAGGACGATCCGGCCCGTCCGGCTTCCAAACGTCGCCGCGTACCAGGTGCCCAGCCAGGTGCCGTACGAGTAGCCGAGGTAGTTGAGCTTGCGCTCCCCCAGCAGCACCCGGATGAAGTCCATGTCGTACGTGGTCTGCTCGGTGGTGATGTACTTCGTCAGCTCGGTGCTGCGGCACCCGCGCACATTGGCCTGGGTGATCAGGTCGTTGGTGTTGTCGGTGTCGCGGTAGGTGACCGTACACAGCAGCGGGGTGCTCTGCCCCACCCCGCGCGGGTCGAAGCCGATCACGTCGTACCGCTCGGCGAGGGCGGGCGCCGACCGCGCCACGTACGGCGCCAGCGACAGACCACTGCCGCCGGGGCCTCCCGGGTTGACCAGCAGGATTCCCGCACGGTCGCTGCCGGACGCGGCGGTACGACTGATCCGGACCTGGATCGTCCTGCCGTCGCGGGGGTTGTGCCAGTCGCGCGGCACGGTGACAGTCGCGCAGGACAGCCGAAGCTGCGCCTCGTCCTCCGGGCTGACGTCGGCAAGCCCGCACGACTCCCAGCTGAGCCGTTGGCTGACAAGGGACGCGGCCAGGGCTGCGGTGTCCGGCTCGGCGGCCTGAGCCGCGGCGGCCGGGGCGACGACAGTACCGCTGCTCAGGACCGCCGCGACCAGGGTCCCGGCGAGCAGAGCGGGCAGCCGACGCACGCGGGGTGGGCGGCGCGACCCGATCGGGAGATGAGGCATCGTCCCGTCCTCTCATGGAGCGATGATCGAATGGCCTTCACCCTGGCTCAGGAGTGTTTCGCCGCTGCGGTCCCGCGATGACGAAGACCGGCCATGGCAGGATCCGGCCAGTCACAGCCAGTCACAGCCAGCCGCGGCGAGTGGCCTGCACGCCGAGTTGGAACCGGCTGCGCGCGCCGAGCAACTCCTGCAGACGACTGACCCGGCGGTGCACCGTACGGTTGCTGATGCCGAGGTCACGGGCGATCGCCTCGTCGGTCAGGCCCGCGGTGAGCAGTGCGAGCAGCCGCTGGGTGGCGGCCGTCGGCTCGGCGTCCGGTTCGGCGGTGTCGGCGGTTGCGTGGATCGGGGCGCCGAGCCGCCAGAACACCTCGAACAGCTCGGACAGCCCGTCCAACAGTCGGGAGCGGTGCACCAGCATCGCGTCGGCCTCGTCCCCGCTGGCGCGCGGCAGGACGACCAGGCCACGGTCGGCGTCGACGAGCATCATCTTCAGTGGCAGTTCCGGGAAGACCCGCGCCAGCTCACCGGCGGCGACCGCGGCACGTACGGCAGCCAGCATCGCCTCGTCGTGCAACAGCTCACCCTCGTAGACGCAGCGGTAGCGCAGGCCGCGGCGCAGCGCGTCGTACTGCACCTCCTCCGGGATCCGGGTGGTGTCGCGCAGGTACGGCCCGCGTTCCAGTCCCCGTACCTCGGCGCGGGCACCGGCCTGCAACTGACGAAACAGCTCGCGGACGGCGCCTTTACCCTCGATGACCTCGACGAACGCGGCGCCGGTGCCGTGCACCGCGCTGTAGAGCCCGGACAGCGTCTCCGCCGCGGCGCGCGCACGGGCGGCCTCCATCTCCCGCTGCGCGGCCCAGTTCTCCAGGGCGGTGCGCGGCGGCCGGACGTGCAGCACGCCCGCGTCGTCGCGGTGCACCGCCCCGGTGTTCAGCAGTCCTTCGAGCGCCTGGGTGGCCCGCGGTGACGCGGTGGCCAGGAACTCCCGCTGCGCCACCGGCGCCACCCGCAGGAGAGCCCGGTAGACGTCCACGGCGTCCGCCGCGAGTGGGAGCGATTCCACGTCGAGGGCGGGCGACACGGCGAGGGGACCGGTCCGCATGCCGGCGATCGTAGAGCGCGTCGGTGTCGGGGCTCCACGCAGGCGGGAGCGCATGGATCGCGGTCAGTTCGGCTGGTTGCCCTCGCGCTGGCCACGCTCACGACTGTGGTACTCGGGTTGGAGGCGCACGCTCGCGAACGCCGACTTCACCGCCGCCGAGAGCGCGGTGATGTCGTACGCGCCGTGGTGGCGCCGGCCGTTGATGAAGAAGGTCGGGGTGCCGGTGACGCCGCTGAGGTCGGCCGAGTCGACGTCCTCGGCGATCCGGTCGACGCCCATCCGCTTCGCCATGTGCTCCCGGAACCCGTCGAGGTCCAGGTCAAGCTGCTCGGCATAACCGAGCAGCTCGGCGGGACCGAGCGCGTCCTGGTGCGCGAGAAGCAGATCGTGCATCCCCCAGAACGCGCCCTGCTCGCCCGCCGCCTCGGCGGCCTCGGCGGCGAGCTGCGCGTGCGGGTGGACGTCGGTGAGCGGCAGGTGCCGCCAGACGTACCGGACGTTGGCGAAGTCGGCCAGCAGTTCCCGGACCACCGGCTCGGCCTGCCCGCAGTAGGGGCACTCGAAGTCGCCGTACTCCACGACCGTCACCGGCGCGTCGAGCGAGCCGCGCATGTGGTCGCGCTCCGGATCGACAGGCAGTTTGAGGTCGACGATCCCCTCGGCGACGCCCAGCAGCCCACGCGCGCGCCGTGTCGGCGAGAGCCGGGCGGCAGAGCGGAACACCAGCCAGGTGACAACTGACGCACCCACCGTCGCGACGAGGATGCCGAGCTTCGCCTCATCCAGCGCGGGGCCGCTCAGGGCGTGGGTGGCGATCAGGAGCGCGACGGTGAACCCGATGCCGGACACCGTGCCGACCCCCGCGACGGCGAGCCAGCCGACCGGCGGCCGGAACCGGTTGCCGCTCAGCCGGCCCACCAGCCACGAGGTGGCCATGATCCCGGCCGGCTTGCCAACGACGTACGCGACCACGACCCCGAGCGTGACCGGGGAGGTAACGGCTCTGGTCAGCAGCTCGCCGTCGATCACGATCCCGGCGTTCGCCAGGGCGAAGAGCGGCACGATCACGTAGCTCGCCCACGGGTGGTAGAGCGTCTGCAGCCGCTCGTTCGGCGACAGCGCCGAGGTGAGCCCTGCCTGGGCCATGCGGGCGAGCTGCGGGGTGGGCTGTTCCCGGAAGAGGCGGAACTGGTCGCTCGCCCGCTGCAGGTCGCCGCGGCCGGGCGCGTAGGCGTAGGTCAGCAACCCCATCACCAGGCCCACCGCGACCGGGTCGACACCGGACTCCGAGACGGCGACCCAGGCCGCCACCCCCAGCAGCGCGTAGACCGGCCCGAACCGCACGCCGAAGCCCCGGACGAGCAGGACGACACCGAAGATCGCCGCCGCGACGAGCAGCGCCGTCGGCGAGGGGTGTTTCGGGTACGCGATCGCCAGCACCGCGATCGCCACCACGTCGTCGACGACAGCGACGGTCAGCAGGAAACCCCGCAGCCGATCCGAGAAGCGCGGTCCGAAGACGGCCAGCGCGCCGAGCGCGAGCGCCGTATCGGTGGCCATCACCGTGCCCCAACCCGCTGCGGTGGGGCGCCCGGCGTTGATCGCCAGATAGATCCCGATGGGCAGGAGCATGCCGCCGAACCCGGCCAGCATCGGCAACGCCAGGCGCCGCCGCTCGCGCAGCTCGCCGATGTCGAACTCGCGTCGCAACTCCAGCCCCGCGACCAGGAAGAAGAACGTCATGAGGCCGCTGTTGACCCAGGTACGCAGGTCGTGTGACACAGCCCAGTCGCCAAGTTGCACCGAGAGGGAGGTGCTCCAGAGCGACTCGTACGACGACACATCCAGGTTGGCCCACACCAGCGCCGCCACCACAGCGACGACCACCACCCGCGCACCGCCGGTCTCGGTGCGCAGGAACGCGCGCAGCGGAGCGTTGAACCGCCCCTCCCAGGCGGTCCGGCTGGTCCAACCCCGGAGCGGGTTGTCGCTCGTCACGGGGACAATCTTCGTTGACCGGATCGCAACGTGGTTCGGATTCGGGCACATGGCGATGGTCGGCGCGGCGTCCCTCCCATTCACGGGCATACACGGAGCGCCACCAGTTGATAACGTGCCGGTGATCCCGTCGGCTGCCGTCGGCGGTGGTCCCCTGGGGAGGGTCACCATGTGGGCGGACGAGGCTGCGCTCGACGCGGCCGGACGCCGGCTCGACGAGTGGGAGTCGTCGCTCGCCGAGCGGGCGGAACGGGCGAAGACGCTGTCGGCGAGGATGCAGGAGCTGACCGGCACCGCCCACAACACCGACCGGACCGTCGACGTCACCGTCGACGCGGCTGGCCTGTTGATCGACCTGCGGCTCGACGAACGCATCCGGCAACAGTCCGCGGCGCACACCGCCCGGCAGATCCTGGAGACCACCAGAGCCGCGCGCACCGACCTGCTCCGCCAGGTCCGTGAGGTAACTGTGGAGTTCCTCGGCGACGACGCGAGCGCCCGGGCCATCATCGACTCGTACCGCGCCCGGCTGGCCGGTGACCAGGGTTCGAGCGATGCCGACCGGTGACGGCATCCACGTCGACCCGGACGACCTGACCGCCCACGCCGCCCGCCTCGATCGCTGCGCCGGCAGCCTCGACACCGCCCAACAGGCAGGCCAGCACGTCCGGTTGGGCGCCGACGCGTACGGTCAGCTCTGCGCGCTGATGCCGACACTGCTCGACGGCCTCCAGCGGACCCTGGTCGACGGCATCGGCGCCGCCGCCGCGTCCGTGCGGGACACCGCCGGCAGGCTGCGGGCCGGGGCGGAGCACTACCGAAGCTCCGACGCCCGCGCCCAGCACCTGCTCGACGAGGTGCGGCAGCGCCCGTGACGTCCAACCCGCTCGTCGCCGCCGCAGCGGACACCCCGCCCAGCGCCTGGGCGGGTGTGTGGATCTGCGAGGACATCGAACTCCTCGCGCAGGGCGTCCGCAACGGCAATTGGATCGACGGCAGCCTCGGTGTGGTGAGCGCCGGCCTCGACGCCCTCGCCTTCGTCTCCGACCCGGTCGGCGCCCTGCTGCAATACGGAATCGCCTGGCTCATCGAGCACGTCAAGCCGCTCAGCGAGGCGCTCGACTGGCTCGCCGGCGACCCGGCGCAGATCACCGCTCATGCTCAGACCTGGCGCAACGTCGCCGCCTCGCTCCGCGAGGAAGCAGCCGAGCTGACCCGGGCCGTCCGCGACGACGTCGCCGGCTGGGGCGGCAGCGCCGGCCCCGCCTACCGCGCCTGGGCCGCCGAACAACAGCAGGCGATCACCGGCCTCGCCCAGGGTGCCGACACCATGGCCGCGATCACCGAAGGCGCCGCCGGCCTGGTGGCCGCCGTCCGGCTGCTGGTCCGCGACGCCATCGCCACCTGCGTGTCCCGCCTCATCACGTACGCGGGCGAACTCGTCGTCACCGCCGGCCTCGCCACGCCCCTGGTCGTGGAGCAGGTCACGACGCTGGTGGCGTCGTGGGGGGCGCGGATCGCGCGGCTGCTGCGGGCGCTGCTGGCCAGCCTGCGTCGGTTGATCCCGGAGGTACGCCGGCTCGGCGACCTGATCGAAAAACTCAAGCAGGCACTGGGTCGGCCGCAGCGTGCCGGGGCAGAGCCGGGCGACCTGAGTCGGGTTCGCGGTCGCGGAGCTGGTCCTCGAATGCCGATGAGGATGGAGGCGGTGACGACCCTCGCCGCCAAGTACGGGATTGATATTTCCGACATCCGACTCACCATCAACAACCGGGTTTCCGGTGTGTGCGGACTGACCAAGCCCGACGAGTCGGTCATGCTCTGTCGAGAAGCCTTCCGGAGTGAGGAGGACCTGGCCCGTACGCTCGAACATGAGCGGTTCCATGTCGCCGAACTCCGCCAGGGGCGCCCGTACCCGGCCACCCGTCATGAGATCGATGCATTCGAGGATCGAGCCTACGCCCATGAGGAACAGTGGTGGGCCACCCATTCGGTTAGGCCGGAAGGAGCGCACTGATGGCCACGTTCGATGAGTGGTTGACGGCATACGACGTCGTCTACCGCGCGCTGCCGGCGACGTCCGATCTTGCCTGCCCGAACTGCGATCACCGGACCCTACGGATCGTCTTCACGGCACGGCCCGCTGTCGAATACGGGTATGTCTCGTTCTGGTGCGACACCTGCCTGGAGGGGATCTACGTGTCCCGGGCACCTATTCCGGTAGGCGTCACCGCACGATCGGCAGACGAGCCGCCCGAGGAACGCAACCGTGGCATCCCGGACTACCGCCTCGTTCGGTAACGACTTTGCGTATGTCAAGCCAGGATCAGGCGGCCCTCCTGGTCGAAGCGGAGGCGACCGCTGGTCACGGCGACGTGCAGCCCGTACCGGAGTAGTTTGTCGATCTTCTCGGTGCGGCGGCGGTAGCCGAGCCGCTCCAGGCCGGCGCGCAGCAGCCGCTCCTCCTCCATGGCCGGCACGCCCTGTAGTACGTGCACGAAGGCGTTGGCCACCTCCTCGGGCGGCACCTCCTCGAACGCGCGGTCGTTACTCGCCTGCGTAACCCGATACGCGCGGTACGTCTGCGGGTCGGCGCCCTCGGGCCAGGCGTACCGGCTCACGGTCGGGTGTGTGTACAGGCGGCGGGAGTCCACGAGCGCGAGCACTGCGGTACGCCGGTCCTCCCGGGTCCGGAGGAAACCGAACCGCGCGAGGGCGAGGCGTGCGAGCCGGTGCTGCTCGATGGGCCCCTCAGCCTCGATGATCTCGCGGAGCGCGTTCCGCATCAGGTCACGTACCCGCCGGTCGGTGGCCAGAAGGTCGAGGTCGGCCTGGTCTCCGAGCGAGGTCGGGACGTACGGAACGAACGGGCTCACCGTGATGGTGTCCGCGCCTGAGGTCGCCGTGACCTGCGGTGCGGTGGTCGCGGCGGCCAGTGCGGTGACGGGTTCCGCCGAGGCGCCCATGAGGGGCTCCTCGTCCACCGCGAGGCGCGGCTGTGGCAACTCGGCGGCCGGTGTGGGGCGTGGCGGCCCCGCATCCGTTACGGAGCGCGGCTGCGGCAGTTCGATGGTTTCGGGTGCCGCTGCGACCGCAGACGACTCGGGCTCCGGCTCAGCGGTCGTGGGGGCCTCGGCCTGGGCGACCGCTTCGTCGACCCGGTCGAGCAGCGCCGACCGGTCGTGGATCCACGCCGGCAGCCAGAACCGCACGACCTCGGGCCAACCCATGATCGAGCGGAGGAGCGCGGGCGCCGAGTCCCGGTCGGCCACCGTCGGGCGTGCGCTCCAGTCCGGGCCGTCGAGCATGACGGCCACCTGCCACCGTGGTGAGCCTGGTCTGCGTACGGCGATGTCCACGGTGAAGTCGGAGAGGCCGTGCGAGGTGCGGACCTCGTGGCCGCGGTCGCGCAGCGCCGCGGCCACCTCCTCGCGGATCCGACTGCGCCGCTCGGTGCGGTCGGTGGCGAGGTCGCCCAAGCGCTCCGCGCCGGCGGCAGCCATCTCGCAGTACGCCCGCAGGTGCTGCGTGCCCAGCGCGGACGTGCGGGACAGGTCGATGTCGGACGGGTCAAAGGACGAATAGAGGACGACCTGACGGCGGGCGCGGGTGATGGCCACGTTGAGCCGCCGCTCGCCGCCGGCCTGGCTCAGCGGACCGAAGTTCAGCGGGAGCTGGCCGGTCTCCGGGTTGGTGGAGAAGGCCAGGGAGAACAGGACGACGTCCCGCTCGTCGCCCTGCACGTTCTCCAGGTTCTTGACGAAGATCGGCTCCGCGACCGCACCGGAGAGCTGCTCGCGGATGACCGGATCAGTGCTCTCCTCCAGCAGGTTGAGGATGAGGTCCCGCTGCTGGATGTTGAAGGTGACCACGCCGACGGACTGGGTGGCGGTCGCCGGGTCGTGCAACCGCCGGGTGATGTCCGCGAGGATCGCCCGGGCCTCGACCTCGTTGGTGCGGGAACCGCCCCGGTCGTACTGGCCCTCGACGCGCCGCCAGCTGACGCCGGCCGAGCTGGCGGCACCGGGCGACGGGAGGCTGGAGAGCTTGTTGTCGTAGTAGTAGCGGTTGGAGAAGGCGATGAGTGACTCGTCGTGACTGCGGTAGTGCCAGGAGAGCCACCGTTGCGGCAGTCCCGACTCGACGGTCTCGCTGAGAATGCTCTCCAGGTCTTCCGGCACGGGGCCGTTGCCCTCGTCGACCTCGTCGACGCTGTGGCTGGCCTGCATGATGCTGCTCGGCGGCATCTGCCGGGAGTCGCCGACCACCACCACGGCGCTGCCCCGACCCATCGCGCCGATCGCCTCCGCCACCCGGATCTGCGAGGCCTCGTCGAAGATGACCAGGTCGAATCGTTGGCTCCCCGGCGCCAGGAAGTTCGCCGCGGACGCGGGGCTGACCAGCACGCACGGGGTCAGTGCGAGCACCGCGTCCGGGTACTGCTCGAACAGCTCCCGGAAGGACCGCCCGCCCCGCTTACGGCGGAGCTCCGCCGCGAAGTCAGCGAAGCGGCCACGCCTGTCGGCCGGGCTGAAGGGGCGGCGACGGACCAGCACCGACGGCAGCTGCGTCGGCAGCGCGGACCGCAGCTCACCGGCGGCCGCCTCGAACTGGCTGATCTCGTCGTCGTGCAGTTCCGGGTCGAAGTACTGCAGGCCGCCGGCACGCACCCGCTCGGCGAGGGACGCCGTCGCGACTCCCCGCCGGTAGACCTCCTCGGCGAGATGCCCGGGCACCTCGGCGCGCAGCAGCTGGTCGCGGTAGTCGGTGAGGCCGGCCGAGGCCAGCACGTCGGCATGGGTGAGGACGGTCGCCCACCGGCGCAGCGGGAACAGCTCCTCGGCCCGTAGCTCCTGCAGCCAGACCGCGCCGTCGCGCTGCCAGGCGTCCACCCAGTGCGAACCGGCGGCCCACAGGGTCAGCTCCGGCCCGGCGGAACGCAACACCCCGCGCCAGGCCCGCCACCGTGAGGCAAACCGGTCGAGCAGGCCCGCGTCGACGTCGGTGAACCCGCTCTGGAACAGCTCCCAGGCCTGCGGGTGCTGGCTCAGCAGTGTCCGGCCAACCCGGGTCGCCTCAATGGCCTCCGTCAGCCGCTCCTGCGCGGTCGGGTCCGTGGGCAGCCACTGCGACAGCCGCAGCCCACCGAGCCCCTGCAGGTGTTGATGAAGCGCGGCGGCCTGCGCCTGGGCAGCGACCAGCCGGCCGGTGAGCACCTCCATCTGTTCCACGTCGAGCGTGGCACCGGCGACCACATGCACGGCCAACCGGTCTGCGATGGCCTGGCGGCGCTTGCGCTTGCCGAACAACCGCTTCGCCGCCTCCTGGGCCTCATCGTGCCAGGTGGTCAGCTCCGGTCGGGCGAACACGTCCGGCCGGAAGGTCGCGAGCTCACCGGCGAAGCCCTGCCGGAAGGCCGCCAGGTCCGCCTGGAGCCGGGCCACCGCCTCGTCCCACCGCCGGTCGCTGGCGTGCAGGGTGGTCGCCCGGTCCGGCAGCAGTCCGCGTACGGCGAGCCAGGCGCCCGCCTGTAGCTCGCTCACGCTCTCCGGGGCGGCCAGCGTCCGCAGCAGATCGACCAGGCGCGGATGCGCGGCGAGGTCGGCGCGGAGACGTTCCAGCTCACCGGCGATCTCGGTGACCGCGGCGCCGTGCAACCCGTCGAGGGAGCGACAGCCGCTGAGCGCCCACGGGTGCGCGGCCCGAAGACGGGCCGACCGGGCGGCCGCCGGGAACTCCCGCAGGGTCGTCTCGACCTGCGCGCGTGCCTCGGCCGGTGCGTGCAGGTAGGCCACCGGGATCGGGGCGACCGGCCCGTCCCCGTACGCCAGGGTCTGCTCGTAGGCCGACCAGAGCGACATGCCGACGGGGTTGGTGGTGTGCACCTGCGCCGGATACTCGGTCAGCGGGGCGAGTCGCGTCCGGTAGGCCGTCTCGATGGCCGTCCACGTGCCGTCGCCGCCCTGGTCGTACTGGTCGAGGGCGTCGCGCAGCTGTTGGCGGATCGCGTTGAGGGACTGCTTGCGCCCGTGCAGGTCGAGCGCGAACGGCCCGAGGCCGATCTGCTTGAGGCGGCGCTTGACCACCTCCAGTGCGGCCTGCTTCTCGGCGACGAACAGCACCGACCGACCGGCGCTGACCGCTCGGGCGATCATGTTGGTGATGGTCTGGGATTTGCCGGTGCCGGGCGGGCCCTCCAGGACGAAGGAGTGACCGCGCTCGGCGCGCACGATGGCCTGCATCTGCGAGCCGTCGGCGGGGATGGGCAGGTGCAGGTCCGCCTCGTCGACCATGACCTCGGCGTCGTCCGGGCGGGCCGGGTCGTCGAAGGTGGCGCCGGAGGACTCGACCAGGTGCCGGACGACCGGGTTCTCCATGAACCGGGGCCAGTGGTCGGTGAGGTCCCGCCACATCTGGAAGGTGGAGAACTGCAGCAGTCGAAGGCTGGCGGTCTCGTCGATGCGGTAGTTGAGCCGGTTGTCGAGCAACCCCGTGTTGATCGCGGCGAGGGTCTTGGCGATGTCGATGCCGTGCTCGTCGAGGACCGGCCGTTCCAGCTCCGGGATCCGCACGCTGTGCTTGACCCGCAACCACTCGATCAGGCAGTAGTTCGGGCTGGCGACCTCGGTGCCGTCGATGACCATCGCGTACGGGCGACGGCCGCTGCCGCCCTCGATGCGCACCGGTAGGAGGAACAGCGGCGCGTACGCCTCTCCCCCGGTCGTCTTGGTGTGCACCAGGGTGCCGATGGTCAGGTAGAGGTAGTTGCTGCCGGTCTCCTGCTCCATCGTGCGCGCTTCGCGCTGCAGCGCCCGCATTGCCGTCTTGTAGCGGGCGTCGGTGACCGCGCCGTAGACCCGGCGATCGGTGCGCAGCTCCCGGGTCAGGATCTCAGCGTCGAGGTCCTGCGCGCGGCGCGCCCCGGCCAGCTCGTGGACGTGGCTGATGTCGTCCTGCGGGATGACCTGCACCTGACGGCCGTCGTGGATGAGGTCGTCGAGCAGAGCGAGGGCACCGGCCGGCACGTGCAGGTCCAGGCCACGCCCGCGCTTGGGCAGGTTGAGCAGCGGGTTGCGCAGGCTCAGGTCGAGCAGCGACTTCTTCCACTGCTGGACGCGTGCCGGCGACCCGTCGGACTGCTGCGCCACCTCGTCGCCGTCGTCGGCGAGCTGGCGCAGCTTCGCGGCCGCGACGCCGGGCGGAAGGTCGAGGGACGCGGTTGTTTTCGGTGTTGCCTCGGCGTCGACCGCGGCGGGCGCGATCAGCTCGTCGGCCGACGGCAACGGGCGGATCCCCGAGCGATGGGCCAGGTGGACGTCGACGACGCCCTGCATGCGCTCGCCGTCGCCGCGGAAGTGCCCGAGCCCGACCCGTACCGCCTCGGTGAAGGTCGCCGACTGCGCGCCCGGCCCGATGCGGGTCAGCTCGACCGGCACCGCTCGGCCGGAGTCCACCATCGAGATCAGCAGGTTGGTCTCGGTCACCGCGGCCGAGCCCAGCCGCTCCTCCTCCAGCAGGAAGCCGCCGAAGGCATGTCCCGCGCTGATGAAGATGAGCGGGTGCAGCCCTGCCGCCTCCAGGCATGCGGCGTACGTGACGGACAGGTCGAGGCAGTTGCCGAGCCTGCCGTCGAGGACTGCCGCGGTGGTCCGTACCTTCTGGCCGGTGTTCTCGAACGACGCCGGCAGGGTCTGGTAGGTGATCTCCAGTTGGCGCAGCGCCTCGTACACGGCGCCGGCGATCAGCGCCGCCCGCTCCGAACCCTCCTGGTAGCCCTGCAGCGAGCCGGAGCCGGTCCGCGCGAGCAGGAGCTGGGCGGCTGCCCGCAGGACCGCCTCGACCGCCCGGGTGTTCGGCTGCACGAAGGCCGCCAGGCTGTCGTACAGGGCAGGGCTGTTGAACCATTCGTTGTGCGCCAACACCCTGGACGGGGCGACCAGCGTCAGAGTGTTGTCGGCTGTCTCGACGGTGAGGTGGTAGTCCACCGGGAACGCCTCGTCGGTGCGGTACAGCAGCTTGCGGTCGGGCGTGAAGTCACGGAAGTCGTCCCAGCTCGTGCTGGCCCCGGGCCGCAAGGGCGCAGCGAGGGTACGCGTCCACGGCTCGGTCAACGCGCCGTCCGGGCCTCGCAGCTCCAGCGTCAACGTGACATCGGTCAGCGGCACCGCGCCCCGGTTGACCAGCGTGAGGTGACGGACCAGCGGCACCCGGTTGTGCACCAGGGCGGCGTTGATCGCCGGCTGCACGAGCAGCCCGACTTCGAGCTGGTCGTCGTCGGCGGTGAACTGCGCGAAGACGCTGTCGGACATGGGCGTTTCTCCAGGTGGGGAGACCGGGGAGGGCCAGCCTAGCGGTCAACCACCTGGTGGAGAGGGCCCCGGCCGTACGACGATCTTGGAAGCCGTACGTCTGAGGCAGGATGTGCGCTCTGCCGACGCACCACCAGCACCTGGTCTACGGCCACGCCACCAATCACACGGCGAGTCGGATTCACGACATGGCGCGGAGGTGCTGGTCAGGGGCCTGCCCGGGCGCTCAGCAGCCTCGCCGGCGAGATGCGAGTCGGATTATCCTGGGTTGATCGCTGATCGCGCTTACCCCTGGACAGATCCTGACGAACTCAGGAATGCACGGCTGTGCTGATCCGCCCGCCCGAACGGCGACGTTCAGTCCAGCAGCTGCCCGAATGCCTCGATGAATACGAGGCGGAGTCGTCCTGCACACCAGAGAAGGGTTGCCGCCATGAACGAACGACAAGCGATCGAGTACGCCCAGCAGATTGGCGTGGCGCCTGGAGACCACATCTTTCTGCAGAGTGAGGGTCAGATCATGAACCCGCACCCGCACAGCCGCAACGACACCGGTCCGCACCACGTCGACGGGTGGCGCGTGGAGAACATCGGCGGTCAGTACCACGCTTCGAAGATCCACTCCGACGACCGCTGACAGCGGGGCCGGTTGCCGCGTTGCCGGGGACCGGCCCTCCGGCGTTCTCCGACACGGACGGCCCGATCCCCTGGAGCTGGCCCTTGCCCGGCACCGACACTGCGAAAGAGGCATCCTGGCACGAGTGCGTGCGGCCACGTTGTCGTGGAGTTCGCATAGCAGGCGTCGATCAGTGCGCCGCACACGCCAGTCCGGCCGCTGTCGCGTCCTTCGTCGAGGCCGTCCGAGCGGGCGCGCCGTGCGACATCCGCGGCACTCGGGTCGACCGACGCCTCCTCAGAGAACTTACTGCCGGCAGCAAGACGGTGTTCGGGCAGATCATTGCCACCGGCGCGATCTTTCTGGATGATGCCGAATTCTCGCACTGCAGGTTCACTGGTGAGGCGAACTTCGACGGAGCCGTCTTCCGATCATCCGTACGTTTCGACGCGGCGCTGTTCGACGGCCCGGCGCGGTTCACACGGACGCGATTCGACAAGCGGGCGGGATTCGACCAGTCAACCTTCACCGAGGATGCCCGCTTCACCGGCGCACGATTCCGCAGTGCAGCCAGCTTCGACCGGGTCGAGTTCCGGCAGGCCTCCTGGTTCGAGCGCGTCAGAGTGAACGGTAACCTTTCCATGGCAGGCACGACATTCCGCCGCCTCGCCTGGTTCAACTCCACCGTGATCGACGGGAGTTCCAGGATCGAGGGATCCTCGATCGAGCACGACTCGTCGTTCGAGGGGTGCAAGTTCAACGGTCGAGCCTCCTTCGCCGGCACCACCTTCGGTGGCGTGCTTTTGTTCACTGACGCCCTGTTCCGCGAGGATGCCTCCTTCGAACGCTGTTCCTTCGCCCGAGAGGCGAAGTTCAGCCGGGCGTCATTCGGCGCCGACGTCCACTTCGACCAGGCCACGTTCTCGGGCTCAATCTGGCTGGAAGGTCTCACCTGCACCGGTCGGGCAATGTTCGACAGCACGTCGTTCAAGGAGCAGTGCTACACCGAGGATGCGGTCTTCGCCGGCGGGATCTGGCTTACCGGGGCGGAGTTCTTTGCCTCGACGCACTTTGGTCCCATGGACGCCGGTCCGTCTCTCGTCCTCAACCGTGCCACGTTCGAGCGGCGCACTCGCGTGCACGTTTCGGCTGACCGCCTCGTGTCAGTCGGAGCGCGCTTCCTGGACGGTGTGGTGGTCTACGCCGCTCGTGCCGACATGGCTTTCGACGGGTCGATCTTCGCTGGACCCTCGACCCTGG
Source organism: Micromonospora sp. NPDC047557 (assembly GCF_043205095.1). Lineage (NCBI taxonomy): Bacteria > Bacillati > Actinomycetota > Actinomycetes > Micromonosporales > Micromonosporaceae > Micromonospora > Micromonospora sp. NPDC047557. The sequence goes on along the minus strand of NZ_JBIDDK010000010.1, from coordinate 76,174 downwards.
CCGCGACAGCGGCAGCCAACGAGTCACGACAACGAGCCCGCGTGGTCTCGCTGAGGCGGGTGGATGTCGCGAACCTCACCATCCTGGATCTCGACGCCTCCGCTTGCCTCTTCGCCGGAGCCTACAACCTCGACAAGCTGAAGATCGAGAGTCCGAACGCCTTCAGCCTGTCGCCCGGTTCCCCGAGCATAGCCATCGGCTCGAAGACCCTGCCGGTCTTTCTGTTCTGGACCAGGAGGCGGGTGATCGCAGAGGAGTGTCGCTGGCGAGCGACCCGTGCTCGCACTCCGAAATTTCTGCGACGACGGTGGGCTGCCTCCGGCACGCAGCCTCCCCCATGGCTCGGTGAGCTGACGGACCAGGACCCCGAGATGCTCTCCACCGACCGGATATCGAGCGCGTACCGCTCCCTGCGCAAATCGTACGAGGATGCCAAGAACGAGCCGGGCGCTGCCGATTTCTACTACGGCGAGATGGAGATGAGGCGCAAGGATTCGACAGCATCTCGGGCAGACCGCTTCATTCTGACCTGCTACTGGCTCATCTCGGGGTACGGGATGCGAGCGTGGCGAGCGGTCCTCGCACTCCTGTTCGTGGTGGGCACCCATGGCGTGCTGTTCGCTCTCCACGGGTTCGCCGGACGCTCACCGAAGGCGAAACCCGACTACCTGAGAGGACAACTCTTCGCGCTCGACTCGTTGCTGTTCAACCCCGACCGAAACGTGCAACTGACGACCACCGGCATCACACTGCGGCTGACGATCAAGACGCTGGGACCAATCCTGCTGGGCCTCGCTGTGCTCGCGGTTCGCAACCGGGTGAAGCGCTAGGCTGAACGACTGGCGTCCACACCACCGGTGTGGACGGCGACGATGCGGCTTCCCTGGGGGAAAAACCCCTTCTGGGCAAGGTCGAACAACCCGTACATCATCTTGCCGGTGTAGACGAAGTCCAGGCTGATCCGGTGAGCTGCGCCGAATCTCTCGATGAAATCCAACAGCTCGGGGGTCCGCTTCGCGAAGCCACCGAAGTGGTAGTCGAGCATGACCGTCCAGTTCGCTTCGTCAGCCAGCCCGCACTCCGACAGCAATGAGCGGACCTCCCCCGTCAGGAAGGCGGCCCCCTTGAGCGAGCTGAAGCCAAGGGCATGCGCCCGGCCCGCCAACCCTGCGATCACCCCCGTCAGGGTGCCGCCGGTTCCCATCGGACAGCAGACGTAGTCGAAGGGCACGTCGATCTCGTCAACGATCTCCGCACATCCGCGAACGGCATGGCAGTTCGTCCCGCCCTCGGGTAGCAGGTAAAAGGCACCGTGGCGGTTTCGGAGGTCGGCCAGGACGTCGCCGTCGTACTTGCGTCGATACGTCCCGCGGTCGAGGTAGTCCAACTCCATGCCACATTGCACGGCATGCCGCAGCACGTCGTTGAGGGGAAGATGCTCCTCCCCCCGGATGACGCCAATCGTCTTGAACCCGAACAGCTTGCCTGCGGATGCAGTGGCGTAGATGTGATTCGAATAGGCCCCGCCGAAGGTGAGAATAGTGTCCGCGCCCGACTCGCGGGCAGCGTCAAGATTGTGTCTCAGCTTGCGCCACTTGTTGCCCGGAATCGACGGATGGACAAGGTCGTCGCGCTTCATCAAAAGGGTGACGCCAGCCGCGACGAGGACAGGATCCACTATCTCGTGCAGCGGCGTAGGCGTCTGCGGCTCCTGCATGGTCACGAGCGTAAAGCCTCGCGTAGTGAACGTACATGGCGATTGTTCGGTGCCTGCTCGCCAACAACCGGTACAGACCCCGGACCCGGCCGAGAGCCGCCTCGGCGTCGACTGCTCGGGCGAGCAGCACCGCTCGCACCGCTTCATCAGCCGCCGCCTCGACGTTTCCGCCCTGGCCCAGCACCTCGGCGAGGCCGGCGCGCAGGAAGGGCAACTCCCGGACGTCCTCTTGGGCCGCGGTCACCACCGCGGCCTGGAAGGCCGGCACAGCGAGATCCGGCATCACCAGCGAACGGAGGACCTCCGATTCCCAGGTTCTGACGAACCCCTCGTCGTGCTGCCACCAGACCCAGTCCGGCCGGGCACCCGTCGTCCGCCCCAGATCCAGCGCTTCACGGGCGACATCCAGCGCCTTTAGCGCGAGCGCCGCCCGGATCCGGTCGTGCTCGCCGCCATCTCGGGCGAGGGCTAGAGCGCGGTGCACCTCGAGACGGGCGCGTCCATAAGGGGGAAAGTCTCGCCGCATCGACCTTCCCCAAGGTGATAACCGCCCGCGTCGGCTGCTTCAACGAGAGAAACGTACGACTGACGCGAGTCAGCGCATGCGCCCGGAGGTCATGGTCACGCACGTCGCGTGCCAGCCGGGCCGCCTGTTTTCCCCAGTCGAGGCTCTGCCGATCGTCGCCGTTGTCGGAGTGGGCGTTCGCCGCCAGCCAGGCAACCTCCGAGGCCATCCGACCGACTTCGAGCCGGAAAGCAGGAGGCGCGACGGCGAATACGCGTACCAGCAGCTCCCCATGCGACTCCAGGGAAGGAATGAGGGGTTGAACGGTCTCGGTGGCACATACCCGCAGCCGCTGCGTCCGTTGGCGGAGGTCGTCGACAACCGCGGCATCGATCGAGTCAAGGTCCTGCGGAAAAACGGTCATCAGCCCGCCGCCCACCGTGAAGACCAGTCTCAGGAAGACCCGTCTCGCCACCATCCGGGCTCCATCGCTCTTCGGCCCTGTCGCCCCTCCCATGGGGATTCTACCTGCCCGCGTACCGCGCTCACGGTCGCAACGCATCGTCTGTCCTCAAAGGCTCGGCCGACGCGAGACATCGACAGCGGTCGCCTCATACGTCAGCCGCGGTCGCTGCCGACAGTCCGGCAGAGGCTGCCCGCCAGGCTGATTTGGTCATCACCATGCTGTCCGACGCGGCGGCGCTGCGAGAGGTGGTCGAGGGCCCGCAGGGCATCCTCGCCGGTGCTACCGCGTCGACGACGCTCGCTGAGATGTCCACGGTCGGGCCGCCCGCGGTGCGTCGGTTGGCCGCGATGCTGCCGGATGGTGTTGGCCTGCTCGATGCGCCGGTGCTGGGCAGCGTCTCGGAGGCCGAGTCGGGTTCGCTGCGGATCTTCGTCGGAGGGCCGGAGCAGCTTGCCCAACAGTGGATGCCGGTGTTGGGCGCGCTTGGCTCGCCGACGCATGTCGGACCGCTCGGTGCCGGCGCGGCGGCCAAACTCGTCGCCAATTCGACCCTCTTCGGAGTGCTCGCTGTTCTCGGTGAAGCGCTCGCCCTCGCGGATAGGCTTGGACTGCCGCGTGACACAGCGTTTGAGGTCTTGTCCGCGACTCCCGTCGGCTCGCAAGCGGATCGGCGGCGGCCAGCGATCGAGTCGGGTCAGTTCCCGCTCCGGTTCGCGCTGTCACTCGCCCGTAAGGACGCCGATCTGGTCGTGTCGGCCGCCGAGTCGGCAGGCGTCGAACTGCCGGTCGCGACGGCCGCACGGCAGTGGGTCGCGTCAGCCCAGGAGGCCGGCCTTGGCGACCAGGACTACTCGGCCGTAATTGCGCACATCACCGACACTGCCCGATCAGCCTGAGACCTGGCCGTCCGGCAGGCCCGTCAGGTTCAGCGTGGTCGACTCAGCCACTCCCAGGCGTGGCGGAGGCCCACCTGCACCGGGTCGTCACCCGCGGCCTCGGCCCTTCTGGCCGGCGTGTCCTCGCCCGGCTCGTGCATCTCGGCACCGGGTACCGACAGCACGACCCCCCGCTCGTACAGGTCGGCGATCTGCTCCCGGTGGGCGAAGCGGTGGGACTGGTCCGGCCTTGGCGGTGCCACGATGATGCCGTGGAAGATGTCCTTCGGTTCGTCGGTCAGCACGTGCTCGACCACGCCGACGGGTGCCGAGTCGACGTCGTAGACCGGGGTGCCGACGCGAAGCGCGAGGTACGAGACCTTCGCGCCGAGGTCCTCCACGACGTTCACCGTACCCACCGCCTGATCACCAGGGGCCCGATCACGATGGCGGGTCCGGACTGGGTTCCCCGGTGTCGGTCGCTCAGGCGGCGGCTGCTCGACCCATCCCGGCGAGGATCCCCGTGCCCTGGCCCAGCTCGATCAGATAGCCGTCCGGATCGCGCAGGTAGCACCGGATCTCGACGCCATGATCCTTGGGCTCGGTCAGGAACTCCCCACCCCGTGACCGCCACTGCTCGTAGACCGCCCGGACGTCGGTGACCCGGACGTTCATCGCGCTGCTGAGCGTGTTCGGATCCGGCGGCGCCTTCGCCTGCACACCCGGCTTGTCGTCGGTCGGACCACCCTCGTCGTTGATCACGATGTAGCTGTTGTGGAACCGCAGGATCGCCGGCTGGCGTTCCCGCACCACCGTCGCGCCCAGCACCCGCTGGTAGAACTCCCGGGAACGGTCCACGTCCCGCACGATCAGCAGGTGCGTGAGCACCAGCCCAGCCTCGGGCTGGAAGTAGTCGGGCGCCTCGCTCGCCATCACGCCTCCCCCGGGTTCGGGTCGGCAGGGCATACCCGCCTGCAGCACCGACATACCCTCACGATCAACGACGAGTCACCATGACGGGTGCCGGCTGTTACCGTCGGGCCCGTGCCCGCCGACGAAATCCGGCACCGGGTCGGGTCGGCCCGGGTGGCCCGGCTGACCACCGTCCGGGCGGATGGGCGTCCCCACCTGGTGCCCGTGTGCTTCGTCCTGCTCGACGATGTCGTCTACCACGCCGTGGACGAGAAGCCCAAGCGCCACCGGCGGCTGCGCCGGGTGGAGAACATCCAGGCGACGGGGCATGCCTGCCTGCTCATCGACGAGTACGACGAGGACTGGTCGCGGCTGTGGTGGGTCCGTCTGGACGGGCACGGTCGGCTGGTGGAGGACCGCGCGGAGGAGGCCGCGGCCCGCGCGGCGCTGGCCGACAAGTACCCGCAGTACGTCCAACAGCCACCAGCCGGGCCGGTGATCGCGATCGCGGTGACCGGGTGGTCGGCGTGGTCTGCGGCGGACGCGGCAGCCGACCCGGCCGGGTGAGCGCCGACCGGGGTGTCAGTGGGTCGGAGCGAGGGCGTCGAGCACCTCGTCGGCCCGGCGCAGCGACGCCTGCGCGTCGGCGCGGGGTGAGCCGATCTCCGGATCGAAGTTGAGATCGACGAACACTTCCGTGATGCCGGCTTCGGCGAGTCTGCCGAGATCCGACCGGATCTGCTCGAGCGTGCCGGTGAGCGGCTCGCGCCCGGGCGGGCTCGTCGGCCGTACGCGGACCGCGCCGCGGCAGACGAAGCGCAGTGCGCCGGGATCGCGGCCGGCCTCCGCGGCGGCGGCCTTGACGGTCGCGACCGCCTCGCCGATGCCTGTCAGGTCCGCCTGGCTGCCGCTGACCCAGCCGTCGGCGAGCCGGCCGGCCCGGCGCAGCGCGGCGGGCGCCTGGCCGCCGAGCAGGATCGGCGGGTGTGGCCGCTGCACGGGTTTTGGCTCCAGGCGCGTCGGCGGGATCTGGTAGAACTCGCCGCGATGCTCGGCAACGCCGTCTTGCCAGAGAGCGCGGAGAACGGCGAGGAACTCCTCGGCCCGATGGCCCCGCCGATGCTTGCTCACCCCCGCCGCCTGATACTCCTCGTCCGCCCAGCCGAGGCCGAGTCCCACGTCGAGCCGTCCGCCGGCGAGGATGTCGAGGGTCGCGGTCTGCTTGGCCAGCAGCACCGGAGAGACGAACGGCATGTTGAGCACCGCGACGCCGAGCCGGATCCGCGTGGTGTGGGCCGACAGGAACGCCAGCGTGGTCAGCGGGTCCTGGACGCTGTGGTAGGTCTCGCTCCACGCGAGGTCGGCGGGCACCAGGAGCCGCTGGAACGTCCAGAGCGAGTGGTACCCGAGCTGCTCGGCGCGGCGGGCGACATGGATCATGTTGTCCGGTGTGGCCCACGAGCCGGAGACGGGCGGGGCGAATCCAACCTCCACCCGCGCACCGTACCCGGATCGGGCCAGGAAATGGCTCGGGTTCAGGCCCCGACGCTGCGGCCCACCGGACGCAGCAGCCGCCGGAAGTCCTTCGGCAGTTCGGATTCCAGGTTCTCGAGATCGTCCGCGCTCACCGCCTCGCGCAGGGTCGCCAACACGGCGCGGACCCCCTCAGCGTTCCGCTCGTCCCTCCCACCACTGTCCCCTTCCGCCACGGTCGTCAGCGTGGCTCCGACGACGTTCGCCGCCTCCGACGCCGGCATTCGCGCCCGCTTCCCCACCGCTTCGAGAAATTCGGCGTAGTTCACCAGTGACCAGTTGGGGTGCGTCGCGGGGTCCGTGCGTGCTACCCGCGGCGCTGCCGGCCACCGGCGCCCACCGGCTCGGTCACCTGCCGGAACTCCTTCGGAAGCTGGGCCATCGCGTCCTCGAACTCGTCACGGGTAACAGCCTCACGGAGCGTGGTGAGCACCGCGCGGACCCCGGCACCGGCGAGCGCACGGTCGACGGCCGGGTGGTCCGCCACCCGCCGCACGAACTCGTCGAACCCGAATGGCTTGGCGTGTTCATCCCTTCTGTGCGGTGGCGGCTTGCGCAGGTTGTCGTCGAGCCCGTCGGGAAGCTGATAGGCAAGGTCCTCAGCCTGGCCGGCGCTGATCCGATCCGCCAATGTCTCCAACGTGGCGCTGGTGAGTGTCGCCGCCTGATCGGTCGACACCTTCAGCCGCGTGGCCACTGCGTTGATGAAATCCTCGTATTCCACCTGATTCTCCTCTCCGGCCCGATCGCCGTCGAACCGCCAGTTACGGGCCCCTGACCTCAATGGGCCGCTATCGCACACTTCACCTCTCGGGTGCCGAGCGAACTGGTACTTCGACAGCCTCCTGGGACAGGGGGTGACCCTGCCTCATCCCCATCGGGCGAATCCGGGTCAGCGGCGCAGGCGGCGGGCACAGGGGCCGAGCACCCGTAGCGGCGACAACGGCGGCGCCTGCGTCGAGGTCGCCGACAACCTCCCCGGCATCGTTGCCGTACGCGACTCGAAGGACCAGGCCGGAGCCGTGCTCACCTATACGTCCTCGGCTTGGTCGACGTTCGTCGCCGCGGCCGGCGCTCGCCCCACCGATGGGCCGACGACGGTCACCGCCTGACGGTTCTCGCGGCGAGGCCAGGAAGGGCAAGCCTAACGGCCACCCGACCGGTGGATCCTTCCCCGTCCGTAAGCCGATCTTGGAAGTCGTACCACTGCGGCAGGATGTCCTCCATGACGACGCACCACCCGAACACCCGGCGCCTGGTCTACGGCCACGCGCAGCTGCACGACTGTCTCGCCCTCGCCGACGCGACCACCGCCGCCGAGGAGGCCAAGGAGATCAAGGCGCTCGCAGCCGCCCGCACCTGGGGAGAAGCCCGCCAGGTCCAGATGACCCACTTGTGGAACCCCGCCGGCCCGGACTACTACGAGCCGGAGGACGGATACCCCGACGACCTGCCCTTCGAGATCAACGAGCTGGGTACGGTCGTGGAGGGCGACTGGCCTCCGATGGTCACCGAGCGCGCGTTCGAGCTGCTCCCCGAGGACCTCCAGGACCGGTTCGGCAAGCGCCACTTCACCGCGCACAACGGTGACTTCCTCGAGATCCCGATCGACCACGAGAGGGAGCTGGTGGCGGAGCTGCGCGAGCGCGGCTACGAGGTCACCCGCGATGACGAGCTCATCAACGTGCTCGACGGCCGCAGCTTCAGCCCGCTCGCCGGCTGACTTCCGCCGCTCTCGCCGCTGGCTCCGGCCGATGAGCCGGGGCCAGCGGCCGCTGCCGTCCGGGTTGCTCCGGTCCGGCTTCCGCAGGGCCTCGGTGACCCGCCGGCCGACGAGGTCGGAGGCGTTCAGGTTGACGACGACCTGGTCGGACAGCCAACTCAGCAGGCGAGCCAGAGCTTGCTGACTGTCGGGGATGCCGGAACTCGATGGCAGTCCCGGTGGATCCGCCTGCGCCGTTCACAGGGATAGGGTGTGGCGGTTCCGCCGGAGTCAGGAGCATACGTGGGCAGCAAGTCGCCGGAGATCGCCAGCGAGCAGACCTTCTTCGACGCGGCGGCCCGACATCGGGCCCGCCGGCGGGACGGGCTGGCCGAGGTGACCGCGGCGGCGGCGCACCCCGGTGCCGCCGTGCACCTGAAGCGGTACGCCGGGAAGGCCGCCGAAGCCCTCGGCGACAACGACGAGGCGGTGGCGTTCGGCCGGATCGACGACGAGTCGGACGATGTGCTCTACATCGGCCGGCACGTCGTGCTCGACGAGCGCAGCGAGGTGCTGATCGTGAACTGGCAGGCCCCGGCGGCCGCACCCTATTTCGAGGCGAGCCATGTCGACCCTCGGGGCCTGGTACGCAAGCGCAGTTACCAGTGCGCCGGCAACACGATCCAGGACTTCACCGACGTGCTCTTCGCCCAGCTCGCGGCCGCGATCGACGGGCCTGACCAGCGCCTGCTCGACGAACTGGCCAGGGCGCGTACCGGCGAGATGCGCGACATCGTGGCAACGATCCAGGCGGCCCAGTTCGAGCTGATCCGGGCGCCGATGGAGCAGGTGCTGGTGATCGAGGGCGGGCCGGGCACTGGCAAGACCGCAGTCGCCCTGCACCGCGTCTCCTGGCTGCTCTTCAACAACCCCGACCTCGCACCGGAGGACGTGCTGGTGGTCGGACCGAACCCGACCTTCATGCGCTACATCGGCCGGGTGCTGCCCGATCTGGGCGACGCCGAGGTGTTGATGCGTGACGTCGCCCGGCTGGCGCCCGACGTACGCCGCGGCCGGACCGAGCCGGCCGAGGTGAGCCGGCTCAAGGGCGAGGCACGGTTGGCCGGCCTGCTCTCCCGCGCACTGCGCAACCGGGTGGGTGTGCCCGAGCCTGCCGAACGGCTCCTGCTGGGCGGGCGGTTCGTCACCGTGCCCGGAACGGAGCTGGCCGAGGCGATGGCGGTGGCGAGCGCGGCGGAATTGCCGTACTCCGAGCAGCGCCGCCTGTTCTGGGACCGGGTGAACCACCTGGTCAGTGAACGCGCCGGCGTCGACGCGGCCGGGGTGCCGGCGGTGGCGAATCTCGTCGAGCGGCTGTGGCCGCAGCAGTCGGCGGCGGCGTTCCTGCGCGACCTGTTCGGCTCGCGGGCACGGCTGAGCGCCGCGGCCGGCACGGAGTTCACCGCTGAGGAGGTCCGCCAGTTGCACCGCCAGGGCGCGGACCGGCTCTCCGAGGAGGTCTGGTCCGCGGCGGACCTGCAGTTCCTCGACGAGCTGGAGCGGCTCATCGACGGTCCGGGACGCCAGTACGCGCACGTGGTGATCGACGAGGCACAGGACCTGTCGCCGATGCAGCTGCGGGCCGTCGGCCGCCGCTGCGCGGGCGGCTCGCTCACCCTGGTGGGGGATCTCGCTCAGTCAACCGGCTCGTGGGCCCGTGACGACTGGGCCGAGGTGACCGATCACCTGCCTGCGGTCCATCCTGTGGTGATCGCCCCGCTGCGGTACGGCTTCCGGGTACCCGCACAGGCGTACCGGTTCGCCGCCCGGCTGCTGCCGGTGGCCGCCGCCGGCGTGACGCCCCCGGAGGTGGTGCGGACGGGTCCGGCCGAGCCCGGAATCCACCGGGTTTCGCTGACCGAGCGGGCCGGGCGGGTGGTCGCCCTGGCCGCCGCTCACGCCGAGAAGGGCGCCTTCGTCGGGATCGTCTGCCCGGCACGGTGTCGCCGCGAGGTGGAGGCGGCGCTGGCTGACAACGGCGTCGGCTGGAGCAGCGCGCAGCGCGGTGAGCTCGGCGGCTCGGTCAACCTGGTGAGTCCGCAGGAGGCGAAAGGGCTGGAGTTCGACGCGGTGGTCGTGGTCGAGCCGGAACAGATCGTGGCCGAGGACGATCGCGGGCACCGGCTGCTCTACGTGGCCTTGACCCGTACCACGGCATATCTGGACATCGTCTGTGTCGCCGATCCGCTGCCGCTGACCGTGCCACCGCAGCGCAGGCCACCGGCCGCAGACGAGGGTGCTGCACCGTTCACCGACCGAGCGGTCCGCCGGCTCGCCGACCACCTCGCCGGCCAGCTACGCGGCGCGGCGCCGCGCGCGTCGTGGGATGCGGTCCTTGACGAGGTACGCCGAGTGCTGGACGCGACGGACTGAGCCGGCTCTGCGATCAGCCGCGGGCCGGCGCCGGCCTGCTGATCGCCGAGGAGTCGAGCCGCCGCCCGACCGTCCACTGCACGATGTCGCGCCGCACGTCGGCCTTGGTCGCCCGGCTCGGCACGGCGATGCCGAGGTTATTGGCGAGCGCCTTGAGCTGCGGCACGGTCAGCCGCAGGTCGTCGAGGTAGCGCCCGGCGGCCGCCCGGTCGTCGATCGCGGCCAGATCAGCGCGGACCTTCTCCGGTTCCACGGTAGGCGCCGGCGCGGCCTTCGCCGTACCCCTGCTCCTGGGCGCCACCGACGGCCGCGCCGGCCGGTCGGACGTCGCGGCGGTCGCGCCGGTCGCCGCGAGCTGCAGCCGGGCGGACCCGTCGGCCAGCGCGGCCAGTCGGTCCGCCGGAAGCGTACGGAGGAACTCCGCCACCCGCACAAGTACGGCGTGGCTGAGGTCGGCTGGGCTGGTCACGGGTGCTCCTAGTTCCGGATCCGGGCGAGAAACTCGCTGGCGAGCTGCTGCAGTTCGTACTGGACGGTGGGGTTCGCGTTCGGCAGGAGGACGGCGGGTATCCCGTGCTCGCCTGCGGGCGCGAACAGTGTCTTGTTGTCCCGGATCATCTGCCGGAACACCGGCAGCTCGACGCTGCTGGGCTGTTCGATGAAGTTGCGCTGGGCGATGATCGGCCCGGTGCCGGCGTACTGGATCATCGTAAGAACGACACCGAGAATGGTGGGATTGATCTGCGGAACGGCGCCCACGACCCGGTTGTAGTCCCGCACCAGTTCGGAGAGCTTCTTGCGGAGATAGTCGATGCCGAGCGTGGAGAGGTAATCCGCCTTGGCCGGGATCAGGATGTGATCGCTGGCGACGATCCCGGTGCGGGTGACCATCGTGAAGTTGGGCGGACAGTCGATCAGGATGGCGTCGTACGCCTGGAAGGCCTCTCCGTCGAGCGCGTCGGCCAGCGCTCGGTGCAGCGGCAGATAGCGCGGACTGCCGTGCTGAAACCGGGAGCCGCCCAATTGGTAGGCGAAATCCAGGTCGGCGTCGACCAGCATGAGGTGCGACGGGACCAGGTCGAGCCGGCCCGAGCCGCTGTGGGCGATCACGTCGTTCACGGCGGGCGGGGTCACCACGTACGGGTCGAGCGGCTGGGAGCCACCGTGGCCGAGCACGTCGCCGAACCACTGGAGGATGGTGCGCTCGTCGGCGAGTTCCTGCTCCCACTGGTGCGGCTGGTAGAAGGAGAACGTGAGGCTCGCCTGCGGGTCCAGGTCGATCAAGAGTACGGTGAGGCCGCGCGTCGCCAGCTCCGCCCCGATGTTCGCCGTCAACGTCGTCTTGCCCACGCCGCCCTTGTAGTTGATGACGGAGACCACGCTCCCGGGCTGACGCATGGCCAGCAGCATGCCACGTACGCCGCCACGATTCCCACCGGTGTGGTCGGGCTCTCGCACCGCTGCTCGCCTGCGATTACCTGTCCCACGTCCGCCGCGTCCTCGTCGATGGTGACCCGCCCGCTGCTTCCAGCTCTGCCTGTCGCCGGCCTCGCACCCCTCATCGACGCAGGCGGCGGGAGCAGTCGCCGTCGTGGCCGTCGCGCAGGAGGCAGCGCCGGCCGGCTGGCATCCGCAGGTCGCAGAAGACCCGGTGCCGGACGAGTTGATGGTCCTCTTCGGAGACGGTGGTCTCCCCCGGGTCAGCCATCGGCAGCACCAGCATCCACCGGCCGATGACCCGGGCCAGGCGATGCGCGGCGGGCAGATCGGTGGCAACGACGGGCAGGTGGATGACGTACCGCTGGCTCATCGGTCCTGGCCCCGCTCGTTGCGGGTGCCGGCCTGGTCGGCCTGCCGGCGACGCAGGCCGGCCTTGATCCGGGCCGTCTCGAGGCGGCTCTCGGCGAGAGCGGCGTAGACCGCGGCCATGTCGACGGCGACCCGGTCGAGGAAGGCGTACACGTCGTCGGGGTTCAAACCGCGACGTCCGAGCCCGGTCGGTGGAAAGCGGCGCTCGCGCACCTGCCACGGCAACAGACTGGTGTACGCGGTAGAGCGGTAGGTCGCACCACCACTCGCCGTCCCTGGTCGCTGGTTCTTGGCGTTCATGTTTGCCTGCCTTCCTGACGCGGAGGGGCGAGGGTGTTCGGGGAAGCACGGCGGCCGTTCGGGGGGACCGGACGGCCGCCGTGCTGTGATCAGCCTGCGACAGTCCGCAGTGGAAACGCAACGTTCTAAACCGCACTTTCGCCGTTGTGCATTGACTTTCTTTGCTGAAACCCGTAGGAGTTGCAGGAGCAGGTCACGCAGCGTTGCGCCATGGAACCAGGGAGTGTGCGGATGCCCGACGACATCGGATCGACCGTGCCGCGCCGGCAACTCGGCCGGCTGCTGCGACAGTTCCGCAACGAGGCCGGGGTGACACTCGACGCCGCCGCCGAAGCCCTCGAATACAGCCGGCAGAAGATTTGGCGCCTCGAATGCGGCCAAGGCTCGGTTCGGGTGCTCGACGTCAAGGCAATGTGCGAGCTGTACGGGGTGTCGCCCGAGATGACCGAGGCGATGCGTGGGCTGGCCGTGGAGACGAAGTCGAAGGGCTGGTGGCACGCGTACGGCGATGCGGTGCCGAGCTGGTTCGAGCTGTACGTCGGCCTGGAATCCGCGGCTTCGCGGCTCAGAGGCTTCGACGAGTCTCTGATCCCCGGCATCCTGCAGACCAAGGGCTACGCCGACGCGCTGATCCGGCGCGGCAGGATCCTCAGCGACGAGGAGAGGGAGCGCGCCGTCCAAGTAAGGCTTCAGCGGCAGGCGCTACTCGTCCGGCGGCTTCCTCCAGCGCCACGGCTGGAGTCGGTGTTGTCAGAGGCAGTGCTTCGGCGCACGGTCGGCGGCCCCAACGTCATGACCGCGCAATTCGACCACCTCCTCAGGGTGTCAGAGCTACCGAATGTGTCCGTCCGAGTGCTACCACTGGCTGCGGGGCCACACCCCGGCGCGGTCGCCGGTACCGTCATGATCCTCGACTTCCCGCCCACCAAGGGCGGCAGAGCAGCCCCGGAACCGTCGGTCGTCTACAGCGAGTCGCTGACCGGGGCGCTCTACCTCGACAAGCCTGACGAGTTAGCTGCGTACGAACGCGTCTGGGGAGGGCTGGATGCGATGGCCCTCGGCGAGGCAGAATCGAAAGACATGATCAAGAGGATCTCCGGGGAGATGCGGCATGACTGACCTGACCGGCGCCGTCTGGCGCAAGAGCACCCGCAGCGGCGACAACGGCGGCGCCTGCGTCGAGGTCGCTATGAATCTTCCCCGCGTCGTGGTCGTTCGGGACTCCAAGGACAACCTGGGTGCCGTCCTTACATTCAGTCCGCAGGCCTGGAACGCGTTCACCGATGCCGTGGATCGCAACGCACTTCGATAGACAAACAGAGCTCCGAGCGAGGCGGAGCCGCCAGGGTCGGCCCAACAAATGACCGACGTCGGCAGGCTTAGCAGTGTTGTGAGGCGTTTGTTTACGGCACAAGGGAGGCGGCGATCTTCCCGTTCTGGCACCACGGCCACACCGGCCGCCTCCCATCGCCGGTCAGCATCGGCGGAACACCTGGCCGAGACGACGGGAACGAGATCAGGTTTGCCGAGAGGTGGGCTTGACACGGCCGTCGCTGTAAGGCCCGGACCGCTTGCTGTCCTTGGAACCGGAAGAAGATCTTCTTCCCTCAAGCGGAGTCTCTGCACCAACGGTGGAGCCTCTTCTGGACGACCGGACCGTTACATTGGCAATCCCCTCCAGCAGGATCGGGGGACTCTGCGCATTCGGGTAGGACGGGGGACGAGCCGTGCCCGACGACGACCTTCGGTATGAGCCGCCGCAACACGGATATGACTGGTTGGCTCGACTGCAGCCGGCCTGCTGCCTCGTCGTTGGTCAGATACCCGACCATCATCGCGACATCGTCAGCACCATCGCGGGCGACGTCCGTGGATCCTCCGATGGTCCGCTCACAAGACTCCTTCACTGCGGCGCCTATGCCTTCAATCGAACCGGCTCCTGGCACGCGATGGTTGTGGCCACCGGTAGGGCACCAACGGATGCAGCGAGTGACCGAAGGCGATACGCCGAGGACGGCCATCTCGTGACGGCCGGGGCGGTCTACGACACGTTGTGGGTGGGTGCAGATCCATTCGCTGGCCGAGCGAAGTTCAACCGTGGGGACATGGTGCGTACCCGGGGTGGCGCCCGCAGCGTAGGGCGCGTGAAGGAGGTCCTACCAGCGGCCGGGAGCTACCAGTATCAGGTCGACATGCACGGCGACATCAAACGCTACAGCGAGGAGGCACTCGTCCTTGTCGAGGGCGACCCGCGTGATGCCGCCTTCTGGCTGTCCCAAGCTCCCGTCGGCGCGAAGGGTCTGTCGCTGACGCTGACCTGGACGAAGCTGCGCCACCCGCTCACCGACACCCTCTATTCGTTCGCATCCAGCAAGACAGTCTTCCGGCCGTACCAGTTTAAGCCGGTCTTGAAGGTTCTCACCGCATCCTCGGGACGCCTCCTGATCGCGGACGAGGTCGGTCTCGGTAAGACGATCGAAGCTGGTCTCATCTGGAGCGAGCTTGAACAGCGGTCCCGACTCGAGCGGGTCCTCGTCGTGTCCCCCGCTGTGCTGACGCTCAAGTGGAAGACCGAGATGGGACGCCGGTTCGATCGCCCTCTCGAGATACTTCGACCCCGCGACCTAGCGAACTTCGCGGACAGGCTCGCCGACGGTGACGAGCCAAACCTACAGGGCGTCGTTTCCCTCGAGTCGCTGCGCTCGGCCGACGCTGTTCTCGAGAAGCTCAACGATCTTCATCCGCGCTTCGACCTGGTTATCATCGATGAGGCGCACTATCTCCGGAACAGCGACAGCAAGTCACACGCTCTCGGGCGACTGCTGGCGGACTGGTCTGATTACCTGATCTTCCTCTCCGCCACGCCACTCAACCTTGGCAACAAGGATCTCTTCAATCTGATGAATCTCCTCGACGAGGGGCATTTCGGCGACCATGCGATCTTCGAGGCGCAGCTTGAGCCCAATCAGATTTTGAACGGGGTGGCACGGTCACTACTCACGGAAGGTAGGCGAACACCCCGGAAGCTGGTACGTCAACTCGCCGAGCTCGACGCTCTCCAATTCGGGTCGACCGTCACCGATCGCCCCAATTACCAATTACTCCGCGCTCTGTTCGATGTCGACAGGCCACTCACCCACGATGAGGTTGCCCGGGCTCGTCGGTTGCTCGCAGACCTGAACGTCCTCGGCAGCGTGTTGACCCGGACCCGGAAGGCGGACGTACCCGATCGGAAGGCCGTACGCGATCCTCGAAACATCGACGTGGAGTGGACAGTCGAGGAGCAGAACTATTATGACTCGGTCTACGCCTGGTACATGAGCCGGGCCTTGGAGATGAACACCCCGCCAGGCTTCGCCATGCAGATGCCGCTACGCCAGGCGGCGAGTTGCATCCCGGCCTCACAACAACTGATGCGGGAGCGCAGCCCGGAGCTCTTCCGGCAGGAGGTCGACGACGCCGAGGAGGAGATCGGCCCAGATCTGGCTGATCTGCTCGACCTACCGACGCTCGCGCGTCCGGTACCGGTGGACAGCAAGTACGAGCAGCTCCTGGCCGAACTGCTCAAGGTGCGCGCGGCGGAACTACGGCAGGTGATGATCTTCTCGTTCTTCCGGCGCACGCTCTCCTATCTGGCCGGCCGCCTCGGGAAGCACTTCAGCGTGCGGGTGATGCACGGCGGTGTGCCAATGGCAGACCGAGAAAAGATTATGCGGGAGTTTCGCGACGGCCGTTTCGAGATTCTCCTGCTCAGTGAGGTCGGCTCGGAGGGTCTCGACTTCGAGTTCTGCAATGTCCTAGTCAATTACGACCTGCCCTGGAACCCCATGCGCGTGGAACAGCGCATCGGCCGGCTCGACCGCTTCGGCCAGGAGCACGAGAAGATCTTCATCTACAACATGCACGTGCCCGGAACGATCGAGACGGACATCTTCCAGCGGCTCTACGACCGGATCGGCGTGTTCGAGAGTTCTATCGGCGAACTCGAACCCATCCTGCGTGACCAGCTCGGCGACATCACCAAACGGCTGCTCGACCCCAGACTCGACGCGGCGGGCCGTCGGCGCGAAGTCGACCGGATCGAGGTCGCAATTCAACAGCGCTCCCACGAGACCGACGAGCTGCGCGCTTCTCAGGCGCAGCTTTCCGGACTCGATGGTCTACTTGTCGAGGGCCTCACCGAGACCGGGCCCGGAAACGGACGCTTCATCGGCCCAGCGGAGATTCAGCGGATGCTCGATGAGCTCTTCGACCGGGTCGGAGGCCGCCGCCGCAAGCCGAACAAGAGTGGCATCTTCCACATCATTGGCTCCAGCCAGTTGGCCGAGCGATTGCGATCAAGCCGGGTAGGCGACGGCGGAAGCAAGCACAGCCGGTCGAAGCTCGCGGCTCTGCTGCAGAGCGAGACTCCGCTGGAGTGCACGTTCCAGCCGGAGGCAGCCAGCAAGTACGACGTCGAACTCCTCTCTGGCCGGCACCCGCTCGTCAAGCTCGCTCTTGAGGTGTTGAACGACGAGACGCTGGCGCTGCCACGGTTTGGATCGATGGCCGTACCGGCACTCCCAGCGGGTAAGAGGTATCTGGTCATGTTGGACCTTGCTGAAACGTCAGGGCTCCGGCCACTGCTCGAATTGTGGGCGACGGCGATCGACCTTGACACGCGCCGTCCAGACCACGAAGTTGGGGACCTTGTGCTCACCGCCCTGGCCGAAGGCAGACTCCGGGACGGCACGCCGACGCCGCCTGCCGAACTGTATGAGGTGTGGCACCAGGCGCAGGAGCACCTCGCCGTTCGGCATCGGGACACCGAGCGGACCCGGCGGCAGGAGAACGCCGCTCTTGTCGACGGACGAATCCTGGCCCGACAGGGGTCGCTGGACATTCAGATTCAGAAGGCCCACGAGCTGCTCGCGCGACTGCGTGTTGACGGACGCGGGCCGACCATCATCCGGCTCTACGAGGGGCGGCTCCGCAATCTTCGTGCTCGCCGCGCCGAGATCCATCACGAACTGGCGAGCCGTCAAGAGCTGGAGATCTCGCTGACCGCCGTCGCCATCGCCCTCATCGAATCGGCGGAGCCCACTCCTTCTCCATGTACCAGGGAGTAGGAGGCGTCGGTGCCGACTCCTCGGCACTGCGCAGCACCAGTTGTGCGTGGTCACGACCACGGATCACCGGCCATCGGTCGACCCGCATCTGAATCCTGCTGCCCGACCCGTGCTGGATGAGGATCCGCCCGTCGCAGTAGAGCTTGAAGATCATCCGGCGGCCAAAGTTCAGGCTCAACCCGTCCATGACCTGACCGTCGAACTTCAGGCCGAGCGGCTCGCCGCTGGTGGCGCGCACCCGCAGCCGACCAATGCCGTGCTGCGGACCTGGGAAGTCTCGGTCGCGACGTTCATATCCGAGATTGGACTGACCGCTAAGCACCTGCCATGGCTCGTAAAACGGGGTATACGCAGCGTATAAGGTCTCTTGCCGTACCTGACCGCCCTCTTCCCACTCGACGACGAAGTCAAACCCCGGGCGGTGCAGGTTCAGCCGCTCGTAGCTGGCGGTATCGGCCAGCCCTGCGACAATCGCCTCGTCGGGCTGCACTCCGGCGTTGTCGAATACCTGGGCGTTCGGGAACAGCGCGCCGATGCGCCGCTCGACGTACGGGATGCGACTCATCCCCCCGGCAAGCAGCACGTAGTCGATGTCGCCACTTAGCTCGGCCGGACCCATCGCGCGTAGCTCTGACGGCGACCGGCTGTCACGTTCAGTGAGCTGAGCGGCCCGCAGCGCGGCCCATACCAGTTGCTCCGCACTATCCATCTGCTCCCGAAATGCCTCTTCCAACTGCTCTCGGCTGTAGGTCAAAACCGGCAACTGCCCGATCTGGCGGGACGGCAGCACGATGCGGTGTTCAGGCAGGCGGGAAAGACTGACCTTGGCGTCGCGGGCGGCACGGAGGACAAGCGCTCGCAGCAACTCCGGGTGCGGCACGGCCTCCAGGTCGACGCCGCGTGCGCCCAGGTCCTCAAGGAGGTCCCGTGCCATCGCGTGGTCGAGCGCGTCGCCGGCGTAGGCGGTGCCGAGTGCCGTCAGCACCGAGATCTCGGGGTGAGCGCCGCCCACCACGTCGAGGACCGCGATGTCGAGGGTGCCGCCGCCCATGTCGAAAACTAGTAGGCGGCCCTCCGGTCGCTCGCCGTGCGCGAGGAATCGGTGGGTCACCCAGGCGATGCCGGCAGCGATCGGTTCGTCGACAAGAGCCGAGTCGTCTACCGGCAGGCCAGCCTTTGCGGCCAGGTCGAGCAGGCGGTGCCGCTGCGGCCCATCCCACATGGCCGGACAACCCAGCCGAAACTCGCGATCGGCGGTCAGTGGCTCGCCCGCCCTGGCGGACCGCTCACCGATCTCGGCGAGAAGGGCGATCATGACGTCATCGGCTGACACAGCTCGCAGCCCGTCCGGGCCGGGCAACGAGACCGT
Source organism: Micromonospora sp. NPDC047557 (assembly GCF_043205095.1). NCBI lineage: Bacteria > Bacillati > Actinomycetota > Actinomycetes > Micromonosporales > Micromonosporaceae > Micromonospora > Micromonospora sp. NPDC047557. Next base: position 57,445 of record NZ_JBIDDK010000010.1, on the reverse strand, counting down.
CTCCTGGTTGTCGGTGATCGCCCGCTTGATGGACCGGATCACCTGGTCGCTCGGAAGCGCGTCGGCGTCCTCCCCGACCAGCAGCGTTTCACCACGGTAGCCCGCCAGGGAGGGAAACCATCGGGTCGTACGGCCGAGCGGCGCGATCTCCACGGGGCGGCGACCCGCCCGCGTGGCCACTAAAGACGTGGACGTGCCAAAATCGACCCCGACGGCGTGGCCGTGGGCTCCCCCCATGAATGCTCCTAGGTCGTAGTCACCAGCGCCTTCTCGATGAGAATGTCCTCACCGGACGGGTGCCAGTGGTATCCAGGTCGGATGACCGTAACTGCGCTCCCAGCGGTGGGAACACCGACGATGGGTTCATGAACGGTCGGATCAAAGGTCAGTTTCTGTCCGGCCTGGCCAATCGGCTCGAGTGCCTGTGCCGAGACAAGCGCCCGTACGCGTTCGACCAGAGTCTCTGAGGCTGTCTGCTCGACCGCGAGCTCCTCCACTTCGGCGGCGAGGTCGGCCAAGGAACGGATCACGTCGATCTGAATTTGCCGGTCCTGCGCGGACCGGAGCGAAGAAGTCTGACGATGCTCCGCCCGCAGGGTCTCTTCCAGTTGCGCACACCGGTCCGCCAGAGCACTAGCTCGGCCCTCAGCCGCCTCGGCACGCTGGTCAGCTGTCGCTACGGCCGCCGCCGCCTGCTCGGCGGCGCGACGCAGCGTCTCCACCCGCTGCTCCTGCCCCAGCGCGCCTGTCCACCCAGCCACCACAGGGTCGCCTGCGGCGACCCTGTGAAAGGCGGCGACAACCGCGTCAGAGGGAAGTCCGGCGACGAACTCACCAGGTAGGCCGAGCAGGAAGGTCAAGCGTCGTCGGGACTCAGTGACAGCCAGCTCCCGCAGCACGAGCGGGTGAAGGTAGCGGGCGGCCACCTCCGGGAGTGACGTGACCGCGCCGAGGACGCCGGTGGCGCAGCCAGCAAGGTCATCCAGGGTGGCGCCCGCCCACCAGGCGTCGTGAAGAACGCTCTTGACCCGTACCTTGCCCACGGCGGCGATGAGGGCAGCACGTCCCCCGGCGCGGGTGAACGGAAGCCGCGCGACGAGCGGTGCGAGACGGTCGAGGTCGACGGCGTTGCGCTCGTCGCGCGACATCAACGGCAGAAGGCGGCCAAGCTTCAACGCAACACCGTCGATCACCGGCACGGCATCCTGGGAATGTTTGGCGGCAACGATTGACGCGAGGGTGATCAGCGGCGAGATTGCCCCCGTCGACACGTTATCGACCTTGCAGACCTGGCGTAGCAGTGCGGCAGCCGCGGTGATGACGTCTGGGTCTGGCTCTGAGTACACCTGAATTTCCGCGGCCGCCGAGGTCAGAAGCAGTGTCGTGCTTTCGTGGCTGAGAGCGGTGACACGACCAACCACGGCAGATTGCCGGGGCAAAGCAAGCAATAAAGCACCGGCGGCTGCGGCGTCCGGTTCTTCCAGGTCAGTGATGAGGTCTTCCAACTGCTGATCGTTCAGTCGTCCGAGCTGGGCACCGACCGCGAGGGGCTTCGAAAGGTAGTACGGCAAAGGCCAGGAGCTGTCCTCGCCGGTCGCTCCGGCCAGCCGACCAGGCAGGGACGCCGCCTTTGCCACGACGGTCTGCCGCTCATTCGTCGCCGGTAGAGTTTGGTCCTTTGAAGGGGATCCTGGGAACTCCGGCTGTTCCGGCGTTGGCGACTTATCCGAGGGCTGACTGATCTGCCGAGCATCGTGGACACCCTGCTCGACTGGGCCTTTCTCGACGGCGGGCGCCGGTATTGCCGTCGCACGATCCTGCTGGTCGGCCAGGGGCAAGGTGGGCACTACGTCCGACTGTCCGGGGAGCTCCGTGCGGCGCCTCTTGGGTGGCTTCCACTTGAAGGTCGCCGCCACCCCCGTACCGGTCATCTGCACATCGTCGCTGCTAGTAAGGAACCGATCGATAAGCCTCCAGCGGGCACCATCTCGGTCAAGGTCGAGGCCGAGCGCATCCAGCTTCTCCTTGATCTTGGTGCGGGTCAGCCCCGAGTCGTACTCCCGAAGGAGTCGTAGGACCATCGCGGTCGGGTCCTCCTCGAACATGGTCGTCGCCGATGCCCGGTCCAGGAGAAACTGGTGACGCAACGAGCCGCGAGGGGCGAATTGATTCCGGCCACCGATCTTGACCGTCTCCTCGGTGCCGTCGTCGTGCCAGCGGACCTGATAGTTCCCGCGGCTTCTTGACAACACCGCGCCGACCCGAACTGGTCCGCCAGGTCGGTCCGACTCCTGCACCACCACCATCTCCGCCTGATCCACGGGTGAGACTTTAGACGGGTCCACACCACTCGGGAGCGCCGGTGACGTCGTCACCTGGGCGGGCTGCCGGCGGCGGCGAAATCCAGGAACGGGCTGGGCGCTCCGCTCCATGACACCCATAGCGCCTCTCGCGCCCGCGTGCTGGCGACAAAGAGAAGGCAGCGCTCTCTGAGCATGTCGCTTTCGTGCTGCAACAAGTCCACCTCGGGCGGCGTGATCTCCTTCGCGAAAGGCACGGCCCGTGCCGTGGCGCCGACGACGGCGACTGCTCGGAACTCCAGACCCTTCATCGCATGCATGGTGGCCAGCCGCACCCCGTCGGCCTCCGCCCCGGGATGGTCCCGCACCCAGACCGACGGAATCCCAGCCGCCGCCAACTCGTCGCGCACCGTGCCCAGGGTCGTGTTGAAGCGTGCACAGACCGCGATCTCGCTCGGCTGCACGTCCTGCGCCAGCCACTCCCGCACCCGGGCCACGAGCCCGGCGACCTCGGCCTGGCTTGTCGGGTAGCCCTTCGCCTGCGGCCGCTTGCCGTGCAGCAGTGAGCGGTAGCCGGTGAGGCTGTCCTCGCCCTCACCGGCGAGGTCGTCGATTCGCGACCCGACCAGCACGCCGGTGGACCAGGAAAGAATCTCCTCGGTACTGCGGTAGTTGATACGCAGCCGGCTGCTGCGCCCCGTGACGGAGATGCCGAGAGCGCCGAGCGACACCCGGGAGTCGTAGATCCGTTGGTGCGGGTCACCGGTGATGAACAGGTCGTCGGGACCGGGCGCCACCGCGGCGCGCAGGACTCGCCACTGGGCGGGGTGCAGGTCCTGGGCCTCGTCGACCACCAGGTGGTCGAAGCCGCGGACGCCCAGGTCGGCCTCCCCGAGCAGTTGCGCGGCTCGCGCGCACACCTCCAGGTGGGTGATGGTGCCGGCCGCCGCCAGCTCGGCGGAGAACATCTCCACCGCGTCCCACACCCGGTCACGCTGTCGCGGGCCCAGCGCCGACCCTCTCCCCCGCCGGCTGACCTCGCGGTACTCCTCGCGGCTGCGCACGTCGTGGGCGAGGATGACGTGCCGGTACTCCTGGACGAGGAACTGCTCGGTCCAGGGCAGGGTCAGCCGCCGGCACACCCGGCGCCAGACCTGTCGCTCGTCCGCGTCCCCGATCGGGGTGGGCACTCGCCCGGCGAGAGTGCGCACCGTGCGGTTGGCGAGGGCGTTGACCGTGGTCACCTCCACCCGCGCCAGCTGCTTCTCGTCGCCGAGGAGCAGCGCCAGGTTCTCCCGCAGGGCGGCGGCCAGGGCATTGGTGTACGTGGTGAGCAGCACCCGACGGTCGGCCGAGCGGGACAGCAGGTGCTTGACCCGGTGCAGGGCGACCACCGTCTTGCCCGTTCCCGGACCACCCGTCACCTGCGCCGGCCCCTTGTGGGAGACCCGGTACGCCAGCCGTCGCTGCGATGGGTGAAGGAACACCCGCCAGGCGGCGAACGGCTTGTCGAGGATCTCGGCCAGCTCGTCGGGCCGGGTCACCAGCATGATGCGGCTGGTGGTGTTGGCGATCGCCGCCGCCAGGCTCTCGCTCGGCTCCGGCGTCGCGGCAGCCGGCCGGCGTTCGGCGACGAGGTCGCGGTAGACGTCATCCGGGGAGAAGCCCTCGGCGAGGTACTGCAAAACCTCGAACTGGTCCTCGGGGAGCAACGTGCCGAACGCTTCGAGCTGGGGCTTGTCGATGATCGTCCGGACGGCTCGCAGCACCTGGTCGTCGATGCCGAGGTGGCGCAGCACCGTGTCGGAATGGCGGGCGAACAGCAGCGTCGGCGCCTGCGCCGCTGCCTTCTCCAGCGCCGGTGTGAGCTGCTCGAGGGCGACGACGTTACGGACTTCCAGTGCCCGAGTCGCCGTGTTGACGGTGTAGAGGCGCTTCGCCGCCCACGTGTACGCGCCGTCGTGTGGGACGACGTTCAGCAGGAGAAACGTGTCGCTGCCGTCGTCAGGCGCCAGCACCACCCCACGCCAGAAGTCGTTGATCCGGATGGTCCGCATTCGCGGGTCGCGGGCGTTGTTCACCGACTCCAGGTGCAGGCCCTTGTCGGCGTGCAGTTCGGCAATGGTGAGCTGCTGGAACTTCGCCATCGCCTTGCGTACGCCGGCCTTGACCGGCTTCTCCAGGACGTCGAAGCTCTCCCAGAAGGTGTTGGCGAAGGCGAGCTGAGGCACGAGCAAACCTCCCGGGTGGGGGTCGACGGCGGCGGCACTGCGCGCCACGGCAGGCGAGCCGGTTGTACAGCGCCCCGGGCGGGGCGCTGTACAACCGTAAGTGTCGGTGCCGGAGCTTAGACCATGATCAGCTCGTCGGAGGCGGACGCCTGGGCCTGGTCGTAGAACCAGCGCAGGTGGTCGAGCAGGGCGTCCCGGGCGTCGGAGTCGGTGAGGACCGTCAGCGGGAACCCGGGCCGAAGCGCGATCTTGGCGGCGGCGATGTCCACCCCCGGCAACTGGTTCAGCCGCTGGCGCAGCTCCTCCTGCAGGGGCGACATTCCCGAACGGGGCCGGACGCTCAGGTGCTGGAACACGACCTCGAACTTTCCGCTCGGGTAGATCGTCGCCGGCCAGAGGTCACCGAGTTCGTGGTCAGGCTGGTCAGCCGCTGCTGGCCATCGACCACCAGAAACTCGGCGAGGCCCGCTGGACCGTTCGCGGGGCTGGGCGCGAGCACCAGCGAGCCGATGAAGTGCGTGGCTCCTGGGTTGTCCACCCGGTCCTCGGCGAGTTTGCGCACGTCCTCCCACAGTCGCGTCAACTGCGCCTTCGTCCACGAGTAGGTGCGCTGATACAGCGGCACTTGATACTGCTTCGTCCCCTCCAGCAGACCTTGAAGCGTGGTCTCCGCTGCCGCGACATCCTCGACCCCCTCTGTTTGGACCGGCACCCGAGCCGGCAAGGAAACAAATCAACGTCCGACAAAGCAACCGGCGTCAGCCGCAGCCCACGGAGTCAGAGACCGAAAACCTTCTGGGCGAGGTTCCGCCAGGCCGGGAAGTCCACCCCACCCCGATCGTCTGTCACGACCAACATGCCCTGGTCCCCGCCGCCATCCTCCGCCAGCCGGATTCCGTTGCGGGCGTACCAGTCCTTCTTGAGCGCCCACTTCGCGGCGTACCTTGGGTCGGAGAGCATCCCGAGGTGTTCCCAGATCACCTTCTCCCCCAGGTCCGTGTCGATGGTGAAGTCAGGTCGAACGGTCCTGCCGTCAGCGCCGGTGAACGGGGTTTCGTAGTCGTAGGACACGCCAAGCTCGTGCAGCAGATTGGCGATCAACAGCTCGCTCTTGCTGCGGACCAGTTCCCCACGATCAGTGCGGTGGACCAGACCACGGTCGACGACGGCCTCGCCGACCTGGATCGGTTCGGACGCAACGAAGAGGTTCGTCAGGCGACCTGCGGTGTCGGAGTAGACGGCTGAGCCCCGGTTGGCGACCTCGTCGAGGTCGGCCTCGTGCAGCAGGATCACCTTGCCCTTCTGTCGGGTCAGGGCGGTGTAGAGCAGTTCCCGACTCAGCCCAGCGGCCTCCGCAGGCAGCACAACAATGGTGATTCCGAATTCGCTGCCCTGCGACTTGTGGATGGTGATCGCCCAGGCGAGTTCGAGCATCGGCGCGCGAGCGTCGTCGGACCAGTCGTAGAAGTCGTACTTCACTTTCGGTCGGCCACCGAACTCGATCTCAGTCTTGTTCGGCGGCCAGGTGACCCACTTGGAGCGGGTCTGACCGACCACCACACCCAGCTCGCCGTTGGCGACGAAGCGTTCCGCGTCCTTGGGGTAGATCCGCGACTGCTTGAACTGGTGGTTGCGGATGTTGATCACCTTGTCGCCGACGACGATACGTTCCGGGCCGATCGGCTTGGCGTTCCACCGCTTCGGCCCGACCGCCTGCTCGATGGCGCCAGCGCCGAAGGCGTCCTTCAACGCGCGGTTGATCTCGATGGTGCCCCAGCCCCGGCTACGGACCGGTGACAGGATCTGCCACGCGTCGGCGCGGCCTCCCGCGCCGGGCGGAAAGTAGAGGTTTCCCTTGGCGGACACCATGCCGCCGTAGCTGCGGCCGAACGCCGTCGCCAGTTCCTCGTCGGACGCCGTCCTCATCTCCTCGACCTCCTCCCGTAGCACGGCGAGCAGGGTCGGGAACAGTTCGCCGCGGCCGTACCGGACGGCGCGCAACGTCGGCAGCTGCTCGCCCGCTCGCAGCCGCTCCCAGACCAGGTCGGCCGCCGGGGACAGCTCCCCGTCGGCAAACCAACTGGCCAGGACCAGATCATCGCGTTCCTGGCCGACCTGCCGGCGGGGAATGGTGAGTTCGGCGTAGCCGGGCCCGCATCGTGGCGTGCGGGTCGCGATGTCGTCGGGTGCGAGTCGACGCACGATGTCGACGAAGGGACGACCGGCCCCGATCGGCGGGAGTTGCCGCGGGTCACCGACCAGAACCAGCCGCTGCACCCCGGTGACCGCGTCGAGCAGTGCTGCGAGTTGCTCCTCGGTGAGCATGGAAGCCTCGTCGACCACGACGGTCTTGTAGTTCTTGGACCGGGTCTGCACGTCGCCGGTCACCAGGTAGCGCTCGGTCCATGGGTCGTACCGCTTGGTCGAGATCAGGAACTGCGCCAGAGTGACCGCCGGGGCCTCGACCCGCTGCGCCAGCTGCACCCGCGCCTTGCCGGTGGGGGCGACCAGGAGCACTCCCCCGGCGGCCACCGACTCGGTGTGCCGCAGCACCTGGAGCAGGGTGGTCTTTCCCGTTCCCGCCGAGCCGATGAGGACGCTGATCCGCGATGAGTAGAGCGTGTTGAGGGCTGCCACCTTCTCGGCCCGGGCACGCTCCTCGGCGTCCAGTTCGTCCTGTGGGAGGGTGTCGTCCATGGCACCCAGCAGCACGTCGAGGCGTACCGCGAAGTCGGGCGCGCCGGCGATGGGAGCGGCCTTGAGACGGCGCTCGGTCTGCTCGCGGATGACGTCCCCGACCCGGGTCAGGTCGGCGAGCTGCAGGGCCGGCGCACCGTTGGGCAGGGTCACCCCGGTCAGCGGCGCATCCGCAGGCAGGCTCGCCGCGGACAGGTAATGGGCGTCGAGGACGTCCGCCGTGACCGGGCAGGGCGCACTGAGCGTCCGTTCTCGGATGCTGTTGACCACGTCGACCTGAGGCTGGAGCGTGTGCCCGGCCGCCTTCGCTTGTTGCAGCTCGTCGATGACGAAAGCGCGTACCCGGCGCGCGTCGAGGCCGTCGTCCATGGCACTGGGCTTGGGCAGCGGGAACGCGGAAGCGAGGGCAGCGTCCGGGAAACACCCCCGGTCGATGACGTCCAGAGGTACGCCTTCGGGCTGGTCGCGATCGGCCTCATACAGCCGGTACGGGTTGGCGATGATGTCGTCGTCGTGGAGCGCGGGGTCACGTCGCTCGACCACGAAGAACCTCTCGGCCTGGTCCTTGGTCAGCGAGAAGCGGCTCAGCAGTTGCAGCAGTTGCCTCCGCTCGGGCCTGAGGGCCTTCCAGGTGGCGCGCAGGCTGGGCGTCAGGTGTGTCTTCGCGGTCAGGCCGAGCCGGTCGGGGTTCGCCATCGCCGCCTCGAGCGTCTGCCAGGGATCGGTACCGGAGGCGGTCCCCGCGGCCACCATGTGGGCGAACGTCACGTACTGCGGGACGCCGAGGGCGGCCAGGACGCTGGCGAGGCCGGGACGCGGCCCACGCAGCTTCCACAGCCGGTTGAGCTGCTCTTCCAGCCAGTCGAAGCCGAGCACGCCCGCCTCGTCCCCGAGGATCCGTCGAGCGGCGCGTCCCGCCGCCATCAACGCGAGCAGCCCGTCGATGGCGAGGTCGTGACTGACGTGCTCGGTGACGTAAGAGAACGCCTCCCAGCCGCCCTCCGGCGCGAAGGCCAGGGCGTCGCTGATGTCGATGCCCTTCCGGTCGCGAATCTCGAGCAGCGCCTGATACGGCATGAGGAACCCGCGCTGCTGGTCGGGGCGCAGCGAGTGCCCGATCGTGGTCTCCCACATCTGTGCCGGGAAGGGCTCTCCACCGCTGCTGCGGTAGGCCCCGGTCGGCGTGACAGCGGTGACCATCGCTGCACCGACGAGCAGCCGGCGGGAGTCGTCGGTGAGCGGACTGTGCTTGGCGTAGAAGAAGACGATGCTGCCCTCCGGCTGCACGGAGCTGAAGAAAGCGTCCAGGATCGCCCGCTGGTTGTCGCCGTGCATCGTCCATGTGGTGTTTCCCCAGCCGGTGATGGTGTCCACCCGCTCCTCCAGCTCGGGCAGCAGACCGAGCCGGCGCTCCTCGTTCACCGCCTTGGCTCCCTCGCGGGACATCCAGCGAAAGGGCACCGCCTGGGCGGAGTACGGCGGCATCGTCTGCGCAGTGGGCTGGAACGTCGCGAAGGCCGGCGACTTCTGCGTGAAGGGGTGCGCGCGCTGGAACGGGATCACCCGGGGCGACATGAAGGTGGCCCGTTCCGCCACGCAGGGCGGAGCGTCGGCGAGCGGCAGGTCGGCGATGTCCCGCCCGGCGCTGCGCTGCTCGTGGTCGTCACGGCGGTTCTGGCCGATGTTCTTGAGCAGCACGCAGGTGCCGTTGCCGTGCGGGTCGGCGCAGATCGTTCCCCTCCAGCCACTGTCGTGCCAGGGCACGCGAATGGAGATGTGCTCGATCTGTGCCGCGGTCTCACCCATGACGCTCTCCTCAGTCGACGCCGCCCCCGGCGGCGGTCACGTGAACGGTTCGGTGCTGCGGTGCGGTCCGCCGATCGGCGGTGTGTTCATCGGGAGTCGGGCCGGCGTAGCCCGGATAGCAGGTCGGCAATCTCCCGAGCGCTGGGATGGGTGGCGTTGTGCAGCCGGGTCAGGTCCGCCAGGAGGCGGGTCAGGGTCTGCTCGGCGGCGTGCCGCTGACCAGCCCCGAGCTGGAGCAGGCCGATCTGGCGGCGCAGCTCCAACGTGCGTGAGTCGTCCGCGCCGAACGCCTCGGTCTCGTCCCGCACGAGTGCATCGAGCTGCCGCAACGCCTCGCTGGTCTCACCGAGGAGCGCGCGGCAGGTGGCGCCCCTCAGCCGACAGTGCAGCGCGAGATCAACACGCGTGCCCTGCTCCTGGGCGACGTCCTGGGCGAGCTTCTCGTACGCCGGCCCAGCCCGCCGGTAGTCGCCTTCTTCGAAGAGCGCGTCAGCCAGTTCGAGCCGGGCACGCACCACGTCCTCGTCGGCCCCGCCGAGGGCGGTGATCGCCGGCGCAACCGCAGCGGCGAGGACTTCCGCGGCCTGGCCGTAGCGGGACGAGCCAACCAGTCGACTGGCTTCCGCCCGGGCACGCCGCAGATCCGAACGCCCGACCCCCGACGTCTCGTCTGGCCGCCGCTGGGGCGGTGTCGGCGGCTTGACCGGCTCAGTGGCGGGCGCTGACGGCAGGATCGGCCCGGCGGGCGGGGTCGCGGGGGCCGAGGTGAACACCCGCCCCAGCATCGAGCCGTACATCCGGGTGGGGCTCACCGTCGATACTCCATCGAGGATCCCCGGGATCGGACCGAGATTGGTGGCGAAGGGAAGCAGACGGTCGTAGACGACCTGGGCGCTCTCCGGCCGGTCGTCGGGCTTCTTCTGCAGCAGATGCAGCAGCAGTTCCTCCAGACCGGCGGGTACGTCGTCCCGTACGCCGCGCACCGGCAGCGGCTTGTGGCTGACCTGCTTGCTCCATACGTCGTAGGAGGTGGACCCGGTGAAGAGCCGCTCCCCGGTCAACATCTCGTGCAGCGTGCAGCCCAGGGCGTAGAGGTCGGTGCCGGGGCCGCTGATGTTGGTCTCGATCTGCTCGGGTGCCATGTAGGCCGGCGTGCCGGGCGGCAACCCGGTGGCGGTGATCTTCGAGAAGTCCGCGAGGGTGGGCGCCGCGGCGAGTCCGAAATCGAGCACCTTGACCGCACCGTCGGGCTGGAGCATGAGGTTGCTCGGCTTGAGGTCACGGTGCACGAGCGAGGCTTGATGCGCGGCGGTGAGGACCGCACAGACCTGGGCGGCGATCCCGGCCGCCCAGCCGATGGGCAGCGCACCCTGCTCGGCGACCAGGTCGGCGACGCTGATCCCCTGGATGCGTTGCATAACGAGGTAGGGGCGGCCCTCGTGCGACCCGACGTCGTACACGGCCGGGACACCGGGGTGCTCCAGTCGGGCGGTGATCCGCGACTCGCGGACGAACCGGCGGATGTAGTCCTTGTCCTGCTCACCGTTCGGAAAACGGATGAACTTCACCGCCACGTGCCGGTCCAGTTTGGTGTCGTGTCCCAGCCACACCTCACCCATGCCGCCACGGCCGATGGGCAGGTCGTCCAGCTCGTACCGGCCATTGATCAGCATCCCCACCGCGACAGCCCTTCCCGTTCTCGATCCACCAGCATGCGCACGCTAGTCCGCCACCGTCGGGCGCAGGGTCCCGTCGCTGAGACCGACGAACCCCCGCTCAACGAGCTGCTCGCCCAGAGCCACCGCCTCCCGCAACTGCGTCTCGAACGCCATCAACCGACGAAACGCCGCTCCGATTCGACGCTGCTCCGACAGGGGCAGCCAGGGTATGCGGGTCCGCCGGATGTCGATGCGGCCCGCGAGGGACGAGCCGCCGGAACCCGCGCCACGCTGCGTGGTCCGCAGTAAGCCGGCCAGGAAGTACGGGTCCATCTGCTCTGGGTCGACCCGGAGCAGGTACAGCCGCGGGCCGAGCAGCGGGCCTTCGTCGGTGACGACATGGACGGCAGGCGCACGCGGCGCAAGCGGGGTCACCACGTCGCCTGTCCGGAGGGTGACCGCACCGGGCAGGGGCACGGCTGTCCCGGATGCGGGGCGCCCGAGCCGGACGTCCCGAGCGGTGAGCACCGGCGTGGGTCCGTCCTCGTCCGTGCCCATCTTCATCGGTGCCTGCCGGATGGTGACCGCGCCCGTTCTGACCAACTCGCCGACGGTGGTCATCACCGGGACGTCAGGCGACGGAATGTCGGTCAGGTCCGGCAGTGCCGGCACGAGGGCATCGACCGCCTTGCTCAGCGCCGCCAGCACAGGTGGAAACGCGGACGGTCGCGTGCCGGCGGCAGCGAGGTGCCGTGCCGGAGAGACGTCGACATCGTCGTCCAACAGATCGATGATCGGCACCGCTCGGCTACCGGCCGGCAGCTCGGAGCCGGCGCAGAAGGCAGCCCATGCCTCTACGGCACCTGCCGGTTCGGAGCACGCGTCGGCCATCAGCACCTCGTCGGGACGCGGCATTCCGTCGGGGCGCTGCATCAACCACACATCCGGTGCCACCGTCCCGGCCGGTCCGGTCGCCGGCAGACAGATCACCGCGCGCAGCGTCCCGGCACGGAGCAGATTCCCCCGAATGCGTCGGCCCGAACGCCTGCCGGCGGCAGCACCCGGCATGAGGATCGCGACCCGCCCTCCCGGCTTGACGTGCCGAAGGCAGTGCTGCGCCCAGGCGAGTTCCGGTTCGCCCCGGGGCGGCAGGCCGTACTCCCAGCGTGCGTCGCCGGCCAGTTCGTCCTGGCCCCAGGACCGGTCGGCGAACGGCGGGTTGCACACCACCGCGTCGAACAGGTCCCCGGCGTACGCATCGGATCGCAGCGAGTCGGACGCGGCGACTCGGGCATCCCCGGCCTGCAGCAGGAGGCGGGCGGCGGCGATGCGGGCTGCCGTCCGGTTCACCTCCTGGCCGCGGAACTCCTGAGCCCGGCGCCCAGCAGCGGCGAGCAGCAGGGTGCCGATCCCGCAGGCCGGGTCGAGAATCGTCTCCGCCTCCGACGCGGCAAGAGCGACCATGAGGAAGGCGAACGCCGCGGGCGTGACAGTGTGGCGGCGGGAGTGCACCTCAAGATAGCGCTGGCAGAGGAAGTCGAAGACGGCCCGGGAGCCCTCATGGTCGGCCGCCTCGGCGGCCAGGCGCACGATGATCGCCGCATCCCGGTCCGGCAGGTCGGTGATGAGGTGCCCGAACTCCGGGACGGCCGTGCGCATGGCCTCGACCAGCCGATCCACCACCACGGCGTCGGGCTGGTCGGCAAGTGCCTTCCAGCCGGCCGGATCCCGCTCGAGGAAGACCAGGAAGCCACCGAGGTAGCCGATTCGATCGCCCAGCTCCAAGTCGGCAGCGGAGCCTCGCAGCCACTGCCAGACCCGGTCGACGGGGGTGAGTCGGAACGGCTTGTCGTGTGTGCTCAGCCAGGCCTCGACCTCCACCAGCGCGAACAGAGGGCTCGCGGAGCTGCCGCCGACGGGCTGCGGAAAGTCGGGGAAGCGCCGCCGCCAGTTGCTGACCGCCGCCCGCCCGACGCCCGCCAGGCGCGCGATGTCCCCTGTGGCGAGGGTGGGGCCGTCCGAATGCGGCATGGTCACCACCCCTGCCCGGACGTCTGGAGCCTGGCCAGGACCCCGCGGCTCTGAAGCTCCGCGATGTGCTCCGCCGCCCGCTGGGGGGCCGTGCCCCCGCGCACCAGCAGCCCCGCCTCAATGTTGCGGTTGACGCCGGACTGGGTCAGGTTGGCGCTGGACACCAGCAGCACCCGGCGGTCCGCGACGGCGATCTTCGCGTGCATCTTGGCGTGGTCCTCGGTCCGCCGCTCGACGGGCCAGTGCCACAACCGGACGCCGGGCAGGTTCGCGAAGGCAGCGGCGGGTTCCGTGCCGTTCAACGCTCCACCGGCTCCGGCCAGTGTCTCGACCACGACGGTCACGGTCACACCGCGTGCGACCGCCGCCGCCAGAGCCGTCAGCAGCGGCGGGTAGGGCTTGGCGGAGTACGTCATCAGCAGCAGCTCGGCGTGGGCCTCGGCGACCAGGTCGACCAGCACCCGAGCGGTGGCGCGGACGGGCACCGGGTGGGTGCTCGGCCCGCTCCACACCGACTCGATCCGCACCGCAGCCGACCGCTGCGCATGCCCGGCGGCCAGTCCTCGCAGGTAGGCCGCCGCCTCCCCACCCGACAACCCGGACGTCCGCTGGGCGGCCAGCACCGCGCCGGCCGCCTCGGCGAAGCCGGGCACCGGAACGGCGTGCAGCACTGCCTGCTCCGGCGAGCCGTCGCCGAGGCGGTCAGCAAGCACCCGCAGGTGTCCCGGGCCGAGCCGGTGCACCGCGGCTTCGGCTGCCGCCTCGAACGCCGGATGCCAGGTCACGGCAGCTCGGGGAAGAGCGCCAGGTCCGGCTTGTCGATCGGTACGACGAACCGCCGGTCCAGGAAGCGGTTGCCGCGTTCGCAGGTCGTCTCGGAGACGAAGAGGCAGACGTGGCAGGCGGCGCCGTGCAGGAAGTCCGCCGGGTCCTGGGGTAGCCGCTCTGCGCAGAGCGGGTCCGACGAGCAGTGCATGGCGTCGGACAGCGCTCGGCGGGTGAGCCGGACCAGCGAGTCGTGCTCGGCCAACGACACCAGTCCGCCGAGGGTCCCCTCGGCGTCCGGCACCGCGGTGTAGATGAGGATACCGGCGCGCTGCGGGTCGACCTCCGTGCCGGAGTAGATCCGTTCGGAGAGACTCGCCGAGCTGTACCCACACTCCAGGGCGATGGTGCGGATCAGGAGGTGCGACAGGGTGTGCAGGGCGATGTAACGCTCCCCCGGCCAGAGGTGCATCGGGTCGAACGGTCCGGCGATGCGACCGGAGTAGCGGTTCTTGCGGAACCGGGCGTACGCGTCCCGGTGTTCCTGCATGACCTCGGTGTACTCGATCCGCTGCTCCCACGCGGCGAGCAGGTCTTCCGGCAGGCGCAGGAAGACGCCCTCGCCGCGTACCTCGCTGGCCGGCACCCAGGTCGCCGTCGCCTTGGACAGCGACGCGCGGGTGACGAGGTCGGGGTCCTCCGGGTCGGGCGAATCCAATCGGGTGAAGCCGACCAGCGCGCGGACCTCCCGCAGCCGTTCGGCCTGGATGACGTCGGCGTAGACGTTCTTCAGCTCGCCGGGGACGCCGTCGGGGTCGCGGCGGAGGGTGAAGTCGTCCGTGGCCGGCGGCAGCTGCCCGGCGGAGAAGATCTCCCATTCCGGTGTCCGCAGGTCGGGGTAGCCCTTCTCCTCCTCGCCACCCTTGGCACCGGTGCGGTGTCGCTCGATCGCCGTCCAGATCTCCTGGTCGCTCCACTTTTCCAGCTCTCGGAACGCCGGCACGACCGTCCGCAGGTACGGCAGCATGTCCACGTTGGGAACGCCCTCCAGGGCGGCCCAGTGCTGTTCCACCTTGGCCTGGAGTTCGCTGGCACCGGTGCGCGGCACGGCCAGGGCGGAGAGGGTCTGCGCGAACCACTGGTTGGACGCGCCGACAACCAGGAGCTTCAGCTCGACAGCTTTGCAACCCTTCGGGTCGAAGTCGCCCAGGTGCGGCCGACGCCCACGACAACGGGGCAGCTTGTCTGCGCCGCGCGGCCCGAGGACCTCCTTCATATTGCGGCGGGCACCGCAGGGGGCGCACTTGATCTCGACGTTGGCGCCCAGGTTGCCGCCGCGGTCATCCATCTTCAGCTTGGGATGGCTGGCGTTCGGGCAAGCGCCGCCCTGGTGGACGAAGTGGGCGTACGGGAAATCGTCCAGGTGGCCGGCGGTGCAGGCGAGCACGAACCGGGCACCCACCGCCATCGGTTTGCGCCCCGACTTCTTGCGGCTGCATACGGTGTGGAAGAAGCGGGCCTCGTGTGGCTTGCGCGGCTTGGAGTTCTCGAAGCCGAAGACGTTCGAGTCGATCGGCGCCAGGTCGTCGCAGGCGGTGCAGCGCAGCCACCCGGGAAACGGCGTGATCGGCACCCCGACGCGGCCGGCCGGGCCGGCCGGCTCCCGGTCGGTGCCGTCTAGCCACGGCGCCGGGCGCAGCTCCTTGACCGAACGCTCCCCCAACGCCCGCACGGCGGCGAGCAGCCGGGGCTCCACGATCTCCTCCCAGTCGGGCACGACGGAGTAGTTCCAGTCGTCGAGCCCTCGGACCAGGACGGAGAAGTTGGGCAGGTCGACGATCGCGCCGACCCCGGTGGTGAACATCAGATGGCTGGGGCGGACGGCACCGACCCGCCGGAAGTAGTTGGCGGCCATCAGTTGCCCTTCCCGGTCAGCGTCGATTCGCCCAGCTCATCCCCGTCGGGCAGGTCCTCATCCCGTTTGCTGTCGCTGGCTGGGCCGAAGGACCACTCCGGCGTCCCGTACTGCGGGTTGAAGATCTCCCCGCCGGCGGGCAGCACCAGGTTGATCTCGTTCTCGGTCTCCCGCATGGACTGCCCGACCGTCAGGCCGGTCCACCGCCCGCCACCGGCCACGGTCAGCAGGCCATCCAGCTTCTGTTGTTTGAACGTCCCCTCGGAGTAGCCGAGACGAGACGAGCCGGTCTTCTTCTTGTTCCATTCGTCGCGGAGCCGAATGATCCGCTCCTCGAGGTAGTCGCGCCCGCGCGTCCCGCCGATCGCCTCGGCGCGGGCCAGCAGCCGGTCGATGACCCGCCGCACCTCCGGACCGTCGAGCGGCACGTCCTGGGCGTCGGTGTTGCGGGAGAAGCTGTCCTCGCCGTTGCGCACGGCCGCGACGAGAGTCGCGGTGGTGCCCCGGTCCAGCGCCCGCCGGGTGTACGGGGTGACTGAGAGCGCCTCCACCTGACGGTAGAAGGTCGCGTGGTAGTACTCGAAGTCCTCGTAGTGCGCCAGATCCCGCGGCCTGGTCCAGTTGTAGAGCGTCACCACCAAGCCGGGCCGCTTCGCGTCACGGCCGACCCGCGAGGACGCCTGGATGTACTCGGCGGTGTTCTTCGGCTGCCCGGTGACGACCATCAGGCCGAAGCGGGACACGTCCACACCGACCTGGAGCATCGAGGTGGCGAGCACCGCGTCGACCGGCACCCGGTTTTCGTCCTGCCGACGGTAGAAGCTCTGGGTGACGGGGTGCAGCGACAGCTTCGGGTTCGACGCGGTCTTGGCCTTGAACGCGTCCCGCATGTCCTCCAGCACGGCCCGCCGTCGGGCAGTGGTGTCGAGCTCCGAGTCAAAGCCGTTCTCCAGCCGCTTGAGCACCTCGCTGATGTCGGCGGAGGAGACGCGGGAGGTGAGTTCCTGCACGTTGAGCATCTGCGTGCCGGCGATCCGGTCGGAGAGGCCCTTGCGCCGGCCGTGGCTGCGGACGCGGGTGGTGACCTGATCGTCGAGGAGACGACGCATGCCGGCGAGTTCGCGGGTGGCGCTGAAGTAACCGACGGTGGTCATGTACGGGTCGGCTGGCTGCCCGTACGTGTCGAAGAGAGTCTGCCCGGCGATGAGCAGGATCTCCGAGAGGCGGATCTCGGCGGACTTCATCCGGACGCCGTGTGCGCAGACGCCCAGGTACCGACGGCCGGGGTTCTGCACGGTGACCGGTACCTGCCGGCTGAAGAACGTGTCGGTGATGTCGATGACCGGCGGCGGGAAGACGGCGAGCTGCCGGCCGAAGACGCCGAGCACCTGCTCCCGGGCCCGCTTGGTGGTCGCCGTGGACGCCACGATCTTCGGCCCGGCCTCGCCGCCGCCCGGCAGCGACCAGGTGCAGAGCTGGTCGACGGCCGCCTCGAACAGGCCGACGATGGTGCCGAGCGCACCGGAGATGAGGTGCAGCTCGTCCTGGATGATCAGGTCCGGCGGGCGCAGCCGGACGACTGGCTCACTGGTGACGGCCGGCAGCTTGCCCTTCTTGTTGTGCCGGGCCCCGCAGCCGGTCTTCGCATCGAGGTCGTCGTGCCGGTAGCCGTGCCGGGGGCAACGCTCCCGGACCCGGCCGAAGAGCATCCCGGCGAAGCCCCGCCAGGGCAGCTGGGCTAGCTTGTCGACGGTGGCGATGACCAGGCTGGGGGCGTACCGGTAAATCTCCTCGTCGATGGTGAGGATCGGCAGGCCCTCGGTGGAGCGGGTCCGGGAGAACGGGCAGGCGTCCGCGCCTTCGGCCTCGGGGCAGAAGACCAGGACCCGCCGCTCGTCCTCGCGGACGGTCAGGTCACGCTCGGCGCGCAGCTTCGAGCCGCACCACGGGCAGCTCAACGTCTGCAGGACGTTGGTGAACTTGCCGCTCCCGGCCTCCCGCGCCTCGGCGATCTGCTCGGACGCTTCGGTGAACCAGTTCGGCGACACCCCGCCACCGACCCAGAGCCCGATCCGGAACGGCTCCGCACCCCAGGTGCCTTCCGCCCGGCGACGCAGCACCTCGGCGGCGCAGACCAGGGCAGCGGCCCGCTGGAACTGCTGTGCGGTGAGCAGCCGCAGCGTATAGCGCATGAGCACGGCCACACCGCCCGCCCCGCTGCGGGCGTCCGCACCGGTACCGACCACTCCCTGGAGACGACGGATCGCGAAGGTGAAGGCGGTCAGCCCGAGGTATGCCTCCGTCTTGCCACCGCCGGTGGGGAAGAAGAGCAGATCGACGGTCGCGTCCCGGTCGGCGGCCCGCTCCGGATGCGCCGGGTTGGTGATCGACGGCAGATTTAGCAGTACGAACGCGAGCTGGAATGGGCGCCAGGAGGCAGCCGCGGCACCGCGCGCGTCGATGGCAGACTTGGCCGCGGCGTACGACAGGCCCTGCTCCTCGCGGAGCCGGGCAACCTCGCTGTGTCGACGTTGCAATGCCATCGCCTCGTTGGCGAAACGGAACGCGGCGATGGCGTCGGCGTGCTTCTCGGTTTCCGGATCGGTGAGCAGCGCGATGCCGGCCCGGATCCGCTTGGCGGCCTGGCGGGCGTTGAAGACGGCGGTCACGGCGGCCGGGCGCAGCGGCTCCGGCAGGCGAGGAATCTTTGCTTCCTCGTCGTCCAGCCAGTCCTCGTACCCGTCGGCCAGTGGCGCGAGCCGGGTGCGCAGCCGGTCGATGTCGGCGGTGGCGAGGGCGTCCATGGACAGTTCCACGCCCGCCAGGCCGCTGTCCGCGCCGACCTGGGCGACGGTGGCCGGAACGTTGTGGGTGGGCAGCCAGGTGGTGGCGAGCTGGTACGCACAGCGCTCGTCCTCACGCACCGACGGGTGGACGGCGACGTTGCGGCCGGAAGCGTAGCGGCGCTGCGACCGGTAGAGCAGCCGCAGGTGCGTCTCCTCCAGATCGTCACCGATGCCCTGCACCCCGTCCAGCGGATCGTCGATGGGCAGGAAGACAGCGGCGTTGCCGTCCAGCGCCGTCACGGTGAGGGCGGCCTGGAACAGCCAGGCCGTGTCACCGTTGCTGGTCGCCTCCATCTGGGTGTTGATCAGGGCGAGCTGCACCACGCGACTGCCGTCGCGCGGGCGGACCTCGACTGCGAGGTGCACGCCCGGATCGTCCTCGTCCGACACCGTCAGCGGCATCCGGTAGGACGACTCACTGTCAAGGCGTACCTCTTTGCGGTACGACACCGGCTCGCGGTACCAGACCCGACGCTTCTTACCTTTCTCGTCCTCGGACTCGCGCAGGTCGTAGCGGCCCCAGTCGGCGGTCACGGTTAGTACGTCGACATCGCCGGGGACGGCGAACGACAGGCCCATGGACGAGGCCCACATTTTGCCCAGGTTCTGTGGGGTGACGACCTCGGGCAGTTCGGCCTCCGCGCCGTCGCCCTGGACGGCGGAGTCCACGTCCGCCACCTCTGCCACCTCGCGGCGGTCGGAGCGGGGGCGCTGCTTCGGGCCGAGCATGCCGACGAGGTAGCGCTCGCGCGGGCCCATCGCACCGGGGCGGAACTCCTCGCGCTCGCCGTCCCACGGCCCGAGCAGGTCCCGCCCGATCAGCTCCTCCAGCTCATCGCGGACCTGGTAGGAGGTCGCCTCGGGAAAAGTCTGCGGTACGTCGAGCGGCGGGACGAGCGCTTCCTGTTCGGCGTCGCCCTTGCCGGAAAGGGACAGCGCCTGCTGCTCGCCGCGCGGATGCGGGAAGAGACCATCCTGTACGTCTACCATCAGAACAGCGTCCCTTCGGCGGCCTTCGCCTTCCGGCCGGTCTTCTTGTCGTGCAGGCCACTGGCGACTTCTTCGGCGTAGCGCCGGTGGTTCAACTCCATCAGCCGGTCCAGGATCTCGCGCTGGAAAGCAGGGCCTATGGTGTAGCGCGGAGAGGCACCGGCCCTATGGAAGCCGTGGTCGAGCCCATGCGTTACCAGGTCGTCCCAGCCATAGGCCCGGCATACCGCCTCGTCGACCGCCCGGTGGATGCGCCGCAACTCTGCGATGTCCTCATCCTGGCAGCCCGGATCGAATACCAAGTTGTACGTCCCGGTTAGCCCGGCATGTCGGCTCAACATCACGTCGCGCCGGTACCCATCCAGCCGATCCCCTAGGTCCCGCATCTCGGACGTCAACTTGGGTAGTGGCAGTGTCTCGAACACGTCAGACGGCGAGTAGTTGGGCGCATCCCCAATACCCCTCGTCGAGGTTCTAGCAATCGTCCAAAAATAATGTGGACTGCTTGATAGGACCGACAACATCGCCGGGTCCTCAGTGCTGAACACGCAGAGCTTATGTGAGAACACCTGGCCGGTTGGCACCATGACTGGCATCACTGTCTTGCTAACCAATGTGATCACGATTACTCGCCTCAGGCCAGCGATGGCCGCGTACAGGTCGGAGACGGGCCGTTTAAAGCGCCACCAAAGCCTGCGAAGGCGCTGGTCGTTGCTGTTCTCACGCTCTGGTTTAACTAAACGCTCAACCTGCTCGTAACAGTCCGCGTACTCTTTAGCCTCATCAACCGTCGATTCACGGAAGTTAATAACATACCGACTTGCCGAACAATCCCAACGGGAGTTGAGATCATTCCCATTGAGGTAGGGAAAGAGGACATCCTGGTTTCTTGGGTCCTTCTCCATCAACTCAAAAGCCCGATCGAGGTCCACCGTAAAACCCATCCCGAGAACATATGAGCCGTGGTAAGAGAGACCCTGGCTTGCCAAGAGACGATTAGGCTTTCCCGCCACTCGCGATGCCGGATCGAGCGAAGGCAGAATTCCTGATACACGGACTCCGTCGGCAAGACGCTCGGCATTTTCGAGAAGTGGCGAACGACTAGACCATACCGCACAGTACTCCAACAACGCGGACCTAGACGGCCACGGCCTGCTCTTAACGGCTCGCCGGAGCGTCGCACCTTGGCTGATGACCCGGTCAAGGCCAACCTCGCGAGTATCGCCCTGTGCAAGGGTATTCGTTGCGATTAGGCCGGTCTGGCCTTCCCGGTTGAGCAGGCCATGCGCGCGCAAAAGGAAGTACGCAATGAGGTCCGCATTGCCCCGGACCCCCCGCCCAACAACATTGACGAGGAACTCACGGTAGGAAGTGCCCATCGCTCCTGTGATCTTGGATCCACCAAGGAAGGGCGGATTGCCGATAATGGCGTGGAAGCCGCCCCGCTCGAAAACCTCAGGAAAGACCAGCGGCCAATGCAGGGGGTTCCGGTCGAAGGACCCAGGCGCATAGTCTGTGGCTAGCCATGTCCTCCGCCGTTCCTGGACCGGCTGCTCCCCTCGACCGGACGCTACATCGTTGGCGAGCTTGGCTGCCGCTACCGAGCCCGCGTTCAGGCCGCGTTCGCCCTTACTGGCGTTGGCGAGGGCGGCGCCGACCGTCAGGTCAGCGAAGAGGCGAAGCTGCTCAGACTTGGACTCTGCAATGCGGAGCAATTTCCGCTTCTTTGCCACGGCGGCCACCGGGTCGGCACCAGAGGTGACCTGGCCGATCTGCCGGCGATCCTCGGCCACCTCGGCAACCAGCGATCGGGCACCCGAGGTCCAGTCGAAGAGACCGTCCTTGTGAACGGCTCGGCCCTTCTTCGGGTCCATATGCATGTACTCAAGCTCGTCGAGCGAGGTGATGCCGAGCAGAGAGTCCCCTGCGACGAGACGGTCGTCGAGGAAAGTGAAGGGGCGCTGGGGGTCCATAGACACAAGCCAGAGCGACAGCTTCGCCATCTCCACGGCCATCGGGTTGATGTCCACCCCGTACAGGCAGTGCTCGATGACCTGCCGCCGCGCCTCCACCACCAGCGGGTCCTCATCGACGTCCACCGGCCGGTCGACTCCACGCTGCTGGTAGGCGAGCGCCCGCTCGTCGCCCTCGCGCGACCAAGCCTCGATCAGGTGACCGGCGAGATAGCGGGCGGCGGCGACGAGGAACGCCGCCGACCCCATGGCGATGTCGGCAACCTTGAGCGACAGGATTTCCTTGCTCGACTTCGGCTTCCACTGCGACTTATCCGCCGTCTGCAACGGCCCCGGCTCGTAGACCAGCGGCTCCAGCGCCCCCTCGACCACCTCCTCGGCAAGGAAGCGCGGCGTGTAGTGGGTGCCGGTGTTGCGGCGCAGCGCGGATTCGGTGACGAAGAGCGCGCCGGGCAGGATCACCACGGGCAGGCCCCGCAGGTCCGCACGAATGATCCCGACGAAGGGCAGCAGTCGCTCGGAGAGCGGGTAGTCGCCGCCGGTCACCGCGAGCAACCTCTTGCGGGCCTCCTCGCGCTCCACCCCGTCCAGCGGGGCCAGCCGCTTGGTCAACGCCGCGACGGACCCGATCTTCGAGTCCTTGTACTTCTCAACGAGCGCCTTGGCCAACGCGGGCACGTCGGACGCCCGCTCACTCAGAGGTTCCAGGTCGGCGAGCGCGACCTCCTCCTCCAGCCCTTCCTTGCCAATCAGCCCGACCGTCACGTCCTCGGCGCGGAAGCCTTCGAAGGAGAGCAGGCCCTCGTAGACGTACCCGATCTGTTCGACGTCGAGGGCGCGGAAGCTGAGCGTGCGGCGCTCCCGGGACCGTCCGGTGCCGATCTCGACGTACTGCACGGCGCGCAGCATGTGCAGCACAGTCCGGTCGTCGATGGTCAGCGGCAGCCACGGCGCGCCGTCCGGGTCGAAGAGCGACCCGTCGTGGCCGTGCATGGTGAGTCGGGGGTGATCGACGCCCCGGTAGACCGCGTTGAAGAGGGCAAGCAGCCGGTGCCAGGCGGCGGAGCTGTGCTCCAGGTCCTCCTCGCTGCCCTCGATGACCCGCTGTTCCAGTTCGGCGCAGAGCCGCCCGGCCGAGTATGCCTTCACATACAGCTCGTTGTCGGCGGGCAGCAGCTTGCGCTCCTCGGCGAAGAGCAGGAAGACGATCCGCATCATCACCGAGACAGCGCCCCGGTAGACATCGTGCGCGTCGACGTCTTGGAGGCCACGCCCGCCGAGTTCGCGGTCCCGGACGTCGGTGCGACCCATCGCGGCCACCAGCAGTTCGACGGCCTGGCGGACCTGGACGCCGAGCGCCTCGGTGATCTCCTCCTGGCTGCCGAGGCTGGCCCGCAGCAGCGGCACCAGCCGCTCGGCGTCGGGGACGCCGAAGAACCTGTGCCGGGACAGCAGCGAGACAAACGCGCGAACCACGTCGCGTTCGGCCGCCTCGGGCCACGCCACGGCGTCGAAGACGGCCGTGGTGGTGACGCCGCCGCGCGGTGCCCAGACCAGCGTCCACCAGCGGCCGTCGGTGACCAGACCCAGCTCGATGTTGTGGTGCCGGCACAGGTGGGCGAGCCGGTCGACCGGGGTCGCCGCCCACGCCGAATCACGGATCCGGGCGGTCGGCTGGCTGCCGGCCGGACAGATCAACCCCAGCATTCGTACGCTGTCGGGCTTGATCTCCTCACCCGGCTCGACGAGCGCGAACGACGGGCGCAGCTCGGTGTCGTGCTCGGCGACGGTGTGCGCGAGCGTGTCGAGGCCGTCGACATGCAGGGTGTCGCCCCAGCCGAGCAGCTCACCCAGCACGTACCCGATCCAGGGCTGCTGGCCCGCGGCGGTGTCGGCCTGCCAGGTGGCGTGTTCCTGGCGCAGCCGCTCGCGGGTCTTCTTGTCGAGCGCGTCCAGGGTCGGCCAGGTGGCGCGGAGCACCGGCAGGCTCAGGAACGGCCCGCTGACCTCGACCAGGCTCAGCCAGTTGCGGTGCTGCTCGGCGCCGTCAGGCGCGGGACGTCGGAAGGTACGGCTCATCGGGTGGCCTCCCGCTTCGGCACGACGAAGACCACGGCCACCGGGAACCGGTGCGGCTTCGGGTCTCGGTAGCGGGCCGCGACGGCCGAGAGTTCGCGGTCGCGCTCGACTTCCAGGGCCGACAAGCGTTCCTCCCAGGATTGGCGATCCTTGCGGTACTGCGCGAGCTCCTCCTTGCTCTTCGCGGCGACGGCGACGCTGAACAGCGCGTCCTCGGCGTCGTCGTCGGCGAGCGCACCGCGCAGGGTGGTGGCGAACTGGTCGAGGTTGTCGACGATGCGCTGCTGCTCGGCGGCCTGCCGCTGGTCGAGCTTGCGCTTCAGGGACTCGTGGCGGGTGGCGGTGCGCCAGTCGATGGCGGCGAGCAGGCCATCGGCAACGCGGGGCCAGCGCTCGGCGAGCCGGGCCTCGACCAGGCCGGAGGCCGCGCTGCCGGTGGTGATCGCCCGGTCGAGGATGCCGCCCAGGGTGCCGAGATTGTCCAGCCGGCGGAACCGGCCGTGCTCGGGTGCCCAGCCGCCTGCGTAGAGCACCTCCTCGTGCAGCCGCACGCCGTCGGCGCCGACCAACACAAACCGGGAGTACGCACCTACCAGCACGTCCTCCAGCGCCGGGTCATCGCTGACCACGGCGGTGACCCGGTGCAGCCCGATGTCCGGGTTGGAGACGGCGGCGCGCAGCAGCCGGGTCGACATGGCTACCAGTGGGTGGTTCAGGTGTGCGAGGACGATCTCGTCCTGCCCCGTGGCTACCGCCGGCTCGAAGGTGACCGGCAGTTGTCGGGGTGGCTCGTCGTCGCGCTGGAGTTTCGCGGTCAGCCCGGCGGCGGCCCGCTGCCAGGACCCGGTCAGCGGCGGGACGGTGTACAGGCCGTCGACCAGGTGCCGGTCGTCGACGTGTCGCTTCAGCGGCTGCTGACGGGCCAACTCCAGCGCAGTGTCGACGACCCGCTTGACGGCCGGCGGGGTGATGCCGAGTTCCTCGACGGTCTTGTCCAGCTCCGCCCGGAGCTTGACGACCTGCTCGCGCAGGTTTGCCTCGGTGGGCAGGCTACGGGTGCTCTTGGTCTTGCCCGCCTTGTCGATGTCCACGTCGACCTGCTGGCCGAGCATCCGGCGCTGCACGGCGTCGGCGAGCACGGCGTTGACCGAACCGAGGTCGGCCTCCATCCGCGCCACCTTGGTGGCGATCCGGGACAGGAACTCCAGGTCCGCCTCGTAGGAGTCGACGGACTTGCCGAAGCCGCTGCCCACGAAGTGCTTGATCTCGGGGGCGGTCGTCTGGCCGTACCGGTCGACCCGGCCGATCCGCTGCTCCAGCTTGTTGGGGTTGAACGGGATGTCGTAGTTGACCAGTCGGTGGCAGTACTTCTGCAGGTCGATGCCCTCGCTGGCGGCGTCGGTGGCGAGCAGGATGCGCACCGGCTGCTTCGTCGGGTCGGCCTGGAAAGCCAGCCGCAGCTGCTCGCGCTCGTCGGCGGGCGTACCGCCGTGCAGCAGCACGAGCTCCTGCCCGGCCAGGCCCTCCTGGCGGAGAAGCTCGGCCAGCCAGATCTGGGTGTCGCGGTATTCGGTGAAGACCACGACGCGCTCGTTGGTCCAGTGTCGGCCATCCGGCTTGCAGACCGCGCTCAGATAGGTGATCAGCTCCCGGGCCTTGGCGTCCGGCAGCGCCTCCTTCGCCTCGGCCCACTGGTACATCTTCTCCAGCAGGGCCATCTCGTCGGCGGTGGCGTCGGGCTGCATGGCCCGGGTCCGGCCGAGCGCGTCGTCCTCGGCCTCGGCAAGCTGGTCGTCGGCGTAGGTGGCGACGTCGTCGAAGAAGTCCTCCATCCACTCCGGCACGTCGTCGTCGGCCGGCAGGACGGCGGGCGCCTTGCGGCTGCGCAGGGTTTCCAGGTAGACGCCGACGGTGTGCGCGAAGGCGGCGGGGCTGGAGAAAAGCCGCTTCTTGAGCAGCAGCGTCACCAGGTCGGTCGCCTTGCGTCCACGCTGGGAATGCAGCCGCTTACGTCGCAACTCGGCGAACTCGGTTAGCAGAGCATGGATCTGCCGCTCGCTCTCCGGGTAGGTGACCGGGATCGCGGTGGCAATCCGCTCCACGAAGCGGGGTTTTCCGTCGGCGTCCGTGACGTCGCGCTTGAGCCGCCGGACGACCGTGTCCCGCACCGCGGACTGGTCCGGCTCGACACCCCGGGCGAACCGTTGGTTGTCGAGGATCTCCAGCAGCGCGGTGAACGACGCCTGGTAGCCGTTGTGCGGGGTGGCCGACAGGAAGAGCCGGTGCGTGAAGTGCGGTGCCAACCGACGGATCAGCTTGGTCTGCTGCGAGTCGACCGCGTAGACCTGTTTGGGGGCCGCCGGGGCGACATGGTGCGCCTCGTCGAGGATCAGCAGGTCGAAAGTACGCGGGTAGGTGGGGCCGTCGGCGGGAAGCACCTCGTCGAGCAGGCGCTGCGCCTTCTGCCCGCGCAGCCACGGCAGGCTGATGATGCTCAGTGGGTAGACCTCGAACGGGTTTGCCGCCGAGCCGTGGGTCCGACGGACCGTGGCGCAGCGTTCGGCGTCGATGATGGTGAAGTCCAGGCCGAACTTCTCCGCCATCTCGTCGCGCCACTTGAGGGTAAGACCGGCCGGGCAGACGATCATGATGCGCCGGGCCCGCTGACGCAGCAGCAGCTCCTGGGCGACCAGGCCGGCCTCGATGGTCTTGCCCAGGCCGACGTCGTCGGCGAGCAGCAGGTTGACCCGGGGCGCGTCGACGGCGCGGGCGACCGGTTCGAGCTGGTAGTCCTCGATCGCGACACCGGAGCGGAACGGCGACTGCAACGTCTTCACGTCAGCCGAGGTGACCGCCGACCAGCGGACGGCGTCAAGGAAGGCTGCCAGCCGCTGCGGCGAGTCGAACTTGCCCTCGGTGACGTCGGGCAGCGAGCCGCTCGGCAGCACCTGGCGCCCCGGCTCGACCTCCCAGATGACGTCGAGGGTGTGGCCGTAGCGGCCGTCCTCGACGCTCTGCAGGCTGACCAGGCTGCTGTGCTCGCCCTCCTGCACGTCACTGACCACCCAGCGCTGGCCGCGTACCGCGACCAGGTCACCGATTGCCGGCTTTGCCGTCGTCACGCTCGGCATTCATCCCCCATTGTTGGTTCGCCCCACTCGATCCGACCCGCACCGTACGCCCGGTACTCGTGAGGTCACAGTCCGCCGAAAGGCTTGTTTGTTCACTTCACAGGACAGCGAGGGACGGCCAAACGATCATCCCCTGAACGTCCCGTGGACGGGACCGCCTAGCTCGTCAGATGCACGACATCGATAGGTCAGGTCACCCGGGTTGCCCGGAAAAGCAGCAGCTCCACCAGCTCGGGCGTCCACCGCTCTCCCGACTCCGACAGTTGCACGGTCGCCCGACAGATGAAGGCCCGGTAAATCTGATAGCGGCGGGTCGACCAGCGGGGACCTTGCCAGAGCCAGCGGGCCGAGCGGCCGTTGACCGCGTACGGCTTGTCGGCCCGCCGTTGCCAGAAACCCCGCATCTGCCTCGCCAGCCGCGCATCCAGGATCAGAGCTGGACACTGCCCACTGACCGTCCTGCTGGCGAAGTAGAGAAACTTCGTGAAGAAGGCCGGCCCAAATCCGGAGATCCTGCCGGCATCGAGTAGCAACTGATAGGCGGCGCCAGCGCCTCGCTGGTCGAGGATGTTGACTGCGGTGGCCAGCCGCTTCTGAATCTCACTCGTCGGCAGTCCCGGCAAGCCTGCCTTGCCATCCACGACCCAGCGCAGCCGGGTAGGGCCAAACCCACGGTTCCCCCAGCCCCAGGCAAAGGACGTCACCAGCAGCGGCAGCCACAGTTCGCGCTCACGGCACTGTCGCGCCACCTCTGTCACGTCGCCTCGACTCAGCGATAGAGAGGACGAAGCATCGCTATCGAAGGACGGCCATTGATCGAACTTCGCCCACCGCGCCGGCACTACGTCGATCGAGTGACTGCTGACCAGTTCCTCCGGGCTGCGGCGCCCACCGCCAGACCGGGCTTCCCACTCACGGCGCTGCTGCCTGAGCCAATCCTGCTCTTCAGCTGTGAGGCCGCCCTCCACCACGCTTTTGTCGTAGGTCGATGCGTCGTTCGGTAGCAAAATCCGGTAGTCGCAGGTCCGCGCCGCGGGATTGTTCGGGTCTGCGGTCACTTCGTACCGTCCCCGGAGCGAAGGGTGCCGGCGGCGAGTCCGTCCGCGGTGAGTCGCACCAGCTCGGCGCTGAGCGAGCTCACCTCCGCGACAGCAGACTCGAACGCGAGGAGACGCTGGAATGCCTCTCCTTGCGCCCGTTGCTCATCCAACGGCAGCCGCCGGATCTGTGCCCGGCGGACGTCGACCCGTGAACCAGACAGGCTCGTCGTTTGCTTGTCGTTGGCCGAGTTGCGCAACTGCCCGGCCATAAACCACGGATCGAGCGCGGCCGGGTTAGGGCGCAGCAGATAGAGGTTGGCACCGAGGAGCACCCCATCTGATGTGATCACCCGTGAGATCAGTTGCCGTGCCGCCACCGGCACCACAACATCCCCCACCTTCAGCGGAACGCGGTCGAGGAGCGCGCCGTCGTCCCGCCGGGATGCGTCGACACCTGC
Organism: Micromonospora sp. NPDC047557; assembly: GCF_043205095.1. NCBI lineage: Bacteria > Bacillati > Actinomycetota > Actinomycetes > Micromonosporales > Micromonosporaceae > Micromonospora > Micromonospora sp. NPDC047557. Next base: position 29,525 of record NZ_JBIDDK010000010.1, on the reverse strand, counting down.
GACAACGTCCCTGCCGTTGAGGACGAGCTGCCCCTGGCCGTGATCTGCCGCGTCACTCTCCCCCCTGCCGGACGCAGCACGGATGGGGCCGATCAGCTGCAGGGCGCCAGTGCGTGCCAGCTCGGCGACGGACAGGGTGCCGGACTCTGGCGCGTCTGCGGCGCCAGTGAACTGCGGAAGCAGCGCCGGCAGCTCGCCGACGATGGCGGCCAGCCGTTCTCTGGTGCGTACCAGATGCTCTCCGGAAGCCTCGCCCACGACGGCGGGTTGCCGGCGTGCGGGGGTGAGGTCGACGTCCTCGTCGAGCAGCTCGATGACCGGGACCGCACGGGCGAACCCGGCCTCCTCCACGTCACCATCCGAGGCAGCGGCGAAGGCCCGCCACGCGGCCAGCACGCGCGGCGCGGTGTCGGCCAGGTCGCCGCTGCCGGCGTCGATCAGCAGCGCCCGCGCCGGAGGCGGCGCGTCGGTCGCAGCGCGTCGCAGCACCCACAGGTGCAGGGGTACGCCGTGCGGAGCGGCCACGCCCGGCGGAAGCGCGATGACGGCACGTAGGTGACCTCGGCGTAGCAGCTCGCCGCGGATGCGTTTGCCGGCGCGGCGGCTGGCGACCGTGGGTGGCATCAGCAAAACGGCGTGTCCGCCGACCCGCAGGTGGGCGAGGGCGTGCTGCACCCAGGCCAGCTCGGGTTCGGTACGGGGTGTGGTGCCGACGATCCAGCGGGGGTCGTGGCCGAGTTCGTCGTCGCCCCAGTTTGTCGCGCCGAAGGGTGGGTGGCAGACGACGGCGTCGACGGCGCGGCCGGCGAAGGCGTCGGCGCGCAGCGAGTCACCGGTGCTGACCTCCCCGGGTACGTCGTGCAGGGCCAGCCACAGGCCCGCAAGCCGAGCCAGGTCGCCGTCGAGTTCCTGCCCGTAGACGGAGGTGCTGCCGGCGCGGACGGCGGCTCGCAGGATGGCGCCGGAGCCGGCGGCCGGGTCGAGCACCGAGCCGCCGCCGACGTTGGCGAGCCCGATCATCAGGTCGGCGAGGTCGTCGGGGGTGGCGAAGGGGCGGCCGGGGCCGGGTGCGGAGAACCGCTGCCACAGCTCGTCGAACGCGCCCTGCGGGCCTAGTTCGTCGGCGAGGGCGTCGACGTCGGGCAACAGCGGCGCGAGTTGCGCGTCGATGCTGGCGCTGCGGGAGCCGCGCTGGCGGGCCAGGAGGAGGGCGCCGACGGAGGCGAGGCCGGCGGCCGGGGAGTCGCTGGCCGCGGCGAGGTGTCGCCAGAGCCGGTCGGCGGTGGCGAGCTCGGGGAGCTTGCCCTGGGTGCGTAACCACTGCTCGACCTGGATCAGGTCGAACTCCGGGCTCGCCGTCGTCCCGCCCACCGGGGCGGGGAAGTCGGGATGCCGTTTACGCCAGTTGCTGACCGCAGCGCGACCGACGCCGGCGAGCCGGGCGATCTCCGCTGCCGTGATGGTCGGGTTCTCCTGCACCCCGAAAGTCTCGCACGCCTGTCAAGCATGAGATTGTGTGTTGACACCGTTCTCGGACGATGCTCTTATTGACGCCGCAACGTTCACATCAGGAGGACAACGATGCGCAAGACCACCACTCTCGCTCTGATCGCCACCGGCCTCGTCGCCTTGGGCTGCGGCTCCGGTGCCACCGACGACGCCACCACCAGCAAGGCGGACGCCGGGAGCGCCAAGGGCGAGGACAAGCCGGCGAAGACCGCGAAGATCGGCCAGGCGGCCCGGGACGGGAAGTTCGAGTTCACGGTCAAGTCGTCCAAGTGCGGCGTCGCGAAGGTCGGCACCTCGATGCTCGGCGACAAGGCCCAGGGCCAGTTCTGCCTGGTCACGATCAACGTCAAGAACATCGGCAAGGAGCCGCAGACCCTCGACGGCAGCAGCCAGAAGGCTTACGCCGCCGACGGCACCGAGTACTCGTCCGACACCGAGGCCGGCCTCTACGCCAACAAGGAGCAGAGCACCTTCTTCGAGGAGATCAACCCCGGCAACCAGGTGACGGGCGTGTTCGTCTTCGACATCCCGAAGAACGTGAAGCTCACCAAGCTCGAACTCCACGACTCGATGTTCTCCGGCGGCATCGACGTCGCCCTCAGCTGACCTCTCCCCCTCCGCACCGGGGCGGGCACCGATCCGCCCGCCCCGGCATCCCCGGCTGTTCACACCGCCACCTGTTCACAGAGGAGTCCTGCCGTGACCGACCCGACCACCCCGATGCCGGCCGGCGTGCCCGCCGACCCCTCGCAGCCTTCGGTCCAGCCCACCGCCGACCCGACGTCCGCCACCCCTGCGGGCGGCATGCTGCTCGGCGCCCCTGTGCCGGCCACGCCTGGCAAGAGGGCCCACGTCCGGGCGTGGGCGGCGGGTGGTATCGCCCTGGTCATCGCCCTCTGCTGCGGCGGTGCGGTCATCGGGGCGGTGAGTAGCGATGATGGGAAGCCCTCGACCGGCGCGAGCGGCCAGGGCTCCAGCAGCCCCACCCCCGCTGCCACGACGGCGTCGCCGACCACCGCGTCGCCGACCACCGCGGCCCCGACGACGGCGGCTCCGACCACGACCCCGCCGGCGCCCAAGCCCAAGGTGATCAAGGGGCGGGGTGATGACGTGGTGCGGATTTCCGAGCTAACCGATCTGGCCGTCGTGAAGTTCACCTGTCGATGCAGCAGCAACACCGTCCTGCGCAGCGACGGGCCCGAGGGCCTGCTGGTCAACGAGATCGGCTCGTACAGCGGCAAGCGCTGGATCAACCTTGAGGACGGCGCGCTCACCACTCAGTTCGAGGTCGAGGCGACGGGCAGTTGGACCCTGACCATCGGATCGGTCGACCAGATGGCCACCAAGGCCCCCTCGGGAAAGGCGTCGGGGAAGGGCGACAACGTCATCGTCCTCGGCGGAGACGCCAGCGCGGTGAAGATCACCCACTCCCGGGGCAGCTCCAACTTCGTGGTCCACGCCTACTCGCTGGAAACCGGCGAGGGCGGCCTGCTGGTCAACGAGATCGGTGGTTACTCGGGAGTCCGTCCGCTGACGGCGCCCGCGCTCGTGCAGGTGACGGCGGACGGCAGCTGGACCATCGCGCCCGCCTGATTCGTCTACGCCATCAGCTCTGTAGCGCGCAACAAGCCCTTCCTCCCCCAAGACGTCAGGAGGCGTCGTGCGTCCCGATGAGTTCCTCCGCGCCCTGGCCCTGCTCCCTCCTCCCCTGCACGACCGCGCCCTCACCCTGCGCGCCTTCACCCGCCCCACCCGCTGCGACGACTGCCAGCGCATCGGCGACGCCGTCCGCCTGGCACTCACCGCCGCCCACTACGACGAGCTGACCTCCACCGGTGAGCTGCTCGACACCGCCGAGCGGCTGGCCGCCGGCCACGGCATCCACCGCCGGTCCGGCGACGACCCGAAGCGTGGCCGCGGCCGGGTGGTCCGCTGGGCGACGGCGTCCGCGCCGCTGGTCGCCGCGACCGACGCCAGCTGGAAGGGCCGCGTCGGCGGCATCGGGTACGTCGTCAGCGACGGCCACTACGGCCTGCTCGGCCGGGGCACCGGCCGGCTCGACCCGACCGGCGTCTCCCGGGTGCTGATCAACGAGCTGCGCGCGGTCGACTACCTGCTGACCGGGTACGACGATGCGCCGCTAGGTATGACGGTGCTGCTGGACTGCCTCGCCGCCCTGCGCTACCTGCACCGCTGGCAGGCCGGCGAAACCGGCGCGATGCCGGCCGGCTACAGCCTGCGAGAGCGCCGCTGGTCGGACCAGCCCACCCTGGTCCGGCTCGCCGAGCGGGTGGCCCGCCGTCCCGACCTGACGTTCGCGCACGTCAAGGGGCACAGCGGCCACGCCCTCAACGAGGCCGCCGACGGCCTGTCGCACATGGCCCGTCGTAGGCGGGAAGAGTCCTTCGACCTGCGTCCTCGGGCGCACGCCCTGGTCGACGCGTTCCTGCGCGACTGGCACGCGAACGCCACGCTCTGACCGCTCGCCGGGGTGCCCGGAGCGAAGGCGACCGACGTTGAACTGCTGATTCGTTCGCGACATCAGCTCCACAGCGTCCGACGGCCACCAACCTCCCCGACTCCGCTACTTGCCGCAGCCCGGCCGTCAGCGCACTCCCCACATCCACCGCTCACCCGGGCGGGCCGACGAGTCGTCGGCCCGCGGACACCACACGCCTGGAGACGACCATGACCCAGCCGCCGCAGCCCACCACGCCCCTGATCGAGCTGATCTTCGACCGGCTCGCCGCCGCTGACGTACCGACCGAGACCGCCGAGCTGGTCCTCGCCGCCCTCACCACCGAGGACGACCTGACCGCCGCCCTCGCCGGCACCCCTACCCGGCTCGACCCCCGTTCCCCTACCGGCGACGGTCCGGCGGAGCGGATCTGGCTGAAGTCGGTGACCGTCGCCGGCTTCCGCGGCGTCGGCCCGGAGCGGACCCTCCAGGTCGACCCCGGCCCGGGCCTCACTCTGGTCGTGGGACGCAACGGCTCCGGCAAGTCCAGCTTCGCGGAGGCCGTCGAGCTCGCCCTGACCGGTGACAGCGCCCGGTGGGCCGACAAGACCAGCGTCTGGCGTACCGGGTGGCGCAACCTGCACAGCCCGGACCCGTGCTGGGTCGACGTCGAGCTTCGGGTCGACGGGGTGCCCACGCCGACGCGGGTGAACCGTTCCTGGCCGGTCGGGGCCGAGCTGGCCGACGCCGAGGTGACAGTCACCAGCGCCCAGGGTCGGCACGCCGGCCTCTCCGAGCTGGGTCTGGCCCGCCCGCTGGAGCTGTACCGGCCGTTCCTCACCGCCGCCGAGCTGGGCAAGCTCGCCGCTGGCACGCAGAGCCAGCTCTTCGACGCGCTCTTCGCGATCCTCGGCCTGGACGCGCTCACCGACGCCGACCAGCGTCTGCTGCGCGCCGCGCGGCCGCACGACGCCACCATCAAGGAGGTACGCGCACAGCGCACCGCCCTGGCCGACGCGCTTGCGAGGATCGCCGACGACCGGGCTCGGCGGACCGCCGCTCTGCTGCGTGGCCGGGGCTCGGTCGACCTCGGCGCGGTGACGGCGATCCTCGACGAGCCGGACGAGGCGACTGCCGACCGGGAGGTGCTGCTCTGCCGGGAACTCGCCGACCTCGCCCCGCCGCCGGTCGACGAGGTGACCCGGCTGGCCGGCCAGCTGCGGGAAACGGCGGCGGAGGCGCTGCGCTACGACGGTGGCCGGTCCCGGGCCGCGCTGCGTAGCGCCGAGCTGCTCCGCCTCGCCCTCGAACACCACGACGACGAGGGCGACGGGTCGTGCCCGGTGTGCGCCACCGGCACCCTGGACGGCGGGTGGCGTGCCGCCGCCGCGCAGTCGCTTACCGACCTGCGGCAGCGCAGCGTCGCCGCCCAGACGGCGACGACCCGGCTGACGGCTCTGCTGCGGCAGGCGCACCACCTGATCGACGACCTCGCGGTGCCCGAGGGCCGCGGGTCGGAGCCGACGATCGGGGCGCTGCGGGACGCCGTGGCCGCGCTGCGGCGCGTACCCGGGGAGCCGGCCGACCTGGCCGACCACCTGGCGGCGCGGTACCCGGCGGTGGTGACGGCGGCGGACGCGGCGCGCGCGTACGCCGAGGGGTTCCTGCGGCAGCGCGACACCGGTTGGCGGGCGGCGGCGGCCGACGTGCGCGAGCGGGTGGCCGCCGCCGACGGGCTGCCGGCGCGGGAGGCGACCCTGACCCGGTTGAAGGCCGCGCGCGCCTGGCTGAAGGACGCCGGTACGCAGATCCGCAACGAGCGGGTCGCGCCGTTCGCGGAGCACTCTCAGCAGATCTGGGCGCAGCTGCGGCAGGAAAGCAACGTCGAGTTGGGTGCGATGACGCTGGAAGGCGCGAACACCCGACGGCGGGTGGTCTTCCCGGTCAGCGTGGACGGCGCCGACAACGGCACGGCCCTCGGGGTGATGAGCCAGGGTGAGATGCAGGCCCTCGGGTTGGCGACCTTCCTGCCGCGTAGCTGCGCCCCGGAGAGCCCGTTCCGGTTCATCGTGGTCGACGACCCGGTGCAGAGCATGGATCCGTCGAAGGTGGACGGGCTCGCCCGGGTGCTCGCCGCGCTGGCCGAGCAGCGGCAGGTGGTCGTCTTCACCCACGACACGCGCTTGCCGGACGCGGTGCGCCGGCTCGACATGGGCAAGGCGCGAATCATCGAGGTGACCCGGGCGGAGAAGTCGGTGGTGACGCTGCGGCCCGGCTCCGACCCGGTGACCCGCTACCTCGACGACGCATCGGCGCTGGCCCGCAACGAGGACATCCCCGCCGAGGTGCGCGGGCCGGTGGTCGCCGAGCTGTGCCGCTCGGCGGTGGAAGCGGCCTGCCACCGAGTGGTCTGGCGGGTACGGGTGGGCCGAGGTGTGCCCCACGCCAACATCGAGGCGGCCATCGAGGCGGCGTCGCGTCGGCTGGCCACCATCGTCGCGATGGCGGCGTTCGACGATGCCGAGAAGGGCGGCGAGGTGCTCGGCTGGCTCGGCCGCCGGCACGGAAGGCGTGCGGTGAACGCGTACCAGGCGTGCCGGGAGGGCGTGCACGGCGCGTACCTGGCGGACCTGCCCGGCCTGGTCGCGGACGCCCGCCTCCTCGCGGCGGCGCTGTCGTGACCGCGCCGACGCCACAGCGCTGCCTGGCGGCGGCCGACCAGTTATTGCGTGGGTCCGGTCTGCTCGGTGCCGCGGCGGTGAGCGCCGGTTGGTGGCCGCGGGCCTGTGCCTGCCTGATCCGGCTCGCCCTGGAGGGCGGCATCGACGGCTACTGGCAGCGGGTCAAGCCGGCCGTGGCGGTATGCCGGCAGGGCCGCGCGAAGCAGTTGATGCTGCGTGGCCGGCTCGGGCCGGGCACTGAAACCGCCCGCCGGGTGGCGTTCGCCTGGGCGGCGCTCTCCACCGCCACGCACCACCACTGCTATGAGCTGGCCCCGACGGCGGCGGAGCTGCGACGCCTGCACACCGAGGTGAGCACCCTCCTGGCGCGACTTGAGCCCCGACCGCACCACGAACTGGCCCCGACAGCTGACGACCATGAGGGATACCCCTTGTCCTACCAGCCTGGATACGGCCCGACCCGCCCACGGAGCCGCGGCACCCAGACGCGCTCGCACCGTGCGCTCGGTCTGTTCAGACACTCCCGTCTGGACGCTACGCGGGATGAGGTGCCTCTCCGGCTGAGCCGGGGTGACCACATTGACACCTACTGTGATGCTCCCGATGTCGATCATGAAGGAAGTGAGATGGCGCCTGAGGCCGAGGGATCCGAGAACGAGCTCGCCCTACCCATTGACGACGACGCCCTCGACGAGCCGGTTCCGGAGGCAGCCGAACGTGGGCAGCGAATTCTCGACCTCCTGGACAAGGCAATCGCCCTCCAGAACCCGCTGGTGCAGAAGAACATCGCCCGCGCGCGCCAGCGGAACCCAGAGGCGACACCAGCAGAGGTGATCCGCGGTCTGGAGCGAATGTACGTCAGCGCCTTGACCGGAACGGGCGCTGCGGTGGGAGGAGCTGCGGCGGCACCCGGCGTCGGTACAGGCATCGCACTGGCACTGTCCGCCGGCGAGGCCCTCTCATCCCTGGAGATGAGCGCCCTGTTCGCGCTCTCGATCGCCGAAGTCCACGGAGTCCGCATCGACGAGATTGAGCGTCGTCGAACGATCGTGATGGGAATCATGCTCGGCGGGTCCGGCTCCGCCACCATCACCAAGGTCGCCGAGCGTACGGGGCAACACTGGGGACGTCAGATTGTCGCCAAGGTACCGGTGGAAACGCTGCGTCAGATCAACAAGATCCTGGGGCGGAACTTCGTCGTAAAGTACGGAACCAAGCAGGGCATCATCGTTCTCGGTCGCGTGGCGCCGTTCGGTATCGGCATGGTGATCGGTGGTGGCGCCAACGCCGCCCTCGCCACTCTGGCCGTGCGGGCCGGTCGCCGCGCATTCGGCCCACCTCCCCCGTCCTGGCCGTGACCGACGCGCAGCACACAGTCCCTGATCATCTAGGGACGTCTGGGCGAGCAGGTCAGCGCGACACCTCCGGTGGCTTATGGTGAGAAACCGGGCACCCGGTGGGCGGGTGTCCGGTCGGGGCCGTGGGATTCACGCTGCTCAGCCGGAGGGTGGACCGATGACCGAGAACGCCCGCGACGTCGACGACTGCTGAGATGGACTGGGCCGGATGGGCGTTGTTCGGGTTGGTCGCCACCGCGGCGCTTACCGCGGCGATGATCACCGCTCAACTGGCCGGCCTGACTCGGCTCGACCTTCCCCTGGTGCTCGGGGCCTTCGTCGCCGGGGACCCCGATCAGGCGCGGGTCGTCGGGTTCTTCCTCCACCTCTGCGCCGGTCAGGGTTTCGCTCTCGGTTACGCGGCCGCGTTCGCCCTGCTGCACCGTGCCACCTGGTGGATTGGGGCGCTGTTCGGGATCGTGCACGTCGGGATCGCGCTGACGGTGATTCTGCCGCTGCTTCCTGGCGTCCACCCGCGCATGGCCTCGCAGCGAGCGGGGCCGGCCAGCACGGCGGTGTTGGAGCCGCCCGGTCTGTTCGCCGTCAACTACGGCATCCAGACCCCGCTGGTCACGGCTGTCGTCCACGTCGTCTACGGGGCTTTCCTCGGGCTGCTCCTGCAAGCCAGGTGACCCGCTGTCCGCCAGCGCGGCTCGTCAAGGAGCGATCTCCATGACTGGTTCGCCACGGATCAGCGACTACGGCCTGCTGGGCGACACCCGTACCGCCGCCCTGGTCGCGAGTGACGGCGGCATGGACTGGCTCTGCGTGCCACGCTTCGACGGCGATCCCCTGTTCGGCAGGCTGGTCGGGGGCCCGGACGCCGGAACGTTCCGGGTCGGCCCGGCCGGGCCGGCCACGGTCGTCGAGCGGCGTTACCGGCAGCACACCGCCACCCTGGAGACCACCTGGGCGGTGGGCGGCGGCCGGCTCCGCCTCACGGAGGCGATGGTGGCCGAGGTCAGCGGTCGCCTGCTGCCCACGACACTGATCGTGCGACGGCTGTCGGCCGAGCAGGCAGCCCTCGACGCGGTGGTGGAGTTCGATCCCCGCCTTGGCGCACGGCGCCGCCGGCCCCGGGTCCACCACCGACGCCAGGCCCTCGTGTGTGAGTGGGGGCCGCTCGCGGTCGCGCTGGACAGCACGCCCAGGTTCCGAATCGAACCGGGTCGGCCCACCTCGATCACGGTCCGGCCCGGCCGGCCGGTCACCCTCGTGCTGGCGGTGGCGCACCGCGAACCGGTGATCCACGTCGAGCCGACGGCCGCCTGGGACCTCCTCATCGAGGACGAGGCCCGGTGGCGGGCCTGGACCGCGGAGATCGACGAGCGGCTGCCTTTCCGGGAACACGTCGCACGAAGCCTGCTCACCTTGCGGCTGTTGACCTACTCGCCCTCGGGAGCGCCGGTGGCCGCGCCCACCACGTCACTGCCCGAGGACCCTGGTGGGGTACGGAACTGGGACTACCGCTACGTCTGGCCCCGTGACGCCAGCATCGGTGTCAGCGCCTTCCTCAGCGTCGGCAAGACCGACGAGGCCCAGGGTTTCCTCGCGTGGCTGTTGCACGCCAGTCGGTTGCAACGGCCACGTCTGCCGGCGCTGCTCACCCTGCACGGCCGACACGTGCCAGCGGAACGAGAACTGGGCGGTTGGCCCGGCTACCTCGACAGCCGTCCGGTGCGGATCGGCAACGGCGCCGCCGGCCAACACCAGCTCGACGGCTACGGCTGGGTGATCGACGCGGCCTGGGCGTTCGCTCAGGCCGGACACCGCCTCTACGCCGAGACGTGGCGGGCGGTGCGCGGTTTCGCCGACGTGGTAGCCGGTTGTTGGCAGGAGCCGGACGCCGGCATCTGGGAGGTACGCGAGCCCGCGCAACACGTCCATTCCAAGCTCATGGGCTGGCTCGCCCTGGACCGCGCCCTGGCCATCGCCGACACGCACCCCCTGCCCGACCGCCAACGTCGACGCTGGCAGAAAGCCCGGGATGCCATCGCCGCCGAGGTCCGGACGCGCGGCTTCGACCCGACGGCAGCCAGCTACGTCCGCAGCTACGGATCCCAGGATCTCGACGCGGCTCTGCTCGTGCTGCCGTTGCTCGGCCTGGACCGGACCGAGTCGCCCCGGGTACGGGGCACCATCGACGCCATCCAGGGCCGGCTCTCCGCCGGCGGTCCACTGCTCTACCGCTACCCGCCCGGACGTGACGGCCTCCCCGGCACCGAGGGCGCGTTCCTGCCCTGCTCGTTCTGGCTCGCTCAGGGACTTGCCCGCACCGGGCGTCGCCGCGCGGCCGTCGACCTGTTCCAGGCCACTGTCGAGTACGCCAGCCCACTCGGCCTCTACCCCGAGGAGGTGAACCCCGCGACGGGCGCCCACCTCGGCAACTACCCCCAGACGCTGACCCACGCCGCGCTCATCCAGGCCGCACTCGCCATCCGAGACGCACCGGTAGGGTCCCCAGCATGACGATTCCGCACCTGACAGCCGCCGACGGCACCACGCTGCCGGCGATCGGGCTCGGCACGTACCGGCTGAACGGCTCGGCGGGTGTCGACGCGATCGGGCAGGCGATCCGGGCAGGTTACCGGTTGCTCGACTCGGCAGTGAACTACGAGAACGAGGGCGCGGTGGGTCGGGCCACTCGTGCGGCGGGCGACGTCCGCGGCGAGCTGGTCGTCACCTCGAAGCTGCCTGGTCGGCACCACGCCTACGACGAGGCGCTGACCACAGTCGAGGAGAGCGTCTTCCGCACCGGCCTCGACCGGATCGACCTGTACCTGATCCACTGGCCGAACCCGAAGGTCGGCAGGTACGTGCAGGCGTGGCGCGCGCTCATCGAGGCACGCGAGCGCGGGCTGGTGAAACACATCGGTCTCTCCAACTTCCTGCCGGAGCACATCGACCGGCTGGTGGCCGAGACCGGGGTCGCCCCGGTGGTCAACCAGATCGAGGTGCATCCGTACTTCCCGCAGCAGGAGGCGCTCGACTACCACCGGGAGCACGGAATCCTCGTGCAGGGTTGGAGCCCGCTCGGGCACGGCAACGACCTGCAACAGCATCCCGTCATCACCGAGATCGCGAACGCCCACGGCGTCACCCCGGCGCAGACCATCCTCGCCTGGCACGTGGCCCGCCAGGTGATCCCGCTGCCCAAGGCCGCGTCGCCGCAGCGGCAGATCGAGAACCTGGACGTCTTCGACATCAAGCTCACCGACGCGCAGGTCGAGGCCATCACCGCGCTGGGCCGCCCGGACGGGCGGCTCGCGGACCAGGACCCGGCGGTGTACGAGGAGTTCTGAGCGTCCAGGCGCGGGGTGCCACGGAGCGTGGCGTCAGCGGGGTCGGATGTGGCGGGAAGCGGTATGACTCAGAGTCATAAATATTCCGGTGAGTCATACCGCTCAACGGAGGATCCGCCCTGCCGAGCGGCACCCGGACCAACAGGTCCGGGTGCCGCGGCGTCGTTTAGACCAACCCGCCGAGGGCCGGGTCGCTGATGCTGTCCTTGCCGTTCTCGACGTGACCGGCGTAGCGGTACGCGAAGCCGGCGTCGCCCGCGACGGTGAGAGTCAGGTCGTACCAGCCGTGCGTGCGGGCGAGCGCCCACGTCGCCCGCTCCGCCTCGCCGGGCCGCAGCGCCAGCGTCACCGGACGGGAGTGGTACCCGTCCCGGACGGTCACCTCGACCCGCTTCGCGCCCCGGTTGCCCAGCGTGAGGACGACCTTGTGGTCGTGCTCGTCGTACGAGGCGGTGACGTCGAGCTGCGAACGGCCGCCCGCGAACCGGCGGTGGAAGCCGTTCGGCCCGTGCACCGACAGGTCGTACGAGGACTCGATCGCCCAGGTGTCCGTGAGGCGCTTGCCCGGCTCGACGGTGTAGCTGCGCGGCGCCGCCGTGCTGCCCGCCTGGCGGACCTGGAAGACCGCGCCGGCGCCGCCGGTGTTGCGGAAGTCGATCCGGAACGCGCCGTCGGCGGCGTGGCCGTCGGCCTGCAGGGTGTACGGGATCGCCCGCGCCGGCCGTACGCCGCGCTCCTGCTTCGGCAACCGCCCCTCGGCCGGGGGCACCGGCACCTCGTCGGGGTGCCGGACCAGGTCGTCGGGCTTGAAGTCGTCCGTGTCCGGCAGCGTGACCTCACGCGACCGGTTCGGGTGCCGGAAGTCGAAGGCCGTGGTCAGGTCACCGACGAGGGCCCGACGCCACGGGGTGATGTTCTTCTCGACCAGGTCCGGCCGGCCGTGCCCGAACCGCGTCTCCAGGAACTTGATCAGCGAGGTGTGGTCGAAGACCTGGGAGTTGACGTAGCCGCCGCGGGTCCACGGCGACACGATGATCATCGGTACGCGGATGCCGAGACCGTACGGGCCCGCCGGGTGGTCGGCGTCGCCGGGGAAGATCTCGTTGGTGGTCGGCACTGTCGACTGCCCGTGCTCGCGGGTCTGCGGAGGCGTCGGCGGGACCACGTGGTCGAAGAAGCCACCCTCCTCGTCGTACGTGATGAAGAGCGCCATCTTGCTCCACACCTCGGGGTTCGACGCGAGGATGTCGATGACCTGCGAGATGTACCAGGCGCCGAACGCCGGCCCCCAGTTCGGGTGCTCGGTGTACGCCTCGGGAGCGGTGATCCAGGAGACCTGCGGCAGGCGTCCCGCCTCGACGTCGGCCCGGAAGTCGGCGAGCAGCGCCTCGGGGTCGCGGCCCTGGGTGCGGATCTCCGTGCCGGTCTTGGCCTTGTCCGCGAGGGGCGTTCCGGGCTGCGCGTTCTGGTACTGGTGGAAGTAGAGCAGCGAGTTGTCGCCGTAGTTGCCGATGTACGGGTCGTTCGTCCAGCCCCAGGAGCCGGCGGCGTTGAGGCCGGTGCCGACGTCCTGGTAGATCTTCCAGGAGATGCCGTTGCGCTCCAGCCGCTCCGGGTACGTCGACCAGTCGTAGCCGGCCTCCGCGTTGGTGATGACCGGGCCGCCGCCCTTGCCGTCGTTGCCGACCCAGCCGCTCCACATGTGGTAGCGGTTCGGATCGGTCGGGCCCATCAGTGAGCAGTGGTAGCTGTCGCAGACGGTGAAGGCGTCCGCGAGCGCGTGGTGGTAGGGCAGGTCCTGGCGGGTGTGGTACGTCATCGCCGTGACGCCCTTGTTGGGCACCCACCCGTCGAACCGGCCGTCGTTCCAGGCGGCGTGCCCGTCGTTCCAGCCGTGCGGCGGGTCCGGCAGGAAGGTCTGGCCGAGGTCCTTCACCTCGGGGCGGAAGGGCAGCAGCTCGTCGGCGCCATTGGGCTGGTGCCACACGTCCTTGCCGGACGGCAGTGTCGCCGGATGCGGGTCGCCGAAGCCGCGTACGCCGCGCAGGGTGCCGAAGTAGTGGTCGAAGGACCGGTTCTCCTGCATCAGGATGATCACGTGCTCGACGTCGTTGATCGAGCCGGTCCGGTTGTTCGCCGGGATGGCGAGCGCCTTGCTGAGGTCCAGCGGGAGCGCCGCGCCGATCGCGGGAACACCCATTGCCTTGAGGAACGTACGGCGATCCACCGTGCCCATAACTCCGCCTTTGTGCGATCTGGTCGAGAAACTGGCGACCGGACGCTATCGAGGGCTGGTTGACGGCAGATGGCCATAATTCGGCCGGGCGGAAGCAGGCCGACGTACCGTGAGGTCGTGCCGACGAGAGACGTACTCACCAAGGCTGACCTCGCCGAACTCCGCCGTTCGGCGCTCGGGGCGGCCGACCCGCTCGGTGTCGCCGCCGACATCGCCGAGGCGGCCCGGCAGGGCCGCCTGGAGGATCCGGACGACGCCGGGGACGCGCTGACCCTGGCCGCCGAGATCGCCCAGGTCCGGGCCAGGCCCGACGCCGCACTGCGGTACGCGGACGAGGCGCTCGCGGCGTACCCGTCCGCCGACGATCCCCGGGCCGGCGTCGTGCGCGCGCTGCGGGCCCGGGCGATGTTCCAGGCCGGAGGTCGGGACGACGAGGCGATGGCGGAGCTGACCGCGCTGCGGCCGTTGCTGCTCACGCAGCCCGACGCGCCCGCCTACATCAGCGCGGCGCTGGACGCGGCCGGCCGTTCGGCGATCGCCGAGACCTGGCTCAGCGAGGCGGTCGACACCCTGTTGGGTGAGCGGGCCGGGGCGGCGGCCGACCCGGAGGTCGGCCCGCCGGACGACCCCGGTGTGCTCTTTTTCCTGCTGCAACAGCGCCATCGGGTACGCCGGAATCTCAACCTGCCGCACGACCGGCAGGACGATCTGGCCGACCGCCTGGAGAACCAGCTCGTCCGCCGGGCCGCAGAGCGTCAGGGCGCTGAGTCCGATCTGCTCCTGTGGCCCCGGGCCGAGTTCGACCGTCTGCTCGCCGAGCACCCCGAGCTGACCGACGTGTACGGGCCGGACTGGGACGCGCACCGGGCCCGACTGGAGAAGGAGCTGGTACGGCTGACGAGTGCCGGCCGGACCGGGCTGGGCGTGTTCAGAGCGACAGTGGCCGGCCTGGACGCGTTCGCCGGTCGACGCGACGGCGACCCGACCGACGCGGCGATCCGGGCCGGCTACGCGGTCGAGGTGTCGGCGCGACCCAGCTCGCGGATTCCCTGGCCACCGGAGCGTAACGACCCGTGTTGGTGCGGCTCGGGTCTGAAGTACAAGAAGGACTGCCTGCCGCGCTCGCGCAGTTGAGGCGAGCCCGAGGGCTGACATGTCCAGGCGCGACCGATAACGTCCTTCTCGGACGATCGACGTCCACCCCGTTCGGAGGAGACGCCGATGTTCGAGGAGTTCATGGGTATCCCCGCCCACCCTCTCGTGCTGCACGCAGCGGTCGTGTTCGTGCCGCTGCTGGCCCTCCTGACGGTCGCGTACGCGCTCGTCGCGCCGATCCGGCCGCACACACGCTGGGTGCTGGGCCTGCTCGCGGTGGGCGCGCCGGTCGCCGCCCTGTTGGCGAAGCTCACCGGCGACGCGTTCTTCGCGCGTATGCGCTCCGCCAACCGTGTCACGCCCGAGTTCGTCCCGAAGCTGGAGGCGCACCAGGATTTCGGTGACCTCACCCTCTACGCCGCGATCGGGCTGGGGGTCGTGGCGCTGGCGCTGGTCTGGTTCGTCGCGCCGCGCGGCGCCGAGGGCGCGCGCTCCGGTCGGGCGCTGACGCTGGTGTTGCAGGTGCTGTCGGTGGTGGCCGCCGCCATCGCCGTGTACTACGTGGTCCGTACCGGCGACTCCGGCGCGAAGGCGGTCTGGGAGGGCCAGTGACGAGCGCGGGGCGCGGCCCGGCCGGAGCCGGACCGCGCCCGCGCGGTGACCGTCAGCCGGCGTGGTACGCCCGGATGATGGTCTGGTCGATGCCGCTACCGCCGTTGGCGGCGGCCTTGACCCGCAGCGAGACGGCCTGCCCCGAGGCGACAGTCGGCAGGTCGACGCGGTAGCTGTCGCCGCTGCCGGTGACCCGGGCCGCCTTCCAGGTGGCGCCGTCGTCGGTCGAGGTCCACACCTGCATCGACGTCACCTTCTGCGCCCGCACACCGTGCGCCTGGCGGACGGTCAGCTCGGCCGTTGCGCCGACCGGGTGGTTGTCGTGATCCATCGGCAGGGCGTAGTCGACCGCGAGCAGCGGGAGTGGCACGCTCCCGGTCCCGTCCGGCCCGGCGGACCGGAACGTCCACGAGGTGGTGGCCTTCGTGGAGATCGGCAGGATCAGGCTCGTGTCGACGTCGAGGGTCACCCGGTAGTCGGCCATCGCCTGCGGCACCGTGAAGTCGCCGAACGGGCCCTGCCGCTGCTCGACCAGCTTGCCGTCGCGGTACAGCGACAGCGTGCGCTTGACACCGATCGCCTCGCCCCGCAGGCAGTCGGCCCGCTGGTGCTGATCGGTCAACGACACGAGGTCGAGGTGCAAGTTGCCCCGCGTCCGCGCGGGTGCGGTGGCGCAGCTGGAATCGGCGCCCGCCGGGTCGTCGTACCAGTCGGAGTGCAGCGGCTGCCGCGCCCAGACCTTGCTCTGTCGACTGCCCGGCTGGTAGCTGCGGGGCGCCTCCTGGGCCGGCAACCCACCGTAGACACCCTCGTCGGCCCAGACGATCTCCGGTGACAGGTAGTCGGTGCGCGTCGGCGGCAGCGGCCCCTCGTAGGTCTGGGTCACCGGCACCCCGTCGACGGTGGCGCCGGTACGGACCAGCTGGGTGTACATCTCCGGTGAGTCCGTCTGGTGGAACCGCTCGTCGATGCGGGCCAGCCTGGCCTGCTCCGCCCTGGTCACTCGGTACGCCGGGTCGGCCGGTACGCCGCCCGCGTACTCGTGCACCAGGTTGTAGCGGTACGGCTCGGCCGTGCCGGCGGGCGAGTCCAGGTTGACGGCCGCCCAGGTCCGCCGCGACCCGATCGAGGGCTGCGGCAGCGCGGTGCTGCGGACCGTCGTCAGCTTGCCGAACCCGCTGATCTGGTGCCACCAGGACAGGCCGTTCGCCGCGGTCTGGAAATTGGTGACGTCGACCCGGGTGGGCGTGGTGGGAACCCCGTCTACGGCGGCCGTCACCGGCCTGGCCTTCGCCGGGTCGAGCGTGACGGTCCGGGCGGCGCGTACGTCCAGGTCGGCCTCGGCGGTGAGGGTCGTCTCCAGCACGTCATTGTCGACGTAGTAGGCGACGGAGGCGCCGAGCACCGAGTACCGGCCGGCCGGAACCCGCAGCGTGAAGGTCTCCCCGGGAGCGCCGGACCCGCCGCCGTAGTAGATCTGGGGGTCGGTGAGGTTGGCGACCATGAGGTTGATCCAGGTCTCCGCGCCGTCCCGCAGGTCGGGCAGCGGCTTCGTGTTGATCGTCAGGTCGTAGCTGGGAGGCTCGACGTAGAAGCTCACCGGGGTGACCGAGGCGACCGTGCGCCCGGTGTGGGCGGTGACGGTGGCCAGGTAGAAGCCCGGCCGGCTGGCCAGCGCCGCGCGGTTGATCCGCAGCGTCGCTCCCGCCGTGGCGCCGCGCCCCAGCATCACCCGGGTCGTCGACAGCGACGCCGCGCCGCGCGGCACGGGCTGGACGTCGTGGTTGACGACGGACACGTCGAGGTCGAGGACCGTCGTGGCCGGGGTGGAGCCGCCGGTCCAGCTCAGCGTCGTGTCGCTGCTGCCGGACTGCGGGTACGCGAAGGTGCCGAGGTTGACCACCGGCTGGTCGCTGGTCGGGCCGCCGAGGGCCCGGGCCGCGTTGAGCCGGCCGGCCCCGACGGCGTACGCGTCGACACCGCTGAGCGGGTCGGCGGCACCGACGAGCGCCGCCTTGAGCTTCGCGCCCGTCCAGTCGGGGTGCCGCTGGGCGAGCAGCGCGGCGGCGCCGGCGACGTGCGGCGTGGCCATCGAGGTGCCGCTGAGGCCCTCGTAGTACCTGTCGATCGGGTCCTGAAGGTTGGTGCCGGCGGCACGGGCGGCGACGATGTCGACGCCGGGCGCGACCAGCTCCGGCTTGGCCGCGTGGTTGTTCACCAGCGGTCCGCGGCTGGAGAAGTCGGCGAGCTTGTCGTCGCGGTCGACGGCGCCGACGGTGAGCGCGCTGGCGGCGGACCCGGGCGAGGAGATCTGCGCGCCGTTGTTGCCGGCAGCGATGACGAAGAGGACGCCGGTGGACGTGCTGAGCCGGTCCACGGCCAGCGAGAGCGGGTCGCTGCCGTCGTCCGCCTCGCTGCCGCCGAGGCTCATGTTGATGACGTCGGCCCGGGTGGAGGCCCACTCCATGGCGGCGATGATGCCGGAGTCGGCACCCGAGCCGTGGTCGTCGAGGACCTTGCCGATCACCAGCCTGGCGTCCGGTGCCACGCCGCGACGCTGGCCGTGGGCGGCCGCGCCGGTGCCGGCGATGGTCGACGCGACGTGCGTACCGTGGCCGTTGTGGTCGACGGCGTCACCGCCCTCGGCGGTGAAGTCGGCGCGTTCGACGACCCGGCCGGCGAGGTCGGGGTGGGTGAAGTCGGCGCCGGTGTCGAGGACCGCGACCCGCACGCCCTTGCCGGTGTAGCCGGCCTTCCATGCCTGGGGCGCGTCGATCTGGTCGAGGTTGCGGTCCAATCCGGCGGGCTTCCCGCCGTCGGCCAGGGCAGTGGCGTGGACCTTGCGGTCGAGCCAGACCTTCTTCGCGCCGGCGAGCAGCGAGTTGGTCGCGAGCTTCGCGGAGGCCGGGCTCTTCTTGGGTACGTGACCGGCTACCGCGCCGATGCTGGGCAGGGACCGCACGTCGCCGAGCGCGGCCACCCGCGCCGAGGTGGTGGCGGGCTGCACGATGACGGGCAGCGTGGAGGTGGTCTCGTCGTCGTACCCGTCGGCGATCAGCGCGGTGACGTCGAACAGGTCGGGGTCGAGGGTCGAGCCGATCTGGGACTCGACGCGAGCGGGCAGGACGTGCAGGTGGCCGTCCGGGCCGCAGGTCTGGCGGATCACGCTGTTCGCGTCGACGGGCCGGATCGTGGCCTGCGGGCACCCCGAGCCGGTGCTCTGGACCCTCACCACGTCCCCGGTGAGCAGGGTGACGGTGTGGGTCTTCGGGTTGGCGGAGGCGCCGGGTGTGCCCGGCAGGACTCCCCCGCTGGGACCGGCTGTGGCGGTGCCGCCCGGCACGGCGGTCAGCGCCGTGGCCGTGAGGGCGACGGCCAGCAGCCAGCGTGTTCTTTTGAGCATTTCGCTCCCTGTCTCATGTGGACAAATGCGCCTCTTGGGCGACTTGCTGCAAGATCATAGGTCTCGGTACGCGACCTTCGGCAGCCTGCGACGAAACTGTTTTTCTCCCGATGGGACAAGGGTTTCCGCCGTGTGTCGGCACGGTGCCCAATTCGATGTCGGTTCGATTGCCGACCGTTTTCCGGGCCCGGAAAACGGTCGGCGGTGATCATTTGAGGGGATCGACGTGACGCCCACTCGCACCTAGCATGGCGACGAATGGATCTTCGAGATTGGTCCGTGCCGAGACCCGGCAGCCAGCCCGACCGAAGGGAGACGCGCATGCGTCGACCCCGCCATCTCGCACTTCTCAGCGTCGGCGTGTCCGGCGCCCTGGTGCTGAGCGCAGCCCCGACCGCGGCGGCCGCTCCGCCCTCGCCTTCCGCGCCCACCGGCATCGTGGTCGCTGACGGCATGACCCAGCCGGTGTTCTCGCTCGCGGACGCCATCGAGGAGCGGGTGTTCGTCCAGACCCCGGTGGACACCGACCACGACGGCCGTCCCGACCGGGTGGCGATCGACATCTCCCGGCCCCGGGAGACCGCCACCCAGGGCTTCAAGGTGCCGGTCATCTTCGAGCACAGCCCGTACCGCAAGGGCACCTGGGGTGACGTGCCGTACCCGAGCGTGCTGGTCGATGACCTGCCGCAGAACGGCCGGACCGACCGCTCCGGGCGGCGGGCGGTCGAGGTGGAGGCCCAGCGGGCGCAGGCGAAGGCCAACCTGCCCGGCTCGCTGGACGACTACTACGTGCCGCGTGGGTACGCGGTGGTGCTGGGCCAGAGTGTCGGCACCGGCGACTCGGACGGCTGCCCGACCAGCGGCGACCAGGCCGAGACGCTCGGCACCAAGGCGGTCATCGACTGGCTCAACGGGCGGGCCAAGGCGTACGACGCGAATGGCGCACCGGTCACCGCCGGGTGGACCACCGGCGCGGTCGGCATGACCGGCGTCTCCTACAACGGGACGCTGCCCAACCAGGTGGCCACCACCGGGGTCAAGGGCCTGAAGACCATCGTGCCGGTCTCCGCGATCAGCAGCTGGTACGACTACTACCGGGCCAACGGCCTGGTAGTGGCGCCGGGCACGTTCCAGGGCGAGGACCTCGACATCCTGGCCCAGTACACGGCCGGGCAGGCGCGCGCCGAGGGACCCTGCGCCGACGAGCTGGCGCAGATCACCCAGGAGCAGGACCGGGTCACCGGTGACTACTCCACGTTCTGGCAGGACCGCGACTACCTGGACGCGCGTGACGTCAAGGCGAGCGTCTTCGTCGTGCACGGCCTCAACGACTGGAACGTGAAGACCGAACACTTCGCCGGCTGGTGGGACGAGCTCGCGAAGCGCGACGTGCCGCGCAAGATCTGGCTGCACCAGGGTGGGCACGGCGGTCCGGGCAGCAGCGCCTCGGTGACGCTGCCGGACGGCCACACCTGGACCTACAAGCAGACCGAGAACCGCTGGTTCGACTTCTGGCTGTGGAACGTGCGCAACGGCATCATGGACGAGCCGACTGCGGTGCTCCAGCGCGAGGACCGGGCCTACACCACGTACGCCAACTGGCCCGACCCCGCCGCGCGTGAGGTCGGGTTGCGGTTCGCGGCGACCGACGCCACCGCGCCGGGCGCCCTGACCACGGGCAAGCCGCCGAAGGCCAAGATCGAGCAGAGCTTCGTCGACGAGGGCCGGACCATCCACCCGGACACCCTGGTGGCCGATCCGGACACGGCCAGCCCCAACCGGCTCGCGTACCGCTCCCCCACGCTCACGCAGAACGTGCGCATCTCGGGGCGCCCGGAGATGCGGCTGCGGATGGCGATCGACAACAAGCCGGACGCGAACCTCACCGCGTACCTGGTGGACTACGGCCCGGCCGGGTCGACCGCCGCGCCGACCGTGGTGACCCGCGGCTGGATGGACCCGCAGAACCGCAAGAGCGCCGCGCGCACCGAGCCGGTCAAGCAGGGCAAGCTGTACGACTACCGGTGGACCATGGAGCCGAAGGACTACATCTTCCCGGCGGGCCACCGGATCGGGGTGGTCGTCTTCTCCAGCGATCAGGAGTACACGCTGCTGCCGTTGGGCGGCACCGAGTTGCGGGTCGCGCCGAACGACAGTGAGGTGCGGCTGCCCGTGGTCGGCGGGCGGGCCGTACTCGGTTTCTGATCAGCTCTTCGAACGGGTGGGGCGGTCCGACGACGCGTCGGGCCGCCCCGCCGGTGTGTGATCTGCGGTGGTCCCGGTGTGTGCGAGGGCGGCAAGGAGCCGCAGTTTCTCGTCGCTGTCGCTGTCCTTGTCGGGGTAGTAGACGACGAGGATGACGTCACCGATGGGGAGTTTGTCCCGGTGCAGGCGTAGGTCGCCGACGACGGGGTGGTGGACCGTTGTCGTACCTCCGTCGAGACTGCGGACGTCGTGCCGGGCCCACAGCGTACGGAACCGCTGACTGGACAGTGCGAGTTCGCCGACCAGCTCGACGAACCGGGGGTTGTCGATGTCGTCGCCGATGGTGGTGCGAAGGGTGGCGATGAAGTCGGCGGTGGCTTTCGTCCAGTCCTGGTGGAAGGCTTGTTCCTCGGGATCCAGGAGAAGCGAACGGAGCCGGTTCTGACCGGGCCGCAGGCGCGGGGAGAGCGCCAGCGCCATGGGGTTGGAGGCCAGCACATCGAACGCGCGTCCTTCGACGAACGCGGGGATCTGAAGGTGGGCGAGCAGCTCGTACACTCGCGCCGGTACGTGCTCGGACCGCTTTCGGCGCGGTGCCCTGGGGCGCGCTGCCGCGAGGTCGAGCAGATACGCCCGTTCGATGTCGTCGAGCTGTAGGACGCGCGCGAGTGATTCGAGGACCTGCGGTGAGGGGTTCTTGTCGCGGCCCCGTTCCAGGCGCAGGTAGTAGTCGGGGCTGATTCCGGCGAGCAGGGCGACCTCCTCACGTCGAAGGCCCGGCACGCGGCGCCTGCCGCCGGTAGGAAGTCCTACCTGAGCCGGTGAGACCAGCTCGCGTCGGGCACGAAGGTAGTTGCCGAGCCGGTGGCCGTCGTCCGATTCCTCATCCCCCATGGTGACACCGTAATGCGGCGTGCGTGCCGCAGAGGGGCCCTGGTAGGACCTGGGAAAACGGGGGCCTGCCACATCCAGCGGATTCCGTCGAGACTTGCGGTTGCCCTGTTGAAGGACAGCGAGCATCACTGTTTGCGCCGCGAGTCGAACGCGTCGGCGGCGCACTCCGCACAGAAGGGAAGATCTCGTGGATCTCTCCAACCGCACTGTTCTCATCGTCGGCGGAACCTCGGGTATCGGGCGGGAGCTGGCGCGGCGGTTCGCCGCCGCGGGCAGCACCGTGGCCGTCGGCGGCCGCAGCCCCGAGGCGCTGTCGGAGCTCGCCGGGGAGGGTTTCGGCACGTTCAGCATCGACGTCAGGGACGGCGCCTCTGTCGCCTCTGTCCGGGACGCCGTGCTCGCCCGTTACCCCGAGCTGGACACGGTGGTGACGATGTCCGGTGTCATGCTCCTGGAGGACCTGCGCGACCCTGCGCAACTCGGGGTGGCAGAGGTGACGATCGACACCAACCTGGTCGGCACCATCCGGGTCATCGACGCCTTCACCCCGCACCTGGTCCGTCGGGGTGCCGGCACCTTCATCACGGTCACCTCCGGCATCGCCTTCCTGCCGTTCCCGCCCATGCCCAGCTACGCCGCCTCGAAGGCCGCGGTACACGCCTACTCCGAGGCCCTGCGTGCGCAGCTCGACGGCACCGGTGTCGGCGTCGTCGAGCTCGTCCCCCCGGCCGTCGCCACAGCGGGCCAGGAGAAGGTGAACCCGCACGCGCTGCCGCTCGACGACTTCGCCACCGAGGTCATGCACCTGCTCTCGACGGACCCCACCCCGCACGAGATCCTCGTGAAGGGCGTCCTCATGCACCGTTGGGCCGAGCGCGACGGCACCTACGGCGACCTCGTCGCACAGCGCTCGAAGGCCCTGGCCATGCTCCCCGGCCGCGAAGGCTGAGAGGCCGGCCTGACTTCCCACCAAGTGCGGGACGTATTGACAAGTTTCGACATCTGGCACAGGCTGAAGCGGTGAGAGCGCTCTCTCGCACCGGTTCACGGGCCACCACCCCGTTCGGCCAGGACACCCTCCGACGTCTTTCGGCGGCGGCGTTGGAGCTGTCCCTGACCCGTCCCCGACAGGAGTAAGAGATGGACAGGGCCGCACCCCTCTCCCACGTCCCCCGCCGGCTACGCATCGCTACGGCGATCGGCGCCCTGCTGACGCTCCTCGGCACGTACCTGGCCTGGACCACCGACCGGGCCGACGCCGCCCCGGTCGCCAACGTCATCCGGGTCGCCGAGTTCCCCGCCGACTGCGCGTACAGCCACCGGCTGCCCGACGACCCGATCGTCTTTCCCGGGCTGCCCGGGGCCTCACACATGCACAGCTTCTTCGGCAGCAGGGTGACGAACGGCAACACCACACTTCCCGACCTGGTGAAATCCACGACCACCTGCAACCCGGCGGTGGACGTCTCGTCGTACTGGGTGCCCACCCTCTACCGGGACAACGTCGCGGTGGAGCCGGCCATCGCCACGTTCTACTACCTCGGTGAAGGGGTCCGCGCCGACGTCGTCGCCAACACCCAACCGATCCCGCAGGGCCTGCGACTCGTCGCGGGCAACGCGAAGGCCACCGGGCCGAACGACAGCATCGCCCGCTGGTCCTGCCTGCACGCCGGGCAGGTGCCGCCGTCGAAGGACTTCGTCAACTGCCCGGCCGGCACCATGCTGGAGTCGTACCTGGACTTCCCGCAGTGCTGGAACGGTCGGGACCTGGACTCCCCGGACCACAAGAGCCACCTGGCGTACCCGGTGAACCAGGCCTGCCCGAGCACCCACCCGGTGCACGTGCCGAAGCTGCGGCAGGTGCTGCGGTACCCGGTCAACGGCGACCCGTCGCACTTCCGGCTGGCCTCCGGGCCGGGCTACACCATGCACGGCGACTTCTTCAACGCCTGGCCGGCCGCGGAGATGGCCCGCCGGGTCCAGGACTGCATCCGTCCGGTCATCAAGTGCGGGCACGACGGCCGGCCGATCTGAGCCGACACCGTCGTACGCAGGGGCGGGTCCGGTCACGCCGGGCCCGCCCGCCGCGGGCGAAAGGAGGCCGCATGCGCGCTCGCGCCGCTCTGCTCACGGCGGCGGTGCTCGTCGCCGGCTGTGCCGGCGGGTCTCCCGGCGCCGCGGACAGCGCCGGGCCACCCACTGTCGCGCCGGCCGCGTCCACACCGTCGACCGTCGGATCGGCAGGCTCCTTCAGCCCCACCGACATCGCCTGGCTGCAACTGACGGCGGCGTTGACGGACCGGCTGCTCCCGGTGCTGGACCTGGTGCCAACCCGGACCACCGACCCCGCCTGGCGGCGGCTGGCAACAGAGGTGCGGGCCAGCAACCGTGCCGACCTGACCCGGTCCCGCCAACTGCTCAGCGAGGCGGGAGCGCCGACGACCAACCCGCACGAGGGCCACGACATGCCGGGCATGGTCACCGCCGACGAGCTGGCCGCGCTGCGGTCGGCCACCGGAAAGACCTTCCACCGCCTGCTGGCCGCGCACCTGCGCGCGTACCTCACGCAGACGGTCCGGGTCGCCACCGCCGAGCGCAAGGGCGGCGTCCACCCGGCCACCACCACACTGGCCACCACAGTGATCCGGTCCAACACCACCCACCAAACAAACCTGAACAACCTAACCCCCACCCCCTCCTCCCCCACCTCCCCCGCCCCGCCTCGGTGATCAAGAGGTTTGCGTCATCCCCACCGGCGTGTCGTGACGCGAACCTCTTGATCACCGGTGGATCGGTGGGCGTGCGGTGAGGGTGAGCTGTCGGCCCCGCCAGTGGGAGCGGAGTCGGCGGTCGTGGCTGGCCACGACGATCGCGCCCGGTCCCGTTCCCAGTGCCTCCTCCAGCTCGTCGCAGAGCCGCGGGGAGAGATGGTTGGTCGGCTCGTCCAGCAGGAGCAGATCCGGCGGATCGGCGACGAGCACCGCGAGTCCGAGCCGACGGCGTTGACCGACCGACAGCTCGTTGACCGGCCGGTCCAGATCCGCCGGTGCGAGCAGTCCGAGCGACGACAGCGGCACGGTCTCGGCCCGCTGCGCCCCGACGCTCCCCGCGTAGATCTCCCGAGCCGTCCGCTGCGGAGAGTCGAAGACGGTGTCCTGGGTGAGCAGACCCACGCGCAGATCCGGCCGTCGCCACACCGTTCCATCGCCACCTGGCCGGCCGGCGAGGACGGCGAGCAGCGTCGACTTGCCCGCGCCGTTGGGACCACTCACCAGCAGCCGGTCGGTGGCGGTCAGCACGAGTCGCTCCACCCGCAGCCGGCCGGGGACCTCCACCTGGCACATCGTGACAACGGGTTCGTCGCCGACGTCGCCGGCGTCGGCAGCGAGCGCGGGCGCGTGGAAACGCAACGGCTCCGGCGGTGCGGGGACCTGCTCCCGTTCCAGTTGCTCCAGCCGTCGAGCGGCGTCGCGGACCCGACGAGAGATCTGGTTCTGCACCCGGCCGGCGGTGTGGCCGTACCCCATCTTCTCGCTGTCGCGGGGCCCACGGCCGTGCGCGACCCGGTGTCCGGTCACGGCGGCGGCCTCCCGCAGGTCCGCGAGCTGCGCCTGCTCCTCCTCGTGGCGGCGGCGCCACCGCCGCGCTTCGGCGCGCTTCGCCGCCAGGTACGCGGAGTAGCCGCCACCGAAGCGGACCGGGCCCTCGACCGCCGGGTCCAGATCGACAAGGTCGGTGCACACCGCGTCGAGAAATGCCCGATCGTGACTCGCCACCACGACCACGCCCGGGATGGCGCGCAGCTGATCCTCACAGAACACCGCCGCTGCGTCGTCCAGATGGTTGGTGGGCTCGTCGAGCAGCAGCGCGTCCGGCCGGCGGATCAGCAGGGCGGCGAGCGCCAGGCGGCCACGCTGCCCGCCGGACAGCGCGCCGAGCCTCCGGTCGTGACCGATCCCGCCGAGGCCGAGGCCGTCGAGCACCGCGAGCGCGCGCCGGTCGGCGTCCCAGGCGTCGCGGTCCTGTGCACGCTCCAGAACCTCGCCGTACGCGGTCAGCAGCCCGCCGTGTCGCTCGGAGCCCTCCGGCGTGTCGGCCAGGGCGGCACCCAGTCGATCCAGCTCGGCGAGGTCCTCGTGGGCCTCGCGCAGCGCGTCGTCGAGGACGGCGGCGACGGTCGCGGACGGGGTGTGGGGCAGTTCCTGGTGCAGAAAGCCGAGGCGTGGCGGGCGCGCGACGGTGCCGGAGTCGGGTTCGTCGACACCGGCGAGGACCCGCAGCAGGGTCGTCTTGCCGGTGCCGTTCTCACCGATCAGGCCGATCCGTTGGCCGGGGGCGGCGGTCAGGGAGGCGCCGTCGAGCACGCGGCGCTCGCCTCGGACGCGCACCAGGTCATGGGCGATGAGCGGGGGTTGAACAGACACGGTGACCTCGGAGAAAGACGATCCGGGTGCACACGGGTGACCCGGGAGCAGGGCATGACGACTAAGGCCGCGGCGACGGAGGCGCGATCACGCGCCGGTCGGCGGCCGGTCCGGGATCTCACCCGGAGATGTCGTCGTCACCTGCCATGCCTGCTCCGATCTCCGGTTACTCGGGCGACAGAGTAACTCGCCGGCCGCGGCCGCCGCCCAGCAGCGCTGCCCTCGTTGCCATCGACATCCTCGACCTGCGCGACCGGCAGCCGGGCGATCGTCGCATTCTCCGTCAGGTGCGGGAAAGGCTGTCGGTAGCACGGTCTCCACCCGCCCGCAGGGAGTCGATGGTGAGGTCGAGGGCGGCCTCGAGGTGGTCGATCCTGCCGGTGGAGAGCAGCAGCAGTACGCCGCCCTGGATGCCGGCCAGCAACGCCGCCGAGGCGCGGTCGGCGTCCACGTCCGGGGCGATGTCACCGCTCGACTGCATGTGCCGGATGCCCACGGCGATCGCCTCCTGCCACCGCCACATGAGCCCGGTCACGATGGCCTGCGCGCCCGGCGCCCGTCGGCCGGTCTGGCCGAGCAGGCCGTTGAGCGGGCACTTCACGCCCTGCGCGAGGTAACGCTCGATGAGCCGGTCGCGCCACGCCTGCCAGGCCGGCCAGGACGTCAGGTTGCTGAGCATCGGCTCCTGGTCGGTGAGCACCTGGTCGGCCTCGTGCTGGGCCACCGCGAGCAGCAGCTCCTCCTTGCCGTTCGGGAAGTAGTGGAAGAGCTGGCCCTTGCTGGTGCCGGTGTGGGCCATCACGTCCTCGAGGCGTACCTCGTCGACGCCGCGCTCGCGGATCTCGGCGGCGGCGCCGGCGACGATCCGCGCCCGGGTCGCCGCACCCTTGCGGGTCAACGCGCGTGTCATGGCCCAACCGTAGCCCAAGTTCTGGACTTGCAGGTCCATTTTTGGCGAGCAAAGGTCAGGGACGCGCGGTCCGCTCCGCGCCCCCATCATGATCGAGAGGGCACCACGATGAACCACTACTACCTGCTCGGACGTTCGGGTCTGCGGGTGAGCCGGCTGGCGCTGGGCACCATGAACTTCGGCGTCGACGGGTTCCACGCCGCGTACGGCAAGACCGAGGAGGAGGCAGAGCCGATCTTCCGGCAGTACCTGGAGGCCGGCGGGAACCTCATCGACACGGCGGACTTCTACACCGCCGGGAAGAGCGAGACGATCCTCGGCCGCCTCATCGACCGGGCCGGCGTCCGCGAACGACTCGTGCTCACCAGCAAGGCCACCA
Source organism: Micromonospora sp. NPDC047557 (assembly GCF_043205095.1). Classification (NCBI taxonomy): domain Bacteria; kingdom Bacillati; phylum Actinomycetota; class Actinomycetes; order Micromonosporales; family Micromonosporaceae; genus Micromonospora; species Micromonospora sp. NPDC047557. Next base: position 2,020 of record NZ_JBIDDK010000010.1, on the reverse strand, counting down.
ACACCGTCGACCCGACCGACCCGAACGCCAGCGGCAACGGCCGCAAGCACGTCATGCGGGCCGTGGAGGCGTCGCTGAGCCGGCTCGGCACCGACTACATCGACCTGTACCTGCTGCACACCTGGGACCGGATCACCCCGGTCGAGGAGGTCGTGCACACGCTCGACGACCTGGTGCGCGCCGGAAAGATCCGGTACGCGGGCCTCTCCGACGTGCCGGCCTGGTACGCGGCCCGCGCGCAGAGCTACGCTGAGGCGCACGGGCTCGCCCCGATGATCAACCTGCAGCTGCCGTACTCCCTGGTCACCCGGGACATCGAGGCGGAGTTCGTGTCGATGTCCCAGACCCTGGGCATGGGCATCACCGCCTTCAGCCCGATCGGCGGCGGCCTGCTCAGCGGCAAGTACCGTCGGACCAGCGAGGGCCTGAGCGGAGCCGGGCGGTTGACCACCCCCAACGCAGCAGGTCGGGAGATCAGCCCCAACGACTGGACGGTCATCGACGCGCTGGAGAGCGTGGCCGCCGACCTGGGTCGCAGCATGGCGCAGGTCGCGATCAACTGGGTCGTCACGCAGCCCGCCGTCGGCTCGGTGATCATCGGAGCGAGCAGCCCGGAGCAGGTCGCCGGCAACTTCGGCGCGCTCGACTTCGAGATCCCGGCCGACGCCCGTCGCCGACTCGACGAGGCCAGCGCCCCGAACCTCGGACTGCCCTACCGCATGTTCACCCCGCAGTACCAGTCCTGGGTGGTGAGCCCGGGTCTCTCCATCGGCGACAAGCCCGCCGGCTACGCGCCGCGGGTCGTCAACGCCGCCGGCGACGCGGCACGGTAGGGCTGGTGAGGCGGTGTGCCGCGCCGGAACAGCGGCGCGCCGCCCCGCAGTTGTCAGCCGCCGACGATGGCGATGTCGGAGGTCCCGGAGGTTGGCGCCGGATCACCCTCGTAGAGGTCGGCGTACCGCCGGAGCACGTCGGCGGCCTCGTCGCCGAGCGCGGCGAGGTCGAGGGTGTTGTGGCGGACGCCCAGCGACCCGGGCAGGGTCCAGACGCGCAGGTCGATGCCGTTCGCCCGCGCGATGCGACGCGGCACCCGCACCGCCGCGGCGGCGTCCACCACCGCGTCGAGCGGGCTGATCGCCACGGCTGCGCTCAGCAGACCGGTCCGTCGGGGTCGACGCGGCAGCGACCGCAGGATCATCAGGTACCGCGTGACGGCCACGAGTGAGTAGCCACGCGCGGTGACCCGGTCGCGCAGGACGCGCCGCCCGTACAGCGTGATGAGGGGCCGGACCGCGAACGCCGGGGCCTGCCGAGGGCCGAAGAACGGCGACAGGACCAGCAGCCGTCGCACGACGTCGCCACGGACCTGGGCCAGCCAGGTGGCCAGCACCGCGCCGCCGGAGATGCCCACGACACCCACCTCGTCCCCGAGGGCCGCCGCGACCGTCACGGCCTGGGCGGCGTACGTCGTCAGGTCGCCGGCCTCGATCCGGTGGTGGGCCCGCCGGTCGACGGTGCCGTGGTGCGGAGCCCTCGGTACCCACACGTTGTAGCCACGGGCGAAGAACACCTCGGCCAACGCGTCGTACTGCTCCGGCGCGACGGTGTATCCGTGTAGCAGCAGGACGGCCCGGTGGGTACGCGAGCCGTGGCTCAGCAGGCGGCTACGAGACTCCGGCCGGACCTGGGGGTCGGCATCGTCCGCCGCCATGACGGACTCGGCCACAGCGGTGGCGGCGTCGAAGTCGAGCGGCGGCACCGATAGGAGCCGCAGGTCACGGCGACTCAACGGCCAGAGGTAGAGCCCGGCGACCACGGCCGCGACCAGCGCGGTTGCGCCGCCGACGAGGGCGATGATCTCCGGCATGGCCACAGATCCTGACAGGAGGGGAGGCCATTACCGCTGCCGGGGGGGGGGGGGGGGGGGGGGGGGGGGGGGGGGGGGCCGCGGCCCGCGCCCCCCCCCCCCCCCCCCCCCCCCCCGCGCGCCGCCGCCCCCCCCCCCCGCCGCCGCGCCCCG